>NZ_FWER01000316.1 GCF_900169785.1 Rhizobium sullae
GAGCGGATGATGCAGGGATTTCGATCCGTCGGCGGCTTGCAACGGTTCATATCGATCTTTTCGGCACTCCGAAATCTCTTCGTCCCCCCGCACCAGAAAAACTCAGCCCTCGCCATCCACATC
>NZ_FWER01000315.1 GCF_900169785.1 Rhizobium sullae
TTCAAGCGGGGAATTTCATTCGACGGAGCGAGGCCGAAGGTTCCTGCAATTCATCGTAAGCGAGACGTTGGCAGGACGATCGGAGTTCTTGAAGGCCTTTACGATTGCAAATGATGTCTTCGGTC
>NZ_FWER01000311.1 GCF_900169785.1 Rhizobium sullae
GGCGATAGCCGGGACGAGCAGAGCAGCGGATCGTAACCATAGCCGCAAGCCTTCTGCCGGTCTCCCCGACCGCCACCTTCCTGGCTCTCGTCAAAGCTGCGTCGATATCGAACGCTGCAGTTCGTAGTCCCGCTGCCTCTCCTG
>NZ_FWER01000310.1 GCF_900169785.1 Rhizobium sullae
CGCTTCTCCTTCTCGGTCATTCTTGGCAGGTCGTAGACCGTGCCGTCGGAGAGCGCGAGCGCGTTGACCACGCCGAGGAAGGGCCGATGGAGAACCAGCTTCACCCAGCCCGCCTTCGGCAGCAGGATTCCCTTCTCACCGAAGGA
>NZ_FWER01000308.1 GCF_900169785.1 Rhizobium sullae
GGCCGTTGAGGAGCAGAAGCATGACGGCCGATGCGCCGATCAGCATGCCGCCGAGCAGAGGTGGGAGGTAAGCGCTCATTTGTCTTCCTTCGCGCAGAAGATGTCATAGAGCGCGGCCACCAATTGCGCGGCCTTCTCTTCCGTCAGG
>NZ_FWER01000306.1 GCF_900169785.1 Rhizobium sullae
GCGCGTGGAGCAGCTTCGCCGCGAGATTGCAGAGACTAAGAGCGATTACGACAAGGAAAAACTTCAGGAGCGCCTGGCGAAGCTCTCCGGCGGCGTGGCGGTCGTCAAGGTCGGAGCTGCCACTGAGGCGGAGATGAAGACGAAGAAGGA
>NZ_FWER01000304.1 GCF_900169785.1 Rhizobium sullae
TCCGGATTCAGCCGTTCCTTCACCCCGTCGACGAGCAGCCCGCCAACGTGGTCCATGTGCATGTGGGTCAGCACCACGTCGGTCACGGATGCAAGATTAATGCCGGCGGCCTCCAGTCGCTTTATCAACTGCCCGGCCCGCGGCAGGTTCA
>NZ_FWER01000303.1 GCF_900169785.1 Rhizobium sullae
GCTCACGCAAGAAGAGGCCCGATGCGAGGGGGACGAACGAACCGGCGTGCAAATCCTCAAACGCGCGCTCGAAGTCCCGATCCGCCAGATAGCCGACAACTCATCGATCGACGGTGGCGTCGTGGTCGCGAAGGTCCTCGAGGGCAGCGGCA
>NZ_FWER01000302.1 GCF_900169785.1 Rhizobium sullae
TGAGCAACACGAGGGTCCCGAGCGGGATCGATACCGACAACTCCTTCAGCAGAGGAGTGCCGTTTGATGACAGCGAGGATAGCCGCTCGTAGGCCAAACACCCTCCTCGCTCGACAATCTCGATGGCCGACTCTGCGGTTGTTCGTGATTTT
>NZ_FWER01000301.1 GCF_900169785.1 Rhizobium sullae
ACGGTCACGCCAAGCCCGGCATGCGCCAGTGCCGTGCCGAAGGCCGAGCGCGGCAGACCAGTGAGCCTCTTCCACACGACATGCGCCTTAACCTTGCCGATGCCGGCGCGATACCAGAGATCGGCAACGGCGCCGAAGACGAGGAACAGCCC
>NZ_FWER01000300.1 GCF_900169785.1 Rhizobium sullae
TGGACATAGACGCCGAAATTGTCGAGCAGGATATCGGAGATCCATTTGCACTTCGCCGCATCGCCGACCACCACCGGTACGATATGGCTCGGGTTCGGCATATGCGGAATGCCGCGCTGATCGAGCAGCGTTCGCAGCTTGCGCACCCGGTC
>NZ_FWER01000298.1 GCF_900169785.1 Rhizobium sullae
TCGGAACGGTGTTCTCGGGAATGGGCATTTCCATTTCGCCCATGTCGGCCATGCCCTTGGTGCCCATGGGCATGTAGTCCGGCTGCAGCTTCCTGATCTTCTCGGCGACCTTCGACTTGTCCGCACCGATGAAGGTCGGAATGTCGTGACCC
>NZ_FWER01000292.1 GCF_900169785.1 Rhizobium sullae
GCCGCGGCCCGAGATCGAGAACACGTCTTCGATCGGCATCAGGAACGGCTGGTCGATCGGACGCTCCGGCGTCGGAATGTAGGCGTCGACCTGGGCCATCAGCTCGCGGATCGCGTCTTCGCCGATCGTCTTGTCGGAATCTTCAAGTGCGGC
>NZ_FWER01000288.1 GCF_900169785.1 Rhizobium sullae
GGCTTTTGCCTCTTCGTAGTTTGGAGCCTCAGGCAGCAGTTTCGCCGAGGTACCGGGCAGGCCGTTCGGCAAGACCTGAGCGGCAGCCGTGCCATAGCCCGCGAGGATCTTGTCGACGAGAATGCCCCGGTCCGTCGCCATCGCGAGCGCACGT
>NZ_FWER01000283.1 GCF_900169785.1 Rhizobium sullae
GCCAGATCAAGGATGCGATATCTATAAGCGAGAGACCTCCGTCTGTCGAAGATCGTGCCGTTCCCGGTCATTGGGAGGGTGACCTTATCGGTGGATCCGGGAACAGCTACATAGCAACGCTGGTCGAGCGTCACTCGCGCTATGTGATGCTGATC
>NZ_FWER01000282.1 GCF_900169785.1 Rhizobium sullae
GGGCTGTTCCTCGTCTTCGGCGCCGTTGCCGATCTCTGGTATCGCGCCGGCATCGGCAAGGTTAAGGCGCATGTCGTCTGGAAGAGGCTCACTGGTCTGCCGCGCTCGGCCTTCGGCACGGCACTGGCGCATGCCGGGCTTGGCGTGACCGTGCTC
>NZ_FWER01000276.1 GCF_900169785.1 Rhizobium sullae
AAGCGACTAGGAACCTCTGACCTTCTCCAATGTTCAGCGGAATGGATCGTGCGGCCAAGCTCTCCTGTAACCGTGCTTTACCCCTTGCACGTGGCTGTGCGGTCCACCTCAACTCCTCGCGCATTGGTACGTTATCGTACGGAAACCATGATCCACATAGCA
>NZ_FWER01000274.1 GCF_900169785.1 Rhizobium sullae
GCGACTTCTCCGGCCCGGTTGGCCATTTCGGCGGGGGAAAGCCGCGCCTTCATCATTGCCTTAAGGTCGGTACTCATTCCCATGCTGCTCCCTGTAATGTATCGAGGGGAAACTTGAGGTAGCGCTTGCCGTTGGCTTCCGGCTCCGGCGGGCGCCCGCCGCG
>NZ_FWER01000272.1 GCF_900169785.1 Rhizobium sullae
ATGGGCAGTATGGGAAGCGTTTCGAGCACGCTTTCGACCTTGGCCAGTAGCTTGGCTGATCCCTTTTTTGCGCAACCGTATCGCAACTCCGCTGCGACGATGATGCTGGTGCAAATCTCTTTGGGATCGATCTCTTCGATGCGGCGAGCCGCCGGTCCGAAGGGATTGCG
>NZ_FWER01000270.1 GCF_900169785.1 Rhizobium sullae
CAATCCGGCCGTTGAGGAGCAGAAGCATGACGGCCGATGCGCCGATCAGCATGCCGCCGAGCAGAGGTGGGAGGTAAGTGCTCATTTGTCTTCCTTCGCGCAGAAGATGTCATAGAGCGCGGCCACCAATTGCGCGGCCTTCTCTTCCGTCAGGCNCTCATTTGTCTTCCTTCGCGCAGAAGATGTCATAGAGCGCGGCCACCAATTGCGCGGCCTTCTCTTCCGTCAGGCGGTAAAAGATCTGTTTTCCCTCCCGACGGGTTTCGACGATGCCCGAGCCGCGCAGCACCGTCAGGTGCTGCGACAGATGCGGCTGGTGGACGTCGACCT
>NZ_FWER01000268.1 GCF_900169785.1 Rhizobium sullae
GTCGTTGGGACGGTGAAGAACGTCACAGTCTCGCTCAGCGGCGACCACTGGTACGCCTCGATCCAGGTGGAGCGGGAGGTGGCCGAGCCGAGCGTCCGCGACGGGATCGACCTCGGCGGCGACCTCGGCGTCGTCAACGTGCTGGCGCTGTCGGACGGCGCGGTCTACGACCTGCCGCGCATGANGCGGCGACCACTGGTACGCCTCGATCCAGGTGGAGCGGGAGGTGGCCGAGCCGAGCGTCCGCGACGGGATCGAACTCGGCGGCGACCTCGGCGTCGTCAACGTGCTGGCGCTGTCGGACGGCGCGGTCTACGACCTGCCGCGCATGAGCGACGCGGAAAAGCGCCGGGAGGAGACCCTCG
>NZ_FWER01000267.1 GCF_900169785.1 Rhizobium sullae
TTTTGATGATAGATGGACAGCAACGTACTTTGCACGTCCACGTCATGAGTGCGCAGTAGATGGGAGAGTGACGCATTCACCAGCCGCGTTCGGGCGGCGAGCGCTGGCTGGGTCTCCTGCAGGTCCTGCTCCAGCAACCGGTAATCCCTTTGGATATGGACGTCGCTCAGCCATTGGGTGGCCCCGA
>NZ_FWER01000277.1 GCF_900169785.1 Rhizobium sullae
GAACGCGCCTACGAGCATCGCGAAGGCTGCGGCCGACTGTGTGATCACGCCAAACTCGATGTCTCCTCTTATGAATGCAGCTTTCAGGACGTTGTGATGAGCGCAAGCGTATGGCGCGCGATCATCAGTTCCTCATCCGTCGGCAGAACATAGAGTG
>NZ_FWER01000266.1 GCF_900169785.1 Rhizobium sullae
TTCCGCTTCCCAGACCCGAAGCAGATCTCCTTCGGTGAGAAGGGAATCCTGCTGCCGAAGGCGGGCTGGGTGAAGCTGGTTCTCCATCGGCCCTTCCTCGGCGAGGTGAAGAACGTCACGGTCTCCGCCGACGGCGACCACTGGTACGTCGCGGTGCAGACCGAGCGTGAGGTCGACGAGCCTGCGA
>NZ_FWER01000264.1 GCF_900169785.1 Rhizobium sullae
GTTTTGATGATAGATGGACAGCAACGTACTTTGCACGTCCACGTCATGAGTGCGCAGTAGATGGGAGAGTGACGCATCCACCAGCCGCGTTCGGGCGGCGAGCGCTGGCTGGGCCTCCTGCAGGTCCTGCTCCAGCAACCGGTAATCCCTTTGGATATGGACGTCGCTCAGCCATTGGGTGGCCCCGAGAAC
>NZ_FWER01000263.1 GCF_900169785.1 Rhizobium sullae
TCGCCATCCACATCCATCGGATCCGCTCAATGGCGCAGTGGAAAGCCGTGACCGGCGCAACCGCCTGACGTCTCACATAAGCGCCTTGTTCCGACCTTGATCAAACAACGTGACATCGCCTCCGGGACAGCATTTCCGCTAATTCGCGGACAGCGATTCCGGTAAATCCCGGACAGTCTTTCGGCGATTAAAACATC
>NZ_FWER01000262.1 GCF_900169785.1 Rhizobium sullae
CGATCTATCGCAGCCTGTACATTCAGGCCCGCGGGGTGCTGAAAAAGGAATTGCTTGAACACCTTAGGGCAAGAAGAACAATCCGTCGTTCCCGGCACGCCAGCATCAAACGGAGTGGATTGGGCCAGATCAAGGATGCGATATCTATAAGCGAGAGACCTCCGTCTGTCGAAGATCGTGCCGTTCCCGGTCATTGG
>NZ_FWER01000257.1 GCF_900169785.1 Rhizobium sullae
GTTGTTGAGCAGGGCGATCTGGACGGCGGTTTCGGCGTCGAGTGCCTGCTTGCGGGCAAGAAGCGTCTTGACTTGGGCCGAGGCTGCCTGAGCCTGTTGCTGATTTTGAACCCAGACGGTCTGCTGGGCGGTTACCGTCGAGGTTTTCGCCGCGACGGTGCTGAAGCCCGCGTCGCGCTTTGCGTAGTCGGCTCCGCTCACACAGCTCGCCAAGACAAC
>NZ_FWER01000256.1 GCF_900169785.1 Rhizobium sullae
GCCGCACATATGGAAGCAAGCGATCCGATCAAAATTATCTGCAGAAAACACTTGCAAGTGGGAGCCGTCCACATATGGCCAACAAGATCGCCCGGATCGCCTGGAAGCTGATGGTCAGCGGGGAAGCGTACCGGAGACAACCCCAAGATATCCCGCAGGCCGCAGGACTGGCGGCATAACAGATCAGCCCATCACGGTGAGCAGAGAATGACCGCCACT
>NZ_FWER01000254.1 GCF_900169785.1 Rhizobium sullae
CGGCGACCAAGGCCAAGGACGCGAAGACGCACATCACCCCGAAGCCGACAAACGGCTGAGGCTCCATCTTCCACATCAGGAAAAGGATTTACCCATGAAGAACTTTGTATTGGCACTGGCGCTGGCCGCCTTCGCAACCCCAGCCTTGGCTGCCGGCAATCATGCCGGCGGCCACGCTGAAAAAATGGCCATCGGCGAACCTGGCGATAAAGCCAAGGCCACG
>NZ_FWER01000251.1 GCF_900169785.1 Rhizobium sullae
TGCAAGCCGCCGACGGATCGAAATCCCTGCATCATCCGCTCCCGTTTTCGAAGCGGCACGTGAGAATTCTCGGCCCGGTTGTTCAGGCCCTTGTGCGATCGATGTTCGACGGCGGGCATCACCTCCCGTCTTGCAGCACCATATGAGCGCAATTTGTCGGTGACGATCCGCTTCGGCGTCAGGCCTTGCTTCTTCAGCAGCCTGACCAGCAATCGCCTGGCGGCTTTGGGTATCGC
>NZ_FWER01000250.1 GCF_900169785.1 Rhizobium sullae
TTCGAGCGCGCGTTTGAGGATTTGCACGCCGGTTCGTTCGTCCCCCTCGCATCGGGCCTCTTCTTGCGTGAGCGCATCAGAGCAGCGCAACAACCCGATCCCGCCTCCTGGCAGAATGCCTTCGGCCACCGCAGCCTTGGTCGCATTGATGGCATCGTCGAGTGCTTCCTTCTTCGTCTTCATCTCCGCCTCAGTGGCAGCTCCGACCTTGACGACCGCCACGCCGCCGGAGAGCTTC
>NZ_FWER01000249.1 GCF_900169785.1 Rhizobium sullae
TTCTTTGGTTCTTCGGGTATTTCCGTCATCGTCGCTTCCGTTAGTAGCAGCACGCTTGCAACGGAAACCGCATTTTCAAGCGCGACGCGAACGACCTTGGTCGGATCGACGATGCCTGCAGCAAACATGTCAGTATAGATCTTCCTGTCGGCATCGTAGCCAAGGTTGCCGCTGCCCTCGAGGACCTTCGCGACCACGACGCCACCGTCGATCGATGAGTTGTCGGCTATCTGGCGGATCG
>NZ_FWER01000269.1 GCF_900169785.1 Rhizobium sullae
GTCCGCGTCGGCAACCTGACGATGACGAACCACCCGATCCACATGCATGGCTACGATTTCGAAGTGACATGTACAGACGGTGGCTGGGTGCGGCCGGAAGCGCGATGGCCGGAGGTGAGCATCGACATTCCGGTCGGCGCGATGCGCGCCTACGAGTTCGACGCCAGGTATCTCG
>NZ_FWER01000248.1 GCF_900169785.1 Rhizobium sullae
TCGATGTCCGACTTGGCGCCGGCGCCGTCGACGATCGTGGTGTTTTCCTTGGAGATCGAAACCTTCTTGGTGCGACCGAGCATGTCGAGGGTAACGGACTCGAGCTTGATGCCGAGGTCTTCGGAGATCACCGTGCCGCCCGTCAGGATGGCGATGTCCTCGAGCATGGCTTTGCGGCGGTCGCCGAAGCCCGGAGCCTTGACGGCAGCGATCTTCAGGCCGCCGCGCAGCTTGTTGACGACGAGTG
>NZ_FWER01000247.1 GCF_900169785.1 Rhizobium sullae
ACTCCATGATGTCGAGGATTTCCTCGCCGGGGACGTAGTAGATGCGCTCGGCGCCCATTTTCTCAAGGACCGCGACAAAGAGGTCGGACCCCTTGATGCGCTTCCGACGTTTATCAGATTGCGGCATAACAAACCCCCTGACGTTTTAATTACGATATGACGGTACTAAACCGTCATTTGGCCGAATTATGATCTTTTCGGCAGGAACGTCAACGGCCATTAAGCTGCCGCGCCGACAAAATTACCG
>NZ_FWER01000246.1 GCF_900169785.1 Rhizobium sullae
CGATGATGCTGGTGCAAATCTCTTTGGGATCGATCTCTTCGATGCGGCGAGCCGCCGGTCCGAAGGGATTGCGTATTATGTCGCTGATGATGTTCGTATCAAGCAAGTACCCGTTCAAAAAATGTTCTCCGGCTTTGCAGGCATATCCTCAATATCCGGGAACTGGTCTTCAGGCCCGAGCGGAGGCTCCTTCTTCCACTCGGCAATAAGCTCCGCGAAATTGGACGGCCCGGTTACAGGCTCGATGATG
>NZ_FWER01000245.1 GCF_900169785.1 Rhizobium sullae
CGATGATGCTGGTGCAAATCTCTTTGGGATCGATCTCTTCGATGCGGCGAGCCGCCGGTCCGAAGGGATTGCGTATGATGTCGCTGATGATGTTCGTATCAAGCAAGTACCCGTTCAAAAAATGTTCTCCGGCTTTGCAGGCATATCCTCAATATCCGGGAACTGGTCTTCGGGCCCGAGCGGAGGCTCCTTCTTCCACTCGGCAATAAGCTCCGCGAAATTGGACGGCCCGGTTACAGGCTCGATGATG
>NZ_FWER01000244.1 GCF_900169785.1 Rhizobium sullae
CCACTGCCAGGTCCTATGGGCTCACCGAAGCCACACGTTACGTCACCGACCTCGAAATCCTGACGGGCTTCGAAACCGAACAGGAAATCGAGGACGACGAGAAGAAGACAAGGACGACGGCTCAGGTCGAGCTGGAGTTCGCCATCCCGATCTTCGACACCGGCAAGGCCCGCATGCGCAAGGCCGAGGTGGCCTACATGCGGGCGGCAAACCAGCTCGCCGAGAAGGCCGTCAATGTCCGCTCGCAAGCAC
>NZ_FWER01000240.1 GCF_900169785.1 Rhizobium sullae
ATTCGGCAGCTTCTCGTGAATCTGCTCGATGACGTTCATCGCCAGCACCGAGCCGTCCGGCTTGCGGCTGAACTTATAGGCGCCGTGCGATGCGCCCATCGCAATCGCCAGCGCATCGACCCTAGTTTCACGGACGAATTTGACGGCTTCGTCCGGATTAGTCAGAAGCTGATCTTGCGAGAGCTTGCCTTCGGCTCCGTGGCCGTCCTCGGCTTCGCCCATGCCGGTCTCCAGCGAACCTAGGACGCCGAGTTCTCCCTCCACAGAAACGCCGCCGAGAT
>NZ_FWER01000239.1 GCF_900169785.1 Rhizobium sullae
AGGGCACGCCGGCGCCCATGGTCGCGAGCGTGTTGTCGAGCAGCAGCGTATTGGGGTGATTGGTCCGATACTTCTGGGCGAACGGGATCTTGTATAAGCCATTGTCGAGCGCCACGATGTCTTTTTCCCCCATGACCTTGCGCACGGCGTGCACCAGCCCATCCAGCGTGACCAGTCCAATTTCTTCATCGGCGCCGTCACAAATAAGGGCGAGGATCCCCTCGCGCAGCGGCAGTAGCGCGCCGGCATTTAGCAGCTTGCCCTCGAGGCGATCCGCCAGC
>NZ_FWER01000238.1 GCF_900169785.1 Rhizobium sullae
CTCGATCGCCAGGAACAGCCAGACGGCGAAGGGCATCGAGGCCAGAACGCCGTAGACGCCGAACGGCAGAAACGGCCCACCGCCGTCCGGAAGTTCGATGGCTGTACCAGTCGTGGGATCGACGCCAATGTTCATTGCATATTTGCCGAAATCGATGAACGGGACGGCGCTCACGAAGAAGAATGCGAGGATGGCAAGGGCGATCAGGGTGACGATCACTGTCACGTTAAATGAGAGCTCCACCCCCCGCACGTTCAGGCCCACGAAAACGATGTAGCCGAGAAG
>NZ_FWER01000237.1 GCF_900169785.1 Rhizobium sullae
GCTTCTCGGCTACATCGTTTTCGTGGGCCTGAACGTGCGGGGGGTGGAGCTCTCATTTAACGTGACAGTGATCGTCACACTGATCGCCCTTGCCGTCCTCGCATTCTTCTTCGTGAGTGCCTTCCCGTTCATGGACTTCGGCAAATATGCAATGAACATTGGCGTCGATCCCACGACTGGTACAGCCATCGAACTTCCGGACGGCGGCGGGCCGTTTCTGCCGTTCGGCGTCTACGGCGTTCTGGCCTCGATGCCCTTCGCCGTCTGGCTGTTCCTGGCGATCGA
>NZ_FWER01000235.1 GCF_900169785.1 Rhizobium sullae
CGTCGGCCGGTACGACGGTTTTGTTGCCAAGTATATGGGCGACGGCGTCCTCGTATACTTCGGCTATCCCCAGGCTCACGAGGAAGACGCCGAGCGGGCCGTGAGGGCCGGCCTGGCGGTCGTTGAGGCCGTCGACCGGCTGGATGCGGCAGGCGAGCACCTGGCTGTTCGGATCGGAATCGCCACTGGCCTGGTCGTGGTGGGTGACATCATAGGCACCGGCGAGGCCGAGGAATGCAGCGTCGTGGGTGAAACGCCGAACCAGGCGGCCCGCCTACAGGAGTTG
>NZ_FWER01000233.1 GCF_900169785.1 Rhizobium sullae
CGGCCAACTCCTGTAGGCGGGCCGCCTGGTTCGGCGTTTCACCCACGACGCTGCATTCCTCGGCCTCGCCGGTGCCGATGATGTCACCCACCACGACCAGGCCAGTGGCGATTCCGATCCGAACAGCCAGGTGCTCGCCTGCCGCATCCAGCCGGTCGACGGCCTCAACGACCGCGAGGCCGGCCCTCACGGCCCGCTCGGCGTCTTCCTCATGAGCCTGGGGATAGCCGAAGTATACGAGGACGCCGTCGCCCATATACTTGGCAACAAAACCGTCGTACCGGCCGACG
>NZ_FWER01000259.1 GCF_900169785.1 Rhizobium sullae
CTTGCCGGACATCTCGGTGCACATGCGGTCAGACAGGATCTGCATGTAGCGTGCAAGCACGATGAGTTCGGTGCCGGTGCTTTCCACCAGGTCCATGATCCTGGCTTCGGCCTGCAGCTTGTTTTGCTTGGTCACGGGAATGTGGTGGAAGGGAATATCATGATTGACCACCACTTTCTGGTAGTCGAAATGGTTGGAGACG
>NZ_FWER01000232.1 GCF_900169785.1 Rhizobium sullae
CTCGCCTTCCCCATGAATGAACAGGATCGTGAGGCGATCCAGATCGTGACGGATCAGCTCGCCGCCTTTCTGGCAGCAGAGAGCCAGCGCATTCTTCGCGAGCAACTGACATCCGACCTCCAGGCACGCGAGCGCGACCTGGCGCGATTGATCGAGGCAATGATCGGCGCGCAGGAGCAGGAGCGGCGCAGGATTGCCTATGACCTCCACGACGGCGTCGCGCAGTCTTTGGCGAGCCTGCTGTTTCGGTTGGAAGCCGCGGTGGTTGCCATGGAAGATACACAATCGGC
>NZ_FWER01000229.1 GCF_900169785.1 Rhizobium sullae
TGTTGAGCAGGGCGATCTGGACGGCGGTTTCGGCGTCGAGTGCCTGCTTGCGGGCAAGAAGCGTCTTGACTTGGGCAGAGGCTGCCTGAGCCTGTCGCTGATTTTGTACCCAGACGGTCTGCTGGGCGGTTACCGTCGAGGTCTTCGCCGCGACGGTGCTGAAGCCCGCGTCGCGCTTTGCGTAGTCGGCTCCGCTCACACAGCTCGCCAAGACAACGGGAAGGGTCGCGACGGCAGCAAGTTTCCTGATCGTGATCATGACGCATCTCCGGTCTTCGGAGCCTGCTGCTCATTC
>NZ_FWER01000275.1 GCF_900169785.1 Rhizobium sullae
ATGGGGCTTTAGTCCAGGCGATAGCCGGGACGAGCAGAGCAGCGGATCGTAACCATAGCCGCAAGCCTTCTGCCGGTTTCCCAAACCGCCACCTTCCTGGCTCTCGTCAAAGCTGCGTCGATATCGAACGCTGCAGTTCGTAGTCCCGCTGCCTCTCCTGGT
>NZ_FWER01000228.1 GCF_900169785.1 Rhizobium sullae
ACCGAACGGTTCGCATAGTTCTTTACGAACCCAAGCATCGGCGCGGGGCGAGCGGATTGAAATTTCCCATTGATCGACCGCTATCCTGTCAAGCGTGAGGTCGCAGTCGCTGTGATGTGGCACCGGACATCCTGCCCCGGCAAGCAACGCATCGCCGGTCCGCGAGCATTTTGGATCGATGGTCATAGATGCGCTCCTTTGCTTCGTTGTCATGGCGCCCCTGAGCCTGTAGTGCAGGTTTCTCCTTATTTCATCTTGAAGAATCGCGAATGGCATCGAGATCGTCGGCCTGCTC
>NZ_FWER01000227.1 GCF_900169785.1 Rhizobium sullae
GAACGTCTTGCCAAGCTCGCCGGTGGTGTTGCCGTCATCCGCGTCGGCGGCTCGACGGAAGTCGAAGTGAAGGAAAAGAAGGACCGCATCGACGACGCCCTCAATGCGACGCGCGCTGCTGTTCAGGAAGGTATCGTCCCCGGCGGCGGCGTTGCCCTGCTTCGTTCCTCCGTCAAGATCACGTCCAAGGGTGTGAACGACGACCAGGAAGCCGGCATTAACATCGTTCGCAAGTCGCTGCAGTCGCTGGTTCGCCAGATCGCTGACAACGCTGGTGACGAAGCTTCGATCGTCGTNCCGCATCGACGACGCCCTCAATGCGACGCGCGCTGCTGTTCAGGAAGGTATCGTCCCCGGCGGCGGCGTTGCCCTGCTCCGTTCCTCCGTCAAGATCACGTCCAAGGGTGTGAACGACGACCAGGAAGCCGGCATCAACATCGTTCGCAAGTCGCTGCAGTCGCTGGTTCGCCAGATCGCTGACAACGCTGGTGACGAAGCTTCGATCGTCG
>NZ_FWER01000241.1 GCF_900169785.1 Rhizobium sullae
GCAAGGCCGAGGTGGCCTACATGCGGGCGGCAAACCAGCTCGCCGAGAAGGCCGTCAATGTCCGCTCGCAAGCACGGTCCGCCTATGAGGCCTACCGCGCGAACTACGACATCGCGCGGCACTACCGCAACGCCGTCGTGCCGCTGCGCACCAAGGTCGAAGAGGAATCCCTGCTGACCTACAACGGCATGATCACCAACACCTTCGAGCTGCTGACCGACACCCGCGACAAAATCAACGNGAATCCCTGCTGACCTACAACGGCATGATCACCAACACCTTCGAGCTGCTGACCGACACCCGCGACAAAATCAACGCCACCCTGCTTTCCGTCAATGCGAAGCGCGACTTCTGGCTCGCCGAAGCCAACCTCGCGCCGGCGATCTACGGCGGCGGCGCGACGAACGCATCGGCAGAGACCGAGGTCGCCGCTGCTTCCGAAAGCAGCGGCGGCGGCGGCCATTGAGAAAGGAACTCACCATGTTCAACAGACGACAACTGTTCGGTGCGA
>NZ_FWER01000226.1 GCF_900169785.1 Rhizobium sullae
GTCACGGTCTCCGCCGACGGCGACCACTGGTACGTCGCGGTGCAGACCGAGCGTGAGGTCGACGAGCCTGCGAGCGTTCTCGACCTGCCGGATCTCGTCGAGCTCGGGGGCGACCTCGGCGTGGTCAACGCGCTCGCGCTCTCCGACGGCACGGTCTACGACCTGCCAAGAATGACCGAGAAGGAGAAGCGCAGGGAGGCGAACCTCGCCAGGCGCGTCTCGCGCCGCAGGAGGGGTTCGAAGAACCGTCTGCGGGCGCAGNAGCGCAGGGAGGCGAACCTCGCCAGGCGCGTCTCGCGCCGCAGGAGGGGTTCGAAGAACCGTCTGCGGGCGCAGCGGGATCTCAGGCGGTTCAGGGCCAGGATCGTCCGGCGCAGACGGGACGCGAAGCATAAGATGACGACCGACGTCGTCAGNATCTCAGGCGGTTCAGGGCCAGGATCGTCCGGCGCAGACGGGACGCGAAGCATAAGATGACGACCGACGTCGTCAGGCGCTGCGACGTCCTCTATCTCGAGGACCTGAAGCTGAAGAACATGACCGCCTCGGCCAAGGGGACCGTCGAGGAGCCGGGCACCAACGTCGCGCAGAAGTCCGGACTGAGCCGGGCGATCCTCGACGTGTCGCCCGCAGCGACGCGTCTGCAGTTCGAATACAAGATGCGCCGCCGCGGCGGCGCCGTCTTTTACGTCAACCCCGCACGGACGTCGCAGCGAT
>NZ_FWER01000297.1 GCF_900169785.1 Rhizobium sullae
GAAGATCACCGTACCGTTGGCAAGCTTGCCAAACAGCGTCAGGCCGTCTTGCTGTTCGATGTGGATGTCCTTGCCATCCGACTGCAGAGCATGGGCGGTAAACTGAGCTGTGTCGGCATCGGCGATTAGCGGATGGCCAGTGCTGCCGAGGCC
>NZ_FWER01000225.1 GCF_900169785.1 Rhizobium sullae
TCGATCGCGCGGTTGAAATGATCCTTGCGGCCAAGCGTCCGCTGATCATGGTGGGCGGGGCGGCAAGCCGCCTCGACCAGCACTCGATCGCCCAAATCCGCGACTTCGTGCAACGCACCCGCATTCCCTTCTTTGCCACGCAAATGGGCAAGGGCGTCGTGGCGGAAGACTCCGACCTCTATATGGGCACGGCGGCGCTTTCCAAAGGTGACCATGTCCACGAGGCCGTCGACAAGTCCGACGTGATCATCGCGGTCGGCCACGACACGTGCGAAAAGCCTCCGTTCATCATGTCTGAGGG
>NZ_FWER01000222.1 GCF_900169785.1 Rhizobium sullae
GGATCGTGGCATCGAGAAGTAGCACGATATGGGCGCGCCATGTCTCGGCGCGCCCATCCCTGTCAATCGTAGAGAGCGCCATGTCAGCTCGTGAAGACATTCTTCAGCTCGGCCATCGCATCGGCACGTCGATCATCGGCCAAGAGGCGATGGTCGAGCGTCTTCTGCTCGGTCTTCTTGCCAACGGCCATCTGCTTGTCGAAGGCCTGCCGGGCCTTGCGAAGACACGGGCGATCAAGAGCCTGGCGAAAAATCTCGACTCAGAGCTTTCACGCGTTCAGTTCACGCCCGACCTGCTGCCTGC
>NZ_FWER01000221.1 GCF_900169785.1 Rhizobium sullae
AACATGTGTTCGTCGCCGAACTCGCCGCAGAAACGGCGAAGGCCCGCCTGGCGGCCCGTCTCGCCAAGGAGGAGCTGACACGGCTGATGGGTCTGTGGGGCTCCGACCTGGACTACCAGGTTCCCAACAGCCTGCCACCGCTACCCAAGGCCGTCGTCCGGCGCGACACCATCGAGGCCGAAGCACTCCGAAACCGGATCGACCTGCAGGTCGCGAAGCTCGAACTGGATGCCACTGCCAGGTCCTATGGGCTCACCGAAGCCACACGTTACGTCACCGACCTCGAAATCCTGACGGGCTTCGA
>NZ_FWER01000219.1 GCF_900169785.1 Rhizobium sullae
AGGATCGTGGCATCGAGAAGTAGCACGATATGGGCGCGCCATGTCTCGGCGCGCCCATCCCTGTCAATCGTAGAGAGCACCATGTCAGCTCGTGAAGACATTCTTCAGCTCGGCCAGCGCATCGGCACGTCGATCATCGGCCAAGAGGCGATGGTCGAGCGTCTTCTGCTCGGTCTTCTTGCCAACGGCCATCTGCTTGTCGAAGGCCTGCCCGGCCTCGCCAAGACGCGGGCGATCAAGAGCCTGGCGAAAAATCTCGACTCAGAGCTTTCACGCGTTCAGTTCACGCCCGACCTGCTGCCTGC
>NZ_FWER01000218.1 GCF_900169785.1 Rhizobium sullae
CTCATTGGCGAGGTGATTGATGGTCGGATGTCAGCCGACGAGTTCGTTGAATTCGGACGCAGCCGGGGCTTCGACACTTCTTCCGCTGCAGCTTGGCTGGAGAGGCATGCCGCGCGCCGGCCGCAGGTGAAGGGCTTCTTCGACAAACGCACCTGGAGCGTCCAGTACGTGGTGTCCGATCCCGCGACCTGCAAGTGTGCCATCATCGACCCAGTCCTCGACTTCGACGAGAAGGCCGGAGCAACGGCGACCATCAATGCCGACGCGATTCTCGACTACGTCCGCGAAAAAGATCTGACGGTCGAGTGG
>NZ_FWER01000217.1 GCF_900169785.1 Rhizobium sullae
CTCATTGGCGAGGTGATTGATGGTCGGATGTCAGCCGACGAGTTCGTTGAATTCGGACGCAGCCGGGGCTTCGACACGTCTTCCGCTGCAGCTTGGCTGGAGAGGCATGCCGCGCGCCGGCCGCAGGTGAAGGGCTTCTTCGACAAACGCACCTGGAGCGTCCAGTACGTGGTGTCCGATCCCGCGACCTGCAAGTGTGCCATCATCGACCCAGTCCTCGACTTCGACGAGAGGGCCGGAGCAACGGCGACCATCAATGCCGACGCGATTCTCGACTACGTCCGCGAAAAAGATCTGACGGTCGAGTGGA
>NZ_FWER01000215.1 GCF_900169785.1 Rhizobium sullae
TCCTGCTCGAGCGCGAGCTGGCCGACCTGCACGGCAAGGAAGCGGCACTGATCTTCACCTCCGGCTACGTCTCCAACTGGGCAAGCCTCGGCACGCTCGGCGCCAAAATCCCCGGGCTGATCATCTTCTCCGACGCGCTGAACCATGCCTCGATGATCGAGGGCATCCGCCATGCGAAGTGCGGCAAGGTGATCTGGAAGCACAACGACGTGGCCGATCTCGAAGCCAAGCTGGCGGCCGCCGATCCGAAGGCGCCGAAGCTGATCGCGTTTGAATCCGTCTATTCGATGGATGGCGATATCGCGCCGATCAAG
>NZ_FWER01000214.1 GCF_900169785.1 Rhizobium sullae
GCGTCGATCCGCCGGCTCGTAGGCACATGGAAACTGTCGTCGAAGGCTGGATGCCGCATACGCTTCATCACCTGCAGGCCGATGAAGGCGACGACGACGGCGCCGCCGAGGACGAAGGCAAGGTTCGGATCCCATGCGCCGAACACGTCGAGGAAGCCCTGGACGCGGGCCGGGTTCAGCATGCCGGATAAAGACAGGCCAAAACCGAAGACGATGCCCGAGGCGAGAGCGGCCCCGAACTGGTAGATGTTCCTGTTCATAGTCCGAGACCTCGCAGAACTGCGACGGCAAACACGCCGGCCGTCAGGAACGTGGCGACCGCCACCATCGATCGCGGCG
>NZ_FWER01000213.1 GCF_900169785.1 Rhizobium sullae
CGCGTCGATCCGCCGGCTCGTAGGCACATGGAAACTGTCGTCGAAGGCTGGATGCCGCATACGCTTCATCACCTGCATGCCGATGAAGGCGACGACGACGGCGCCGCCGAGGACGAAGGCAAGGTTCGGATCCCATGCGCCGAACAGGTCGAGGAAACCCTGGACGCGGGCCGGGTTCAGCATGCCGGATAAAGACAGGCCAAAACCGAAGACGATGCCCGAGGCGAGAGCGGCCCCGAACTGGTAGATGTTCCTGTTCATATTCCGAGACCTCGCAGAACTGCGACGGCAAACACGCCGGCCGTCAGGAACGTGGCGACCGCCACCATCGATCGCGGC
>NZ_FWER01000211.1 GCF_900169785.1 Rhizobium sullae
GCGGGCTTCTCCGGCATAGCAGAGGAGTGATGTGACGAGATCAGCCACTTGCCGTCCTTGAACTCGTAGGTAAGGGTGTAGCGCGCCGGAACCTTGCTACCATCCTTCAAAGTGAAGGTATAGTTGCCGGTGTCGAGCGCTTCGTTGCAGCCAAGCTTGATCGTGCGGCTGTCGATTTCGCCGTACGGATGCTTCTTCAGGAAGCTCACGAAATAGTCACGGCGCTCGTCTTGCGTCAGGCGCGGTTTGTTCGACAGTGTCGGCAGGAGGACTGCATCAGGCGTATAGTTCTCGACGACTTTTTCTGGATCCAGGGTTGCCAGCGAGGAGGTCCAGCGATCA
>NZ_FWER01000210.1 GCF_900169785.1 Rhizobium sullae
TGATCGCTGGACCTCCTCGCTGGCAACCCTGGATCCAGAAAAAGTCGTCGAGAACTATACGCCTGATGCAGTCCTCCTCCCGACACTGTCGAACAAACCGCGCCTGACGCAAGACGAGCGCCGGGACTATTTCGTGAGCTTCCTGAAGAAGCATCCGTACGGCGAAATCGACAGCCGCACGATCAAGCTTGGCTGCAACGAAGCGCTCGACACCGGCAACTATACCTTCACTTTGAAGGATGGTAGCAAGGTTCCGGCGCGCTACACCTTTACCTACGAGTTCAAGGACGGCAAGTGGCTGATCTCGTCACATCACTCCTCTGCTATGCCGGAGAAGCCCGCG
>NZ_FWER01000293.1 GCF_900169785.1 Rhizobium sullae
CCGCTGCCCTCGAGGACCTTCGCGACCACGACGCCACCGTCGATCGATGAGTTGTCGGCTATCTGGCGGATCGGAACTTCGAGCGCGCGTTTGAGGATTTGCACGCCGGTTCGTTCGTCCCCCTCGCATCGGGCCTCTTCTTGCGTGAGCGCA
>NZ_FWER01000209.1 GCF_900169785.1 Rhizobium sullae
GAGGTCGCCGCCGAGTTCGATCCCGTCGCGGACGCTCGGCTCGGCCACCTCGCGCTCCACCTGGATCGAGGCGTACCAGTGGTCGCCGCTGAGCGAGACTGTGACATTCTTCACCGTCCCAACGATCTCGCGGTGAGCGACCATCCTCACCCATCGCGCCTTCGGAAGCAGGATTTCTCCCTCGCGAAAGGCGATTTGTTTGGCGTCCGGATATCGGAAGCTCTCGTTTTCGTACTTGCGCCGTGGCTTGGGATAGGCCGCGCGGCCCTCGAAGAAGTTGGCATAGGCGCGGTGCAGGTCGATGACCGCCTGCTGCAGGCAGTGGTGCGGAACCTCGCGGAGCCANTCGAAGAAGTTGGCATAGGCGCGGTGCAGGTCGATGACCGCCTGCTGCAGGCAGTGGTGCGGAACCTCGCGGAGCCATTGGCAGCTCCGCCTTGAGGTCTGCGAGCTGCTTGTTCTGGTCGATGGCGCTCAGCCGCCGCGGATCGGAACGGTGTC
>NZ_FWER01000280.1 GCF_900169785.1 Rhizobium sullae
AAGAAGTCTGCCAGCAACTTGAACGGGTCTTTTCAAGCGGGGAATTTCATTCGACGGAGCGAGGCCGAAGGTTCCTGAAATTCATCGTAAGCGAGACGTTGGCAGGACGATCGGAGTTCTTGAAGGCCTTTACGATTGCAAATGATGTCTTCGGTC
>NZ_FWER01000206.1 GCF_900169785.1 Rhizobium sullae
GATCAACGGCGAAGATCTGCTGATCATGAAGGAAGCCGACATCATGGGCATCATCGGCTGATCCAGCCGATCGCTTTTCCCGAAATTGCTGACAACCCTATTCTGGAGTTTTCAAAATGGCAGCTAAAGAAATTAAATTCGGCCGCACCGNTCCCGAAATTGCTGACAACCCTATTCTGGAGTTTTCAAAATGGCAGCTAAAGAAATTAAATTCGGCCGCACCGCGCGCGAAAAGATGCTGCGCGGCGTCGATATCCTCGCTGACGCAGTCAAGGTAACGCTCGGCCCCAAGGGCCGTAACGTCATCATCGATAAGTCCTTTGGCGCTCCGCGCATCACCAAGGACGGCGTCTCGGTCGCCAAGGAAATCGAACTTGACGACAAGTTCGAGAACATGGGCGCCCAGATGGTCCGCGAAGTTGCTTCGAAGACCAACGACATCGCCGGCGACGGTACCACGACCGCGACCGTTCTGGCTGCGTCGATCATCCGCGAAGGCAACAAGGCGGTTGCCGCCGGCATGAACCCGATGGAC
>NZ_FWER01000205.1 GCF_900169785.1 Rhizobium sullae
AGACACCGTTCCGATCCGCGGCGGCTGAGCGCCATCGACCAGAACAAGCAGCTCGCAGACCTCAAGGCGGAGCTGCCATGGCTCCGCGAGGTTCCGCACCACTGCCTGCAGCAAGCGGTCATCGACCTGCACCGCGCCTATGCCAACTTCTTCGAGGGCCGCGCGGCCCATCCCAAGCCACGGCGCAAGTACGAAAACGAGAGCTTCCGATATCCGGACGCCAAACAAATCGCCTTTCGCGAGGGAGAAATCCTTCTTCCGAAGGCGCGATGGGTGAGGATGGTCGCTCACCGCGAGATCGTTGGGACGGTGAAGAACGTCACAGTCTCGCTCAGCGGCGACCACTGGTACGCCTCGATCCAGGTGGAGCGGGAGGTGGCCGAGCCG
>NZ_FWER01000204.1 GCF_900169785.1 Rhizobium sullae
TCATCACCCGGAAGTGCCGGCATCGCCGGCGCCAAGCCCCGATGCTCTAAAAGACGTCGGATCCGTCAACCATGAACGCCTATTTCCCAGACCTGACCGTTCGAAATTACTGATCGCGCTCATTCTCGGGACCATTCCGATGATCGCGGCAGGTGCTCTCTATATCTTCCTCGCGCCTGAACGTTCTGTCTCGGGCGAAGCCCTCTCCGGGACATCGCCAACGGAAGCATCCGGGCCAAAGGTTGTCGTTGAAGCTTTCAAGGAAGGTCGGCCCGTGGATACAACTTTCGACATCGCGCATGGCCTGAGGGACGAAGTTATTGGTCAACTCGCAAAGTTCGATGACATCGTCGTGATCGCGGATCCATCCAAGGCCGATCGTGCAGG
>NZ_FWER01000202.1 GCF_900169785.1 Rhizobium sullae
TCCCACGAAAACACGGTATCGATGACGAAGTTCTAAGTGGCAGCACCTCGGTCGGGGGCGTCTTTGATATCAGGGCAATTCGTCCGGCATCCGAAAGCACATACGCCGCGATCATCCGTCTTGTCGAAGCNGGGGGCGTCTTTGATATCAGGGCAATTCGTCCGGCATCCGAAAGCACATACGCCGCGATCATCCGTCTTGTCGAAGCCGCACAAAAGAGCAGAGCGCCGATGGCTCGCCTTGCAGATCGCTACGGGTTGGTATTTCTCGCCGTGAGTGTGTCTTTGGCTCTTGCGGCCTGGTTCCTCTCCAATGATCCACGCCGGGCCCTTGCGGTTCTTGTCATAGCCACGCCCTGTCCGCTGATCCTCGCCGTTCCCGTCGCCATCATGTCGGGCATCTCCCGCTGCGCTGCCATCGGATGCCTCGTGAAGGATGGCGGCATCCTGGAAGCTTTGAGCCGCGTGCGCGTCGCCATCCTGGACAAGACGGGTACACTCACCCACGGTGCGGCGGCCATT
>NZ_FWER01000201.1 GCF_900169785.1 Rhizobium sullae
CGAGACCTCGCAGAACTGCGACGGCAAACACGCCGGCCGTCAGGAACGTGGCGACCGCCACCATCGATCGCGGCGACAGGCGGGCAAGCCCGAGAACGCCGTGGCCGCTGGTGCAGCCCGATCCCATGCGCGAGCCAAAGCCGACGAGCAGCCCCGCGACGATGATCAGCGGCCAGCCGGCGGTGATCTGCACGGCCGGCCAGCCGCCGAACACCAGCAGGTAGGTGAGCGGCCCAAGCAGCAGCCCGAGCACAAACGCGAGATTGGTGGTCAAGCCGACGCCTTGGGCGAGACGCCCGACGATCCCGCTGATCCCGGCAATCCGGCCGTTGAGGAGCAGAAGCATGACGGCCGATGCGCCGATCAGCATGCCGCCGAGCAGAGGTGGGAGGTAA
>NZ_FWER01000200.1 GCF_900169785.1 Rhizobium sullae
GGGCGTTTTTCCCGGATCTCCGGGTTGCCAGGCAGCCGGCCGAGCGGAGCTCAATCTCCTGGGCCTCAGTCGCTTGCGACTCCGTCGAAACGCGTGCGTAGCCTATAAGTTGGCCTCTCGCCTGTTTCATGTCGGTCTCGCCTGAGAATCACAGCAGACACGATATGACGATCCGATCAACATTTCCGGAAAACGTGTCGATGAAAAGGAAAAATGGCGACATATCACCCTCAGCACTCATCAGTGCATGCCCTTTGAGCTTCCCTGCGCTGGCCGGGGAAATGGATGCGAGCGTTTCGGAATTTGCTACTGGTCCCATGATGCACCCCGCTATCTCACAATCCAGTTTTCGAGGGTGAGGCCGCGAATGCGCTGGAACTCGCGTGTATTGTCCGTCACAAGTG
>NZ_FWER01000199.1 GCF_900169785.1 Rhizobium sullae
CTCAGACATGATGAACGGAGGCTTTTCGCACGTGTCGTGGCCGACCGCGATGATCACGTCGGACTTGTCGACGGCGACGTGGACATGGTCGCCTTCGGATAGCGCCGCCGTGCCCATATAGAGGTCGGAGTCCTCCGCCACGACGCCCTTGCCCATTTGCGTGGCAAAGAAGGGAATGCGGGTGCGTTGCACGAAGTCGCGGATTTGGGCGATCGAGTGCTGGCCTAGGCGGCTTGCCGCCCCGCCCACCATGATCAGCGGACGCTTGGCCGCAAGGATCATTTCAACCGCGCGATCGAAGGTCTTGGTAATCACAGTTCATCCTCCTCACATTCTTCGGCCGCAATGTCTTCCGGTATTACAACAGACACTGGGCCTTGCTTTTCCTCTTGAGCGATGCGGAACGCCTCACTG
>NZ_FWER01000149.1 GCF_900169785.1 Rhizobium sullae
ATCATTGCCCAAGTATGCGTGTGGCAAGGCCGTGAAGTCTATGCCTTTACGCGCCGCGGGGACGATGAAGCGCAACGTTTCGCCATAAGTCTCGGAGCCGCATGGGCGGGAAGCTCGGACGACAGCCCGCCGGTGCTGCTGGATGCGGCGATCATCTTTGCGCCGGTCGGCGGGCTCGTCCCGGCCGCTCTCAAGGCGGTCCGCAAGGGTGGCCGCGTCGTTTGCGGCGGCATTCATATGAGCGACATCCCGGCCATGCCTTATACCCTGCTGTGGGGTGAGCGGGAGCTTGTTTCCGTTGCAAATCTTACCCGTGAAGACGCCACGCAGTTCTTTCCGATCGCCCGCGAGGCGACTGTGCGCACGCACACGGTCACCTATCCACTCGAACGGGCAAACGAGGCTCTTGCGGACCTTCGCGCAGGTCGGTTTAGCGGCGCGGCCGTCATTGTTCCGTGACGGCGAAACCATGCTCGTGAGTCTTCTTGAACCTTAAGCTCTTCATAAACCAACCGCCAGATGGCACATTGATCAGCATTAATCGCGCCGCATGCCTTTCCAAATTTCGTGCCTGGCAACAGGATCCGCTTGGTGGGGGGAGCAATCTTGATCGTTGGCAACGCCATTTGCGCAAGATCAACGCAGGCATGAACCATTCGGACGAGCATTCCACCTTGGAGCCGAGATGAGGAGATACGCTATGAACGCACAGTTCCATCTGCCTTTGCTTACCTATCCAGATCCCAGCTCTTTTGCTCTGATCCAGAATGCCATCGATTTTGCACGTCACCAGGAAGCGAGGCTTCGTGTCAGCGTATTCCAGGTCAAGATACCGAGGGTCTCCCCACCATTTCCGTCGATCATCGATGTCGATGTCGAGAAAATGAGTGCTGACGCCGAGCGCTCCAGCCGGGATTGCGCTGCGACGCTGATCGAAACCGTGCGCGATTATGCCGGTAAGGCCGACCTGGCAGTGACGATCTCATCATTTGAGGCTACGCAGCCGCTCATCGGCGACAGAATTGCGGAGATCTCGCGTATCTACGACCTCTCGATCATGGAAACCTCGCCAATAGCCAGTTCCGTGATCGAGCGCATTCTATTCGAGAGCGGGAGACCACTGCTGTTGTTCCCGGCGGACAATTGTTGCGGCCGAATCGATACAGTCGCAATTGCATGGGATGGCAGCGCGACTTTGGCGCGGGCGCTGACCGGAGCCCGCGTGTTTTTGGACAAGGCATCGAAGGCTGTACTCATCTCCGTCACGGACGACAAGGCGATAGACGCCGACCTTCGCGATCGCTTTGCGGCGCTTGTTCGCGACGCCGGTCTTGCTGTCGAGATTGTCAATGCGCAATCACAGGGAGCTCCGGTAGCCGGCACAATTCAGTCCGCTGCAGCTGAAGCGCGGGCAGACTTGCTGATTGCTGGAGGTTTCGGACACTCTAGATTGCGCGAACTTATTCTGGGAGGCGTTACGCGATCGTTGCTTAACGGCCTCGAGGTACCGGTTCTCCTGTGCCATTAGGGCTCAGACCGGCGCTATGAATTGGCAGTCAAAACAGAACCAACATGGCCGATAGGAGAGGGGCGAGTTCATTGTCGGCTGCTCGATCCGCTGACAGCCGCTGAGATTTCCTAAAGGAGATCTTTGCCGCCGAGCCCCACGAACTCAATGCGAAAACCCTGAGCCCGTGCACTTTTGATAAATCGATCTGCGCTCAAAACGTCGACGACGATGCTTCCGCCGAGACAATGACCGAACGGTTCGCATAGTTCTTTACGAACCCAAGCATCGGCGCGGGGCGAGCGGATTGAAATTTCCCATTGATC
>NZ_FWER01000070.1 GCF_900169785.1 Rhizobium sullae
GCCGACGCGTTTGTCGGCTCGTCGAGCCGATGCGTCCGATGCCGCCGCCGGTTCCCCGTCACTTCTGCCACCGTCCGCCAGCCTCCACCCGAGAGGATCTCGACCCGATAATTGCGGACGAGGCTCGGCAGCACATCGAAGGGCGTACTGTGGTGATGCAGGTTGATAAGGTCCTCCTCGAGGTCATCGTCGAAGATAAGGGAGATCTCGCCCACCCGCTGCGGCTCGGCCCAGTCGAGCCTGAGCCAGGGCGTGGGGTCGCTGGAAAGCGGCTCGGAAAGCCACATGTTCGGCCCGCCATAAGGCCGCGCATAGCCGCCGATCACTTGGCCAGCCTCGTAGATATCAGTCAACTCTGGAAGGCGGAAGCAGAGGCCTTGCCGGTGAAGCACCTGCTTCCATTTCCGGAACTGCTCGGCGAATGCCTCGTGGGGCTCCGGCGCACGGTGGCGGAAATAGATTACGCCCGTGACGGCCCGCTCCGCCGTATGGAGCGTAAGAGCCTGGTTCGCGCCGAAGACGAGGAAGGCGTTCTGCGGTCCTGCCGGCCGCCAGTCGATGGCCAAGGTGACCCATTGTCGCTCGCCCGCTTCGATCATGACCGTCCGACGGTCGACCAGCTTGAGCGGCAGATAGTTCTGCGGCAGATCAGGGTCGTGGACCTCGACCACGAGTGCTGTCGCCTCTGCTGCGTCGACCAGCACCTCGATCGCTGCGAGACTCGGCCTGATCGGAACGATCATGCCAAGTGCGGCGTCGAGCCGGCAGCGGCCTGCCGGCTCCTCGACGGCGATCCGGCGGAGCGTTGAGGAGGCCGTGACCGCAGCCACCCGCGCGAGATCGTCCGGATCGGTGTTCTCCGTGCCGAGAAGCGAGGCGTCCGCCCGGATGAGCGCGTTCCTGACCCGTGGGAAGGCGGCATGGCCGAGATCGCGCGGCATGAGCCCTGTGCGGGCCCCGATCGCAGCGGCGACCCCCGCCGCCTCGCCCTCGATGGCACAGGTTGCCATGACGCGCGTCGAGCCGAAGGCGACGTGGCTCGCGCTGATGTTGCGCCCCGCCATCCAGAGATTGCCGACGTTGATCGAATAGAGGCAGCGGAGCGGAATATGGTAGTTGCCGTTCGGATGCCAGTGCCGCGATCCGCGCTCGGTCGTGTAGACCCCGCCCGGCGGGTGGAGGTCGATCGACCAGCCGCCGAATCCGATCCTGTCCTCGAAGAGAACCTGGCCGAGCACGTCGTGCTGGGTCAGCGTGTAATCACCTACGAAGCGGCGATATTCACGCTTGCCCGGAACCGAGCCGATCCATTCGAGCGTCAGATTCTCCGCGTCGAAGCGGCCGGAATTCTTGATGTAGTCCCAGATTCCGTAGACAACGGCCTGGAGTTCGTCGCGGATCCTTTCGTTGTCGTGGACGACGTCGAGCTCGCCTCCCCATTCGATCCACCAAAAGGCGCAGCCGTTCATGTCGGCGCGGATCACCCGGTGCTCGGGGATCCCGGCCGCGACGATGTCGCGGGCGAAGGAGGGCGGCACGAACTTGGTCGGGTGGCCGGCGTCCTTGGAATAGAAGAGGATCGTGCTCCCGAGCGTGTTGTCATCGGGCACTTCGGGCGCCCAGGATTCCTGAAATTCCGACCGTGCCTCCCGCCCCATGCGGAAGCGGGCGCCGGCGAGCGCGCCAACGAGGCCGTCGCCGCTGCAATCGATGAATTGGTCGCCGGTAAAGGTGATCACCGTCTCCGAGCCCATCTGCCAGCCGGTGGCGGAGCGGATTGTCCTCGCCTCGTCCGGCCCCGCGACCTCGACCTCACGCACGTCCGTGTTGAGGAAGAGCTTGATGTTCGGCTCCGCGCGGACCGCCTCCAGCACGACGAGATCCCAGTAGTAGGGATTGCCGTCGGGATTGCGGAACTGGTTTTCGAGGAAGAGCTCGCCCATGATCCCGGTCTCGCGGGCGAAATGCTGGCTGCCGTGTGCTGTTGCTCCGCATACCCAGACCCGCACTTCGCTCGAAGAATTGCCGCCGAGTACCGGCCGATTCTGGACGAGGGCGACTTCGACGCCTTGCCGCGCCGCGCCGATCGCGGCGCAGACGCCCGCGAGCCCGCCACCGATCACCGTGACGTTGCTCTTGACCGATCGTGTCTTCATCGCCGTTCCTCGCCGTCGGTGCTGCCGCTGGCCGAAGGCTCGCCTCCGACCGGATGCCCCGGCCCATAGGGATTGAAGGCGGTCATGTGCTTCGGCACACGCTGCGCGACCAGCACGAAGAGCAGGCCGGCCGCTAGCGTGTCGCTCGCCCGCCCGGCGAAGAACTCGGTCCAGTTCTCACCATTGCGAGTGCCGGTATAGAGCGCGATCGCCGCGGTCTTGGCGATCTTCGACTGTGGCTCGCCGGTGATTGCAACGGTGAGTGCGCCCCGCTCGCCCGAAAGGCGCAGGAAGTCGATCCCGGTCGGCTCTTGCCCAGCTCGCGACACGGCAAGCGCGACGTCGCCCGGGGCCAGCAGCCCGGCGCCGATGCGCGAGGCCTGGTTGCCGTCGTGGAACCAGACGGGAATGCCGATCCTGAGGAGCCGGATCGCGAGCTCCTGCGCGGGGATGGCGTCGCCCCACTCGCCGTAGATGTGCACCCGGTGCGCCACCGCGATCGCCTCGGCGACCTTGGTGATCGCTTCGAGATCGATCTCGGCGAGCGCGTTCCTGAGAGCGTTCGCCGCCGTGCCGGCAAGCACGCGCAGTACTTGGTCAGGCCTGTCGTTGGGCTGGATTGCCGAGCCGATATCGCTCTCCCAGGAGGATTGCGCGGCGCGCCCATGCTCCATGGCGATGGCCGTCCGGAGTGCCGGATAACCGTCGAAGCCGAGCTGTTCGGCAAGGCGTGTGACCGTCGCGGGCGACGTCTTTGCGGCTTCGGCGAGCCAGGTGATCGAGGAGCCCGCGACCTTTTCCGGCGAGGCGAGGATGATCTCGGCGACGCGCCGCGCCGCGCCCCGGCACTCTGGCATTGCATCGACGATCTGCTGGAGCGGATTGGCCTTTCCGGCACGGTTTGCGGCGGTTGATGGGTGGTCCATGGGGGTTCACTTATTTCAGGCCGCTATGCGTCATCGCGGCGACGAAGCGGCGTTGCAGGAAGATGAAGACGATGAGGATCGGAAGGATCGAAACGACGGAGGCGGCCATGGAGAGCCCGGGATCGATCTGGCCCTGCTCGTCGGTGAAGTTGGTGAGGCTCAAGGGTAGCGTATAGACGTCCGGATTGGAGATGAGGACCAGCGGCGCCTCATAGTCGTTCCAGGACCAGACGAAAGCGAGGATGCCCAGCGCACTGAGGACAGGTGCCGCCATCGGCAGGTAGATCCGCCTGAAGATTTGCCACTCGCTCGCTCCGTCGATCCGCGCCGCCTCGGCGAAGTCGCGCGGCTGGCTCACGAAGAACTGTCGCATGAGGAACGTGCCGAAGACCGTGAACATGCCGGGCAGGATCAGGGACCAGAGTGTGTCGTAGAGCCCCAGCTTCTGGAAATAGATGAACCTTGGTACCAGGAGGAGCTGGGCGGGAATGGTCGCGGTTGCGAGATAGAGGAGAAAGATGAACTCACGTGCGCGGAAGCGGATCATTGCGAAGGCGTAGCCCGCCATGGAGGCCGTGACGAGTTCGCCCGTGACCCGGAGCGCTGCGACGAAAAGCGAGTTGAGGAAGGCCGGGACGACCGAGTGCTCGCCCGTCAGCACCTCCACGTAGTTCCGCCACTGGACCGGATCGGGAATCCACTCCATCGGAACGCGGTAGGCGTCGACGCTCTGCTTGAGCGAGGTCGAGATCATCCAGGCGAAGGGGGCGAGGAAGAGAAGCGCCAGCGCCCAAAGCCCGATCCCCCAGAGCCATCGGTTCAGAAGTCGGCGGCGCTCGCGCGCACTGCGCAAGACGCCCGGCCGGGACCGCGCTGGCGTAGAATGCGTGACCTCACTCATAGAGCGCCTGTCCTTTCTGCGCCCGCCACGTGATGAGCGTCAGCACGAGCACGCCGGCGAAGGTTGCAAGCCCGATCGCCGAGGCATAGCCGAAGCGGTAAAATTGGAAGCCGTTCTGGTACATGTAATAGGAGAGCGTGGTCGTGGAGTCGCCCGGTCCGCCTTGGGTGATGAGCGCGATCAGGCCAAAGCCCTGTGACGCGCCGATGAAGAGTGTGACAAGGAGGAACACGGTCGTCGGCATGAGCGCCGGCCAGGTGATGACGCGGAACTTCGCCCACGCCCCGGCTCCGTCCATCTCTGCCGCTTCGTAGAGATGGGTCGGCGCATCCTGGAGCGCCGAAAGGAAGATGAGTGCCGCATAGCCGACGCTGCTCCAGACCGCCATCAGGATGAGGGCCGGGAGCGCCCAGTAGGATGAGGCGAACCAGGCGGGAAGCTGTTCCAGACCCAAGACGGTGAGCGCTTGGTTCACCAGCCCAGCCCTCGGATTCATCAGCATGAGCCAGGTCATCCCGATCGCCACAACGTTGACGATGTAGGGGAGGAAGAAGACCGCGCGGAGCGCGGAACGGCCTGGAAGGTCGCGGTTGAGCGCAAGAGCAAGCGCGAGCCCGAATGCAACAGTCAGCGGCACGCTCACTCCGGCATAGACGAAGGTCAGGATCAGCGCGTTCCAGAAGCCCGGGTCGCGCGCGAGATTGACGAAGTTTTCGAGCCCTATGAACCGGATTCCCTCGACGCCTGAAACGAGGTTCCAGTCGGTGAAGGCGAGAACCACCACTGAGACGAGCGGGATGACGGTGAAGGCGATGACGCCGATGAGGTTTGGCGCGAGGAACGCGAGCCCGGTCCAGCCGCTGGGCTGCAATCGGCTCCGGCGGAGTCGGCCTTCCGCCTCGGGCGCAGCAATAGCGGTGAGCCTGTCGCTCACATGGGTCGAAACCATGGCTCAGCTCCTCCCCCGATAGCGCTCGATCGCGGCTTCGGCGCGCGCGTCGATCGCCCGGACGGCATCTTCGGGCGACTTCTCGTCGATCCAGCAGAGGTTCCGCTGCTGGGTACAGGCGAGGTGGATCTCTGGATAGGCGGTGAGGTTCGTGTCGCCGCTGAGCTTGATGCCCTCGTCGAGGAGCACCCGGCGGAACGAGGAGACGTCGAAGAAGCGCTCGGGCTCGCTGCCGAGGAGCCCGGCGAGGATCGCGTCGCTGTCGAGCTGGTCGAGCGCCGGGATCTTGCCGCCCTTCATCATCGGCCCGCCGCCCTTCGTCACCCAGTATTTGACGAACTGCCAGGCGAGCTCCTGCCGCGGCGAATTCGGGTTGATCATGATGAAGTTGTTGAAGGTCCCGGTGTTCCAGTCGCCGCCACCCGGAACTCTTGGTACGGGTGCGCAGCTCACGACAAAGTCATGAGGATAGTTCTTCAGATCCTTGAGATAGCGCAGGTTGAACGGTGCGGTTGGCCAGACGGCGAACTCGCCGGTGAGGAACCCGTTCTGCTGGTAGACCTCCAACCTGCGGGCGAGCACCTCGGTCCAGGGATAGGCGCCGCCCTCCCGGATCATGTCCTGCCCGAGCCTCAGCCATTCGAGGAAGCGCGGATCGGCGAAGTTCGACCGGCCGTCGGCCGTGTACCAATAGTTGGGGCCGAGCGCGATCCTGGCGGTGTCCGGTGCGGCGTAAGCCCCAGGCGAACCAGGCGTGGCGAGGCGCCGCGCGAAGGCGCGGAAATCGTCGATGGTCCAGGCTCCCGGCAATTCAGCACGAGCCTCTTGCCGCCGCCGCTCATTGACGAGGACGAAATTCGGCTCGCGCGCCGTCGCGAGTGCCAGGATCCGGCCATCCGACCAGTAGGCGCGGGGCTGTTGCTGGTCCAGGAATGGCGTAAGCTGCGGATCGGCGGCCACGCGGCCGGTGAGATCGGCGGCGAGACCGGAATCGGTGCGAAGGGCAAGCGATGCGAGCGGATAGGAAAAGTAGACGTCGATCTCGACGCCACCCTGCAGCGCGGTGTCGAGCTTGAGGTTGCCCCAGTCGTCGTTGACGAAGCGGGTGTAATTGATCGTCGAGCCCGGGTTCTCCCGCTCGAACCCCTGGATTACTTCCGCCGGTCCCGAGGCCGCCGGCACGCCTCCCCAGACCTGCAAGACGCTGCCTTCGGCTTTTGCGCCGCGACCAGGAAGTACGGCGGCAGCCGCAACTGCCCCGACTCCCGCCAGAAGCTCGCGCCGGTCAATCCGAGATTGGACCTGCATCAGTCGAGCCTTGCACCCGCCATCCACGATCCGCCTCCCTCGCTTCGTTGTTGTGACGAAAAAGATTATCGATTACTCATAAAATAACAATAGAAGATGCAAATCTTTTTCACAGCGGCGCCATCATAAGAGCCAAGTCGGAAAGACGACTCTTGCGCTCGCCATAGCCAACCATCGCTCGTCGATCTATCTTGATCTTGAATCCGACGCAGACCTCCTCACGCCGCTAGGCGGCCAGCCTTGGGCCATCGAAATCACACGCAGCCTGGCGCCAAAACCCGAGGAAGGGTTCTATCTCGCTTGCGAGGATCTAGATCCCGCGCGGCGCATCGTCGTCTATCCCGGGAAAGATTCTTTCCCATTAAAAGAGTGGTTTCGAAGTGATGCCGCTGGCCTCCGCAGGCAAAGCTCTGCTTGCCCTTGCTTGATGTCCTGTCGATGCTGCGCGCCGCGCCTTCAACGATGTTTCCTACGCCGTCCAGCAATATGCGTGACGTTTTCAACGACTGAAGAGCCAGAACATCACCGACAGCACGATGCTGAAAAGCAGGCCGGTGGTAATTGGGATATAAATGGAGAAATTCCCGCGCTCGATGAGGATGTCGCCCGGCAGTCTACCTAGGCCGAGACGCGCAAGCCACGGCCATAGAATACCGATCACCACGAAAGCAAGCCCGATGATGATGAGGACTCTGGACACGGCACACCTGCCATTAGACGTCAGTCGATTAAATAATGACCGATTTCGGTATCAGCCATAATCTCACGTAGCGGTCACATAACCAAGGACGAGCCCCTGGATATGGTCCAGTCTTTCTTCCAAGGCGGCTGGCGATAAGAGATCTCTGCCGAAGATTGCGGAAAGCGTGTGGTTGTTAGAGAGATAAAAATACGAGAGCGCCGCTATTGATATGTAAAGTTGGACCGGGTCGATATCCTTGCGGAACTCGCCGCTCTCCACGCCACGCTTCAAGACCTCGGCGAGCATGGCCACCAATGGCGAGTTCAGGTCCTTGATGTTGGGCAGCGCTGAAATATGCCGTGCCTTGTGCAGGTTCTCGCTGTTCAGTAATGTTACGAATTCCGGATTGTCGATGTAGTACTTCCAGGTGAATTCGGTCAGCTTGCGGATCGAGTCCCGCGGGTCCATCTCCGTCAGGTGGAGGTTCGATTCGGCAGCGCGAATCTTGGCGTACGCTTCAAGAAGAACCTCGGTATAAAGGTTCTCCTTGTTGCGGAAGTAATAAAAGATGAGCTTCTTGTCGACGTTTGCCCGCTCCGCGATTCGGGCGATACGGGCGCCGCCGAGGCCAAATTCCGCGAATTCCGCGCGGGCCACGTCCAACAGCAGTTTTCTCGACCTGTCCGCGTCCCGGGAACGCGCTATTGCCTCGCTCGACGCCTCGTCTGAAACCCTTCTGGTTTCCCGTGCACTTTCCATTGTTTTCCCATGAGCATCGATCTGAACGGCCATTTGCATTGACACCTAGCAACTCACAGCCGTGGCGTGAAGTTAGGAACGATGAGACCCGCGAGGTTCTTTTGGCCGATAGCTAAAACGTCATCATCCGGAAGTACCAAGTCATCCAACGACCTTAGCGTTTCTCTGACGAGATAAGAACCGCCTTCAGCATCGAACGGAAAATCCGTCGCGAAGGCGACCTGATCGGTTCCGAAGAAATCCAGGCCGCACCGAAGGGCGCCCGCTGAGCCCGAGAGTGACGTATCCCCATAGAAGTTCTTGAAATACTCCACGACGGGCTTTCTCAGCGGGCGCGGCAGCAGGTCAGCATCAGACGGCGGGGTTCTCGAACCCATTTCGAGACCCCAGCCCTGCTCGATGCGTCCCGCAAAAAAGGGTATCATTCCACCCATGTGATGGGTAAGGACCCTCAAGTGCGGATGACGGTCGAACAGACCTGACAGCACCAGTCGAGCCATGGCCACGGACGATTCATAGGGCCAGCCAAAACACCACCAAATTTCGAACTTCGACTTCGCTTCCGTTGGATAGTCGGGCACAGGTCCCCTAATTGGATGGAGCCAGACAGTGCGGCCGGTCGCTGCAATAGCATCCCAGATGGCCTGGAATCTGGGATGGTCCAATGCCATGCCTTGAACGTGGCTTGGCAATTGAAAGCCAACTGCGCCGAGACTGATAGCCCGGTCGATTTCCTGGTGGGCGACAGTCTCGTTGCCCATGCTGATTCCGGCGACGAAGTAAGGAAATCGCCTTGGGTATTGATGCACGAGATCAGCCAAGCCGTCATTCATCAACGTCGAAAGGGACGCGGCTTCCTCCGCGTCTGCGATTTCGTCGAAAGCGGGCATCGAGGGCGTGAGAACCTGTGCATAATTCTCAAACTGATCCATGATGCGAAACCGCTCGTCGAGATCATAAAGCGATTTGAGCGTGAGCCACCGCTTCAACGGCCCGGAGGCGCTTGCGACCTTCTGGATTTGTCTGAAATAGCTCGGCGGGAAAATGTGCGTCCAGGCGTCGATCGATATGTGCGGATTGATCTGGCGTTTGCGCATTCTTGAATTTCTCCGGGTCCGAAAACGCCCAGCCGATAGGCACATCGTGATCGGCAAATGCCATCCATCGAGCGGCGACCGAACCACGCTCCCCGCCAAGAAAATTATTCACCAGACGATGAATTGTCAATTCGAACCCATGCCCTTGAAGGCTGCTTTGCGCCACACACGCAAGAGGCATAGGTCGACGCGGCCAACCTGAGGATTGACTCCACCGGGGAACCTGATGTTAATTCCCTACTTGGTGAATAACATTTTCGTTTCCGGGAGGATCGATCCTTTTGAGGCAAGGATCGGAAGGCCCGCTGACTGCGAGGAGAAACAGCGGGCAAGTTCTGGTTTATGCGGGGAGGAGCGACAGATGATGCAAAGCGCATCGTATGGAGTCATTAAGCGGGAGGCTTAAGATCATGTACGCAATAATCAATTCGCCGTGGGTTCGGCCGGTCATTTTGGTAGCTGCCCTGATTCTGGTGTGGGACCTATCCATCCGGATCTTCGGCATTCCCGCATACCTGATCCCGACCCCAATCGCCGTCGGAAACCAGCTCTACACGCAGTGGCCCATGCTTGCTGCGGAAACGCTTCCAACGCTTCAGGCGACTGTCGGCGGATTTGTACTCTCTGTTGTCATCGGGGTCCCGCTTGCCATGCTGATAGCGTATTCCCGGACCATTGAGAGCTACCTCTACCCGCTGCTGGTGTTTTCCCAAAGCATTCCGAAGGTTGCCATCGCGCCTTTGTTCGTGGTCTGGTTCGGGTTTGGTATTCTTCCCAAGATCATCGTTGCCTTTTTGCTCGGCTTTTTTCCGATCGTCGTATCGACGGTGATGGGCTTTAAATCCCTTGAAGCGGACCTGATCGACCTTGCAAGGTCGATGGGCAGCACACGCCTTAAGATGTTCTACAAAATCAGCCTGCCCAACGCTCTGCCGGCAATCTTCTCCGCCATGAAAGTCTCCATCACGCTTGCGGTGGTGGGTGCCGTCGTCGGCGAATTCGTCGGATCAAATTCCGGCATTGGTTACGTGTTGCAGCGCGCGAACGGTAATTTCGATTTGCCGCTGATGTTTTCCGCCCTCATCGTTCTTTCGATGATGGGTGTTTTCCTTTTCGTGCTGATCGATCTCGCCGAAAAGCTCGTATTGCCATGGCACATCTCCAATCGCGGCGACGCGCTCGCACCGACCTGAGACGTTCATGACTTGGATCACTAACGGAGGAAAAGTGATGCAGATTCCCAAGATAATCAAAGCCTGTGCGGTTTCAGCCGCAATTTCGGCGGTATGCGTGACAAGCGCGCCAGCGCAAAGCCTCGAAAAGGCGACGCTGATGCTCAACTGGTACGTTACCGGCCTTCATTCACCTTTGATTCTGGGCAAGCAGAAGGGCTACTTCAAGGAGGAGGGTATCGACCTTGAAATCCTGGAGGGCCGTGGATCTGGCCCCACCGTGCAGGCCGTTGCGGCTGAGAACGTGATGTTCGGCTTTGCCGATCTGACGTCGATGATGGCGCTCGTAGCCAAGGGCGCACCGGTGATTTCGGTCGGCTCGGCATTGCAGACGAGTCCGTTCGCCGTCGTCAGCCTGAAGGAAAAGGGGATTGAAAAGCCTTCTGACATCCAGGGCCGGACTATCGCGATGACACCGGGCGATTCTCCGTCACAGTCCTGGCCGCTCTTCATGGAAAAGAACGGACTTCAGGCATCCGATTTCAAGACCGTCAGCGGCGACGCGAAGACCAAGGTCAACGCCGTGATCACGGGCCAGGCCGATGCACTTCTTGGCTTCGCCACCGATCAGGGCAGCCAGATCGAATCGGTAACCGGCAAGCCAGTGACCAACATGCTCTTCGCCGACCATGGAGTGAACAGCATCGGGTCGTCGTTCATCGTCAACCTCGAAACAGTGGAAGAAAACCCGGAGCTCATCAAAAAGGTCATGCGGGCGGCGACCCGCTCATTCGAATACACCGTCCAGCACCCCCAGGAGGCTGTCGACGCCGTGCGTGCCAGCTATCCGAATGCAGGATCGGCAGAGAGTCTGCTGTCTGGTCTGAACACGGCGATTCCTCTGCTCAAGAGCCCGGGCTCGGCCGACCTGCGGCCACTGCGCGTGACGTCTGCGCAAATCCAAGAAACCATCAAGACCATGATTGCGGTCGGGACGCTTAAAACCTCGGATGACGATGTTTCGAAGTACTATACCGATGCCTTCCTTCCGTAAGGGATCGGCGATGACGGAACCGGTCCACCTTTTTGAGGAAGAAATGGAAGCCAAAGAGCCGCAGTCTAGGCCGGGGATCCCGCTCATTGAACTCGACAACGTGACAAAGCGTTTCGGAGCCTTCGAAGCACTGCGTCCGATCAATCTGTCGATCAGTGACGGGGAGTTCGTCTCGGTTGTGGGGCCATCGGGCTGCGGAAAGAGCACGCTGCTGAGATTGGTTGCGGGCTTGGCTCCGGTGACGGACGGAGCGGTCCGTTTGGCGGGAAAGGAAATCAGCGGGCCTCAAATCGATGTCGGTATTGTCTTTCAGAGTGCGGTACTGCTCGCATGGCGCGTCGTCATCGACAACATTCTGCTGCAGGCGGAGATGCGGAATATGGACATGGTCGAGGCCCGCAGACGGGCCGAGACCTTGATCGAGATGGCCGGCCTGAAGGGGTTCGAAAACAAGTACCCGTGGCAACTGTCCGGCGGCATGCAACAGCGTGCCTCTATCTGCAGGGCGCTCCTGCACGATCCGAGGGTCTTGCTTATGGACGAGCCGTTCGGTGCGCTCGACGCAATGACCCGAGAAAAGATGAATCTCGAACTTCAACGCATTTGGCTTGAATCGAAAAAAACCATCCTCCTGATCACCCACAGTATTCCGGAAGCCGTCTTCCTTTCAGATCGGGTGGTCGTCATGAGCGAACGTCCCGGTGCGATCTCGGAGGTTTACGACATCGATCTTCCTCGACCGAGAGGCCTGGATGTCATGGCGTCGCCCGCATTTGCCACTTATACAAGAACGATACGCAAGCATTTCTATGCGCAAGGCTCGCTGGACGACCATTGAATTAAAGATCGGCTCCAGACGCTGTTGCGGGATGGGATTCTATGTTCGCGCCACCGCTGTAGCTGTCGACGTATTTCCTTTTCCTCTTGACCGACACCCGCTAGCAGTCGCCGAGTTCCGGAACCATCCGTTTTGAAAGCAGGACACTTGAGGACTGGAGCGACCGCGCTTCTGCCCGCAAGGTGGCCTATTTGCCGCAGCAGACGCCGCCTGCCGCAGGCATGCGGGGCTTCGAGCGTCGGATAGTGTCCAAGCGGGAAGACGGATGCACGTCAGCTTCCCTCATTACCCAAGCCAAACTCCACCACGTGGTGCAGGGCTTTCCTTGAAGAAAAAGACGAAAAGTGCAGTCGTCATCTTGGCCTCACGTGCTGAGCGATGATCATTCCGATGCAGGCTGCGAGCGCGAGCATCACGGCCGCAAAAGCTGCCCACGCCTCCGGAGCTCCCATACTCCAAAGGGTTATGCCGCTTAAAAAACACCACAGAAGGGGGATCGGAAGGAGCAACGATAACGTCTTGCCGCGGGCGAGAAGCAGAAAACCTAACGTTCCGATCGCTGTCGGATCGGGCGCAATGCCGAAAAACTCCGACGAGGCCCAAACCCGTCCTTGCAGCGGCGCAAGCAGCGGCTGCCCGGCAAGAGCGAAGGCAAGAAGCACATATCCCATCCAGCCGGCGGGCCCACGCCGGTCGAAGACGAGGCCATTGAGCAGCGTGCCGACGGCGAGGAGCAGCACGGCCTCAACGGCGAAGACTGGTGCGACATAGGCGGCCGCCCAGTTTATGGTCGTGTAGCGGTTCCAAAGGAAAGACCATCCGACGAAGGCCCAAAGGATCGCGAGAACGAGCGCGACGAAGCGCCCTGAGGCGTACGGCTGCCGTACGGCAAGCGCAATCGCCGCAAAGCCGAGGCCAACCGTGAGCGCCTGTAGCGGCCAGAGGGCCGCATTCTGCAACTCGAACATCCGCCAGTAGACGCGTGGCGAAAAGAGCAGAAAATCCTCAAGGCTGTAGGTCCACCATTCCGGCATCAAAGATCCTGCACGTGGGCCACCATGCGCGCGCGCGTGGCGGCGTCTGGCAAGGAGCCTATCGCCGCCGCGACGTTTTCGCGCACGTGGTCGACGCGGGTGGTTGCTGGGATCGCGACGGTGACGGCCGGGTGGGCGAGAATGAACTTCAGGAGGAACTGAGCCCAGCTCGATGCACCGAGTTCGGCCGCCCATTCGGGCATAGGTTCGCCCTCGAGCCGGCGAGTCAGCGCGCCTTGCCGGAAGGGCCGATTGATGATCACGGCAATACCGCGCTCTGCCGCCAACGGCAGGATCCGCTCTTCCGCCTCGCGATCGAGGATGTTGTAGGAGAGCTGTACAAAATCGATGGGTTCGTGCCGCATGATCTGTTCAAGAAGATCATGGCGGCGCCCTTCTGAGGTCGTGATCCCGACATAGCGCACCGCGCCGGCCGCCTTCATGTCGAACAGGGTCTGCAGATGCGCCTCCCAGGCAAGGAGATTGTGGACCTGGATGAGGTCGAACCGCGGTACATCCCAGAAAAGGCGGGATTGCTCGATCTGCCTTGGGCCGTCAGCGCCCGACGACGTCCAGACTTTCTCCGCCGAAAACAGCGCCGCGGGCTGCCCGAGCTTCCGCAGGCCATGGCCGATGACCGGTTGCGATGAGCCGTACATGGGCGAAGAGTCGATCATGCGTCCGCCAGCCTCGAAGAAGGCTGCCATGACGCCCGCGCATTCGTCCATGAGCACCCGATCGTCGCCGACATTGAAGGTGATCCACGTCCCAAGCCCGACGGCCGGAACTGCCTCGCCGGTCGACGGGATGCGGCGCATGACAGGCCGCCCGTCCTGGGGGCGTGCCAAGACTGGCGGGAAAATCGTCGCGGCCATCATAGCTAAGGAGGCCCGCACCAGCATTCGACGTGTCGTGTGCATACGTCTCCGTGATTCCGACGGCAATTAGGCCTGTCCGACGAGGGGCGACGGCCGATCTCGATTACCTCGGGCTTTGTAGGGATTTTAGGACGCCGCTGAGGATCTGCAAAGGGTCGGTTGCGATCATATGACCCGGCTTGAGAATCCGTCTATGAGAATGGCTAGCCATCCTTGGATTGTCGAGCCGTTCGATCCGCGGCCATACGCGGGGAAATTCCGATCAGTCCTATCGACAACCGATTTCTAACCTGCCAGACGCTGCCCATTTGCATCGAAGAAACGGCGCTCGGTCGTCTCGCTTGCAAGATGGACAGTGTCGCCGGCCTCGATTGCCAGCGGCGACCTGTGTTCTGCGGTGACGGTCTGGCCATCTTCGAGCTGACAGTATAGATACTGGGTTCCACCCAAATACTCGGAAAAATCGACCTTGGCTTTTAGGGTCTCCGCCCCAGCCTCAGCGACAACGAAATGCTCCGGGCGAACGCCGAACGTCAGCCTGTCGCCGGCTGAAAGCTTGCCGGCTGCAATCGGTGCCGGGATGACGGTGCCGGCGATTCTGATCGTGCCGTCACCGGTCCATGCGGCTTCCAGAAGGTTCATTCGCGGTGAGCCGATGAAGCCCGCGACGAAGACATTGGCCGGATTCTCGTAGACTTCGCGCGGCGTTCCCACTTGTTCGATGCGTCCATCGCGCAGAACGACGATCTTGTCGGCAAGCGTCATCGCCTCAGTCTGGTCATGCGTCACATAGATCATCGTGTTGCCGAGCTCGCGATGCAGCCGGGCGATTTCGATGCGCATCGAGACCCGTAACTCCGCATCCAGGTTGGACAGTGGTTCGTCGAACAGGAAGACGTCTGGCTTGCGCACGATTGCCCGGCCGATCGCGACGCGCTGGCGCTGGCCGCCTGAGAGCTGGCCGGGCCTGCGGTCGAGCAGATGCTCGATCTTCAGAATCCCCGACGCCGCCTTCACGCGTGTCTCGATCTCGGCTGCCGCCGTTTTCGCCATCTTCAGCCCGAAGGCGAGGTTTTCGCGCACGCTCATGTGCGGATAAAGAGCGTAGGACTGAAACACCATGGCGATGCCCCGGTCCGACGGATCGAGATCGGTGACGTTGCGTCCCTTGATCTCGATCTCGCCGTCCGTGACCTCTTCGAGGCCGGCGATCATGCGAAGCAGCGTCGACTTTCCGCAGCCGGAGGGGCCGACGAAGACGACAAAGGAGCCCTCGGCGATTTCAAGGTCAATGCCATGGATGACATCGAAGCTGGCGAAGCTCTTTCGGACGCCGGACAGCACGACGCCAGTGTCTGTCAACTTACTCACTTTACTCACCGCTCGAGCCACCTGCTCTGACCCAGACAAGCATCTCACCCGGAGCCCGGTTATCCCAGAACGGGTAGGGCACAAAGCGCGCGGTCGCTTCGCGTGCCTGCGGCGGCGACGTCCTGTAAAGCATGTTGCCCCAATCGGTTTCATCGCGTGTCACCGGCAGATCCAAAGCGACGGCGCCGCGAAGCTCGGCGATCTCGGCAGTTGTGGCTTTTGACGCATCGGCGCTGAGCCGGATACCGTTCAAGCCGGAACCGTTGTCAGTCGCTTCGACGCAATAGACAAGCGGCCCGCGCATCAAAGCCGCGCGGCCGGCATCCTGGCGCACCAGCGGATTGGCAAAGAGCGAGCGCGCCGCAAGGGGAATGTCGAGATTGACATGATCGCCGCTCTTCCAATCCCGTTCGATGCGGGCATAGCCGTCGAGCATCACGGATGAAAGATCGAGCGCCTCGCCATTCACCTTGATTGCGGCGCCGTCGGCCCATTCGGGGATGCGGAGCGACACGGCGAAATGCGCCGGTTTTTCCATCTCGATGTTAAAATGGATGGCGCCATCCCAAGGATAGCGCGTCTCCTGCGCGAGCGTGATCTTCGAGCCCGCGATTTCAAAGCGCGCCCTGCTTTCTCCATAGAGATGGACGGCAATCTCGTCGTCGGCAACGGCATACATATAAGATCCGATGGAGGACAGCAGGCGCGCAATGTTCGGCGGGCAGCAGGGGCAGTGATGCCAGATCCAGCGATGGTGCTTGCCGGCGCTCTCAAGCGGATTTTCATAGAAGAACGTCCTGCCGTCGAGCGAAATGCCGGCCATTGCGCCATTGTAAAGCGCCTGCTCCATGATGTCGGCATAGCGGCGATCGGGACCGCGGCCCAGCATGCGGCTGGCCCAGAACACCAGGCCGACCGAGGCGCAGGTTTCGGCGTAGGCGCTCTCGTTCGGCAGGTCGTAGTAGTCGGTGAACCCTTCATTGGACGCGGCTGGGCCGATGCCGCCGGTGATGTACATCTGCTTGGTCGTGAGGTCGTCCCAGAGTGTTTCGAGTGCGGCGGTCAGGGTATCGTCGTTATATTCCGTCGCGATGTCTGCCATGCCGGAATAAAGATACATGGCACGCACCGCATGGCCGACCACCTTCTTTTGCTGCCGCACCGGCTCGTGAGCCTGGTTGTATTCGTAGGTACTCTGGATGAAATTTGCCGGATCGCGGCCGTCGCGGATCGCCTCTTCGGTAAAGAAATGCGGCTCGGCGCCGCGCTCGTCGATGAAATACTTGGCGAGATCCAGATACTTCTTCTCGCCGGTCACGCGGGCGAGCCTGACCAGCGCCAACTCGATCTCTTCATGGCCGCAATAGCCCGGTATCTGGCCTTCGCCGTGGCCGAAGACCTTGATCACGTAGTCGGCATACCGGCACATGATATCGAGCAGCTTGCGCTTGCCCGTCGCCTGATAATAGGCAACCGCGCCTTCGATCAGATGGCCGGCGCAATAAAGCTCGTGGTGGTCGCGCAGATTGGCCCAGCGACGGCCTGGCTGGACGCGCTGGAACCAGGCGTTGAGATAGCCATCCTTGTCCTGCAGTTTCTCATACATGCCGATAATGTCGTCGACGCGGGCTTCCAACTGCGGATTGGGGCGCCGGTAGAGCGAATAGGCGACCGTCTCGATTGATTTGCCAAGGTCGCTGTCCCAGAACATCTGCGTCGTGCCGCCCCAGGGCTGGATCGGGATCACGACGCCGGGGCCTGGCTGGCTCGTATCGATCGCGCGCAGCATGCCGGCCGCCACGCAACGGTCGAGAAGCGTCTCGGCCGTGGACGAGCAGATCGCGTCCTGACGATCGCCGAAGAGCCCGTGCAATTCGACGCTCGGAACGGGAAGGGGGCGGAACTGGCGGTCTCTTTTCAGCTTGTTCATGGCTTCATCCATTTTGTCTTGAGATCACTTCACCGCGCCGGCCATGAGCCCGCGCATGTAGTAGCGTTGCAGAAGCAGGAAGACGATGAGGCAGGGGATCGTCATGACGACGACGCCGGCCTGCACCGCGCCCCAGTTGATCGCGCCGAGGCGGCCGGCGCGCACCGCCGTCATGAGGACGGGCAGGGTGTATTTCTCATTACTGGAAAGCAGCACGAGGGCCGCAAGGAACTCGTTCCAGGCATTGAGGAACGCAAAGATCGCGACGGTCGCGACACCGGGCAGGACAAGCGGCAACAGCACGCGCACAAGGAGCTTCAAATCGCGCGCGCCGTCGATACGCGCAGCCTCCTCGATCTCTTTCGGGACGGCATCGAAAGCATTGCGCATCATGAAGACGGAAAAGGGAAGCTGCAGGGTCACATAGACGAGCGTCAGCCCGAGCAGCGAATTGTTGAGCCCGAGCTTTGCAAGGATGATGAAGAGCGGCGTCAGGATCGACTGGAAGGGGATCATCAGCGTCATGATGATCAGCACGAAGAGCACGTTCTTCAGCGGAAACCGATAGCGCGAAAATCCGTATCCCGCGAGCAGGCTGACCACGACTGTCAGGACAACGGTGGCAAGCGAGACGAGCAGCGAATTGACCATGTGCCGCCAGATGCCGGCGCCGAACGTATCCAGCAATCTGTAGGAATCGAAGCTCACACCCGTCGTCGGCCATGGCGGCAGAGGCGGCAGGCTCGCTTCGGTTCCGTGCCGGAACGAGGCAAGCAGCGTGACGGCGAATGGCGCCAGAAAGAAGATCGCGATGGCGATCCCCGTCAGGTGGTAGGCCGACTTCGAGCGGAGGCGCTTGCGCGCGCGGCGTTCCTTCGCGGAGATCATGGGCGATCCTCCCCGACACGAAGCAGCCAGAGCTGTATGATGCTGATCGCCACCAGGATCGCGAGAAGCACGATCGACAGCGCTGCGCCATAGCCGAGGTTGAAGGACACGAAGGACTGATTGAAGATGTAATAGACGACCGAGATCATCTTGTTCTGCGGTCCGCCGGCCGTCATGATGTAGAACTGGTCAAAGGCAAGGACCGAACCGGTGACGGAGACGATCAGCGCCAGCGCGATCGTCTTGCGCATCAAGGGCAGCGTCAAATGCACGAACCGCTGCCAACGGCCGGCGCCATCGATGCGGGCCGCCTCCGTCAGTTCTGCAGGAATAGCCTGAAGCCCTGTCAAAAGGATGATCATGGTAAAGCCCGCGATCTTCCAGACGACCATTACGACAACGGTCAGAAACGCCGTGTCGAAGGTCGCAAGCAGGTTTGGGCTTTTCTCGACGAGGCCGAGGCCTTTCAAGGCAGGACCGATGAACCCGCTGTCGACATTGGCAAGCCACACCCAAAGCAGGGAGGCGGTTGCAAGGCCGACGACGACTGGCAGAAAGATGATCGTGCGGTAGGCGCTGACGAACTGCCGTTCCTTTTCGACGAAGACCGCCAGCGGAAAGGCGACCACGAAGATCGCGACAGTGACGATCACGGTATAATAGGCCGTGAAATTCAGCGCCGTCATGAAGCGGCCGTCGTTATACATGCGGAAATAGTTGTTGAACCCGATCCAGCGCGAGGCCCCCATCAGCGGCCAATTATGAAGGCTCATCCATCCGGTGAAGATAACCGGCATGATGAAGAAGACGATGACGAGCGCCATGGCGGGTGCGATATAGGCAAGGCCACGCCATTGCGATCTTCGCCGCCTGGGCGCGGACGATTGGCGCTGCAAGCCTGAACCTATCATCGAAAAACGCTCCGCATCTGTCATTAAGATTGGCCGGGAAGCTGCCACCGCTCCCCGGCCCACGGCCGGGAGAGACGTTATTGGCCGCTGTCTATGATCGACTGCATTTCCGATTGGGCGTTTGAAAAGGCGCCGTCGACATCGTCGCCGAAAATCGCGGCATTGGTGAAGGTAGCCCACGGGCCGTTGGCGCTGTTGATCAGATCGTTGAACTGCAGCGTATAGGGCGTCTTGGCAACGCTGATCGCCTCAAGTCCGACTTGCATACGCGGATCGAGCCCCTCCAGCACCTTTTGGGCGATGTCGCCGCGCGTCGGCAGGCTGCCGTACTGTGCCATGACCTTTTGGCCGTCCATCGAATAGATGTATTCGAGGAATTCCTTCACTGCATCGATCTTTTCCGTGCCCTTGGTGATGACGAAATTATCGCCGCCTGCGAAGGAGGAGGGCTTTCCATCGACACTTGGAATGAGGGTCACGCCGAAGTTGATGTCCGGATGCTCGGTCACAAGCGTGCCGATGGCAAAGGCGCCGAGGCTTTGCTGGCCGATCTTGCCGTTCGTAAAGGTCAGGAAGTTCGTACCGTTGTCGCTTGCCGCACCTGCCGGCACGAGGTCCTTCTTGACCATGTTGCGATAGATATCGACCGCCTTGCGCATTTGCGGCGTATCGAGCGTCGCCGTCTTGCTGTCGGCCGAGAGGATATCGGCGCCGCCACCCCAGACGAGCGGGGTGAAGGTGAAGATCATGCAGCCGCCGCAGCCGCCACCTGAGAAATAGAAGCCATAGGTGTCGTCACCGAGCGCGCGGATCTTTTCTGCGTTGGCGGTAATCTCGTCCCAGGTCGCCGGCGCCTTTTCCGGGTCTAGGCCGGCCTTCTTATAGAGGTCCTTGTTCCAGGCAAAGACCGAGGTCTCGACTGAGAGCGGTAGGCCGTAAACGCGGTCCTGATAGGTGCCGAGGCGAACATGCGACGGCGACAGCGCGTTGAAATAGGGCAGGGATTTTGCCCAGTCCGTCAGGTCTTCCAACTGGCCGGCCGCAGCAAAGGCGGGGTTGTAGATGAGGTCCATCGAAAGGGCGTCGGGCGCTTGTCCGCCGGCGATCGCCGTTGCATATTTCTGCACCAGTTCGGAAAACGGCACTTCGGTTGCGTTGACCTGGTTTTCGTGGCTGGCATTATAGGCTTCAACGACCTTCTTGAAGGCGTCGCCGATCCCCGAGCGGACCCACATTTCAACTTTTTCGGCGGCCGATGCTCCCGATACCAGGCATAGGGTAGCGATGCTGGTCGCTGCCAATAGACGCTTGATCATGACGTTCCTCCCAATATGGCGCGTCTCCTCGCGCCGTTTCTCATACCTTGCAGGCACCCCCGCATGACTGCCGCACGACCAAACGGCACGGCAATTTCCTCACTCCGGGCTCGACAGGCCTGCCCTCGGCGAGCGCAAGCACGGTCAACCCTGCCTGACGGCCGAGTTCCTTCAATTCCATGTCGACCGTCGTCAGCGGCGGCCGCGTCTGCGCGGCGACGATCTCCCAATTGTCGAATCCGACGACCGAGACGTCCTCCGGCACTTTGACGCCCCGCTCGCGAAGCGCATCGACGACACCGCGGGCGATCTGGTCGTTGCCGCAGAAGATGCCATCGGGTTTTTCTCCGGCGCGGCTCCATATGCGGCCGACTGCCTCATGACCCCAGGCCTCTGCCCACGCGCCGTAGAGGACCGGCTCACTGTCACCTGCGATCTCGCGGTAGGCCGAGGCGCGCTCGCAAACCGAAAAAAAGCTTTCAGGACCGGTAATATGGGCGATGCGGGAACGCCCGAGTTCGATCAGCCACTCCATCGCAAGCCTTGCGCCCTGTGCGTCATCCGAGCGGAAGCTGACGCTGCCCGGCGTGCCTTCCGTAAAGGCGTAGACCACTGGGACCGGAAGGCTTGATAGATCGACCGGCAGCCGCCGGTCGAGCCGCTTACCCGATGCGATGATGCCATCGACCTGCTTGTCCAGCATCGCATCCACGTGAATCTGCCCAAGAGCCGGATCATCCTCGATCGCGCACAGGAAAACCGAAACCCCGTGGTCGACCAACGCCTCCGAAATGCCTGCCATCACCGGGAGCGTGAAGCGGCCATAAGTGTCGTTGGTCAAGAGCCCGATAGTGAAGCTGCGCTTGCTCAAGAGGCCACGCGCTAGCGCGTTCGGCCTGAAGCCGATTTCCAGCGCGATGCGCTTGACCCGCTCGCGCGTTTCCTCGCCCACGCGGCCCGCATCGTTCAACGCCTTCGACGCCGTCGAGATGCTGACGCCGGCTGCGGCCGCTAGATCATGGATCGTTATCCGGCTCTGTCTTCCCCCTGTGTCGTTCAGTCTCATTCTCCCATCAATTCGATGAGAGAAAACCTTTTCGCAACGAAGATGTCAACTGCGAAAAGGTTTTCTCAGCTGAGCTTTCGAGGCGCGCAAACGACGGTCTCAGGCGAGACTATGCCGAGCGATAGGCTGATCGGGGTCGAAGACTTGATCTGGGCAGGCTTATTTGTTCTTCAGCAGCCACATCTTGCCGGCCATCGTGATCCCGTAGACGTCCTTTGACGCATCATGATCGAGATGGCGTCGTTCCAGAAAGCCTGGCGCCTTCAATTCTTCCAGGGTCTTGCTGGTTACGGATTTCACCTTCTGCGGTCGTTCTTTCCAACGGTCGGTTCTTGCGTAAGTCACCGTTGCGTTTTGGTGCGTCCACTTCTTCGTCGGCTGAAGATAAAGATCTCCATCCCTGGCGAGTTTCAGTGCTGCGATCTGCGATGGCGTAAGTTCAATCATGGGTCCGGTAAGTCCTATCTGGTGTTCTTTGCCGCGACTTAGCACAGATTCATCGAGCCGCCTTAAAAAAGAAGCGAGGAGTCCGGATCATTGGCGATCTGTGAAACACACCGGCCATTGTCGCCGCACTCCTGGTGTCTAGACGGTCATCACCAGTTCCTGGCCATCTGATTGGTTCTACTCTTCGCGCGGCGCGACAAGACCGCGCGCCGCGCCCACCATGACCTTCAGATGGTCCGGGTTGCGAACGCCCTGGCGATAAAGTTCGATCGTGATCGCAGCAATACGCTCTGCTTCCTCGGAATCCTTGGCGACTTTGGCTACCGACCGAACCTCGTCGAATACGCATTGGCACATCTCAAGGTCGCGGGCATCAAGCGGCACGTCCGATCGGTTGATGATCGTCTGAACCATCCTAACCTCCATCCCGCGCGGCCCGCCGGTCGCCAGGCGGGCCGAATGTCAACCTAGAAGTCCATGCCGGCTCCGGGGGGCATCGCGGGGGCGGCGCCCTCCTTCTTCGGCTTTTCCGCGATCATGGCCTCCGTCGTCACCAGCAGGCCGGCGATAGAGGCAGCATCCTGAAGCGCGGTGCGCACGACCTTGGCCGGGTCGATCACACCCATTTTGAAGAGATCGCCGTATTCGTTGGTCTGGGCATTCCAACCATAGGAAAGCTCGGTCTTCTCGCGCAGCTTGCCGACGACGATCGAACCTTCCGCGCCGGCATTCTCGGCGATCTGGCGCACCGGGGATTCGATAGCGCGCCGGACGATATCGACGCCGACACGCTGATCCGAATTGGCCACGGCGACGTTGTCGAGCGCCTTGACGGCGCGCAGCAGCGCCACTCCGCCACCCGGCAGGATACCTTCTTCGACTGCCGCACGCGTTGCATGCAGCGCATCGTCGACGCGGTCCTTCCTTTCCTTCACTTCGACTTCCGTCGAGCCGCCGACGCGGATGACGGCAACACCACCGGCGAGCTTGGCAAGACGTTCCTGCAGCTTTTCGCGGTCGTAGTCGGAGGTGGTTTCTTCGATCTGCGCCTTGATCTGGGCAACGCGGCCTTCGATGTCCGACTTGGCGCCGGCGCCGTCG
>NZ_FWER01000059.1 GCF_900169785.1 Rhizobium sullae
TGTTTGCGAACGACGTCCGGGCGGCCCTGAAGAACCTCCCTGTGAAACACCGAAAGGCTCTTATCTACGTTGCTTGGGGGCTAAGTTACGAGGAAACAGCCGGTCTCTGCGGCTGTGAGATCGGTACGATAAAAAGCCGTGTCAATCGCGCACGCGGTCATCTCGCTGCCCGCCTCAACGGCGCAAATGTCTCTCCAGATACGCGAGGATCACCGATAAGAAAGTCTTAAGTTTCCTTTGGCGCAACGGCTGGGCATGGGTTTCTTCAGCGCCAATCCAAAAATGTCATCCTTGTTGCGGCGGCGTTGGCGGGCGAAGATGCGCATTGAACCAATCCGTAGCGTGCCGGACCACTTCATCGAGGGTACCGGGTTCTTCAAAAAGATGGCAGCGGCAAGCGATCAATTCATTGCCGGCATCTCCGTGAAGTATGGGCCGCTTGCCATGATCACCAGATTTGGTTTTCCGGGTCGCATATATCATTCGCGCCGCGGCTGCCGGCCCAAGCCGATGAAGAGACAACAGAGCCAAATCGCGCCTGATCTGACCCGCTGGCAAACCTCAGAAGTGCAAGCTTCCTCCCGGAGTCGGGAACAATTGTCCGGCCGGGTGGTTCGTCAAATGTTCTAAACAAAAAGGACGGAAAAATGGTAGACAGCAGCAAGAAGCATATCGGTCGCGGCTCGCAAGGCAAGGGCGACGCATCAGGGGCCGCTTCGACGGTTGACGATGAGCGCCTCGGTGAAAACATGGTCCTGTCAAACCGTGATAAGGCCCAGCACTCAAAAACGCGTGGTCTCGACAGCAAGAACATCAAAACCGAGCAATATCAAGATCATGCCGCTAACCGCCGGCCAGCAAAGCGATCTTAGTGCGATCGCGCGGACCAAGCTCGCGAAAGCCATAAGGAGGCAATGATGGTAGGTAAGAAGACCCACGAACAGCAGCTTCGCGTCATCGAAAAGCGGGAGAATACTGCCAATGCCGACAAGGATTTTGACGCAGCGGCGGACCTGAAGAAGACCGAGGCTGCGAAGAAGGCGTATCGCAAGGGCCAAAGTATCGCGCCGTCGCCTGAAATCCAGGAAGACGACCGCAGCGTGCTTCGTGGTCGCAATCAGGAAAGCCCGCACCGAAAGCGCGGCGGCGCGTAGCGGGCAAAGCACGTTCGGCCGCTGTGACAATCCATACAAGGCGGAGGAAGAATCATGAAAGTGCGCGAAGTGATGACGCTGGGTGTCCGGCTGGTCACCCCGGAGCAGACGATACAGGAAGCAGCAAGGCTCATGGCCGAACTCGACTCTGGTGTCGTGCCGGTGACGGAAAATGGCCGGCTCGTCGGCATTTTGACAGATCGCGACATCACGGTGCGCGCTGTCGCTGAGGGCTGGGGCCCCGAGGCGAAGGTCGGCGGTATCATGACGTCGAAGGTCAGATACTGCTTTGATGATCAAGACACGGAGGAGGTCTGCCAGTATCTCGCCGATCATCAGATTAGGCGGATTCCAGTCGTCGAGCGAAGCAAGGTCCTTGTCGGCATCCTCTCCCTCGGCGACCTGGCCCGAGCTGCAGGGAATCGCTCAGCAGGTGCCGCGTTGGCAGGCATATCGCGGCACGGCGGCGAGCACTCGCAGTCGAGCGGCCCAGGTCACTAGCGACGGCAGCGTGTTGCGGCAGGCTGGCCGCGTGCGATTAGGTCTCACCTTCAATACGAGCAATCTGTTCGGCCCGGATTATGTCGGCGGCGCCTTCGCCTATTGAGGCGAGGATTACGCCCGCAAATCCGGCAATATGAAAAAATCCCCCACCACGTCATTCACCTTCCGATCCACGGCGATGGATTCGGCAACTGCGGCAATACCGATGACGGCAGGCGCTTCGCATCGGCCACGAACCGGCGCGGATGCCGCCGCCGGAGACGGAGGAATGCTATGCTATCCCCGAACTGAGCCAGCAACAGGTATGGATCCGGCAAGCAAGGTCGCGAGGCACGCCAATGAAGCCTGCAGGAGCTTCGACTGATATTTTCGCTGTTGTCCGGAGCGGCGGGAAGGCGCGCCTTGGAGTACCGACTGCAGCGGACTACCGCTTGTAGATAGCATCAAGAAGCCGCGCGACAGCGATGAGATGCTCTGATTGCGGATCGAACCGGCGGCTTTCGGCCAGCCTCCAGGCCCAGTCGGCTGCGGCACGCCCGCCCCAATCATCGGGCGGTGCCGTCAAGAGGGCCTTATGCGTTCCCTCATATTGTTCAGCGACGAAATCATAGAACGAACCGTCGATATTGCGGAATTCCGCACCGCCCTTGGTGCCGTAAAAGCAGGCGCCGATCACCGCATCGCGACCGGCCTGCAGACGCCAGGAACACGTCAGCCGCAATACTGCGCCCGTTGCAACGTCGATGGTAGCCACCGCGAAATCTTCGACCTCGCAACTGTTGTTGCCGATGGGCTTACCTTTGCTGTAAAGCCTCGCGGAAACGTGCTCAACCTCAGGAAAATCGAACGCCCAAAGCGCGAGATCGGCGAGATGTACGCCGAGATCCATGACGCAACCGCCGCCGGATAGCGATTTGTCGTAGAACCATGGCTTATCGGGACCATAGGCGTTGTGGAAAGTGAGGTCCGCGGCAAAAATCTCGCCAAGCGTGCCGCTGCGGACAAGATTGCGAATCTCCTGCATGGCGGCGGTGTGGCGATAAGAGAGATCGACGCCGAGCAGGCGATCGGCGCGGCGAGCGGCCTCGATTACGGCCGTGACTTCCTCAGTGCTCCGCCCGAGCGGCTTCTGACAGAAGACTGCCACACCGCGCTCCAATGCCTCGATCGATTGTTCGGCATGCAGCGCACTCGGTGTGGCGATGACGATACCATCCAGATCTAGATCGAGAAGCCCGTCCAAGGAGGCCGCGACCTTAGCCGATGGCGCGGATTTCAGCGCGTCTTCGATTGCGCCGGATGAAGGATCGGCGATTGCTGCCGCGTCAGCGAGGCCTGTTTTCAGGATCGCCTCCATCCGGTGGCGGCCGATCCATCCGAGGCCGAGAAAGCCCAATCGCGGGCGGCGCGTATTCAAAGTGGGCGTCGGGCGAGAGATTGACCGGTTCACGGGTAGATCACCAAGGCCTTCAGGAAGCCGTCTGGGCGATCGCGCGTCGCGTTAAGTGCCTCGTTGAGCCGTTCGAGCGGAAACCTGTGAGTATAAAGGGGTAGGGGATCAAGTTTGCCTTTCGCCACCGCCTCCACGGCATCGCGTATGCCTTGAATGTAAATGGCTGGATCGCGTTCATGAGCGTTGATGACATCGAGGCCGCGCCAGTTCCAAAGCTGCATGTTGACCTGCCGTACGCCGTCCTGGTGATAACCGGCGATGATCAATCTGCCGCGTTCCCGCGTCAGTTCGGCAGCGAGATCGAGCGGCCATTGTTTGCCGACGGCTTCAATGACGCAATCGCAGAAGCGGCCATCGGTCAGTTGGCGCACCTCGTCAATGATTTGGCGGTGATCCTCCATTGGGATGGTATCGGTTGCTCCCAACCGACGTGCAAGTTCAAGCGAAAAGGGGCGCCGGGAAATAGCGATGACGGAGGCACCCGCCGAAACTGCAAGCTGGGTCAGCAATGCCCCAAGAAAGCCAATACCGATGATACCGACGGTCTGCCCGCCCTTAATGCCGCTGCGCTTGAAGATATTCATGGCACAGGCGAGTGGTTCGCCCGGAAAAGGCTGGCCATCGAGTTCGCTTGGCAGGCGCACCACTGCGTCGCTATCGCCAAAATCGTGGGTAGCATAGGCATGATAGGTGAGGGCCGCCACGCGATCGCCGGTGACAAGGCCGTCGACGCCGGCGCCAACGGCATCGATCACACCCCAGCCTTCGTGACCGAGACCGCCAGGTTCGGTCGGGAACTGCATCCATTCGGCTCCTGCCCATGGCGTTAGGTTTGAAGCGCAGACGCCGCAGCCTTCAAGCCTTATCCTCACTTGTCCATGACCCGGGTCTGCCAACGCAACACGCTGCACCTTCAGTTTGCCCGGCCCAGTCACCACCGCCGCCTGCATGAACCGGGTGTGTTCTGGTGTCGCTGCATCCATTGTCCGTCCACCTTTTCTCGGGAATAGCGCCACAAACCGACAGCCATGGCGTTAACTCCGAAAGAGACTTCCGGTTCCGACAAGACGCGGAAGGTCGGTGACGCTCCGACGTTTCGTGGCATCCGACAACCGCGCAGCGCCATAGAGGGTTGATGTCAATGAAGAAGAAGACATTAAAGACGACAAAGATGACATTGATGAAGGAACTTTCGCCGTGTGGCTCAGTTCGACACAGGTCAACCTATTGATCCACATAGCTTCAGGTGAACGATGCCAAAAGTTCTCATTACTGGAGGGTGCGGCTTTATCGGGCGATATGTCGCCCAAGAGTTGCTTGAACGGGGATATGATCTTCGCATACTCGACGCTCTGATCGATCAGGTGCATGGAAATGCCGGACCTGCCATGTCGACGGAAGCGGAAATTGTCCGCGCCGACGTTCGCGACAAGGCAGCAGTCCGACAGGCTCTCGATGAGATCGACTATGTGATCCATCTTGCGGCGGAAGTCGGCGTCGGCCAATCCATGTACGAGATCGTCCGCTATGTCGGCAGCAATGATCTCGGAACAGCAACGCTTCTCGAAGCGATGATCGGCATGCGGGTCAGGCGCGTCATTGTCGCTTCGTCAATGAGCGTTTACGGCGAGGGCCTCTATGAAACGAGGGACGGGCGGCGCCTCGGCTTCGTCCGCCGCAAAGGTGCCGAGGTCAAGGCCGGACAGTGGGACCCGCTCGGTCCGGACGGCGAGCCGCTCGTTCCGGTCGCCACCGACGAGGAGAAGCAGGTCGATCTCGCCTCCATCTATGCACTGACGAAGTTCGCGCAGGAGCGACAGGTTTTGATCTTCGGCGAGGCTTATGGTGTGGAAACCACCGCGTTGCGCCTGTTCAATGTTTTCGGTGCCGGCCAGGCGCTGTCGAATCCCTATACCGGCGTGCTTGCGAATTTCGCCTCACGGCTTTCAAACCGGCAGCCGCCGATGATCTTCGAGGACGGCAGGCAGCGGCGCGACTTCGTTCATGTGCGCGACATTGCTCGTGCCTTCCGGCTTGCGCTCGAACAACCTCGGGCGCCAGGACAGGTCATCAATGTCGGCAGCGGCCTCGCCTATACCATCACCGAAGTCGCGGCGCTGCTTGCAGAGGCAATGGGCGTGCCTGAAATCACGCCGGACATCATGGGCAAGGCCCGTTCGGGCGATATTCGCAATTGCTTTGCCGACATTTCCAAAGCGCGTGAACTGCTCGGATTCGATCCGCAATACCGTCTTGAGAATTCACTCGGCAGCTTTGCCGAATGGGTACGCGGAGCCGGCGCGATCGACAGGGGCGCGGAGATGAAACGGCAACTCGAAGAACGGGGGCTCGTATCATGAGATCAAGTCGTCGGTCGATCCGTCAGCGGCAATATGGTTTCGTGGAATGGTTCCGTCCCGGCGAGTACGAGCGTACGGAAACGGTGCTGCCGGATATCCTCGCCGCTGGCGCAAGCTATCTTCGCACGCATCTCTCATGGGCCGAGTATCTCGCGCCCGGCGGCAAGGAATGGTTCGATTGGCTGCTTCCGAAGATCGGCAGGGAAATCGACCTTCTTCCCTGCATACACTACACGCCACCCTCGCTTTCTCGAACCGGCCGGTCTTCCGGCGCGCCGCGCGTGCTCAAGGACTATGCTGATTTCGTCGATCATGTGCTGACCCGCTACGGTCGCCATTTCCGCCACATCGAGCTCTGGAACGAGCCAAACAACCTGCTCGACTGGGACTGGCGGGAGGATTCCGATTTCAGGCTTTTCTGCGAGATGGTCGGCGCAGCCGCCTATTGGGCGAAACATCGCGGATGGTCGCCGATCCTTGGCGGACCGTGCCCTTTCGACCCATACTGGCTGAACCTGATGGGTGAACGCGGTGTGCTCAACGTCGTTTCGGCGGTCGGCTTCCACGGCTTTCCCGGCACGTGGGACAGCGAAGCAAGTACCTGGGGCGGTTGGGACCTGCATCTCGGCGAAATGCGCGCGATCCTCGACCGTCACAACAAGGATGCCGAAATCTGGATCACCGAGACCGGCTATTCCACCTGGCGCAATGATGAGATGGAGCAGGCCCGCCGTTTCGTGACGGCACTGAGCGTGCCGGCCGACCGGATGTATTGGTACGGCTGGCGGGACGTGCCGCCGGACGTTCCCGTGCAGGAAGGCCTCTGGTTCGATCCGCGCCACTATCATCTCGGCGCCGTCGACGCCAACAACCAGCCGAAGCTGCTTGCCCGCCTTTTGACGGAAGGCGGTATCAAACGGCTTGAAGAAGTGACGCGGCTGACGACCCCGTCGCTTGCAAGCGGGGCGGCGCCGATCGTCATCGCCGGAGGCTGTGGCTTCATCGGCTGCAATGTCGCAGACAGCTTTTTAAGGCAACATGAGGATGTCATCGTTCTCGACAATCTGAGCAGGCCCGGTGTCGACCAGAACCTGCGCTGGCTGAAAGATAATCATGGCGACCGCGTGCACCCGGTGCTCGCCGACGTGCGTGATCTGCGCGGCATCGAACCTGCGTTTGCTGATGCCAAAGCCGTATTCCATTTTGCGGCCCAAACGGCGGTAACGACCAGCCTGCTGCAGCCGATCGATGATTTCGAAGCCAATGCACGCGGCACGATCAACGTGCTGGAGGCGGTGCGCAGTGCAGGCCGCAATGCTGCTGTGATCTTTGCCAGCACCAACAAGGTCTACGGCAACCTCGAAGACATGCAGATGGTCGCTCTCGACGATCGCTATATCCCACTCGACGAAACCATCCGCGCGCATGGCATCAGCGAGGAGCACAAGCTCGATTTCTGTACGCCATACGGTTGCTCGAAGGGAGTAGCCGATCAATATGTGTTGGACTATGCGAAATCATACGGTCTTCCGACAGCCGTGTTGCGGATGAGCTGCATTTACGGGCCACGGCAGTTCGGCACGGAGGACCAAGGTTGGGTTGCGCATTTCCTGATCCGCGCGCTTCAGGGCGAGGCGATCTCCATCTATGGCGACGGCAAGCAGGTTCGCGACATTCTTCACGTCAATGATGCCGTCGCCGCCTATCGTGCAGCGCTTGCATCCATCGACCGGATCAAGGGCCATGCCTTCAACCTCGGCGGCGGTCCGCACAATTCTGTCAGCATCCAGATAGTGCTTCGCGAAATCGAACACCTTGCAGGTCGGTCGCTTCACACATCGCATAGCGATTGGCGTGCCGGCGACCAGCTTTTCTTCGTCGCTGACACGCGCGCACTTCAAAAGGTATCGGGCTGGAAGGCGCAAATAAAGTGGCGCGCCGGCATTCGCGACTTGCATGAATGGCTCATCGGAAACCGCTTTGGTGGGGGCTTGGCGCAGGCACGGAGAGTGATGGCATGACCTACCCCGCAAATGAAAGACGGTTACAGCGCCAAGCGCATCACGGTCAACTCCGCGACGGCGAGCTCCCAGACCGGATCCTTATGACGGTCGATGCCGTCGGCGGCATATGGCGTTATGCGATGGATCTTGCAGGCGAGCTGCGCCACGGCGGGGTCGAAACGGTGTTTGCAGGTTTCGGACCGTTGCCGTCGGCCCATCAGAGGCGCGAAGCTCTGTCGATCGGCACCCTTATCTGGTTGGAGGCTCCGCTCGACTGGACCGTCGATCAGGAGGGGCGGCTGGTCGAGATCCCGAAGCTGCTTCGCAGACTGGTGGAGGAATATCCCGTCGATCTCCTGCACCTGAACTTGCCGTCACAGGCCGCCGGCCTTGCGATCGGAATTCCAATCGTCGCGGTTTCGCACTCCTGTATCGCGACATGGTTCGATAGCGTGCGCGGCTGCGGCCTGCCCCACGGCTGGCGTTGGCAAAACCGGCGCAATCGCCTTGGCTTTGATCGCGCCGACATCGTGCTCGCACCGAGCCGAAGTCATGCCGATGCGCTGCGCCGCTGTTATGGCCAGATTACCAATCTCGAGGTCGTTCATAATTGCAGCCGCCTCGTGCCTTTGCCTGCTCCCAAGAAGGATTTCGTTTTCGCCGCCGGACGCTGGTGGGACGAGGGCAAGAATGGCGTCGTTCTCGACCAGGCTGCGGCCTTCGCCGATTGGCCCGTCGTCATGGCAGGGGCTGCGGCGGGACCAAGCGGGCAGCTGTTTAAAGCCCAACATGCCGAAGTTGCCGGCGAGCTGACGCACGAGGAGACGATGGTGCTGATGGCCTGCGCGGGAATTGTCGCTTCGCCATCTCTATACGAACCGTTCGGGTTGGCCGCACTGGAAGCGGCGCGTGCTGGCGCGGCACTCGTCCTTGCCGACATTCCCACCTATCGGGAGCTGTGGAACGGGGCGGCTATCTTTGCCGATCCGCGCGCTCCGCGCGCCTTTGCGGCCGCAATCAACCAGCTCGCTGCCGATCCGGTCATGCGGCTCGACCTCGGCCTTCTGGCGCGGCGACGCTCCGGCGAATTTTTACCCGACGTCCAGTGCCACGCGCTGCTGGATGTCTATGCACGCGCGATGCAGCACAGGCACAAGTTGACTGCGGCGGAGTGAACAATGAAGTTCCTGTTTTATACCCATTCGCTGATATCAGACTGGAACCACGGCAACGCCCACTTTCTAAGGGGCGTCATGCGCGATCTCATCCGTCGTGGTCACGAAGCGCTGGCGCTCGAACCGGAAAATGCCTGGAGCCGACTAAACCTTCTCGCCGATCAGGGCCCTCAGGCACTTGAGGACTTCGAAAAGGCTTTTTCGCAACTGCGCTCGCGCATCTACGATAGCGGCTTTGATCACGAAGCGGCAGTCGGCGAGGCCGATGTCGTCATCGTCCATGAATGGACAGATCCTGCACTCGTCGCCCGGCTCGGCCGGGCCCGACGGAACGGCGGAAAATTCACGCTTGTCTTTCACGACACGCATCACCGTGCCGTTTCGGCGCAAGGCGATATCGCCGCTCTTGATCTTGAGGACTACGACGTCGTCCTTGCCTTCGGCGAAACGCTTCGGCAGCGCTATCTGCGCTCCGGGTGGGGCAGGAACGTCTTTACCTGGCATGAGGCGGCGGACGAGGCGCTGTTTTACCCGATGCCGGAGGTTGAAAAAACCGGCGATCTGATCTGGATAGGAAACTGGGGAGACGACGAGCGCAGTGCCGAGATCGCGGCCTTTCTGGTGGAGCCTGTCCGGTCAATCCGTCTGAAAACCACCGTACGAGGCGTCCGCTATCCGGATCATGCCCTGCGGGCATTGGACGGCGCGGGGATCGTCTATGGCGGCTGGATCGCAAATGCATCGGTGCCACGCGCATTTGCAGAAAATCGCGTGACCATGCACATACCTCGCCGGCCTTATGTCGACGCTCTGCCTGGCATTCCCACCATTCGCATATTCGAGGCTCTTGCCTGCGGCATTCCATTGATATCGGCACCGTGGGACGACGCCGAAGGATTGTTCCGCCCGGGCAAGGATTTCCTCTTTGCCCGCGATGGCCGGGCAATGAGGCGGCTGCTCATCGACGTGCTGCGGGATCGAGCATTCGCCGCCGATCTTGCGGCTTGCGGCATAGAGACAGTTCACGCCCGCCACACCTGCCGCCATCGCGTGAATGAACTCCTCGACATCCTCGCCACGCACGGCACCCATCGCGTCACCAGCGCTATCAGCGGAAGGGAGGCTGCGCAATGAAAATCGCCTTTTACGGATCGAGCCTGGTTTCGGCCTACTGGAACGGCGCGGCTACGTATTACCGCGGGCTGCTGCGGGCGCTTTCGGCCAAGGGCTACGACATCACTTTCTACGAGCCGGATATCTACGACCGTCAGAAGCATCGCGATATCGAGCCACCGGACTGGTGCAACGTGGTCGTCTATGAGGGCACGGTCGAGGCGCTGAAGAATGCCGCCGTCGAAGCCGGGAACGCCGATATTGTCATAAAGGCAAGCGGCGTCGGATTTGAAGACGACCTCCTCCTGCAGGAAGTCATGCTGGCGGCGCGTCCAGGCGCACTGAAGATCTTCTGGGATGTCGATGCGCCGGCCACCCTTGCAGCACTTCGTGAACAGCCTGATCAGCCGTTGCGGCATGCGCTTCCCACTCTCGATCTCGTGCTGACCTACGGCGGCGGCAATCCCGTCGTCAAAGCTTACCGCACCATCGGCGCCAGGGACTGCATTCCAATCTACAATGCGCTCGACCCTGAAACCCACCATCCTGTCAGACCTGATGCACGGTTTGCCGCCGATCTCGCCTTTCTCGGCAACCGCCTTCCGGACCGGGAAGCACGTGTGGAATCCTTTTTTTTGGAACCTGCCGCGCGGCTGGAGGATCAGGTTTTCGTGCTCGGCGGTTCCGGCTGGCACGGCAAGCCGATGCCGCCGAACGTCAAATACATCGGCCACGTCCCGACCTGCGACCACAACGCCTTCAATGTCACGCCAAAGGCCGTCCTCAATATCTCGCGCGCCAGCATGGCGGCAAACGGCTTTTCACCGGCCACGCGGGTCTTCGAAGCAGCAGGGGCAGGGGCATGCCTCATGACGGACGACTGGGAAGGGATCGAGCTTTTCCTGAAGCCCGGCGAGGAGGTGCTCGTTGTCCGCGACGGGAAAGACGTCGCTGACCTTCTGGCCAATCTCAGCCACCAACGAGCCGGAGAAATCGGCAGGCGCGCATTGGAGCGCGTCTTGCGGGAGCACACGTACGACCATCGCGCCAACGAAGCAGACCGCATCTTCCGATCGCATCCGCACCGGATGGAGGCCGCCGAATGACCCGGCACCTCGATATCGTCGTTCTCGGCCTCTCGCTCTCCTCCTCCTGGGGAAACGGTCACGCCACCACTTTCCGCGCATTGCTACGCGGCATGAACGCGGAAGGGCACGATGTCCTGTTTCTGGAGCGCGACGTTCCCTGGTATGCGAGCCAGCGCGACCTGCCGGCGCCGGATTTCTGCGAGCTGTCCTATTATAACGGCATTGAAGAACTCGTCTCCCGCTTCGGCGACAGGATGAAGCGCGCCGATGCCGTCATTATAGGCTCTTACGTGCCCGAAGGCATTGCCGTCATCGACATGGTTGCAGCCCTTGAGCCGAACCGCCTCTGCTTTTATGACATTGATACTCCGGTCACGCTCGCGTCACTCGATCGCGGCGACGAACAATACCTGGCACGCCGGCAGATCGCGCGCTTCGACATCTATTTCTCCTTTTCGGGCGGTCCTATGATTCTCGGCCGGCTTACGAAATCGTATGGCGCACGGCGGGCCGAAGCGCTCTATTGCTCGGTCGATTCCGAGCGCTACCGCAATACAGGCGAGCCGCTTGCATGGGATCTTGGCTATCTCGGCACATACAGCCCCGACCGTCAGGCAGCGCTTTGCCGCCTTCTGATCGAACCGGCAAGCCAATTGCCCCACATGCGCTTCGTCGTTGCGGGTCCGCAATATCCGGAAGATACGACGTGGCCCGATAACGTCGAGCGGATCGACCACCTGCCGCCTTCCGAGCATCCGTCCTTCTATAGCCGGCAGCGCTTCACGCTGAACATCACTCGCGCCGACATGATCGCTGCGGGATGGTCGCCGAGCGTCAGGCTGTTCGAAGCCGCAGCGTGCCAGACCCCGATCATCAGCGACTTCTGGGAGGGGCTCGACGAACTGCTGCCGGAAGGAACAGCCGCCATCGTCGCCCGCAATACTGCTCAGGTTGTCGCGGCATTAACCGGGCTTGGCACAGAGCGCCGCAAGGCCATGGCAGATGAAGCGTACAAAAGGGTCGCCAGCCACCATACGGGTTTGGCACGCGCCAAGGAATTTGCCGCGATGCTCGCAGATAGCGGCATCGAACGGCAAGATCACCGGATTTCCGCTTGAGTTCAAAAGGAGAAAAGGCCGATGCTGGATAGGACCAAAGCAGGGAAGGGCAAAACCATTCTCGTCGCCGGCGGCGCTGGCTTCGTCGGATCGCACCTGTGCGATGCGCTGCTTGCTGCCGGCAACCGCGTCATCTGCGTGGACAGCTACCTGACCGGTTCGCCGATCAACGTCGCTCCCCTGCAGAACCACCCGAAGTTCAGCCTGATCGAGCAAGATATCTGCGACGAGCTTCAGATCGGCGAGCCGCTCGATCAGGTCTATAATCTTGCCTGTCCGGCTTCGCCTCCACTCTATCAGGCCGACCCGGTCCATACCATGATGACGAGTGTCGCCGGCACCGGAAAGCTGCTGCGGCTCGCCGAACGCCATGGCGCAACGTTCCTGCAGGCATCGACCAGCGAAGTCTATGGAGACCCGGAGGTGCATCCGCAGCAGGAGGACTATTGGGGGCACGTGAACTGCACAGGGCCTCGCGCCTGCTATGATGAAGGAAAGCGGGCCGCAGAGACGCTCTGCTTCGACAGCCTGCGTGCAGGCCGGGTCGATGCTCGCGTCGTGCGCATCTTCAATACCTACGGCCCGCGCATGAAACCCGAGGACGGCCGCATCGTTTCCAATTTCATCGTTCAGGCACTCCGCAACGAGGCTCTGACGATCTACGGCACCGGCGAACAGACAAGAGCGTTTTGCTACGTCTCCGATCTCATCGATGGTCTGGTACGGCTGACGAATATCCAACCCAATCCCGGCGTGCCGGTCAACATTGGCAATCCTGGTGAATTCACCGTTGCCGCACTGGCTGAAATGGTGCTGGCCATGGTGCCGACACGATCAAAGGTCGTCTACAAGCGGTTGCCTGCCGACGATCCGCAGCGCCGCCGTCCGGACATCACAAGAGCACGCATGCTTCTGGGATGGGAACCGAAGGTTCCACTTTCGGAAGGCTTGCCGCAGACGATCGCCTGGTTTGAGCAGACGCTCGCCGAACGTACGCTGATGCGCCGCGCCAAACGGCGAGAAGTGGCCGTAAATCGTGCAGCCAGCCGAGCGATGGGCATTTGATCATGAACTTCAGCATGACGGACAGGGAAGATCTTGAACGCCAGATCAGGGCGCTCGGGCCATGGTTTCACAATATTCGCATCCAAGGCGTCGAGACCGCCCCTGATCACTTTCTCGGCGATTATCCGAGCTTCAAGTGGGCGGGCTTCAAGCATGTCGTACCCGATGATCTGGAAGGGCGCAGTGTCCTCGACATTGGCTGCAACGCCGGCTTCTATTCGCTTGAGATGCGCCGCCGCAACGCTGGGCAAGTGGTGGCGATCGATTCTGACGCGCGTTATCTGGAGCAGGCGAGATTTGCGGCAGATCGCACAGGCGCGGACATCGATTTCCGGCAGATGTCCATCTATGACGTCGAAAAGCTAGGCGAGAAATTCGACCTCGTGCTTTTCATGGGCGTTCTTTACCATCTGCGTCATCCCCTGCTGGCCCTCGATCTCCTCTACGAGCATGTCGTCGGCGAGACGATGCTGTTTCAGTGCATGCAGCGCGGCGATGACACCATCTCTCGCCTCGAGGGAAACTATGACTTCTCACGGTGGGACATGTTTGAGCGATCGGATTATCCGAAGCTGTTTTTTGTGGAAGAACGCTATTCCGACGATCCGACGAATTGGTTCATTCCAAATAGAGCCGGCATCGAGGCAATGCTGAGGAGCTCAGGTTTCAACATTGAGCAGAACCCCGAGCGTGAGGTTTATCTGCTCAGCCGCGGCAAACGGCACTACGCGGTTGAAGCTCCGCCTGCGATCTCGAAGGCATGAACATTCCCGTTCGACCGACCAGGACCTCCACTCTTGAACTGGCACCGGGCGCTTTTTGTCCTGGAATGTCTAAATCAATCGGCCGCAGGCGGGGTCCCAGCGGACGTCCTCCGCCAAAGGTGGGTGTTCCCGGGGCCTCTCTATGATTGTTTCGGCCATGAAAAATGCATCTTGGGCCCGCAATTCCTCGCTTGGAAGACGCGCCCGGGCCCGAGGTTGCGATGCAGACACCGAGATCCCCTGAGAATTTCGCATAGGCTGAAGCCATGAATGCCGCCATTTCCTCGTGACGGGCATGAATGAACGAGACCTTGTCATGCGCGCGGTTCAGGGCGCCGAAGACGCCGTTGATGCCGTCGCCGGGATAGCCGAACATATGCTTCACGCCCCATTCGTTGAGACGCGAGACAATAAAATCGCCAACGGTGATTGCCAGGTCATCGGCAATGGCGGGAACAATCCAGGTCGCTGGAGGTTAGCCGGACATGCTCAAGTGAATCTCGAATGGAGGATTTCATGAGTGCTTCGAACACGACGACGGATCACCAAGAGATCCGCAACTGGGTGGAAGCCCGACAGGGTCATCCGGCTCGGGTGAAAGGCCGGGAGCCGGGAGGTATCCTTCGCATCGATTTCGGGGAACCCGAAGAATCGCTGGAGAAAATTTCCTGGGACAAGTTCTTCGAAATCTTCGACGAAAACAAGCTCGCCTTCCTCTATCAGGAAAAGACGGACGACGGCCGAACGAGTCGGTTCAGCAAGTTCGTGGCACGCCACTGAAGCCGACCCGAGTGGCCCGCACGAAGGGAGCCGATCATGACAGCGACCAAACATCCGAAGACCCGCAAGCCGAGCGATCGCGACCTGAAGGAAGATCCCGGCATCGGCCGGTCCAAAGGCCTTTCAGAACCAACGGATGACGAAGCCCTGCAGGGAGAAAATACGATTGAAGGCGATGTCGCCAATGACACCACGCCGCAGGGCGGTATCAATCCAAGGCAGCGCGGGAGAACAAATAAGTAAGGCAATAGGTGTCAAAAGCAATCCAGGCGCCTGCGCCTCAGTCCCGCGTGATAGCAGTATCGCCAGGCAATCCCATTGCACCGCGCGGTCTCAAAGCGCGCTTATTTGATGGCATATGCGCTCTTGCCGATTTTCCGGGCGCGTGTGCAAGCATGTCACCGAGTGAGTGTCGCAGCCGCTTCGCGCTGACGGGGTGCCTGAGACGCGCGCGCATGGCGAAAACTTGAACGATCCTCAGGCCAACGGGCTGACCGGGGCGCAGTCTGCAAGCTGTGTCTCCTTGAAATTGGCGCTGACCCAGATCTCGTCTGGTACGAACATCGCAACGGCCTGGCCGGCTTCGATATATTCACCTTTCGATCCGCTGAGGCGGGCCACGCGGCCCGGCTGGGCGGCAGTGACGGTCGTATATTGCAGGTTCTGGCGGGCAGCCTCCACCTGCGATTTCGCTTGAGCGAGACTTGCGATGGCACTTGCTTTCTGCGCCTCGGGCGCCGCCTTGTTCTTCGCAGCCGAGGTAACCTTCGCCTGGACCTGAGCAAAACTCGCCTCGGCCTGCCGCAGCGTCGAACCCGACTGTTTCGGAGCCTGCTGCGAGCCGGCGCCGCTTTTGACCAGCTGTTGCTGGCGATTGGCGTCGTCTCTTGCGAACTGGAGTTCGGCGGCGGCCGAGTTCAGTTATGCCTTCGCCTCGTCAATCGCTGCCGCGCCGGCTGCAATCTGCGCCACGACGGCCCTAATCGCGGCACTGGCAACTCCGACCTGCCCATTGGCCTGTTCCAGCGCGATCTGGTAGTCTCGAGGATCAATTTTCAGGATCACGTCGCCTGCCATGACGTGCTGGTTGTCGGTAACGGCAACCTCCGACACATAGCCGGAAACCTTGGCCGCCACCGAAAAGCGCCGGGCCTCCACAAAGGCATCATCCGTCATTTAATATGGATGGAAATAGACGAGCCAGATGAAATAACCTGCGATCGAGAGCAGCAGCAAAGAACCTATGACGAGAACGACCATCAGCGGATGGCGGTGAAGGAAAGAGCGATTGTCCTCCTTCTCGTGTGCATCCATTTGCTGTTGGGTCCTTTCCGCAGGAACCTCCCGCGGATATTCCGTTTTCTCGGCTTTCTGAGAGGTGCGCTGATCCAGGGACACGTGAGATTCCCGCGTTTTGGATTGAGCAAAAAGGCTAGCGCCGACTAGTTCTTGCGACGAAAGCCGGAGAAAAATGCGATCCGGCTTTTTCATTCAACGCGGTGCAGCCGCTACCGATTCTTCTTAGTCTTGAAAGCGTCAGACACCTTCCTGACCTTAGGATCGTTCAAGTTTTCGCCATGCGCGTCGCGGTCGCGTTCAGGGTTATCCTTGGCCGGCAGATATCCGGAGGGCTTTGTCGCGGGAGGGCCTTCCCAGCGTGGCGACTGATCCGTCGTGCCTGGCGTACCATCTCTCGGCTTCTTGATTGCCATAGCATGCTCCTTTCGTTGCGGAACGAACACGGCAGTCGAGCAATTGTTCCGATTGCTTCACCTTCGGCCGCTATGCACTCAACCAAGCTACGCTCGCGCCGATCGGCCGGAGCTGCTGCGTCTGATAGCGGATCTTCAGCCCGGCGAAGTCGTAATCGCGGAAAAGATCGACCGCATCAGTCGTCTGCCTTTGCCCGAGGCTGAAAAGCTGATCGAGACAATTCGGGATAAGGGCGCACGCCTTGCCGTGCCCGGTATTGTGGAACTTACCGACATCGCGGCGGGTGCTGACGGCATTGCGAAGATTGTAATCGAATCTCTCCAAGGAATGCTGCTGAAGCTCGCCCTGCAAATGGCTCGGGACGATTTCGAGGATCGCCGTGAACGCCAGCGGCAGGGCATCGAACTGGCAAAGGCGAGCGGCAAGTATGCCGGTCGTCAGGCAGACCAGGTGACACATGAACGCATATTGTCTTCCGGTCTAGCGGCAACAGCATCAGCAGGACGGCCAAGCTGACCGGATGTAGCGAAGCCCAGGTGAAGCGCGTTTGGGCTCGACGTCAAAGGGAAAGCACGAAGACGGAAATCTTGTCTCAGATATATCCGCTGTTTTTTGGATCAGCCGCATCCTGAGATGTTTCCTGGCTTCAATGGTCCATTTCGGCATTATTGATTTGAATCAAAGAACCCGCCGAAGGAAAGGTTCAATACTAATCTATCATCATGGCTGTACGGACAGCCGCGATGGAGGATCGTTCAATGGCGAACATAACCTTGCAGTCCCATCCCGAAGCATCTCCGGCGACGCCGGCGCATGTCTCCGTCCCGATCCTTGGCGCAACACTTGCCGCCTTCGCGGCCACATCGTTCCTGCTTTGCATGCTTCTCGGCATCGTCGCTCCCGAATGGGGCCTGCACAGGCCCTGGCTGCAGTTCTATCTCGGCCTGACGGGCTTCGATCTCAGAAGCTTGGCGCTAGGCCTCCTTCAAAGCGTCATCTTCGGCGGATATGCAGGAGCATTGATCGCTGCGATCTTCAACTTCATCAGCCGGCGCTTCGGCTGAGCAGGGGAGCGGAGCCCACATGGTCGCCGACCGTCGCAAGTTCGCATGGGTGAACGCAGTGCTGACCTTCCTGGTCGCACTCGCGCTTCTGCTTGCGCCCGCGGCCACAGCGCAGGCGATGCAGTGCCATGAACGCCCGACCCACGGGCACGCCGGGTTCGAGCATTCCTCCTTTGTGACAAAGGACGCCCACGTCTCGCTCCAAGGCGGCCTTCACACTCCTGATCACAAGCCCTGCTGCGCAGTCCCATGCGGCTTCTGCATCGTCCTGGCCAGCATGGACAGGACGGGCGCTCCCGCAGCCATAGGTTCCTTCCTCCGTTTCGCATGGGGCGACCAGACCGGAAGCGGTCTGGCGCTCCCGCCCACGCTCGGTCCTCCTCGTCTTCCGGTCTGAGGACACCAGAAGCCGCATTCGTTGCGGCTTCTGGTCGCTTCCACGGGCTTCCTCCTCTGGGTGCCCAAGACCAATGGTCGGCTATGCCGACCCGGAACCAAGGACCGCACCACAATGAAACGTCGTGACTTTCTCAACGGCCTGATGGTCGGCGCAGCAGCGCTTGGAACATCGCCCGCCCTTCATCCGATCCGCACCTGGGCACTGGACAGCGCCGCTAAACCGTCGGCTTCGCCGCGTGCCCTGTCCGTCGGCTACCGGACCATCGACGTTAAGGGCAGAGCCGCCCGCGTCTTCGGGCTTGTCCAGCCCGACGGCAGGCCGGGTCTGGCGCTGGAGGCCGGAACCGAATTCGACGTCGCGCTGTCCAGCGCCATCGACGAGCCGACGCTGATCCACTGGCATGGTCTGACGCCGCCGTGGGCGGCCGACGGCGTGCCGGACAATCCGGCGGCACTGCTGCAGCCGTCCGAAACCCGCCGTTACACCTTTCCGGTCGGCGCCGGCGGCACGCACTGGATGCACGCCCACACGCTGCAGGAGCAGAACCTGCTCGCCGCCCCGCTGATCGTGCGGACCGCCGACGACCTGAAGCGGGACGAGCAGGACGTCATCGTCCTGCTGCACGACTTCTCCTTCCTGTCAGCGGAGGAACTGCTGGCGAAGCTGAAGGGGAATGCCGCGCCCGGCGTCATGCCGATGGATCACGGTTCGATGAAAGGAATGGCCGGCATGCAGCATATGGGCATGGCGATGCCGGGAATGGCGGCCATGGACCTCAATGATATCGACTACGACGCCTATCTCGCCAACGACCGCGCGCTCGACGATCCCGAAGTCGTCAGGGTCGACAAGGGCGGCCACGTCCGCCTGCGCATCATCAACGGCGCGACGGCGACCGCCTTCACCATCGACACCGGCCGCCTTTCCGGAGAACTGGTCGCCGTCGATGGGCAGGACGTGGCGCCGGTCGCCGGGAAGTCGTTCCCCATCGCCATGGGCCAGCGCCTGGATATCCGCCTGAGCCTGCCGAAGCAGGGCGGGGCGTTTCCCGTCCTTGCCCTTCGCGAAGGTGCTGCGGAACGCACGGGCGTCCTCCTGGTCACTGCAGGCGCGGAGATCCGCAGGATTCCGGTCGCGGGCGAAGCGAAGGGGCCGGTTCTCGGGCTCGATTTCGAACAGCGGCTGCGCGCTGTCAGTCCCCTGGGGGCACGTCCGGCGGACCGCCGCTTCGAGCTCTCGCTGACGGGCAACATGGCCGCCTATACCTGGGGCATCGATGGCGCTGACGGTCTTCTCGTGAAGCGTGGCGAGCGGATCGAGGTCGCCATCAGCAACACGTCGATGATGGCGCATCCGATGCATCTGCACGGCCATCATTTCCAGGTAACCGCCATCAACGGGACGCCGCTTGCGGGCGCCGTGCGGGATACGGTCCTGGTGCCGCCGATGGCGAGCGTCACCTTGGCCTTCGATGCCAACAATCCTGGCCGCTGGCCGCTTCACTGCCATCACCTCTACCACATGGCGACGGGCATGATGGCCTACGTCACCTATGACGGCATGGGCTGACGCGATCTCCGAGACCGCGAACCCCTTTCTGCAACTCTATGGAATCGAGGCATCCTCATGGATCAGAACCATCCCTCTCCGTCGGCATGGAGCACGTACAGCCGAACCGTCTTTATCGCCTTCGCCGTCATCGCGGCAGGGCTCGTCGCCTACGAGCACCGCGTGCACGTCCTCGGCATCCTGCCGTGGCTTCTCATCCTGGCCTGTCCGCTCATGCACATGTTCATGCATCACGGACACGGCGGCCATTCCGGCCACCACGATCATTCGGGTCGCGATGCGCGCATGACGCAACATAAGGAGACGGACGATGTCTGACACCCCGGCCTACGGGCTCTGGAGCCTGGTGATTATCAATTCCGTGGTGTTCATTGTCTTCGCCGCAAGCTTCATGAGGCTTGACACAAAGCGGGACTGGCGAACGCTCGGAGCGTTCTCCGCCTTCGTCGTCGCGCTTTTCACGGAGATGTACGGCTTTCCGCTGACCATCTATCTTTTGTCGGGTTGGCTCGGTCGCCAGTTTCCAGGTATCGATTTCTGGTCGCACGACGCTGGCCATCTGCTCGAGATGATGTTCGGCTGGCGCGTCAACCCGCATTTCGGGCCGTTCCACCTTCTCAGCAACACCCTGATCATCGCGGGCTTCTGGCTGCTCGCCTCAAGCTGGCACGTGCTCTACGCCGCGCAGTGTGACCACCGTCTGGCGACAACCGGACCATATGCCCGCGTCCGCCATCCGCAATACGACGCCTTCGTCGTCATCATGATCGGATTCCTACTGCAATGGCCGACCGTGGTAACGCTCGTCATGTTTCCGGTGCTGGTATGGGTCTATATTCGCCTTGCGGACCGCGAGGAGGGGGCCTCGCGGGCCGAGTTTGGAGCCAAATGGGACGCCTATGCCAGGACCGTTCCCCGCTTCATCCCAAGCCTCGGCCGCGGAACGGATGCCGCCGGCAGCCATCGAGGAGGAGCCGTCCATGACTGACCACAACGTCCAGCAGGGCCATGCCCATGGCGGCCATCACCATCACGAGGAAGAAGCGGTTTCCAAGCCGGGGGCCCCAGAAGGTGCGATCTATATTTGCCCGATGCATCCGCAGATCCGGCAGATCGGCCCCGGCACCTGTCCGATATGCGGCATGACGCTCGAGCCGGAGGTCACCACGAGGGAGACCGGACCAAGTGCCGAACTTGTCGATATGACGCGGCGGTTCTGGATCGGACTGGCCTTGTCGCTGCCCGTTCTCGCGCTCGAGATGGGCGGCCATCTCACCAACCTGCACATGTTGCTCGGAGCGCAGCTTTCCAACTGGATCCAACTCGTGCTGGCCACGCCCGCGGTTCTATGGGCCGGATGGCCGTTCTTCAAGCGCGCGTGGGCCTCGCTCGTCAACCGCAGCCTCAACATGTTCACGCTGATCGCGATGGGCACGGGCGTGGCCTGGATCTACAGCGTCGTCGCTACGGCCGTGCCTGGCATCTTCCCGGCCACGTTCCGCGCTGTCGACGGTTCGGTCGCGATCTATTTCGAGGCAGCGGCGGTCATCACCGTACTCGTGCTGCTGGGCCAGGTTCTGGAACTGCGGGCGCGTGAGCAGACCGGCGGCGCCATCCGGGCGCTGCTCGACCTCGCACCGAAGATGGCACGCCGCATCAAGGACGACGGCTCCGACGAGGACGTCGGGCTGTACGCCGTTGCGGTCGGTGACCGCCTGCGCGTCCGTCCGGGCGAAAAGGTGCCTGTCGACGGCGAGCTCGTCGAGGGGCGCAGCTCCGTGGACGAATCCATGATCACCGGGGAATCCATGCCGGTCGCCAAGGACGTCGGCGCGAAGGTCATCGGCGGCACCATGAACCAGAGCGGCGGTTTCGTCATGCGTGCTGGAAAGGTCGGACGCGACACCATGCTGTCGCAGATCGTCCGGATGGTCGCCGAGGCCCAGCGTTCGCGCGCTCCGATCCAGCGGCTCGCCGACCAGGTATCGGGATGGTTCGTTCCGGCGGTGATCCTGATTGCCGTCGCCGCCTTTGTCGCCTGGGGCGTCTGGGGACCGGAACCGCGCTTCGCCCATGGCCTCGTCGCTGCCGTCGCCGTGCTGATCATCGCCTGCCCATGTGCTCTCGGACTGGCGACGCCGATGTCGATCATGGTGGGCGTCGGCCGCGGTGCGCGAATGGGCGTCCTCATCAAGAACGCCGAAGCGCTGGAGCGCTTCGAAAAGATCGACACGCTGGTCGTCGACAAGACCGGCACGTTGACGGAAGGCAGGCCGAAGGTGACCGCATTGAAGGCCGTCGGAGGAATAGACGAAGCGGAACTCCTGAGGCTGGCCGCAACGCTCGAGCGTGCCAGCGAACATCCCCTTGCCGCGGCCATTGTCACCGCGGCGCAGGAGAGGGGCCTTGCCCTGAGCGAGGCCCGCGAGTTCGACAGCCCCGTCGGCAAAGGGGTTACCGGTACGGTCGATGGCAGGAAGCTGGTCATCGGCAGCCACCGGATCATGGCGGACGCAGGCGTCGATCTTGCGGCTCTCATGGCCGACGCCGACGCGCTGCGCGGCGAGGGCGCGACAGTGATTTATGTCGCCATCGACGGCAAGGTCGGCGGTCTTGTCGCCATCGCCGATCCGATCAAGGCGACGACGCCCGAGGCGCTGCGCTCACTCAAGGAGGAGAACATCCGCGTCGTTATGCTGACCGGCGACAACAGGACGACGGCGCAAGCGGTGGCGCGCCGGCTCGGCATCGACGAGGTGGAGGCGGAGATCCTGCCGGAAGACAAGGGAAAGGTGGTCGCCAGGCTTCGAAGCGAAGGACGCGTCGTCGCAATGGCCGGCGACGGGGTCAACGACGCCCCGGCGCTTGCCGCCGCCGACGTCGGCATCGCCATGGGTACGGGAACCGACGTCGCGATCGAAAGTGCCGGCGTGACGCTGCTCAAGGGCGACCTGCAGGGCATCGCCAGGGCGCGCAAGCTCAGCCATGCCACGATGAGCAACATCCGCCAGAACCTGTTCTTCGCCTTCATATACAACGCAGCCGGCGTGCCCATAGCAGCCGGCGCGCTCTATCCGGCCCTGGGGCTGCTGCTCTCACCGATCATCGCGGCCGCCGCTATGGCGTTGTCCTCTGTCAGTGTCATCGGCAACTCGCTGCGGCTGCGCCGGTCGTCCTTGGACTAGGCCGCCGGCGCCTGCTGGAGGATGATCTGTGAATGCCTGTCCTGCGCAGGATAGAGGACGCAGGTGGAAGAAGACCACGCAAAAGGAGAATGGACATGACGACAACAAGATTGCCACATGCGGCCATGCTGGCCATGCTGGCCACGCTGATCGCTGTCGGCGGAGCTGGTGTCGCGCTCTCACAAACGAACGAAGCCGACCCGCATCATCCTGCGACATCGGCGCAGGCGTCCGAGGCGGACGAGGGAACAACGGGTCAGGGCCAAGGGGCAATGCCCGGCGGTCCCGGCATGATGCCCGGCGGGATGATGGGGCGGGGCATGATGAGCATGCCGATGATGGACATGCGCGGGCATATGATGAAGATCATGTTTGCTGTCGCGGACTCCGACGGCGACGGTGCGCTTTCCTTCGAGGAAGTGACGACGATCCATAAACGCATTTTCAACAGTGTCGATGCCGACAAGAACGGCAAGGTCACGCCTGAGGAGATGCAGGCGTTCATGCGCGAGTAGCGAACCGCCGGGCGAGGTGCTCCCTTCGGGGGCGTGATCCATGGTCGCGGTGTTACCAAGGATACGATAAGATCGGTTTGCATTGACCATGGAAGGGGGCGATGTTGCGAGTCCTTCTGTTCCTGATCCTGTATGGGCAATCCGCGCCCCTTGCGGCCGCGCCCGGACCTGCCGTCCATACCGCTTCGTTCGGCGGCGGCCGGTCGGTCAGCCTGAAGTCAGAGGCGGTGCTGTTCCTCGCAAGATGAGCTAGCTATTTGCCAGCCTATTGGGCCATCCGGCGCAGCTCAATCCGAGCCATGGCGCATGGGGGTATACCCTATTTGACCATCAGGAGAGGCAATGCACATCGCCCGAGTGTATCTGCGCGTAAGTACTCAAGGACAAGACCTGGATCGCCAAGAGACGATCATCGGCGACGCGAAGCAGGCCGGTTACTATGTCGCCGGCGTCTACCGCGAGAAGGCCTCAGGCGCTCGCGCCGATCGGCCGGAGCTGCTGCGCCTGATCGCGGATCTTCAGCCAGGCGAAATCGTCATCGCCGAAAAGATCGACCGCATTAGTCGGCTGCCATTACCTGAGGCCGAGAAGCTGGTCGCGGCGATCTGGAGCAAAGGTGCACGCTTGGCCGTGCCCGGCGTGGTGGATCTCAGTGATCTCGCTGCCGGCGCGGATGGCGTTGCCAAGATCGTGCTCGAGGCAATCCAGGACATGCTGCTGAAGCTGGCGCTGCAAATGGCTCGGGACGATTTCGAGGATCGGCGTGAACGCCAACGGCAAGGCATTGATCTGGCGAAATCGACCGGCAAATTGGGAGGAAATAGTATTGCCCGGACAGCGAAGCTCGCCGGTTGTAGCGAAAGCCAGGTCAAACGAGTTTGGGCTCGTAAGGGCGCCAATGCAGGTTGAATCTAACTACCTTTACTCCACCCTTTGCGAGAGGATCGTAGAGCACGTTTTCGTTGGGGATGCCCTCCGGGAGCTGTGGCGAAAAGGCGTCTACGATGTTGAGATGCTGCGCTCGGAATTTGATGCTCACGGATACGATCTCGTCATGTCTCGAGGGAAGGTCGTTCGCCACATATGGCGGCCGGCTTCACGTCGGAATTAGCACTCATTGGTTCATCGTTGCCAGATCGATAAACTTACGCACTTTGGGAGCAAATACGGAAACCGCCCCCCCTTTCGGGGGCCGATGAAACCCTAATGACCTGCGGTGAAGATCCGCCATGGCTTAGAGGCCGGATTTTACCAGCCTCGCTGCGATCTGTCTTTCCGTCACGATTTGGTTGCACTCGGCTCAGGGTTTTCCATCGAACAGCGCGTGCCTTTGGTATAGACCGTAGCCGCTTTTTGCGATTTTGTGCATGTCTTGCTGAGCGCGCTGGTTCCCGGCGTCAGGTGAAACCATTCGAAACATCGTCATAAGGGAGGGAACCGATGATCGACGCACTTCTGGACAAGATGACCCTTGAAGAGCAGGTATCCCTGTTGTCGGGCGCGGACTTCTGGACGACGGTTCCGATCGAGTGGCTCGGCATTCCAAAGATCAAGGTAACCGACGGGCCGAACGGAGCGCGCGGCGGCGGATCGCTTGTCGGTGGCGTGAAATCGGCCTGTTTCCCGGCCGCGATTGCGCTCGGCGCGAGCTGGAATCCGGAGCTGGTGCGGGACATGGGCACCGCTTTGGCCGAGGAGGCGCGCTCCAAGAGCGCCCGCGTCCTGTTGGCACCGACAGTCAATATCCATCGCTCCGGCCTGAATGGCCGCAATTTCGAATGCTATTCCGAAGATCCGCATCTGACGTCCGAACTGGCTGTCGCCTATATAGAGGGCGTCCAGGGTGGCGGGGTCGCGGCAACCGTCAAGCATTTCGCAGCGAATGAATCCGAAATCGAACGCCAGACCATGTCGTCCGATGTCGACGAGCGGGCGTTGCGCGAAATCTATCTGCCGCCCTTCGAAGCGGCGGTGAAGAAAGCTGGCGTCATGGCGGTGATGTGCTCCTATAACCGCCTGAACGGCACCTATACCAGCGAGCATTCCTGGCTTTTGACCGAAGTGCTGCGCGAGGAGTGGGGTTTCGAGGGCATCGTCATGTCGGACTGGTTTGGCTCTCATTCGACTGGTGAGACCGTCAATGCAGGGCTTGACCTAGAAATGCCGGGTCCGGCGCGCGATCGCGGGGAAAAGCTCGTCCAGGCGGTAAAAGACGGCAAGGTGAACCCCAAGACCGTGCGGTCATCGGCCCGTCGCATGCTCTTGCTTCTGGAGCGCGTCGGCGCATTCGCCGATCCGCTGATGACTGATGAGAAGGCCGAGGACCATCCGCATCATAGGGCGCTCATCCGCAAGCTCGGCGCTGAGGGCGCCGTGCTCTTGAAGAATAATGGCATCCTGCCGCTCGACAAGTCATCGCTGGACAGGATCGCCGTTCTCGGGCCGAATGCCGATGAAGCCCGCGTCATGGGTGGCGGCAGTGCTCAGATCAACGCCCACTACAAGGTCAGCCCGCTCGAAGGCATCCGCAAGACGCTTTCCGGCGCCAACAGCGTGTTTCATGCCAGGGGCGTACAGAACAATCGTTTGACCCGGCTGTTCTCCGGTCCGCTCGCTGTAGAATTCTTCGCCAGCACCGATTGCAGCGGCCCTGTTGTCTGGCGTCAGGATGGCACGGCGGGTGAGTTCTTTTGGTTCGATCTGCCGGATGTGGTCGACCGCAAGAGCTTCTCTGCCCGGGTCACCGGGAGCTTCAAGCCCGAGACAAGCGGCGAGCATGTCTTCGGCATGACCACCGCCGGCCTCGGCAAGCTCTTTGTCGATGGTCATCTGTTGGTGAATTGCCAGGATGGCTGGCAGAAAGGCGACAATTTCTTCGGTCTCGGCAATGTCGAGGTACGCAACGAAATGACGCTTGAGGCCGGCCACGTTTACGCGGTGTCGATCGATTTCCGTACACTCGACGAAACCTTCGAAGGGATCGCCTTCAGCGCCATCCGCTTCGGTGTCGAAGTGCCTCTGGGTGATGACGCTGTCGAGGAAGCGGTAAGCCGCGCCCGCGAATGCGATGTGGCAGTGGTGTTTGCCGGCCGCGAAGGCGAGTGGGATACTGAAGGCCGCGACCTGCCCGGTCTTTCCTTACCCGGTCGCCAGGACGAGATGATCGCCCGCATCGCTGCGGTCAATCCGCACACGGTCGTTGTCCTGCAGACCGGCGGGCCGATTGCCATGCCGTGGCTTGGCGACGTCGCAGCCGTCCTGCAGATGTGGTATCCGGGCCAGGAACTCGGCAATGCTGTGGCCGACGTGCTGTTCGGCGATGTCGAGCCGGGCGGCCGCCTGCCGCAAACCTTCCCGAAGTCGCTTGCCGACAACTCGTCCTTTACCGACGATCCGCTGACCTATCCGGGCAAGGACGGCCATGTCGTGTATAGCGAAGGCATCTATGTCGGCTATCGCCATCACGACACGCGCGCGATCACACCGCTTTTTCCATTCGGCTATGGCCTTGGCTACACCAGCTTCGAGTGGAGCGCGCCGCGGCTCTCCTCATCAACGATCGGAGAAGCGGGCGTTTCAGTCGAGGTGGACGTGACGAATACCGGGGCTCGAGCCGGCTCGGACGTCGTGCAGCTCTACGTTCGTCCGATCGGCTCAAAGATCGACCGGCCAGACAAGGAACTGCGGGCCTTCGGCAAGCTGCGTCTGGCGCCGGGCAAGAAGGGGACGGTCAGCCTCGGGATACGCCTGCGCGACCTCGCTTATTTCGATGTCGAAGCGAAAGCGTTTGTCGCACCAGCCGGCGAGTACGAGCTCGTCGTTGCGGCCCATGCGCTGGATATCCGCGGCACAGTCCGGATCGCCCTGTCCGAAACGTGGCTTGAACCTGAGCGGCCAGCGCCATTGCGAACCTAAAGCCACGGATCCGATGAGAATTCCGTTGTGCTTCAGACTGCGTTCATAATCAGGATCGTTCCTGCGATGAAGACGAATGCAGCTGCCGCAATCGCCGGGCTGATATTTTCACGGATGGTGGAGAACATCTGGCGGGCCAGTGTGCGCTGCACTTCAGTGTAGCGCGAGAACGCTACAGCCAAATGACCTTTCACAAGGTTTCGGAAGGTTGCCTAAAAGGTCATTAGGATCGAAAAAGCAACATTGCCCAAATGACCGTCATGTTCCAAAGAGTGCGGTTTCGGTGGGAAAAGCAACACTTCCGAAACCGCAGCTTAGTTCCATAATTCCTATTATGTGATATGTTATAACGTAACATAGAGACATCGATCCTTTCGCCACTTGAAAAGTCCTGCCTTCGGTGGTGTCGAGAGGCAGGACCATCGCCGAGATCGCCTTGCTTGAGGGCAAAAGCGTCCGCGAAATCGAGCTTTACCTGGAGCGTGCGCTCGTTGCGACTGCAGACGAACCCTTCGGCGGCTTCGCGCCAAAAGGAGACGTGCATCTGCGGTTCCTATTGCACGCGCTAGCCGCCACACGACAGTCGAAGGACACCTTGACAGCCATTCAATATACATTATATTATTATGTATATTGAATGAGGAGTAAGTCATGTCCGTCACTCGGATAACAGAGCAGCTTTGGGTTGGCGCACAGCCGGATATGGATGCGATCGGCCAGTTTGGCTCCCAAGGTTTCAAGACTTTGATCAACGTCCGTCCCGACCTCGAAGACGCCGATCAGCCTGGCAACGTCAGGGAACGAGACGCAGCCCGACGCGCCGGGATGAAGTACACCTTCATTCCCGTCACAGGTCCGTCGATCACTGAAGCTGATGTGCGCGCGTTCCAGAAGGCTTTCGTCGATGCGGGGGGAAAGGTGATGGCCCACTGCAAATCCGGCACCCGAGCGCTGCTTCTTCATGTCGTTGGCGAAGTCCTCGACGGCCGCATCGGGCAGAGTGACGTCGCGGCGTATGGCCGGAAGTACGGCTTTGACCTTTCGGCCGCGGAAAAATGGCTTTCGCGCCACTATTTGGTGCGGCCCGAGGTCAAGGGCTTTTTTGATCCGCGCACATGGAGCGTCCAATATGTGGTGTCGGACCCGACCACGGCAAAGTGTGCGATTGTCGATCCGGTCCTGGACTTCGATGAAAAGTCCGGCGCGACGGCAACCAAGAATGCGGACACCATCCTTGAATATGTCGCCACGAAGGGCCTCTAGGTCGAATGGATTCTCGACACCCATCCGCATGCGGACCATTTCTCCGCCGCCCAATACCTGAAATCGAAGACAGGCGCACCGACCGCGATCGGTGAACGCGTCGTGGATGTCCAGAAACTCTGGAAGGGCATCTACAACTGGCCCTCACTGGCCACAGACGGTTCTCAGTGGAACAAGCTGTTCGCCCATGGCGAGGAATTCACGGTCGGATCGATCAGAGGACGCGTGATGTTCTCGCCGGGCCACACATTGGCATCGGTGACCTATGTTATCGGAGATGCGGCCTTCGTGCACGATACAATCTTCCAACCAGACAGCGGCACAGCGCGCGCCGACTTCCCGGGCGGCAACGCATCCGACCTCTGGAATTCGATCCAAGCAATCCTGACGCTCCCGGACGAGACGCGCCTGTTCACGGGGCACGACTACCAACCGGACGGACGCCAGCCAAAATGGGAAAGCACGGTCGGCGAACAGAAGCGGCAAAACCAGCACATTGTCGGCCGCGATGTCGCCGGCTTCGTCAAGATCAGGACGGAGCGTGACAGGACGCTGCCGATGCCGAAGCTCATCCTGCATTCGTTGCAGGTCAATATCCGCGGCGGTCGGTTGCCCGAACCGGAGGATAACGGAAAACGCTACCTCAAGATTCCACTGGACGCCTTGGAGGGCGCTGCCTGGTGACGGACATGAATCCCGACAAGTCAGGCCAGCGCGTGGCGGACCTCACCGACCTGCAGGACAAAGCATCCGAAGTCTCGGAGCTTCTCAAGACGCTCGCCCATCCGATGCGGCTGATGATCGTCTGCACCCTTATCAAGGCCGAGTATTCGGTCAGCGAACTCGAAGAGAAACTCGACATCCACCAACCCAATCTCTCGCAGCAACTGACCGTTTTACGGGAGGCGGAGGTCGTCGAAACGCGCCGGGAAGGCAAACAGATTTACTACAAATTGACGGCACGGAAGGCGGAGCGTCTCGTTGGCGCGCTCTACGACATCTTCTGCGCCGACGGAGACATCGAATGATCGAATTTTTCCCATCATTGGCAGGCGGCATGCTCATCGGCCTTTCGGCGTCGATGCTCCTGCTCCTCAACGGCCGGATCGCTGGAATCAGCGGCATCGTCGGAAGACTGGCGCAGGGCTCGCATATGTCACCTTCCTGACCGCTGGCGTCGTGACCGTCAGTTTCATCAGAGGGTTTATGTCATGAGGAACAGCGTTCCCAAGATCGCGACGGCTTTGGTTTCCGGTCTTATATTCGGACTGGGTCTGTCGCTCTCCGGCATGCTCGACCCCGTGCGCGTGCAAGGTTTTCTCGATGTGTTCGGCGCGTGGGACCCGAGCCTGGCATTCGTTCTGGGTGGCGCTGTTGTCGTCGCCTTCCTTGGCGTAGCCGTATCCCGCCGTCTTTCGAAGCCAGTATTCGACAGGGAGTTCCACCTTCCCGGAACGCAGACGATCGATCGTCGTCTCGTGGTCGGTTCGGCCCTGTTCGGCATCGGCTGGGGCATTGCCGGATTTTGTCCCGGCCCGGCGATTTCGGCGCTCGCTTTGGGGAAGGTGGAGGTCATTGTCTTTGTTTTTGCGATGGTGCTCGGGATGGTCGCTCACGACAGATGGGCTGGGCAAGTCAATTGAACACGAGCATCATAGCGGCTGTCGTGTCAGGCGGCTTGGTGGGTTTCATGTTGGGACTGCTCGGTGGCGGAGGCTCAATCCTTGCCACTCCGCTTCTGCTCTACGTCGTGGGGGTCGCCCAGCCGCATGTCGCGATCGGAACAGGAGCGCTTGCCGTCTCGATGAACGCGTTCGCCAACCTCGCCTCACACGCCACGAAAGGCAAGATTTGGTGGCGCTGCGCCTTGGTCTTCGCCGCAATCGGATCGATCGGAGCGCTTGCTGGGTCGTCACTCGGCAAAGCCATGGATGGCTCCGCTCTCCTCTTCTTCTTCGGCATCGTGATGATTGTGATCGCGACTATCATGCTGCGTGGACAGAAGGCCGTGCATGCCGCTCCGCGGCCTGTTGATACGAGAATGTGCCTGACCACCACTGCCGTTGCGCTGGCGTCTGGCGTAGCGTCCGGATTCTTCGGCATCGGCGGAGGGTTCCTGATCGTGCCGGGCCTGATGGCCGCTACGGGCATGCCGATGATCAGCGCCGTCGGCTCGTCGCTGCTGGCTGTTGGTGCATTCGGACTGGCGACTTCAATCAACTACGCGATGTCGGGATTGGTCGACTGGACATTGGCGGCCCAGTTCATCAGCGGCGGCGTGGCCGGAGGCGTTTTGGGTATGTTGCTTGCGACAAGGCTTGCGGCCTACAAGAACGTGCTCAATAGGATTTTCTCGATACTCATCTATGCTGTCGCCGCCTGCATCCTTTACAAAAGCGGTTCAGCGTTCCTTGTGTGAGCGCCGCGATGAAGAGCATCAGGTCCACAGCGCTGTTAGCCGGCTGCCACTTTTTGAGAGGCGTAATGACCGCTTCGGGCCGAAAGGCGACCTCGCTCTCTTGACTGTCAGGATATGTTGCCGAGCTCGGCAGCTGCTTCCTTTGCGCCGATCTCGGGATCGCGCCGGAGCTGGAGCCACGGCCGGACCATGCGTCTTACCTCAGCTCGTGGCTGCAGGTTCTTTCCAACGACAAACGGGCTATCTTTCAGGCGGCGGCGCATGCCCAGCGGGCTGTCGGCTTCCTGCGCGGTCTCCAACCCATTCAGGCCGACGAGAGAGCGGCCGCGTAGAAATGCTAAGGTCGGTCGTTGCCATCCGCAACGGCAGACAGCCCTTTCGGCTCTCTCTCCCCCAAGGTGTTCTGATCGGACGTGAGGTCCAGCTTCCCCCAGATCGATGGTTTCCGGTCGGTGGCTTTCAGCTTTCGGGATTGCTTGATTTCGACGATAAACGGCTTTGTCTGCTGACGCATAGATCCTCCAGGCGACGAATCACGGTCCGACATTATCGCGTTGATAACAGGAGGCAACTGCCCGGGCGGCCGAGTTTGTCGCATCCAATGTCAGCGCTGTGACACCGAGACAGAGCAGCGGGTTCGCGGCTGCGATGTTCCGACATGGCACGCGCTGACGAGGCCGGCACGTCCAAGTTCCCTCCCATTGCTGTCATCGGCCACGTCCTCCGCGGGCTCGATGAGGCATGTCTGATCGGAGACCTGCTACGCCTCGATCGTTCTCCCGCAACGGCCGTCCGCAACTTTATTCCCCTGCGCACTGCGTTCGCATTCCTCGCGAAACAAGAAAGCCGCTCCCGGCCGCCCTCCACTTCGTTTCGTCCCCTTCGGGGTGCGGTCCGATCGTCCCCGATCCTTGCGACAGCCATCGAGGCCGCGAAGGGCGCGGCCCGAAACAAGCGAAAGGAACCTGGACATGGCTACCATCGGCACCTTCACTTCCACCGAAAACGGCTTCTCCGGCTCGATCCGCACCCTCGCACTCAACGTCAAGGCCCGCATCGCCCGCGTCGACAACCCCTCAGACAAGGGGCCGCACTTCCGCATCTACGCCGGCAATGTCGAGTTGGGTGCGGCCTGGCAGAAACGCTCCAGCGAGAGCGACCGCGACTACCTCTCGGTCAAGCTGGACGATCCGAGCTTCCCCGCTCCGATCTACGCCACCCTCGCCGAAGTCGGTGGCGAGGACGGGCTGCAGTTGATCTGGTCGCGCCCCAACCGCGACTGAGCTCCTCGAGGCTCCGCCCGCCGGGCGGGGCCTCCTCGTTGTGACTTCCGCCGTCCATTAGTTCATATTGGATGAAAATGGATGGAAAAATGGATCTCGATGTGCCATATCC
>NZ_FWER01000089.1 GCF_900169785.1 Rhizobium sullae
ACCTCGTCCCGGCGCTGCGCGGCATCCCAGAAGCGATGGCGGTGCTTGCCCCAGGAACCCCAGAAAAGCGAGGTCGATTTGTTCACGTGGCGCGGCAGCACCACGAGGATGGCCGATATGATCGAAAACACCGAGGCTGCGGCAAGCAAGCCTGAGAAAAGCATACTTTGCGGGGAACCTTCAACATAGCGCGTCAAGGTAAACACGCTGCGCACCTCGCTGGAGCTCACCAAGAAGGCGAGCATGAAAGTAAAGATATAGGCAGCCTTCTGGTCGGAAATCTTGATTTGGTCGTAAAAAATATCGTTGATCTTCTTTATGTGATCGAAATATTCGGTCCCGATATCCTCGGTCGAAGGCCCACTCCTCATCAGTTCGGCCGCACTTTCAAAATCCGTCACGTTCTCAACTCCAGCCCCAAAGTGTTTCTCTGATATTACACTTCACAGACAAAGCAATAGTGCGGATACGGCACGGCTTGACTTTTCAACTTCATATAGACACACGCTTTTAGACATGAGGGGTCGATTCATCAATTTAATGTCCGCCGTTGCGGCGTTGGCTGTCGCGGCGCACTGTCTTGCGCGGCCGGCAGCCGCTGAACCAATACAGCGCGCGGCACCGGCCGCAGGTTCCGTCATCGACCGCAAGCTCGGCGAGGAGGTCCGCTTCGTCGACCTGTCGAACTGGCAGAATATCGACCTGCACCAAAATCTGTTGGGCGGCGACGTGCTGCGCACCAATGCCACCGGCCAGCTCGCGATCCTTTTCGCCGACCGCACCCAGGTGCGCCTCGGCCGGAACTCGTCGCTGCAGGTCAAGCAGATGGCACCGGCAGGCGATACGATCCTCAACCTCCAGTCCGGCACGATGTGGGCCCGCGCCCAGCGCGGCGGCCAGGGGCTGACGGTCGAGACCCCGGCGGCGGCGGCCGCTATCCGCGGCACCGATTGGACGCTTACGGTCAAGGGCGACCAGACCTCATTGATCGTGCTGGAAGGCCGCGTAGAGCTGAAGAACGAACACGGCAACGTCGAAGTGGCGCAGGGCGAAGCGGCCGTCGCCACCATCGGCCAGGCGCCGCGCAAGCTCGTCATCGTCACACCCGACGACCGGGAACAGATGCTGTTCTACCTGACGCTGCGCGGCGGCTTCACTTTCATGCCCGCCTCGCCCCTTCCGGTACAGAAGATGCGCAGCGAACGCAGCCGCATCGAAGTCAAGGTATCCCAGAGCCGAACTGCGGAAGACTGGCTGACGCTTGCCGAGGTGCAACTCTCGCTCGACGGCCGGCAGAAGGCATTGGAATCGCTGGCGAATGCCCGTGCCTTCAAGCTTTCCACAGCCCAGCGCGCCCGCGCCGATCTGATCGAAGCCCTGATCGCCGGCGCCGAGAAGCGCTACGACGAGGCGGCGAAATTATTCTCGCGCGCCGAACGGTCGCTCGATCCGCAGCGCCGCAGCATCGCGGCCTATGGCGGCTACTATTCGCGTTCGCTGCGCGATCCGAACCATGTCGAAAAACCGCCGGCAAATGTTGCCGGCCCCTACGCCACCGTGATGAAGGCCTACACGGCCGGTTTCCTGGAGGATATTCCGGCAGCAATCGCGACAATGAAGCAGGCGGAAGCGCGATATCCGAACGATTCCACCCTGCCTGCCTTGCGCGCACAACTCGCGATGCTGATCAACGACCGCATTCAAATGAGAGAGGCGATCGAACGCTCGCTTTCGATCGACCCGACCGACCCCAACGGGCTGGAAGCCCGCGCCCGCATGCGCGCCGATTATGAGGGCGATCTCGATGGCGCGCTGGAGGACCTGAATGCCGCGATCAAGGTCGCGCCGGGCTCATCCATGGCCTGGAACGACCTCGGCCTGCTCCAGGATGCCCGCGGCGCGGCGCGCGAAGCGGAAGCCGCACTCAAGAAGTCCATCGAGCTGGATCCCGACGATCCGGTTGGCCATGCAAATCTCGCGATCCTTTATCTCGACCAGTCGCGGATGAACGAGGCGAAGCGCGAGATCGACCTGGCCTTGGCGGCCGATCCGGCCTTCAGCATCGCCATCCTGGCACGCGGCCGCTACTATCTGCAGACGGGCGAGATGGACAAGGCGGTCGACGACCTGCTCGCCTCCTCGACTGCCAACCCGGGCTATTCGCAGGCTCAGCTGATGCTCGCCGCCGGACACTACGAGAAGGGCGACCGCGACCCGTCCAACCAGGCGCTCGACAACGCCGACCGGCTGGACAAGAACGATCCTTCTATCGCTGCATTCCGCGCAGCCGTCGCAATCGACGACTATGATTCCGACGGTGCGATGAAAAGCGCCCGCGAATACCTCAAGCGGTCGCGTGCGCGAGGCGGATACTATGCTTCGCTTGGGGCCAATCAAAACGGTGGCTCGACGCTCAATGCGGCTTTCCGCCTACAGGGTTTGGACGCCTGGGGGCAATATTACGGTGATGCAGTCTTCGATCCTTTTTCGGGCAGCAGTTATTTCGATCAGACGTTTCGCGGAAGTGTCAATCCGCTCGCCAATTCATTTCTTTTTGGCGGGAACGTGGTCACCAACAGCGCGAATGCATCATCCTACTCATCCTTCATTCAAGGATTGTTGTTTGATCCCCATATGCTTTCAGGTCGTTCCCGCTCAGCAAATCTCGCTCGGCGGCCTTTCCTAGAGGGTTCAATCGGCGCCGGAACAACGCTAACACAAGAAAATGGGGGATTGTTGGGTGAAGCCGAAATCCAGGGCTTTTCCAATGAACCTCGACCAGTGAGCTTTTTCGCAAATTTCCAATGGGAAAAGGCCTCTGACACGACACGCGAATACAATAATGGCACCCTTGATTTAAATTCCGATACCAAGCTGGTCACCGGCAATGGCTACGTGACGGCCTCGTTAACTCCGGACGATCGTTTCGTCGCTTTCGTCAATCATTCAGATTCAAAATACGATCTCGACATTCCATCCACAGCATTTCTGCCGCTGGTGCCAGGCCTCTACTATGGGCTTGATAACAAATTCACCATTGCAGGAGTCGGCTTAAGTCACACGTTCGGATATCGAAACGTATTAAATTCAGCTTTCTTCTATTCGTCGATTGATTCTTCGATGGATCAAAACATTTTCGTTCCGAGACCACTAGTTCCCGGTTTATTCTCAAGCCTGATACACACGAAGCAGGAAAATTACGTTGCCGCGATAAATCACACCTACGGAATCGATGATCTGACCTGGCGCTATGGTGCCGAAGGAGGATGGATCAACACAGAGACGACCACGGGCATTTCATTCGTTGGTATCCCTCTCGGTGAGTTCAAGGAACATACCGGCACTCGCTATGGCAAGGTGTACGTCGATCTCCTCCATGAGATGACGCCGGATTTGAAGGCGGAATACGGGCTCTTCGGCACCTTTTACCAGGGCGATGAGGTGGATATTGACCGTTTCGAACCTCGTGTAGGCATCGCATGGTCGCCGGCGGAAGGCCAGTGGCTGCGAGCCGGCTATTTGCGGCAGGGCACGAACGGCACCACACCAACCCTTGCTCCAGTTGGCATCGTTGGCCTGCAGCCCAACACATTCGGCATCGATCTTTCAGGGTATGCGGACACGTTCACTATTCGATGGGATGCGGAATGGAATGATTGGCTGTTTACGGCCGTTGACTTCCAACATCAGGAGTTTCGTGATCTCTCAGTCAATGACATTATTGTGCTGGATGATTTTGACTCGCGGAAGGCCCGCGTTAATCGCGCCTCGTTTACGGCAAACGTTGCTCTGGGATATGGGTTTGGCTTGGCTGGGACATACGCCCTCAGCGATTCCGAAGATGAGGACCCGTCAAGCTTCGGTTATGGTCGAGAATTGCCATTTCTTCCAAAGCACTCCGGCCAAATTGCCCTCACGTGGGTGAATGAAGCCAATGTGAAAGCTACTCTTGCAGCCAACTATGTCGGCGAGCGGCATGGCAATCAAACCGCTGAGGTCCTGGATGATTACTGGACGCTCGATGGAAACCTTGTGTGGGAGCCGCTTGACAAGCGGTTCGCACTCGAAGCCGCTGCATACAATCTGCTTGATGAGGATTTTGAGGTCGCCCCGGGCTTCAACGGCTGGGGCCGCGTGTTCAAAGGCACGCTTCAAGTTCGCTTCTGATGATTGCGGCGGGCGGATCGAAGCATAAAGCATATCCACCCGGTTGGCCGTTCAGCAGCCGGCCGGTGCGGCTGGCGGTGCTGGTGCTGGGGACACTGGTTGCCATTTCGCTGCTTTCGCGTCTGCCCGCATGGTCGCTGCTGGAACTGCGAAGCTTCGATTACCTCTCCACGGTCGACGATCCGCTGCCGCCTGCGGATGCGCCGGTGATCGTGGCGATCGACGAGCCGTCTCTGGCTGAGATCAATGAGCAATGGCCCTGGCCGCGCAGCCTGCATGCCCGGCTGGTTCGGCAACTGCGCGCGGCCGGCGCCAAGGCGATCGGCCTTGATATCATCATGGCCGAACAGTCTTCGCGAGAAAACGACGCAGCCATCACCGCGGCCGTCGGCCCGGATGTCGTGCTGGCCGGCGACGAAACGCTGATCCAGACGCCGCAGGCTGACCAGCTGATCCGCGCCACGCCGATGCCGCAACTGACTGCGGCTGGCGCGAGAACGGGCATCGCCTCGATCAACCTTGGCGGCGACGGTGTCTTTCGCAATATCCCCTCCTATCAGGACGGCTTTGCCATCACCCTTGCGCAGGCAGCCGGGAGAGCCCCGCGCCGCCTGCCCGCCAATGCACTGATTCAGTCTTTCGGACCATCGCGCAGTTATCCGACGGTCTCCTATTATCAGGCGCTGGACCCAGGAAACTTTCTGCCGCAGGATTTCTTCAAGGACCGCGTGGTGCTTGTCGGGCTCAGCCTGCAGAACGCGCCGGAAATCGACAAAGGCGGCGCCGATGCCTTTGCAACGCCTTACACGGTCCATACCGGCAGACTGGTCGCCGGCGTCGAAATACAGGCGACGATTTACGACAATATCGTGCATGGCTATGCGATCGAGCTGGCGCGCTTTCCGGTGGTTGCCTTCGCCATCCTGATTGCCGCCATCCTCGCTGCCGCGACCGTCTGGAAATCCACGGGCTGGCCGACATTTGCCGCTGCAGTTGTGTTCATCGGCGTGGCTGTGGCGCTGAGCTATGCCGGCATCCGTTTCGGCAATCTGTTCGTCGCGCCGCTCGGTCCGACCGTAGCCTTCGTCTCGGTCGCCTTCGGACAAGGCGTGTTCGATTTTGCCGAGGAGCGCCGCAAGAAGAAGCAGATCACTCTCGCTTTCTCGCAATACATCTCGCCCGATCTTGTCAAGCGGCTTTCGGTGGACCCTTCGCAGCTGAAGCTCGGCGGCGAGCGGCGCACCCTTTCCGTCCTGTTTTCGGACGTGCGTGGTTTCACGACGATCGCCGAGACGCTGAAGGACGATCCGGAGCAGCTGACAAGACTCATCAATCGCCTGCTGACGCCGCTTTCTGATGTTGTGATGGATCACGGCGGGACGATCGATAAATATATGGGCGACTGCATCATGGCTTTCTGGAACGCGCCGCTCGACGACCCGGACCATGCCCTGCATGCCGTCGCCTCCGCACTCGCGATGCAGGAGGCGATCGCGGTCCTGAACAGGCAACTCGAGAAAGAGTCCCGGATAAACGGAACGCCGCTGCATACGCTGAAAATGGGCGTCGGCATCAATACCGGCGAATGCGTCGTCGGCAACATGGGTTCGAACAGGCGTTTCGACTATTCCTGCCTCGGGGACGCGGTCAATCTCGCGTCGCGGCTGGAAGGTGCCTCGAAGAACTACGGGGTTGCTTTGCTTCTCGGCGAAGAGACGGCAAGGCTTGTGGAGGGCACCTATACTATCGCCGAGCTGGACCGTGTCTTGGTCAAGGGCAAGACCCTTTCCACCCCGGTCTTCACAGTGCTGCATCATGCGGATGCCGCGGCGCTGGCAGCACATCGGGCCTTCGTGGAAATGAAATATGCTGGCAAGCTTTCGCCGGATGATCCCGTTTTTGAGACGATGCCGCAGATGATCCCCGAACTTGCGGCCTATTATGCGATCGTTTGCGGCGATGTCTCGGGCACGGAAGGATAATCGTCCCGTTGCGCTTTCCCCGGCTGCGATTTTCCGTTTAAGATCGCGGGACTCGATAACAACAAGAGCATTTTCATGTCCACAGCAGATCCCGCCACCGTCATCCCTCTTCCGCAGCAAGTCCTGCTTCCCATCGAGGGCAGCAACGAGCTTTTTCCGGTGCGCCGGGTCTATTGCGTCGGGCGCAATTATGCCGACCATGCGATCGAGATGGGGCATGATCCGAGCCGCGAGCCGCCGTTTTTCTTCCAGAAGAACGCCGACAACCTGCTGCCGCCCGGCAAGCCGTTTCCCTATCCGCCGCTGTCGAACGATGTTCATTACGAGGCCGAATGCGTGATCGCGCTGAAATCCGGGGGCGCAAACATTCCCCTCGAAAAGGCGCTCGACTGCATCTACGGCTATGCCGCCGGCATCGATTTCACCCGCCGTGATCTGCAGGCCGAGGCAAAGAAGCTCGGCCGCCCCTGGGAAGCGGCGAAGGCGTTCGAATATTCGGCCCCCGTTTCGGCAATCGTGCCCGCAAGCCGCCTCGGCCATCCGGAGGCGGGCCGCATCTGGCTCGACCATAATGACAAGCGCGTTCAGGACGGCGACCTCAGCCAGATGATCTGGAAGATGCCGGAGATCATTGCCGAGCTTTCCAAGCTGTTCATCCTGGCGCCCGGCGATGTCATCATGACCGGCACGCCGGCAGGTGTCGGCGCCGTCAAGAGAGGCGACCGCGTCGAATGCGGCATCGACGGGATTGCAACACTAACCGTCACCGTCGCCTGAGGAGGTCGCCGTGCCCGTCTACGCACTTGGAGGATTGTCGCCGAAACTGCCGGCGAGCGGGCTCTACTGGATTGCGCCGGATGCGCAGGTGATCGGGCAGACGGAGCTCGGCGAAGGCGTCGGCATCTGGTTCGGCGCGGTGCTGCGCGGGGACAACGAGCCGGTCACCGTCGGCAGGAACACCAATATTCAGGAGGGCGCCATGCTGCATACCGATCCGGGCTTTCCGGTGACGATCGGCGAAGGCTGCACGATCGGCCACCATGCGATCGTCCACGGCTGCACCATCGGCAACAATTCGTTGATCGGCATGGGGGCAACCGTGCTCAACGGTGCAAGGATCGGCAGCAACTGCCTCGTCGGCGCCAATGCGCTGGTGACGGAAGGCAAGGAATTTCCGGATGGCTCGCTGATCGTCGGCGCGCCTGCCCGCGCGATCCGGACGCTGGACGAAAAGGCAATCGATGGACTGAAGCGCTCGGCCGAAAAATACGTCGCCAACTGGCAGCGTTTTGCCCGCGACCTCAAGCGGATCGACTAGAGCGGTTCATTGCTTTTCGGAATCGTGGCGGGATTCCCAAATCAGCAGAATTGTGATTCATCATGGATGCTGGAATGGAGGCCAGCATCCATGACGCGACCCTATTCGAATGATCTTCGTGAACGCGTAGTGGCTGCAGTTGCGGCCGGTCAGAGCTGCCGAGTGGTGGCGGCGCGGTTCGACATTGCCGTCTCCTCTGTGGTGAAGTGGTCGCAGCGCCATCGGGCAACCGGCAGCGTCTCGCCCGGCAAGATGGGCGGCCATCGCCGGCGGGTGCTGGAGCCGCATCGTGCCTTCATTATCGAGCGTATCGATCAGACCTCGCACCTGACGCTGCATCGGCTGAAGGACGAGCTGGCCGCCCGCGGTGTGACCGTTTCCCACAATGCCATCTGGCAGTTCATGCGCCGTGAAGGCCTGAGCTTCAAAAAAAACGCTATTCGCCCTTGAGCAGGGCCGTGCCGACATTGCCCGGCGCAGAGCCCGCTGGAAAGCTTGGCAAGGCCGCTTCGATCCGAAGCGGCTCGTCTTTATCGACGAAACTTGGATCCGCACCAACATGGCGCCGTTACGTGGCTGGGGGCCGAGGGGCAAGAGGCTGCGCGGCTTTGCCCCGCATGGGCGCTGGCGCACGCTCACCTTCCTCGGCGCCTTGCGCTGCGACCGGCTGACTGCGCCCTGCGTCTTCGATGGCCCAATCAATGGCGAGTGCTTCGACGCTTATGTTCGCCAACAGTTGATCCCGACCCTCAAGCCTGGCGACATCGTTATCCTCGACAATCTCGGCTCCCACAAAGCCAAGGCCGTCCGCCATGCCATCAGGGCGGCCGGCGCCAGACTATGGTTCCTGCCGAAATACTCCCCCGACCTCAATCCGATCGAGCAGGCCTTCGCCAAGATCAAGCACTGGATGCGTCAGGCCCAAAAGCAAACCGTCGAGGACACCTGGCGCCATCTCGGATACCTCGCCGGCACCATCGAGCCAGACGAATGCGCAAACTATTTCACAAACGCAGGCTACGCTTCCGTCAAAACATGAAAGGCTCTAGCTCCCCTGGAATTGCGCTAGGCGGCGCAGCGCTCGCAGAGGCCGCGGATTTCGATCGTCGTCTTCTCGGCCTTGAACTTCTTGCCGCGCGTCCAGTCCATCAGCCGGTGATCGACCTCGTGGTCGTGGAATTCCATGACTTGGCCGCAGCTTTCGCAGATGGCGAAGGCAACGGAGCCGTGGCTGTGGCAGTTCTCGTTCGGATGGGCGCAGACGACGAAAGAATTGATGCTCTCCAGCCGGTGCACGACGCCATATTCGAGCAGCTTCTCCAGCGCCCGATAGACCTGCAGCGGCGCGCGGAAACCGTGGTCGCGCAGCTTGTCGAGGATCGTATAGGCGCTGAGCGGCCCGTCGGCCTTTTCCAGCACATCGAAGACCAGCGCCTGGTTCTTGGTCAGTTGCGGTGCGTTCATGAGCCTTGTCCTTGCGGTTCTTTGCGCCCCAGCCGCGGCAGCAGGCTGAGGATGAAGAGTATGAGTGCGGCAACAACGATCGACGGGCCTGATGGCGTGTCGTAGGTGAGCGAACCGAACAGGCCGCCGACGACGGCGACTGCGCCGATCAGCGATGCGAGAACGGCCATGATCTCGGGGGTCGGTGAGAAACGGCGGGCCGCGGCAGCCGGGATGATTAGCAGCGAGGTGATCAGCATGATGCCGACGATCTTCATGGCGATGGCGATGACGACCGCCATCAGGAGCATGAAGAAGAGCCGCGCCCGCTCCGGCTGCAGCCCCTCGGCCTCGGCGAGTTCCGGATTGACGGTCGAGGCCAGCAGCGGCCGCCACAGCCAGGCGATCGCCGCAACGACGAAGAGGCCGCCGCCCCAAATCAGCGCGATGTCGGTCTTCGAGACGGCAAGGATATCGCCGAAGAGGAAGGCGATGAGATCGATCCGCACCCAGCTCATGAAGGCGACCATCACGAGGCCGATCGCGAGCGTGGCATGCGACAGGATGCCGAGTAGAGCGTCGGCAGACAGCGCCTGACGCTTCTGCAAGAAGAGCAGCAGGACCGAGACTGTTGCCGCGACGGCGAAGACCGCCAGCGTCAGGTTGAACTCGAAGAGCAGCGACAGTGCGACGCCGAGCAGTGCCGAATGGGCGATCGTATCGCCGAAATAGGCCATGCGCCGCCAGATGATGAAGCAGCCGAGCGGCCCGGTGGTCAGCGCCAGGCCAACGCCGGCGAGGATCGCGCGGACGAAGAAATCGTCAAGCATGACGCTCTCCCGCATGATGATGGTGGCTGTGCTCCGGATCGTCGTGATCGTGGTGGTGGCCGTCCTCGGGGTAGCAGTGATCGGTCACCGAACCATCCGAATGCAGCACGCGGCCGTCCGGCAGGTGCGTATGGTCATGGTGGTGGCTGTAGACGGCGAGCGTCTTTGCCGCGCGGCTGCCGAAGAGACGCACATATTCCGGGCTCTGGCTGACCGTCTCCGGCGTGCCGCGGCAGCAGACATGGCCGTTGAGGCAGATGACCGTGTCGGTCTCTGCCATGACGACGTGCAGGTCGTGCGAGATCAGAAGGATGCCGCAGCCTGTGGAGTTGCGGATCTGCTTGATGAGATCGTAAAGCGCAAGCTCGCCGGAGAAATCAACGCCCTGCACCGGTTCGTCGAGCACCAGCAGATCGGGTTTGCGAGCAAAGGCGCGCGCCATAAGCGCCCGCTGGAACTCGCCGCCGGAAAGGTGCTGCACCTCGGCATCCGGCATATGAGCCATGCCGGCGGCTTCGAGGGCTGCCATCATCTCGCGTTCGGAAAGCGGGCCAGTCAGCGTCATGAGGCGCCGGACGGTAAGCGGCAGCGTCCAGTCGATCGCAAGCTTCTGTGGCACGTAGCCGACTTTGAGGCCGCTTGCGCGCTCCACCCTGCCCTCGTCGGGCTTCAGCACGCCGATCGCCGCCTTCGCACTCGTCGATTTTCCGGATCCGTTCGGACCGATCAGCGTCACGATCTCGCCGGGTGAAATCGAAAAGTCCACACCGCGAACGAGCCAGCGGCCGTCGCGCCGGACGCCCACATTGTGAAGGGAAACCAGCGGCTTTGAGGCAGGGTTTGCGGGAGATAACATCATTTTTCCGACAGTGCTGTTGCGTCCTGCTATCGCACACGTTATAGCATTACGCAATTGATGTAATAACATTACAACTGCAATTCAAGCGGAGCATGAACATGAAACTGGGCCTTTCCCTCGCGATCCCGGCAATCCTGCTGGCCGGGGCATCCAAGGCGGCTGATGCGCCGGCCGTCGTGACCTCGATCAAGCCAATCCATTCGCTGGTTTCGGCAATCATGCAGGGCGCCGGCACGCCGGAACTGATCGTCGATGGCGCAGCCTCCCCGCATACCTATAATCTCAAGCCGTCGGATGCGAGCGCGCTGCAGAATGCCAAGGTGATCTTCTGGGTCGGTCCCGGCCTCGAAGCCTTTCTCGAAAAGCCGCTGGAATCGCTGGGCTCCGGTGCCACCATCGCCGAACTGGAGGATGCACCCGGGCTCGTGAAGCTGAAGTTCCGTGAAGGCGGCGCGTTCGAACCGCATGATGACGGCGACGAGGCGGAAGCCGGACACGAGCACGAAGAGGCCGGCCACGAGGAGGCGGGGCACGATCACGATGCGCATGCGGAAGGCGAGCATGATGACGGTCACGGCGAATTCGATACGCATCTCTGGCTCAACCCAATGAATGCAAAGGCCCTGGCCGCTGAAATCACCACGACGCTGGTGGCGGCCGATCCCGCCAATGCGCTAACCTACCAGGCCAATGCCAAGGCGCTCGACGAGAAGATCGATGCGCTCGACAAGGAAATTACCGGCATCGTGGCGCCCGTGAAGGACAAGCCCTTCATCGTCTTCCACGACGCCTACCAGTATTTCGAGCACCGCTATGCCGTCCGTGTTGCCGGCTCGATCACGGTCAGCCCGGAAACGATGCCCGGCGCCGAGCGCATTTCGGAGATTCACAAGAAGGTCGGCGATCTCGGCGCCACCTGCGTCTTCGCCGAGCCGCAGTTCGAGCCACGCCTGGTCAATGTCGTCATCGAGGGCACCGATGCGAAAGCCGGCGTTCTCGACCCGGAAGCGGCAACGCTGGAGGCCGGTCCCGATCTCTATTTTACGCTGATGCGCGGCATCGCCAACAGCATGAAGGATTGCCTTTCGCGTGAAAGCTGAGACCAAACGGGCGGGCCTCGGCTCGCCTTTTTCAGATATCGCGATGTAATGTTATACCATTTCTATGGAGAAAACGATGGATAAGAGACTTCCCGTCACAGTGCTGTCCGGCTTCCTCGGAGCGGGAAAGACGACGCTGCTCAACCATGTGCTCGGCAACCGCGAAGGCCTGCGCGTTGCGGTAATCGTCAACGACATGAGCGAGGTGAATATCGACGCAGCGCTGGTGCGGGACGGCGGAGCGAACCTCTCGCGCACCGAAGAGCAGCTTGTCGAAATGACCAACGGTTGCATCTGCTGCACCCTGCGCGACGATCTCCTGAAGGAGGTCAGGCAGCTTGCCGGCCAAGGACGGTTCGACTACCTGCTCATCGAATCGACCGGGATTGCCGAGCCCCTGCCCGTCGCGACCACCTTCGAATTCCGCGACGAGGATGGTGCAAGCCTTTCGGATGTCGCCCGGCTCGACACGATGGTGACGGTGGTCGACGCCGCCAATCTCCTGGCTGACTATGCCTCCACCGATTTCCTCGCCGACCGCGGCGAGACGGCGGGCGACGGCGACAACCGCACCATCGTCGATCTGCTTGTCGAACAGATCGAATTTGCCGATATCGTCGTGCTGAACAAGGTCGAAACGGCAACGCTTGAACAGCGCGAAGCGGCACGCAAGATCGTCGCCGGGCTCAATCCAGATGCGAAGCTGATCGAGACAGATTTCGGCCGCGTTCCGTTGAAGGATGTGCTGGGAACCGGCCGTTTCGATATCGACAAGGCCGAAACCCATCCGCTCTGGTACAAGGAGTTGCACGGCTTCAAGGACCATGTGCCGGAAACCGAGGAATATGGCATCACCTCTTTCGTCTATCGCGAAAGGCGGCCGTTCGACCCGATGAAGCTGCAGGCCTTTCTCGACCGGACATGGCCGGGCGTCATCCGCGCAAAAGGCTTCTTCTGGCTGGCGACGCGGCCTCATTATGTCGGGGAGATCAGCCAGGCGGGCGCGATCGTCAGGACCGGCAAAATGGGGCTTTGGTGGTCAGCCGTTCCGAAGGAGCAGTGGCCGCGCGAACCGGGTTTTGAGAAGGCGATCGGCCCCTATCTCGACCCCGTCTGGGGCGACCGCAGGCAGGAGCTCGTCTTCATCGGCGCCGATCCGATGGACGAGGACTGGATCCGAAGCGAACTCGATGCCTGTCTGATCAGATCGGAGAACTTCACGCCCGAGAAATGGCGAAACCTGCCGGACCCCTTCGCAAGCTGGGCGCTGCGTGCCGCATGAGAGCAGCAGCAATCAAGCCGTTCCGTTGCGTTTGCGAGGAATGCGAACCGCTGCCGCCGATCGAGGGGCTGAGCGAGCCGCTTGATAACGAGGCTGCGTCCCGCGGAGGCTCGCCAAAGGAGGCTTGGCTATCTGTAGCGCAAAAAGATGCCTCGGAAACGGAAGGCCGGCTAAGCGCGTCACGGTCCCGGCCCTTAAATGCGCGGCATTCAAACGACCCGACATCGACGGTGCTCAGATCGAGTAAAGCTCAATCGGCGTCTCAAAGCCCTTCAGGTGGTATGCCCGGCCTTCGCTTTCAGCCGTTTGGCTCTGCGCCCGTTCGCAAACGGCCTTGGTGACGAGAATCCGTCCGGCGTCAGCAACCGACTGCGCGCGAGCGGCAGTATTCACAACCGTTCCAATCGCAGTGAGGTCGCGATGCGATCGGCCGAACTCTCCGAAGCTGGCATCGCCCGAATCGATGCCGATACCGATGCCGAGTTCGCTTCCGTCCAGGCCAGCGCCTTCAGCCACGTGACGTTCACGACGCAACCGGCAGCGGCGCTGAATCTCCCGCGCGGCGCGCACGGCGCGTTCGGCGTGGTCCTGGCGGCGGATCGGAAAGTTGAATATTGCCATGATGGCGTCCCCGACCGTCTTGTTGAGAAGGCCGTCGTATTCCCAAATGGCTGTGGCACATTCATCGTAGAAATCATCCAGCAGCGACGAGACGGCATCGGCCGAAAGCGACTGCGAAAGCGTCGTATAGCCTCTCAGGTCTGCGAAAAGCACGGACACATCCACCGTGATCTTGCGGGCTTTCATGACGCGCGTGAACATGAGTTCGCAAACCGTGCAGGTGTTCGGGTTCATCCGGCTCGGGCGGATGCCGAAGGCACGGAAGGGAATGGAAGCCGGTCCGCGCAGAGGCACCGGCAGACGCATCTGCTCCCAGCAGCCCTTGCAAATTCTGGATTGAGAAACCGACATGTTGCCGCCCTGTTTGCGTGCCGTTCTGCGACTTTCGCACATCCGCGCCAGAAAATCTCCAGAAAAGCCTGCAGTTGCTTAGCAACTAGGACCGCATCCCTTTCCACGATCTGCGACAATACAAACTGGAGAAATTCATCGGATGAAGCGACGATCGCAGACATGGAGTGTCGGAATTTCGTTTTGCCAGTCGTCTTCAAGATAGACAAGCTACGGAGAACAGAAATGACGATCACGATTACCGCCTTTGAACGGTCGCCCGATCGCGGCAATGGTCTGGCGCGTGACATGCGCGTTCGCTGGGCGCTCGAAGAAGTAGGCCAGCCTTACGAGGTTCGTCTTATTTCGTTCAAAGCGATGAAGGAACCCGCGCATCTCGCGCTTCAACCTTTCGGGCAGATTCCAACCTACGAAGAAGGCGACCTCGCCCTGTTCGAGTCGGGGGCGATCGTGCTCCATATCGCTGAGCGCCATGCCGGCCTGTTGCCAGACGATGCGAATGCCCGGGCGCGCGCGATCACATGGATGTTTGCCGCGCTCGACACGCTGGAGCCGCCGATCTTCGACCGCGCCCTCGCCAATATCCTCGAGCGTGACGAGCCTTGGTACGCGCAACGCCTTCGTTTCCTCGAGGACAGCATCCGGAAACGACTGGGCAGCCTTTCCAGTCGGCTCGGCGATGGTGACTGGCTC
>NZ_FWER01000076.1 GCF_900169785.1 Rhizobium sullae
CATTCGATCCGATCGAAAGCCGCTATCTCGAAGCAGCGCCTTCGGCCTTTCAGGTCAGGACGCCATACTCGCGCAGTGTCGTGAATGAAATTCGAGAGATCCCCTTTGCGCGCTGGGACGCGGATCGCCGACTTTGGACAGTGCCTTATCGAGCGTTCGACGAACTGCGCCGACGGTGGTCAGCGATTGAAGCGGCGGCTGAGCGTAACGAACCCGAGGTGAAGAAAGCGCGTCGTGAGGCGATGAAGGGCACGGATGAAGCGGAGGCATGGAAGGCGAAACTGAGGGAGCGCCGGCGAAAACGGTATCCTGTGCCTGCTGAAGATCTCCCGCCGTTCGAGCGCGCGATCGGCACGCATGCTGGTGTGGTTATCTTCACCGGCACGGACGGCGAGTTGGCAGATCCGGTGACTGTCAGCACGTTCTATTTTCCTGCAACAGAGCGCGTACAGTATGTCTGGGTATCATCGCGACCGGGTTCGCTGGAAGAGCTGGTGACAACGTGGCCCGCACGAACGCCACCCGGAGATGAGGAGATCGCACGCGGCTGGTGGCTCCCGGACCTGGAGGAATTGCGGACGGCTCGGCGAAAGGCCAGATCAAAACGACGCACCAAGCAGCGCCGGGAAGAGGAGCGCGACGATACAGCGTAGATCGTGCCCAACGTCGCCGGGAGAGGAGCGTCCGGATTGAGTGAGCAGCAGATGCGGAACGCGCTTGATGAATTTCAACGCTTGCCGCCGATCGAGCCGCGCGAGATGATCGGGCTATGGACCGGTCGGGGCATTCCGTCCGACCATCCCTTCGACGGCGTGCTAGAAAATCTCGGCTGGTTCGGCAAGCGGTTCACGCCGGATTTGCGCGCGGATGCGCTTTTGTTTCGCTTCGGGGAGCGGGAGCTGATTCCTATTGATCCGGCAAGGATACCGCTCCGGCTGGCTCTGCGTATCCGCAAAGTGGGGAAAACGCGAGCCGCGCGCAAACTGTTTTCGTATCTTCAGCGCAAACTTCGTGCCAAAGGCCCGGTGGCTTCCCTGAAAACAATGTCGTTCCAAGGCGTCGCGAGTGCCGCGATGATCTATGACGATCAGCCCATTATCGACCACTTCCGCAAGATGGATGATCGAAAAATCATAGGAGCGATGACGATCCAGGGAGACGATCGGATTTATTTCTTCAAACTCGAGCGGGTTGATGAGCCGTGAGCGCTGACTGGATGGGTAGGGCTTGAATTTCCGACAAGCAATTATCATCTGTTGCCTACTACCCGTTTCGATGACCGCTTTGTCGCAGCAGCTTGTCTGTCGTGCGCGGTTGTCCGGGTGTGATAGGGCGCTCCCCGCAAGGGTCGAGCGCCCTATTTTTGTCTAATGGGAAGCTCGCTCGAGCATATCAAAGACCGCGGCGTTACGGAAAGACACTGTCGCCGCGGCCTGATGGCGAGCAGGTTAACTGTGCCGCTGCCAGCCAGCGCTGCACATGGACACCCGCGGTATGGCTGCTCTTTCAGAGCCTATGCAGGAGACGGGCAGGACTTGAGATAGCTGACGACGGCATCCGCGATCATTCCGCGGTGTCGGTCGACCGTTTCGCTTTCGGAGAGATCACGCCTGAAAATCGTGCCGAAGGTATAGCGGTTCGAGACGCGGAAGAAGCAGAAGGCGCTGATCATCATGTGGACGTCGATCGGATCGGCCTTCCGGCGAAAAACGCCCTGTTCGAAACCGCGGTCTAGGATGCCGGCGATCGTCTCTATGACCGAGACGTTGAGGTCGCGGATGGCCTCCGAGCGCAGCATATGCGCCGCGTGGTGAATATTCTCAATACTTACCAGCCGGACGAAATCCGGGTTGGCCTCATCGTGATCGAAGGTCGTTGCGATCAGCGTGCGTAGTGCTGCTTCCGGCTCAAGGTTCGAAAGCTGAAGATCGGCTTCCAGCGACCGGATCTTGCGGTAGGACTGCTCCAGCACGGCGAGATAGAGACCCTCCTTGCTGCCGAAATAATAATAGATCATCCGCTTTGAAGTGCGGGTCTTCTCCGCGATCGCGTCGACGCGCGCGCCGGCAAGGCCATGGGTCGCGAACTCCTTCGTCGCGACGACGAGGATATCCGCCTGTGTCCGCTCTGGATCGTTCTTTCGTCCGTTTTCGGCCCGCTCCGCCATCTCTTGCGACTATGCTCCCTAAACCGCTGTTTCAAATAGTCAAAGCGGCAGCTGTGGGCGCGGTTGTGCTATCGCATCCGTGCCCGAGAACCCAAGTCATATTCACCTTGCACGCCGGTTTCAATAGACTGCGGCTTGACATTCGAACTAGTTAGTACATTTTTGTAGCAAGACTACGGACCTGGAGGAGGGACGTCGGCGAGATCTCGTCAGAACATGTTCCGCATGCCTGACGGACGACCAAAAGGGCCACTCGATCGGTGGCTTACGCTTTGGGAGGAGCGAATGACCCGCATCATCGATTTCTATTTTCTCGTGTTGAAGGTGACGATCGCGCTGCTGTTGGCAGGCATGGTCGTGCTCGTCTTCGGCAATGTCGTCCTTCGCTATGCCTTCAATCAGGGCATCACGTCCTCCGAAGAATTGTCGCGGATGTTCTTTGTCTGGCTGACCTTCCTCGGCGCTGTTGTCGCGATGCGCGAGCATGGCCATCTCGGCGTTGACTCAGTGCTTCGACGTCTGCCACCCGTCGGCGCCAAGATGGCGGCTCTTGCCGGCCACGCGCTGATGCTGCTGGCGACCTGGCTCTTGATCAGCGGCAGCTGGACGCAAACGCTGATCAATGTGCATGTGGCAGCGCCTGCGACCGGCATTTCCATGGCGTTCTTCTACGGCGCCGGGCTGGCGTTCGGCATTCCGGCATTTCTCATACTCCTGTGGGATGCTTTCGCGATCGCTACCGGCCGTATCGATATCACGACGGTCGAGCTTGTCCGCGACAGCGAGGAGCAAGTCGCACTCGAGGATCATGCCGATCCGCCACTTGCCAATCTCGTGACAAAGCATTGAGGGGCCGACAATGACTGTATCCATCTTCCTCGGCGCGCTTCTCGGACCCATGGTGCTTGGTGTGCCGATCGCCTTTGCCCTCATCATCAGCGGCGTCGCGCTGATGATGTATCTTGGCATGTTCGATCCGCAAATCGTGGCCCAGAATGTGCTCAACGGCGCCGACAGCTTTCCACTGATGGCGGTGCCGTTCTTCATGCTGGCAGGCGAGGTGATGAATGCAGGCGGTCTCTCCCGGCGTATCATCAACCTGGCGATGGTGATGGTCGGCCATATTCGCGGCGGCCTCGGTTTCGTCGCGATCTTCGCCGCCTGCGTCATGGCAAGCCTCTCCGGCTCGGCGGTTGCCGATGCCGCGGCGCTCGGCGCACTGCTTCTGCCGATGATGTTGAAATCCGGCCATGACCCGGCGCGCGCCGGCGGCCTGCTCGCGTCGGCCTCGATCATCGGCCCGATCATTCCGCCGTCGATCGGCTTCATTCTTTACGGTGTCGTGGGCGGTGTCTCGATCACGAAACTCTTCCTGGCCGGCATCTTTCCTGGCCTTATGATCGGCGCAGCGCTCTGTATCACTTGGCTCATCGTTGCGCGCAAGGAACAGTTCCAGCTTCCGCCGAAAGCAAGCGGCGCGGTGCGGATGAAGGCATTCGTCGAGAGCATCTGGGCGCTTGCGCTGCCGCTCATCATCATCGTCGGCTTGAAGTTCGGCGTCTTCACACCGACTGAAGCGGGCGTTGTCGCCGCCGTCTATTCGCTCTTCGTGTCGATGGTCGTCTACCGCGAGCTGCCGCCTGCAAAGGTCTTCCACGTCTTCGTGTCGGCGGCGAAGATCACCGCGATCGTCATGTTCCTGGTTGCTTGCGCTGCCGTTTCCGCCTGGCTGATCACGGTTGCGGACGTTCCCGGCGACCTTGCCGCTATGGTCGAGCCCTTGATGGATAATCAAACGCTGCTTTTGCTCGCGATCATGGTCCTCGTCGTTGCCGTCGGCACGGCGATGGACATGACACCGACCATCCTCATCATGACGCCGGTGCTCATGCCGATCATCAAACAGGCGGGAATCGATCCTGTTTACTTTGGCGTGCTCTTCATCATCAACAATTCGATCGGCCTGATCACGCCGCCGGTCGGCACCGTGCTCAACGTCATCTGCGGCGTTTCTAAGCTTTCGATGGAGCAGCTGATGAAGGGTGTCATGCCCTTCCTCATCGCAGAACTGATCGTCCTGCTTCTGCTCGTCCTGTTTCCGCAACTGGTGACCGTTCCGGTTTCCTGGTTCGGGCACTGATCTTAGCTTCGCCGGCAACGGCGATGGAATTTCAACGCGGCCGGAGGGAGTGCCGGCCACAACCTGGGAGGAAAACATGCTGAATAAATTGACGAAGCTGGCGTTGGGATTGGCATTGCCGATCGCCCTGCTGGCAACCGGCCCCGCGATCGCCGAAATCCGCGGACACCAGCTGAAATTCGCCTCGGCGAACAACAAGGGCCATCCCCAGGTCATGGGCATGGAGAAGTTTGCCGAGCTCTTGAAGGAGAAGAGCGGCGGCAAGATCGAGGTCAAGCTCTTTCCGGGCGGCGTGCTTGGCGGGGATGTACAGACCGTTTCAGCGCTGCAGGGCGGCGTGATCGAAATGACCGTGCTCAATGCCGGCATTCTCGCAAGCAATGTCAAGCCGTTCGGCGCCGTCGACCTGCCCTTCCTCTTCAATAGCGGCGAGGAAGCAGACAAGGTGATGGACGGACCGTTCGGCTCCGGCCTGATGAAGCTTCTGCCGGATACCGGCCTCGTCGGACTTGCCTATTGGGAGCTCGGTTTCCGCAACCTTACGAACAACCGCCACGCGGTCACCAAGCTCGAGGATATCAAGGGCCTGAAGATCCGCACGATCCAGTCGCCGATCCCGATCGAGCTCTTCAACAGCCTCGGCGCCAATGCCGTGCCCTTGCCTTACACCGAACTCTATACGGCGCTTGAGACGGGCACTGTCGACGGCCAGGAAAATCCAGCCGCGAACATCATCAATGCCAAGTTCTTCGAAGTGCAGAAGTACATGACGGTGACCCGTCACCAGTACAATCCGCAGATCGTCCTCATCAGCAAGAAATTCTGGGACGGATTGAATGACGAGGAGAAGGCCCTCTTCCAATCCGCGGCAACGGAAGCCCGCGACTATCAGCGCAAGGTCTCGCGCGAGATGGACGCCAAGGCGATCGACGAGATCAAGAAGACCGGAATGGAAGTCAGCGAACTGAGCCCTGAGGAAACGCAGAAGCTGCGCGAAGCCGTCAAGCCGTTGATCGACAAATTCAGCGCCCAGATCGGCACAGACACCGTCGCCCAGCTCATGAAGGAGCTCCACACCGCGCGCGGACAATAAGCAAGGACCGGGCCCGCCCGAAACAGCGGGTCCGTTCTCCTGTCACTGGAAATCACGGAAAAGACGGATGCCCGAGACACTCATAAGACCACTGAGGGCCGGATTGATCGGTGCCGGGATCCAGGCTTCGCTGACGCCTGCCATGCATATGGAGGAGGGTGCTGCGCAGGGTCTGAACTATGAATACGAACTGATCGACCTCAATCAGATCGGCGCCGCACCAGCCGACCTGCCGAGGCTTCTAGCCGAAGCCGAAGCACAGGGTTTTGCAGGCCTCAACATCACCCATCCCTGCAAGCAGGTCATCATCCCCTATCTCGACGAGCTATCGGCCGAGGCGCGAGCGCTCGGGGCCGTCAATACGGTCGTCTTCAAAGACGGACGGCGATATGGCCACAACACCGATTGGTGGGGCTTTGCCGAAAGCTTTCGCCGCGGATTACCGGACGCCGATCTCTCTTCGGCCGTTCAGCTTGGTGCTGGCGGCGCAGGCGTTGCGACCGCCTATGCGATGCTCTCGCTCGGCATACAGAGATTGACAGTCTTCGATCGAGAACCGGAACGTGCCGTCACCCTGACCGAAGCGATGTCGCAGCGCTTTCCCGCTGCTGCCATCACGGCCGGAATGGACTTGGCATCGGCGATGCGGCAGGCATCCGGCCTCACACACGCAACGCCAACTGGGATGGCGAAATATCCGGGCATGCCTTTGCCGCCGGAGCTGCTTGAGGAACGGCATTGGGTCGCCGAGATCGTCTACTTCCCCTTGGAGACCGAACTGCTGCAGCAAGCCAGGAAACGCGGCTGCCGGACGCTCGATGGCGGCGGCATGGCGGTCTTCCAAGCGGTTGGCGCCTTCCGTCTCTTAACCGGGCGAACGCCGGATGCAGCCCGGATGCTTTCGCATTTCAAAGCCATGACCGAATGACCTTCCATTCGACACCGCAAGGAGCAGGCCGATGAAGACGTCTATAGCGACTGTATCGTTAAGCGGCGACCTCCGAGACAAGCTGGAAGCGATCGCGAAAGCCGGTTTCGATGGCGTCGAAATATTCGAAAACGACTTCCTCATCTTCGACGAGAGCCCGCGTCAGGTGGGCAAGATGGTGCGCGATCTCGGCATGGAGATCACACTCTTCCAGCCCTTCCGGGATTTCGAAGGCATGCCGGAGCCGCTCCGTAGCCGCACATTCGACCGCGCCGAGCGCAAGTTCGACGTCATGCAGGAAATGGGGACGGATCTGGTGCTCGTCTGCTCCAACGTGTCGCCGGCATCGCTCGGCGGCCTCGACCGGGCAGCAGTCGACTTTCATGAGCTTGGCGAGCGCGCGGCAAAGCGCGGCCTCAAGGTGGGCTACGAGGCGCTGGCCTGGGGGAGGCACATTCACGATCACCGCGATGCCTGGGAGATCGTGCGCCGCGCGGACCACCCCAATATCGGCCTGATCCTCGACAGCTTCCATACGCTGTCGCGCAAGATCGACGTCAATTCGATCCGCTCGATCCCGAAGGAAAAGATCTTCATCATCCAGCTAGCCGACGCGCCTCTGATCGACATGGATCTGCTTTTCTGGAGTAGGCATTTCCGCAACATGCCGGGCGAGGGCGACCTCCCGGTCCTCGATTTCATGAAGGCGGTCGCGGCGACCGGATATGACGGATATCTGTCGCTGGAAATTTTCAACGACCAGTTCCGCGGCGGCTCGCCCGCTGCAATCGCAGTCGATGGCAGGCGCTCGTTGATCTATCTCGGCGATCAGGTGAAACAGCAGGACCCGGAGAGTTCCTTGCCCGTCCCTGCGATGCCGCCGCGTGCCTCCGTCGAAGGCGTCGCCTTCGTCGAGTTCACGGTCGACGAGGACGAAGCGCCGCAGCTCGAAACGCTGATTGCAAGCCTCGGTTTCCGGAAGGTTTCGAGGCACAAGACCAAGAGTGTTGCCGTCTTTCGCCAAGGGGGCATCAATCTCGTCGTCAATACCGAGCAGAAGGGCTTTGCCGGCGCATCCTATGCCGTCCATGGCACTTCGGCCTACGCCGCCGGCTTGATGGTCGCCGATGCGAAGGCCGCGGTCGAACGCGCCGTAGCTTTAGGCGCTGAGCGTTTCCGGCAGCCGATTGATCCCGGCGAGATCGAGATGCCGGCGGTGCGCGGTGTCGGCGGCGGCATCCTCTACTTCCTCGACCGCAAGACGAAGCTTGGCCGCATATGGGAGATCGAGTTCGATCCGGTCGAAGACACGGCAGCCCCGCAGCCTGCAGGGCTGCAATCGATCGATCACATCGCCCAGACCGTGAAATATGAGGAATTGCTCACTTGGCTGCTGTTCTACACGTCGATTCTCGATGCTCATAAGACGCCGATGGTCGACATCATCGATCCGTCCGGCATAGTGAGAAGCCAGGCCATAGAAAATGCCGACGGGTCGCTGCGCATCACCATGAACGGTGCCGAAAATCGCAACACGCTTGCCGGCCACTTCATCGCCGAAACCTTCGGCTCCGGCATCCAGCATCTGGCCTTCAAAACCGAGGATATCTTCGCCACCGCTGCGGCCCTTGCCGCGAACGGCTTCGTATCGCTTGCGATCTCGCCGAACTATTATGACGATCTGGAAGCCCGCTTCGGTCTGGACGCGGAATTTGCGGAGCGATTGAAGGCGAATAACATCCTTTATGACCGGGATGAGCATGGCGAATATTTCCAGCTCTACAGTCCCACCTACGGCGAGGGCCTGTTCTTCGAAATCGTCGAAAGGCGCGGCTATCGTGGCTATGGAGCGGCAAATGCCATTTTCCGCATCGCTGCGCTTAGAAAACATCTGCGACCGGCCGGCGTTCCACGTGCCTGAATGCGGGCCTACTGATCATTATCGAAATTATTGGTCAGTGCAGCACCATCTGGCGCATGGTCGCTTGGCGAGGTGGCAAGGTCCTGAATGATCCGTCTAATCAGAGCGATATTCCAGGGGGCTGCTGGATTCTCTCATTGTCGAATTCCGCTTCTAAGCTCTGCGGACGATGGTCATTTCCGCGTCGAGCTGCGTGCCTTGCTTTTCGATCGTTGACCGCGCCCGCTGCCGCGACGACCGTGCCGTAGTCTTGAGACACGACCCTTCCCTTGCCGTTGGTCATCATAGGTCGCGGCCTCCTAAGCCGAAGAACCGGGCCATCGCCGCGTCGACTACTGCCATCGTTTCCGAATCCAGCCTGCCGAATACCGCGCCTGTCTTTGACCGTGGTACGGTCATGGTGCGGTCGACCATCACCTGTGACGGTTTGCGCAAGCCATTGTTGTCATCCGGCTGCACCGTGATGCGGATTAAGTGCTCGTCATGGACGTCGCTGGTTATTTGCAGCAAGGTCACGGAAGGGAGTTCGGCAAATGCGTCATCTTGCACAATGAGCGCAGGGCGCGGTTTGCCATAGTCACCACTGACGGCGATCGTCACTAGGTCGCCGCGCTTCATGCCTTCCATTCGTCCTTGAGCTGTTCTTCATCAAAGAGTATGTCCAGCTCCTTCAAAGACTTTGCCTCGTCGCTCTCCGGGTTGCGGGCGCGTTTCGCCACGGCAAGCGACTGCCGCCGCGCCTCGACCTCAAATGCCTTGCGCTTCTGGCGTTCGACATAGGCTCGCATAAAATCCCGCAATAGCTGGGCGGCAGGCCGATCTTCAGATTCCGCCGCTTGCGTGAATGCCGCCTTCAAGGCGGGGTCGATCCGGAAATTGAACGTATCACCCTTGGGATGACCGGCGCGGGGCATGACAACCTCATCATGTGTTACATATTGCACCTATAATGTAGTTACAATTTTGCCCCTGGCAAGCTATCGTTCCAGTTCAAGATTGCGGCCCGCGCGACGCCTGCCATTATCTTACGGGCGAGGATATCTTCGCCACTGCTGCGACCCTTGCCGCAAACGGCTAAGGGCTGACAATGAGCCCTGCGTGCCAGACCTACCCTCGAATAGGGGAAGCTGATGTGCCGAAAGGCTAGCTAACGGCAAGCGCTAACTTCTGCGAAAATAGCCGTCACTCAGTTGAAGGCAGGTTCTCTGGGGTTGGTGGCAGTCGGTAATACAACGACCTAGCTTTAGAAAATGTCTTGTGAACGATCTGCGATCCTCAGGCGTTATTCTGGCAAGGAGGAAACGATCATGAAGAATATGAACAACCGGCAGGTCCATGTTCCTGGCCCTCACGAGCGCGACGTTGCCGATCACTGCAAGAAACTTGGGGTTGATCCGGCAGAGGAGCGTAAGCTCCTGCGGCTGCTTGGCAAGCATGCACCGCTTCATGAAATCCGGGCGAATGCGCCGCCGAAACAACCGCGTTTCCGCTGAACGATCTCGTATTTGCCGGGTAGCCAACGAAGCGCTGACCTTCACATTGCCTTCGTCCCAAATAGCGCCGAAGGAAATCGTCAGACGCCGCGTTTGTTCCCCCAAAGCAGCACGTGCAGTTGCGGCAGCACGCGCGCCTCGAACCACCGATCTTCGGTCACCTTGTCGATCAGCCAGAGCATCCGGTCCATGATGCCGTCGACATCGACCTTTGCATCGTCATCCGCAGGTGGGGGCGGCGTGTGGTTGCCGGGTTGGAGATAAACCGGAAGCCTGGGATAGCGCGCCGCCGCCGCTCGAGCATAGAGGTAGTCGCGGTCGTCGAAGATAACGATCTTCAGTGCAAGCTGCGGCTTTTTCCCAGCCATTCTCAGGCAGGCGCCGAATGCGCTCCAGTCCGTCTCCATGCCGCTCGACGGCGGCTTCGGGCTGAGCACGAGGACGTCGAGATCGGCAAACCAGTCCTTGGCGACGCTGCCTTGGGTCTCCAGCGCGAAACGATAGCCGTCCTCATGCCCGCGCTCAAGCAGCGGGCGAAGCGGCTGGATCGCCGGGTTGCCGCCCGACAGCGACACCGTCAGCGGTTTGTTGCCCGAAAGCCGCACGACCTCCTGCCAGATATCGTCGACCGACATCGGATGCCACTGATCGCGATAATCGCTGTCGACCGCATGCAGCGTATCGCACCACGAACAGCGATAATCGCAGCCCCCCGTCCTGACGAAGACCGTCGGAAGTCCGATCAGGATGCCTTCTCCCTGGATAGTCGGCCCGAAGATTTCGCTGACACGGATGTGCGTTTCTCGCGCGGCGCTCATGGCCGGTATTCCGCCCAGGTCTTCGGCGTTTCACTGACGCGCACGGCCGAAGTTTCCGGCAGGCGCTCCTTGCACCAATCGTAAAAATGCTTCGCCAGACATTCCGCCGTCACCTGATCATGACCGAGGACCTCGTTCAGATGACGATGGTCGAAGCACTCATCGATGTAGCGCTTCAGCGGCGCGAGTTCGTGGTAATCGCGGACAAATCCGTGGCTGTTGAGTGCTACTGCCGCAAGTTCCACCTCGACGACGTAATTGTGTCCGTGGAGGCGGGCGCATTGATGATCGGTGGGCAGGCTTGTGAGCTGATGAGAGGCGGAGAAATGGAATTCCTTGGTGATGCGAAACATCATTTCACCTCTTTGGCCAAAAAGCCCGCGGTTGCAGCCGCCCAGAAGTCCGGGTCTTCGTAATCTGTCGGATCCTCTATACCGGCCAGATGAAACGCCTCGCGCCGTTCGACGCAGGTACCGCAGCGGCCACAGTGGCGCGCGCCGCCCTTGTAGCACGACCAGGTCTCAGCGAACGGTGTGCCGTTCCTGGCACCATCGGTCACGATGTCTGCCTTTGAGACGGTGACGTAAGGCGCAAAGAGGGAAACGCTGGCATAGCCGTCGAGCGCCTGCTTCTGCATGTCCTGGAACGCCTGGATGAAGCCCGGCCGGCAGTCCGGATAGATGAAGTGGTCCCCGCCATGCACGGCGACTGCAACCGCGTCGGCCTTTTGTGCCGCGGCAAGCCCGAAGGCGATAGAAAGCATGATGGCGTTGCGATTCGGGACGACCGTCGCCTTCATGGTCTCTTCGGCATAATGTCCGTCGGGAACATCGATGTCGTCGGTCAGGGCCGATCCGGTGAGATGACTGCCTATATTCCTTATGTCGATGATCTGGTGGGGCACGCCTAGTCTTTTGGCGCAGGCGGCGGCGAAGTCCAGTTCCTTGCGATGCCGCTGTCCGTAGTCGAAGGAAAGAAGGCCGGTGAGTTCGTGTTCCGCGGCAACCTTGTGCGCGAGCGAAACGGAGTCCAATCCGCCGGAGCAGATGACGATGGTTTTCATGATGGATCCCTTGTTTTGACCGGGTGGGCTGCGACCGGATTACTGGAGCGCTTCTAAAGCAATCGAACCGGCTTGTGAAGGGTGCTGGCTGGAATATCCATTAGCATTTCCTTGCATAAGAAGTGCACGAAGCGCAAAATGCCGCCACGGCGGAACGGGGCTCTGCCGCCTTGGGGAGGAAATCATGGACAACTTGAACCTTACGACCCTGCACAAGGGCCAAACGGCCGTGACGAACGTCGCGATCGATGCCTTCGCCGCAGGTTTGCGCGGCAGATTGCTCACTGAGAAGGATGCCGAATACGACGAGGCACGGGCCATATGGAACGGCATGGTCGACCGGCGCCCGGGTCTCATCGTGCGCTGCGCTGGTGCCGCCGACGTAATGAGAGCAGTCCGGTTCGCGCGTGAAAACAATCTTCTGCTGGCAGTGCGTGGCGGCGGGCATAACATCGCCGGCAACGCAATCTGTGAAGGTGGCCTGGTCATTGATCTATCGCCGATGAAATCGGTAAGGGTCGACCCGGGGACAAGGCGCTTGCGGGTCGAGCCGGGTGCAACGCTTGCAGACGTCGATAACGAAACGCAGGCTTTCGGGCTGGCCTTGCCGACAGGGATCAATTCCACGACCGGCATTGCCGGGCTCACGCTCGGTGGCGGCTTCGGCTGGCTCACGCGCAAATTCGGTCTGACGATTGATAATCTCATTTCGATGGAGGTGGTGACTGCTGACGGCAAGCTGGTGCGCGCAAGCGAGAAGGAAGAGCCGGATCTGTTTTGGGCGCTGCGCGGCGGCGGTGGTAACTTCGGGGTGGTGACCTCCTTTGAATTCCGGCTCCACGACCTACCGGGCGAGGTTCTGGCGGGTCTGGTCGTCCATCCTTTTGCCGACGCCGAAATGGTGCTCAGAGAATATAGACAGGTGCTCGAAACGGCGCCGGACGAACTCACATGCTGGGTGGTCATGCGTCAGGCACCGCCGCTGCCTTTCCTGCCTGCCGAGTGGCATGGCAAGGAAATCCTTGTGCTCGCCATGTGCCATTGCGGTGACATCGAAGCGGGCAAGGCGGCTGCCGCGGGGCTTCGTGCCATCGGCAATCCGATTGCCGACGTCGTCGGTCCGGCGCCCTTTGCCGCCTGGCAACAGGCATTCGATCCGCTGCTGACGCCGGGCGCCCGCAACTATTGGAAGAGCCAGGATTTCGCAGAACTTTCAAATGCGGCGATCGCGGTTCTCCTCGATGCCGTTCGCAAGCTTCCGGGGCCAGAATGCGAGATATTCATCGGCCATGTGGGCGGTGCGGCGGGCCGCATCGCAGTGGAGGCGACGGCTTTTCCCCAGCGCAACTCGCATTTCGTCATGAACGTACATGCGCGTTGGCGCGAGAAATCGATGGATGGCGCCTCCATGGCTTGGGCACGCGAGCTTTTCGAAGCAACGAAGGAGCACGCCATCGGCACGGCTTACATCAACTTCATGCCTGAGGACGAAACCGATCGTGTCGAGACGGCCTATGGCGGCAATTATCAGCGCCTGACCGAGATCAAACTGCGTTACGATCCGCAGAATCTTTTCCGCATGAACCAGAATGTGACGCCACAGGCGGAAATGCGGGCCGCCAGCTGACCGGTCAGCAACACAACGGATGACACGTCAGGTGCCGCCGCAACGCTTATCATCGGCGGCACGCGTGAATGAAACCAGACGCCGCGTTTCGAGTGTGGCGCGGATCGCGTTCTTCGGCGCTGCGATGGCTCCGGGCGGCTATCAGACGTGCGAGGCAGCGTAGGTTCACAATCAGGGGCAAGGATTTTGGTCTTTGGACCATCGGTATCGTCTTCACGAGTAGAGCGGCAGGACCACCCGGTTTTGTATGTGCCGGATCTCTTGTCGAAGGTGATCCTCCGCAGGTCGCAGTGACCAACCTCCAGCCGACTTTTAGGGTCACCAAAGGTGTTGCGTCGCCGTTCGTGGCGTTATTCTACAACTCCAAAGATCGGGCCAAACCCGCCATGCCAGGATCTGTCATTGCGGCCCATGGCAGGGTTGTAAATTCCCACACCTCGCCCACCGTCGAGAAACAGTGCATTGGGGCATTTGAAATGGTCGCGGAAGAGGCGCGCGAATTCATGGAAATTCACCGTGTCGTCGCTTGCGGCAAAGCGAACCGTGCCACCGCCGCAGACTCCCACACCGCTCCGACGGGTTCGGTCTGTCGAGCCTAAAATAAAGGCCGGATGCAGCTTGTTCTGCATGACAAGCAATGGACCAGACTGGGTGGCGAACCGCACCTTGGGCCGAAGTTTCAAAAATTGATCCGTCGGGAGTATTCGAGCGCCTGCGTCGTCAAGAAAGAACACGCCGTTGGGCTTCTTATAGAAATTTGGTAGCAGACCGGCTGAGCCTTCACCTCCGGCCGTATTGGCGGGTCGTAATTCTCGGCCCTTCTCGACATAAAGTCCTATCGGCGAAAAATCGGCACGGTACATCCCTGCGTTCATCGCGAATGTCAGAGCTCGTCCCTCTTTTCCCACGGCTTCGGCCACGCGCGAGAAATAGCGGTAAGGCTCGCCATTAACGTCCTTCCAGAACAATCGCAGGTCAGCTTTCCCCGGTTCCACCGTGCAAACGATGTATCTCGCATCCTGAAACGTTTCTTGCCCACAATCCTGGGCAAGAGCCGGTGGCAAGGGCGTTATCAATGCAACCAGCATCATGACTGCGATTAGCACACCATTTTTCAGATACGTCATCGCTGCCGATACCTTTATTTCAAGTCTTATTGGACCGCTCTCGTCTGCAATCACATGACACGGTTTGCTTGCCTTTCGAATGTGACGGCTTGCGAAAGTGGTGGCCACTATGGATAATTCCAGCAGTTCGAGGAAGACAGGTTCGGGCCAAGCCAGGGACCTTCATATCCCATGTTCGTTCGTCGCCGAAGGCGTGTACGATCCCGCGCGACGTCCTGCTGTCGACGCAGCGCTACCGAGCGAGACAGATGCGAAGCGCATGCCTTGAGGCGATTTTCGCTGAAGAGCTGAAGGGATCGAGGGGTTCATCGAGCTTTAATATGTCTGTGTTGCAGGGGTGTAACGATGGCATCCTTCGACCACGACATCCTCATCATTGACGGCGGTGGAGCGGTACGTCCTTGCTTCGTAGGGGCGCATCCGCAGCGGTTTATGCTATCTTGAACAAATGTCGCTTGCCGACGCCCCAAGGGTGTCCGCCAAATCCCGTCCGGGCGGTGGAAGGCTTCGTTCTGCGGGACGTATCGCAAAAGGCAGAACGGAACCAGGTTCATCCGGCCGCGGTTAAACGGAAAAGGAGGGTTCCATCATGGTGCCAAACGAAATGGATGTTGTACTCGCCACTCTTCCGCTGCGGGTCGGCACTTATGTGCCGGACGATCTGCTTGAGGACTGGTTTGCTCCTGATACAGGCATGAATCCGGTCAGCGACCAATGTCTGAAGGCTGCGAAAGCTTACGGACGGAAGTTTGAGTGCGAGTTCAAGTATTATACGGATCGCCAGGAAGGAGTCTTTTGGAAATTCGTCCCAGCTATGTGACACGCTGCGGGCAAACCATAATTGGAGACAGCCGGCGCCGGAAGATAGAGTTGCGGCGCCGAAGTCCATCCGCCGAATCTCACTTAGTCGGGAACCACGACGAGTTTTCCGATGAAGTTCTTGGCCATGAAATCCGTCTGAGCCCGATGAAAATCCGATAGCGGATAGACGCCGCCGACGAGTGGCTTGATCTTTTTTTCCTCGATATAGCGCACGAGCCGGCGGAAGTCGGCCCGCGTACCTTGGCTCGATCCATGCAGCTCCAATTGCTTCAAATACATCGTTCGAAGATCGAGTTGGACGACCGGCCCGCCGATTGCGCCCGCTGTCGTATATCGCCCTTCGGGGCGAAGGATTTTCAGGAGATCGTTGAACATCGGCCCGGCAACAAGATCGGCCACGACGTCGACCGGTTCCCCGCCCGCCGCCTGATGGACGGCTTCGACGAGGTCGCCCGCACCGCGCGTGATGACTGCTTCCGCGCCGATATCGAGCACCGCCTGCTCCTTGCCGGGACCGGCGATTGCGATCGGGATCGCGCCGCGCGCTCTTGCGAGCTGAATGATGGCCGAGCCGACGCCGCCCGATGCGCCCGTCACCAGCACGCGCTCGCCTGCGGCGAGCCGCGCCCGTTCAAGCATCCGTTCTCCAGTCAGATAGGCACAGCAGAAGGTTGCAAGTTCGATGTCTGTGAGGTCGGTGTCGACGACATGGGCGTTTTCGGCGGGCAGTGCCATATATTGGGCATAGCCGCCGTCCCGGCCGTGGCCCATGTAGTCGATGTCGGCGAGGCTGTCGTCTTCGCGATTGTAGATCGAGAAATCGACCATCACGCGTTCGCCGGTCCGGTTGGCGTCGATGCCGGCGCCGACCGCGACGATGTGACCGACGGCATCCGTCCCCTGGATGCGGGGGAACGTCAGCGTATTGCCCTTTCTGCGCCACGTAGAAACCGCCGACGGGTCGTCTTCGGTGCCATAGGCGCCCTGACGAACCCAGACATCGGTGTTGTTCATGCCGCAGGCCGTGACCTTGATGAGCACTTCACCCGCTGCCGGCGCCGGGACAGGGGTAGACTCGTTATAGACCAGCTTGTCGAGCCCGCCATGACCGACGAGCTGGACAGCAGCCATCGTCTTCGGAACAACGGTCATGTCACACACTCCCCCTTCAGATGGACTTGAAGACGCTGTCGATCGCCTCGGCCGCAGCCTTGACGACGATGTCGGCCTCGCCGCGCGTCAGGCAAAGCGGCGGCGCAAAGCCGAGGATGTCACCCTGCGGCATGGCGCGGCCGATGACGCCGCGTTCGAGCAATGCTGCTGAAACCTGCGGGCCGATCTTTTGCGAGGCATCGAAGAATTTGCGATCGTCCCGATCTGCAACGAACTCGACTGCCGCCATCATCCCGTCGCCACGTACTTCGCCAACGTTCTTGTGCCCGCCGACGGCCTTTGTCAGTTCCGAGCGGAAATAGGCGCCCGCGTCGCCGGCGTTCTTCACGAGATCAAGCTCATCGATCAGTTCCAGGTTGGCAATTCCAGCAGCGGCGCAGATCGGGTGCGCAGAGTAGGTCCAGCCATGACCGATCGCCCCCATCTGGTCGGAGCCCTGGACGAGAACCTGCCAGACTTTATCGGAAACGATAGTCCCGGAAAGCGGCGCATAGGCCGAGGTGAGACCTTTGGCGATGGTGATCAGGTCCGGCTTCATGCCGTAATAGTCCGAGCCGAACGTCGTGCCCAGACGCCCAAATCCGGTCACCACTTCGTCCGCAATGAGCAGGATATCATATTTCTGCAGCACGGCCTGGATCTTCTGCCAGTATCCCTTTGGCGGCGGAACGATGCCGCCTGTTCCAAGGATCGGCTCGCCGATGAAGGCGGCGACGGTTTCGGGACCTTCGGCAAGTATCATCTCCTCAAGCTTGTCGGCGCAATGTTGCGAGAACTGCTCTTCGTCCATCGAGCGGTCGGGGCGGCGGAAATAATAGGGAGCTTCCGTGTGGAGGATGGGCGCGCGCGGCAGGTCGAAAGCCTTATGGAAAAGTTCAAGCCCCGTCAGCGAACCCGTCATGACGCCCGAGCCGTGATAACCCCGCCAGCGCGAGATGATCTTCTTCTTGTCCGGACGGCCGAGGATGTTGTTGTAATACCAGATGAGCTTGATGTTCGTCTCGTTCGCATCCGAACCTGAAAGACCGAAGTAGACGCGGCTCATGCCTTCCGGCGCACGGTCGATGATCATCTTCGACAGCGTTATCGATGCTTCCGTGCCATGGCCAACATAGGCGTGATAATAGGCTAGATTCTTAGCCTGTTCGGCGATCGCATCGGCGATCTTTTGCCGGCCATAGCCGACATTGACGCAGTAAAGTCCAGCAAAGGCATCGAGGCTCGTGCGGCCGCCCGTATCGGTGATGTAGACACCCTCGCCGCTGCCGATCACCCGCGTCGGCGTCTCGCCGCGTGCATGCGAGCCCATATGGGTGGAGGGGTGGAAGAAATGATCCCGGTCCCAGGCGTTGAGTTCGTTGCTTCTTTCCAGCATGGCGTTGTCCTTGATGTTAAAGAGTAAGAGGCCTCAGGCGGCCGTGTCGATGCAGAGGTATTTGAGCTCGGTGAAGGCTTCGATGCCATGCCTTGAGCCCTCGCGCCCAAGTCCGGACTGTTTCCAGCCGCCGAAAGGAATGGGGCCGCCGGTGATCTTCACCCGGTTGATCGCCACCATGCCGTATTCGAGCGCCCGTCCAAGACGCAGCTGCCGGGCGCCATTTTCCGTGACGACATAGGCGACGAGACCGTATTCGGTGGCGTTCGCCCTTGCGACCACTTCGTCTTCCGTGTCGAAGATGCTAACGCCCGCGACAGGGCCGAAAGTCTCCTCGCGCATGATGAGGGCATCGTCAGGAACGTCTGTGAGCAGCGTCGGTTCGAAGAACAGTCTGCCGGCGGTATGACGTTTGCCGCCGGTTACCAGTTTTGCTCCGCTCTTCAACGCATCGGCAACCTGTTCCTCGACTTTGACGACGGCACGTTCGTGGATCAGCGGGCCGATATCGGCGTCCGCCGAAAGACCGTCTGCAACCTTGAGCGCTTCGATGCGTCGTGCAATTGCCTCAGCGAAACGATCGGCAATGGAGCGGTGCACGAAGATGCGATTGGCTGCCAGGCAATCCTGGCCCGATGTGGCGAACTTGGCGTCGATGGCAATTTTGGCAGCACGCTCGATGTCGGCATCGTCGAATATGATAAGCGGCGCGTGTCCGCCAAGCTCCATCACCAGTCTTTTCATGGTCGGCGCGCATTGAGCGGCAATGAGCTTGCCGATGCCGGTCGAGCCGGTGAAGCTCATTGCCCGGACGCGCTCGTCCTCGCACATGCGGCCGACGATGGCTGCCGCATAACCGGTGACGACATTGAATACGCCCGCCGGAATGCCGGCGCGCTCGCCGAGCTCTGCAAGTGCGAGTGCAGAAAGCGGGGTCTCGGATGAAGGATGAGAAACGACGGTGCAGCCCGCAGCAAGTGCTGCCGCCGCTTTGCGTGTTATCATGGCGGATGGAAAATTCCACGGCGTGACGATGCCGACGACACCAAGCGCCTCGCGGCGGACGATCATCTCTGCATCCGGCAGATGGCTGGTGACGTTTTCGGCGTTCAGCCGCTTGCCTTCCTCAGCGTACCACTCGACGAACGAGGCGGCATAATCGATCTCGCCCAGGGATTCCGAAAGCGGCTTGCCCTGCTCGAGCGTCATGATCAAGGCGAGATCGTGCTTTGATGCGAGCATGAGGTCGTGCCAGTTGCGCAGGATTTTTGCCCGGTGCTGCGGCAGCATGGCCCGCCAGGCAGGCATCGCCAGCGCCGCCGCGTCGATCGCCGCTGCGGTCTCGTCCGCGCCGAGGCTCGCTACCCAGGCAACGGTTGTGCCTGAAGCAGGATCGGTGACCTCGAAGCTCTTGCCGGCGTTACCCGCCGACCAGCGCCCGCCGACATAGGCGAGATTGCGCAGGAGATGCCTGTCCTTCAGGCGCGAAAGCGCATTATGAAATTCGGGGCGGGCAAAAACCGCGGTCATGATTTGTCTCCTCATTGCCGACGGCGAAGTCTCTCACAGGAGCAGACGAGAAATTGTCTGTTGCCGGCGGCCTGAAGAGAGAGATTGACTAAGGCCACGGCCAATCGCGGCTGATCTATCTACGAGCCGGATTGCGTTTCGAGCATCGCGATCAAACGTTCTTCAAAACTATACCTTCTATACGCCAGACTCCCAGCGGCTCGGCGACGTGTCGTCGTCATCGATATATCCTGGGATCAACGCAGTCGGGACAGGAAGCCTCAGGCTAAATCCGCTTCTGTGTCGAGCTTTGCAGATCATCGATTCATTGGCACCGGAAAATCAATCCGCTGTTTTTCATGCCGTGGTTCCTACAGTTTCCAGTAGTGGACGGCGAATCGTCTTTGGCCTATCGATGGACCCATGCGATCGTCCCTGGAACATCTGCCGGAAGAAAAGCAGCGCGAGCTTGCCCGCGTTGTTTCGATCATCCATGAGG
>NZ_FWER01000047.1 GCF_900169785.1 Rhizobium sullae
ACATGCGCCTTAACCTTGCCGATGCCGGCGCGATACCAGAGATCGGCAACGGCGCCGAAGACGAGGAACAGCCCGGCCGCCAGCCCCAGCACCGACAGCACCGGCCCGCCATGCTCGGCATAGAAGAAGACGAGCGCCGCGACGAAAGCGAGGCCGGCAACCACATAGAGCCGCTGCAGCGCGCCCAGAAGATCGCCGCGCTTCCAGGAAAGCAGCGGTCCGAAGGGCACGACAAGCAGCAACGGAGCCATCAAAAGCCCGAAGGTCATATTGAAGAACGGCGCGCCGACGGAGATCTTGTCGCCGGTGAGCGTCTCCAGCAGCAGGGGATAGAGCGTTCCGGTCAAGACGGTGCCGCAGGCAACCGTGAGGATCAGGTTGTTGAGCACCAGCGCGCCTTCGCGCGAAATCGGCGCGAACAGACCGCCCGCGCTCAGACGCGGTGCACGGAACGCAAACAGCGACAGCGCGCCGCCGATGAAGATCATCAGAATGCAGAGAATGAAGACGCCGCGGCTCGGGTCGCTCGCGAAGGCATGAACCGAGGTCAGCACCCCGGAGCGCACCAGGAAGGTGCCCATCAGCGACAACGAGAAGGTGAGGATCGCCAGGAGCACGGTCCAGATCTTCAGCGCCTCGCGCTTTTCCATCACCAGCGCCGAATGCAGCAGTGCGGTTCCGGCAAGCCATGGCATGAAGGAGGCGTTCTCGACCGGGTCCCAGAACCACCAGCCGCCCCAGCCGAGTTCGTAATAAGCCCAGTAGGAGCCCATGGCGATGCCGAGCGTCAGGAAGGTCCAGGCGGCCAGAGTCCAGGGCCGCACCCAGCGCGCCCAGGCGGCATCGATCCGGCCTTCCATCAATGCTGCGACGGCAAAGGAGAAGCACACCGAAAAGCCGACATAGCCGAGATAGAGCAGCGGCGGATGGATCGCCAGCCCGACATCCTGCAGCACCGGATTGAGGTCGCGGCCCTCGGCCGGTGCCGGGTCGAGGCGGGTAAACGGGTTCGAGGTCAAGAGGATGAAGAGGATGAAGGCCGCCGAAATCCAGGCCTGCACCGACAGCACGTTCGCCTTCAGCCTGTCCGGTAGATTGCGGCCGAAGAGCGCCACCAGCGCGCTGAACAGCGCAAGGATCAGCAGCCACAGCATCATCGAGCCTTCGTGATTGCCCCAGACGCCGGAATATTTGTAGACCAGCGGCACCAGCGAATGCGAGTTCTCCCAGACGTTCTTGACGGTAAAGTCGGAGACGACATGCGCATAGGTCAAAATGCCGAAGGAGAAAGCCACCAGCGCAAAGAGCACGACGGAACCGAGTGGCGCCACATCCATCATCGCCTGATCGAGCCTGCGTGCGCCGATAACCGGCACGATCGAAAGAACGATCGCCGTGGCCAGCGCCAGAACGAGCGCGTAATGGCCGATCTCGATGATCATTGCGTGCCCTCGCCTTCCTTCCAGAGACCCTGCGCCTTCAACCGGTCGGCAACGTCCTTGGGCATGTATTTCTCGTCGTGCTTGGCCAGCACCGTGTCGGCGATGAACTCCCGGCTGTCGGCCGCAAACTTGCCTTCGGTCACCACCCCCTGCCCTTCGCGGAACAGGTCGGGCAGGATGCCGGTATATTTGACCTTCACGGCATCGCCGCTGCCGTCGGTGAGGGCAAATTCCACCGTCGAGCCGGCGCCGCGCACCACGCTGCCCTCGCCGACCAGCCCGCCGAGGCGGATGCGCGTTNAATTCCACCGTCGAGCCGGCGCCGCGCACCACGCTGCCCTCGCCGACCAGCCCGCCGAGGCGGATGCGCGTTTCCGGCGCCACCGGCGTCTTGGCAAGATCGGCCGGCATGTAGAAATAGGCGACCGACTGGCTGAAGGCGAACATGACGAGCAGCACCGCGGCGAGGATGAAGCCCATGCCGCCGCCGATCACCGCCAGACGCTTCTGCTTGCGCGTCATTCCGTCTCCCCCTCCGCCGCAACGCCGAGCTCACGCCCCAGCGCAATCAGCTGCCTGCCCTCTTCGCCATCCGCCGGAAACACTGCCAGCCCGCGCTTCAACGCGCTCGCTGCGCGATCCTTATCGTTCAGTACGGCATAGGAGCGAACGAGCCGCATCCAGCCCTCGAAATTATTGGGATCTGCCGCCAGCTTGTGATCTAGGCTTTCCACCATGCCGCGGATCATCTGCTGTTGGTCGCCGGTGCTCATATCCTGGGCTGCCGCGAGGTCCTCCTCCGTGGGATTGCCAAGCGCCGTGCCGTCCGCCGCCGGAGCACCACCGTTCTTTGCGATGTGCTCGTTGACGAGCGGCAGCCACGGCGCATCGGCCGGCGATTCCTTTGCTAGCGCCTCGAAGGCTGCCTTGGCCTCGGCCGCCTGCCCCGCCTGCTCCATACTCAGCGCGACGTAGAATTTCGCACGCGGGTTTTGAGGCTCCAGCGTCAGCGACTGCTCGAGCACCTTGCGGGTTTCCTCGGTCACGACACCGTTCGCGCTCGCCATCAGCGTTTCGGCAAGCCCGTCGAGACGGATCGGGCTCGGCCCAAGCAGCCGGATCGCATTGCGGTACGCCTTCTCCGCATCGGCGATCCGCAACGCATTGTAATAGATAGGCGCCAACACATCCCAGCCCTTGCCGTCCTCCGGATTCGCCGCCAGATGCCGCTCCGCCTTAACGATCAGCACCGCCATATCGTTGCCGGGGTTTTCCAACCGCGCCGCCAACGGCCGCGACGGCAGTTCCGGCCTGCCCATCGCGATGTAAAGACAGAGCCCGAGAACCGGCGGCAGCAGGAGAACGAAGGCCTCGCTGAGGCGGTGGTGCCGTGCAAGTTTGGTTACCGCCTTCGGCTCGGCAGCCGAGACGGCAATCAGCCTGCGGCCGATTTCCGCCCGCGCATAATCCGCCTCGTCGGCCGAAATCAACCCGCCGGCCAGATCGCGGTCGAGTTCGCGCAGCTGATCGCGGTAGACCGCCGCCTCGCCGGCACGGTCGTCGTCGGCCGCCGTCGCGCCGCGCAAAAGCGGATAAAGCAGGAGGGCGGCAACAGCCGCCGTCATCGCGGCCACCAAAATCCAGAACATCATACCGGCCCAAATACTTGAAGCGCGGGGCCATTCCAACTGGCAAAGCCAGAATGACGAAGATTTGAGGCGTTTGGCCGCATTTTAGAAGGAAGTTATGTGCAGAACCGGCCAAATTCAGCCGAGCGGCGACCAGCTTCCGTCGCTGTTGCGGCAGGCCGCGCCGCGCGCGATGGTATCCTTGCTGTCCGCAGTCAGCGTATGCGTGTATTGACGGCAGTTCTGCGAACCAACCTGATAAGGTGCGGCCGCCACAACCTTGCCGCTTACATCGCGTCCGCTCCAGACGACCGGCTGGCCAACGGCCGCGCCTTCGAGCGCCCGATATTCGGCTTCGAGAGCCCGTTGTTTGTCGCTGTCGCTCAGCTGCACGCCGCTGCGGCCGGCAATCCCGCCCTGCAGTGCCGTAATGAACGCCGCCGATGCCGAAGGTTTGCGGGAAAACAGCCCGCCACCACCCTTCGCGGTCGTGCACGACGACAGCGCAACGGCAACAAGAAGCGAGGAAACGATCAGAGCATTTGGTCGTAACGTCATTCGGTCAAACCAGCATCGGGGTGTCGAATCGGTGCCGTCAGATGCGCATCGCCCCTTGTCGGCATTAAGGCAAAGCATGCTATGCAATTGCCTATGTCTTTGTGGCATCAAGCAATTGTTCATGCAACATCCTTTGTGACGCCGGGCAAAATCAGCCGCGCCTTGAGGCCGCCCCACTCGCCGCGGGAGAGCTCGAGCCGGCCCTGATACTCGTTGGAGATCTCAGTGACGATCGAAAGCCCGAGGCCCGTTCCCGGCTTGCTTTCGTCCAGTCGCCGCCCGCGCTTGAGCGCCTCGCGGATCTGGTCGGGCTCCAGGCCCGGCCCGTCGTCCTCGACGACAAGCTCCACCCAGTGCCGCCGCGCGCTCGCTTCGGCGCCCTTTACATCTCCTGTTACTTCAGCAGCGCTCAACCGCACCTTCGTCGTGGCAAAGCGCGACGCATTCTCCAAAAGGTTGCCGACGGTCTCTTCCAGATCCTGCTGCTCCATGGCGACGGCGAGATGTGGCGATATGCTGAGCTCGAATTCCTTGTCGACGTTGAGCCGCCGCATCACGCGCACCAGCCGCTCCAGCGCCGGTTCGGCGTCGGTTCTCGCCAGCACGGATTCGCGTTGGGCGGCAATGCGTGCCCGGTTGAGATAGGATTGCACCTGTCCCTGCATCGCTTCCGCCTGGCTGCGCACCAGGTCGCCGTGCGGGCGTTCCAGAACCCTTGCCTCGTTGAGCAGGACCGCAATCGGCGTCTTCAGCGAATGCGCCAGATTGCCGACCTGCATCCGCGCGCGCTCGACGATGCGCCGGTTGCTGTCGATCAGCGCATTCACCTCGTTTGCTAGCGGCAGGATTTCTCGCGGGAAATCGCCCTTCAGCTGCTCGCTCTCGCCCGCCCGGATGCGCTCCAGCGCCGCGCGCGCTTTGTCGAGCGGCTTCAGGCCATAAAGAATGGCGAGCGCGTTGACGATCAGGCTGCCGACCCCGAAGCCGGCAAGCGCCAGGTAGAGACTGTGGGAGAAGTTGCTGACGTCGCTCTCGACGACCTCGACATTGCCGCTCACCCTGAAGCGCGCCGCGCGTCCGTCGGTGTCGAGCACGACTTCGGTTTCGGCCACCTGTACGCGGTTTCCCGTCGCGTCCGTCACCTGGTAGTAACGCTCGTAGTTCTTGTCGAAGGGCGCTTCCAGCACGGAGGGAACGGGGATCGTCGCCGATCCCAGCGACGGCGAAACCAGCGGGGCTGCCGTATAGGTCCCAAGCGGCTCCACCACCCAATACCAGCCGGTCCTCGGCTGGGCGAAGCGCAGGTCGCCAAGCTGCGGGCTGCCGCTCAAGGCGCCCTGGTCGCCGATCGTCACGGAATTGATGACGTTGTAGAGCTGGGCGCGCAGCAGATCCTGGAAACCGCGTTCGGCGCTGCGGCGGTAAAGCGTGGAAATCAACAGGCCGATCACTACAAGCGCCACGGTCGACCAGACGGTCGTCAGAAGCAGAACGCGTGCGGTGAGCGACTTAATTCGCATTGTTCGGCGCTTGGATGCGGTAGCCGAGACCGCGCACCGTTTCGATCAGGTCCACGCCCATCTTCTTGCGCAGGCGGCCGACGAAAACCTCAATCGTGTTGGAATCGCGATCGAAATCCTGGTCGTACATGTGCTCGACCAGTTCCGAGCGGGAAACCACCTCGCCCATGTGGTGCATCAGATAGGCGAGCAGCCGGTATTCATGCGAAGTGAGCTTCAGCGTCACGCCGTTGACCATCGCCTTGGAGGTCTTGGTGTCGAGCCGCACCGGGCCGCAGATGATCTCGGAGGAGGAATGCCCGGCCGCGCGGCGAATCAGGGCGCGAATGCGCGCCAGCACTTCCTCGACATGGAAAGGCTTTGTCACGTAATCGTCAGCCCCGGCATCGATGCCGGCGACCTTGTCGCTCCAGCGATCGCGGGCGGTCAGGATTAGAACCGGCATGCCGCGCCCCGCGCCGCGCCATTTTTCGATAACGGTGACGCCGTCCATCTCGGGCAGGCCGATGTCGAGGATGATCGCGTCGTAAGGCTCGGTGTCACCGAGGAAATGCCCTTCCTCGCCGTCGAAGGCCTGGTCGACGACATAGCCCGCCTCCTTCAGCGTGTCGGCGAGCTGCCGGTTCAGATTGACGTCGTCTTCGACTACCAGAATGCGCATCGGTCCGCTTTCACCTCGACTATATCACTGGTGCTTCATAGGCCGATTCCGCCTACATCGGAACCCTGACGGTCACCTTCCGCGGCCGCTGGCCGTTGCCCTGGACGAGAACGGTGATGATACAGGTGTTACCGGATGGCTGCACGGACAGAAGCTGTCCGCCCGTCTGCTCGACGACCTGCTCGGCCGCCGCGCTGCAATCGCCCGCGACGCGCACGATCAGAGGGCGCGAGTCGTCCGGCGAGGGCGCCGGTGCCGCCAGCCCAGCGGCCAAAGCTACGACGCTCAAGAGAGAGGCCATGTATATGCTTCCAACGTAATTCCAACTTGCTCCGACTATGTACTCACGTGACCTGAATGGCAAATGAATGCACTGTAAAGCCGGGCCTTTAGAACAATTCTGGACTGTATTTTCCCAAGGCGTTTCGCAGCCGAAAGACGAGAGGGGGACGCCCGGAACCAAGGGCACCCGCCACGGAATTCGCGGACTTCGGTAGAAGCTGCCCCGGCTTTCGAAGGATTTTTGAAGGCTGCTTCGCGCCTGAAGCGGTCGGCTGGAAACGGCATACGATCATAGCCAAATCGCCGTTTCTTCCTTGGCGGTTCGAATGATCATCATGGTGAAGAAGCGGGCCACATTGGTCTGATCGCGAAAAAGCCGCTCGCAGAGTGCGTCCAATTCTTCCATGTCGCGCAGACGCACCATCAGAACGACGTCGGTTTCGCCCGTCACGGCATAGGCTTGTGAAACGGCCTCTTCTGAAGCCGCGATTTCCAGGAAGCGGCGCATGTGCTGCTCACCGTGCAACTTCAGCTCGACGGTAATCAGCGCCTTGATCCTGCGGTCGGCCTTGGTGGGATTGAGGATTGCTACAGTCCTGTCAATGAAACCTGATTTGCGCAGCCGCTGCACACGGCGCAGACAACTGGAGGGCGACAGGCCTACTTCCTCGGCCATGTCGACATTGGTGCGCGATGCGTCGCGCTGCATCAGGTTCAAAAGCTTCCGGTCGATCCGATCCATGTTCTCATCTCATCCATCAGTCACGTCTTTGCAATAAAATTGCACCGATCTGCAATCTTTGACCACAAATTCGAAACAGCCAAGGGTAGCAGGATTGAGGCAACCGCTATGGAGGTCTCGCATGCCGTTCTTGATGCCCATCTTACGCACAACCCGAGAAACCCTCGAGATTTACTGGGTGCTTGTCCGCGTCATGGTTCCCATCACGCTTCTGACGGAACTGCTGGCGAGAATGGGCGTGATCAAGGCCGTGGCGCCTGCATTTGCGCCCGTCATGCACCTGATTGGCCTGCCGCCGGAGCTCGGGCTGGCGTGGCTGACAGGAATGCTTGTCGGTATATGGGGCGCGATCCCGCTGATTTTCGCGCTGATTCCCGCATCCTCGCTGAGCGTGGCGGACGTCACCGTGTTCTCGGCGCTCATCCTCTTCGCGCATGGCCTGCCGACCGAGCAGAAGATCATCCAGCAAGCTGGACCGGGGATGATTGTGACGACGCTGCTGCGCATCTTGGGCGGCCTGCTCTACGCCTTCCTCCTCCATCATGTCCTCGTGGCCACGGGGTGGCTGCAGGCTTCGGTCAACCCGACCTGGATCCCCATGAGTGCCGCGGTCAGTTGGGCTGCATACTTCTGGGCTCTTGCCGAGACCATGATGTGGATGCTGGCAATCCTTCTCCTTCTGTCGTGGAGCCTCGAACTCATACGGATAATCGGGCTATTAGACTTGATGATGAAAGCCCTATCGCCCTTGTTGCGCCTTGCCGGCATCCGTGGCGAAGCAGAGCATCTCACCGCTGTCGGCTTATTCCTGGGTATTTCCTACGGTGCCGGTCTTCTGATCCGCGAGGCGCGATCGGGCGCAGTATCGCCGCGCCAGGTCTTTCTCTCGTGCGTGTTCATGGGCTTCGCGCACAGCGTGATCGAGGACACGATCCTCGTGATCTCGCTCGGCGCGGATGTCTACGGCGTTCTCTTAGGTCGTGTCGCTTTCGCCATAGCGGCAACCGCAGTGATTGCCGCTCTGCTTCGCCGCCTTTCCGATGAGACATTTTTCGCGCAAGTTTTCCGACCGCCGCACGCGCAGCCAGAAGGAGGATAAGGCCCGCAGTGCCGTCTCGAACCATCAATCGCAAATCAGCCGAACGGCTTTCTCACCGCTGTTTCGACATCATAATCCGCCGCAACCCGCATTCCCCGGACCGGCCGCACCAGGTCGATCGAGCGCTGGTAGTCCGGATGCGCCTTGTAAGCCGCAAGTGCCGCTTCGTCGTCGAATTCGCCGTAGACCACTAGGTCGACATCGGTGCCGAACTGGTCGGTTTTCACATTGGTACCGATTTCCAGCAGCCGCGCATGCGGTATCGCCGTCAGCACCGAAAGCCCGGCGCGCACCTTTTCCAGGTTTTCCGCGCTGGCGGTGAAGAAAACGATATGGCGGATCACCGGGGCACTCCTTGACTCAGTCTCGACAAAGCCGTGCGATAGCACGCACGATCCACCCCTTCAACCGCTGCCAGACGCCCGGCGCGGCCTCGCGGCGCAAAGCCGCATGGAAGGCCTTGCCGTAACCGGCGAGCTTTTCCGCCCGGTCCGTGCCGTTGACGATGCGCCGCGCGTTCATCCAGTCTTCCTTTTCGGCGTTCAGGTGATCGGCCAGCCTGTGCCCGGTGAAACTGCCCGCCACCATTCCTTCGATCAGGATCGTCACGGCGGCCGGCATCTCCATCGACCGGTCCGGCTCGGCGACGAGATCGATGCCGGTCACCCTGCTCATCGCCTCGTAATTGCGCTTGTGGGTGAGTTGCACCAGGCCACGCCCCAACCAGCATTTTCCATCCTCGTCCGGTTTCCAGTAGACTGTCTTCACCCAGGAAAGCCTGCCCGCCGCATAGGCGCGATCGAGAATCTCGACCGCCCTTGCATCGCTGTCGGCCAGCGTCTCGCGCACCGGCTGCATCGTGAAGGCCGTCTCGTGGAAAGCCGTCGCCATTATATAGGCGAGCCAGCGCCAGTCCGCCTCCGGCATGCGCGCCTCGAAGTAGTCGAAAATCGCCGCCATGCCCTCGACTTGGCCGTCTGAAAGGGTGCCTTTGAACAGGCTTTGCCGCACGGTGTCGAAGAAGAATGTCCGGTCGATGTGGATAACCATGAAATTCGTCCTGGTCCTAATCGATTAAAATAATTTCAATCGTTTAAAGCACTTAAGCCCCTGATTTACACCGCATTTGGCCTATGTCATTCGTTATCTGTCGAAGCTCGCCGAAGGACAGGAGACCGAATGCAAACGCCCGCCAACAGCCAGCCCACCATTCCCCAGCACCTCGTCGACCAGATGGAAAACGAGTGGCGCCAGATCCGCCCGGAGCGCGAAACGCCGCGCCCGGCGCCGCAGCCGCCCAAGCAGCGATAGACCCGTAAAACACAAAAGGCGACACGGCGGATCATTCAAATCCCCCGCACCCTCGGTTCGCCGCCGCCGTCGAAGATCAGCGCCGTCAGCGCCCAGACGAGCGCGTCCACCGCGCCGTTCGGCCAGACGCAACTTTGCCGCCGCCTCGTCGCCATCGTCAGCCGTCTCCGCCACCTTGCGAAGCTCGACGAAGGCGGAAAACTGCACCCGCATCTCCGCGTCATCTGGTTCAGCATGATGCGTAGCTTCTCACCGGGCACCGCCTCCGCGCCTGCTCCTCGCTCCAGCCCCCGACCACCTCGCCCGCTGAGCCCACCCTCACCGATACCCGGTAGCATCCGCCTCTTTCCCCGCCTCCATCACCTCGTCCATGTACCGCCAGCAGTCCGGCCGCGAGCCATCCAGATCGTTGAAACCATAGATCTTCGCGAGCCCGCCGCTCGACAGCGATTGGCCGTTCCAGCGGGCGCGGTCCGGGTCGGCGGCAAGGGCTGCGACGGCGCGGCCGGTGAAGCGCGGGGTTTCGGAGATGACGAAATGCGGCTGCACCGTCGCCGCCTCCCGCCAGTTCTCCTCGCGCACCTGATAGGCATCCAGCATCATTTCCGAGCGCATCCAGCCGGGCGTCAACGCAACGGCCATCGCGCCATGTGGCGCAAGGTCCTTGGCATGCGCCCAGGCCATGCGGATCACGCCGGTCTTCACCAGGTCGTAATAGGGGTTCAACCGGTAATGCGTGGCGTTGTATTCCGCGGTTCCGTCGGTCAGCTCCACCAGCAAGCCGCCCGGCCGCTCGATCATCAGCGGCAGCGCGTAATGGGCGGTGATGAGATGGGTGTCGATCGCCAGCCGCAGCATGTGCAGCCCCTTCTCCAGCGAATGCTCCCAGACCGACTTGTTCCATTCCGTCAGCTTCTCTCCGCCCCAGATGTCGTTGACGAGAATGTCGAGCCGTCCTTCCTCGCGGCGGATGCGCGCTACCAGCGCCTCGACCTCGGCGGTCTCCAGATGATCGACGCGCACGGCAATGCCCCTGCCGCCGGCGGCCGTTACCATTTCCGCCGTTTCCTCGATCGTCTCGGGCCTGCCGTACTCCGATTGCCGCTCCCGGGTCGTGCGGCCGGTCACATAGACGGTCGCGCCCGCCGCGCCAATCTCCACGGCAATCCCGCGTCCGGCGCCGCGCGTGCCGCCGGCAACGAGTGCCACCTTTCCCTTGAAGTCTGCTGCCACTGTCCCGTCCTCTACGCTAGAAAAGCTTCCGCGACGCCTGGACTACCCCTTCGCCCGCTCGCCGCCGCCCACCGTCAGCGGCCAGTCGACGACATAGTCCTCCAGGTCGTCCGGATCGATCTCCGTCTCGCTGATCGTCCGCCCTCGGGCGGAGATGCCTGCCTGGTGCACGGTTTCCGGATCGCCAGAGACCAGCGGATGCCACCAATAGAGGTCGTGGCCCTCGTTCACCAGCCGGTAGCCGCAGGTCGGCGGTAGCCAGGCGATTTCCTGCACGTTCTGTTTCGTCAACTGCACGCAGTCCGGCACGAAATCCCGCCGCTTCTCGTAGTTCGAACAGCGGCAGCTTTCGCCGTCGAGGAGCTTGCAAGCGACCGAGGTGAAATAGACGTCACCCGAGTCCCACTCCTCCAGCTTGTTGAGGCAACAGAGCCCGCAGCCGTCGCAGAGGCTTTCCCATTCCTCGCTGTTCATTTCATTCAGCGTTTTTCGCTTCCAGAAGGGTACTTCGTTCATCATCCGTTTTCTTGCAACAGCGCCCGCAAATTCGCGTGAGACGCCTTCAATTCTCTTGTTATCGGCCGCTAAATCAACCAATTATTCAGCATGCTTCGTTTATCGAAGAGCGCAATGCCGAAAGATGGCTGTGCTCTGACGCCTGGCTCGCCAGCCGTCAAGCGCGATCGGGCGGGAAGAAGAACGTGCAGGATCCGGACAATCCAGAAAAGCGCCCGCGCAAGAGCCGGCACATCCTGCTGAAGATCGATTCCTGGATCGATTCCAGCCTCTGGAATGCCGGCTTCCGTTCCGCCGAGATCTGGGAAGACGTCACCATCTTCTTCCGCCGCTTCCGCGTGCGCGGCTGGAAACGCATCGTCTTCGAACTTGGCGGCGAAGCATTGACGCTCGGGGCTGCCGGTTCGGTGCTGATGCTCCTCCTCGCCCAGCCTGCGCTAGAGGCTACCAAGGAAGATTGGCGCAATCGCGGCGATTTCGCCGTCACCTTCACCGACCGCTACGGCAATGTCATCGGCCACAGAGGCGTCATCCATCAGAATTCGCTGCCGATCGACGAATTGCCGGATTCGCTGATCAAGGCGGTGCTCGCCACCGAGGACCGCCGCTTCTTCGACCATTTCGGCATCGATTTTATCGGCCTGTTCCGCGCGATGAGCGAGAATGCGCGGGCTGGCGAGGTCGTCCAGGGCGGCTCGACGCTGACGCAGCAGCTTGCCAAGAACCTGTTTCTGTCCAACGAGCGCTCGATCGACCGCAAGATCACCGAAGCCTTCCTGGCGCTCTGGCTCGAAGCCAACCTGTCGAAGAAGGAGATCCTCTCGACCTATCTCGACCGCGCCTATATGGGCGGCGGCACTTTCGGCGCGGCGGCGGCGTCGCAGTTCTATTTCGGCAAGAACATCACCGACGTGAACCTCGCCGAGTCCGCCATGCTTGCCGGCCTCTTCAAAGCGCCGGCGAAATATGCGCCGCACGTCAACCTGCCGGCGGCGCGTGCCCGCGCCAACGAAGTACTCACCAATATCGTCCAGAGCGGATTGATGACCGAGGGCCAGGTGATTGCCGCCCGCCGCAGCCCGGCGACGGTCGTCGACCGCAACGAGCAGGAATCGCCCGACTTCTTCCTCGACTGGGCCTTCGAGGAGGTGCAACGCCTCGCCGCCCGCTTCCACCAGCATTCGCTGATCGTGCGCACGACGATCGACATGGGCATCCAGAAGGCTGCGGAAGACGCGGTCGAGACGTCGCTGCGCGAATATGGAGAGTCCTTTCATGCCAAGCAGGGCGCGATGGTGATGCTTGAAAACGGCGGCGCAGTGCGCGCCATGGTCGGCGGGCGGGACTACGGCGAAAGCCAGTTCAACCGCGCCACAAGGGCGCTGCGCCAGCCGGGCTCCTCCTTCAAGGTCTTTACCTATGCGGTGGCGATGGAGAGCGGCATGACCCCGCAGACCACCATCGTCGACGCGCCGATTTACTGGGGCAACTGGAGCCCGCACAACTATGCTAACCGCTATGCCGGCCGCGTGACGCTCGAAACGGCGATCGCGCAATCGATCAACACGATCCCGGTGCGGCTTGCCAAGGACAAGCTCGGCATCCAGCCGATCCGCGCCATGGCCAAGGCGATGGGCATCGAATCGCCGGTGCGCAACGACGTGACGATCCCCATCGGTACGTCGGAAGTCACCGTGCTCGACCAAGCGACGGCTTATGCGGTGTTTCCGGCAGGCGGCTACCAATCTCGCCGGCATGGCATCGCGCAGATCCTCGATTACGGCGGAGACGTGCTCTACGATTTCGACCGCGACGAACCTGCTCCGAAGCGTGTGCTGTCAGAAAAAGCCGACACCTACATGAACCAGATGCTGACCCGCATCCCCTATTTTGGCACCGCCCGCAAGGCAGCGCTCGACAACGGCATCCTCACCGGCGGCAAGACCGGCACGACGCAGGCCTATCGCGACGCCTGGTTCGTCGGCTTCACCGGCAACTACACCTGTGCCGTCTGGTTCGGCAACGACGACTACACCTCGACGAACAACATGACCGGCGGTTCGCTTCCGGCCATGACCTTCAAACGCGCCATGGATTACGCCCACCAAGGCATCGTGCAGCGCGCCATTCCCGGCGTCGAAACCCCGGCACCGCCGGCCAAGGACACAGCCAAGACCGCCGCCGCCAAACCCGAAGACAGCATCCCCCAGCTTATCCGCCCCCGCATGCTCTCGGTGGAATCGACCAGGATGCTCAAGGACCTCGGCGAAAAACTGAAATCCGCCCCGCCGCTCGAAGCGCAGAAAGTGGCGAGCGCGGGGTAGGTTTCACTGCAAGGCTGATGGTGGCGGCGTGTTTGCCCTCATTTTTGTACCTGTCACGGGAATGAGGGAAATTGGGGGAAGCGCAGCGAAAACAGCAACGTCCCTGCGGACGTAACGCTTCTGAAGAAGTAAGCGCTTGCCTGATACTCCTCATCCCTATGCTCGTCACAGGAATCCAACCGGCTTGGGTCCGCAAGCCGAGAAGACTCAAACAATCGGCCTGCATCTTGCCCTGCAGCCCATGAAGATACCAGTGCACAGTCCAAAACCCCAGCAGGCGGCCTATCACTCCGATCCTCCAGCCCATATTCCGCCGCGCCCCTCACCCGCACCATTCCACCCTGCCGGAAACAATGCTAACCCTTTCACCTGATTTGTTTCCAAGGGCATGCAGTGTTTCGATTCCCGCTTTTTATCGCGATCACGCTGATTGTCGCTTTCGGCGGCGGGATCGTGGTTTCGCTTTACGCGCTGGACGCGACGCAAGGGTTCGGCGCGTTCAAGCTCGGGGCCTGGGAGGCCTTTCCCGAGCTGCAGACGGCCGATGCCGATCCTTACGCGAAATCCCACCGCGCCCGCGCCGGCAAGCTGCTTTATGGCAGCGCCGAGGGACTGACATTCACGGCAAGCGTCGACGACGGTGGCGACCGGCTGAACGCGGCCTGCAGCTACCGCATCAGCGGCCAGACACCGCCTGCCCGGCTGTGGACGCTGTTCACATCGGACAACAGCGGCAATCCCGCCTCAGTGCGCCCCGGACTGCCTGCGGCGCTGAATTCCTGGACGGTGCTCCGCCAGGCCGACAGCAGCTTCACGATCGACATTTCCGCCAATGCAAAATCGGGCAACTGGCTGGCGCTACCCGCTGCCGGCACGTTCCGGCTGGTGCTGACGCTCTTCGACACGCCGACTGCCGGCAGTTCGGGCGTCATTGACCTTGCCATGCCGAAGCTTACGAAGATCGGATGCGGCAATGCTTAGGCTGATATTCGCGATCCTGGCCGGCCTCTTCGGCGCCGCACTGCTGCATCTCGTCATTATTCTCGCGCTGCCGCACTATACCGGCAGGGACGCGCAGACCCGGGTACTTGCTGAGGGTAGTCCGAACCGTTTCTATCTGCTGTCGGCGCAGAACGACGATGCGGGGCTTTCAAGCAGCGATCCTTTCGTGCGCACCGCCGTCTGCGCCTTCGATCTGGAAAACAATCCGGTGCGCTTCACGGCGAAAGGCAACGTGCCGTTCTGGTCGATTGCCGTCTATGACGGTGCGTCGAACGAAGTCTTCAGCATGAATGACAGGACGTCTGTGGGGGGAGCGCTGGATGTTCTTGTCGCAACGCCGATCCAGCTGACCGGTTTGCGTAAATCCCTGCCAGCGGAGCTGCAGCCGACCATTCTGGTCGAAATGCCCCATCCGCAAGGCTATGCGGTGCTCAGAACGCTTGCGCCGCAGGCAAGCTTCGACGAGGCAGCCAGAAGCTTCCTCGCGGGCGCTGGCTGTGAGGCCTATGCACCCGTCGACTGAGGCGTCGCCTCACTCGTTCTCGACGCGGTTCTCCACACGCGATGCGCGTTGCGCCGGGTGCTTCGGCATCTCAGGAAGGCGCTCGTAACGCACGCCCGTGAACAGCAGGATCTGAGCCTTGACCGGCTTCTTCTCCCTGCGGCGTGGCGCCCGCGGCCGCCGGTCCGCCAATGCGACTACTATGGCCATTCTCGTCTCCATGCACTGCCCGAGACGGATGAACGTGAGCGGATTTCACCCTGCCCGCCTGCGCGGGCCAGCGCGTCCTGCGGTGCGGAATATTCCAGACCGAGGGCATTCGCGCCTTTCTCACGGCACCTATTCGACCGTGAAGCGGAATCTTGACGACTGAAGCACTCAATCGCGCCGTTCCTATCCGAATTGAGACACACGATAGTTAACAGTTTACTAATATTTCAGGCTCGCGGCGTCTGCACGACACCGCTTATTAAACGCCGTTACCGGCCGTTTGGTTTCAAGCCGCGTCAAACAAAAACAGAATTATAATTTTCCATCGATTTCAATGACTTGAAAGAGTGCGTCACCCAAAATGCCGGAAGCGTCGCCTGTTGCATATTTACGTCACAAAAATATTAATTGTAGTCGTCCCATTTGGGCGTATCGTTATCTTGCCGGTCGAGTTTCAGGGCAACGGCCGGTTGGGAGGCCATGCATGCTCTTGCCGTAAGAACGGAGGGCAGATGATGTCTTTATTGTTGAACTCGTCATATTCCCCGGAAGACCTCGATGTGCTGAGATGCGCATTGGACGCGTGGTGCGCGGAAAAGCGGATCGACATCAAAAGTGCGGAAGCGCGATTTGCCGCCTCTGCCGCACTCGACCTTTACCAGGCAGGCCATACCGATAGCGAAAAGCTGCTGGCGGCCATGCGCTCGCACAAGGGTCTTTGAATTGCACCCAGGGGAACGTTCGCAAGCGCCTTGCCGCCGCAAGGTGCTTTTCGTTGCGCCGGCGACCCCTCCTGGTGCACGCTATGCGTGCACCATCGTCTCGCATTTGACTAAAATCTTCAGCAACCGTTAACCCTGCCGGTGTAGGATTTGTTCATCTTCGTATGGGTTGATGTGCGTTCCGCCAGCGCATGGAAGCCCCAAGTTCCGCGTTTCCAGGGTGTTCGTGTGCGTGACCGGTTTCGAGACCTAGAAGGCCCCTTGGCCATCCGGAAAAAGGATGTGGTATTGATGGCGACCATCAGCAGCTTCGAAGGATTGGCGCATCCAACGCGATCCGAGCTGCGCCAGTTCGCCGAACTGTTCATGCCGCTTTTCCAGGCCTCCTCCGACGAAGCGCGCCGCCAGGCGGTTGCAGCACTTTCCCAGTGCGAGAACATGCCGCCGGCGGTTGCCCTCTTCATCGGTAGCCAGCCGATCGCGATCGCCGCACCGTTCCTGACGGCCTCGCAGGCGATCGACGACGATACGCTGATCATTATCGCGCGGTCGCAGGGCGCCGCACATGCCAGGGCGATCGTCAGCCGCGACAGCCTTTCACCGAATGTCATCGACGCCCTCGTTGCGCTGCGTCAGAGTGCGCCTGCAGCCATTTCCGAAGAACCGGCCGAGCCGCTTACGCCGCCGCCGACCGCTGCCTCGATGGAAGCCGCCGAATTCGCGGAACGCATCGCCAGCGAAGAGGCGATGCGCGAAAGGATCAAGGGTCTTGCAGGACATCTTGGACGCAACGACGGCGACCGCCTCGGACTGCGCACGCTGTCCGGCATCCAGGAGGCGCTGCTCGTCCGCTTCGCCCGTGCACGGGAGGCTGGGTCCTTCGCGACGGCACTTGCCGATGCGCTCTCCACCAGCCGCTGGCTTGCCGAGCGAATCATGCTCGATATCTCCGGCCAGCAGCTCGCAACGACACTGACCAGCCTCGGCATGGGCTTTCTCGATACCGTCTTCGTGCTGGAAAAACTGTACCCGCATCTTGCCGAGCCACAGCACAACGTGACCCGCGCCTGGATGGTACTGGATGCGCTCGATCCGGAAGAATGCCATCAGCGGGTCGAAGCCTGGCGCCGCGCCGACAGCTATACCTACAAGCCGCAAGACCAGGCGCGGGCCGAGCAGCCTGCCGCTTCCGTGCGCCAGGTGCCGCCGGCGCGCGATATCCGGATGGTCGGCCGCCGGTAGGAACTTTACGGGCTTAGGTAGATCCTCGCATGGGAATATCTGTGTCAAGTTAGTTAAAACATATCGTCATCCTCAAAGTATCGGTTCCAGGTTCCAATCCAGACTGTGTGACGCGGCTCGTTTTGCCGAGCCCTCATCTACCTCACATACGCTCGCCGTTTATTTCGGCTGCACCAACATCCCGCTTCCGGCGCAGGGCTCAGGGCGACAAAACCAGGGTGGTGTGGCGGTGTGCGGAGATCGCTTCAGAAACCGGGCGAAATCCTTGATGGCTCGGATATGAGCCTGCTGGGCTTTGTCGCCGATCCCACGGATGCGCATGTCTTCGATTATCCGCTCGCGCAGCGAGGTGGTCCACTCCTCCGTCATGGGAACCTCCTGTCTGATGATTGAGAAGACCCCAATCGTGAGCCAGGACTGCAAACCCACACATGCACGACGTTCAGATCATTGCTGCCCCCTCACCACGGGCGCCAGTGCCGCGCGAGCGGCTTCGTGCTTGGGCCGACAGCTGCCCTAAGGTGACGGATTCCAGGCGGGGCTCACGTTGGTGGCACTGCTACCGAAGACCGGAGGTCTAAAGCGGGTTCTTCCGTTCGTCCGCCAGCGGAACGATCTCCGCGACGTCATCGGCTTCGAGTTCGACGATCCAGAGGTCCGGGTCGAACTTTCGCTCGCGATCGAGCAGTTCGCGCACCTTTTCGGCCTCCGCCTTCTCGAGCCTGATTTCGAAAAGACGCATGCCGCTGTCCTCCTCGTCAAAGAAACTTTGCGGCGCAGGGGCGTAGAGCGTCTCGAGCCCGTCGCGGAAATGCTGGCGGATGAAGATGGCGCCCGCCGCCTCCGCCCCCTTCCTCTCGACAGCAGCGAAATCACCGCGCGCAAAAACGCGGCGCACGAGGGCGGAAACGAAGATGTCGGTGCGAAGTCTCATTGATCCCGTATAGGGCAAGCGGCGGCGGCAACGCTAGACCTTTACCGCCAGCCTCAGCCCGCCCCAATGCCGTCCGCGGACGATAATCGGGGCGGAGATGTCCTTCATCATCACGAAATTGCCGCCGCCCATATCGCGGCGGTAGGTCTGCACGAGGAAGGGTGCGGTGCTTTTGCCCGCGGCAAGCCCGACCCGGTCGTTGAAGATGCGCCGGTTGCGGCAGTTGGCGGTGTTCCACACCGTATCGCCCAGCCGCTGCGGTTCGGAGAATTTCCGGTTATGCGTCGGCAGGTAGCCGTTTTCATCGACGGCAGCGCAAAAGGCGATACGCTTGTCGGAGGCCGCTACCGGTTCCTGGATCAGCGGCAGCAGGCGATCAGTGAGTTCCGTGAAAGCCGCCATCAGTTGCACCGGATCGGTGCCCGGGACCGGCCGGTATTGGCGGTTGAAGAGCGCCTCGAAGCCAATCCGACCTTCGACGACAGCATGCTCGAAGGCTTCGGAAATCGCGCCTGCCACGGCTTGCGCCTTGGCGATCCAGAGGCTGTCAGAGGTTTCCACGCCGGCGCTCGCGGTCAGCTGCACCAGCTTCTCGGAAAGGCCGACGACGCTGTCGACGCGCTTTGCGGCATGCTGGAGCTTGACGTTGGAATTCAGCACTTCGGCGGACATCTCGCCGAGTTGGGCGACGAAACCGGCGCATTGCTGGTCGACGGCCTCGGTTGTCTTTGCCATGACCGTGGAGCTGTCGAGGATCCGGGTGATCACATGCTCCATGTTGCCGAATGCGCCGCGCATCGCTTCCGACTTGTCCTTGACGCCGGCAGCACTTTCGCGCGCGCCGCTGCCTGCCGCCGAGAGCCGGTCTATCTTGATGCGCAATTCGTCCAGCGTTTCCTGGATGGAGCCGGTCGCCTTGGAGGTCTGCAGCGACAGCGCGCGGATTTCGGAGGCGACGACGGCAAAGCCCTTGCCCGCCTCGCCGGCGCGTGCCGCTTCGATCGCGGCGTTGAGCGCCAGAAGGTTCGTCTGCCGGGCGATGGTGCTGATCTCGGCGGCAACCTTGTCGACATCGGCAAGCGATTTTGAAAAGGTATTGATCTCGGCGCTGATCTCCTCGGAGGAGCGCACCATATGACCGATTTCCTCGATCGAGCCGGAAAGCCGGCCGGCCGATTCCTTCAGCATGTGCCGGGCCTCGACCGCCGTGCGGTCCGTCTCGCTAAGCGACACGGCAACTTCCCGGTTCGTTTCGGCGATCGAAAGTGCCGTCCGCGTCACGTCGTCGAATGCCGTCGCATGGCGCGCCGACATCGCCGCCATGTCCTGGATGGCGCCGGCGATATCGACGAGATCGATGCCGAGCGTGGACGCCTCTTCCGCGAGCCGGGACAGGACGTGGCGCAACGCCTCCGCGTCGTGCCCTTCCGGCTCATCGGCGACCTCCACCGTCTTCAGCGCATACATGACCGGCTCCTCCAGTAGATTAGAGAAGGTTCAGGTAATATGGTTAATAAGTTGCAAACGAAGGCGGCGGTTTAGACTTAGGTTGTAGGGCGCACGCTTGAATCAGGGCAAACGTCCTCGTTCTTGTGCTGCGCATCCGGCTTCCCGGTGGTTGCCAAAAGCTCAGACCTCAGGTTTTTTGCATCGGTGATTTTGATCTTGTAGAGATGGGAAAGCCAGATGCCGTCGGCGGCCAGGCGGGCGATCTTCAAGCGCGTATCGCCGTCGGTATCGTTGTGGCGCTGCGCCCGTTCCTCGACCCAGTTTGCCATGAGATCGCGCAGATACGGGTCCGTCAGCGCCGAAATCGTCAGGGGCGCCCATTGGCCGCCCTTGGCGCAGAGGTTATTTTCGAAGACCGAGTCGATATAGGCGCGGGTGAACGAGCCATAGGGCTCCGGGTCCTTGGCCATGCGTGTATCGATATCGTCATCGATCGCTTCAAGGAGTTCTCCGAAGACGGCGTCGATCAGATCCTTCTTGCTCGGAAAATGATGGATGAAGCCGCCCTTGGTCACGCCTGCAGCGTCCGATACAGCCTGAACGGTCACCGAGGCAAGCCCTTCCCGCACGGCCAGTTTTGCCGCTTCGTCTATCAGGGTCCGCTTGACCAGCTCCGGCTGTTTCCTGCGCCTGTATGAACTTTCCATCGTCTATCTCTTGCCCCCCGGCACGCAATCACAACGTGCTCCGCGCGATGGTAATGTGTGCCGGATAAAATAACATCTGTGTTGCTTCGGGCAAACTCTTTTGAGAAGCTTGAGGCCGTAACGCAATGGTGACAATGCGTGAGCTGGGCGAGAAAAGCGGCGCGTGCGGGCGAGAGGGTCCGGATGCCTGTACCCGCCACGACGGTTCATGTATCAGTGCGGGGCCGGGATAAAAAATACAGGCGATGAGGGATCGTGAGTTCGAAAGCTGGGGAAAATGTAAAGAGGCCGCGCGGGCGCCCTAAAAGCGTGGACGCTGATCAGCGGCGAGATGAGATCATCGGCGTGGGGCGCGATGTCTTTATCGAATACGGATACATCAATACGACGGTTGACGTGATTGCGGCCAGATGCGGCATCTCCAAAAGAACCTTCTACGAGTTCTTCGACGGAAAAGCCGACCTTCTGCGGGATATACTGAAATCGCGAAGCGATTCGATTTTCTTCATACCGGAAATAGATGACCAGCTGCCGCTGGAAGAACGGCTCGCCAGTATCTTCTTTATCGACGAGGATGGTGCGCTGGATGCGGCCGGCATGAACGATTACTTCATGATAGAGGTCGGCTGGGAAGCGGCGGAACAGGTCGCCGAATTGCGGGACGATTTCAGCGTCGCGCATGCCAAGCTCGCCGAGTGGTTCCGGCAGCTGAGGCGAAACGGCCGCATAACGGTTGTCGATGCAGACGCCGCCGCCACCATGCTGATCGGCATCGTCTTCGGGAGCTTGAGCATCGACCGCGCCGGCACCGGCTTGGCGGAACGCGCCACGCGAACGAAAGCCTACCTTCGCTCAAGCCTCAAGATCTTCGCCAAGGGATTGTATGTCTAAACAATAGACAGAGAGCCCGGCTGGGATACCGGGCTCTCCTCTCGAAACTGATCGGAGGTCAAGCTGATCAGTTTTATCTCTTCGATTAGAAGTCGCGCTGCAGGCGGAAGAAGCCTTCGACCCAGTCCTGATCCGCCGCGTTGTCGTGGTCGTCCTTGACATAGGTTGCGGTGAGCTTCGTGGAAAGGTTCTCTACGATCTTGTAGTCGAGCGTAACGCCGGCGCGAATCTCGTTGCCGCTGTCCCAGCTGCCGTCAGCGTCGGCATCGATGTTGTCGATGTACTGAACAGCAGGCGTGACCGTGAACTTGTCGGTTGCCTTCAGCGCATACTGAGCAGCAACGGACCATTCGCCGGCGTCGTAATAGCCGTTGAAGCCCTGATCGCCCAGACCCGTGGAGTAGATACCGGCAACCGAGAGCGTGCCCGGGCCGACGTCAACGCCGACCTTTGCGAGTACGGCGCCTTCCTGGGCGTCGGTGTCGTAAGCGCCGAGAACCGCGTAGGTGAAGCCGCCGAGCTTACCGCCGATGGAACCGTCGATACCGAGGTTGTTGGCGTTTCCACCGTCCGTCTGAACGAGTTCTTCGAGAGCGATACCGGCATAGAAGTCGCCAGCGTCGTACTGATATCGGATGGAGTTCTGCTTCGTCGAACCATCGAGGGTCGTCATGATGTCGGTTTCGCCCGAGAAGTCGTCATCCCACCAGTTGGCAAACTTACCAACGCGGAAGCCGGCGAGGTCGATGTAAGCTTCGTCGATGACCGTGCTGTTCTGAGAACCGCCGAACGTGGAAGATGCACCAGCCGTGCGAGCGTCGCTGTCTACACCATTCGGACGGAAGTTGGATTCAAGAATGATCGCGCTCGTGAGAGTGCCGTATTCCGTATCGTTCTTTGCGACGACGTTGATGTGCGCACGCGTGCGGGCATCCCAGTCCTCGGAGGAATTGTTGTCGAGTGCATCGCCGAAGCCGAAGCCGACGTCGAAGCGGAGGTAGCCGCCGATCTGGAGGCAGGTTTCGGTGCCCGGAATGTAGAAGTAGCCGGTACCGTAAGCGTCGCAGACGCGGACATACTCAACCGGTTCCGGTTCGGCAGCGACGATGGCGTCGGCGGCCTGAGCACCGGAAACTGCTGCGAGAGCAGCAGCGGAGCCGAGAAGAAGGCTCTTAATATTCATTTTTGTCTCCGTTCCAGAGGCCAACCCCAAGGTTGGCTCTTGCTAGCGCGATGGATGCGGTCCCCTGAAATTTCAGTCCGCCAGGAGTTACCGGGCGATTTGCCCCGGCAACGCGACCTTTAGAACAGGCGATGCGCCAGCCCGTCAATTATTTAATAAACGTCTTCGTACCAAAAATAAGCTCGAACCGGCGGGCGTTGTATTTTTGCCACAATCAGGCCCGTCCGAGCCACGATTCACCATCAAGATTGCCGGGGCCTGGGCAACTTCAAGATATCGCTGAGAGAGATTCCAACAGAGGAAAGCCGAGCGCACGGCGGCTCACGAAAGAAGGTGAACGGCCGTCGGCAGCGCCATGTCCGGCTCCTCCGGTCAGGCGGCCTCCTTATAGCGGCAACCTCTCACGAAGAGATGGATGCAGTCCTTGAGATAACCAATAAGGCTCGATCTGTCCGGCAAGCCGCCACCTGCAGTCATGCGGGATGCAATTCCCCCAAACATCATCGAGATGAGCATCGTTGCCGCGTGGTCCGGATCTTCGATGTCAAGCACGTGTTTTGCGTCTTGGAACGACAGCCAGTCCGCGAGCTGCGCTATCGCTTTTTGGCCGTTATAGTCGTCCCCCTGCAATCGCGGACCGGAGGGATAGAGCGCGCCGATGCATGCCATGATCTTTCGTTCCGCTTCGACCTGGTCGGCCTGATCAAGATGGAAGATCATCATCAGCACATCGTCGGGAGCCCGCGTTTCATCCAGCGGACGCGGAAGCTGAAGAAGCTCCCGTGGAGGCGGGATGCGCGAGGTGTTCCACTGAAGAGCAAAACCCTTGATGTATTTCTTTGCCCGTGAGTTCAACGATCGGGTGATCGAGGCAAACCGGGAAATGTCGGAATAGACAATCTCGAAGGTGATATCCTTCGACCCTCGAAGGAGCCGAAAAGTCTGATCGCCCCCCAAGTGAAACTCGGCCGCGCTCGATTTGGCGATTGCCGGGTAGAGGGACGAGAAATGGTCGAAAAGGACCTTGTAGAGTCGCGGGTTGTCCGCACTGCTCAGGGAGGCGATTGATTTATACATGACACGATCATCAATATGTGTTTCGGGTATGGCATTGCCGGAATCTTCGAACAACATTCGAACTATCCCGACAGGCAAAATCTCCAGCCAGACCGGCTATGAGGCCGGCCCGGCGAGCGGTATCGAGCAAGAAAAGATACCATACGTATGGTATCTTTCGAGCGGATTGACCGCCGTCTTTAGCGCGCTTTTTCGCCCCCGAAACCAGCGGCCACTGACAATCGAAATTACATTTCGATATTGCCCTAATGAATTTCAAGGCCCAGCAGGCACGTTGTCGCAGCATTTTTCTTGCAGGTGCGAAGCCCGCACGCGAAGTGATCAAATCGCAGAGCTTTCGCCGTTTTCCGGCAGGCCGTTCGTGCTTGCGAAAACGGCGGGTGCTGCGATCTAGGCAATCTTCTCGAATGTGCTGAACTGGAACTGCTGCACCGATCGCCGTGGGGTCCTATGCTGATGCCGGCACGTTGCGGCGAGCTTGAACCCACTGCCGAGAACGGCCTGCAGGCTTTCGGCATCGTAGCGGGCAACCGGCAGGCCGCTGCACCTTTCCGGTCCGTCAGGTGCAAAGGTGCCAATCACGGCCTTGCCGCCGTTCCTGAGAGCTTGCGCCAGTACGCGAACATAGGCCTGCTGGTCGGCCGCCTCCGTCAGGAAGTGAAAGGTGGCGCGGTCGTGCCAGAAGTCATATTGGCGGGCGGGCATCCATGCAGTCACGTCCGCGATGATCCACTGCACCTGCTTGGCGCCCGGCAGCCGCGCCTTGGCCGTTTCGAGAGCTGCTGCGGAAAGATCGAGAACGCTGACATGGGCCTGGCCGGATGCCACGAGGGCATCGACCAACCGCGAGGTCCCGCCGCCGATGTCGATGACGGACATGTCCGGCGTCAACCCGGCCTGGCGCAGCAGAACCATCGAGAGGTCCGGCGCATCCTCGTACCAGCTAACTTCAGTCTCCGCCTTTGTCGTGTAGACAGTCTGCCAATGGGCTTGCCGGTCACTTGTGGACATATCCACTCCTTTCGAGGAAGAAAATTTACCAGATTTCGAGCGCGCGTGCCGAAGGAAGCGTCGGCGTGATCGCCGCGCTTGATCACCCTGTGCGTCGGGCTATCCTGCCTCTCCGTAAAGATGTCCCGGAACCGTTTCCCTTTCCCTGCAACGAAGGAAAAATACGATGCCCACTTTGAGCAATGGCAGCGAGCTTAGCGTATGGGAAGACGTCAACAACGAGAGCCCCGATGCGATCCTCTTCAGTATAGCGGAAACGGACGGCGACGTCCTTGGGCCGGGGACCGCGCATACGGATTACCCCTACGGCTGGGTCGATCTTGCTTCGGTCGACGTGTTCGACGGCTTCTTTACCGTGACCACCTTCACCAATGACGGCAGGACCGAGATCTTCACGACGGTGGAAACCTTCGTCTTCGACAACGAGGGCCGCTATATCCGCACGCTGTCAGATCAGGCGGCCTATCTTTCGACCGAGATCATCTCCATCACCGCCGAAAGCCCCGACGACATCGTGGTGACGTGGCAGGGCGCCAACGAATATTTCGGCGGCGACAACACCCAGTACGGTCCGCACCAGATCGTTCTGGAAGGCGGCGCGCTGCAGCCCGACACCTTCGTCAATCATGCGCCCACCGCTGCCGACCTGAGCTTCATGCTTTCGCCGGGGCAATCGCTCGACGACGTCAAGTTCAGCGCGGCGGACGCCGATTTCGACCTGTTGAGCTTCGTCGTCGTGGACGGGCCTGACCATGGCACGCTGCAGCAGGAGACGCTCTACGAAGCAGGCTACTACGCCTTTCACCAGGGCCAGTATGTGGGCAGCCTGCATTATCACCAGGACTACCTGAACGGTAACCTCTTCGACTATTCTCCAGCCGCCGGCTTCACAGGCACCGACAGTTTCACGGTCTACGCCACCGACGGCCAGGGCAACAGCAATCTGGCGACGATCACCATCACGGTCGTCCCGCCGGCCGAAGAGATCGCGCTCACCGACGCGAAAGACGTCGTTAGCTATGAAGCCTACGATCACCCGGTCCTCGTCGCCGCGATGGGCGGCAATGACCGGATCACCGGCAGCCGGCTCGACGATTCGCTCAACGGCGGCGCGGGCGACGACCGCCTGCGCGGCGGTGAAGGCGACGATACTCTCAACGGCGGAACCGGCCGCGACATCCTCTCCGGCGGGGCGGGCGACGACATCTTCGTCTTCGACACCAGGCCCGGCCGGGCGAACTGCGACAGGATCCTCGACTTCTCCTCCGCAGACGACACCTTGCGGCTGGACAGCTCCGTCTTTACCGGGGCCGCGGCCGGAACGCTCGACCCGGAGGCCTTCGTGAAAGGCAGAGCCGCGCTGGAAGACGACGACCGCATCCTCTACGACACGTGCTCCGGCCGCCTGCTCTTCGATTCCGACGGGAGCGGCGATGCGGCGGCCGTGGCGTTTGCGGCCGTGAGCCACGGCACATCGCTTGCCGCTGACGATTTTCATTTCTTCTAGGCGCCCCAACCGGCTTCGAAATCGGCACGCTGCCCTCATGTTGCCACATGCATAGTGGGCAACATCGCTGTTTTCCAAGACTCAGCGTCCTAAATTCGTTAACTTATTCAATTGGTTATAAAACATAGCACAGACTGCAATTGCCATGTTGCATTGCATCATGACCCAAATCCGTCTAGCGTAAGCTGGGGTGCCGCGGGGAAAACTCCATGGGAAACCGTTCGAATAAGGATGTCAGATGCTTGATACGCCCAAATCCAAGCCGAAAGACCTCGAAGCCATTGCCCGCACCGGCGGGCCCCTTCGCCGCATGGCGGCTCGCGTGCCAACCTATTTAACCGATCTCAAGGAAAATCCCGCCTGGCTGCCGATGTTCCTGCTCGCCCGCACGATGCCGTTCCGCCGGGCACATTGGCTCACCGCCCGACGTGTTCCGTCTTCGGCAACAGTAGCACCGTCGATGTTCGGCGACATCAGGGCGGATGAAGCGGCCGCGGAATTGCGACGAACGGGCATCTTCACAGGCCTCACGCTGCCGGCGGACGTCCAGGAGGAGATCGCCCGCTTTGGGCACGAGACGCCGTGTTTTGGCAATTTCGAGCGCAAGCTCGAGTTTCTCGCCGGAGAGCATGCCGAAGCGGAACGCCGCTTCGGGCGCACGATCCTGAGCGGCCATCACTTCGAACGGGTTCTGCAATGCGAGGCGGCGGTCGCCGTGCAGCAAGACCCCCTTCTCCTCGATATCGCCCGGCACTATCTCGGCGGCGAGGCGAAATTGATCACCACGCGGACATGGTGGAGCTTCCCGACGAAATCCGCCTCGGAAGCCGATCTCAGCCGCGCCTCGTTCAAATTTCACTTCGATCTCGACGACTGGCGGATGCTGAAGTTCTTCTTCTACCTCTCCGACGTCGATGCGGATGCCGGTCCGCATGTTTATGTTCGCGGCAGCCATAACCGCCGCCGGATGAAGCACCAACTGACGCTGCTCGTCGGGCATTCGGCCGACGACGTGCTGAACTTCTACGGCAAGGAGAGCGCCGTCACGCTGACCGGAAAGGCGGGCACCGGCTTCGTCGAGGACCCCTTTGGCTTCCATATGGGAACGCTCGCGAAGCATACGCCGCGCCTGATGATGGAAGTGGGATTCGGCGTATCGAAGCGGTCAAAGCGCCGTTATCACGGCGAACCGGTGATCAGGTAACCGCTACGGATCCGAAGCCGGTCCGGTTGGGCCGGCTTTTGACTGATCGGATATCCGCCGCCGCGGCTCAGGCCGTCGGGCAGCCGTCGCGCAGTTTCCGCCAGGTCGTGACGTTCAGCTCCATTTCACAGCGTGCGAGATAGGACGCCCCACCAACCCTGATGCAGGCGATCTCGCCAAGCTCGTACTTCATGCCGTCGCGGTTGCGGCAGGTGCAGCGCGAGTCCGGGTGCGCCGCGGCGATGCTCCCTGCAGCCACAAGCAATAGCGTTGCGATCCATTTGGCGTACCGGCGTTCCATCCAGTTAATATACCGCAAATGGCCCGCGACGAAAACGAACGATGCCGGTTGCTGTTGCAACCGGCATCGCCCGGCGATGTCTAGGAGAACTCAGCCGGCAGCGGGCGTCCGTTCAAGGACACTCCAGTCGAACTCGCGCGCCCAATCGGAAAAACCGTGCCAGCGGACCTCGGGAAAATCCTTACGCAAGGCGGCGATGTTGGCGTCGTATCCGGCCTTGTCGAACCACTCGAACATGAGTGCAACATCCTCGCTTTGCTGGCGGGCGACGGCGATCGGGATTTCCTGATAGCTGATCGGACGGCCGATGGCTTGCGAGAGGATTTTCGCCTGCGCCTCGCCGGACAATTCGTCACCGGCGAAATCGAAACGCTTGCCGAACACCTCCTCGCGCCGCTCGACCAGGGCTGCGACGAAAGCCCCGATGTCCGCCAGGGCGACCAATTGAAGGACGCGCTTGGGCGGCATCGCGAAAGCGTGCGTTCCCTGGCCGAGCGCGCCGATCGACCACGGCGCGACGAAATTCTCCATGAAGGCGACCGGCGCGCTGATCGTGTAGGGAATGCCGAGCCCGGCCACATGTTTTTCGACGAGATACTTGCTTTCGAAATGCGGGATGCCTGTCTTCTTGTCGGCATCGGCAACGGACGAATAGATCAGATGCCCTATGCCGGCGGCCTTCGCCGCATCGGCGGCAATGATGCCCTGGCGGGTCTCCTCCTCCACCCCGGCCTCGTAGCTGTTGCCCATCAGGAACATGGTGTCGACGCCGCTTGCAGCCTTCACGATCGAGGCGGCATCGCCGAGATCGCCCACCACGATCTCAGCACCGGCCGATGCCAGCCGCCGCGCCACATCGCTGTCCGCCCTGCGGGTCAGCGCCTTGACGCGATGTCCTCTCGAAAGGAGTGCGTGCGCAACCGCGCCTCCCTGCTGGCCGGTGGCGCCTGTAACCAGAACGCTTCGTTTGTTGTTCATGTGTCTGCTCCTTTTCGTTTCCGATCGAGCAAACTTAGTGTCTGTCACATTGATCCATAATGGCCTACAATTGGAAAACATCGTCCCAAAGGTGGCACAATGCTCGATCTCAACGATATCCTGGTGTTTGCCCGCGTCGTCGAAGCCGGCAGTTTCACCGGCGCCGCGCGCCTGCTCGGCATGCCCAAGACCACGGTCAGCCGCCGCATTGCCACGCTCGAGCGCGAGCTGGGCATCCGTCTCCTCCAGCGCACGACGCGCAGCCTCAGCGTGACGGATGCGGGACGTCTCTACTACGAGCGGAGCAGCCAGGCGCTGCGGACGATCGAGGATGCGAACCTGCGCCTTGCGGAAGTGCGGGCGGAGCCATCGGGAACGATCCGGATATCCGCGCCCGTCGGCTTCGGCAGCTTCCTCTCCGGCACGGTGTCCGGCTTCCTTGCGACGTATCCGAAAACCATGGTCGAACTGCGCCTGACCGACGACAGGCTCAATCTCGTCGAGGACAGCATCGATCTCGCCTTCCGCACCGGCATCCTCCCGGACTCGACGCTGATCGCCCGCAAGCTCGGCTCGACGCATCGTATCCTGTGCGCCAGCCCGGACTATCTGGCGCGCCTTGGCGTGCCGGAAGCGCCGGCGGACCTTGCTTTCCACCACTGCGTCATCGCAGGCCCGTCGACGACCAATGCGCACTGGGTTCTGCAGGGGCCGCATGGCGAGGAAAGCGTCATGGTGTCCGGACGCTTCGCCGCCAATGAAATGCAGGCGGTGATTGCCGCTGCGATTGCTGGCTACGGCATCGCCCAGCTGCCCTACAGGATGGCCGAAGCGTCCATCACGGACGGGCGGCTCTGCCGCGTTCTCGGCGATTACACGACGCGGGCCGGCGGCCTTTACGCCGTCTACCCGAGCAGCCGGCACCTTTCGCCTGCGGTCAAGGCATTCATCGAGCTTGCGGCGGAGCGATTGAGTGCTGCCGGAGCCAGCGAGAATGAGAATGGCAGGGGTACGGCCGTATCAAGCTAAGTCCGGCTCAGGGCGCCAGGCGGAATTCTCCGCTCTCCACCACGCCGATCACCTGGCGCAGCACGTCCTCGCGGCTCAGCCCCTCTACCGGAAGAACGTGCCGTTCCAGCTCCCCCAGCAAGGAGAGCTGCTGGTGCAGCTCTGCAATCGGCCCGGGATCGGCCAGCGTATCACCGCCGCGCGCCTTACAGCGCCGGATCGCCTCGTCGAGCGCTGGACGCAGGACGACGTAGTGAAGCGGTACGGAAAGCGCCCTGAAGGGCGCCAGGAACCAGGGCCCGACGATGCCGTCGAGAATGACGTAATAGCCGCCCCTGGCATAGCCTTCGGCCGCCTTGGCAAGAACATCGATCACGATCCTGTTCTGCTCACGCGCATCCGGCAGATAGGGCGCGATTACGCCGTTCTTGATGAAACACCAGAAATCGTCGGAGTGGAGATGCACCTTGGACGAGCCGGGCTGATTTGCGAGCGCCTGTGCCGTGGTAGTCTTTCCCGATCCGGGCACACCGGTCAGGATCAGAACTTCGCCTGCGTGATCGATCATGCGCGCGGTGTAGCATGACGGGGTGATCGTTCAAAGGCCGGCAAGTGGGTCGAGGCGTCACGCCTCGTAGCGATAAAGCGCCGCGCGGTTGAACGGGTCGATTTTCAAATCCGCGACAGCAAGCCGCGCCGAGCCCCGGTAATCGTTCGCGGCCTCGCAGGTGGCATTGACCAGCATCGTCGTACGCGTCTTGCTGTCGTAGGGACGCCATTCCGGCATCCGGGCGTTGTTGGGATTGCCGGAGCGGGCGAAACTGACGAAGGCCGCCATCATGTTGAGGGAGGTCTCAATCGGTGCGGCGCCCGGTCCGGCCATCGCGCCAGCCTTGTCGACGTTTCCGAATGCGAAGGGAATGTCGACCGCGTGTGGTGACCCGAGGACGCCGCCCTGGAACGGAATCGCCCAGTTGAAGCTGTACATGTAAACGGGCGACTGCCCCTCGACGCCCGACTTCGTCTCGGCTGCGGTCGTAAGCGGCAGTCGGAACTGCACGTCGGACGCGACCGCGACCAGGATGTCCGAAGGCGTCATGTCCGGATCGGTCCAACGGTAGGCCGACATGATCGCGCCGATCTTCACGTCATCGACATTGAAGACCTTGCGCATCCGCTCACGCATCTGCGATTCGGTCAGCTCGAAATTGCGCATGTCGCTCATGAAGAACAGGGTGGATTCGGTTTTGGTCGACCCCAGCAGCAGCGGCACCTTCGCATGCATCGCCAGGCCATCCGGGCTCATGGGCCGCGTAACGATGTGCCGGCCGTCGATCACGGGCCGCGCCCCTTCGAGGCCCGACTTGGACACGGCCCGGTTCCGTGCTTCGAGCAGGGTTCCGAACGGGACATCCTGGATGGCCGAAAGGTTGTCCCTGCCGAGACCGAGTTGCGAGACCAACGCGTTGACATAAGGCTCCATCATCGATGCCTCGTCGACATTGAGGCCAGCCGCGCCGCTCATGCTGATCGCGCGGTGGAAGAGACCTCGGGCCTCCGGCATCGAGAGAAGGATCATGATTTTCGATCCGCCGCCTGACTGCCCGAAAACGGTCACGTTGCCGGGATCGCCTCCAAAGACGCTGATATTGTCCCGCACCCACTTCAAGGCCGCGACGATGTCGAGATGGCCGGCATTGGCCGCGTCCCCGAAGCTCTCGCCATCCAGGTGGGAGAGATTGGTGTAGCCGAAGACATTCAGCCGGTGGTTGATCGTCACGACGACGACATCCCCGAAATTGGCAAGGTTCGTGCCGTCAAGGCCTGCACCGCCACCGCCCCCGTTGATGTAGCCGCCACCGTGAATGTAGAACATCACCGGCCTGCGCGCGCCTGCGTCGAGGCCGGGCGTGAAGACATTCAAAACGCAGCAGTTCTCGCCGAGCGGCTCGTTCTGGTCATACCATTCGAACATCGGGCCCTCGCCCATAGTCGTTCGCACTTGCGGGCTGAGCGCGCCATAGCGTGTTGCATCAAATTCACCGCTCCAGTTCGGTACCGGCTGCGGGGCTTTGAACCGGTTGGCTCCAGACGTGTTGGCGGCGTATGGAACGCCTTTGAAACTGAAGACCCCGTTGTCATACACACCGCGCAATATGCCATTCGCGATCCTTATAGCTGCCGGTTCGGCGGCTTTTGCGCGGCCCGCGGCAAACAGGGCCGGCGATGCAAGGGCCGCCGCCGCGGCCGAAAGGAACTGGCGTCTGCTCGGGTGAGGAAGGGAGTTCAAATTCATGGCGTCCTCCGTGACGAAGCTTTCTGCCCGAATGTCCGGACATGGATATTCCGCTTGTCCCGAAAGTAGAGCCTTCGATATACGTTGATTAGATCCTGCAATCGGCATGAACTTGTTAGGAATTCTAAACAATGGAAAACGGCGGTTATGACTCGCTAGCGGCCTTTGTGGCGGTCGCTCGGGAGCAAAGTTTCACGAGGGCAGCGATCAAGCTGGGTGTCTCGCCGTCCGCGCTCAGCCAGACGATCCGCAACCTTGAAGATCGGCTCGGCATGCGCTTGCTGGCGCGCACGACACGCAACGTTTCCCCGACGGAGATCGGAGAACGCCTTCTGCAGACACTCGCGCCGCGGTTTCAGGAAATCGAGGCGGAGCTGGCGCGCTTGCACGACTTGCGGGATAAGCCCGCCGGTACCATTCGGATCACAACGAATGAACACGCCGCGGAAACAATCGTCTGGCCTGCCCTGGAAGGCCTGATGCAGGAATATCCCGATATACGGATCGAGATTACGTCCGATCCGTCGCTTGTCGACATTGTTGCAGATCGTTACGACGCGGGCATACGGCTCGGCGAGCAGGTGGCGAAGGACATGATCTCTGTGCCCATCGCGCCTGATATGCGCATGGCAGTGGTTGGTTCGCCGTCCTACTTCGCCCGGCGTCCGCCTCCAGCCACGCCGCAGGATCTCACGGCGCATGAATGCATAAATATCCGGCTGCCGACTTCGAAAGGCCTTTCCATCTGGGAATTCGAGAAGGACGGCCGCGAGCTGAACGTTCGCGTCGAAGGCCGTCTCGTCTTCAACAGCGGTCGGCTCAGGCTGCGGGCAGCAATGAACGGATTTGGCCTTGCCTACATGCTCGAAGACCATGCGCGAGACTATATCGCCGACGGCCGGCTCGTCCGCGTGCTGTCCGACTGGTGCCCACCCTTCCCGGGTTACCACCTCTATTATCCGAGCCGCCGCCAACACTCGCCGGCCTTCGCACTGGTCGTGGAGGCCCTGCGGTATCCGAAGTGATTTGGTCCGCGTCGGCGACGGATTGGCTAACGACTAAGGCCGCCCTTGGCGCCGAACCGCCCTCACCCAGCCTCAAATCGCCCCAATCTCCTTGAGCTTCTTCAGCACCGCCTCGTTGGGCTCGCCGGTTTCGGGCAGGTTATAGTGCTTCTGGAAGCGGCGGATGGCGGTGCGGGTTTGTTCGCCGGCCACGCCGTCGACGCCGACATTGGCGTAGGCCATGTTGGAGAGGCCCTTCTGGATCTTCAGCACCAGGTCGGCATTGGTGAGTTCGGGCGGCGGCACCTGCTTCGGGGCGGCCGGCGCGGTCTTGATCTGCTTTTCGGCACTGCGGATGGCGGCCGCGACCGGGTCTTCGGCCGAGGCTTTCGAGGTCACGTCCTCACGCGGCTTCTCGGCGGGAACGGTTAAGGGGCCGATGGAATCGGTCCTGAGGGCTGCAAGCACGTCGGGCGTCGCATTGCCGCTTTGCGGCATGCCGACGGTTTCCTCGAAGAACAAGATGGCGGCGGTGGTGCGCGGGCCGATGATGCCGTCGGCCGTGCCGTTATAGAGGCCGCGGCGGATGAGCTCCTGCTGGATGTCCATGACGAGCTGGCTTGGCTGTTCTCCGGTTGCTGCGGCCGGCGGCGTCGCACTGGTGGTCGCGGCAGCGCCCTCGTCTCCCGGACGTTCGATCTTGAAGGTCGTGACCTCGTTCGGGTGCGGTTCTTCGACGGTTGGACGGCCGATCGAGAACGGCGAGAGCACATCGCGGGTGCGGAAGAAGGGGTGCGGATGCGTGCCCGGCTGATACCAGAGCGCGTTGGCGGCGACGAAGCTGAAGATGACGATGAAGGCGGTGGTGCCGCCTGCCACCGACGGATTGCGCGCAATGACGCCGCCGAGCGCCGATGCACCCGTCATGCCCACGCCGCCTAAGGCGGCAGCCCCTGTCAGAAGCAGACCCGGCTGCTGCCGGCCTCTCCTTCCCTTAGGCGATTTTCGCTTGCGCGCGGCCATCGAAAAGCCCCTCTTCCAGTCCGGCAACATTGGTCGCCGCAGCCTTCAGGCGCGGCGGGAAATCGGTGGCGGCCCCGTCCTTTGCCGCATGTGCGGCATCGGCGCCTGAGCCATCCGCTGCGATCGAAATGGTGATGATCGTGCCTTCGCCGGGGACGCTGGCGATCGCGAAGTGGCCGCCATGTAGCGCCACGAGGCCCTTGACCAGCGACAGGCCGAGTCCCGTGCCTTCATAATGACGCGTATAATCGTTCTGCACCTGCATGAAGGGCTGGCCGAGCGTTGCGAGCCTGTCGGCGGGAATGCCGATGCCGGTGTCACTGACGCTGATCTGCAGAATGCCGTCCCGCACTGCCGCGTCGACGGTGACGGCGCCGCCCGCATCGGTGAACTTCACGGCATTGCCGACGAGATTGATGAGTATCTGCTGGACGGCGCGCTGGTCGGCAACGACCTCGTCCAGGCCGCGCTGGATGCGGCTCGTCAGCGTCACGCCCTTGCCCTTGGCCTGCAGCGAAAGCATCGCCTCGCAGGAGCGGATCGAGGCGCCGATATCGAAAGGTTCTAGCAGCAGTTCGTAGCGGCCGGCCTCGATCTTACTCATGTCGAGCATGGTGTTGACGACGGAGAGCAGGTGCGCCCCGGATTCGCGCACCAGGGTCACGTATTCGCGCTGCCGCTCATTGTCGAACTTGCCGAAATATTCGCCGAGCAGGATATCGGAGAAGCCGAGGATAGCGTTCAGCGGCGTGCGCAGCTCGTGGCTGACGGCGGCGAGGAAGCGCGACTTGGCGTCGTTGGCCGATTCGGCGTCGTCAGCCCGGCTCCGGGCTTCCATGCGCAGCTGCTGTTCGACCGAGACGTCGCGGAGCTGGGCGACGACGGCCAGGAGCTCGCCGTCCTGATCGCGCCGCGCCGTCATGTCCATTCTCAGATGCGCGAACTGGCGGAGATCGCGGAAGACGCAGGGACGGTCGAGGCGAAGGTCGACGCTGGCGCTCTCCTCGCCCTGGCGCAAGCCGTCGAGCGCCTGCAGGAAGAGGATACGGTCGGAGACATGCACCTGCTCGATGAAGCCCCTGCCCTTCGGATCGCGCATCCACGCAAGGAATTCGCGGCAGTCGCGGCCGCCGGCGGTGGTGACGCTCCCCTGCGGATCGAGGAAGAGGACGAGACCGGCGCTGGTTTCCAGGAAGAAGTCTTCGGCGGGCGCTGCGACGACGGTTGCCGCGGCGGCGCCCTGACGCGCAAGCGCGATGCTGCCGACGGCGGAAAAAAGGAAGGCGGCGCAGACGGTCGCGACACCTGCGGGCAGAGCAACGGCCGGGCTGGTGACGAAGGAGAGGCCGGCCGGCGCGGCAACCAACGCTGCGGAGGAGAGGAAGACGAGTCGGCGCAGGATCGCAAGCTCTCGCTCGGCAACAGCTTCGCCGCTTCCCGTGCGGGAAAGCCAGCCTGCCGCTGCCCGGTCCACGAGGGCTGCCGCCCGTCCGCCAATGTCACTCAATACTTGCACGCAATACCCGCCGAAATGGCTCTTTAGACACCCGGACAATAGGCCTCGGCGGCTTAAAGAAAGGATAAGGCAACGCGGCTCTCCACAGCCGAAAAGCCGCAAAAATCCCATTTTGAGCCATCCGCAGAGCCCTTCGGGTTTTGTGGTTAATAGCGGGTAAGCGGCGGATTTCGCTCGCATTTCGGCTTTGCGTTAACCTTTGTGGCACGCTGCCCTTAGGGAATCCCTGCAATTACAGCGAGCCGCCCCGGCCATGCTTAACGCCGATGGCTACAATTTGACTGAAATGCGGTCCGGATGCCTTTATTTAAAATTCGAATTAAATTTGCCGCAAATGCCATCGAGTTTTGAAAAGTGGCATTCGCATTTCCCCGCTAGGGTGAAAGCACACCGGAAAACCGGGCCTGATTCGGCAAGAAGACCGGACGGGAAACAGGATGGGCAACGACGATGTGGTTTCTGATCAAAGGATCGTTCTGGTTCGGCCTTGTGCTGGTAGCGCTGTCGCTCTTCAGCTCGGAGAGCTCGACACGGCTTGCCAGCGACCCGCAAATCCAATTCTCCGACGCCTTCACCGCCGCAAGCGGCGCCTATGACTATCTCACCGGCATGTGCAGCGAGAAGCCGGAGGTCTGCGCCAAGGGCGCGGAAACGCTCACCGCCCTCGGCTACCGGGCCCGCGAAGGCGCCCGCGTCGCCTACGAGCTGCTGGACAGCCAGTTCGCCGACGACAACACGGCCGCGCCGAAACTTGCAGAGGCGACACCGGCCGCACCGCTTGCCCCGGCTGCCGCTGCTCCTTCCATAAAGGAAGAAAAGGCTGCCGCGCTGAACCAGCCGATGCCCTACCGCCCCCCGGTCGATGACGAATCGGCTTCCGACCAGGTCGTGACTGGCGCCATTCCGCTGCCGACGCCGAAGCCGGTCCTTTAAGAATTGCGGAAGTTTTCCGCCCCCGAGCTTGCACCGGCGGTCCGCATGAGGCGGAGAGCCCCGTGCCTGACGTGCCTGCCCTGTTTGATTTCAGCATTTTGCTGCGCCGCAAGGATGCTCATCCTTCGCGGCGTTTTTTCTATGCGGCCATTCGCCGGCAAGTGAGATTTGGCGCCGGAGGTAGGCCGGCGGTGGAATTCTGCGAAAAATCGACTCTGCGGTTGGAGCTTCAAAAGATCGATTCGGAGGAATCATGGGCTGGGAGCAGGCGGCGCTAGCCACGTGCAGTTACGCCATTCCAGAAGCACAATGGGCAGAGCTATCTGCGGAAAGCCTTGGCTGGTCGCCAGGGCGTCTCTCTCTCTCTCTCTCTCTCTCTCTCTCTCTCTCTCTCTCTCTCTGGATTTAGGACATGGAGATCGTCATCGTCCACAGATCGGCCCCCCTTGAGGAGTGGCAATGGCGTAAGCCATGCTCGAATGGGGGAAATCTGACGCTTTGCGCTTTCCGCAATGCCCGATCGTCAATGACTGTCGACCGCGCAGTAGCGCGACCTAAGTCCTGCCCAGCGGCGTTTTTCTTTTTAATGGTTCAAAAGCGGCGTCGGTTCACCTATATCACTCATAATAGTGAAAGGCCCGCTTATGGCAGCTCTTGACGAGATCATCGACGATTTCTCTTTCCTCGACGACTGGGAAGACCGCTACCGCTATGTCATCGAACTCGGCAAGGCGCTGCCGGACCTGCCGGACGAGAAGAAAACGTCCGCGAACAAGGTGATGGGCTGCGCCAGCCAGGTCTGGCTGGTGACGCATCCGAGAGGGGATCCGGAAAATCCGGTGCTGATCTTCGAGGGCGATTCCGACGCGCATATCGTGCGCGGCCTCGTTGCTATCGTGCTCGCCACCTATTCCGGCAAGAAAGCTTCGGAGATCGCCGGCCTCGATGCCTTCGATATCTTCTCCAAGATCGGCCTGGTCGAGAACCTCTCGTCGCAGCGCTCCAACGGGCTGCGGTCCATGGTGAACCGGATCCGCGAAGAAGCGCGGGTAAGAGTGGCGGCTTAAGCGCGCCGTCATTCGTTCGGCAATGCGCTGGTCTCGCGCGGAAACAGCCTGATCAAATGCGTCCGCTCCATCTGCAGCCGTGAAGGACCGGACATGATATTCTCTTCGAGGCATAGCGTAATGTCGCTTGCCAGAGCCTCGGGAACCTCGATGCCACCGGCCTTGAGCACTCGATGCTCCATCGCCGCAAGCGAGGCAACGGCACCATTGCAGCCGTCTGCGGAGAGTTCCGCCATACGGGTTCTGCGCTCGGCGGCATTGGCGGTCTGAATGCGCTCCCGCTCCCGATAGGCGGCGATCTGCCCCCATGCCAGATAAAGGGTCGCGGAGATGCAAAGGAACGCGACGAGAGGGCCGGTCCTCATGCTTCGCCCGCCCGAGCGGTATTGCAGTTGGCCGCAACCGGCACCGCATGGGTGCCGGCCGCGATATGCATGACGTAGCGCTCGGCGGCGTCAGCGAGGGCCAATGCAACCTCGCCCTCCAGCCACCCCGCGTTTACCGCTTCAATCGCGACCTGCTTTGTCAGATGGTCGAAGGCGCAAGCACATTCATTCGCGCGCCGGACATCGTCGATGTCGAAGGTGGGTGGCCTTATGTTCATGTGCGCCTCTGACGTCGCTTCAGTGAACGATCCCGGAAAGGGAGGACGGAAGGCCCTGAATGGCAAAACGGTGAAATGGTGAAACGGCCGGAGGCATGGCGGCGACACGCTTTGCCTTGCCGAAGTGACGGTCGAGTTCGCCTGCAAGCTTGGCGGGCGAGGTCGTGCCGTCCTGGAACAGCCGGACGAGCAGCAGTGCCGCAGCATTAAAAGTCCCAGGCTGCTCGAAAAGCATATCGCCGGTATAGCCAGCATCGCTCAGCACCTGCTGCAGCATGCCAAGGTCGTCGTTTGTCAGATATTTCATGGTGACTTCGGAAGACATGCAGTCCTCCTTTCGGTCGGGGCTAGGGCACGACAGGCCCTTAAACAGCAGCGCCCGGGAAAATGGCTGCTGGAGGCGGGACAGTGCGCTCTCAGGAAAAACAAAGCAAATGATATCTTTCGCATTCTCTTATATATAGCCGGGCAGTTCGCGGCAGTGGAGCGGGACGCTGCGTCAGACTTGTTTTGAACACAATGGCCGCCTATATGAACCCGCGTCGGCATGGCTGATTGAGCGCTTGAACGAATTCGAAGCGCTCGCGATGCTGGCAGTCGCTTCAGACTTTTGACCACGGATGTACTGGCACTGGTGTGAGAAGCGATGATGAGGAAGGTCGGTGCGATTTCGCCCCGGCCTTTTTTATTGCCTCACTCTCCGGGCGCGAGAGCCTGCCGCCGCCGAGTGCCACGGGGGAGCAGCCGCATTGTCAATGCTGTAAAAGCCACATGCTCGAACTTGACGAGGCGCCCGCTGCCCGCCGCACTGGTGCTGGATGCGATGAACGCCCGCGTGGAGATGGAGCTGATTGTGCCTGGAACGCCTGAGGGAGGCCATCGCGACAAGGCCCCGGCGCGCCAAAAAAATCGAAGTCAGGTGGCGGACCTGGTTCGAGGAAACCTTCAGCGGGCCTGAAGGCGGAAATGCGTCCGGTCCGGACAATAGCCTCGAAGGGCAACTCTAGGACTGCTCCATTGCTAGAGAGCAGTTCGTCGTATCCGCCCATCGCTTGGAGGATTCCTCGGCGAGCGCACCCAATGTGACCTCGCCAAATTTCGCCAACAGAATGGCTTCCGCCTCATGCATCGCCCCGGCAAGCGACGCGTTGACGGCCTGCTCGATGACGCAGTTCGGATTATCGCCCGCCAGGCCGATCGAGAAGAGTTGCGGCGCACCGAGGGCATTGTGGATGTCGAGCAGGGTGATCTCCCGCAAAGGGCGCGCAAGCACCCAACCGCCGCCGTGCCCCTTCTCGGAGCGGACATAGCCCTGATCCCGCAGACCGGCCATCGTCCGGCGCACCACAACCGCATTGGTGCCCAGCATCGCTGCAATGGTTTCGGATGTCGCCGCACGTTCGTGGCGATCCATGTGAACAAGCACATGCAGCATGCGGGATAAGCGGGTGTCGTGTCTCATGGCTGATTTATCTCGTTTGCGGATCACAGATGTAACAGAGACATGATCATGTAACAATATTAGTTGCATGATCATTGACAAGCTATTTCACGTAACTTAAAAAGTTTCATGATAACGTCCGGCTGTCGCGCCGGGCGATGAAACGGAACGAGTGTGAAAGGATTGTTTATGCAGTTCGACGTCATCATCATCGGCGGCAGCTTTGCAGGCATTTCAGCGGCCCTGCCGCTCGCCCGTGCCAGACGGAAGATCCTGGTGATCGATGCCGGCGAGCGCCGCAACCGCTTTGCCGCTGCCTCGTACAATTTTCTAGCGCAGGACGGCCGTGAACCCGGCCTGATCGTATCCGAGGCGCGCGAACAGCTCGAACGCTATCCGACTGTCCACTGGCTGAGTGCCAAGGCTCAAGCTGCAAGGAGGACCAGCAATGGATTTGCCATCGAAATCGATGGCGAGCCTATGAAGGAAGGAAAGCGTCTAATCTTGGCAGCAGGGGTTGCAGATCGGCTGCCCGCCATTCCGGGCCTGCAGGAGCGGTGGGGAAAATCCGTCTTCCATTGCCCCTATTGCCATGGTTACGAACTGAATCAGGGGCGGATCGGCGTCATCGCATCCGGGGAGCATTCCATGCATCATGCCCTGATGCTCCCCGACTGGGGCGAGACGACTTTTTTCACCAACGGTGTCTTTGTCCCGAATGCCGATCAGTCGGCGCAATTGCGCGGGCGCGGGGTCACGGTCGAGACGACACCAGTGCGCGAGATCGCAGGGGATCGTGCGGATGTTTGTCTGGAGGACGGCAGGATCGCCGCAATGGACGGTCTGTTCGCCCTGACGCAGACTTCGGTGCAAATTCCATGGGCTGAGCAACTGGGCTGCGCGCTCGAACAGGGGCCGCTCGGCCAGTTCATCACGACGGATGCCGCAAAGCAGACAACCGCGAAGGGCATCTTCGCCTGCGGCGATGTCGCAAGAGCCGCAGGCTCCGTGGCTCTCGCCGTCGGTGATGGGGCGCTCGCGGGAACGGCAGCGCACCAATCGCTGATGTTCGGGAGCGATTGACGCTTTTTACTGTCCGCGCCTAGTCGGCTCAGGCGATATACCGCGAGACAAGCCGCCTTCGCGCCGGCAGGTGGCTACTGCCACGCGTCCTTCATGTCCGGATCGTTTCTGGTCTCTTTTGCCTGAGTGCAGGCGTTGCTCACGTCTTCACCTATGGCACTGAGTTCACCAAGCACTTCATCGGCTTCTGGCGACCATGGCGAGGATGATTTCGAAGAGTTCGTCCTGCGCCTGCTTGGCCGTGATCTCGCCGGCTGCGGCGGCATAGGACAGGGCCTCGGCGGCACCGAGCATCGCGCGAAGGCCGGCTGGAGCTATAGTGCCGGCGGCGGCGAAGGGAGCAAGGACGATGCGGCATTGCTCCATGAAAACCGCTTCGCATTCGCGCTTGACCTTTTCGAGCTCCGGGGAACTGGCCAGGGCAGCGATCACGCCGGGTATCTCGCGGCCTTGGGCAAGCACGCAATCGATATAAGAAGAGGCAATCACCGCCGCCCTGCCCGTCAAAGTCGGTTCACTCGCCCGAAGTGCTGTTTCCATGAGCGCCGTCTGGCGCGCGTCGAATTCCCGGTAGAGCGCTGCAAACAGTCCTGGCCGCGTGCCGAAATGGTCGTAGACGACGGGTTTTGCAACGCCGGCCTGCTCGGCGAGCCGTCCGAGCGTCAGGGCTTCCGTTCCCTCCTCCCGAACCACCGCCCACGCGACATCCAGAAGCTGGCGATGCCGCCTGTCCCTCGTCAGGCGGCGGCGCAGCCGGGGAGCGGCCGTCTGTTTTCTTGTCTCGGTGCTTGACACATTAACCTACCAAACGTAACTTACTAAAAGTATATAAGCTCTGACCTGTGTCCGCAATCAGCCTGGGAGCCTTCGACATGCACGCGCTCATCATTCTTGCGCATCCCGATCCCAAGTCACTCAGCCACAGCGTTGCCGCACATGTTGCCGAAGGTGTGGCACTCTCCGGTCCGGATAATAGCTTCGAAATCGCAGACCTTGCGGCGGAGGCCTTCGATCCCAGGTTCACCGCGGCCGATATCGCCGTCCATCGCAGGGAGGCGATGCCGCCCGCCGATGTCATAGCCGAGCAGGCGAGGATCGATCGCGCCGATGCGCTTGTGCTGGTCTATCCCGTTTACTGGTGGTCCATGCCGGGACTTCTCAAGGGATGGATCGACCGCGTGTTCGCCAACGGCTGGGCTTACGACGAAGGCCAAGATACCAAGCTGGTGAAGAAACTCCGCCACCTCCGCATTCATCTCGTCGGCATCGGCGGCGCCGACGCCGGGACCTATGCGCGGCATGGCTATCTCAGCGCCATGAAGACGCAGATCGACCATGGCATCTTCGATTATTGCGGCGCATGCGTCGTGACGTCCGAGCTGCTGCTCGCATCCGCTGGACGGTGTCCCAAGGTCCATTTGGACACTGCACGCACGATCGGCCGCAATATCTTCAGCGCGGCCAAGCAATGCGAGGCGGCAGACGCGGCGTGAATAAGAAACGTTCCAAACCGGCATGCCGCCCGGCGTCACACCACTGCAACTGTTGTGACGTCTAATCGCATAATGACCAAACGCGCCCTTGTTATCATCGACCTTATCAATGACTACCTCGACCATTGGAGCGCTGACAAAGCAGCCCGGCTGATCAGCGAAACCAACACGTTGGCTGTGGCCTTTAGAGAAGCCGGGTTACCCGTCATATGGGTGCGGCAGGAATTCCGGCCCGATCTCAGCGACGCCTTTCTCGAGATGCGGGACAAGAACCTGAAGATCGCGATTGAGGGAACTTCAGGCGCCCAGCTTCATGCCGGCCTCGGTTGGGGGCCAGGCGATACGATCATCGTAAAGAAACGCTACAGTGCGTTTTTCCGGACCGACCTTGAAGATATTCTGTCGGCGATGGGAGTTGGCGAGCTGGTATTGTGCGGCATCAACACGCACGCTTGTATCCGCATGGCCGCTATCGACGCCTACCAGCGCGACCTTCGCGTGGTCCTGGCGGAGGAATGCATCGACTCCTATGATGCCGAGCATGGACGGGTCTCGGTTGATTACATGAATGGTAAGATTGCCAAGGTGGCTACTGTTCCCGAGATAATCCAGGCTCTCCGCCCGCTTCAGGCCACGAAAGTCGTGCCATGATCGCCGGAGCTTCTCAGCCCCTTTTTGCAGAAGATTCAGTACACCATCCCTTCGTGCTAAATACCTGTCGCACCTCATATAAGCACACCTGAAACCAGGGGCAGGTCGGCAGACCTCCCAGGGTAAGACGCGTGACCTTCGTGCCAAATACCTGTCGCATCTACGCCCGCACCCTCCGGGTGATATCGGGCTTCGGGTCCTGTGGCCCCTCGCCCGGATGCGGACGCCTCATATGCGCTTCCTGTTCGTCAGGCCGGCACTTTGCCTCCAGCTTCCTTCAGACCCTACCTCGCGATAACGCCCTTGCTGTTCGGCTAACGGTTCCCATCACCGGGGCCCGTAGAGGACTTGCACCTCCAAGTCATCGACCGGATACCATCCCGGTCAAACAGTGCTTACGCGCAACGCGCCATGCCTGGCGCACCACAAAAAAAAGCCGGGCCTTGCGGTCCGGCTCTTGCGCTTCGTAGCGTGTCGGGTTTAGCCGCGGCCGCGTTTGCGGCGCTGGCCGAGGCCCATTTCCTTGGCGAGGCGCGAGCGCGCCTCGGCATAGGCGGGAGCGACCATCGGATAATCGGCGGGAAGATCCCATTTCTCGCGGTATTCTTCCGGCGAGAGACTGTGATGGGTCATCAGATGGCGCTTGAGAGACTTGAAGTTGCCGCCGCATTCCAGGCAGGTGATCTGATCGTCCTGTACTGACTTGCGTACCGAAACGGCGGGCTTCTGCTTTTCAATGGTGGCTGCGGCGGGTTGCGGTGCAGACGTGCTGCTCAGTGCGGTATGCACGTCGGAAATCAAATTGGCCAGGTCACTGACCGGGACCACATGATTGCTGACATAAGCCGCTACGATATCGGCCGTCAGTTCTACCAGCAATTCCGGCCCGTTGCCGGTCGCGGTATCCGTCATATTCTGTTTCTCCTGTTCGCATGCGTGGATGACCCTCTTTCGGAGGATCGCCTTCGTAGAGGCAAACAGTAAAAGGCCCAGACAGCGGCATCATGTCCTAAAACGCGAATCCACCCCTAGATTCTTGAGACCGAAACCTGCTCTAATACTGCCTGAATACGAATCACAATCGCCGCATTCTTCGACCACAGCCTTCATTAGACATTCGAAATCAAAGCTAGAGATGGAATAGGCGAAACGATTCTAATTCGAAATCAGAACTCTACTTACACTTCAATTATCACTGTTTTACCGAAAGTCCAATTCTTATTTGTAGTTTTTCTACTTAAAAAACCCAAATCCCCAAGATTTCGCAAGCAAGGGCAAGACTTTAGTTGAGCGCCGCATACGTAACTTGCGTAAAGCGGATCAAATCGCTGAAATTTATACTCTNGCAAGGGCAAGACTTTAGTTGAGCGCCGCATACGTAACTTGCGTAAAGCGGATCAAATCGCTGAAATTTATACTCTCACCCGCCATCCATATCGTCGCGAACCGAGAATTCCCACAACCTATGCGCGGTATCATGCGCAGCCTTGGCCAGCAGGTGCGCGGCGACCGGGGCGGTCAGCAGCAGAAAGACGACGCCTGCAGCGGTGCGTGCAAAGATAGCAAGTTCGCCGGAATAAAGGCCCGCGGAGAGAAGCAGCAGACCGGAGCCCACGGGACCCGCCTTGGAGGCTGCATGCATGCGCGAGTAAAGGTCCGGCAGGCGGACGACGCCGATCGCCGCCGCGAGCGCGAAGAAGGCGCCGGCAAGCATCGTGAGGGAGGTTGCGATGGCGAGCGCGTATTCCATCATCTTGGCTTTCTTGTTGTTTTGCCGGGCGTCGGCGCCACTGCTTGTTCTTCCCCGGCCGGCGGCGGGCCGGTTCTCAGCGCGCCGCGAGACAGGACGAAGCGGGCGAAGGCAACCGTGGCGAGGAAGCCCACCAGCCCCAGCGCGATCGCGATATCGACGTAAAGCGCGAAGCCCGTCTTGACGGCAATCACCGCGATGAAGCCGATGGCGATGCCGGTCAGCGTGTCGAGGCCAAGGATGCGGTCCGGCAGCGTCGGTCCGGTGATCACGCGATAGGCGGTGAGCACGAAGGCAATCCCGAGGACAGCCAGCGTGACTGCAGCGGCAGCCGAGACGATAGCAAGCGGCGCGATCACCGGAAGGCCTCCATGATCTTGCGTTCGAAGCCACTCGCAATGGCGCGCTTCGTCGCCTCGGGGTCGGAGCAGTCGAGCGCGTGCACGTAAAGCGTCCTACGGTCCTCCGAGACATCGACGGAAAGCGTGCCCGGCGTCAGCGTGATGAGATTGGCGAGCAGCGTGATTTCGAGATCGCGTTCGACCGTCAGGGGGAAGGCGAAGATGCCTGGACGGATCTCCATCTTCGGCCGCAACACCGTCCTGGCGACGGTCCAGGCCGAGAGCGCCAGTTCCTTCAGGAAAAGCAGCGCGAGCGACAGGACGCGGCGCGCGCGGCGAAGATAGCCCTTGCTCCCGAAAGGCTCGCGCACGATCGCCAAAGCGATTGCCCCGAGGACGAAGCCGAGGACGAGATTGTGCAGCGAGGCGCTGCCGGAAACAGCGACCCAGGCAATGGCGAGCAGCAGATTGAAGAGGAAGGCGATCAAGGTGCTGCTCCTTCCGGGAAGACAGAATGAATGTAGGCCCCCGGATCGGCAAGGCTCCCGGCGGCTGCCTGCGCCAGCGACAGCAGCTGCTCCGGCAGGATGCCGAAACCGGTGACGAGTGCAGTCAGTGCCAGCAAGGGCAGCGCCGATTGCCAGCCGATCGCGACGGTCTCCGCCGGCGCCGGCGCCGGGCGCCAATAGGCGAGCAGGAAGACGCGGCCGAAGCAGATAGTTGTGAGAAACCCGCCGGTCAAAAGGGCGGCGGCAAGCCACCACGCGCCGATATCGAGAGAGGCCTTGACGAGGATGACCTTCGGCCAGAAGCCGGAAAACGGTGGCAGGCCGCAGGCGGCGAGGAAGAGGATCAGCGAGACGGCGGCAAACCAGCCGCGTTCGCGATAGAGCCCGCCGAGTGCGGTGAGCTGGAAGCTGCCGCCGAGGCGCGCCGCCTGCCCCGCCAAGAGATAGAGCGCCATCATCAGCACGACGGAATGCAGCGCGTAGAAGACCGCGCCGCTGACGCCGCCCGGTGTACCGATCGCGATGCCGGCGAGCATGCTGCCTATGCCGGAGATGACGACATAGCCGAGCAAGCGGCGGATATCGGTCTGCGCCAGCGCACCGAGCGCGCCCAGGATGACGGTTGCGGCGCCGGCAAGCGCGATCATCAGGCTCAGCGCCTCGCGCTCGACCGGCAGCAGCATCACCATCACCCGGATCAGCGCATAGATGCCGACCTTGGTGAGCAGGCCGGCAAAGAGCGCGGAGACGACGATGCGCGGCGTATGATAGGAGGCAGGCAGCCAGAAGTTCACGGGGAAGGCAGCGGCCTTCATGGCGAAGGCGAGCAGGAAGAGGGCCGCCAGCGTCATCAGCGGCGCCGTATCGCGCAGGCCGGCGGCCTTCAGGGCGATATCAGCCATATTGAGCGTGCCGAAGATCGCGTAGAGATAGCCGACGGCGATCAGGAAGAGCGTCGTGCCGATCAGGTTCAGCACCGCATATTTCATCGCGCCGTCGATCTGCTCGCGCTCGGAGCCGAGGATCAGCAGGCCGAAGGACGAGATCAGCAGCACCTCGAACCAGACATAAAGGTTGAAGATGTCGCCGGTGAGAAATGCGCCAGTGACGCCTGCCATAAGGAGCATCAGGAAGGGGAAAAAGCCAAAGCGCCGCCCGCCCGGATCGATGTCGGAGAGCGCATAAAGGCTGCCCGCAAGAGCCGCAATCGCCGCTGCAAGCGCCATCAGCGCGCCGAAGAGATCGACGGTAAAGGCAATGCCGAAGGGCGGCAGCCAGCGCCCCATCACCATCGTGACCGGGCCGCCGTCGATCACCTGTTTGAGGAGCACCGCGTCGATGAGCACCAGGGCCGCAAGGCCGAGAACGGCGATCAGCGCATGCACGCGGACATGGGCGCGCAGCATCAGCATCAGCGCGCCAAGCACGATGCAATGCGCAACCGGCAGGATCACAAGCCAGTTGCCCGGGGGGACGGGTGCGGTGAGGAGCGCGGCGGAAAGGTCGGTGGTGATGGGGGCGGCCATTTTAGGGCGCCCCGACTTTTGAACGGAAAACAGCGGCCGCTGTGTGCGCAAAGCCGCCCTCTTCCCTGCCGGGCACCTCCCCCACAGGTGGGGAGATGACAAGCGGCGCGCTCCCCATTCCAATGATCGAACTGGCGTTTGCCACCAGCCGATCTCTCCCCTTGCAGGAGAGATGCCCGGCAGGGCAGAAGGGGCGTATCATCATCCGCATCATTGTCTTCATTCGCACCGTTGTCATCCTCAATATCCCAGCGGCGGAAGCGGCGGATCGTCTGGTTCGGCGATGCGCATCTCGTCGGTATTGTCGGTGCCGATGTCCTGATAGGCGCGGTAGGTCAGCACCAATAGGAAGGCAAGGAAAGAGAAGGAAATGACGATCGCCGTCAGGATGAGGGCCTGCGGCAGCGGGTTGGCGGCATCGGCGGGCAGCGTGTCGAAACCGGCCGGAATGATTGGCGGCACTTCGCGCGTCACGCGGCCGGCGGTGAAGAGCAAGAGGTTCACGCCGTTTCCGAGGATCGCGATGCCGAGCATGATGCGGATGGAGAATTTCGACAGCATCAGGTAGACGGCGGCGGAAAAGAACAGGCCGACGAGGATCGCAAAAAGCGGCTCCATCACTCCACCTCCCTTTCCTGGAGGGCCAGAGCAATGGCGGTGATCGCGCCGACGACGACGAAATAGACGCCGATATCGAAAAGCATGACGGTCGAAAGCGGCACCTCGACGCCGAAGATTGAGGGATAGACCCACAGGCCGGTCATGAAGGGTACGGCCGCGGCAATCGAGATCAGACCGGCGGCGGTCGACATCATCAGTCCGGCACCGGCGATCGACAGCGGATGAAAGAGGATCGCCCGCCGCACGGCCGGCACGCCGCCCGCGATGCCCAAGATCGCCAGCGCCGAGGCCGCAATCAGCCCGCCAATGAAGCCGCCGCCCGGCTCGTTGTGGCCGCGTAGCAGGATGAAGACCGAAAAGAGCAGCATCAGCGCGACGAGGAAGGGGGCGATGGTGCGGAAGACGAGGGTGTTCATCGGGTGGGCACTCCGCTTGGCGGCGACTGGCGGGCTGGGTTACCTTCTTCCCTCATCAAGTCAATTGATGGGGGACGCAAGGAAAACCGCACCTCATCACCAGCCCTCGTCCTTCGAGGCTGCGCCCTGCGGGCTTGCACCTCAAGATGAGGGCTGATCTCCAGCGCCCGCTGCACGGCGCTCATCCCGAGGCGCCCGAAAGCGAAGCTGCAGGGCCTCGAAGGATCACCTCCTCGTACGCCGCCTTGGCGATATGAATGCTGCTGAACGCGGGCCCGTTGCCACCAGCGCCCATCCCATACTCCCCTCATTCCTGTGCTTGTCATAGGAATCCACCCACGGCGCGTCTGCGCGGTGAATGAATTCCTTTTTGAAGGAGTCTTCCGCGCCCAAAGACTTGGGCACGCTGGATTCCTGTGACAAACACAGGAATGAGGGCGGTTGAGGGGATGCCGTCCCCAGACAACAGCACTCGGCACAGCAAGCCTGCCGGAATGGAAACCTACGAGGTGGAGACAAAACCTGTTCATTCCGCCACCTCCACCTTATCCGGATCATGCGCGACCAGCTTCCGCTCGCCGCCGGCCCGCATGCGGATCAGCGCGATGATGGCGAGGCCGGTGATGGCGACAACGGCGATTTCGCCGAGCGTGTCGGTGCCCCGGAAATCAACGATGATGACGTTTACGACATTGGCGCCGTGGGCGATGGTTTTCGAATAGGTGTTGAAGAAATCCGTCAGCGCCGCGTTGAACGGCCCTTCTGTGGCCCTCATCAGCAACAGCGCAAAACCGAGGCCGCAGGCGAGCGCGATGACGCCGTCGCCGAGCCGCTGGCGCAGCGGCCGGGGATCGGTCGGCGACAGGCGAAGCCGCGTCATGACGAGCGCCAGGATGACGACCGAAAGCGTCTCGACCATGAACTGGGTGAAGGAGAGATCGGGCGCGCCGAAGAGTAGGAAGATCAGCGCCACGGAAAAACCCTGGATGCCGAGCGAGACGATCGCCGTCAGCCGGTCGCGGGCGGCGAGCACCGCCGCAAGACCGATCACGGCGAGCAGGAAGACCGCCCATTCATGGAGCTGCACGCCGCGCGGCCAGACCGGAAACGATGGCAGTTCGCCATAAAGCAGCGGCGGCACGAGGAGGATCAAGGCGACGCAGAGGAAGGTAGCGGTCACGTAGATTTCCAGCCGCCCGGGCTGGACGATGCGGGTGACGCGCCAGGCAAGGCGGACGAGCCCGGCGATGAAGCCGTCGAAGGCCCGGTCCGGCCCCGGCCCTGCCGCCTGCAGGAAATACACCATAAGCGCCCGGGCCTGCTCTATCTTCCAATAGACCGCAATGCCAAAGATCACGGTCAATACGGAAAGCGCAAGCGGAAGGCCGAGATGCGGCATCGGCGTGATCGCAACCGCGATTGCATCGCTCTGGACGGCCGAAGCCATCGGCGACGAGACGTAGTTATGCGTGAAGCCGGAAAAGAGCGCGCCGGCAAGGCCCAGCACCGCCAGAACGCCGGGACCGAGCCAGAGCAGGACGGGCGCCTCGTGCGCATGCTTCGGGGTTTCGGTCGCCCGACCGGTGAAGGGTTTCAGGCCGACCGAAAAGGCGATCGCAAACATCAGCGCATTGCCGAAGATCGCGACTGCGGTGAACACCAGCGAACGCAGGTTGCCACCGGCGAGCGCGGCATAGATCTCCTCCTTGGCGAGGAAGCCGAAAAAGGGCGGAAGACCCCCCATCGAAATCGCCGCGAGGATCGCGATCGCGAATGTCAGCGGCATCGCGCTCATCAGGCCGCCGAGCCTGGTAATGTCGCGGGTGCCCGTCTCATGGTCGAGGATGCCGGCAACCATGAAGAGCGCGCCCTTGAAGAGCGAGTGGGCCACCAGATAAAGCACCGCCGCTTCCACGGCATATTCCGAACCGAAGCCGGTGAGCAGGACGAGAAGGCCGAGCGAGGACACCGTCGTATAGGCGAGCTTCAGCTTCAGGTCGGCATGGGCAATCGCCAGCGCCGAACCGGCAACGAGCGTCATGCCGCCGAAGAAGGGCAGCAGGATTTCCCAGGCGGATGTCGCGCCCATCACCGGGTTCAGCCGCATCAGGAGATAGACCCCGGCCTTCACCATCGTTGCGGAATGCAGGTAGGCGGAAACCGGTGTCGGCGCCTCCATGGCGTTCGGCAGCCAGAAGTGAAACGGAAACTGCGCCGATTTGGTAAAGGCCCCGCACAGCACCAGACCGAGCGCCGCAAGATAGAACGGGCTGCCGCGGACGACGTCGCCGAACGGCAATAGCAGCGACATCTGCGTGACGCCGGTGATGTTCCAGAGAAAGAGCAGACCAGCCAGCAGGCATAGCCCGCCGCCGCCGGTCACCACCAGCGCCTGGAGGGCCGCCCTTCGCGCCGCCCCCCGCTCATGGTCGAAGCCGATCAGCAGGAAGGAGGTGATGGAGGTCAGCTCCCAGAAGATGAAGAGCATCAGGAAACTGTCCGAGACGACGACGCCGAGCATCGCGCCCATGAACAGGAAGATGAAGGAGAAGAAACGGCCCTGCTGCGGATGCCCCCTCAGGTAGCCGCCGGAATAAAGCACGATCAGCGTGCCGATGCCGGTGATCAGCAGCGCGAAAGTGAGCGACAGGCCGTCGAGAAACCAGGAGAAGCTCAGATTGTAGCTCGGCACCCAGTTATATCCGCCGGTCACTACCTCGCCGCGGGCGACCTCTGGTGCGAAGTGGAGGAAATGCAGGAACGACAGGAATGGCACGGCCGCCAGCAGCCAGGCGCCGTTCGCGCCGAGCCGGCGAATGACGAAAGGGGAAATCAAGGCGCCGAGAAGCGGAAGGCACAAGGCCAAAAATGTCAGACCAGTGACACCGGCCATGTCCCCTCCTCATTGCCAGAAAATGATGCGTTGGCGCGAACTTAGGGTAATCGGCAAGCGCCCTCAAGCAATTTCGGAGGAGGTTTGGAGAATGATCGGAGGCGGCCCGGTCAGGCCCGGCTGGACGTAGCAGCCGAGGCAAGCATGTGTAGCAGCAGGAAAACCACCGTCAGCGGCCAGAGAATGCAGGCGACCGCGCCCGCGAGGCGGGCCAACGTCCAGCCGTCGTGGTTGGCCCAGCCTTCCAGCAAAGTCATCGTCATAAAGAGCGCAGCCACAAGACCATAGGTCCAGGGCAGAACACCGATGAACACGTCCATATCCCCCGCCGGCATCAGCCGCCATGGTTAAGAGTACGTTAACGGCACGGTCGGGGTCAAACCGCCCTTTCGGATTAGCTCTGCCGGCAATTGCGTGCTCAAACGCAAAGCACGACACAGGGCCGGCGCCGCATTCACCGTTCGCTAACCGATTGTTGCGGAAAACTGTGGAGAAAGGCGATCCCTTGTGGCGCATCAGGTTAAGAGATCTATTTCGCTCAAACACGGCAAAGTTGTTCTAAACGGAGAGGAAGATCATGAAAATCTCATTGGTGACCGTTGCCCTGATTTTGACCACGTCAGCCGTTGCACATGCCGAACAAGTTTGCGGAGACCTGACGAATCAAACGGACATGAACATCTGTGCCGGCAAGGCCTATCAGAAATCGGACGCCGAACTGAATGCTCTTTACAAGCAGATCGAGGCGCGGCTGAAGGACGATGCGGATACCAAGAAACTGCTGGTAGCGGCGCAGAAGGCCTGGGTCCGCTTTCGCGATGCGGAGTGCAATTTCTCAAGCTCGACGGTCGCAGGCGGCACTGCATATCCATTTATTTCCAGTACTTGCCTGGACACGATCACCAAAAGCCGCATCGAAGATCTCAAAGGGTACTTGAAATGCGAGGAGGGCGACTTGGATTGCCCCGTTCCGGCGGCGAACTGACGAGCGGACCTGTGGCCTTTTCCAGATCAGCGGCACCGCTCTAACCTGCCTGCCTTGATCCCGCGTGTCCTGCGCCCCACATTCTGGCCAAGACGGGATCGCCTCTCCGGCGCGAAAGGAGCATGCCTGATGTCCGAGACCACGACCGCCAAAGTCCGCAAGACCGATGCAGAATGGAAAGAACAGCTGACGCCGGAGCAATACCGCATCACGCGCCAGCACGGCACGGAACGCGCCTTTACCGGCCCCTACTGGGATACTTTCGAGGCCGGCCTGTACCGCTGCGTCGGCTGCAACGCGCCGCTCTTCCGTTCCGATACCAAATTTGACGCCGGCTGCGGCTGGCCGAGCTATTTCGAGCCGGTGTCGCCGGATGCCGTGACCGAGCACCGCGACAGCTCCTATGGCATGGTCCGCACGGAGATCCGCTGCGGCAGATGCGACGCGCATCTCGGCCACGTCTTCCCCGACGGCCCGCCGCCGACCGGCCTGCGCTACTGCATCAACGGCCATTCGATGGTGTTCGAGCCGGGGAAATAGGCGAGGATGCAGGAGGGGGTTACCGCCTGCGTCGACCCTGCTCGCTCTCGTCTCTGTGCTTGTGACAGATATCTGGCGGCGGCGCTTCCGCGCCGTTTATGACTCATTTGCCTTGAAGGGAGTCTCCCGCGCCGAAGGACTTGGGCGCGCTGGATTCCTGTGGCAGGCACAGGAATGAGGGAAGAGTACACGACAGCGTCCGAAGGCAACCTCGTATTTGCCGCAGCCGTGCCTCAGATCGAAGCGCTTGGAATGTTCCCATCAACTGACTTGATGAGGCGGCCGTTCAGCGTTTTAGATAGCGAACGACGAGCCTCACTTCGGAACCCTGAATTCCATGCAGGTGAGATCGAGCCAGCGGCCGAACTTGGTGCCGACTTCCGAAAAAGTGCCGGCGGTGCGGAAGCCGAGCTTTTCGTGCAGGCGGATCGAGGCGACGTTTTCCGATTCGATGCCGGCGATCATGACGTGGATGCCGTTCTCTTTGGCCTTCTCGATCAGCGCCTGCATCAAGAGCTTGCCGATGCCGCCGCCGCGGCAGTCCTTGTCGACATAGACCGAGTGCTCGACCGTGTGGCGATAACCGTCGAAGGGCCGCCAATCGCCATAGGAGGCGTAACCCGCGACCCGCCCTCCCTTTTCGGCGACCAGAATCGGAAATCCCTTCGCCTTGCGTGCCCTGAACCATTCGGCGCGGTTTTCGAGGTCGACGAGGGTTTCGTTCCAGATCGCTGTCGTATGTTCGACGGCGTCGTTGTAGATGTCGCGGATCGCCGCAAGGTCGGCTTCGGTGGCGTCGCGCACGAGGACGGCGTCGGTCATGTCATGTCCATTCCGGTTCGTTCCGGCTCAAGCGCATACGCCCGGCATCCGGCGATGTAAACCGTGGATTGGGGCGACGAAAGAGCGATCAGAGCCTGGCGGCGCTCATGCTGAAGCAGGTGAGCACTGCCGAGTAATGCACCGCAGCGGCGGCAACCACGAAACCGTGCCAGATGGCGTTCTGGAAGCGCAGCTTTTCCCAGACGTGGAAGATCACGCCCGCCGAATAGATAAACCCACCTATGAGGATCAGAAGCATCGAGGCGAAGGGAATGCGCGACGAGACCGGTTCGGCAACCAGAATGCCGCTCCAGCCCATGGCGAGATAGAGGAGGATCGCAAGCCTGTCGTAGCGCCCCGGAAAGGCGCATTTCAGGAAAATGCCGGCGGCCGCCATCACCCAGATGGCGATCAGCATGCCGAAGAGCAGCGGGTCGTCGGCACCGCGTTGAAGGAAAGGCGTATAGGTCGCGGCAATCAGGAGGAAGATCGCCGAATGATCGAACCGGCGCAGGTACCATTTGGTGCGCGAGACCGGCCAGGCATTGTAGGAAAAGGAGATGCCGAGCGTCAGCACGAGGCCGACGCCGTAAATCCATGCGGCCGCGATCTCGCCGTAGGAGCTCCAGACCGTCGCATAGAAGATCAGCACGGTCGCGCCGACGAGCGCGAACACCAGGCCGACACCATGCACGATGCCGTCGGCGATCAACTCGTATTTGTCATAAGCCCAGCGAATGCCGTTGAACTCGCCCATCAATGCGTACCCATTCCTCGACAGCGCCAATGCTCTCACCGAACGGACGGCGGCGCAACAGGCGGTAGCACCGTGCGCGGTAAAACTTCGTAAAACGCTTTAATCCTACCGATCGACCAGCACCGAGCATTTCGCGTGGCGCACCACCCGGTCGGCGGTTGCGCCGATGAAATAGTTCGAGAAATCCGGAACATGCGAGGCGACGATGATGAGGTCGGCGCCGTGCGCCGCTGCGGCGGCGAGGATGCCGTGCGCCGCCGGGCCGCGGCCGATCTCTACCTTTGCCGGGATGCCGGTCCTCAGCCGCAGCTGCTCCAGCTGCGCCCGCCCATCATCGATCGCATTGTCGATCAACTCGGCCGGAAGGTCGACCGCGATATAGGTCGGCACGTCTTGCACGACGTTGAGCAGGATAATCTCGCCGCCGGCATCGAGCAGCGTCGCGGCCTTGCGGAATGCTCTTTCTCCCCTCTCGATCGTGCCCATTTCGACAGGGACGATGATCTTCTTGTACATGCTTTTCCTCCACAGCGGGCTTACCTACCTAAGAAGATAACGCACGCCAGACAGGTTCAAGTGGGCACAAGCGGTCGTCAACATCTGCTCAACGCTTTATCTTCAAAAACCGCTCTTCTGTGAACAATCGGAATCCGCCATATAGTATGGAAGTAGAGCGGCCCGAAGGGACTTGGAGGCGACATGGACCGGCGACGATTCTCGGGCTTGCTACAGGCAGCGCTTTCGCTGCCGCCCTTAAGCCTTTCCCATCCATGGCGGGAGATCAATTGATGACGACGGAAACCTCCTATGCGCTGACGCAGCCTGCCTATGTCGACCAGTCGCATCTGGTCGTCACCGACCTGCCGTTGGTCTCGGGCTTCTATCAGTCGATGCTCGGCCTCAAGGTGATCGAGAAGGCGCCAAGCGGCGACGTGCTCGGCGTGAACGGCCTGCCGCTGCTGACGCTGACCACCGACAGCAAAGCGCAGATCGCCCCGCGCAATGCCGCCGGCCTCTTCCACACCGCCTTCCTGATGCCGAACCGCACGGAACTTGCCTGCTGGCTGCGCCATGCGGCGCACAACAATGTCGTGCTCGACGGGGCTTCCGACCATCTCGTCAGCGAGGCCATCTATCTCTCCGATCCCGAAGGCAACGGCATCGAGATCTATGCCGACCGGCCGCACGAGGCGTGGAAATTTCACGAGGACGGACAGGTGGAAATGGCGACGATCCGCCTCGACCTGCAGGCGCTCTACGACAGCGCGCCGGAGGATGCCTGGGGCGGCATGGCCGACGGCACCGCGATCGGCCACATCCATCTGCAGGTCGGCGACATTCCGGAAGCCGACGCGTTCTATCGCGACGTCCTCGGCCTGACGCTGATGGCGCGCTACCCCGGCGCAAGCTTCTTTGCGGCCGGCGGCTACCATCACCATGTCGCCGCCAACATCTGGAACAGCCGCGGCGCCGGCGCCCGCACCGAGGGCATGACCGGCCTTTCCGGCTACACGCTGCGCTTCAACGACAAAGCCGCGCTCGACAATGCGGTGGCGGCGCTCGAGCGGCTGGAGATCAAGAACGACAAGCGCGACGGCGGCCTGTTCCTCAAGGATCCCTGGGGCATCGGGCTGACGCTTTCGGCTTGAGGCGACGGTCTCGGCAGTCCCGTTACGCTCGCGCTTCGAACACCATGTTGAACGGCGTTTCCGTCGCGCGGCGGAAATGCGAGAAGCCGGCATCGAGCGCCACTTTCCTGAGCCTTATCTCGCCCGCCTGAGCGCCGAGGCCGAGGCCGACCTCCTGCGACAGCGACGCCGGGGTGCAGATCATCGTCGAAGCACCGTAATAAACGCGGCCGATCGGATTGAGGTTGTCCTTCAGATTGTCGTGGGCAAACGGCTCGACGATCAGCCAGGTCCCGCCGGGCGCCAGCGTTTCCTTGACATGACGGCCGGCGCCGACGGGGTCTCCCATGTCGTGCAGGCAGTCAAACATCGCGACCATGTCATAACCCTGAGGGGCGAATTCGGCCGCAGTGCCCTGCTGGAAGGTGACACGGTCGGCGACGCCTGCCTCTTCGGCCGTGGCCCTGGCTCGTTCGATCGAGGGCGCGTGATAATCGAAACCGAAGAAACGCGAGGCGGGATAGGCTTGCGCCATCAGGATCGTCGAAGCGCCGTGGCCGCAGCCGACATCGGCGACCTTGGCTCCCGCGATGAGTTTGGCTTCAACGCCGTCCAACGCCGGTATCCAGCTCGAAATCAGATGGGTGTTGTAGCCGGGCCGGAAGAAGCGTTCAGTGCCGCGGAAGAGGCAGGCACTGTGTTCATGCCAGCCGACACCCTGTCCGTTGCGGAAGGCTTCGGCGATCTTCGGCTCGTCCATCCACATCGACTGTGTCACCTGGAAGGCGCCGGCGAAGAAGGCGGGGCTATCCTCCTGCGCAAACACCATCGCCTGCTCGGGCGTGAGATGGAAGCGGTCCGTCCCCTCGTCATAGGTTATGTAATCGGCCGCGGCCATTGCCGAGAGCCATTCGCGGAGATAGCGCTCCTTCAGTCCGGTCTCCTTCGCGAGGCGCGCCACATCCCGCGGCTCGCCGTCCGCTAAAGCCTTGAACAAGCCGAGATCATCGCCGAGCACAACGAGCGCGCCGGAAACCGCGGCTCCGACATCGCCGACCAGCCGTTCGACGAGTGCATTGAGCTTCTTGATATCGGGACCGCGCGTGTCACCCTCCATTGCGACGAGGAAAAACCAGCCCTCGAGAATTATTCTGAGCCTGCCTCGCGGTTGTCAATTTGCCCAAACTGAGTAGCCGTCAGGCAACCTGGCACCGCCGGAACCAACACGCATTCCGTGCGTTTTCGTTTTGAGTTAATGGGGCTTTCGGGAACATTCCATAAATGCGCTTCGCCAATGGCATCCGGAAACATGCGAAGAAGATCGCAATCGGCGAGCGGCCGACGAGCGCATGGGAAGAAACGCTGACCACCGCGACGGAAGAAATGCCGCAGGCGCCGGCGCACCGCGTCGAGAAGGACGCGCTCGACGTGAGCATGTCCTGGGCGGTCATCGGCATCTTCGCAATCCTTAGCCTTACCGCCGTCTACCAGATGTCGCTGATCCTCATCCCCGTGACGCTTGCCGTCGTCGTCGGCATGATCCTCGGCATGGCGGCGGAGAAACTGGGCAAGCTCGGCGTGCCGCCGGTCACCAATGCCGTCATCCTTTCCAGCGCCGTTGCGCTGGTGATTCTCCTACTCGCCAATTCGCTCGCTGAACCCTTGACGACGCTGGCCAACGAGGCTCCGGCATTCATCGAACGAACGATCAACCGGATCATGCCCCATCTGGAGCAGATACGCTGGCTGCGCATTACGCCGGCGACCTTTGAGAGCGGGCCGGTGTCGATCGACGCGCTGCTCGAAAACACCGGCAATGTGCTGCATCTGGTGACAACGAACCTGACACCGGCGCTGGTGCAGGCGCTGATCTTCTTTGCGGCGCTGCTGCTCTTCCTTTCGGGACGTGTCAAGCTGCGCCGGACGATCATCCTGGCCTTCCGGACGCGGCGGCAGCGGCTCGCAGCCATCCGCGTCATCAGCTCCGTCGAGCAGGTGCTCGGTTTCTATTTCGCGACTGCCTCGGTCATCTATGCGGGGCTCGGCGTCGCCATGGCGATGATCGCCTGGGCGGGCGGACTTTCGGCCCCGATGCTCTGGGGCTTCTTCGCCTTCCTTTCGAGCTTCGTTCCCTATCTCGGCATCACCATGATGACCTTTGCAATCGCGGTCGCGGGCATCCTTACCCATGACGGCATCATCCTCGGCCTTCTGCCAGCGGCTGCCTTCTTCGTCGTTCACCTCGTCATGGAAAACCTGGTCTTCCCCGCCGTCATGGGGCGGCGGCTGGAGATCAATCCCTTCATCGTCTTCGTCGCCATCATCTTTTGGACATGGATGTGGGGCGCGGTCGGCGCCATGCTCGCCTTGCCGCTGTCGCTGATCGTCATGACGATCATCGAGGAACTCTTCATCGGGGAAAAGGTGCAGCCGCAATTGCCGAAGTAATTCGGGGCGGGACGCGTCTCTCCTACTCCTCATTCGTGTGCCTGTCACAGGAATCCAGTGCGCCCAGGTCCTTGGGCGCATGGAGACTCATTTGATGTCGGAAGAGAGTTATTCACCGCGCGGACGCGCGTGGCTGGCACTGGCACAGGGATGACGGAAAAGGGCAGCGCCAAACAGAGACGCCGTGTTTGCCGCCCCCTCACTGCGATGGAAGTGCCGAGAGTGCTGCCTTCCCATCCCCTCGCTGACCTGATGAGGGGAGCAAGGGGCGAAGGCAGCGCATCAAGCCACGCCCCGGCCCTCAGTCATACAAATAATACGCGCTCCACTTTTCCCGCGGCACTTTCTCTCCAATCTCGTACTGCAGTTCGCGCACGTTGATGTGCTGCGGGCCGGTGATGCAGGTGTAGGAGAGGTGATACCAGTCGCCGTGGCTGCGGAAAACGGCGCCCGGGGCTTCGAGCTTGTCGTCGCCGGGAATCGGGTCCTTGAAGGTGTAGGCGATCACCTTGTCCGGCTTGAATCCGGTCTTGTCCTTGTTGATGCGGCTCATCGCCTCGGTGTCGCAGCTCTGTTCGAGGCGGGTGGCGGGATCGAGTTTTTCCAGCTGCTTCTTGATGGCCGGATCGACCGCGAAGGCGGAAGAGGCAAGGCTGACGAGAGACAAAGACAGGACCAGGCATTTCGGCATTACGGCAAATTCCTCTGCATGCTCATGGCGGAATCCGACCGGTCCTGGTCCTCAGCCCAAGCCAGAACGAAGCGTAAATTCCGCGCGACGGTAGCGGACTTTGTTAAATAATGTGGTGACATCAAGGCACATGAGGAAAGCTTCGATTTTGCCGCAGGCGCCCCGAGACCTGCCTTGGCGCTTGATCCGGGCCGCCCGCACCTCTATCTCTTTTCCACCCCGCAATTCCGATCCGGAGCTTTTCCTTGTCTGTTTTCAAGAACCTGCCGACCCCGCCTGCCGCCGCCAAGAAGCCCGTTTCAGATACCCGCCACGGCATTACCCGGACGGACGACTATGCCTGGTTGCGCGCCGGCAACTGGCAGGCGATGTTCAAGGATCCGTCGATCCTCGACCCCGAAATCCGCAGGTACCTGGAGGCGGAAAACGCCTATATGAACGCGGCGATGGAAGACACCAAGCCGCTGCAGAAGACGCTCTTTGCCGAGATGCGCGGCCGCATCAAGGAGGACGACAGCTCGGTGCCGATGAAGGACGGCGCTCACGCCTACGGCACCTTCTTCGTAACCGGCGGCGAACAGCCGCGCTATTTCCGCATCCCGCGCGACGGCGACGTCAAGGACGAGACGATCCGCACCGTTCTGCTCGACGGCGATAAGGAGGCGATCGGCAAATCCTATTTCCGGCTCGCCGGCCTCGACCACTCCACCGACCACAGCCGCGGCATCTGGGGCTATGACGACAAGGGATCGGAATTCTTCACGCTCAAGGTGCGCAATCTTTCGACCGGCGAGGACATGGCCGACGTGATCGAGAATACCGGCGGCGGCGGAGTCTTCGCACCGGACGGCAGGAGCTTCTTCTATTCGGCGCTCGACGAGAACCACCGGCCCTCCAAGCTGTTCCACCACATCGTCGGCACACCGCAGAGCGAAGACCGGCTGGTCTACGAGGAACAGGATGCCGGCTTCTTCATGAGCGTCGGCGGCTCGCTGCTCGACGACTTCATCTACATCGACATCCACGACCATGAAACCAGCGAATACCGGCTGCTCTCGACCAAGGACCTGACGGCCCAGCCGAAGCTCGTGGCGAAGCGCGAGACCGGCATCGAGTATACGCTGACGGAAGGCGGCGATGTCTTCTACATCCTCACCAACGACGGCGGCGCCAAGGATTTCAAGATCATGGAAGCGCCGGTTGACAATCCCGGCAAGGAAAACTGGCGCGAGGTCGTATCGCACAAGACGGGCACGCTGATTATCAATCATATGGCCTATGCCCGCCACCTGCTGTGGCTGGAGCGCAAGGACGGCCTGCCGCAGCTCATCGTCCGCGACCGCAAGACCGGCGAGGAACATGCGATCGCCTTTGCCGAGGAAGCCTATTCGCTCGGGCTGCAAGGCGCTGCGGAATACGACACCGACGTCATCCGCTTTTCCTATTCGTCGATGACGACGCCCTCGCAGCTTTACGACTACAACATGGTGACGCGCGAGCGGACGCTGTTGAAGACGCAGGAAGTGCCGTCGGGCCACAATCCGGACGACTACGTCACCCGCCGGGTCTTTGCGCCAGCATGGGACGGCGAAAAGGTGCCGGTTACCTTGCTTTACCGCAAGGACACGCCGCTCGACGGTTCGGCGCCCTGCCTTCTCTACGGCTACGGCGCTTACGGGATCAGCATTCCGGCCGGCTTCAATACCAACTGCCTGTCGCTCGCCGACCGCGATTTCGTCTATGCCATCGCCCATATCCGCGGCGGCAAGGACAAGGGTTTCGCCTGGTACGAGAACGGCAAGATGGCCTTCAAGACCAATACGTTCAAGGACTTCATCGCCGCCGCTGACTATTTGAATCAGCAGAAGTTCACCTCCTACGCGAAGATCGTCGCCGAGGGCGGATCGGCGGGCGGCATGCTGATGGGCGCCATCGCCAACATGGCGCCGGAGAAGTTCGCGGGCATCATCGCCGCCGTTCCCTTCGTCGACGTGCTGAACACAATGCTCGACGACACTCTGCCGCTGACGCCGCCGGAGTGGCCGGAATGGGGCAATCCGATCGAGAGCAAGGAACACTACGAGCAGATCGCCTCCTATTCCCCCTACGACAATATCGGCGAAAAAGCCTATCCGCCGATCCTGGCGCTCGGCGGCCTGACCGACCCGCGCGTCACATACTGGGAGCCGGCAAAGTGGGTCGCCAGGCTCCGCGACAAGACCACAAGCGCGGCGCCGGTCCTGCTCAAGACCAACATGGATGCCGGCCACGGCGGCGCCGCCGGCCGCTTCCAACGGCTGGAGGAGATTGCGTTTGAGTATGCGTTCGCGATCAAAGTGGCGGGGAAGGTGTGAGTTTGCCGTGTGGCCTCCCCCTCTGCCCTGCCGGGCATCTCTCCGATATGGGGGAGATCACTGGTGGCCACGGCATCCCGCCTCTTGAACCCCAAGGCAGGATGATCGCTGATTGAAGCCGCGCTGAACCGCTTAATGTTTGAGGAAGCCGGTGCAGCCAGCCGATCTCCCCACCTGTGGGGGAGATGCCCGGCGGGGCAGAGGGGCTTGATACAGGCACTTTGAGGAGGACAAAATGCCAGTCTACGTCGCCTTGCTTCGAGCCGTGAATGTCGGCGGCACCGGCGCGCTGCCGATGGCGGAGTTGAAGGGCATTTGCGAAGGGCTCGGCTTCGAGCATGTCCGGACCTACATCCAGAGCGGCAACGTTGTGTTCCTTTCGGATGAAAGCGAACAGGCAGTCGGCGAAAAACTCGACGAGGCTCTGGCCAAGAAGTTCGGCAAGAAGCCGGGCGTGATGATCCGCAACCGCAACGAATTGCAGAAGATCGTCGATGAGGCGCCCTTCCCCGATGCCAAGCCGAATTTCCTGCTGGTCAACTTCTTACCCGACATGGCGCCTGCCGACGCTCTGGAGCAGATGGTGGCGCCGGATGGCGAGGAAGCTGTGATTTCCGGCCACGAAATCTACGTGCACTATCCGATCGGCTCCGGCAAATCGAAGCTCAAGCTGCCGGCGCTCAAGGCGGGAACGTCACGGAACCTCAATACCGTGCGCAAGCTCGCCGAGATGGCAGCGGCGATGGAGGATGGCAGTTAGCGCTGCAGCAATTTTTCAAGATCGCGGCGACCATCAAAGACGCGGACGATTTCGATATAGTCAACGGCTCACCGTCAGGCACCAGCCTATAAGACGAATATAGGGCGCCTCGACCAGCATCCGCGCATCTTCCTGAAGATCGGGACGTCGAGGTCATCACCCGCCTGTGGTGTCCATCTGACGTCAACGACCACGGTTGGCCGCTTCCAGTCGATTGCGCGCTTCCTCACGCAGCTTACCGACATCAAGTGGTTCGCCAGGTCCGCTTGCTATTTCCTGATCCCACAGCTTTTTCAGAACGGCGGCGTCGCCGAATTCGGCGCTATGCCACAGCAGCCATTCGTCAAGCGCTTCGGCAAGAATTTCATCGGGCTTTTCATATTCGCCGGATGCAATGAGCCGGCACAGGCTCTCTGCCTGTCGCGAGGTCAGCTCGATATTGAGTTTCTCGTTCAAAGCGTCTGCATCGCCGGTGCCGAAGCCACGCTGTCATCTTCGTTCCGATCCCTAACCTACCCCCTCGACACCTCCGCTGCCGGTTGGAACAGCAGCTTGACGAACGTTCTGAGCATCAGGATCTGCTCGGCAAGCGTATTCGGTTCCTTGAGCGTCTTCGACAGCACGATGCCGCCCTCCAGGACGGAGGAGACCATGTCGGCAAGTTGATCGATCTGCACCGGCTCGCGCGGCGTGTAGACGGCCACGATCTCTTCGAACATGCCGCGGAAGCGGCGGCGCCAGGCGAGCACCGCGTTCCGGTTTGTCTCCCGGATCTCGCGATCGAAGAGCCGTTCGTAATAGCAGACGGTCGCGACGAGGCAGCCGGGATGCCCGTTCGGCAGATCGGAGAGCAACTCGGACAGGAGCTTGAGGCCGAGCAAGAAGGATTGCAGCGGATCGTCCACCAGGTCGCGGGCGCGGCTGAAGATTTCGTCGTAGATCCGCTCGTCGTTTTCGATGTAGCGGTTAAGCAGCGCTTTCGCGAGCTCGTTTTTGTCCTTGAAATGATAAAAGAACCCGCTCTTGGTGATGCCGGTCTCGGCAATCAGCTCCTCGATGGAGGTGCCGCCGAAACCCTTCTGGAGCACGGCCGCCTCCGCCACGTCGAGAATGCGGGTTCTCGTTTCCTCGCCCTTGCGCATAAGCCCCTCCTGTACCGCCGGTACAGTTTTCATCGCGGCCCAACGCATCACCCATGCCGCCTCATCCTCCCAACCGATTGATTCAAATCGGCAACCCGGGAAATCGCCACCAGTATACCGCAAGCAGGCTAGTTTAGCAGGCTCTAAAGGAGGAGAAATTTCACCCGGCCGATCGATCCGACCGGTCAAAATGAGGGCGGGCCCACAGATGAGCAAATACAGAGACAGACTGCCGCAGTTGAGCGGCGGAACATTCATCACCGACGGCGGCATGGAAACCACGCTGATCTTCCGCGAGGGCATGGAGCTTCCGCATTTTGCTTCCTTCGTTCTTCTCGCCTCGCCGGAAGGGCGGCGGAAAATGGCGGAATACTACAGGCGCTATCTCGACATCGCCCGGCGGCACGGCATCGGTTTCGTGCTCGACACGGCGACATGGCGGGCCAATGCCGATTGGGGCAACAGGCTCGGCTATTCGCCGCAAGCACTGAAGGCTGCAAACGAGGCGGCCGTGGACCTGCTTGTTGAGCTCAGGCGCGAATACGAGCGGCCGCAGATGCCGATCGTCATCAGCGGCGCGATCGGCCCGCGCGGCGACGGCTACAAGGCGGGCGCGACGAGCGCGTCGGAAGCCGAGGACTACCACGGCGAGCAGATTGCAGCTTTCGCCGGGTCGGAAGCCGACATGGTGGCGGCCTTCACGCTCACTAATATCGACGAGGCGATCGGGATTGCCCGCGCAGCCAAGGCGCATCGCATGCCATCTGCGATCTCCTTCACTGTGGAAACCGATGGCAGGCTGGTGACCGGCCGCAGCATCCAGGATGCGATCGAAACGACGGACACAGCGACCGACGGCGCGCCGGCCTATTACATGATCAACTGCGCCCACCCGATGCATTTCGAGGCGGCGCTCGATCACGGCAGCGGATGGGTGAAGCGTATTTACGGCATCCGCGCCAATGCCTCGATGATGAGCCATGCCGAGCTCGATGACAGCGAGACGCTGGATGCCGGCGATCCGATCGACCTCGGCAACCGCTACCGGAGGCTGTTGTCCCGCATGCCGCAACTGCGCGTGCTCGGCGGCTGCTGCGGAACCGATCACCGGCATGTCGCGGCGATCTGCGAAGCATGCCTGCCGCCGCAGGCTGCGAGTGCCTGAGGTGTGTCATGATTACGATTCAGAAATGGCGGCCGAGCCATCTGTTTCATGAAGCAGTTCGCTATGCCTTCAGCCATCACAGGCACAAGCACGAAGCCTTCGAGCTGTTCGATGCCGGACTGATGCCTTTCGAGGGTCTCGACGGTCATCTGCTGCGGGACATCGGCATCGGCCCGAACGGGTACCATGCGCATGTCGCAGATCAGCCAGCCGGTCCCGACAAATCGGGGCCGGTGCATGCTCCGTGACCGATGGCGACGGATGTGTCCGCTGCCGTGCGGCTTGCATGCGCAGCGGAGCGGCCCTACCTATGGGCCATGACCTCCGTTCTTGAAAAAACCGCGCCCGTGCGCACCTTTCCATTCGACAACAGCTATGCGCGGTTGCCGCAGCGCTTCTTTGCGCGGCAGGAGCCGTCGCAGGCGGCGGAGCCTTGGCTGATCAAGCTGAACGAGGACCTCGCCACCGAGTTGGGCCTCGACGTGGACTTGCTGAGGCGCGACGGTGCTGCGATTTTTTCCGGCAATCTCCTGCCCGAAGGCGCCGAGCCGCTGGCGATGGCCTATGCCGGGCACCAGTTCGGCGGTTTCGTGCCGCTGCTCGGCGACGGGCGCGCGATCCTGCTCGGCGAGGTGATCGACAGGAACGGCAAGCGGCGGGACATCCAGCTGAAGGGCGCCGGACAGACGCCGTTCTCGCGCCGCGGCGACGGGCGCGCCGCACTCGGGCCGGTGCTTCGCGAATATATTGTCAGCGAGGCGATGCATGCGCTCGGCATTCCGGCGACGCGAGCGCTGGCGGCGGCTTCGACCGGGCAGCCGGTCTACCGCGAGGAAGTGCTGCCGGGTGCCGTTTTCACCCGCGTCGCGGCAAGCCATATCCGCATCGGCACCTTTCAGTTCTTCGCCGCCCGCGGCGACGCAGAAGGCATCAAGGCGCTCGCCGACTACGTGATCGAGCGGCATTATCCGGAGCTGAGGGCCGCAAAAAACCCCTATCTCGCACTCTACGAGACGGTCTGCGAACGGCAGGCGGCGCTGATTGCCCGCTGGCTGCATGTCGGCTTCATCCACGGCGTGATGAATACCGACAACATGTCGGTTTCCGGCGAGACGATCGATTTTGGGCCTTGCGCCTTCATGGATGCCTATGATCCGGCAACCGTGTTCTCCTCGATCGACCATCACGGCCGCTATGCCTATGCCAACCAGCCCGGCATCGGCCAGTGGAATCTCGCCCGCCTTGGCGAGACACTGCTGCCGCTCTTCGATGCTGATCAGGACAAGGCCGTCGAGCGCGCGAACGACGTCATTACGGGCTATGGAAAGCGGTTCCAGGCGCATTGGCTTGCCGGCATGCGCCGCAAGATCGGGCTTGCCTCGGAGGACGACGGCGATCTGGAGCTGATCCAATCGCTACTGGCGCTGATGGAGGCCGGAAAAGCCGACTTCACGCTGGCCTTCCGGCGCCTCTCAGCGCTTGCGGGCGACGCGATGGAGGAAGCGGCCTTTACCGCGAGCTTCCGCGAGCCGGAGGCCTGCGGCGAATGGCTCACGCGCTGGCGGGAACGGCTTTCGCGCGATCCACAATCGCCAGCCGAGCGTGCTGACGCGATGCGCAAGGTCAATCCCGCCTTCATCCCGCGCAATCACCGCATCGAACAGGCAATCATTGCCGCGACCGAGGACGGAGACTTCTCCTTGTTCGAAGCGCTGCTGACGGTTCTTTCCAAGCCTTACGAGGACCAGCCGATGTTTGCGGCCTACATGGAGCCGCCGAAGCCGGAAGAGCGGGTGCTGCAGACGTTTTGCGGGACGTGATACTCGTCAGATCGGCCGCGACATGAAGACCTCGGTGTGTGCAATGCTGTCCGGCATCTGGCGGAACGGCGGGCAGCGGGTGAAGCCGAAGGCCTCGTAGACCGAGATCGCGTTTCCCATATAAACCGTCGTGTGAGCCACGATTGCGCGGCGATGGCCTTTTTCAACTTCAGCCAGGACCGCTCGCATCAGCGCACTGCCGATGCCCTTGCCGCGGAATTCGGGATCGACATAGAACTTGCGAATCTCCATGGTTGCGTCATCGAATGGAGCAAAGGCCAGGCATCCCGCGGGCGCGCCCTCCCATCTGGCAATAAACATCATGGCATCCGCCATACTGTATCTTGCTGCCAGGCTACTGCTGGTTTCGCCGTGGTACATGGCCAGCACTTCTTCCGGAGCAACGCCGTAGGCCTGCACCTCGGCTGCATCCCATGCCGCGAGCGCATCGCAGAATCCCGCGGCAATCTCGAAATCGGCCGCGCCAACCGCCTTGGAAACAGAAATCATCCCGTGATCCCACCATCCAATGATGCGATTGCATATCACGGCTATATATTTCTTGCGAGCGGCGTCGCGCGCTTCACGCTGAACGGAAGGTGCCGAAGAAGCAATACGACAGGGCGTTTTTGAGAAACGTGAGTGCCCCTCATCTTCCTCATCGAGTCGGCCGATGGGGGACGCATGGAAACCGTACACCTTCATCACCCGCCCTCGCCCTTCGAGGCGCCGCCCACGGGCTTGCACCTCAGGGTGAGGGCTGATCGCCAGCGCCCGCGGCACCTCGCTCATCCAGAGCTGTCCGAAGGCGAAGCCGCAGCGCCTCAAAGGATCATCCCACTCGCGCGACGTTTACGGCAACATGGCATCCACGACATCCTGCGCCAATTGTGGCCATTGAACGGTAGCCCCTTCGCCCTAAGTCGCTGATTCGGCGGAATTGTCCGCATCCCCCCATGCCCAGCTCATCTCAGCGGGAGACCGGCCTTATGGCGATCGTCATTACTTCCATCCTTTTTCTCATCATCGGACTGGCACTCGGCGGCGGCGGGCTTTGGCTCGTGATGCTCGGCGGCAGCGTTTTTTATCTGTTTGCAGGCTTGATGTTTCTCATTACCGCTGCGCTGCTTTTCATGCGCAGGGCCGCGGCGCTGTGGGTCTACGCGGTGCTGGTGCTCGTGGCGCTGATCTGGGCCGTATGGGAAGCCGGTTTCGACTGGTGGCAGCTCGGGCCGCGCGGCGGCTTGATCATTCTGCTCGGGCTTTGGCTATTGACGCCGTGGATCCGAAGGCCGCTCGGGTTTTCGAGCCCGAGCGGCCTTCCCTACCCCGCCAATCCCTGGCCGCTCGCCGTGCCGGTGATCATCGCCATTCTCGTGGCCGGCTATTCGATGACGACCGATCCGCATGATCTTGCCGGCGAGTTGCCCAATGAGGTCGCGGCGGCCGCGCCGCCCTTCGGCGGCAATGTGCCAGACGGCGAGTGGCATCAATATGGCCGCACGCCTTTTGGCCAGCGCTATTCGCCGCTCGACCAGATCAACAAGGGCAACGTGAAGGATTTGAAAGTCGCCTGGGAGTACCAGACCGGCGACGTCAAGCGGCCCGACGATATCGGCGAGACGACCTATCAGGTGACGCCGCTCAAGGTCGGCGACACGCTCTACCTCTGCACGCCGCACAACTGGGCGATCGCGCTCGACGCCAAGACAGGCCAGGAGAAATGGAAATACGATGCCAATTCCGGCATGAACCCGGACCGGCAGCACCAGACCTGCCGTGGCGTGACCTATTATGCCGATCCAGCGACCCCAGCCGCACAGCCCTGCGCCGCGCGGGTCTACCTGCCGACGTCCGATGCGCGGCTGATCGCGCTCGATGCCGCCGACGGCAAAGTCTGCGAGAGCTTCGCCGACAAGGGCGTCCTCCATCTCGAAACCGGCATGAAATATAATCCCGCCGGCTATTACTACTCCACCTCGCCGCCGGTCGCCGTCGCGGGCAAGCTCATCATCGGTGGGGCGGTCAACGACAACTATTCGACGCAGGAGCAATCCGGCGTCATCCGCGCCTTCAACATCAATACGGGCGCGCTCATCTGGAACTGGGATTCGGGCAATCCTGACCAGACCGCACCCCTGCCCGAGGGCCAGACCTATGTCACCAACTCGCCGAACAGCTGGTCCGTCTTCAGCGTCGATGAAGGGCTGGGGGCGGTCTATATCCCGCTCGGCAATCAGGTGCCGGATCAGCTCGGCATGAACCGCAGCGCCAATGTCGAGAAGTTCTCCTCCTCGGTCATCGCGCTCGACATCAATACTGGCCAGCTGAAATGGGTGCAGCAGTTCGTCCATCACGACCTCTGGGACATGGACGTGCCGGCGCAGCCCGTGCTTTTCGACATGACGAAACCCGACGGCAGTGTCGTTCCGGCTCTCGTCGCCCCGACGAAGCAGGGCGATATCTACGTTCTCGACCGGCGCACCGGCCAGGCGATCATTCCCTTCAAGGAAATCCCGGCACCGGGCGGTGCGATCGCCGAGGACCATACGGCGCCGACCCAGCCGATCTCCGACCTCACCTTCTCGCCCGATCCGCTGCAGGAGAAGGACATGTGGGGGGTCACGCTCATCGACCAGCTCGCCTGCCGCATCGCTCTGCACCGCTACAAATACGAGGGCCGCTATACGCCTCCTTCGGTGGAGGGCACGATAGTCTTTCCGGGCAATTTCGGCACCTTCAACTGGGGCAGCGTCGCGGTCGATCCGGAGCGGCAGATCATGTTTGGCATGCCGACCTATCTCGCCTTTACCTCGAGGCTCGTTCCCGCGGCCGAAATCCCGCCGAAGGGGCAGGATGAAAAAGGCAGCGAACAAGGCCTGAACCGCAATGACGGAGCGCCATACGGCGTCTTCATGGGACCGTTCCTCGGCCCGCTGCAAATCCCTTGCCAGGCGCCACCATGGGGTTATGTCGCGGGCGTCGATCTCAGGACCGGCAAGATCGCCTATATGCACAAGAACGGCACCGTGCGCGACATGACGCCATTGCCGCTGCCCTTCAAGCTCGGCGTGCCGGGCATCGGCGGGCCGATACTCACCAAGGGCGGGGTCGCCTTCCTGGGCGCTGCCGTCGACAACTACCTGCGCGCCTATGACGCTACCAACGGCAACCAGCTGTGGGAAGCGCGGCTTCCGGCCGGTGGTCAGGCTACGCCGATGACCTATACAACCAGCGACAACAAGCAATATGTCGTCATGGTTGCCGGCGGACACGGGTCGGTGGGGACGAAGCCGGGGGATTACGTGATCGCCTATACGCTGCCGTAGGCGTTATGGGCGGCCGCTGGAGAGCAGTCGTCATAGAGGGTCCCACTCAAGCTCGCGCAGCAGCGCCTGCCTGACGACTCCGTCTTGCTTTTCTTATTCAAGCCGGCGAGTCGTTCTGCCAGTTCGTCCACTTCACGATCTTCGACGTGGAGAGCCAATGGGAAGTCCTCTTCCGATACCCCAATATTATAAGTGGGATATCCCTTCGTCACGCTACTCCGCCAATTCGCTAGTGCAAGTTCGCAAAATGATTCAAGACGATGCGGCGTAGATTCATATCTTCGCCGCATGCTTTTGAATTTGCAGGTTATCCCGCCATGCCCGCGACTATCTTCGCAACTTCGGCGAAGACGGGGTTCAACTCCTTCACAGGTGCCGTCGCCTCGGCGATATAGGTCGTCACGAGGATCGGGCCGCGGCCCTTCGGCCAGGTGATGGCGATGTCTGCGGCGGTGCCGTTATTGCCGGTGCCGGTCTTGTCGCCCACCTTCCAGCTTCCCGGCAGACCGGCGCGGAGGCGCGCGCCGCCGNTATTGCCGGTGCCGGTCTTGTCGCCCACCTTCCAGCTTCCCGGCAGACCGGCGCGGAGGCGCGCGCCGCCGGTGGTGTTTGCCATCATCCACCCTATCAGCGTGTTGCGCGAGGGCTCGGACAGCACTGAGCCGAGCGCAACATTGCCGAGCGTGTCCAGCATCGCATCTGGCGTCGTTGTGTCGCGCGGATCGTCCTTCTTGCCTTCGTTCAACGCCGTCTCCCAGCGGTCGAGGCGTGTCGAGCGGTCGCCAATCGAGCGCAGCCATTTGGTTAGCGCCTCCGGGCCGCCGAAGCTTTCGAGCAGCAGGTTGCCGGCGGTGTTGTCGCTAAGCGTAATCGCCGCCTTGCAGAGTTCGGCAACGCTCATCCCCTCACCGCCGACGTGTTTTTCCGTTTCCGGCGAATAGGAGACGAGCTTGCTCTCATGATAGATCACGCGGCGCTCAAGATTTTCCTCGCCCTTGTCGACGCGCGAGAGCACCATGGCCGAGGCAAGCACCTTGAAGGTGCTGCACATCGGGAAGCGCTCGGTTTCGCGATAGCCGAGCGTGACCTTCGTCTCGGTGTCGATGACCGAAACGCCGAGCCGGCCGCCGGTGCGCTTTTCAAGCTCCGCCAACCGGCGCTCAATGTCGTCGTCCGTTCCGGAGGCGCGGGCGAAAGGGGCAAGGGAAAGTGCGGGAAAAAGCATCGCCGTCTTCAAGATCAGGCGGCGATGGATTGAAAAGTCATTCATGAAATCACTCCGGCTGAACCAACAGACAAAGAGCTAAGCCGCGATTGTGGCGCCTTGCCGTCACGTTTGCGGCTTCATCAAGCCGCCTGTCGTTGCGTGACCTCGACGGTTACATGCGACAGCTCGTACAGCGCTTCGAGCTTCGCCTTGTAGAAGGCGGGCTCGCGCGGCTCGGACGTCGCGACGGCAACGATCGCGGCGTGATGGCCCGGGCCGACCTGCCAGACGTGCAGGTCGGTGATGCGGTCACTGCCGGTTTCGATCACTTTGCGGATTTCGCCGGGCAGTTCTTCTCCATCGGCAATCGCATCCAATAATACGCGGCCGGAAGACTTCATCAGACCCCAGGACCATTGCGCGATGATGAGGCCGCCGGCGATGCCCATCAGCGGATCGAGCCAGAGCCAGCCGTAAAGGCTGCCGAAGGAAAGGGCCGCAATTGCGAGCACCGAGGTCAGCGCATCGGCAAGGACGTGCGTGTAGGCGGCGCGCATATTGTTGTCGGTGGTCCCGCCGGCGTGGGCGTGGTCGCCGTGATCAGCATGCGCATGGTCGCCGTGGCGATGATGGTGGCCACGCCCGTGATGATGGTTGTCGTCATTGAGCAGCCAGGCGCTGACGAGATTGACGGCAAGGCCGATGACGGCGACGCCGATCGCCTGGGCGAAGCTGATCGGCACCGGATTGACGATGCGCAGGACGCTTTCCCAAGCCATTAGCAGCGCGATCATCGCGAGAATGATGGCGCTTGCGAAACCCGCCAGGTCGCCGAGCTTGCCGGTGCCGAAGGTAAAGCGCGGATTGCGGGCCTCTTTGCGGGCATAGAGATAGGCGACGGCGGAGATCAAAAGCGCACTTGCATGCGTCGACATATGCCAGCCGTCGGCGACGAGCGCCATGGAGCCGAAAATTGTGCCAGCGCTGATTTCCACAACCATCATCACCGCCGTCAGCACGATCACGAACCAGACGCGGCGCTCGTTGCGCTCGTGGTCGACGCCCAGGAAGACATGGTCATGTTCCAGCGTTTGTGTGCTCATCGCGCGCTCCTTCGATGTCGTCAGCGGATGTAGGTCCGCAGTACTTGCGAAATTTCCTCGACCGCCTCGGCGCGAGCCTTCTCGTCGGCCGCGTGCAACACGTGCTCGTGCAGGTGATCTTCCAGCACCTCGCCGGTCAGCCCGTTCAGCGCGCCGCGGATGGAGGCCAGCAGTTGCAGGATATCGCCGCAGGGACGTTCCGCCTCCAGCGCGCGCTCGACGGCCTCAAGCTGGCCCTTGAGGCGGCTGACCCGGGCGATGAGCTTTTTCTTCTGTCGGATGGTGTGGGACATGAGGGGCCGTTTGTTAATATAGGGGGGTATGGTATATTCAATGATTGAGAAAGGGAAGTGCGAAACTGGCTGCGACGCCGCAACATTCCCCCTTCTCCCCTCGAAGAGAAGGGGCCTGAAAGGTCGGATGAGGGGGACGGTGCGGCATCGTCTTTGCTTGCTGCCAGACGTTCGCTCCTTCGTTGTTCCCCCCTCATTGACCTTCGGACATCAACCGGGATCGCGCCACGGGTCTCGACCCGCCCTTCGGACCCCGGCTGGGAAGAAGCGAGAAGCCGCCGGAACGCTACAACGTCATCGCGCCCGCCATCTTGGTGAACACCTGCACGGGCTTCCAGCCGCAGCGTGCCGGGCTTCGCGGCTCAGCCATTGCAGCGCTTCAAGACGTCTCTTCTCCGGTTTCAGCGCGTCGGGCGACGCCGATAGGCGTGGTTGCTGGCGACGCGCGGTTGGAAAACACGTCGTGCTCGAGGTCCGTAAAACGCAGCTCGGTCCTGACCACGATCTTCACCGGCCGCGCGTTCTTCGGTCTGGCTTCAGCGGATAGAAAAAAATACTCATAGCGCCGGTCCAGCTTTGCCGTGAAATCGTCCCAGACGAAGCTCTGCACCGGTGATCGCAGGTGGTGACGACGGTCTTCTCTTCGGCTTCGGGATGACGCTTGCGAAGATGCCATAGACGAAATAGCGCTGGTTTTCCGTCGGGTCGTAGCGCTCAGCCGCGAAACCCAAGGGGCCTTTCGTATCGGCATTGACACCGGTGACCGCGAAAATGCGATCCTTGCACCTCCTCGGACACGAACGCATGATGCCCCTCCGTAAAAGCGTTCGTCTGGAATTGCCGAATTTCCAGATAAAGCTGCAGCATCACGTTACACAACTTAATTGACCGTATTGATGGATGATGACAGCCCATTGACAAACGGCGCGTTCTGGAGAATCTATCGCGCATGATCGAGAACGCGCACATCACCAGCACGTATTTTTGGCTGTACCTGTAAAGGGCGGCCGGACAGATCATTTTGTCAACAAGCCGCCGTCAGGCGGCTTTGTTGTATTGGCAGCGTCCTGACGGCAGAACACCAAGCAAGGACGCCAAGGCCATGATTGCAACCGAAGACAGCGAAATTTCATTGCTCCGACCACCGGTAGTGACGATCCGCACGGCAAAACCACGGGACCTGCCGGCGCTCAACGAGATGATCGCCCTACTTGCCGCCCATCACGGCGACGCGGCCGCCGCCACGCCCGAGCAGCTGGAGCGCGATCTCTTCGGCCCGGTTCCGTGGATCACGGCGCTGGTGGCCGAAACCGATGAAGAGTTGATCGGTTACGCCATCCTCGTGCCGCTCTACAGGGCGCAGGAAGGCAAGCGCGGCATGGACCTGCACCACCTCTTCGTGCGCGACGGCCATCGTGGCCACGGCATCGGCCAGCACCTCGTCAACCGCGCCCGGGAAACCGCGAAGGCTGCCGGCTGCGATTACCTCTCGGTCAGTGCTGCGACCGGCAACATCCAGGCGCACCGTTTCTACCAGCATATGGACTTCACCCCTCGTCCGGTCACGGGCATGCGCTATATGCAGGCGCTGGCATGAGCGCCCGCCGCTCCAACGGACGAGGGAGAGACATATGACACGGCTTGCTGTGGTTCTGACGGAAGCTTTCGCGGATTGGGAAGTCGGACAGCTGACGGCTTCCGCCCGCACCGAATTCGGCTTCGACGTGGTGACGGCGGCGCCGGGCGGTGCGGAGGTGCGTTCCATGGGCGGCCTGCGCGTGACGCCCGATACGGCGGCCGAAGCGCTCGGGGCCGGGGCTTTCGACGGGCTCGTGCTGTGCGGCGGGATGATCTGGGAGACCGAAAAGGCGCCGGATCTGAAGCCCGTCATCGACGATTTCATGGCCCGCGGCAAACTGGTCGCGGGGATCTGCGGCGCGACGTTGGCGCTCGCCAAGGCGGGCGCGCTGAACAATGCCGCGCATACGAGCAACGCCCTGCGTTTTATTGCCGACCTCCCCGGCTATTCCGGACATCGACATTACAAGGACGTGCCGGCCGCGGTGCGCGACGGAATGCTGGTCACCGCTCCGGGCTCGGCGCCCACCACCTTCGCCGCCGAAATCTACCGGGCGCTCGACTTCCGCAACGAGGATCTCGACCAGTATCTCCTGATGTTCGGCGCGGAGCACCAGCCGAAGGCGGCGTGAGGCTCAGGCGGCCGGCTCTCCAGCCGCTCTCGACAGTGTCTCTTCCGCCCATTGGTTGAGGCTCTTGCCGGCTAGCTCCGCCGCCTTGGCCGCACGTGCATGGACTTCTGGGTCGACACGGAACATCATCTTGCCCGAATAGGACCTATGCGGTTCCTTGCCCAGCTTGACCGGCCGTTCATACCGGCGAGATATGCGGATGCTATCACTTTTTGCAAGCATTACCGGCTCGGCGCCGCCTTCAAATACGCAGCGATGGCTTCGAGGTCGCTTTTCGGCAGATGCGCGAGGCTCCGCTGGACCTCAGCCATCGACCCGCCAACCGTGTCGAAGTCCGGAGTGAAGCCGGTTTCGAGGTAGTTGGCGATGTCGGACTCGCTCCAGGAGCCGACGTCTTTCCCTGCCGGGGTGATATTCGGGATGCGGCCCCGGCCCTCCGGGTTGGGGGCGCCTGCAAGCCACATGTCCGGCTCGAAGCCGCCAAGTGTGTTGCGCGGCGTATGGCATTCGCCGCAATGGCCCGGGCCTTCAACGAGATATTGGCCGCGCTTCAGCTTGTCATCGGCGTTGGCGAGCACAATTCGGGGCGCGTCGTTGAAATAAAGGAACTTCCAGCCGCCGAGTGCAAGCCGGATATCATAAGGGAACGGCAGTTGGTGCGGCGGTGCGACATTGCCGCTTTTGGGCAACGTCTTGATGTAACCGAAAAGGTCGTTGACGTCCTTGTCGCTCATGCGCGCATAGGAGCCGTAGGGGAAGGACGGATAGAGGTGCTGGCCACCGGGGGCGATGCCGCGCTTCATGGCATTGCCGAATTCGGCGAGCGTCCAAGAACCGATGCCGGCCTTCTCGTCCGGCGAGATATTCGGAACGTGGAAAGTGCCAAAGGGGCTTTTCAGCGCAAGCCCGCCGGACAGCGTCAGCTTGGCGTCGCCTTGGGAACCCGGCGCGGCGTGACAGCCAACGCAGCCGCCGGCCCAGAAGACCGTCTCGCCGTTCTTCACATCCGGCTGTCCGAGAGCGGCCCAATGACTTTCCGGCAAAGGGTTCGGCGCCGTGACGAAATAGAAGGCCGCACCGCCGAGGACGACGACGCCGACGAGACAGAGCACAAACCGGATGAATCTGCGGACCATGCCGCTCCCCTTTTCAGCGACTGCAACGGCCTAAGATAAACCGGTCCGCACCTGCGGCAAGGCAGGCGCGGCCGGCGGATCGGATTAGGGACGGCCTGTGGCTCAATCCGTCTTTATGCGGTAATTCTCATGACAGCCGCCGCAATTGGCGCCGAGCGTCTTCAGCGCGCCGCCGACGCCGGCGGCATCGGCCGGCAGCTGGGCGAGAATCTTATCGGCATCGCTACCAAGCTTTGCGGCGCGTGCCTTGAAGTCATCCATTTTCTCCCAGATCTTCGGGCTCGCCGCCTTGTCGCCGGTTTCCGTGCCCGGCTTGAACTGGTCGGGGAAGACCTTGGCTGTCTCGGAGATCGTCGTCAGCGCTGCCTTCACCACCTCGGCATCATAGGGTTTTTCGCCCTTGGCGATTGCCGTCATGGCGCCGGCGGAGCCGCCGACCTTCTTCATCAACGCCGAGCGCGATTCGTGCGTGCCTTCCTGCGCAAGAACCGACGTCACCCCCATGCCGGCGACGAGCACAGCCGCCGCAATTGCTTTGAATTTCATAGATCAACTCCTCTTCGATACCGAGGTCTTTCGAAGACCGGCACCAGACATTCGCGGCCGCATGATGGCAAATTTATACAGGGCGAGAAGTAACAAGTGGGTGATATGACAAGGAATTCAAAATGGTAAAGCGGGCGCATGGCTTATCCCTCACCAACGAAATCCAAGCTTGGCCGGAGGCCAAGGACAAGATTTCATATCCTCTCCCACAGCGGGGGAGGAAGGGACGCCGAACGCGCCGCACGTTCCTCTCCCCTTATGGGAGAGGAAGCAATTTCAACATTTAGCCGCAAGCCAAGTGTTAGAAATTGCAGGTGAAGGGATCTGTCGGCAAGCCTCAGGCCGCCATCTTCCACCCGTGCCAGGCCGTCAGCAGCGAAACGGCGATCAGCAGCGCCCCGGCGGCGCGGCCGACGACGATGGTGGCGCCGGGATTGGAGATCAGCAGCGTGCGGCTTCGCGAGGCGGTGAGTGCCACTGCGCCGTAGATCGCGAACTGGGTGGCGAGCGTCATGGTGCCCATGATCAGCCCCTGAAGCCAGATCGGTCCGTAGACGGGTTTGAGGAACTGCGGATAGACGGCGAGCATGAAGAGATAGGCCTTCGGGTTGATAAGGCAGGTGATGGCGCCCTGCCGGAAAGCGCGCCAGCCGGAGCGTACGCTCCCCTCCCCGACTGTATCCACCGTGATCGAGCTGCGGATCAGGGTGAAGCCGATCCAGATCATGTAGGCGGCGCCCAGGAAAAGCAGCGGGTTGAAGAGCGAGGGCAGCAGGCTCGCGAGGATGCCGACGCCGACCGCTCCGTAAATCGAATGCACCGCGCCGCCGGCCATGATGCCGGCCGTTGCCGCCATGCCGCGGCTGCGGCCGCCGGTCAGGGAATTCGCGAGCACGAAGAGCATGTCCATGCCCGGCACGATGATGATGCCGAAGAGAAGGGTGAAGTAGAGCCAGAGGTTTTCCGTGTAAGTCATGTCAGTTGTCTGCCTTCGAGCTGGCGGCCGTTTTTTGCGGACCGCCTTGGATTTCAATAGGATTTGCAGGTGCTATACCGAAACACAACTGACAGTGTATTGTCAGGAGCCTTGGAGGAGACCGGCAAAAAATGCGCAAGGCGTCACGCCTTTTCGAGATCATCCAGATCCTGCGGCTGGCGAAGAAGCCGGTGACGGCGCAGGCGATGGCGGACGCGCTGGAAGTGACCATGCGCTCCATCTATCGCGATATCGCCGCACTGCAGGCGATGCGCGTGCCGATCGAGGGCGGGCGCGGCATCGGCTATATCATGCGCCCGGGCTTCGACCTGCCGCCGCTGATGTTTTCGATCGAGGAGATGGAGGCGATCGTGCTGTCGCTGGCGCTCTTGGAGCGCACCGGCGACGCGGAGCTGAAGCTTGCGGCCAAGCGCGTGAACCACAAGATCGCCAGCGCGGTGCCGGGGCCGCTCCGCCAGGCGATGGAAAACAAAGCGCTCTTTGCCTGGGGCACCGTCGCGCCGCCGCCTGCCGGCTTCGATCTCGGTATGGTGCGCCGAGCGATCCGCGACGAGCAGAAGCTGGCACTTCACTACCGCGACGAACTGGGACGCGCCACCGAGCGCACCATCCGCCCGATCGCGCTGATCTACTATTCGCACTATGCCAACATCGTCGGCTGGTGCGAACTGCGCCAGGCGATCCGCAATTTCCGCAGCGACCGCGTCGAGCATTGCGAAACGGCAAACGCCTTCTTCCGGGGGGAAGGCGACGGGCTGCGGGAAGAATGGATGAACGGCTGGGCGGAAAGGCCGTTTGCCGCCTCGTCCTAACATCAGGACAAGGCCCTGCCGGCGATGCGTCAGACGGCGACGGCGGCGACGAGCAGGATCAGGCTGATCAGGCCGAAGACGGCGCGGAAGACATGGGAGCGCTCCCAGCGGTCACGCAGAACCGTCCAGTCCGGCGCTTCGACCCCCCCATGGGACCTGAAGCTGAAAAAGCGTTTCCGGGCGCCTTCCAGCTGATTTTCCTTAAGCCAGAAATTGTTGACCGGATGCGTCACCATCCAATAGATCGCATGCATGGCAAGCAGCGCCACGAAGGCGCCGGCGGTCAGCCAGTAGGTGCCGCTGAAGGGCGGCGTCAGCACGATCAGCGCCAGGATCATGATCAGGCCAAGCGGCTCGGTTACGCCGCCGAAGGTAAAGCCGGGATAATAGATGGGCTGCACGGCGAGGTACTGCTCCTTCGACAACCGCATCTTGCCCGGCAGTTCCAGCGCGTGGGCAAGGGCGAGCGCCATGGCGACGGCGACAACGAGGACGGTCAGTATTTCAAGAGCCTGGAACATCGGCATGGCCTCCTGAAGTCTCATGACTAACTTTTCAGGAGAGGCATCGGTTCCATCCGGCGGGTAACGATGACGTCTCTACAGCGCCAGCGTGCGGCATTCCTCGCGGCCGAAACCGCGGATTTCGAGGCGGTCTTCGAAGACCTCGACGAGCGCGAAAGCATTTTCCTTCTCGGTGTCGACCATGCCCTTGAAATTGACGAAGTGGCAGCCGCCGGTCCTGCCGTAGTTGCCGGCGTGGTTGTGGCCGCAGAAATAGGCAATGGCGTTGTCATGGCCGGAGAGCAGGCCGACGATGCGCTCCCGGTCCCACATGTCGTGCTCGTTCGGCGGATAGACGGGATAGTGGTTCATCACGATCACGCGGTCGCCGGCCGCTTCCGCCGCCTCCAGTTGGGCCGCAAGCCATGCGAACTGCTCGTCGCTGAGCGATGCATTCCAGCGATGGGCGTTAATCGCACCCGTTGCCGCCAGCGCCGCCAGCCGCTCGGCCGCAAGCTTGCGGTACGGGTGGCCTTCCGGCGGCGCGGAGGTGCTGACTTCGTTGCCGTTCAAAACGACGAAGCGCCAGCCTTGGTGCGAGAAGGCGTAATAGGGCGATGGCATGCCGACGCGGGCGGAAACAAAGGCAAGACGCTCGACCGGGACCGCGAAATCGTGATTGCCGAGCAGGAACAGGTTCTCGTGCCGGAGCTTTTCGTAGACCGGCAGGATATCGTCGAAGCTCTCCCAAATGCCGTCGATGAGATCGCCGAGCGTCATCACGAAGCTCAGTTCCTCGCCGTTGAACACTTCGATCGCCTCGGCGAGCTTTGCGAGGCTGTTGGCATAATAGCGGTCCATCGCGACATTCGGTGCGATCGCTGCATATTGCGGGTCGGCGATGATGCCGAAGCGGAAAAGGGGAAAATCGGAAGAGGGCATGGCGGTTGCATTAGGAGCGTCGGGTGACAGGGCTGTGATAGTGTGGCGGCGATGTATTCATACCGGCAAAGCTTGCGCGGACGGTCCTGCTACAACAGGCACCCTGCCCGACTTGATCGTAAAGACGAAAACACCCGGCGCTTTTGACGCCGGGTGCAAAATCCGTTTCGCGATGAGCCGCTTACTTCGTAGCTTCTTCGTAGCGCTCTAGGACGTAGTCCCAGTTGATCAGGCTGTCGATAAAGGCTTCGAGGTATTTCGGGCGGGCGTTGCGGTAGTCGATGTAGTAGGAATGCTCCCAGACATCGACGCCGAGGATCGGGGTGGCGCCGTGCACGAGCGGGTTTTCGCCGTTCGGCGTTTTGGAGATTTCGAGCTTGCCGTTCTTGACGGAAACCCAGGCCCAGCCGGAGCCGAACTGGGTGGCGCCGGCATTGGCGAAATCGGCCTTGAACTTGTCGTAGCCGCCGAGGTCGGAGGCGAAGGCCGCTTCCAGCTTGCCCGGCAGCTTGTTGCCGCCGCCGCCCTTTTTCATCCACTTCCAGAAATGGACGTGATTGTAGTGCTGGGCAGCATTGTTGAAGAGGCCGGCATTGGTGCCGAAGGACTTCTTCACGACCTCTTCGAGCGAAAGATCGGCAAGGCCTGCTTCAGCCGCGAGCTTGTTGCCGTTGTCGACGTAAGCCTTGTGGTGCTTGTCATGGTGGAACTCCAGCGTCTCCTTCGACATGAAAGGTGCGAGAGCTTCGTAGTCGTACGGGAGTGCGGGCAATTCGAAAGCCATTGTAGATCTCCTCTTGGCAATAGATTGCGGGATCGGCAGGTGAGGCGGAACATAGGAGCGGAAACGGAGGGTGGCAACGGTGGAAACATCAAAAAAAGGCCGCCTCCGAGGAAAATTTGCCTCGCCCGCAGATCTGGCTTCGGCGGCCAAAATCGCCCATCATCGGCATGCAGCCGCGCTTCCGGCAGACACCATGGCCCAAGGGAACCAAGATGCAGAGGAATAATATCCGTCTTTCCGCAGCGATCCTCGTTTTTTTGACCGCAGGCGGCGCCCAGGCGTCCTCCGACGAGGCATGGAAGGAATTTGCCGCTGATGTGGAGGCCAAGTGCAGGCAAGCGGCGGCCGCATCCATCGCGGATGCACGGGCGGTCGTCGATCCGTTCGGCAGCGAGCATTACGGGCTGGCGCTGGTGACGGGCAGGCCGAAAGGCGCCAACGGCTTCGTCACCCATATCTGCGTTTATGACAAACAATCGAAAGCCGTGGAAATCGGCAGCGAACTGGACACGCCGACCCTCAACCTGCTTCCGGAAGAGTAAGGCGCGCCGCGCGCCCGGCATACCTCCAGCGGCGTAAGCGATCCGCTGCTTTTGCGGGCCTTGTTTTCGCCGGGATTTTAATGGTTTCTTAACAGGATACCACCGGGAGGAAACCCATGGCGCTCGGCGCATCCCATCGCCTGCAGGACGGCATCGACGCCGTCGAAACAATGACGCGTTTCGCGTTCGCCGTCCTAGCGCTCGCATCCGGCGTCTACACGTATCTCGGCGTGCGCAGCATCCTCGACGGTTCGGCGACGGCCGTCTTCTTCGCCGCCCTCATCTATTCCAGCGCGGTCTCGGTGGCAATCTATGCCTTCTGGACCTACATGGCGCGCTTCTATCCGCATGTGACGGGTGCCGCGGGACGCGGTGCGATGCTGGGCGTCATGGCCCTCGGCTGTGCGATGATCATCGCCATGTCGAGCTGGCTGAACGCGGCAGCACTCGCGGGCTCGGCCGCACTCGAACAGCATCTTGCCGAGACGCTGGAGGATTACACCGCCGACCTCGACAAGGCGCATCAGAACGCGCTGGCGGCGCAAAGCCTGCTGCCGGACATCCAGCGCACGCAGGAGCGATTCGAGCGGCTGGCCGACCAGGAGCGGGAAACCGGCGCGCTGACCGGCACGACCGGCGCCGGCAGCGTCGTGCAGCTTCTGTCGCAGATGGCATCGCAGCTGACGGAGCTCGAAAACGGCATCACTGCCTCGCGCGAGCGCGTCACCTCGCTGTTCGACGAAGGCCGCAAGCACCTGGAAACGATGCGCAAGCTGGTTTCGGCCCCGGGCGCCATCGATCCGCGCGCCGACCAGTTCGCCGCCGAAGTCGTCGGGCTTTCCGGCGTCATCACCTCGCTGGAGCAGACCTCCATCGCGCCGTCGGTGAAGCGGGCGGCGGAAGACCTTTCGCTCGGCTTCATCGCCCCCGTCGCCGATGGCCGCGAGGCGGATCTTGCCACAAGGCAGGATCAGGTCATGGAGACGATCCGATCCTCGGTCGCGGCGCAATCCAAGGTGCTGTCACAGGCCGCCGACCAGATCCTTTCGCGCCAACGGGTCGCCGAACGGCGGTTCGTGCCGCTCTCCTCGGCCGAAGCGGTGCTGCGCTATGCGTCCGACTTCATCCCGAGCTGGGCCGGCGCAATCTCGATCGATATCCTGCCGGCGGTGCTGATCTTCATGCTGTCGATCGTCCACTCGACGTTGCGGCGCCAGGAACAGCGCCTGCCGTTTGCCGAGCGCATCACCGCGGCCGAGCTTCTGCAGGCGCTGGAGGTGCAGCGGGCCGTCCGGCAGAGCGGCGTCGATCTCGAAACCGCGCTCGCCGAGGCAGAGAAAAGCGAAACGCCGGACCAATCGAACATTGCGAGCTTCGATCTTTCCGGCAAAGGCCCGAGGAAGGGACCGCCCGCATGAGGCTGGAGACTGCAGGACGGCGGCTGAAAGATTACGTGCTTTCGGCAGATGACGGCGCGCTGATGCGGCATGTTTTCCACGCCCTGCTTTCTGCGGCGATCGTGCTTGCCGTCATCGACTGGCGCGAAATCAGCGCCGCCAATGCGGAACGTCCGGGCTTCGACCCGGCGCAGCCGGAGACGATGCCGGTGCTGCCGCCGGCGCTGACGGAGGGCGGGCCGCAGGCAGCACCCTCCGAGATCACCACCGGCATCGAGCTCCTCAAGCAGCCGATCCGCTTCGAGCTCAAGCCGGGTGGCGTGCTTCTGGCGCAAGGGGCGATCGAGTCGGGTGCGGCCGCCCGCTTCGAAAAGGAGATCGCGGCGCGCGGCGAATATGTAAAGACCGTTTCGCTGGATTCGCCGGGCGGGGCCGTCGGCGATGCGCTGGCGATGTCGAAGCTCATCCGCGAACGGAAGATCGGCACAAGGGTGGCGGGCGGCGCGCTCTGCGCCTCCTCCTGCCCGATCATCATGGCCGGCGGCGTGACCCGCGAGGCCGAGAACGGCGCCGTCATCGGCGTGCATCAGGTCTTCAACGGTTCGAAGGAGAAGCTTTCGCCGGAGCGCGCCATGTCAGAGGCGCAGCGCACGACAGCCGGCGTCACCCGCCATCTCGGCGAGATGGGCATCAAGCCCGGCCTGTGGCTGCATGCGATGGAGACGCCGCCCGACCGGCTCTATTATCTGACGCCGGAAGAAATCAGAAAATTCGCGCTGGCGACGGCGCCGGAAAAGGTGGCGGCCCGGAAGACAAAATAAAGCCGGGGCAACATTTCGTCCCGGCTTCGCCAATCTCAGCGTTTACCGATCGCTGCGCCGCTCAGAAGCTGCTGCGCTCGTAGCGGTCATAGCGGTCGTGGCGGCCCCAGTCACGGTCGCGGTCGTGGCGATGGTGACGCGGGCGCTCCCAGCCCCAACCCCAGCGCTGGGGCGGCGGACCCCAGTAACGCGGCGGCGGGCGGTAGAAGCGCGGGCGGCATTCGCCCCAGCGGGTCAGACGCCAGCCCGGGCCGCAGGCATAGTCGACCTTGGTGATGGCAGACGGGGCGGCGGGTTCGGCATGCGCCGGCGCCATCGGCATCGCTTCGGCGGAAACTGCCGAAAGGCCTCCGATAACGAGCGCTGCTGCCAGCGAGATAATCTTCATTGCGTGTCTCCATAAATCCAGCCGAAGCGAGATTTAGCCCCGCGGCCCTGAACCGATAATGAATTGCCCGTTCATCAACGCGCAGTCATCAACGCGCAGGCGCGGGCAGAACGCGCGAGGTCTTCACCGGGTGGATTTCCGGCCACGCCGGATTGTCCGGCGCCGGCTTGGAGCCGATTGCCGATACCGATACGACGATCGCGGTTACAGCCGAGAAGAGCACGAGTACATGGGTCATAGCTTCCGATCCTCAATGGTTGGTTCCCAGCCACCGGGGCGCAAACTGATGCGGGAGGATGAACGAAAGCCTAAGTGATATGGTTAAGGTCAGAATTATGTAGCAAAATTCCACAGTTCGAATCAGAACGCCAAGGCTCTTCATCCCGCGGCGAGAGAGAGCCTCGTCCTTTTATTTTCCGCGACGATTGCAGCTTCGACCTAGCTGAAGAAATCCTCGGGAATGAACCCGTAATCAACGCGTTGGGATCATCAGGCCGTGGACGAAAGTCATAGCCGGGCCAGATAAAGCGGTTCAATTGGGTTAGCCGCAGCCAATGGCGCGCACCGTCCAGACCAACGCATAATCCCTCTACAAGAAATAAGTGGTGGACAGTCTCGATATCCATCAGATTCGTTAGCGGGCGGCACGAGAATGATGATCACAAATAAAAGGCCTTATCGCGCGCGACTTGGGCCTGAAGCAAGGCTCGTCGAACGGTGCGGAAGGAACTTTTCTCGCCCGCCATGTGTTGAGTGGGGAAGCCGCCGGTTCGGGGACTTTTATGACGCTTGATTTCATCTTCTTCGTGCTGGTCGGTTTCTGCGCGCAAATCGTCGACGGCGCACTCGGCATGGCGTTCGGGGTGCTCTCGACGACGAGCCTCCTGGCGCTTGGCGTGCCGGTCGCCAATGCCAGCGCGATGACGCATGTGGCGGAGATCTTCACGACCGCGGCGTCGGGCGCATCGCATGTCTATCACCGCAATGTCGACTGGAAGCTCGTGGTGCGGCTGGCGCCTGCGGGCATGATCGGAGGGGCGGTCGGGGCCTATATTCTCGCCAATGTCGACGGCAAGGCGATCGAGCCCTTCGTTTCGGCCTATCTGATCGCGGTCGGCCTCATCATTCTCTTCAAGGCGTTCCAGCCGCGCTGGCCGCGCGACGTCAAGGACTGGATCGTGCCGCCCGTCGGGCTTGGCGGCGGTGTGCTCGACGCGATCGGCGGCGGCGGCTGGGGTCCGATCGTTACCAGCACGCTCGTCGGCCGCGGGCACGATCCGAAAAAGGTGATCGGCTCCACCAGCCTCACCGAATTCGCAGTGACCACGATCATCTCGCTCACCTTCATCCTGACGCTCGGCTGGTCAGAGCTGAGCTCGGCGATCGGCCTCATCGTCGGCGGCGTAATCGCCGCGCCGCTCGGCGCGATGCTCGTCAGGCGCCTGCCGGTCAAGCCCTTGATGATCACCGTCTCGCTCGTCATCATCTCGACGACGGCGATGCGGTTTTTCTAGGGGATGAGCGGCACAGCCTTCCAAGATGTCGGTCATCGCTTATTGCTTCGACGTTCGCGCCTTGCGTCGCTCACCCCCTCATCCGACCCTCCGGGCCACCCTCTCCCCTCGGGGAGAGGGCAGGGTGAGGGGCGGAATGCAGAGCTGTGATACCACTCCCACAACTAAGCTTCCCGCCCGAAATAAACCTCCACTGCAGCAAGCTTGCCGTCTTTGAAGCGCAGCGTTTCCATGTTGCGGAAGGCGCTGCCGTCGTGCTTTGCGGCACGGTAGCGGACGACGGCTTCCTCGCCGTCGATCTCCAGGAATTCGATCTCCATGCCGCGAAACGGCGGCGGTTCCGGCCAGCATCGGTCGAAATATTCGTGGCGACCGATATGGTCGTCGCGCGGGCTGGAGAAGGTAAAATCGTCGCTCAGCATGTCCCGGACGATGTCCTTCCGGCCTTGGACATAGGCGTCGTAGAGGCCACGGACGGTTTCTTCGCGGATCGTCATCGCAGTTCTCCTCCTCTTCAAATCCGATTGCAGATCGCAACCAGTTTATAGCAGAAAAGGACACCAGGCGCAAATCGCCGGACGGTTGCGGCTCGATCCGTCCTTGGCACCGGAGCCGGCGGGGCGTAGGCTCGTGCCTCTTCCAAAACAGTACCCATAGAGATCCCGACATGACAGAGACGCAGATGGACGCGGCGGACGCGGCGGCCAGGTCAGCCTACTGGAAACGCAACCTCGCCATTTCGCTGACCGGTTCCTTCACCACCATCGTGGCGATGACGCTGCTGCTTCCCTTCCTGCCGCTCTATATCGAGGAACTCGGCGTCGGCGACCATGCGGCGATCGTGCAGTGGTCGGGCATTGCCTATGGCGCGACCTTCTTCGCCGCCGCGCTTGTGGCACCGCTCTGGGGGCGGCTCGGCGACATCTACGGGCGCAAGCTGATGCTGGTGCGCGCCAGTCTGGGCATGACGATCGCCATCTCGCTGATGGGCATGGCGGGGAACGTCTGGCAGCTGGTGGCGCTCAGGCTTTTCGTCGGGCTTGCGGGCGGCTATGCCTCGGGCTCCATGGTGCTGGTCGCGACGCAGACGCCGAAGGACCGCTCGGCCTGGGCGCTCGGGGTGCTGTCCTCGGGCATCATGGCGGGCAATCTCGTCGGGCCGTTGATCGGCGGGGCGCTGCCGCCCGTCATCGGCATCCGCGGCACGTTTCTCGCGGCAGGCAGCGTGATTTTCCTCGCGTTTCTCGCGACCGCCTTCCTGATCAAGGAGGAGAAGTCCCCTGCCCGCAAACAGGCGGCGAAAGCTAGCGGCGGCTGGCGCGCGATCCCGGACAAGGGCCCGGTGGTCGCCATGCTTGCGACCGGCCTGCTTTTGATGCTCGCCAACATGTCGATCGAGCCGATCATCACCGTCTATGTGGCGCAGCTGGTGGAGAACCAGGGGCAGGTGACGATGACCGCCGGCATCGTCATGTCGGCGGCGGCACTCGGCAGCATCCTTTCGGCGTCGCGCCTCGGCAAGCTCGCCGACCGGATCGGGCACTGGCCGGTGATCGCTGGTGCGCTTGCCGTTGCGGGCCTCCTCCTGGTTCCGCAGGCCTTCGTCACCGAGCCCTGGCAGCTGATCGTGCTGCGCCTCCTGATGGGCATTGCGCTCGGCGGACTGCTGCCCTGCATCACCGCCGTCATCCGCCACAGCGTGCCGGACAGCGCCGCCGGTAGCATTCTCGGGCTTTCGATCTCGACGCAATATGCCGGCCAGGTCGCCGGACCCGTGCTCGGCGGATTCGTCGGCGGCCATATCGGCATGAGGGCGGTCTTTCTCGGCACCTGCGTGCTGCTCCTGGCGGGTGCGGCCTATGCGTGGACGGTGCGGCCGAGGGAGGACAACTTATGATAGTTCGTGGCGGAAGCCCCTCACCCTACCCTCTCCCGAGGGGAGAAGGTGCCCGAAGGGCGGATGAGGGGCGACACGGCAGATCAGGCCAATACTCACGCCAGCATGCGCACATTCGGCTCGCGGTACCAGTAGCGCTTGGCGGCAGCATCGAGGAATGCGCCGCCGTCCAAGATGATCACGCCCTCATCCGGTTCGACGCCGGCCTTGTGAAGCAGGGGCAAGGCTTCCTGCGTGTAGCCGATCGCCTTCAGGTGCACGAAGGCATTCATCACCCATTGCACCGCGGCACCTTCCTTCAGCAAGATCCCGGTTCCCTCTCCGGATAGGAGAACCGCCACAGCGTCGAATATCTGCGACGGAGAACCTGCGAGCTGGCCATCGGCTTTTATGACGCTGCCGTCCGACAGCCTTACCTTCCCGACCTTCGGGGCAACGACAAAGGCCGTCGCATTCGCATCCTCGATCGAGTTCACCAGAGATTGCAGGGCGTGGGCGTCGCTGCCGTCGGCGATCAGGATGCCGATCTTACGGCCTTCGACCGTCTGCTTCATGTTCTTCTGGATCGAAAGCGCCGGCGAAGGGGCCATGTCGACCGGCTCGCGGGCGGCGGGATTCTTCTCTGGCAAGTCAATGCCGAGACCTTCGGCGACACGCTTGGCAAGCTCGGGATCGACGTTCAAGAGGTTACCGACCATGCGCGGCGGCACTTGCTTCAGGCCGACCTTGGAAAGCTCGAAGACGAAGGACGAGGCGATATGGGCCTGTTCCGAATGCGTCTGCGATTTCCAGAACAGCCGCGCCTGGCTGTAGTGGTCGGCGAAAAGTTCGGCGCGGATGCGCAGCTTGTCGCCCTGTTCCTCGGTTCCGGTTGCAGCTTTGAACGTCGGGAAGCCGGTTACGGGACATTCGCGTGGTCCGCCACCCTCGCCATGCGTCACAAGGCTGTTCGGCTCGTAATTGGCGCGGCCCGCCGGGACATTCATCTGCATCTGTCCGTCACGCTGGAAGTTCATGACCGGACATTTCGGCGCGTTGATCGGCAGCTGATGGAAATTCGCTGTGCCGAGGCGCGATTTCTGCGTGTCGAGATAGCTAAAGAGGCGCCCCTGCAGCAGCGGGTCATTGGTGAAATCGACGCCGGGCACGATATTGGCAGGGCAAAAAGCAACCTGTTCGGTCTCGGCAAAGAAATTGTCCGGGTTGCGCTCCAGCACGAGGCGGCCGACGATTTTCAGCGGCAGCACTTCCTCCGGGATGATCTTGGTGGCATCGAGCACGTCATAGGGCTGCTTGCCGGCGAAATCCTCGTCGAAAAGCTGCAGGCCGAGTTCCCATTCCGGGAAGTTTCCGGCTTCGATCGCCTCATAGAGATCGCGGCGATGGAAATCGTTATCGGCCGCCTGCAGCTTCAGCGCCTCGTCCCAGACGGTCGATTGGAGACCGAGCTTCGGCTTCCAGTGGAACTTCACGAAGGTCGACTTTCCAGTCTTATCGATGAAACGGAACGTGTGGACGCCGAAGCCCTGCATCATCCGGAAGGAGCGCGGGATGGCGCGGTCGGACATCGCCCACATCAGCATGTGGGTGCTTTCGGGCATCAGCGACGCCCAGTCCCAGAAGGTGTCATGAGCGCTGCCGGCCTGCGGATAGGCACGGTCGGCCTCCATCTTCACCGCGTGGACGAGATCGGGAAACTTGATGGCATCCTGAATGAAGAAGACCGGGATATTATTGCCGACCAGATCCCAATTGCCTTCCTTCGTATAGAACTTGACCGCAAAGCCGCGAACGTCGCGCGGGGTGTCGACCGAACCGGCACCGCCGGCAACCGTCGAGAAGCGCACGAAGACCGGCGTCTTCTCGCCCTTGCGCTGGAAAAGGTCGGCCTTGGTGATGCCGGAAAGCGATTCCGTCAGTTCGAAATACCCGTGTGCTGCGGAACCGCGGGCATGGACGATCCGCTCCGGGATCCGCTCATGGTCGAAATGGAAGATCTTCTCGCGCAGCACGAAATCCTCGAGCAGCGTCGGGCCTCGCGTGCCCGAGCGCAGGCTGTTCTGATTGTCAGAAATCCGTATGCCCTGATTTGTGGTCAGGTGATCGAGGCCCTCGTGCGGACCTTTCTCGGGGATACGCTGATGCGTCTCGCCGCCATTGCCGCGGCTGGTATCGAACGGGTTGTCGGACATGATACGTCCCTCATTTTGCGTGATAGACGCCAAACGAGGACGGTGGGCTAATGTTCCTCCCGGGGGGTCTGCAATCGAGCTCCGCCATCTTACGCCTGCTGAGCGCTTGAAATTCGCCGCGCGGCTGCGATACTCTCCTGAAGGAACTCGATCGATGACGCCTCACCTGCGAATCCTGGCTGCGTTGCTGACACTGTCGCTCATCAGTGCCGGACCGGCTGACGACGGACGCTGGTATGCTGGGGGTTATTCCTTCTCCGATGAGCTTGGCAGCTTCCGCATCCTGTCAGTGACAGGCTCAGGTACAAAAGCCGATCCGATCGAAATCAACGAGGAACTCGACTCGGCCAGCCCCGTCACTCTGGTGATCAGGGCCGCAAGGCCAATTCAATATCACGGGTTTCCCGAGGGGGCCTTCCACTTGCGCGTTGTCGCCCTGAACAAGAGCGGATTAGCCTGGATCGAGTTCGAATTCGAACTTCAAGAGATTCTCGGCAAACCAAGCGAGTTCTACGACGGTCTGTCGTTCGATCAGACCAACCCCAATCCGGACTTCATTTCGTCCAGCCGGTTTGCCCGTTTCGAGAACCGCTTCGAGAGCTTTGACCGGCTGCGCTTTACCAGCGGCCACGCTGATCCCCTTGACCGGCCGGCGTTTGGCTTTTTTGTCACTGACGTCACGCCGGTTCCCGAGTTTTATCTGGTGCAGGACCCACGCGTACCTTTTTCGTGAGGACCCACCCAAACGCGGTCCCGGCACATGATCGCTACTCGCCGCTATGAGTGCGCCCGTGGGCCCAGTCCATGTAGAGATCGAGCGCCTTGCGGGTGACCGGGCCGTCTTCGAAATCGCGGCCGTCGAGGCGGTTGACGCCGACGATCTTGGAGTAGTTGCCGCTGGTGAAGATTTCGTCGGCATTCATGAAATCTTCGACGGAAAGCGCCACTTCGCGCACGTCGAAGCCTGCCTGGCGCAGCAGACCCATGACGCGGGCGCGGGTGATGCCGGCGAGGAAAGTGCGGTTGGCGGCAGGCGTGGAGACGACGCCGTCCTTGACCATGAAGATGTTGGAGGATGCCGTTTCGGCGACGTTGCCGTTCAGGTCGCGCATGAGGGCATTGTCGAAGCCGCGGCTTCGCGCTTCGGCGATGGCGCGGCCGCTGTTCGGATAAAGCCCGCCTGCCTTGGCGTCCGTCGTCGCCGTTTCCGGCGACGGACGGCGGAAGGGCGAGACGGTCAGCGACGAGCCGCTGTGGCCGCCCATCGGCGCTTCGAAAAGGCAGAGCGCGAAACGGGTCGATTCCGCATCGACGGAGACGACGCTACCCGGCGAGCCGTGCTCGCCCCAATACATCGGCTTGATGTAGATCGGCGTTTTGCCGTCGAATTTCCCGATCCCCTCCCAGGCAAGCGCCTCAATCTCCTCGGCCGTCTTCAGAGGCTTCAGGCCCATGTTGACAGCGGAGTGGTTGACGCGCTGGCAGTGCAGGTCGAGATCCGGCGCAATACCGTCGAACCAGCGGGCGCCGTCGAAGACCGTGGACGCAAGCCACATGGCATGCGAGGTCGGGCCGATCAGCGGCGGATTTCCGGGAAGCCACTCGCCCTCGACATGGGTCCAGGTGGCCGTGCGGGGCGATGTATCGACGGGCATGATCTTTTCCTCCCAAAAGTCGGAGAAGCAAAATCCTTCCCGGCAGGCAGGGTCAAGCGGAAATTCGGCCGCTCCTAGCGGACGCAACAAAAATGCCGCAGCCGGCCATGCCGCCGCAACAATCATGCGCGTCCGTCTGCATGAAAACGATGAGTGCATCAGCGAAAATGATCGAACGGTGTGTTGGTGCGAGATGCTTCCACGTGGCATCATAAAGGCGGAATCTCAAACAACAGAGCAGGAGGCCGTCCGATGAAAGCCATGTATTACGAAGCCTTCGAGCAGGCTCCAGACATCCGCACCGTGCCTGACCCCACGCCGAGCGAGGACGGCGTGGTCATCGCCATCGCCGCGACCGGCCTTTGCCGCAGCGACTGGCACGGCTGGATGGGGCACGATCCGGATATCCGCCTGCCGCATGTGCCGGGACACGAGCTCGCCGGACAGATCGTCGCCACCGGCAGGGGCGTGATGCGCTTCAAGGCGGGCGACCGGGTGACCGTGCCCTTCGTTTCCGGCTGCGGCCATTGCAGCGAATGCCATTCTGGCAACCAGCAGGTCTGCCCGAACCAGTTTCAGCCCGGTTTCACGCGTTGGGGCTCGTTTGCCGAATATGTCGCGATCGACTATGCCGACACCAATCTCGTGCATCTGCCCGACAGCGTCGACGATGCTACGGCGGCAAGCCTCGGTTGCCGTTTCGCCACCTCGTTCCGCGCCGTTGCCGACCAGGCGCGCACCGGACCCGGCGAGTGGATCGCCATCCATGGCGCGGGCGGCGTCGGCCTTTCGGCAATCATGATCGCCAGCGCGCTCGGCGCCAATCCGATCGCGATCGACATTTCCGAGGAGAAGCTTGCCTTTGCGCGCGAATGCGGGGCAGTGGCGACAATCAACGCGGCGGCTGTCGCCGATGTCGCAGAAGCCGTGCGCGAGATCACCAAGGGTGGCGCGCATGTCTCGATCGACGCGCTCGGCCATCCCGTCACCTGCTTCAACTCGATCAAGAATCTCCGCCGCCGCGGCCGCCATGTGCAGATCGGGCTGATGCTCGGAGAGCATTCGACGCCGCAAATCCCGATGGCGCAGGTGATCAGCCATGAGCTGGAAATCTACGGCAGCCACGGCATGCAGGCCTGGCGCTACGACGCCATGCTCTCCATGCTTTCCGCCGGCAAGATCGCTCCGCAGAAGCTGATCGGCCGGACGATCAGCCTGGAAGAGGCGGTGCCGGCGCTGATGGCGATGGACAGGGCGGAAGGAACCGGGATCAGTGTGATTACGCGGTTCTGAAGTGGTGGTGCCATGCTGATCGCCCAGATAAGCGATATCCACGCCAGCCCCAGCAATGACAACCTTGCCCGGCTTGACAGGGCGATTTCCTGGCTGGCCACGGTGCAGCCGGATGTCGTCGTGGTGTCCGGGGATCTCGTCAACGGCGGCTGGCGGGAAGGCTACGTGCAGATAACTGCCGCGTTGCAAAGTCTCGCGTGCCGCACTTCATTCCTCCCCGGCAACGCGGACGACCGCACAGTCATGCGCGCGGCGATGCCCGAGGCCGCCTATTGGGCCGATGGCGAAAGAATGCATTTTGCCGAACGCCATGGCGCCGCGCTGATCGTCGGCCTCGACACATGCGTCGACGGACACGCCCATGGCGATGTCACGGAACATCTCCCGTGGTTGCGGCAGACTCTGGCGAGCGATCCGTCAGCCATACCGTTGCTCTTCATGCATCATCATGTCTTCCCTACCGGCATATCGCCTCTAGATGATGTCATGTGCGTAGGTGCGGATGCGCTGAGCGACCTGCTATCGAGCGGCATAAGACGCCCCATCGCAATCTGCAGCGGTCATGTCCATCGGCCAATGGCGAGCCTGATCGCAGGTATTCCGGCGTACATATCCGGCTCGATCTGTCCCGCCAATCCTTTGCTGCTCGATCCGTTACGCGAACCGCCTGTCACCGACCCTCCCGCCCTCATGATCCATGATCTTCGGAACGGCCGGCTGGTCAGCAGTCACGTTTCCGTCTGAGGCCCGGATCGAACTTGTTCCCATGGACGAGCGCACGGCAAGCCTCGCTATCAAAGCCATCGCCGATTACGGAAGGGGCCGAGGCCACCCGGCGCAGCTCAATCCCGCCGATTGCTTCTCCTATGCCTGCGCCAGGGCACTCGGCATTTCTCTCCTTTACAAAGGGCGCGATTTCGCAAAGACGGACCTAGCTGGACCGGCCTAGAGTCTTTCGCTCGACGCAGAGAACACCTGAGCCAAGCCATCCCATACCGCGCGGATGCGCGGGATATCGACCAGATTGGCGGGGGCAAGCATCCAGAGTTCGCGATCGGGCATGGCCTCGCCATAGTCGATCTCGACCAGACCCGGGTTATGCTCGGCGACGAAGCGCGGAAGCATGGCGATGCCGAGCCCGGCGGCTGCGGCACTTGCCTGCACGATATTGCTGCTCGAGCGGAAGGTGAAGGCATCCCGGCCGAACCTCGTTTCCAACCAGCGGGCTTCGGCAACGCCATCCGTGTCCAGGTCAAATCCGATGAGCCGGGCTGGGCCGCTTTCATCAACAGTCTCGGCAGCCGCTTTCGATGCATAGAAGGCGTATCCGATCGTCGCCACACGCTTCCCGGTCAGATCGCTATCCTTCGGGTGTCCGAGCCGCAGTGCGATATCGGCTTCGCGCTGGGCAAGGCTATGCACGCGGATATCGGTGACGATTTCGAGTTCGACGTTCGCAAGCCCGCCCAGCACATCACCGAGCCGCGGCGCGATGACGAGATCGGCGATGGAACGGGTCGTCGTCAGCCGCACACGGCCGCTCGGGCCATTCGTATAAGCCAGCCGGTCGCGGATCGCCGATGCAGCAATCTCCATGGCACCCGCCTCGGACAGGATCGCGGTTCCGTGGCGGCTGAGCTGATAGCCGTCGGCACGCCGCTCGAAGAGCGCGAAGCCGAGGACGCTTTCCAGCGCGGCGATGCGGCGTGCAACGGTCGCATGGTTGACCTTCAGCGCCCGCGCCGTCGCCGAGAGGCTGCGGTGCCTTGCCAGCGCCGCGAAAAAGCGCAAATCCTCCCAATCGACATCTGTGCGTTTTTGCTCAGTCATTGTGATATGATAGCGAGTATTCGCGCAGCGGGAAAGCGGTTAGCGTCCTTGGCTATCCATCCATCCAAGGAGATATGCCAATGGTTCCCCTCACCCTTCTTCAGCATGCGGGCGTCACGCCGAAAACCGCCGACTGGTCGAAGTCGGCCGTTGTCGTGATCGACGCGCAGAACGAATATGTGGACGGCGGACTGCCGCTGCACGGCGTCGCGGCAGCCGTCGAAGAAATCCACGCACTGCTCGATGCCGCCCGGCGCGATGGCGTTCCGATCATTCATATTGTTCACCACGCCCCGGGCAGCGGCCTCTTCGCGACCGGCTCGTATGGTGCGGAGATCATTCCCGCGCTGACGCCTTCTGGCGGTGAGGCCGTTATCCCGAAGACGCTTCCCAATGCCTTTGCCGGAACCACGCTTGCCGCGGCTCTCGCAGCAATTGCCGAGCAGACCGGCCGCTCCGATGTGATCCTCGTTGGCTTCATGACGCATATGTGCATCAGCGCCACGGCGCGCGCGGCACTCGATCTCGGCATCAAGGCGACCGTCATCGCATCCGCTGCTGCGAGCCGCGATCTGCCGGACCCGCTCGGCGGCATGATCCCGGCCGAGACGGTACACCGAACGGCTCTGGCGGAGATTGCAGACCGTTTCGCGACGGTCGTCCCTGGCATTGAAACGATAGTCAACCGGCACGCAACGGTCTGAGTCCGGCAGATGCCGGCTTACGGCTTCTCCCGTTTCTCCTGCTCTTCCCTGTATTGCCTGACCGTTGCGGCGCGCTTCGCCTTTTCGGCTTTCGAAAGAGCACCGTCGCCGTCCTTGTCGTAGAAATCGAAGGCGGAGAGGAGGAGCGTCCTGAACTCGTCCTCCGTCAGCTTGCCGTCCTTGTTGGGGTCGAGCGCTATCAGGGCGGCGACGCGATCCGCGCCGCTCAATCCATAAGCCAACGCCGCTTGCCGCAGCGGCGGCGATGTCAGCGCTTCGTCGAGTGTCACGATACCGTCGCCGTTACGATCAAAATTCGCGAAGCGGGCCTCCATGCCAAGTTCGACCTGTTCGCGGCTTTCGTAGAGGTTGGCGAGCTTGTATTCGTCGAGCGTCATGCGCCCGTCGGCATCGAGATCGCCGGCGAAGAATGGCATCGCGTCGGCGGCCCTTTGGCGCGCGGCGTCGACCTGCCGGAGCCTGTCGATATCGCCTTGATCCAAAGTACGGTCGGCGCCGGTGTAGACCGCAAAAGGCTCGAGATGCTCGGACACATACCCGTCGCGCGTATTGCCCATGCCCTCCACAAGAAAAATCGGCGGAGCAGCCGGCGTCCCGGCCCGTGCTGGCATTGCGGCGGCCGACAGACAGATTGCGGCAAAGACGAAACCGGCTCTCATGAATCCCTCCAAGCCATGAGCGGACATCAATAATGCAACCCATTCGTGCAGCAATTCGACGACAGCTGCAACACGCCACATACAAGTCGCCAAGAATTGCTGCTAAGCATGACGCGCTTGAACCATCGTCGCATCACGGAAACGGGACAATAACAGGAGGTGCCTCATGGCCTGGTCCGCCAGCCAATATGTGAAGTTCGAGGATGAGCGGACACGCCCGGCGCGCGATCTCCTGGCGCAGGTTCCGCTGGAGCGGGTCGAACGCGCGATCGATCTCGGCTGCGGGCCGGGAAATTCGACCGAACTCATCATCGACCGCTACGGCAGGGAAGGCGTGTCCGGGCTCGACAGCGACCTCAACATGCTGGAGGCCGCGCAGAAGCGGCTTCCAGGCACTGCCTTCACCGAGGCCGACCTTGCGATCTGGCAGCCGGAGGAGCCCGCCGATCTGCTCTTCGCCAATGCCGTCTTCCAATGGCTGCCAAACCATCTCGACATCTTCGACCGGCTGATGGACGGGCTTTCCAAGGGCGGTGTACTGGCCGTGCAGATGCCCGACAATCTCGGCGAGCCGACACATCTGCTGATGGAGGAAAGCGCCCATGCCGGACCATGGAAGACGGCGTTCGAAAAGAAGAGCGTGCGCCGCAACCCCCTTCCGCCGCCGCCGGCCTATTACAGCCGCCTGATCGGCAAATCCGCGCGCGTCGATATCTGGCACACGATCTACAACCACCCGATGGCGAACGCCGGGGCGATCGTCGAATGGGTGAAGGGAACGGGTCTGATGCCCTACCTCGCCCATGCCGGCGAAGAACAACGCGAGGCATTTCTTGCGGATTATCTTGCGCGTGTCGAGAGAGCCTATCCGAAGATGGCGGACGGGCGGGTGCTGCTGCGCTTCCCGCGGCTGTTTCTGGTGGCGGTGAAGGGTTAGTAGTGCGCCGGTACCGCAAAGTCGCCGCGCTGTGCCGCCAGCATCTCGCGCAGCGGTATATGCTTCCTGTCGACGTTAGCCCGTCTCCCCGAGGGATAGCTTGGTAGGGCAGCAACTACAGATTCCCTCATTCCTGTGCCTGGCACAGGAATGAGGAAAGAATATATGACAGTGCCAGTCGGCAACCTCGTGTTTGCCGCAGCCTCGCCTGAGATTGAAGCGCTTGGAATGTTTCCCCTCAACTGACCTGATGAGGGAGGGCTAGTAAGCGGCCTGCGCAAGGCCACCGACCACGCTTGCGGTAGCGCCCGGCGGCCTTATATTCCGGCGCTGACAATCACGGAGCGCGATCCCCATGCCAAACGCCAAGCCCACGCCGCCCACCACTCTGGTCATCTTCGGGGCGACCGGCGACCTTACCCGACGGCTTCTCGTTCCGGCGATCATCAATCTCACCCGCGGCGCTATGGTCGGCGACGATCTCGACATTCTCGGCATCGGCATCGAGCCCGGCGACGACGAGACGCTGCGGGGGCGACTGGACGATTTCCTGGCCGGCCTCGGGGATGGCGAACCGCTCGTCAAGGATCCAGCCTGGGCACGGCTGCGGCAGCGGATCAGCTATATTTCCGGTGATTTCACCGGCGAGGGAATCTATCTGGAGATCGCCAAGCGCCTGTCTTCGGCGCCGAGCGGCAATGCGGCTTTCTATCTCGCCGTGCCGCCGCGCTTCTTCGGCGGGATCGTGGAGAAGCTCGCGGGTCACGGACTCGCCGCCGAGAACGAGAACACCTTCCGCCGCATCGCCATCGAAAAGCCCTTCGGAACGGACCTCGCCTCGGCGCGGGCGCTCAACGCGCAGATCCTGAGCAACGTCGACGAGAGCCAGATCTACCGGCTCGACCATTTCCTCGGCAAGGAGACCGTCCAGAACCTGCTCACGGCGCGTTTTGCGAACATGATGATCGAATCGCTGTGGAACAGCCGCTATATCGATCATGTGCAGATCACGGCGGCCGAAACCGTCGATGTCGGCAGCCGCGGCGCCTTCTACGACGCGACGGGGGCGCTGCGCGACATGGTGCCGAACCACCTGTTCCAGCTGCTCGCCATGATCGCCATGGAGCCGCCGAACAGCTTCGACGCCGAAGCGATCCGCAACGAGAAGAGCAAGGTGCTGAAGGCGCTGCGCGTCTATACGCCAGAAGAAGCGGCAGCACACGGCGTTCGCGGCGTCTATTCCGGTGGGTGGCTGAACGGCGCGGAAATCCCCGCCTATCACGAGACGCCGCAGGTGGCGCCGGACAGCAAGACCGAGACCTTCGTGGCGCTGAAGCTCTATGCCGACACCTGGCGCTGGGCGGGCGTGCCCTTCTACCTGCGCACCGGCAAGGCGATGACGGCGCGCGACACGGAGATCGTCGTGACATTCCAACCCGTGCCCTTCGCACAGTTCCGCGAGACCGACGTCACGCGGCGGCTGCCGCCGAACAAACTGGTCATCCAGGTGCAGCCGGACGAAGGCATGAGCCTGGAGATATCGATCAAATCGCCCGGGCTTTCGGTCGACACCGTGCCGGTTTCGCTGGACTTCCGCTATGCCGACCAGTTCGACATCGGCAAGATGACCGGCTACGAATCCCTCATCTACGACCTGCTGATCGGCGACCAGACGCTGTTCCAGCGCGCCGACGGCATCGAAGCCGGCTGGGCGGCGGTGCAGCCTTTCCTCGACCTATGGGCGAAGGGCGGCGACCCGGAAGCCTACGCCCCCGGCAGCATGGGCCCTGCCTGCGCCGACGGCCTCATCGAACGCGACGGACGGCACTGGCATGGGCTTGGCGTGCTACAGGTGAAGAAAAAATGAGCCGCAAGTGAAGATTCAAGCAGAAACAGACTGGTTTCCACCCTGCAGCCGGCGACCCGGTTCGGTCCGGTGAAGATAGACCGCAAAAGTATCCCACGGCGGTGAAATGGAAAGCTGAGAAAGTATCCGGCCGACCTCGCCCCGGTGGTAACCCCCGTGCAGCACAACGTGCGTAAGCATCTCCTCTCTCGTCATGTATCCCTTGTCGCCATCCGTAAAGGCGAACTGAACAGCCTCGGAAAGATCCGCAGTCGTAACCTTCCCGACATAGTCCAAATACCACTGATCGGAAGCCTTCACCGCCGCATCCAGTACGTCTAGCGTCGGAGTTTCGATTGTATTGTCGGACGTATAGTGATGCCGAGCGCCGCTCAGATGAGCAGCAAATATTTGGGCGACGACATAATAGTGGTTAATGAGCCGCAAGGCCGTATGAATTTCTGCCTTATGCCTCTCCCGGTCGAGCGTTGCCAACTTACCGAATAGGTCACGGTTGGCCCATGCATGATAGCCATACAAAGTATGAAGCAATGTGCTCATTGTCGGACTCCCTTAAAATTCCTAGAATGCGAGTGATACGCTCATATTCTGTCTGGAGACGTTCTGTTGTCTACTCGCATTGCAAAGCAGCCGCCGGTGATGCGGAAAGAACCGCGCCAGGCGCGCTCCCGAGCGACCGTTGAAATGATAATTGAGGCCGGTGCTCGCATTCTGAGTAACGAAGGGTGGGCCGGGTTCACAACCAACAAGGTCGCTGACACGGCCGGGTTGAGTATTGGCTCGCTCTACCAGTATTTTCCGGACAAGCTCTCGTTGATCGAAGCGATTCGCCGCCGTCATCTCAATGATTGTCTTGCCGTCATGCGGAAGTGCCAGATCGAAGGGCTAACAGCGGCGCAATTCGTCGCAAACCTGGTCCAGGGAATATCGCCGCCCATAGCACCTGCCCCGGGCTCCATAGAGTTTTGCTCGATGACGCCCCCATCTTCGATGGGTACATGAATCCTAACAGCACATTTGAGGTGGAGTATCTCGCCTACTATGAGAAAGCCGTCGCCACCTATCGGAGACGCGAGCTCGATATGATCGACCGCACAGCCGCGTTGGTCATCTCCGATGCTATTGACGGCGTCATCCACAACGCCGCCCGCCGTGGCACGTTAAGGGACCCGGCCGTGCAGAGCGAGCTTATCCGCCTGGTCAGCCTGTACCTCGCAGATGAAGGCGAAGTAGCCGCACCTTAGGCGGCCCAAGCGAGTCAAAAGATCTAAAATTTTGGATCTGATTGAAATGCCTTTGATAGCACCCGCTCGCAACGTTCCGATGCGAGCGGCTTCAGTACCCGAACGCGATTCGCCTCACGCTTTTTTAGAGCCCTGGAAGCGGCGTAACTTCCGCGATCAAACGAACTGGCTCAAGCCCGGGACCGAGGCGACGACTTCGTCGACGACTTCTTCGCCGGCATATTGCTTGGCGATGGCGATGGTTTCCTTGGCGAGTGAGGTGATTTCGCCCATGCCGAGGCCTTGGCTCATCAGTTGCTGGCCGAGGCCCATGATTCCGCCGCCGCCAAGAGCGCCCATCAAACCGCCAAGCAGGCCGCCGCCGGCACCTTCGCCGTTGTACTGGGCGACGAGATCGGCGCCGCTCGGGATGGCTTCGATCATCTTGGCGACTGCGGCGTCATCCCCTTCGCGCTGCAGGAAGCCGAGCATCATGCCCAGCGCCTTCTCCGCCAGATCGGGCGCAATACCCACGCGATCGGCAATCTGGGTCACAACTTCATTCATCGTCAGCCTCCTGTTATTTTGACGTTAACGTCAACGTTATTCGAGTTTCTTCTGCAACTCAAGCCGCGCCGCCGGGAGAGGGCATTTTCCCCGGATTTGCTTTCAATGCAAACAGTTGTCGGCATCCCGGTCCCTGCTTATAACAGGTGGACGATAGTAAGATGAATGCGGCTTATTGCGATCTCCGCATTTCAAACGCAAGCGGCGGCATCGGCCCAAGGGAGAACTGTTTCATGCTCGAGGATGGCAAGATTTTCATCGGCGCCAGCCGCAATCCGGACGACAGCATCAACAAGCCGGAATATCTCGACCTGAAATTCGGCAACCGCCACGGCCTGGTGACGGGCGCCACCGGCACCGGCAAGACGGTGACGCTGCAGGTGCTGGCGGAAGGTTTTTCCAGAGCTGGCGTTCCGGTCTTTGCCGCCGACATCAAGGGCGACCTTTCCGGCATCGCCGCCAAGGGCGAGCCGAAGGATTTCCTCATCAAGCGGGCCGAGCAGATCGGTTTTGCCGATTACGAGTTCGACCAGTTCCCGGTGATCTTCTGGGACCTCTTCGGCGAGAAGGGCCACCGGGTCCGCACCACGATCGCCGAAATGGGACCGCTGCTTCTGGCACGCCTGATGGATGCCTCCGAGCCGCAGGAGGGCGTCATCAACATCGCCTTCAAGATCGCCGATCAGGCAGGCCTGCCGCTGCTCGACCTCAAGGATTTTTCCTCGCTGCTCAACTATATGGGCGAGAATGCGAGCGAGCTTTCCAGCCAGTTCGGCCTGATTTCCAAGGCTTCCGTCGGCTCTATCCAGCGCGCGCTGCTCGTTCTCGAGCAGCAGGGTGCCGAGCATTTCTTCGGCGAACCGGCGCTGAAGATTTCCGACATCATGCGCACCGGCAATAACGGCTACGGCCAGATTTCCGTGCTTGCCGCCGACAAGCTGATGATGAACCCCAGACTTTACGCCACCTTCCTGCTCTGGCTACTCTCCGAGCTTTTCGAAGAGCTGCCGGAAATCGGCGATCCGGACAAGCCGAAGCTCGTCTTCTTCTTCGACGAGGCGCATCTGCTCTTCAATGATGCGCCGCGGGTCTTGACCGAGCGCGTCGAGCAGGTCGTGCGCCTGATCCGCTCGAAGGGCGTCGGCGTCTATTTCGTCACGCAGAACCCGCTCGACGTGCCGGAAACGGTGCTCGCCCAGCTCGGCAACCGCGTGCAGCACGCGCTGCGCGCCTATTCGCCGCGCGAGCAGAAGGCGGTGAGGACAGCCGCCGATACCTTCCGCCCCAACCCGGCCTTCGATTGCGCCACCGTGATCACCAATCTCGGCACCGGCGAGGCGTTGGTTTCGACGCTGGAGACCAAGGGCGCGCCGTCGATCGTCGAGCGCACGCTGATCCGCCCGCCATCCGGCCGCGTCGGCCCGGTGACGGAGGTGGAACGCCGGCAGGTTATGGACCGGAGCCCAGTGCTCGGTGTCTATGACGAGGATGTAGACCGCGAATCCGCCTTCGAAATGCTGACCGCCCGTGCCAGGAAGGCTGCCGAAGCAGAAGCCGCAAAGCGGGCGCAGGAGGAGGCTCAAGCGCAGCAGACGAGCGCCGGAACGACCTCCGGCTGGAGCCTGCCCGGCTTCGGCGGCAGCGATGATGAACAGCCAAGCCGCGGCCAATCGCGCGGACGTTCGTCCGGTTATCAGCGCGAAACCGTCGTGGAAGCCGCGATGAAGAGCGTAGCACGGACGGTTGCGACGCAGGTCGGCCGGGCGCTGGTACGCGGCATTCTGGGGAGTTTGAAGCGGTAAGTCTTGGCAGCGCGGTTCGCGGCCTCTTGCCATGGGGACCGCCCTCACCCTAACCCTCTCCCCGTTCTGACGGGGAGAGGGAAGGTGCCCCACCCTGCCTCGGTGATTTGAGAAGACGGCGCGGCATATTTCCTTCTCCCCACGGGCGGGGAGAAGGTGCCGGCAGGCGGATGAGCGGCAAGCCGGCGACCATAAGAGGAAATCCGCCTACCGCTTGCGGACGAATTCCGTGCGCAGGACGAGGCCCTTGATGGTATCGTGGCGGCAGTCGATTTCTTCCAGGTTTTCCGTCAGGCGGATCGACCTTATCACCGTGCCCTGCTTCAGGGTCTGATTGGCGCCCTTGACCTTCAGATCCTTGATGAGAGTGACGGAATCGCCGTCCTTGAGGACGTTTCCGGCAGAGTCCCGGACCTCGGCGGCCGCCTGCGCGGCAGCAGCCAATTCCGAAGCCGGACGCCATTCGCCCGTCACTTCGTCATAGACGTATTCGTCGTCATTGCCCGCCATGGTCGTCTCTCCTAAATCAGAATTTGGCCGCTTATAACAGCCAGGCCGGCTTGCGCAAGTTCGGCCGGAAAGACAAGGGCCTCGTGCCGCGTACCGTGTTTTTGAAGAAAGCCTAATGCGACCGCCATGGTTGCATTCCTGCATAGGCGATGGTATTTCGTGTGTGCACTCAAATTGAAAGGAGGGTCGCGTGCAAAATTACTATTTCCGGTTCAACCGGCAGCGTGGCCCCGTCAACGCCCTGCAAATGCGTTTGCAGGGCTGACCAGAGACCGTTTCTCGCCAAACTCTCTTCCTGGTCCGCCCTTTGTGGCCAGCAGCGCCAAGCTTTATCGCTTGAGCGGCTGCGATTTCAGATCCACCGCTGATGCATCGCATCGATGATGGCCCAAGAGCCCTCGATGGATGATCGCGCGGTCAAGACCAGAGAACGAGTATGACCCTTCTCAATATCCGCAACCTCGGCATCACGCTGTCGAACCCGCTGTTTTCCAGGCTCAACCTCGTCGTCAATGCAGGCGACCGGATCGGCATCGTGGCCGCCAACGGCCGCGGGAAATCGACGCTTTTCCGCTGCATCGCCGACACGCTCGATGCGACGGAAGGCGACATCACCAGGGCGCGCGGGCTGACCGTCGGCTATGTCGAGCAGAACGTGCCGCCTGCCCTTTTCGCCAGGACCTTTTATGACGCCGTTCTCGATGCACTCTCTCCGGAGCAGGTGGAAACCGAGAGCTGGCGCGTCGATGTGGTGCTGGATTCGTTCGAGGTGCCGGAGGAGTTGCGCCAGCGTTCGCTCGCCGCCCTCAGCGGCGGGTGGCAGCGGCTGGCGATGCTTGCCCGGGTCTGGGTCACCGAGCCGGACCTCTTGATGCTCGACGAGCCGACCAACCATCTCGATCTCGGCAAGATCGCGCGGCTGGAGGAATGGCTGAACGCGCTCCCTCGCGACGTGCCGGTGATCCTTGCCAGCCACGACCGCGCCTTCCTCGACGCCGTGACGAACCGCACGCTCTTTCTGCGTCCGGAGCAATCGCAGCTCTTCGCCCTGCCCTATTCCCGGGCGCGGGTTGCGATCAATGAGTTCGACGCGGCGGACGCGCGCCGCTACGAGCGCGATATGAAGACGGCCGAGCAGCTGCGCAAGCAAGCGGCGAAGCTCAACAATATCGGCATCAATTCCGGCAGCGACCTTCTGGTGGTGAAGACCAAGCAGCTGAAGCAGCGGGCGGATAAGCTTGAAGACGCGGCGAAACCGGCGCATCTGGAGCGCTCGGCCGGCGCCATCAAGCTCGCCAATCGCGGCACGCATGCCAAGGTGCTGGTGACGCTGGACGATGCGGCGGTTGGGACGCCGGACGGCACGCTGCTCTTCAAGACCGGCAAGCAGTTCATCTGCCAGGGAGACCGGATCGTGCTGCTCGGCGAAAACGGCGCCGGCAAGACGCGGCTGATCGCGATGCTGCGCAAGGCGATCGCCAACCCGCAAACCGCCGAGAACGGCATCAAGGCCACGCCGTCGCTCGCGCTCGGCTACGGCGACCAGGCGCTTGCCGATCTCAGCGATGCCGATACGCCGTTGGAAACGATTATCCGCCGCTTCGACGTCGGCGATCAGCGGGCACGCGGGCTTTTGGCCGGTGCCGGCATGTCGATCGAGATGCAGGGCCGCCCCATCGGCCAGCTCTCCGGTGGGCAGAAGGCGCGGCTCGGCATGCTGGTGCTCCGGCTCTCCAACCCGAACTTCTACCTGCTCGATGAGCCCACCAACCATCTCGACATCGACGGGCAGGAAGCGCTGGAAGGCGAGCTGATGGCGCATCAGGCAAGCTGCCTGCTCGTTTCTCACGACCGCAGCTTCGTGCGCGCCGTCGGCAACCGCTTCTGGCTGATCGAGAAGCGGAAGCTGGTGGAGGTGGAGAGCCCGGAGGGGTTCTTCGCCTCGGCGGGCGGGCGGTGATTGGCGCGTGGGTTGCGGGACGTGGTTATCCGCTTACCCCTCCGTGGCCAAGTGAGGAGAGGTCGTGCAGTGCGGCCCCCTCATCCGACCCTTTGGGCCACCTTCTCCCCGCCGGGGAGAAGGGATGAGGGGGCAGCAAACCGCTACTTCGGCCTCCATTCCTGTGCCGTCACAGGAGTGGAGTGGAACAAAAGAGCCATTTTAAAACGCCTTCGGCGCAGCGCCCAGCAGGTTCAGCTTGCCGCCGGTGATCGTGAAGAGGCTGAGCTTGCGTTCGACATTGCCGCCCGGGCTCAGGCGGAAGAGCCCGGTCACGCCGCGGAAGCCGGTCTTCATCGTCAGGTTCTCGGCCGTCACGCCCGCCGGACCCTTGACGCGGATGATACCTGCGGCGATGGCGATGGCGTCGTAGCCGTAGGCGGCGTCCGTGGACAGCGTGCGGCCAAGGTGGCGCTTGTAGCGGTCGGCGATCAGGCTGGCATCGTCCGGCTCGACCATGGCGATCGTGGCGCCCGCGACAGCGGGGTCTGCATAGGCCTGAGACGGCCAGGCGCTGGTGCCGATGAGAACGAGATTGCCCTGGCCGCTCGCCTTGATCGCACCGGCAACCGTCGGCACGATGACGCTCTTGCCGAGGATGACGACCGTATCGGCCTGCTGAAGCTGGGCCTTCGACTTCTGCACGGCATCGGCAGCGGCTGCATCGCTGAGATCGTAGCGCGCGGTCCCGGCATAGGTGCCGCCAGCGCGGATGGCGTCGGCAAGCCGCATCTCATAGGTCGGCGGAAAGTCCCTCGGGGCGAAAACCATCACCTTCTTGTGCCCGCCCGTAGCCGCCGCACGGATGCCTTCAAGCGCGCTGTCGAGCTCGTCCGAGGCGAAGTTGTAGATATTGCCGGCAGTTGCCGGAACGTCGTCGCCAAGGTTGACCAGCGGCGGACGCTGATCGGAGGGCATGGCGGCAATCGCTGAGGTGACGGCGGGCGGAGCATAGCTGATGAGCAGCGCTGAATTGCGCGCCTTGGCGGCGCTCACGGCGGCAGGCACCGCACCCGCGCCGCCCGAAACATCGATGACCTTGACAAAAACCTGACCGTTGCCGAGTTCGCCGACACTGAGAGCTGCGCCGTCGCGCACATCGCGGGCGGCACCCTCGTAAACACCGCTCGCGCCTCTAGGCAGCAGCAGCGTGACCTCCGTACCGGTCTCGCCGAAGGTCTCTTCGACCTTGCTCGACGGCGCCTTGATGTCGGTATTCTTCGCCGTGCCCAGCCCATCCGCACCCGACTGGCAGCCTGCGGCGGCGGTAAGGAAAATCAGCAGCGGCAGTGTGTGGGACAGGCGCCGGGGTGCAGACAAGGCGACCGAAAGCGCGTCAGCGAGCCCGCCGCATAAACCATATGATGGTTCGGTCCGTAGCTTTGAATGCGATATCACTGTTTCCCCCGAAATGCGGCATCCCGGCCTTTTGCGGCCTTTTAGACGGCGCTTATTTCTGCACCGGGCGCAGGCGAAAATCAAACCCTTCCCCCAAACTTGGTTGACGGCAAAGCTAAAGTTTTACGCGCCTTTGAACGGAAGATTTATACTTGGATTACCCACGCTTCCAAACTGCATATTTATAGCTATTGGGTACATTTCTCTCGCACGGGGAGAACCAAACCGATGAAGCGCAGCACAAAAGCAAAAATACTCGCGTCTTTTACTTTATCATCTTTCGCACCATTACTTTTCAGCTCGAATGTTGCGGCACAAATGCCAGAAATGCAGATCAGCGCGACGTCATATACATCAATACTGGCAACCAATACTATTTACACGCTAGCACAGGCAGGCAGCATGGCAGGCGTTTTCAATCTCCTCAGAACGGCCGCCAGCGACGTTTCGAGCGCCGTTCAGAGGATTAATCTTGCCGCCGTGACGCAATTGCCGCAGGCGGAGACTGCGTCGTTTGCCGCGGAGACGACCGCCTCCATCAAGCCGGGTGTGCCGCGCAACGCGGTCCCTTCGAATGATGCTGTCTTCGGCTCCGTCACCATTCCGTTCAAGCGGCTTGCCGCTGTCAAGCGCTTCGCGCCTTCGCTGGCGGAAATGGCGAGCGGCGCGGCCATCAAGTGCGGCGCAAAGGGTTGTTCGGATGCGGCTGAGGTCGTCAAGGCGACGCTCGACAAGACCGGGCACGCTTCGATCCGCGACAAGCTGAATGCGGTGAATGTGGCAGTCAATCGCGCGATCCGCTACCGCCGGGACGCCGACACCTATCAGACGGCGGACTACTGGGCGACGCCTTCCGAGACGCTTGCCCGCCAAGCGGGCGACTGCGAGGATTTCGCGATCCTGAAGATGGCGGCACTTCGCGCCGAAGGCGTCGACATGAAGGACATGTCGATCGTCGTGCTGTTTGACCAGAAGCGCCAGTTCTATCACGCGGTGCTTTCGGTCGAGGTCAACGGCAACTACTTCATTCTCGACAATATGCGCGATCAGGTGCTGCCCGACAACCGCCTGCCCGACTACCAGCCGCTTTTCTCCATCGCCCGTGGCAAGGGATATCTGCATGGGCTGCGTGCCGGCAACAAGCAGGTCGCTTCCCGCATTCCGCTGGAGAAGGTCGCACCGGGCGAAGGCGCGGCGTACTGAGACAAGCCAAAACGCGTGATGTTCAAGGCGGTCGCGCGATGCGGCCGCCTTTTCGTTTCATGCGTCAGTCAGTAGCGGGAGATGTAGCCGATCAGCATCGACTTTTCGTGCGTCGGCGCCAGGGCGAGATTGATCTGGCCCCGCATCGACTGCGTGCCGACACCGATGCTGAAGCCGGTGTTCAGCGTCTTGCCGCGGTTCAGGTTCAGCGTCGTGATCGCCTGCTCGATCTGCGTGTCGACGGAAAAGCGCAGGCTCTTAGTCAATTGCGCCGTATCACCCATGGGCAGGCGCTGGCGCAGCATCGAGAGAAACGGATCGTTGAAATACTGGATCTTCTTGTCGTGGGTAAGCAGGATCGCCGGCGATGGCGACGCCTGGATGACGGCATTGAGGTTCGTCATCGAGGCTATGTCCTCGACGGCGTCCAGGCGGCGCAGCGCCCATTTCAGACTGAGAACGCGCAGCAGCGAGGCGAGATTGCCGGATTCCGGCATCTGCGACGCCGTATATTGCACCAGATCGGCGGTCGTCATCTTGCCAGCGGAGGACATGCGGCCCAGGCCGTCCCAATAGATGCGCTCCAGGCGGATGCCGCGGCGCTCACCTGCCCGGCCGACGACGGCCCGGAAGCGCGGCTCGATTTCCTCCGCGCCGATAACCGGCAGCGGCTCGTCGGCGGGTTCAGCCTTCGTCAGATCGGTCGCGCGGGGTTTGGAAATCAGCATCTCACCGCTCCGTCAGCGCTTCGGAGCGCGCCTTGTTGATCGGCTTCAGCAGGTAGCTGAGGACCGTCTTGTTGCCCGTCATGATTTCGACGGCGGCGACCATGCCCGGAATGATGGGATAGAGCTTGCCGTCGCGCTCCAGCTCCGATGTGTCGGTCTTCACCTGCACCACGTAGTAGGTCTCGCCTTTTTCCTTTTCGACCAGGCTGTCGGCCGAGATGTTTTCCACCACACCTTCAAGCCCGCCGAAGATCGAGAAATCATAGGCCGTGATCTTGACGATCGCCGGCTGACCGCGACGGACGAAAGCGACGTCGCGCGGGGAAATCTTCGCTTCGATCAGCAAGGTATCGGCAGTCGGCACGATGCCGGCGATGACGCGGCCCGGATCGACATAGGCACCTATCGTATTGACTTCCAGCGTGTTGACGATGCCATCGACCGGCGAGCGGATATCGGTGCGTTTGACACGGTCGGAAGCACCGCGGATCGTTTCGTCGACGACGGAGAGTTCTGCAAGCGTCGTCGCCTTCTCGGTCAACGCCTGCTGGCGGAGTTCAAGCGCCAAGTCGCCGAGCTGGAGCGTCGCCTCCTGCACCGCGGCTTCCAGGCGATCAATGCTTTCCTGATAGACCTTGAGCTGGCCCTGCTGGTCCGTCAGGTCGCGTTCGACCTTCAGCATTTCGGTTTGGGCCACAAGCTTCTTTTCGCTGAGCGGCTTGATCAGGTCGTATTGGCGCTGCGCGCCCTCGATATTGTCCTGCAGGCGGGCGATATTGGCATGCGCCTCGTTGAGCTCGTTTTCGCGCTGCTTGACGCGCTCCTTGAGAACGCCGAGCTTGTTTTCGTAGCTCGCGCGGTCGGCAGCAAAGAGGCTCGCTTCGTTGCTGCAGACATCCTTGGCGACGGCAAGAATCTCCTCCGGGCAGATATAAGGCATCTCGTACCGACCCGCCTCCTCCAGCTTCAGCCTGGCGACCTTGGCACCGAGCGCGCGTGCCTTGGCGACCGATTCTCCGAGCGTCGAGGTGGTCGTGGTATTGTCGAGCTGGACCAGAAGCTGGCCCTTGCGGACGACCTGGCCAAGCGTGACGGCGATCTGCTGGACGACGCCGGGTTCGGAGGACTGGATGATCTGGGTTTTCGAAACGGGAATGACCTTGCCTTCGCCGCGGGCGATCTCATCGACGCTCGCGATCGTCGCCCAGCCGATGAAGCTTGCAATCAGCAGCGCGCAGAGCGCAAGGATGGCGCGGGCGAAAAACGGTGGATGGTCGAGACGGTTCGCGCTCATTGCTGCCCCGCCGGTTTGCGCATGGCCTCGATCACGGCCTGCTTCGGACCGTCGGCGACGATTCGGCCCTTGTCGATAACGATCAGGCGGTCGACAAGCTCCAACATGCTGTGGCGGTGCGTCGCGATCAGAAGCGTCGTTTCGCGGCCGAAGGCGCCGGACAGCCTAGAGATCAGATGACGCTCGGTCGCAAGGTCCATCGCGCCCGAGGGTTCGTCGAGGAAGACGATCTTCGGCTTGGTCAAAAGCAAGCGGGCTATCGTCAGCGCCTGCTTCTGGCCGCTCGACAGATTGGTTCCCCGCTCACCGACCGGCATGTCGAAGCCGCGCGGATGGTTGGAGACGAATTCATCGACGCCGGTCATGCGGGCGACCTCAAGGATTTCCTCGTCGGTTGCGTCGGCGCGGCCGATCAGCAGGTTTTCCTTCACAGTGCCGGAAAACAGATCGGAGGACTGGCCCGCAACCGCTACGGCGGCGCGCACCTCCGCCATGTGATACTGCCGGATATCGACGCCATCGATCAAAATGCGGCCGGCGGACGGGCAGAAAAGGCCGTCGAGCAGACGGCCGAGCGTCGTCTTGCCCGAACCGATGCGGCCGATGATGCCGATCCTCTCGCCGGGCCTGACAGTGAATGACAGGCCATTGATGACCGGATAATCCGAACCCGGATACTGGAAGGAGACGTTCTGGAAGCTGAAGCCGCCCTGTTTGATCTGACGGTTGACGAAGCCGATCGTAGAGGGCCGGTCGTCCGGCTGCTCCATGATCTTGTCGAGGATGCGCAGCGACATGGTTGCCTGGCGGAAGCGCGCCAGCGTCATGGCGATCTGGCCAAGCGGCGCGCCGGCGCGGCCGGCGAGCATCACAGTCGCGACGATCGCACCCATGGCGATGCGGCCCTCGGAGAACTCATAGGTGCCGGCAATCACGATCAGCACGCTCACCATCTGCTGAATGAAGGTCGTCAGGTTGATGGCGTTGGTGGAGATATGCTTGATGTCTTCGCTGGTGCGGCTCGAATATTTGGTGAGTTCCTGCCAGCGGCGCAGCATCGTCGCTTCGGCGCGAAGGCTCTTCAGCGTCTCGATGGTGGAGATGGTCTCGACGAGCAGCGACTGGCGGCGGGACGCTTCGTTTGCGGCGGTTGCCATGCGCTTGCCGATCTGCGCCTGCGCCCAAAGGCCGATCGCCACCGACAGCACGAAGGCGGCGGCCGGGATGACGACCAGCCAGCCGGCAATCAGGTAAATAACTGCCAGAAAGATGAAGACGAAGAGACTGTCGATCAGCACGCCGATGGTGTTGGATGTGAAGAATTCGCGGACGAACTCATATTGCGTGACGCGGTTCGCATATTCGCCCGTCGACAGCGGGCGCGATTCCAGCGTCGAGTTCAGCACCTTGTCAAAGATCAACTGGGAAAGCCTGAGGTCGGCCTTGCGGCCGGCGTAATCGATCAGCGACGAGCGTGCCGTTTTCAGCAAAAAATCAAAGATATAGGCAAGCGAGATGCCTGCCGCGAGGACCCACAGCGTCGCCACCGCCTTGTTGGGCAGCACGCGGTCATAGACGTTCATGGTGAAGAGCGGCGAGCCAAGCGCAATCAGGTTGATGAAGAGCGCTGCCACCATGACGCGGACATAGGTGCGCCAGTAGGGCATCAGCGTCGTCGCCAGCCAGTGGCGCTTTTCGATCTCCACCGCATTGCCGACCAGCGCCTCTTCCGAAGCGTTCTGGTAATAGAGCGTGAAAGCGAAGGCCATCGCGGGCTTCAGCGCCACGAGTTCCTCGCGCGTCAATCTGATCGGGGCGCCGGCGATCGGAACGATATCAATGAGATAGGAGCCATCCTCCGCCACTTCCAATAGAGGAAGAACGCCGCCATCGGCAAAGCAGACGATGGCTGGGCAATCGAAATTGCCCAGGCGGCAATCGCGTTCCTGATGCCTGATGACCTGAAGGCCGATGCGCTCGGCCATCTGCTCCACGTCGTCGAGCTCGAGCGATTCGGTGATCTCGTCCGGCAGGCCGGAGAAGAGAACCGTATCGGAGCTCGGCCGGCCATAGAACGCAGCCACTGACTTGAAGGCAGCCTTGAAAGTCTGGAGCGGGGTGCCGCTTGGAGTCTCGAGCGCTACGTTCAGCATTGTTCCATGCCGTTTCGACTACTGCTGTCGAATCGGCGCCAGAAGGTCCAACGGCATGCCGGCTTTTTGATGCGACTCAAGCTCGACATATCCCGGATCTGCGACGCCCGCGGGGACAACAAACTCTTCCCGCGCATATTCTTTTGCCTGCTCGACCGGCCTCAGCTTCATCGTCTGGAGCAGATTGCCGGACGCGGCCAGGATCTTGTACTCGGCAAAGACCGATGCGAGACGGGCCGTATCGGCAAGAACTCTGGTATTGAAATTGGTGTTCTGCGCATCAAGCACATCGAGCAGCGAGCGCTGACCGACGCTGAACTGCTGCCGGTAGGACGACACGAGCTGGGCATTGGTCGAGGCCTGCTGGCCGAGGATGCCGGCAAGCTTGCCGCGGCTGACGCGCTCGTTCCAGGCGGAGCGAACCGACTGCTCGACCTCGCGCTGCACCTGCGCCAGCGCATAACGCTGCTCACCGGCACGGCGGATCTGCTCCTGCTCGCGGGCAACATCGATACCGCCGCGATAGAGGTTCCAACGGGCGACTACGCGCACCTGGTAATCATTCGTGTTGCCATCGTCACCGTTGATGTCGTCGCCGACACGGGCGGTGCCTTCGAGGTCGACCTTCGGCAGGTAGTTGGCGCGCGCGCCGCGCACACCTGCATCGGCCGCATCGACATCCGCATTGGCGGAATAGATGCGCGGGCTGTTCTTGGCGGCGACGAAGACAGCATCATTCAGCGTCTTCGGCACATACTTGGCAACCGAAGGCGGGGTCTGCGCACCGGTGACCGGCTCGCCCACGTCCTCAAGGAAACGGATCTTCGTCGCTTCCAGCTCTTCCTTAGCCTCCTGTAGGCGGGCAGCGGCAGCCTGCTGGCGCTCGACGCCCTGCAGGCGGTCGGCGTCAGTCAGCGTGCCGCCCTTGATGCTCTGCTCGATGTTGCCGAGGATCTGGTTGTGGAAGGCCATGTTATCCTGGGCGGCCTTCACGATCTGATTTTGCAGGATGTATTCGAGGTAATCCTGCGTCACTTCGAGTGCCAGCGATTCGGAGCGCTCCAGCACGCGGAACGAGGCGCCATCGACGCGCGATGCCTGCTGATCCACCTGCGCGCGGCGGCCGCCGCCATCGAAAAGCCGCTGCGAGATGGTGAGGCCGACATCGCCCGGCGACAAGTAATCAGTATCGGAAGTTAAAGTGCCGGTTGTAGAATTCGACAGCCGACGGCGACCGATCCCGGCGTCGAGATCAATAGAGGGCAAATAAAGCCCGCGCGCCTGGCGAAGTTCAAATTCGATTGCTTCACGATCCTTCGCAGCCTGCAAGATCTGCGGGTTCGTCTTCATTGTCTTTTCGATTGCCTGCTGAAGAGAAATAGCATTGGCGTCAACGCAAAATGCAAAATTCAAAGCAACAGTCGCAGACAAAGCTGCAAAAATTCTTTTGCCGTTAAACAAGTTTGATGCCCCTCATCACTCGTAATTAGCCCGGCTACCCCATATACCGAAATCTCTTCTCGGTTAAGTCAGTAGCATTATGTTATCAACACTCCAACTGGCCTGAGCCAGCTTCCTGAGAAGACAGTTAACTCACGAGGTTTCCACAGCCAAAGCAACAATTTTACAGGATTTTTTAACCTGCGCTTGTTGTGCTCGCGGTTAGCTTCACACTCACCCCTAGTGAGTATCCCGACGACCATGATTTTTATTAACCGTTACTCCCCCGCCACGGTAAAACCCGCTTTGCTGCGCGCTGCAATCGGCGCAACATGCTGCCTGGCGGGATCCGTTGGTCTTTTACTTATCTTAAACCTTCTAATCCCGGATAAACCATTTTTGGTAGGATTTGTGAGTATTCCTCCAATTTCGTTTGTTGTTGCATTTCCGCTTCTTTTCGCGCTGCAACTGCAAAAAGCGGAACTTGAAACGCTACGCTCCAGAATGAGCCATGCCACCCGCCATGACCCCGCGACGAACGCGCTCACCGGCACCGCTTTTGCGGCTGCGATGCAGAATTACTCCGACCGCCGCCGGAAGATCGCAACGGATACCGGCGGCATCATGATCGCCGTCGTTATCGAGACGCTCGACGCGATCAGCCGCCGCTATGGCCCGCAATGGGCCGACACCGTGATGCAGTCGCTGGCCGACATCATCAAGAGCTCGGTCAGGAGCGGCGACCTCGTCGCCCGCCTCGCCTCCAACGAACTCGGCATCTTCCTGCCCGGCGCCACGCCCGAAAATGCCCAGGACATCGGCGCCCGCATCCGCAGGCGCGTCTCGCTGGCAGCCTTCGAGACCGAGGAAGCCCCCCTCGATCTCAAGATCAAGCTCGGCGGCGCTCTTTTCGAAGGGCCGGAGGATTTCAACCGGATCCGGCAGCTTGCGGACGAGATGGCGTTCGACAGCGCGACCGAGGACGGCGAGCCGATCACCATCGCCAGATTGCCGGCGGCGTGAGCGGAGTAAAAAGCAGAAAAGGCGCCGGGGCGCCTTTTCCAGATTCACACCTGAAGAGTGACTTACGAACCGGTCAAGCGGTCGGCGTCGTCGTTGAGTGATGATCGTCGTCATAGAGGATCTTCACCGTCGACGTGTAATTCTGAAGCACCGCGACATCGTGCCAGGTGCCGTTGTCGTTGACACTGATTGTCGTGCTGCCTGCGGCAACCGTGCCCTTCACGTTCGCAAGCGCCTCCGCCTCGCTCGCTTCGTGACCCAAGAGCGAGTTGAGGAGGTTGGAGACGTCCAGCGTATCGCCCTGACTGTTCTTGAAGTCCGTGATGACATCGGTAAGGTTCACCTCGTTGAAGGCGGCAGCATCAATGACAAAGGTGTCGCTACCGCCGCCACCGGTCATCGTGTTGAGGCCGGAGCCGCCGACAAGAATGTCGTCGCCGGCGCCGCCAAAGAGAATGTCGTTGCCACTGCCGCCGCGCATCTCGTCGTCGCCGGCGCCGCCAAGAAGAAGATCACTTCCGCCGCCGCCCCAGAGCGTATCGTTACCGCCCCCGCCGGCCAGTATATCGTTGCCGTTGCCGGCGATATCGCTGTCGCTCGAACCACCGGAAAGCGTGTCGTCGCCGGTCGTGCCAACGATCAGATTGTTGGAGTTATTTCCCGCAGAACCCCCCAGGTAATCCGGCAGATTTTCGCCAATTGCTGAGTAGGTCACAGTGGACGTCGTATGTCCATTGTCGTCAACGACCGCCAGCGAAAGCGAGGCGTCGCCAAACATCGCAACCTTCGCGTGCCAGCTCGAGCCTGACAAATCGAGGGTGCGATTTGCAGCGGCGCCGTTCCCGATATCATCGTCAAGGAAATCCTGCAATTCGGCTCGATATGTCGAGCTGAGGAGGACTTCCTGAAGTTGTTCTGCAGAGAAAACAATATTGACGTGGTCTTGGTTGTGGCCCGCATCGCTCACGGTGTCGCCGCCATAATAGGATGTGACACCACCATCATGGTCCCAACTCGTGGTGAGTTTGTCCTTGCCGTTACCCATCAAGATCGTCCAATCGCCGTTGAAGGCGGTTGTCGGAAAGTCCCCGGTATCCTGTGCGTTACCGAAGTTGATTACCTGGCTGGTTACGGATCCCCCCGAAACGATAATCGAGACCGTCACCGGATTGCTCTGCAATGCGCCGTCCGTCGCGTGATATGTGAACGTATCCACACCGATGAAGCCAGCCGTCGGCGTATAGGTGAAGGTCCCCGTGGCAGCGTTGAAGCTGCTTATCGCTCCATGCTGCGGGCCAGTGCCTATGACCGCCGTCAGCGTCTGGCCGTCTGGATCGCTATCGTTGGCAAGCAACCCGGTCGTAACGATCAGGGCCGTATTGGCCAACGTTGCAAATGGGCCATCCTCATTGGCAACCGGGGCTTCGTTGACCGCCGTCACCGTGAAGCTGGCGTGGCCGATGCTGGTCTTGAAGTCGTCATTGCCGTTCGTCTTGCCGTTGTCGCTGATCGTGTAGTCGAACGACGCAGTGCCATTGAAGTTCGCGGCGGGCGTGAACACCACCTGACCGTTGACGATCGCCACTGTGCCTCCGATCGCATTGCTGACAGCCGTCACGGTCAGCGACTGGCCGGCTTCGTTCGCCGGGCCGGTGCTGTCGTTATCCGTCAGCGATGCGAACGAAATCGTCCGGGCGCCGCTGTCTTCGGCAGCGCTCGTCAGGACATCGGACACCGCCACCGGCGCGTCGTTGACCGGCGTCAGGTCGAGCGTCGCGCTGCCGGCAACGCTCGCCGTGCCGTCCGACACCGTGTAGCTGAAGCTGACCGCAGTATCGTCGTCGGCATCAGGCGTGAAGGTCCAGGTGCCGTTGCCATTGTCGACCAGCGTGCCGGAGGAGGCCGAAAGGCCGCTCACCGTCAGCGTGTCGTGATCGACATCCGTCGCGCCAGCCAGAAGATCGGCCGTCGTGATCAGATGCGCGCTGCTGTCCTCGGCAATCGCCGCCAGCGTCACGGCCGGGACAACCGGCGCGTCGTTGACCGGCGTCAGGTCGAGCGTCGCGCTGCCAGCAACGCTCGCCGTGCCGTCCGACACCGTGTAGCTGAAGCTGACCGCAGTATCGTCGTCGGCATCAGGCGTGAAGGTCCAGGTGCCGTTGCCATTGTCGACCAGCGTGCCGGAGGAGGCCGAAAGGCCGCTCACCGTCAACGTGTCGTGCTCGACATCCGTCGCGCCAGCCAGAAGATCGGCCGTCGTGATCAGATGCGCGCCGCTGTCCTCGGCAATCGCCGCCAGCGTCACGGCCGGGACAACCGGCGCGTCGTTGACCGGCGTCAGGTCGAGCGTCGCGCTGCCGGCAACGCTCGCCGTGCCGTCCGACACCGTGTAGCTGAAGCTGACCGCAGTATCGTCGTCGGCATCAGGCGTGAAGGTCCAGGTGCCGTTGCCATTGTCGACCAGTGTGCCGGAGGAGGCCGAAAGGCCGCTCACCGTCAGCGTGTCGTGATCGACATCCGTCGCGCCAGCCAGAAGATCGGCCGTCGTGATCAGATGCGCGCCGCTGTCTTCGGCGACCGCCGCCAGCGTCACGGCCTGAGCTTCGGGCGCATCGTTGGTGCCGGTTACCTTCCAGGAGACGGAGGCCGGTGTCGTCGTGATCCCGTCGGAGACGCTGTAGTTCACCGTCACCGTCGTCGTCGTGCCGGCCGCCAGAGACTGGTAGGCCGGATGGTTCGGATCGAGCGTGAAGGAATGCGTCGCCGCATCGTAGCTCACGCCGGCCGGCAGGGCACCCGGCGAGCCGCTGACCGCCAGGCCGTCGACCGACAGGGTGGTGCCGAGATCGACGTCGCTCGCATTGGCAAGCGCGTCGAGCGTGACGCTTGCGCCATTCTCGGTGGCCATGCCGGCGACTGCCCCGCTGACAACCGGCGCATCGTTGGTGCCGGTCAGCTTGATCTGGACTACATGGGTATCGGTGCCGCCGTGGCCGTCGCTCACCTCGACGGTGTAGCCGATGAGCGACTGCCAGCCGTTGGGCAGGAAATTAAAGGCTTCGGAATTGGAATTGAACGTCCAGTGAATATCGCCGGCCGTATGCGCTCCATCGATGACCGCGCCACTGCCGATGCTGAAGAAGCTCAGCAACTGAGCCGGAGTAAAGCGGGCTTCAATACCCGCGCCGCCGGCCGTGACACCGGTGACACTCGCTGTGACGTTGTCGGTCACGTCGACATCGGCGACGCTCAGAGTACCGGTCGTGCTGAGGCCGGCGTTCGTTTCCGTGAGGGCGGCAAAAGCGCTGTCGCCGGCATCAACCGTGATGATCGGCGCATCGTTGGTACCGGTGATCGTCGCCGTTACCAGCTTTGAGCTGAGTGCACCACTGGCGTCCGTGACTACCACCTTATAGACCTGCGTCACCGTCTGGCCCTCGGCAAGAAAGTCCAACGAGCTGTCGGCCGCCTGCAGCTTCCAGTCGATCCGGCCCGAGTTGGACGCGTCCGTCGGCGAATGGTTCAGCCACGCCGAGAACGCGCCGAGATAACTACCGCCCGGGTTGTTGGTGCTGACCTGCTCGATCGAGACCATATGATGGTCGCTGGCATCCGGATCGACGAAAGTCAGATGACCGGTCTTGACTCGAATCTCGCTCGAACCAACCTGGCCGGCATGCTCCGTCAAGGGAGCGGCAGTCTCGCCCCAACCGAAAGCCGGTGCGTCGTTGGTGCCGTTGATGGTGACCGTGATGTCCTTTGTGACCGAGTCGTGATCGCCATCCGTCACGGTATACGGAATGTGCAAGACAACCGTCTGTCCTGCCGGCAGACGGTCGAAGGCCGTGCCGGGATTGATCGTGATCGTGCGACCGTCGGCGCCGAGCGCGATCGACGGCGTGCCCAGGATCAGCCCGGCCGGAACCCCTGTGTAGCTCGGCGTTCCGAAGGACAGAGCGGCACCAATCTCGTCCGCACCAAAGGTGAAGTGGGTACCTTCGATGAGCGTGACGCTCTTGCTGTCGTTCTCCGACATAGCCGCAGTCAGGTTTGCAGCCGTCGGCAGGCTGTCGGCGACGTTGATGACGAACTGACCGGCGCCGAGCGTCACCGTATCGTGGTCGCTGTCGAGCGCCTTGACATAGGCACCGAGATCGAGCGGCAGGTTATCGCTGCCGGCGGCGTGATCGAATTCGCCGTGCAATACAAAGGTCGCCGTTCCGTTTGCCGACACAGTCAGCCTGAAGAGCGGCGTTCCGGGCGCACCTTCGGCATAGCCGGTCAGCGTGGTTCCGTCGGAAACCACTTTCACCTGCTGGCCGCCGGCCGTAACCGTGCCGAGACTCTCCGCGGTTGCGATGGTTTTCAGCGCGAATACCGCAGCACCATTGCCATCGTCGGCACCGGCCGAGACCAGCGAGGAAAGATCGACATTCGCAGACGAGACGTCGTGGCCAGCCTCGACCTGCAGGCTCCAGTCGCGCAGGGTGCCCACATCAGCTCCAAAGTCGTCCCTGATTTCCAGCGTCCAGATTCCCGCCATGCTCTTACCGTCGAGCAGGGAAAGCTGGTCGATCGATGGACGCCATGTGCCGACGAATGGAGGGGAAGCGGAGGTAAAGCTGCTTGCCGCTTCGTCGTCGAACATGATGGTGCCGTTCGGATCGCCAGCTCCGCCATTATCGTCGACAAGCCGAATCCGAGTGCCATCCGGAGCGATCAAAGTGACCTCGAGGTCCGCCATGAAGGTATGCGCGAGGTTGATCGACACGTTGACGTCGTGGATGGTTCCGCCGGCCGGCACCGTGATGGTCGACGTGATCGTGCTAACGTCCGGGATGGGAAGATTGACCGTTCCCGACACGAAACTGTGCGTTTCGACGGTCGAGCCACCTTCCACAACATTGCCGGAAACCGTCGTGTTGGCGACCAGCGTCGGCACGCTATCTGCCATGTTGATGGTGAAGGGCTGATCGACATAGTCGCCGTCGCCGTCGAAGACGCGTGCCACGAGGTTCAGCGGGATGTTGTCACTGCCGTCCGGGTGATCGAGGTTCTGGAAGAGCGTCGCCGCAAAGCTGCCCGGATGCAGGACGGCGACGATGAAAACCGGATTGTCGGCGGTATCGCCGGCCTTGAACGCAACGATTTCCTGATCGACGCCGTTCGTCGTGCGAACTTCATATTGCAGGGGCACGCCGTCGGAGGTGAGTCCGCTGTTGATGATCGGATTTCCGTTGCCATCCGTACCGATCGCGACATGCGTCGCCTTGCTGTCGGCCCCGACATTCACATGGAGATCGCCGAAGACGGGACTGACCGAAGGCAGGCCAGTCTCCGAAAGCGCGCCAGTGGCAGCCGGTGCCGCAACGGACGGACCACCGTCGTTGATGTCGATCTGCAGGCTGTTCGTTGCCGTGTCGCCGTCGCCGTCGGTGACGGTGAAGACGATCTTCATGCGGCCGCCGTCGGCAGCACCGGTCTCGTTGGCGTCGGCCTGGTCGATCGGGCCGTACTGTGTGAACTTGTAGGCGCCGGTTGCCGGATCAGTCACTTCGACCTTGAAGATCACCGTACCGTTGGCAAGCTTGCCAAACAGCGTCAGGCCGTCTTGCTGTTCGATGTGGATGTCCTTGCCNTTGAAGATCACCGTACCGTTGGCAAGCTTGCCAAACAGCGTCAGGCCGTCTTGCTGTTCGATGTGGATGTCCTTGCCACCCGACTGCAGAGCATGGGCGGTAAACTGAGCTGTGTCGGCATCGGCGATTAGCGGATGGCCAGTGCTGCCGAGGCCAT
>NZ_FWER01000088.1 GCF_900169785.1 Rhizobium sullae
CCCGCATGCCAAACACGCCCTCTAATCCGATCAATGCTCGGATGGTAGTTTTGCCTTCGCCAACCGAGGATCGTTGGCGCAGGCAGGAATGGTTCATAAGAGCACCCACCCTTACAGTTCTCGTCATTGGCGCGACTGGGAGCATCGGCGGTCTCGTCGTGGAAGGGGGCCTTGCGGCACGGCTGCTCGCCGACGTCACGGAAGGATACCACGCGATGGAAGATCGCCGCGCGATCAAGACGCTTCTTCGCGTCTGACCGACAAGGTCCGGCCGAAAGCCGAGCCCGCATTGTCTGCAATCCTCGATCCGAACGGCGCCAGCCGCCTAATTTCGACGACAACATGAGGTATCCTATGAACAAGATCGCAGCCACCGTCGCCATTTCCGCTTTCGCCGCGGCGGGCGTCGAAGCACAAGAACCCCGTGGACGCGTCGCTCCGCCGGTCGTGTACGACGTTGCTCCCGGCCTCGGCCATTTCACCGACGACGTTCTCTTCGGCGAGGTTTGGGAGCGGGGCGAGCTCCCGCCGCGCGACCGCAGTCTTGTCACCGTCGCCACCCTGATCTCGACCGGCAAGGCAGCGCAGATCGGCAGCCACGTCCGCCGGGCGCTCGACAACGACGTCGCGCCGGAGGAGATCGGCGAACTGATCACGCAGCTCGCCTTCTACGCGGGCTGGCCGAACGCGATATCGGCCGTGATCGAGACGAAGAAGGTGTTCGATGAGCGCGACATCGCTCCGGTGGGAAACAGCGCTGCTGCCCGTATCGAACTGGAAGCCGCTGCCGAGACGGCACGTGCGGCTGCCGTCAACGCGAATGTGGCACCTACGGCTCCGACGCTCGCGGACCTCACCAATCGTGTCCTGTTCGGCGATCTGTGGCGGCGGCCGGATCTCAGCGCCCGCGACCGCGGCCTTGTGACGATGGCGGCCCTGATCGCGATCGGTCAGCCCGAGCAGCTCCATTTCCACGCCAACCGCGCCATGGACAACGGCCTGACCCGCGCCGAAGCATCCGAGGTCGTCACGCATGTCGCATTCTATGCCGGTTGGCCAAGGGCGATGTCGGCCGTGCCCGTCCTTCAGCGAGTATTCGACAGCCGCCGCAATGGCCTGCAAACGTCCGTCGCGCAATCCGCGACATCGGGCGACCTGAAGATCAGGCGGGCCGACCAAGGCAGAGCGAAGGCTCCGGAGCAGCACTTTACTGGAGAAGTCGAGACCTCGGGCTTCTACCAGGGCGACGCACCGGCCCGGATCGGTGGGGCGACCGTTTCCTTTTCGGCGGGTGCGCGCACGGCCTGGCACACGCATCCGCTGGGACAGACCCTCTTCATCATATCCGGCCAGGGCTGGGTACAGAAGGAGGGCGGACCGATCGAGAAGGTCGGCCCCGGCGACGTCGTCTGGATTCCGCCTCTGGTCAAACACTGGCACGGCGCCTCGGCCGACGAGGCGATGACCCATTTCGCCGTCGCCGAATCCTTGAACGGCAGTGCCGTCACCTGGATGGAGAAAGTATCCGACGAAGACTACGGCAACGGACGCCAGATCGACTGACGGAGCCTGTGGTGTGCAAGGAGCAATCATATGCAGATCCAAATTCCACGGCGCAAGTTCCTGAAGGCTCTACCCCTTGCCGCGGCCGGCCTTGCGGCGCCTGCCGAGAACGACGCATCGCAGGCGCGGTCCGGCTCCAGCGGAACCTTGGTCGCCTATTTCTCGCGGACCGGAAACACGAAGCTCATTGCGCGTCAGATCCGCGGGGCAAGGGGTGCGACGCTGTTCGAAATCAATCCCGGCAACCCCTACCCCGAGGACTATGTCGAGACGGTCGCCCAGGCCAGCCAAGAGACGAGGGCCGGATATCTTCCGCCCCTGAAAACCATCGTGGCGGACGTCCGGCGATACGACACCATCTATCTTGGCTTCCCGATCTGGGGAATGACGGCCCCACCTGTCGTCCGTTCCTTCCTACGGGGACATGACCTTTCCGGAAAGATCATCCACCCTTTCATAACGCACGGAGGATACGGCCTCGGAGATAGCATCGACATCGTCAGCTCGATTGCTCCCGGCGCCGACGTCCGGCCCGGCTTCTCGATGGAGGCGGACCAGGAACGGCGGACCCTGGAACAGGTGACAGGCTGGCTGAGCGGCTAGTTCGCGAAGTGAACGGCCGCTCGGGCTTTGACGGCACAATCCATGGACAGAAGGAGAGAATGCAAACACGCAGGCTTGGGCACCGTGGTCCCACGGCTTACCAAAACAAGACCGCTCAGTGCTTGTTTGCTTCCATGGGCTTTCGTCCGACGATGGTCGAAATGACGCGGGAACTGGATACGATTGCGTCGTAGCGATAGCTGCCTGCGCAAATCATACCTACGACCGAGTGACGTCCGTTTCGGGTCGAAAGACGCCGTCCGCGGCTGTCTTGGATGTGCCGGAAGAGACCTTCACGCGGCGGGTCACGACCCCGCAAGCGCTGCAGCGTGCTCCTCAACCCAGGCGATCTCAAGCGCCGCCTCGTCGAGCACACCGCGACGAGCGAGTTCCACCTCCCACTTAGAACCGTCAGCGACGAGCTTCCGCATGTGTTCCTGCAAGTGCCGCACCCGCTCGATTCCCGCGTGCACGACGTCAATCTCAGGCTCGAGCCCGTACGCGTTAACCAGCAAGCGAAAGCGGCGGGCCTTTTCGGCGACACCGGTCGGGAGTCCATGTGCTCGACACTTCGCGTCGCGCCAGAACGGCACCCAACGCCAGGCGATGAATCCGAGGTCCCACGCGCGAGGCCCTGGCGCCGCGGCGTCCCAATCGATGAAAGCCACCGGCAGGCCCGCTCGAAAGACAGTATTCCATGGCGTGAGATCATTGTGACAAACCGTCTCGACAGGCTGACGAGCCTTTAAGCGCCACTCGCGGCCAGCCCACGGAAAGCTGGCCGCGGCATCGTGATAGGCCCGTACGAGCGCGCCAAGATGAACGAGCACGTCATCGCGCCAGACATAGTCCGGGAGACGGACATCGAAGCGGCCGCCTTCGTCGGGGATAAACCCGGCACCTTGGCCGACCTCTCCCTCGATGTAGGTCAGAACCTCTCGCCCTTGGTCATCAAGGCCATGCGCACGTGGGGCTCCGGCAAATCCTTCACGCTCGACGTGTCGCAACAAATCAAGGACGGCGGGCGACCAAGCGCGACCGTCGCGCCGAACTGTCTGACCGACTCGAACGACTCTCGAGTCCGCACCGCCTTCGAGGGGAATCTCTGGCTCATCAACCATACGTCCAACTCGCTCTCATTGTCCGGCGTGTGCTATCTGGACAGCGTACGCGCTGAGCAAATAATCGGTCAAACGGTAGATGTCCGCTTTGGTTTAGAAAGCGGAGGGACAGCTTAGTTTTCCGGCTCGCGCTATGAACCAGTTAATCGCCCAACCACGAACTCCGATCAGCCGGTGGAGCGCTAAACCCACGGCAAGCGGCGGCGAGGAGAGCACGCTGTCCGGAGCGCAGTCGACTTTTCGATATCCAACCGGAGGCGCGTCTTTTAAGGTCCGGATCACGGCGCGCGGAGCCAGCTCCTGAATCTAAAGGATTGATGTTGTTTAGGAATTCACAGGGGCCATGCCCAAAGAACGGCATATACTCGCATCGATAGGTGGCGTGGCAGGCTATGAAGCCCATCCTCCCTCTGGGGCGCGAGACAATTTCGGAAGGTCGAAAGATGACGGCAAAATACTTGCCGCGCTACTATTTACTGCGGCGGTATGATACCCGTCGTCGGCACGGTTAGCCCGATGGATTGAGACAACCTGCACGTTTTTCAACGCTGGCGGCGCCACCGGCGCCTCAGAAATCGTACATTGGCGCCTGAAGTCAGCGGAGCACGTCCTTGAATAGTATTCCCGATCTAGTGGCCTCTGCTAAAACCGTTCACGCCCGTTACAGGGCGGGCCGAATGGAACGTGAGACCGTGAGAGAATGGATCGGCAGGCTTGGTGCGTACGATGGCCCGACCGGCGAACGCGTTCGGGAGGCAGCTGAGTGGTTTCGCGCCAACAAAAGCGAACCGGTGTCTGAGGAAATCAGCCGAACCGATCTCGAGCGCATCGCTGCGATTTTTTCATCTTGACCAGAACATTTTTCTCTCAGTAATTTTTTACCTGCGGCTTCATCAACCGCAGCGGCAACCAACCGCACAACACCACACCGGGTGCCAGGAAGCTCCGTAGATCGCGTGTTTTGATCATATAGGATCAGCAAATCACGCAAGCTAACCGTTATAGTTAGCGGCTGTTAACTTTTTCATATTCACCCATTCTAAAGTATGGTACCGCGGTCACTGTTTGGAGACCTTGCGATGCGACGTTTCAATCTTCGACATGAAATCGATGACAAGTGGCTTGTCGTGGACGGGCTCACGATGGAACCCGCCACGCTTGGTGACGTGCAGGTGAGTGGCATGTCCTGGGCCGAGGCATGTGACTTTGTCGACTTGATGAACTCTCTGGATGCTATCGAACGAGACTCGATCCGCTATGCTGCTCCTTTGATGCCGGCCCTTCTCAGACGAGCTTGATGGTGTCGTCCAAGTAAACGCTGCATCCCAGGCTCCCGTGCCTTTTTTATCACCCCATCAGCGGGGTGATACTTGGCCATTTTGGCTGGAGCGTAATTCGTACCAGGTGTCACCCCGCCGCTCAGGCCGGTGCGTGCAGAAATCCATAGAAGTTCAATGAACGTTCGCTCTGCTTTGCGATTGATAATGCCGATCGCGGGGGAAGGAGCACCGGGTCTGACAAAAAGTTACCAGACGAGGTCCGCTCAGGGCCGATGGCAGACCAGAATATTGCCTTAATTACGGTAGCACTACGTCAGCGGGTGGACGTTCACGCGTGGTTACTGGCCCGCTTGACACCGGTGACACGCCGCTTCGCGTCCGTGACCAACGTCCCTTTCGATTGGTCCAAAATCACAACTATGTTGCCGAAAGGATCGCGGATTCTGGCGCATCGTCCGACCGCGATTTCGAATGGCGGTTGCACAGCCTCTCCGCCGGCGGCCAAGAACTCCTCAAACGCCTCGTCCACGTCATCGACCAGGATGTCGGTCTCGGGACCGATATGAAGATGGACAACCAGTTCCGCGTCGGTTTCCGGGAGCCCAAAGCCGGCGGCTTCATCGTCCCGCCAAATCAGGGCTTGACCGAGCCGGCCCCCATAAAAAGCTATGGCTGCATCGAGATCACTCACGTGGAGGAGATGATTGTCGAGCTTGCGGAATAATGGTCTTTTTCTAGGCTCGTGCGTCATTGCGGGACCTCATATGCGCAGAGATTTGGACGGCCATACAGCCCCTGATGAGATAGGCTTCGAGACTGCGTCCGCAACCGGGGTCACCTTCGGTCTTTCGGACCACTCCGTGGAAATTCGAATTCGCAGTTGGCAGATGCAAATTAATGTAGCGCAACATCCAAAAGCTACGACTAAAGGAACCCGCTCCCTCGGGAGGGAAGGCGCAGGCTTTGAGAGGTGTGCCTCGTTGATGGCATCGGTGAAGCTTTGATCGATCAGAGGTGACGGGCGGACGAAGACCTCCGAGCATGGCATCCACCCCCATCTTCACAGAAGTCGACGCCGGACCTCGGCCTAACTGGCATCCCGGATATCAAAGCGTGCGATCCTGTCGCCCTTCATATGGAAGACGTGAAGCAGTGTTTTGTCTTTGAGACCGTGGGTTTGATCCTCCAGCGGCTGGCCATTGAGATCGTATACGTTCTGGATCACCTTGACGGCTAATGCACCATCTTTCATGCGCTGAAATGCCACCGGCTCGACATGTGGACTCACGATAGCCCATTGACGTGTCCAATAGTCACGAACTGCCTCACGCCCGTGAACATGGCCACCTTCCATGCCGTTGGCCCAAGCAACATCATCGGTAAGCACGGCAAGTATCCCATCGATGTCGCGCGCATTGAAGCGATCATAGATGAGCTTGATAACTTGAGTATCGATTTCCGACATCACGTTTCCTCAATCTGGTTTGGAATGACCGTTGGACGGCGCTTAACCAACATTGACCATAGATATATACGTACATATATATTCCATAGTCAACGTGGGTAAGGATCGAATAGAATGGACGAGGATGTGCTTTCCACGCCGGGGCATCTCATCAGCCTCGCGGCGCGAGGGTTCGCCCGCCTGAGCGAGTCACGCCTCAAACCGCTTGGCTTCGGCGTCGGACATTTACCGGTTCTGGTCGCGCTGAAAAATGGCAACGCGAGCACGCAACGCGACCTTGCGCGTTTCGCCAAGGTGGAGCAGCCACCGATGGCGCAAATGCTCGCTCGCATGGAGCGGGATGGCTTGATCCAACGAACACCTGATCCGGTTGATGGTCGAAGCAGCCGCGTAGTGCTGACAGAGTACGCGCAAGCACGCATGCCCGAGGCAACGGCGGCCTTGTTTCAAGGCAATCGTGAGGCATTGGACGGCTTCACAAGCGCGGAAACGGAACAGCTCGTCACCCTGCTTACCCGGTTGATCGCGAATTTGGATCAAATTGCGAGTGTTTCGCCGCCATAGCCACCTGCTGCCGCTGCAATGGAGATGCCCGCCGTTCCAGTGAATGAGAACCTCGTTGCAACAGCTTGGTGCAAGGTCGGAGTTTGCGATCAACTTTTCAGCTCACGACCTTGAAACCGGAGGCTTCCATGGCAGCGCTTATAGGTGAGAAGATTGTCGGAGGCGCAATCTAGGATCAGCCGGTCGTGCAGGCCAGCGCGATGCCGTCTGCGACCTCTCTGCTATGGTCCGAAAGATTGCCCGTTGCGACCCTGATATGATTGCTGGGCAGGATCGAGAACTTTGCGCCAGGGTGAACAGCGATCCCCCTCGCCGCCAACGTGACCATTGCAAATGGCTCCGATGAGACTGGAACCCAGGCGCAAAGGCCGGCGCCATCATCCACCTCTACGCCGCGCTCGCGCAGCGCATTCGTCAGCTCATCGCGCCGCTGCTGATAGATACTGCGTGCGCGGGCAAGGATTTCATCCGTCATTTGATCGCGGAGCAGCCACGCGACTGCGGCCTGTAGAACCCGGCTGGTCCATCCGGCGCTGAAGCTTCGGTAGGATTGAATTTGCTCCACGATCGCCCTGGAGCTCGACAATACGGCAAGACGCAGGTCCGGACCCAGCGTCTTCGAGTAGGACAGGATGTGTATGACGCGGTCGGGAAAACGCCCGCCCAAGGAATGCTTGGGTGCGCCGGAGATGTCGGCCACGCCATCGTCTTCGATGATCAGCGTATCGCTCCCCGCCAGAATGTTTCCGAGAGCTTCCAAACGCGCCCTGCTGACGCTTTGGCCTGTCACCGAATGAAGCCGCGGCTGAAACAGAAATGCGACGGGGCGATATTTCGTGGCCGCCTCGAGTGACGACGGCAGGGGACCGTCCTTGTCGCACTGAACGGGAAGGATGCGCACGCCCAGATCCTCAAGAATATCGAGAAGACGCATGGCCGTCGGATTCTCGATTGCGACCGAAGCGCCCGGCATAACCAAAGCATGCAGCAGCGTATAGACTGCGTTATATCCACCGTTCGTGGCGAGAAAGGCCTCCGGCTCGTATGGCCAGTCGCGGCGCACAGCCGTTTCGAGCTCTGGCAGGATGCGGCTGCGTTCGTAACTGTTGAGGTTTTCCGCAGACGCGCCGTATGCCAGGGCCTCGGCCAGGGGCGGAAGCAGCCGTACATCCGGGACCGCCGCCGTAAGGTTGAGTACGCCTTCTCCGTAGTTGCCGGAACTTGCAAGCCTCTCGGGCTTGGCAACGAACCGGTCGCCGCTGACCCAGGTGCCGTTGCGTCCGCGCCCGCTGATGATCTTCTGGCGGCGCAACTCGCTCCAGGCCTCGGAGATCGTGGCAGGACTGACGCCAAGCGCGAAGGCAAGGTCGCGGATCGCCGGCAGCTTCGTTCCGACCGGAAGCGCACCTGCGCGGATCAAGGCGCTGGTTTCCAATGCAATGCCGCGGATCGTCTTGTCGCTCAATTTTTCGGCAAACCAATCGGCATTTCGTGTTTCGCTCATTTTTACACCAGATTAAATGTTCAATAACGTAATAACATTTGATCGAGTCAAATTGAACATTTATTTACGAGCAAGAGCAACCATCTTTTGCGAGCGAATGCATGACTGTAACGATACGGCTGGCCCTGCGCGACTGGGACTACATGACCCCGCTGGTGTTGGGAGACGTTTCCTCTCCCCGCCTCGACGTGAAGGTCGACAGGGTTGCCACGCTCATCTCCCATGTCGGAAAGGACGAGGCACATGACGCGGCGGAAATGTCCTTCAGCCGGTACGCCCAGCTTCGCGCCGACGGCGACGATACGGTGATCGGCATTCCGAACTTCATCATGCGCGGCTTTCGCCATCGCTGCATCATCACGACGAAGGACAGCCCGATGACGGAGTTGAGCCAGCTTGGGGGAAAGCGGATTGGCGTTACCGGATGGCGCGATTCCGGAAACACCTGGACACGCGCTGCCTTGCGCCGTGAAGGTGTCAACGTCGAGGACGCGATGTGGTTTGCCGGCCGGTTGACGGAAGCTCATCCCATCACCGATCGTCTCGACGGCTTTGGCCGCACGGGACGCATCGAAGCAGCACCAGGCGAGCGCCCGATGGTCGACCTTCTGAAGGAGGGGGCACTGGATGCCGTTTTCACGCCCTTCATGCCCGAGGGCTTTTTCGATAGAGATTCGCCCTTCCGCCAGGTGCTTGCAGATTTCCGCCGTGCCGAACGCCAGTATTTCAAGGATGTCGGCTACGTGCCGGGCATGCATCTCATCGGCATCAAGGCGACGGTGGCGGTGCAATATCCGTGGCTCCCCGAAGAACTCAGCGCGTTGATAGATGAATCCAAGCGCGTCTGGACGGTCAGGCGTCGCAAATATGCCGACACCACGCCGTGGATCTTCGATGAGCTCTTGAAGGTTTCGGCAGATCTTCCACCGGACTGGGACGAGAGCGGCCTTGATGCGAACCGCGCGATGATTTCCGATTTTGCACGGGAACTGCACGAACAGGGCATCCTGCCGCGAGCGCTCACGCCGGCAGAGCTTTTTCCGCTGCAGGCGTCCTCAGATCGCCCGCAGCTTGCCGCAGCCGGATCGTAAATCCGTTTCCATACAAACCAAAAAGGGGAATAAGAGAATGCCTTTGAAATCCATCACCGCCTTCGCTCTTGCGAGCGCCTTGCTCTCTGGAATGGCCTTGGCCGAGGATGCAACGCTTCCGAAGCTCACCGTCAACGAGGAACTGCGGGCAAAGCTTCCCGAGGACATCAAGACCGCCGGCAAGATGATCTCAGTCAACAACGGCTCCTTTCCTCCCTACGAGATCGTGACCGGAACAAAGATGGAGGGCGCCAGCGCCGACCTCACGGACGCGCTCGGCCAGGTGCTCGGCGTCACAATCGAGCACGCCACCGTCGGCGGCCTTCCGGCACTTCTCGCCGGCGTCAATTCCGGCCGCTATCAGTTCGCCTTCGGCCCTGTCGGCGATTTCAAGAGCCGCGAGGAGGCCAACGATTTCGTCGACTGGGTGCAGGAATTCGTCGTCTTTGCCGTGCACAAGGGTAACCCCAACGGCATCACTTCGCTGGAGACTGCCTGCGGACAGCGCATTGCCGTGATGGCTGGTGGATCCGCCGAAAAGGTCATCAAGGTCCAGGCCGAAAAGTGCAAGGCCGACGGCAAGGAAGCGGTCGAGGTTCAGTCCTTCACCGATCAGCCAAGCTCGATCCTGGCCGTCAGGTCCAAGCGCTCGGACGCATTCTTCTCCTCCCAAGCCCCCCTCACCTATTTCGTGTCGCAGGCCAATGGCCAGCTCGAACTTACGGGCGTCGGCCAGAAGAACGGTTTTGACAATCTTTACCAGGGCGCGGTCGTGCCGAAAGGATCGCCGCTCGGCCCCGTGCTGCGCGACGGCATGAAGATTCTCATGGGCAACGGCACGTATGCGGCAATCATGAAGAAATGGGGCCTTGAGAACAACATGATCAAAGAGCCGGGCATCAATCTCGGCGGGACGTTGCCAAAATGAGTGCCGGCAACCACAAAAGCGCATCGCCTCCGGGCGATGCGGATCCCCACGACGTCGTCAACGCGCACAAGCCGTTTCGCATCGATCGCCTTGTCCTTTGGACGCTGACCCTGGCGATCGCGGCCGATTTTGGCTGGATCGTCGCAAACAACGAGAATTTCGGCTGGCCCGTCGTCGCGCAATATTTCTTTGACCCGACGGTCATCAGCGGCCTTTACGTCTCGCTCGGGTTGACGGTCGTTGCCATGTTGATCGGCATAGTGCTCGGTCTATTGCTTGCCATTGCGCGGTTGTCGGCGGACCGGCTCGCCCATTCCCTTGCCGGTCTCTTCATCTGGTTCTTCCGCGGCACACCGCTCCTGGTGCAGCTGATATTCTGGTACAACCTGTCGACTCTCTTTCCTTCGATTTCGATCACCGTGCCTTTCGGGCCGACATTGGCCAGCTGGGACACCAATTCAGTCATCACGCCGATGACGGCGGCAATCGTCGGCCTGGCGCTCAACGAGGCGGCTTACATGGCCGAGATCATCCGCGGCGGCCTTCTTTCCGTCGACAGGGGCCAGGCGGAAACCGCGGAAGCCTTCGGCATGACGCGTGCGCGCGCACTGCGAAGGATCATAATCCCGCAGGCGATGCGCTCCATCGTTCCGCCCACCGGCAACCAGCTCATCAGCATGATCAAAGCGACCTCGCTCGTCAGCGTCATCGCCATGGCGGACCTGCTCTATTCGGTCCAATCGATCTACAACCGCACGTTCGAGATCATTCCGATGCTGCTCGTTGCCGTGGTCTGGTACTTGCTGATCACCTCGATCCTCAACATCGGCCAGGGCTATATCGAGCGCTACTATAGCAGAGGCGACAGACGTTCCGGCAGCATAGCGAAGCCTGCAGGACATGCGGGCGCGCCAGTCGTACCGGACGCCCCCTCACCCGTCATCGTACAGGAGGCAAGCCGTTGAATGCCGTTGTAACTGTCGAACCGCTCGTCCACGCGCGCAATGTTCACAAGTCCTTCGACAATCTAGAGGTCCTGAAAGGGATCGATCTCGATGTCTCCCCTGGCGAGGTCGTGGTCATCCTCGGGCCCTCCGGCTCGGGCAAATCGACCTTCCTGCGCTGCATCAACCATCTGGAATCCATCAATCAAGGCTCGATCATGTTCGACGGAGAACAGATCGGCTACCGGTTGCGAAACGGCCGCCTTGAAAAACTCTCCAACAATGCGATCGCTGCACAGCGGCGCAAGATCGGCATGGTCTTCCAGCAGTTCAACCTCTATCCGCATATGACCGCGCTCGAAAACATCATCGAAGCGCCGGTCGGCATCCACGGCGAAAGCCGCAAGGCTGCGACGGAAAATGCGTTGATGCTTCTGGAGCGCGTCGGGCTTTCGGAAAAAGCCGGCAGTTACCCGCGCCAGCTTTCCGGCGGCCAGCAGCAGCGTGTGGCGATCGCACGGGCTCTGGCGATCAAGCCGAAGCTGATGCTGTTCGACGAGCCGACCTCCGCACTCGATCCGGAACTCGTCGGCGAGGTCCTTTCTACGATGCGCGACCTGGCAAGCCAGGGGCTGACCATGATCGTCGTGACACACGAGATCGGGTTTGCACGCGAGGCGGCCGATCGGGTCATCTTCATGGATGGCGGCAAAGTCGTCGAACACGGCAAGCCCGAAGATGTCCTCGGCAATCCGCAGCATCAACGCACGAGAAGCTTTCTGGCGCGCTTCATCTAGCCGGCAATCCTAGCGCTCAGCATCCAGCCCGCGCCAGTAGAACGCGGCGCGACAATCCCGTTCATTCTATCTATTGGAACCAACTGATGACACGCGACAATGCTTTTGCCCGTATCTCCGACTTCGAGCCGCTCAAGGCAGAGCTTGAAGCGACGCGCCGGCATCTTCACGCCAATCCGGAACTGTCGTTCGAAGAGGCGGAAACCGCACGCTTCGTCGCCGAGAAACTGGAGTCCTGGGGCTACGACGTGTTGCGCAATGTCGGCGGCCATGGGGTCGTCGCGCGTCTCAAGGTGGGCAACGGCGCGCGCAGTATTGCGATCCGCGCCGATATGGATGCCCTTCCGATCCAGGAGGAAACAGGCCTGCCTTATGCGAGCAGGGCAGCCGGCAAGATGCATGCATGCGGTCACGACGGCCACACGACGATGCTGCTTGGGGCCGCGGAATATCTGGCGCGTACGCGCCGTTTTGACGGAACGGTCAACCTGATTTTTCAGCCCGCCGAGGAAGCCGGTACGGCAAGCGGGGCGCAGGCGATGATCGCCGACGGATTGTTCGAACGCTTCCCGTGTGACGCGATTTTCGGGCTGCATAATCACCCCGGCGCGCCGGAGGGCACCTGGCTCCTGCGTTCCGGTCCATTGATGGCTGCTGCCGATACGGTAAAAGTCACCATCAAGGGAAAGGGCGGCCATGCCTCCAGGCCGCATCTGACAGTCGACCCGGTCGTCATTGCCTGCAATCTCGTCGTTTCACTGCAGTCGGTCGTTTCGCGCAGCATTGATCCCACGCAAACGGCAGTGGTCACCGTCGGCTCCATCCATGCCGGCGAAGCCTCGAACGTCATTCCGGACATCGCAACGCTTTCGCTCAGCGTCCGGTCCTTCGAACCGGCGATAAGAGACATTCTGGAAGGGAGAATTCGCAAGCTCACCGCGACTGTGGCCGAGGGTTATGGCGCCGGCTTCGAAATCGATTATGTGCGCGGGCACCCCGTCGTCATCAATTCGGAGAAGGAGACGGAGTTTGCCCGCACCGTTGCGGAGGAGCTTGTCGATCCGGACAAGATTTTGACCTGCCCATTGATCCCCGGGAGCGAGGATTTTTCCCATTTTCTCGAGCACAAGCCGGGCTGCCTCCTGCGTCTTGGCAACGGGCTGAACTCGGAAATCCTGCACAGCTCGAAATTCGACTTTGCGGACGAGAATCTGACGGTTGGGGCCGCCATGTGGGCCAGGCTGACAGAAAAGTATCTGGCGTAGATCGGTCGGTCGTACCTGTAGAAATTCGTCGCGCCGTTAACCTTGCCGGTAAAGATTGGATTCAGTCTTTTTTGGTAATTTTCCGTTAGCCATTCACGCCAGTGGGTCCCCACGGCATGGATTGCCGTCGGCGGCAGTTGTTTTGCGTACGGGTTCTTATGCGTCTATCGGATGTGACAGCAATCTTTCTTGCCTGCCTGACTGTGTCGGGCTGTGCATCTGGCCCTCCCCCGGAAAATGTCCGGGCGGGACAACCGTCGCAAGAAACGACAAGCTCGGTCGTCCCACCATCCAATCTCGTACCGTCTGGAAATGTCGGCGAAGCGGCAGCGGCAGCCAGCGCGCCGCAGGAAGAATTGGCCTGGGCAGGCCAGGTCCCTCAGCCGCAAGCATTCGCACCGGCCGCCAGAACGGTCGGCGCTCCCATTCCGTCGGAACGGCCTATTGCCATGCTGGCGCCGGCCAAGCCCGAGATGAGGGCGGCTCCGCAAACGCGATCGCAGATTTACAGCTATGGCTTCCGCGACGCCAAACCGATTAACTTCGGGTCCATCTCGCCCAGAAAACTTGCCGTGCATGGCGTCGACATCTCACGCTGGCAGGGCGAGATCGACTGGGAAAGACTCAGGACGCAAGGTGCAAACTTCGCCTATATCAAGGCGACGGACGGCGGCGACCATCTCGATCCGATGTTCAGGAAGAACTGGCGCAGGGCCAAGGAAGCCGGCTTGAAGCGCGGCGCCTATCACTTCTTCTACTGGTGCCGGACGGCCGGCGAACAGGCCGACTGGTTCATCCGCAACGTGCCGAAGGAAGCGGGCGCTCTTCCGCCGGTTATCGACGTCGAGTGGAATGGTGAATCGAGCTGCAAGCGGCGGCCTTCGCGCGAGCGGGTGCTCGAAAAAATGCAGGTCTTCATGGACAAGCTGGAGCGGCACTATGGCCAGCGGCCGATCATCTACACGGCTCCGGACTTCTATCGCGACAACCTGAAGGGCGCGTTTCCCGACTATCCCTTCTGGCTGCGCTCGGTGGCCGCTCATCCCTCGAAGGTCTACCCGAAGCGCAAGTGGGTTTTCTGGCAATATTCGGGCTCTGGCCTCTCGCACGGTGTCGATGGCCGAATCGACCTCAACGTCTTCCATGGTGATGAAAACGATTGGCACGACTGGGTGGCCTCACGCTAGCGTCGGGTTAGCCGCCTGGCTTCAGCCTGCCCCTGAAAAAGCCACGGATAATCCCCACCTCATGGTGCCGTGGGAAGTTGCGCCGGCTTGCAAGCCGCCGCGGTTCCTACAGTTTCCAGTAGTGGACGGCGAATCGTCTTTGGCCTATCGATGGACCCATGCGATCGTCGTTGGAACATCTGCCGGAAGAAAAGCAGCGCGAGCTTGCCCGCGTCGTTGCGATCATCCATGAGGAGTTCGCCGATGCGCTGTCAGGCACCTCGGCCGCCCTCAAGAAGCGCGGCCGGATCTTAAAGATCATTTTGTTTGGTTCTTTCGCGCGCGGCAGTTGGGTCGACGAGCCGCACACGATGAAGGGCTACCGCTCCGACTACGATATCTTGGTGATCGTCAATTCCAAGCAGCTGGCGGAGCCACAGTACTGTTGAAGTGGACGGCTCCCAACGGCATCGAATGTGCCAGAATGAGTTCGTTGAAAGCTCAATCGAGGGAGACCGTCCGTGGAACAGATTATCCGAATTGGTATGGATACGTCAAAGAACGTTTTCCAATTGCATGGCGTGAATGCCAACGAGCAGCCGGTGCTTCGCAAGAAGCTATCCCGCAGGGAAATGGTGAAGTTCTTCGAGAAGACGCCGCCGACCACTGTTGCGCTTGAGGCGTGCGGCGGTTCGCATCACTGGGCGAGATTGCTAAGCTCGTTCGGGCACGAGGTGAAGCTAAGATATCCCGCAGGCCGCAGGACTGGCGGCATAACAGATCAGCCCATCACGGTGAGCAGAGAATGACCGCCACTGT
>NZ_FWER01000085.1 GCF_900169785.1 Rhizobium sullae
CTCGACCATCCTCAGGCTCAAAGGGAACCGAAAATACAGCCAGACCGCACGGGCGATGATCTGCGGTGGAAAGCGGTGGTTCTTGTAGCTTACGGCCGGACTGTTCATCCCAACCCATTATCCGACAACCGTTAAGCCGCTGACAACGTGACATCACCGTTGATCGCCGTCTGCCTCGACCTCTTCGGAAAGTCGAATGTCGCCCTCCTTGCCGGCGACCAGGTCTTCGAGCAGATGACGCCTTCCGGACAATTCCATCTCGGTCAGGTCATGACCATCGAAGTAGAGCAGATCGAAAGCCATGAAGAGTGCTTCGCCGGATGTGCGCTTGCCGCCACGACCGCCAAGCGATTGCTGCAGCAATCCGAAATTCGGCCGCCGCCCCTGCTCGTCGAGAACGACTGCCTCGCCGTCAAGTATTGCAGTTGCCACGCCGAGCTGCTTTGCGGCTTCTGCTATCGCCGGAAAGCGATGCGTCCAATCATGCCCGCCTCTCGTGATGATCCGGACGCGCCTGGGTTCGATGTGCACCGCGAGACGATACCCGTCCCATTTGATTTCGAAGACCCAGTCCGGTCCCTTCGGCGGCTTCGCTTTTGTAAGTGCCAGACATGGCTCGATGCGCGCGGGCATGGGATCGAGGGGAAGGTTCGGCTGGGCCGGATCTCGCGGCTTGCGGGCCCTTGAACGAACCGGCATATCGGTGGCGAGCAGCGGTTTCGGTGGCGGAGATTTGACCATTCGATGATTACATCATTACATCAGGGAATGCGTAAAAGAAAACGGCATCTGAGATGATGGCAGCAACCCATGGCTACTCGCTGCCGTTGTCCTCCGGACAACTGCCTTGGATATCGGTCCAGCAAGGACTGAAGGCCCAGACTATTTGGGACATCGGCCACTCTAGTTTGCTTTCCAGTTCGCATTATCGGGGATTGACCGCTGAGGCACGACAACCTGTATGATGGACGGACTGTTCAGGTTTTCTTTGGCGGCATTTATGGCTTTCTCTAGTTCGCCATAGGTGTGCACCTTCCAGCCTTTGCAGCCAAAGACATCTGCCAACTTGCTGTAATCCCACCGGTGCAGGATGCATGAATTGTAGAACGGCTTGTTACCATGGAAAACCGATGCATCGGCAAGCCATTGCTCCACGCCATAGATACCGTTGTCTGTCACGAAGATGATCGGGTTGAGATTGAAGCGGGTTTGTGTCGAGAGGCATTGAGCGGTCATCTGAAACCCGCCATCCCCCGCAAAGACCATCAGCCTCTGTTTATCTTGCTTCGCCAGCGAAACCCCTGTCGCGGCCGGGCCGATATAACCGATCGCCGAATAGGATGATTGAACGATGAAACCGCGGCGAGCACTCACTTCAAGAAGCAGGCTCCCGAAATAATTCAAACTCGCGTCGGCACCAACGATAGTATTTCCGTCGATCTGGTGCTGAATGAAATCGTAGAAGCCCTGATATGTAATTTCGCTTGCCGGATTCACGACCGGCGCTTGCCGGGCTGTTTTCGTTGGAAGACTTTGGGCTTTGCACGTCAACCTTTTATCAATCAAGCCGTTGACGAGATCCGCCAGCGAAACCTGTGCGTTGAAGCTCGTGCCATATTTCACTGTATCCCAAGAGGCGAATGCGGTTTTATCGAGATCGATAGGCCAGCCCAAATCATTGATATCAGTCAACCAGACGCCCAGCGCCAATACGAAGTCGGAGTCTTTGACCAAAGACTGGACGTAGGGTGATGACGATTTGCCATCAAACACCCCGGCAAATTGTGCATCGTCTTCCGACAGGATGGCCTTGCTCAAAAGCTCGGTCACGTAGGGAATTTTGAGGTCTCGAATGAGCCGCTCCGCCTGGTGGTGAAGGCCAAACCGGTCGATCTCGACACCGATCCAGATCAGGGGTTTGGTTGCATTTTGCAATCTTTCGCTGATTTGCGCGATCGACTGATTGAGACTGTCTTCGTCGGATATGACCGGCGCCGCTTTTAATGCACTCGACGGACGCGTGCATTCTAGGTCCACAATATCCTCCAGCAGCTCGATATAGACCGGACGTCTTTCCGTGATGCACTGCGTCAGCGCATAATCTATGAGCATTGGCGCAAGATGAGGGCTATCGATGCGGACTGCAGCGGCCGTTATGTATTCGAACACCTGAAGATCCGTTCCCCGCCCACTGATGAAATGATGCGAACTGTAACCGGTTTGTTCGAATGTGAGCGTCTTCTTGATGCTTGGCGCACCGTTGATCAGAACAACCGGCACTTTCTCGACGTAAGATCCGGCGATCGCATTTGTTGCGCAAAGCGCGCCTGCGGAATAGGTAACGCACAGCGCACCAATTCCTTTCAGTCTCGCATAGCCGTCAGCCGCATAACCCGCATTCAGTTCATTCACCTCTTCTATGACCTGAATATCGCTTTTCTCGACATAACTGTTCACCCATTCGATCGAATAATCGCCCGCTACGGAAAACAGGTGCCGCAGACCCAGCTCACGAAGTCTGTCGACCAGATATTGCCCAACCGTGTATGTCTCGCCCATGTTCCAACGGCTCCCCTGTTGACGGCAGTTGAAGTATATTAAAACGCGCTCGCGTTATCGAATAAGCGAGGTATGTATATATCGAATATTGCGGGGCATTTTCGTTCAGGAAATCTTTCCAGCATGAAGCGCTTGAAAGTATCATTGGTGAGTCCGTCGCCGGCGGCCTCCATGGCAACGGACAAATACTCTATATTTTTGGCAACCTCGTTTTTGTCAGCCGGCAAGCCGTGACCGGGAAGGAACAGGTCATAGTCGGACAGCAGCATACCCTGCAAAATCCCAATCCAATGCTCCATGTATTTCGTGAGATAAAGGTGCGTTCCGCTGTAGATCAGGTCTTGCGCAATAAAAACACCCACGCCCGGAAGACCTATGGTGAGAAGAAAATCGATCTCCGTATCAACGACTTCATCAAATACGTATTTGACTCCGTCGATGATTTCCTCGCCGGCGCGGACATGTTTTTCGGGAATTATCAGGCTCTTCGGAGCGAGGTTGCCCATTTTCCAATGGTCATTCAGGGAATCCTCCCCATGCTGCCTCAGGAACTCTATCGTTTCCGGCAATGCATAAATTGGAATGTCGCTGAATGCGGCTCCCAGGCCGAACCAATGGTCGGGGTGCCTGTGCGACAGGTAAATCCGGTCGATCTCCTTGCCGATACTGTTGGCATACTCCCTGAATTGCAGCGCATAGGGAACGAGGAATTGCCCATCGACAAGAACAAGCTTGTTCCTGCTTTCGATTATGTGCGTTGCATTGGCGATATTGTCATCCGTGAAAGCTGAAATGAAAGTATGAATACGGATATCGCCTGCTCGCCTGACGATTTTAATGGGATCCGGCAATTGCGCCACCATAGGTATCTCCCTGATTGAAAGGTCGTTTGCTGAGGTTTGACGTTCATCCGGGCACGGCGGAGATGAGGGCTCCCCAACATTCCTGGCCAGCATTCCCGGGTTGTTTCCAGCTTGTGCGCCCGAGCGCCATCACGGATGAGATCGATGACTGCGGGACGCGATCCTTTCCTCCAATGTCTTCAGGGCGGCGCGCGCAACGTCGTAGGCGCTGTCGACGCCCGCCTCCGGCGCGTCCTCGCCGGGCCGCCAGAAGCGTCTGCGCGTCATTCTCATCGAACTCTCGAAGGGTGGAATCGCGTTAAAGACTTCGACGAGATAGGGGCCGGAATAGACCGGCTCGATTTCGTCCAGCATAATCTCCCAGGGAATCCAGCTATCTTTGACAGCGCCCCGGTCCGGCGCTGAGATATGAACGTAATTCAGCCGGCTCTGCTGTACGGCACGGGCGACATTTTTCCTGAAGATTGCCGGCCCCTGGCTTTCCATCACGACCTGGGCAGTATCGATCGTGACGCCACAGACCGGAATGTCGGCGCTTTCGAGAAAATCCAGCGCTTCCGAGACCATGGTCGGCCCAGGCGTTTCCCAATTCTTGACGGGTTCGATGGCGAGCTTCACCCTCTTCCCGGCAGAATATTGCGCCAACTCCCGGAAGATGGAGGCCGCCGCCGCGTATCGTGGCTTCATCCAATCCTGAAGCGCGTCGCTCCAGATCCCTTCACCGTCATCCGTCAGCGGAAAGATACCATAGGGGTACAGGAACGGCCCTGACATGATCGTATTCTCCCCGCCAAGCACCGAGGTGATGTCGACGCGGGATTTGAGATAGGACAAAGCCTGCTTGCGCTGTTCGTCGTAGGGCGAGGTCGGATCGAAGGTTCGCGTGGTCCCCACATTGGTTGTGAACTTCACATCCCGGAAGCCGGCCTCATCGAACGCCTTCTTGAGGCTGATATAGCTTTCGACCTCAGCGTGATGACCGACATGGGCCGGCCCTGGGGCGATATGCACATCGAAGCCGGTGTAGCCGAACTCGGTAAGGGCTTTCAGATGTCTGACGAGAATCTGGGTGTAGTCTGCGTCATTCGGCCTCAAATCCGCTGTAAACATAAAGAAGCTGAAATATATATCTCGCCTGTGTGCCTCTTCCATCTTCATCGCTCCAGCTGTCGCTAACCAGTAATGCGTGGTTCAGGATGATGTCTCGCCCGACATTGTCATGAGGCGAGATCCCTCCCCGCCTCCTGCACATTGCCATCGGGCTGAAACAACAGTCCGCGCCGGGCTACCATCCAAGCAGCTTGCGCAGATATTCGCGGCCCATTTTCGCGTATTGCAGCGGATTGGCCTTGGCCGGGTCCTGCTCTGCTTCAACGCAGATCCAGCCGGCGAAATCCGCCTCTGCCAATGCATCGAGGATTTCCGGGAAGGTCTGGATGGAGCCATCACCCGGGACCGTAAAGATCCCCGCCTCGATGCCCTGCTGGAAGGACAATCCTCCGGTGTGAATCTCCCTAACCACCCCGGCGCGAATGTCTTTCAGGTGAACATGCTTGATGCGGTGGGCGTATTTTCTGGCCAGCGCCAGCGGATCGACACCGGCAGCCGCCTGGTGCGCGGTGTCGAGAAGCATGTTGACCAGGCGAGGATCCGTCTCGTCCATGAGCCGGTGGATCGCCTCCGTCTTCATCACCCCGGTCCCCAGATGCGGGTGATAGCAGAGCCGGCGGTTACGGGCCATGGCTTTCTCTCCTGCCTCATGCAAGCCTTCGATCAGCTGTTTCCACTGGTCCTCGGAGAAATCGGGGCAATTGGGAAACAGGGCAACGGGAAGCGGATTGACCGCTCCGCCAAACTCGGCGACGACCAGATCGGCCCTGCGCGGATCGTCGCTGCCACCTTCCATGGCTTCGAGGAAGTCGAGCTGAGCATCGACATTATCAAGCGTATGACGCTTCATCGCATTGATGGTGAAGTAAGTGCTTACCCAAGGCTCGGAAATCCGCAATCCTCTGAGTTCGAGGACAGGTCGCAGTATTTTCGGGTCCGTCGGATATTTGTGGCCGACGCCACATCCGACATAGCCGGCGAGCGCCATTTCACTCAGAGCCTGCTCGTAGGGGATACCGATATCGATGTTGATGAAATCGTCATTCCACCAGAGCGTGGGGATGACACCCAGCCAAACCTTGGCGGGCGTCAGTCGATGCAGATGTGTCACCATGGCAATGATCCAGTTCTTTGAGGGCAAACGGAAGTGGCATCAGGTTTTGGAATCGAGATCCGGAAGAGCCGGAATTTTCGGCGGAAAGGCCCAGGAGCCGAAACCAGGCGCCTTGGCGCCTGCGGGGTGGGCTCCGATCGCCTTCCAGAGCAAACCCTCGATATAGGCATCGGGAGAAACGACGAAGGTGGCATCCGCGGCCCTGCGGCCAAAGCGCTCCGTCCAGGCGGAGGGCAGCTCGAACCAAGTGCCGGAATACCAGAGCTTGATCAGCGCGCGGGTGACGTCTCCCAGCAATTCATGGCCCAGAATGGTCGTGCGCACCGCCTGGATACGGGCCACGTCTTCCGGCGGCGGCAGGGCGATGAAGGCGGCCAGCAGCGCATCGGTGATCTCGCCGCCGACCACCTTGTCGAGCGTGGCGAGATAGCGTTCCGCCAGGCCCGTTCCCAGAAGATCGAAGCGGGAGAAGGCCGTCAATTCGATAGAAAGGCCGAGAAATGCCTCGAAACGGCTGCTACTCATGCGCTCACCTCCGCCTGCCGGGTGATGGCTGCCTGTTTGGTGCTGCCGGGGATCTCATAGGTGGGGCTGCCGTTCTTACCGGGATGGTTCGGCAGGGGATTGCGGACGAGTTCGAAGATCATGTTGCGGAATTCGAACATGATCGGAACGGCTTCCAGCAGCAGGCTCGGCTGGCCGTTATAGGCACGCGTCAAAAGCTGCAGAAATTCGCCATAGCGCTTGTTGAAGGCGGTCGCCGCCTCACGCAGTTCCGAGCCTTCCTTTATGTCTATGTCCACCACTTTCAGGTTCGCTTTGATGGGATAGGCGCCTTCCCAATCGACCTGCAACTGCGGACCTGTGGGGTGGCCGGGCTGGTCGCCCTTCTGGTAGTAGCGGCCTTTGACCAGCTCGTCGAAACGATAGTAATGGGCCAGTTCGTGCTCGTTATCGTCGTAGATACCGCCACCGTCGCCTTCGCCCTGTTCGATGATGAGCTCGATGGCTTCCAGGGCGCTTTTCAGATCGGTCACGGCAAACAGCTCGCCGCCGCCGGAATAATAATATTCCGAGGTGATCTGGCGCGACCTGTCGCCGGTAAAAATGGTTGTGCCCACCCGATGCGCTTCGGCTTCCAGGTATTTGATGCCTTCTGCGATGGTCGAGTAGAACTCGCCGATGCTGTAAAAATGGAGGTCCTCGTGCCTTGGATCGTTGCCAAGCGCGGTGGTATGCGGGGAGGTCTTTCGGTGTATCAGGCCCTTGCCAACGAGATGTATGGGACGCTGAGCCGGCCGCTCGATTTTCAGGAAAGTCGCCAGCGCCTCACGACCGAAAGCCTGGATGCCGACCTTGAAATCGGTCTCACCGTCCGGCAGGGAGGCGGGATAGTCGACTGCGAAGTCCGGCCTCGTAAGATCCGGCGTGCCGCCGATGGCATTGAGAATATTGGCCGCGATGGTCAGATGCAGCATTTCTTCCACGACGATCACGCGCAGAACCTGGGTTGCGTCCTGGTTGACGCCGGGTTTGATCGAGTAAAGTGCCGTCAGATACGGCGGAATCGTCGCATGTTCGAGGCGCATCGCCTGATAGAGAAATTCTTTCAGCTCATCGAGCGTCCTAATGCTGTAAGAATACATGCTCAAGCTCCATGGAAGATAAGTTGGGTGCACAGGCCGGCTTCGTGTCGCCTGCGTCGAGCCCATCGGTTCGTTCCGCGCCCAACGGATGTCGGTCTTTGTTCAATGCAGATACTTCAGAATGTCACGGCTGCTTCGGAAGCACATGGCGGCCAGCGTCAAGGTGACATTGGCCGTGCCGATCGTCGGCATGCTGCCGCCGCCCACGAGGTAGAGGTTTTCATGGTCCCAGCTGCGCTGGTTCTTATCCACGACGGAATTGGTCTTCGTCGTTCCCATGATATGGGTGCCGGCCAGATGATTGCCGCCGCGGATCGCGTAGCCTTGCTTCTCAAAGTCCACATAGCCAAAATCGCTGGCGTCGTAATAAGTATGATCCTGCGCGCCCAGACGCGCAAAGACGGTGCGCGCAAAATGGCGGCCATAGGCTGCACCCTTCATGGTATATTCTGGAACCGTGAAGGACAGGATGGGCCGCATATTGCCCAGGGGATCGGTATATTGCGGACCTACCGTGATGCGGTTGCTTTCGACGGGCATGACCTCGATCATGAAAGCCAGCAGCAACTGCCGCGAAACCCTGTCGATGACGCCGCGTCGAAGATCCGCCCCGTGAAGGTTGCGATCATCCACCAGTTCGAGAAGGTCGGAGGTCGGCGCCCCCGTGGCCCAGCCCCAGCCGTCGTTATGGATATCGATGGCGAAGGCGGCCTGCCTTTCCCGGAAAGGGCCGTCCCGCAGGTCCACGATACCGCCGGTCGAGCTGGTTCCGCGCATCGTGCCGCAGATTTGCGGCATCAGCGCCCAGTTCAACAGATAGGCATGGTCCATCAGATTGCGTCCGACAAGGCCGCTGGTGCTGGGCAGGCCGGAGGCCAGCATGAGACGAGCCGTTTCGATAGCGCCTGCCCCAAGCACAAAAACCTTGCCCTTCGCGGTGATGGTCTCATGGTCCGATGAGGCCGGGTCCTTGTAAACCTTCACCTCGAGAGAGCGGACTTTACCGCTATCCGGATCGATGTTGACCTTCGATGCGACCGCCTGAGACAGGAGTTCGACAAGCCGCTCGCCCTCTTTCCCGTTTAGCGCGAACGCCTTGGCAAGCGTTTTGCCGGCGTGGTAGCGCGCTTGCACGGGACAGAGCGGTACGCAGTTGGTATTGCCCTGGCAGCGACCGCCCTCTTCGACCTGATGCGTATCGACTGCGCCGATTGGACGGTAACCCTTCCCACCATCATAGGCCGGGTTCGGTATGCTGTTGCGCCCCTGCGGATAGGGCCTGACTTTCAGGGGATAGGTCTTGCCGTGTAGTTCGACACTGGTGCCTTCGATTCCCTTGTTGACCTGCTTGTCCAGATAGGACAGCGGCAGGCCGCGCATGGGAAAGACATAGTCGCCCGGGAAGGTCTGCTCCAGATACTGCTGGTCTTCGACGTTCGCCGAGACGCCGATTTCCCGCTCGGCCAGGCGGTAATCATCCTCGACTTCCTCAAAACTCAGTGGCCAGTCCAGCCCTTGGCCGAAAATGGTGCGCGTCTTGAAATCCGAGCGAAGCAGACGGGGCGTTTTCGCCTCCCAGTGCATGGTCGTTCCGCCGAAAATACGGGTATATGTCGTATCACTGACATAAGGGCCGGATTGAACGATATAGGTCGAGCTATCGGTTTCCCCCGCCTGCAGCTTGTGAAGCGGGCTGCGGGGCATGGCCGCGTTCGCATTCAGCGGAAAGGGCGACTGGTTATCCTTGGAGGCTGCCGAATAGAAGGTCGTCAGCAGATCGTCATAGCCTGCCAGAGTGCGATTGGCACCGGTTCCGGCTTCAAGTATCAGGACACGCTTGCCCGCTTCCGCAGCCTGCTTGGCAATGATTGCTCCGGAAATGCCGGCGCCGACGATCACGATATCGTAGTCGCCAGACGCTGCGACGGTCTTGGCATCGGCTTTTATCGCCGATTCGAGGGGAAAAAGCACTTCGGTCCTCCATTATTTCCGGAAAGCGGCATCAGGCTTTGCCGATCACGCCGCTCTGGGCTCAATCGAGATTTCAGGCCGGACGTGCCTGAAATCGTCATGATCTTGGGACGCGCGACTTTCGGGGTTTGGCCTTGGCGGCCAGGGCGCCGCCGGAGCGGGCTCTGACTGCAGAGAGAAAAGAGGCGTAGCTCCAGGTCAGGTTCCGGACACTTTTCTCATAGCCAGTGGTTCCATCGAACTGTTCGCTCAGTTCATAGTGATCGCTGTGATAGACGATGGCGCGCAGCATGAGGTCAGACGAAGCCCGCAAGGCAACCGACGCGTCGGCGGCGCTGCTGGATGCGCCAAGACCCAGTTCCGCGAAGAAGGGTTCAGAAAACTGATCGAGAGGGATGGCGCCGCTGGCCTCGATGGCATTGGCAAGCCGATATTGAAACTCGGCGAAGTTAGCGGTGCACAGAGCCCAGGGATGCCCGCCGACCACCGGAGCCGCCACATCGCCATCGTAATGGTCGCCTGGATAGCGCCCGAAGAGTGGACCGAGTCCTTTGGCTGCGTCGGCGCCATTGATCGGGTAATAGTTCGAAGACGAAGGATCGGCCCACTGGCGCCGCAGGATGGCCGCCGTTGCCAGAAGCTTGGTATCGGTCGGCTCGATCCCGCCATAGCAGACCGAAGAGACGATATCGATGTTGGCGTCGTAACCGGCTTGCGCTGCGGCATCCAGAACGCTCACATAGAGCTGCCCATTCCAGTGGATAGCCAGCTGGATTTCCAGCCAAGAGATGGCATCGGCCACCCCGGCAGGCACCGCAATGCCAATCGTGTTTCTGGCAATTTCCCGGAAAAAGCGCAACTGTACGGCTCTTGCGAAAAAGGAATAGCCCTCATATTCCTCCCAGAGATTTGTGGTCTTGTCCTGGTAAACTTCGAGAAGATAAGAGAGGTTCGTCTCGACCAATTGTTTGGCGATTGTCTGCGTGGAACCGTCCAGCTGATCGAACAAGGTCAGGATCGCAATCGACTGAATGGCCGGCCCGTCATTCTGCTCCGACCACGGACGAACCTCACCGGTGATGGTGAAGCAGGCATGGCCAAGTGAGACGGTCGCCGAATTCTTCGCATTCGCCTGACAGAGCGCGGCGAAGTTCACGTAGTCGATCAGGCTTGGCACACCTCCGCCCGGAATGGGCGACAAGCCGGCAAGCGCGATCTCGATGGCCGTAATAGCTCCATCGCGGACCCAGTTGAAAACATAGTCCTGGTCGACACCCGGCGTGTTCACTGGATAGGAGGGTGCGGCGATGACGCAGCCCGGGACCGAAAAGACGCTGGACGATGCCGGATCCTCGATGACATAGCCATCGCTTGTGATGTTGCGCATCATCAGAAGAGAAAAATAGCGCGACAATGCAACCAGATCGGTCTGCGCGAAGGCGGGCGCCGGTTTGACTGCAGGCGCATAAGCGCCGATAGTCGGGCCTGCATAGGCCGGGTCCGCAACTGGCTGACTCCATAATGCAACTGTCATTGACTCACTCCAAAATCGGTTGAGACTTGCCGGGACCAGATAGAAGAAAAATCGCGGACGAACGGGCGGCGATGCGCTCCTAATAATTTCCGTACAGCGTATTTATGGTTTCACGTCAGATGGTTAGCCGAGGTACTTTACAGCCAGCCCCCTCTGCACGACGACTTCCTCAAGAAACCCTCGACCAAAAGCGGGTTCATAGATCATTTGGCGATGATGTGTTACATTCTTAGCTTGATCTTTGTTGTTATGCAATGATGAATTGTAGATATATGTCAAAATTAAAAATTATCATCAACCGCCAGTTAAGCTGTCAGATCCGAGAATAGCACCGCTCGGTGCCGATCGCTCGCTTACGCCCGCCTCGCGCGCACCGTCAGCTTCTCCTCCCGATAGAGCCGGAAGAGCCTCTCGTGGTTCACAAAGTGTCCCTCGCGCCTAAGCAGCACATGAATGCGTCGATCTCCAAAGCGGCGACGTTTGCGCCAAAACCTTCATTCGCTCGCGAAGGCCATGATCGTCGTCGCGTCTCATTTCATAACGGATCGTCATCCGGCAAAAGCCGATGGCTTTACACGCCCGCCGTTCGTTCATCCTATGTTGGCTCATCAGTTGCGCGAAAGAGTTGCATTGTCGCATTGTCGAGCATGGCATCCGCCCGTAGCCACTTCAGCCTGGTATTCTCGTCCTCCAGCGTCTTCAGCCGTTTGGCTTCGGACACGTCCCATGCCGCCGAACTCGGCTTTCCACCTTTAGACGCTGGCGTCGCTGACGCCGTGCTTGCGGCAAAGCTCAAAGACCGGCGTGCCTGCCTCGTGCTCCTTCAATATGCCGATGATCTGTTCGTCTGTGAAACGGTTGCGCTTATTCCCTGGTCCTCGCAATGGGCCAGAGCTTACTTCAGAATGGAATATTTCAACCGGGCACGGTCACTGGTGAAGAGCGGGTTGCGCAAGAACGCGTTCACTGGAACGGTCTTCGTGTTTCGGCACGCCTCACTCCCGCAGCGAAACTCTCGCTGACCTTCTTGCCAGCGCAGCGTTGTGCCGACGGCTCGCAGCATCGATGATCTTGTTGTTCGCTCTTTCCGTTCTTTCCGCTGAGCGATTGTTCAATAACCTCTCCACGTGCTCCGCCTGGCCGATGATCGTTGTATGAACAAAAAGGTCAACGACGTTCACTTCCACGCCATACGTGCTAGACAATCGTCTTGCGAGTTCGACAGTCAAGATGGATGAACCGCCAGCGAGGAAGAAGGAGAGGTCCAGCGGTGGCTCATCTATGCTCAAGAGAGCTGACCACATGGCGGCGATGCGATCACGTATGCTTCCATCTGGCAGCTCGATTTCCCTTTCCTGTGAGAACTGGGGGAGATCAACTGTTTGAAGCGCCTTGTAATCGACCTTTCCGTTGTAGGTGAGAGGCATTTTTGAAAGATAGATGAACTGTGAGGGGATCATGTAGTGCGGCAGAATTTCGGCCAATAGCTTTCTTACTTTGGAATCACGTTGCCGATTGATCGACCAACTCACCGATTGAGGCATCTGATGACCAAGGATCCGAGATAGATGTCTCCTCTCGAAGAGAGATGAGAAACTATTAAGCGGTGTCACGCAGAGATCGACACTACCCTTTGTGATCGGTTCACTCCACATGATGCGAACTGCCCGCCGTTTTGCTGTTCCCCATCTGCGAAAATCCTCAAGGGTCAGGTCTGACGTCGGCGTTAAGGGCAAAACTTCGGCTTCATCTCGCCCGACAGAGGCAATAGCGTCATGCTGTCTCTGTACCTTTTTGCCAAGAACTCGTGGGTTGGGGATCTGTCGCAAGATGAATGCGTCCGGAGCTGTTTTCAGCCATTCCGACAGATCGCTCGCCTTCGGCACATCATTCTCGAAGTCGTAAACCGCCGCGACATGGCAGGCGGTCCGTTCATCCGAATCCAGATGCAATACTGCATCATAACGAAAGCGCGTCATTTCGTCATCGCTTTCACCAAGTCGCAGATCCAAGTCGGTGGCAGCCACTCTTCGTTGGCTCTGTGTGATCCGTGTGAAGTCGGCCGGATCGAGCCAAAGCTCGCCGCGGCCGATGGTCTTGATCCGCTGTTCAACATCGGCGTCAGCACTGCCGTCATTTGCGGCAGCCTTCGCGGCAATGCGTGCCATAACCGGCTTCATGGATGCGGCAGGAATGTCGCCGACGACGATCTTTCCACCATGCCGGCAAAGCGCAATCGCCTGCTGCAAAACGGCGGCAAGATAGCCTTCGTCTGGAAAGTACTGGACCACGGAGTTCAGCAGGACGAGGTCAAAAGGCCCCGACACAGCAGTCCGAATATCGTTGGCCGCCACGCAGGTCAATTGCCAGCGGCGGGATTGTCCAAATTGCTGCGCCAGCCGCTTTTGGGCTGCTGCGACAGCCGCACTCGACAGATCACAGCCCTGATATTTGACGAGGCCTTCCCTTAAGAGGCGCTCGCCAAGCAAGCCCACACCGCAGCCGATATCGAGGACGCTGCCGGGCGAGAACTCTAAGACGCGATCTGCGGTCGCCTGCGCCCACGCCTTGATTTGGGTTTCGCCGATCGGTTTTCCGGTGAAGGTCGATGTATATCCCGTTCCCTCGGCAATACTTGTTTGCCCATGGAGGTCGTAGGCTGCATCCCAGACCGCGCCCCAGCTTTCGACCCTCTCCTCAAGCTGCGGAGCAACAATGAACGCGGTCAGGCACTTTTCACTCGACCTCGTTTCAGTGAGCTTGACTGCCGATTGTTCTACGAACGGAAGACGATCGAGCGCTCGTTCGATTTCACCAGGTTCGATACGAAACCCATTCAGCTTCACCTGGCGATCTTTGCGTCCGACATATATCAAGCAGCCATCCTTGCGCTCTACGACCAGATCGCCCGTCATGAAGCGATCAAGCGGCCCGTTCTCAAACGCACTTGTGAATTTCCCTTCATTCAGGTCCGGGCGTCGGAAATAACCTCCACTTACACCGGGGCCATCGATGCGCAGCTCACCATCCCCCAGTTCGCCATCGGCCTTCTCAATTGCGTAGCTGGTCCCTGGCAAAGGATAGCCAATTGGCACCGCTTTTCCGGGATCTTCAAAATCTGCTTCCGAGAGGCAATGGTAGAACGACCAAATGGTCGTCTCGGTCGGGCCATAGAGGTTCCATGCGGCCCTTGAACGATCGAATAATTCTCGCGCCAATTGGGTCGGGAGAACTTCTCCTCCGCAAAGGGCACCGACATTGCAGTCGGGAATCCAACCCGAGGAAACGATCATGCGCCACATAGTTGGTGTTGCCTGGATCAGGCATCGCTCTCGCCCTTCCACGAGCTTGATCAGGGCATCGCTGCTTCTCGATTGATGATCGTCGGCAAGAATCAAGGTACCGCCATTGGCCAGCGGAAGAAGCAGCTCGAGCACGGAAATATCGAACCCAAACGTCGTCGCCGCCAGGATCCTGTTCCATCTGCGAAAATCGACGACCTGATCGATCGCGTCCAGGAAGTAGTCGAGATTGCACCGTCTAACCATCACGCCCTTGGGCTGGCCGGTCGATCCGGACGTGAATATGACATAAGCCAACGCTTGCTCATCGAAAGCAGCGACTGGCAGAATGGGATTGCCAGCAAAGCTAATCTCGTTCAGCCGCATTCGGTTGCGGGCGGGAAAATCGCTGCCATGAAGTTCGTCATCGACGATCAACAGATTGAGATCAGCCAATTCGGCAACCAGTTTGTTTCTTGCTTTAGGCGAATCCAGGGGCAATGGGACAAACGCGGCCCCGACATTTAGAACTGCGAGAATCGCAGCAACCATATCGGGAGAGCGTCGAAGATGGATGCCGACGCGCGAACCGACATAAATGCCGGCTGCGAGAAAATGCTTGGATATTGCAGCCACGCGAGCGGCGAGGTCTTCATAGGTGGTAACTTCGCCGTGAAACTCTATCGCTGGGTGATCAGGAGTTCGCCAGCTGAATTCTTGAATTTTGCGCAGCAAGTTTAAGTCGGCCATCTTACATTCTCCAGCGAGAGCGTTGCGATGAATTAGTGGGAGAGCGACGCGGCAACCCGCGATCGGACGGGATCGGAGACCCATTTCGTCCAGGTCGTCTGATGATTTCTCAGAAAATAAAGTGCGGTCTCGTCAGGCGTGGCCCTTTGCTTATGCATGTAAGCCGCAAGCTCGCCCATCGTCTTGGAACCGATGAACATGGCCCGCAGGAAGGCAACAACGTCCGGGTTTTCACCGACCATTTTCTTCGTCGCATATTTCAGGATTGGAATAGTCTCATAGGCGCAAGCTCGTTCAGCCGGAACGCCAGGCTGAAACGGCGTGAGCAGCTTTTCGATTGCAGCCCAGCAAGCGGGGTCGTAAGCAGGTTCCTTCAGAAGCGTCAGGTCGATCATGGTCGGCAGCGCACTGGGAGCCCAATAATAGGTTATGAACGGACGCCCCGCCTCGTATTCCTTCAGAATGGTTTCGTTCAGCTCGTTTTCTGTTTTTGGTTCGATGGATTTGAGATCATTATCCAGCCCGTATGTCGCAAGCTTGATCAGGTTGATCTCCCGGCAAGCCCAGCCGGGTATGCAATTGATGAATTTGGCTTGCCTGTCCGGATCGCGTTCGCGAAATGCTTGAAGATATTTGCGAAGATCCTGAACGCTGCTAAGATCGGGGGCGAGGGGCTTGATGCCTCGGGCGGCATCTCCTTTGATGACATAGGTGGGAACATAAAAGCCCTGCGAGGCACTCTCGTAAGTTTCGCCGAGCTCGACAATCTTGCCGTCTGTGACCTGTGCGCTCACCCATTCCGCCATGAGGTTGTTGTACATTTCCAGATTGACGTCCATCGTTCCGCTTCTCATCGCGTTTTGCATTTTCGGAACATTGGAATCGACGTCCACGGCTTGGCGCCCGAAGCCGTGCTTGATCATGTAAATGGCAATCGCGTTGCTGATTTGGATGTTCTCCCATCCCCCGTCGTAGAACGTGATCGGCGCTGATTGTGTCTGCCCCAAAACGCGTTCTGGGCTTAACGAGAACATCATCACAAATGAAAGTGCGGCAACGTTGATCGTGGCATTCATCAGTTTCAACGACATCGGAATCTCCATTTGAAAAACAGTCAGTTGGACGAAACAATCCTGATGTGACGTGGCCTTGCCTGAGAGGCATATCCCAGAAGAATTTGGGCAGCTGTCTCGATCAGAAAGGAGCTATGGGTTTCCATGAAATAGTGGTCGCCCGGGCAGAAATGGGTGTCTAACGGCAACATGGATTGCTCGCTCCACGCCAGGATATGTTCGCCGGTCGTGTAAGGATCGGCCCGACCGCCAATTGCCGTGATGGGCGTGGCAAGGGGGTGTTTTGGCTGATAGATGTAGGTGTTGTTAAGCTCGTAGTCGGCTTTGATGACGGGGAGCATGAGAGACAACAATTCGGCATCCTTGAAGAGAGCCTTGTTGTTTGCGAAGTTGACATCCTTAAGCATGTCAATGAAATCCTCTTCGGTTGCAGCTCCGGAACGAGCTGCCGTCGCACCGAATTGGACAGCGTCAATAGCCGCCTGTCGTTCATTATAGATCTGGGGAGCTCTCGACCCGGCGACGAACAGATGATGCGGATGCAATCGATATTCGCGTTCCAAGCGATGGGCGAGTTCGAAAGCCTGGATACCGCCTACGCAATGACCGAAGAAGGCAAATGGCCTGTCGAGGTAGTCAACCAAGACAGGCGTCAGCTCATCAACGAGATCATGCATCCTCGTATGCGGCCGCTCAGCCAGCCGTGAGCCTCTTCCGGGCAATTGAACGATAGCCACTTCGATGTCATCTGGAAGTTGGTCGGCCCAGCCATTGAAGACGGCCGGTCCTCCGCCGGCATACGCGAAGCAAACAAGCTGCATGCTCGCATTTTCATTCCGTCTTGGAATGATCAACGGTTCACGTCGAGCAGGAAGAACTGCAGACGGCGGAGCAAGGCGCACACCCGTTTGGGTTTCCAGTTGATCGAGGATTATCTTGGAGATGTCGGCGATCGAGGCACCGGAAAAGAGCGGGCCAAGGGGTAGGACCACGCCGAGTGCCTTCAGGGCGTCGCGCAATTCCAAGGTGGTGAGAGAATCGAAGCCCAGCCGATTGATCGCTTCGTCTGTCCTAACCGTTTTCGGGGATGTACCAAGGGTCTTGGCGACGATCGCGGAAATACTCGAAACGACAAAATCCGTCCGCTCCTCGATGGGAAGCGCGGCCGCTTCGTCTTTGAACGGGCGTTTGGATGTTCGTCCAGTGCCGACAACGCTTGTCGGTTTGGGGCATGTTACTGCCGAAAATAGTGGCGGAATTCGTCGATTGAACTGGTCGAGATAGCTTTGCCAGACGATTGGAAAAGCGCCGTAGATCCCCGAGAGGCCGAAAAGGCGCGAAAGCTTCTCTACCCCTTCATCGGGGGAAAATTCCCGAATGCCCATGGCGGCAAGACGCGCTTTCTGTCGGGCACCGAAAGAGGCCGACATTCCGTCACCTGCCCAGGGCCCCCAGCAGATCGCAAGCGCCGGGAACCCCTCGCAAGCGCGCTTCGTCACGATTGCTTCCATGGCGGCATTTGCGGCCACATAAGCAGCCTGCCCCTTAAACCCCAGCATGGATGACAGAGAGGAAAAGCAGATGAAGACATCCATCTCGCACGAGCGCGTGAGTTCATCGAGCACGAGCGTCCCATGAAGTTTTGGCCTCAAGGCTCTGTCGAGGGCGTCATGGGCAACATCCGCAATCATGCCATTTTCATTGACGCCAGCCGCGTGAAAGACGCCCTTTAACGGGAAGCCCGATACCTCAATATCGGAAAAAATCCGCGCCATATCCGCGCGGGACGCTACGTCGGCCCTTTCGAAGCGGAGGTTTGGAATGCGTTCTCGAAGGGCTTTCAGTTCGCTCCGCTTGGTTTCGTCTTCGAGNGGCCCTTTCGAAGCGGAGGTTTGGAATGCGTTCTCGAAGGGCTTTCAGTTCGCTCCGCTTGGTTTCGTCTTCGAGCGACCTGCCGATGAGCAGAATGTTTTTAGCGCCGCAATCTGCAAGCCATCGCACCAGCGATCTTCCGACGCCGCCAAGTCCGCCCGTGACGAGATAGGTGGCATCATCCCTGAAAGCGAGCGACCGCGACTCTGCTAGTTCCACATCCTCAAGTCGGGCAACAAAGCTGCTTCGGCGTCGAAGTGCCGTCTGGTCGGCCAAATCACCGCGTAAAAGCCGTGCGACTACAAGATCCGTCGAGGATTGGTCGAAGTCGATCACACTGTGCCATATGTCGCGGTGCTCCTGCCCGAACACCGTCGCGACAGACCAAATGGCGGCCTGGGCGGGCACGACAGGAAGATCCTGGTGATCGATGCTGACCGCGTTGCGCGTCAAGATCTGGACCTTGAGGTCTATAGGGCCATCGAAGGCGGACGCGTCGCGCACAAAGCGTAGCGCATCAAAGATCCCTTGAGTGGCATCTGGTCCCGCCTGCGGCGCTGTTTCACCGTCTTCCTGTGACGACGCGAAGGCCACGTAAATCAGTCGGCATTCCGGGGCGTCTTTTCCGGTCGTCGTGTGGCGGAGCAGCGCCTGAATGTCAGCGATATTGATTTCGTTGAGATACATCACGATTGGCCTGTGGCGGCCCCAACGCACTGTCTTTGCCGCTTCGGCGGTAATTTGTCGCTCAAGCAGGTTGACCAGTTCGGTTGCTGCAGTGTCCGCGCCACCACATACGAGGAGGATCTGGGGCAGCGGGCTGTCTGCTGAACGATCCGCCTGTTCTTCAGGACGCCAAAGCGTTCGATGAAACCATCTCTCATCGACCTTATCGTCAACGCCCGGCCAATATCGCCGTCTTTGGAATGGATAGCTTGGAAGAGGAATACGCCGTCCCTTCCTGTCCTCGTAAATGGCCGCCCAATCAATCCCCGCGCCACTTTCAAAGAGTTGAGCCAAAGCAAGCGCATCCTGCTCGCAATCATCCACGTTCTCACTCAATGCTGTAATCCAGGCAGTGTTTTGGATTGCCGGTCGATCGCTGGCGCACATTTTACCGAGATTTGAAAGGACGGATTTGGGGCCAATTTCCAGGAATGTCGTTACACCCAGTCGCAACGCGGTTTCGACGCTTTGTTCGAAAAGGACAGGTTTTAGCAGCTGTTTGCACCAATAGTCGGGACTGGTCATCTCCTGCGAGGAAATGCTTCCCGTTACATTTGCGATGATTGGAAGCGTCGGTGATGAAAAATCGACAGACTTCGCATGATGGGCGAAATCCCCGACTATGGATTCCATCAGCGAAGAATGGGACGCTACCGAAGCGTTGACGATCGAATGACTGACGCCGCATCTTTCCAGCTCTTCACGAAGGGCCAGTATTTCCTGTTTTTCGCCCGATACAACCACGCTGAGCGGCGCGTTCTTCGCGGCGATCGAAAGGCTTGACCCGAATTCTCTGATCAATCGACGCGCCTCGTCGAGGCCCATGGCAACAGCCAGCATCGCACCGGCCGGACGAGCGTCCTGCATGAGCCGACCACGCGCCCCGACAAGCCGCAGAGCTTGGTCGAATGGGAGAATTCCGGACACGCAGGCGGCAGTGAATTCGCCCAGGCTATGTCCAATGAGGACATCGGGTTTGACCCCACGCGCCAGCCAGAGCTTTGCGAGCGCATATTCAAACGCCAGCAAGGCGGGCTGTGTGTAGCGCGTTTGATCAAGCAGCTCTTTGCTCACCAGGGGAGAGAACAATAGGTCGAGGAGAGGGACGCCGCATTCGTCCGTGACTAGTGGATTTGCGATATCGATCCAGTGGCGAAAGACCGGTTCAGTTTGGTAGAGAATCTTGCCCATTCCGGGGTATTGGGATCCTTGGCCGGTAAACAGAAATGCCAGCTTGCCGTCTTGGCTGGGAGCGACTGAAGACGTGCGCTTCGACGCGACGTCAAGCTGCTCGGCAAGGTCGGCCGCGCTCGTCGACACTGCCGCGAAGCGGTAGGGGAAATGTGCAAGCCCTGTGTTTGCACTGTAGCAGACGTCTGATGGCTCTGGTGCCACCGGGCCAAGGAGATAGTCGCGGTATTTCAGCAGCAGGTTGCTCAATGCCTTTTCGGAATCCGCCGACAACGCGAGGACGTCTGGCCTTTGTCCCTTCCGCTCTTCGTCGGCCGATCGCTGCCGAGGAGCTTCCTCCAGGACGACATGCACATTCGTGCCGCCAACACCGAGCGATGTCACGCCTGCCCTGCAAGGCGCCTGCGCGGGCCAATCTTCCGGCGCGGTATTTATGTAGAAAGGTGTTCCGTCAAAGGAAATTGCCGGATTTAAACTTTGGAAGTGCAATGTTGGCGGAATGGTCCGATGCTGCAAGGCCAGGACCGCCTTGATGAGACCCGCAATACCCGCCGCCGCCGACAAATGGCCGATGTTCGTCTTAACCGAGCCGAGAGCGCAGCGGGCCTGCTCGTTCGAAGACGGTGCGAATACCTCAGCCAAGGCGCGCACTTCGATCGGATCTCCCAGCGGCGTTCCAGTTCCGTGGGTTTCGATGAACCCAATTGAATTTGCCTCGACGCCGGCATTGGCAAGCGCCTGTCTGATGACGTCAGCCTGTCCCCGCACGCTCGGCGCACCAAAGCTCGCTTTAGCGGCGCCGTCGTTGTTTGCGGCAGAACCTTTGATGACAGCGTGAATGAAATCTCCGTCGGACAACGCGTCGTCCAGACGTTTGAGAGCAACAACTCCTGTTCCGCTGCTAAAAACCGTTCCATCAGCAGCGGCGTCAAAAGCCCGGCAATGGCCCTCACGCGAAACGATACCGCCTGCCTGATGGATGTAACCTACGCCGTGAGGGATGAGAATCGATGATGCGCCAGCAAGGGCAACGTCGCATTCTCCCAGTTGCAGCCCCTGGCATGCCAGATGCACCGATAGCAGACCGGTCGAGCACGCGCTCTGCACGTTCAGGCTTGGTCCGCGCAGGTCGAGTTTGTAGGACGTTCTTGTGCTGACATAATCCTTGTCGTTTCCAAGCATGACCAGGAAGCCTGAGGCGCTGTCGAGAAAGCGGTTCGTGCCGGGGACCTGATATAGATTCTGCAGAAAATCCGTCGAATAGGTGCTTGGTCCCACACCGCCGTAAACGCCGATCAGAAGCTCGCTTCGCCTTTGTGCGTATCCCGCAGCCTCGAGCGCTTCCCAAGCGCACTCCAGAAACAGACGATGTTGAGGATCGATCGTTTCGGCCTCTTTCTCCGACAACTTGAAGAACCCGGCATCAAAGGCGTCAAAATTCGGTAGATTGGCTGAAACTTCAACATAGTCGCCGCCATCGATAACCTTGTCCGCCACACCGAGGCGGCGAAGCTGCTCGCGGGAGACTGGAACAATGCTCTCGCGGCCCTGCTTCAAATTCTTCCAGTATGTGTCTACGGTGTCGGCGTCGGGAAACCGGCATGCCATTCCGATGATCGCGATTTCGTTCCCGTGGTACGTATCTTGCATGACGTTGCTTTCTCTCAATGAAATAGACGTTGCGTACACTCGACTGCGGCGCGTGCACCTCACCGATTAGTCCGAAAGTCATGTCGTAGAATGATCGCTAGGGTTTCGTATGCTCCTGTTTGATGCAAAAGTTTTAGATGAGAGCTGCCGCTACAAAGTGTACGACGCATCGCCGCACATCCTTGGCAGGGAGCCGTTGCCGCAGGCCATCCTGGACCACCTGCCCGTAGACGAACTGGAAGAGGCGGGCGCGATTTTCGACAGGGCCGAACGCACGCGCTCGATCTTGTCAAAGTTTATTTTGAGATCCGAGCTATCTCGGGAACTCGGCATAGCGCCTGCGTCGCTAGGCTTTGCCAAAGGCCGATACGGCAAGCCGCTCCTCTTCGAGCCCGTTTCGAACCTGAGGTTCAACGTTTCCCACTCCGGCAATTTCATCGCCATTGCGATCAGTCCCACTGACGTCGGCATTGACATCGAAAAGCACCGTGTAATCGAAGATGCGGAAGGCATGGTCTATGACTACTTCTGTAGCGACGAACATCAGTGGCTTATCGAAAGCGGCGTCGAGAACCGAATGCCTTCATTCTTTACCTTGTGGACTCGAAAAGAGGCGTTGTTGAAGGCCATCGGAACCGGGTTTAGCACGCCCTTGAACCGGATATCGGTCATGGATGGAAACATCATTGCCGGGCAGTGGCGACTGGAATCCATAGTAGCTCCTCAAGGTTACTCTGCTGCCGTCTCGTGGCAGGTTTGATCAACAAGAACGAGCGATACGCTTTGACCATTCAATTGGGATTGGACGAACCTTGGACCGCGCGAACGCGACGGAAATTTCCCGCCCAGCCCAGCTGAACACCCAACGTACCAAGCATGATCAGAAGCAATCCGGCCGCCTGAAGCAAATCGATGGGCTTGTCGTAAACCAGCAGATCGACGAGGATTGCAACCAACGGAAAAATGAACGCGAAAACGCCGATAACAGGTGTTCTAAGGCGCGGATAGGCTGAGAAAAGCAGCACATAGGCGATGCCGGTGTGCAAGATCCCCAAAGAGATGAGCCACTTCCACGACTGCACGGGCACCGGGGCGGCCAGATCCGCGAAAGGCGACAGTAAAAGAGCACCGACGATCGTCTGCACCAGGGTTGTGACCTCAGGCCTCTGCGCGCCCAGTTCTTTGCCAATGATCGTGCCAACGGCATATAAAAACGCGGCCACGAGTGAAAGACCCACGCCGGGAATCCATGAGCCATCGCCGCCCGTCGTGCCGATCAGGCCGGTCGACAATATCAAGCCGACGAATGCAAGAACGATCCAAAGGATCTCTGACGCCTTTATGGTTTCGTGCAACGCCAAGGCGCCAATCAAGACGACAAAGAAGGGCTGTACGTGATAGATAATAGTTGCAGTCGCAATACTGGAGAATTTGTATGCTCCGAACAGGGCCACGGAACTTCCGATATTGCCGATGCCTCCGATAGCAGCATATATCAGCAACCTTGGTGAGAGATTAGCCGGTGCCAGATGGCCAAATCCGATACACCACACCAGAAGGAACACGGTCGCGACAACGCAGCGCCAAAATACGGTGGCAACGGGCGGCAGGCCCGCTTCAACCGCGAAGAGGCCGATCGTGCCAAATATCGCATTGGCAACAGCGAGATTGGCGGCTGCCACCTTCGGATTTTTGAACATTCGGCCCCTCGCCAAGTGCACGTAATCACAACCAGAAACTTGACATATCACTAATTGGTGATAGATGACGCCAAAACGTAGAAGAAGTCAATGACAAATGAATTAGAAGTAGCGACAGCCATCGCCAAGATGCTCGCCGACCCTCTGAGACTGCAGATGCTTCAGTGTCTCACCTGGGGACCGTGTTCGGTCGCGCAGCTTGTCGAGGCGACCGGAACGTCCCAATCAAATGTTTCCAACCACCTTCGCCGCCTGCGTGCGCATGGCCTCGTGGAGGCGGAGAAGAATGGCCGGATGGTCATTTATCGCGTCGCCTCGCCGACAATCGCCGAGGTGATTGCCTCGCTCTCTTGGGCCGCCACCGGCAGCCGAACGATGACGACAATGCATACGCCGGATGCTCTTCGGCAGGCGAGGACATGCTACGATCACCTGGCCGGCCGCATCGGCGTCCAGATTATGCAAGGTTTGATTGGCTACGGTGCGTTGACGGAACCTGCCTTCCCTTGGGATGATGTCCGTATCGGGCCTAACGCGCGGGATGCATTCGATCGATTGGAACTGGACTACGGCACACACGAAGAAACCCATTCGCATAGGCGATTAGCTTTCGCCTGCCCCGACTGGAGCGAACATCATCAGTTTCATTTAGGCGGTCACCTTGGAGCGGCGCTCTGCCGGCACCTCCTGGCGAAGACATGGATCCAGCGGGACGCCGACCGCAGCGTCACCGTAACTGCGGCGGGGAAGCAAGCTCTGGCATGGCTGACCGGCCAAGAGTAGGCAAAAGCAGTTGGCGTCACTGGCAGAACAATGAAAGCCGAGGCCAAACTGTCCAAAAAAGCGGGTGGCCATATGCAACTGGCGATGCCGCTACACTGCCGCGCGCCTCTTGCGAAGGCGGGTCTCTTTTTGGCGCAGTTCCATAACTCTGTTTATGCGAGATGTTATAACATAACACGATGAGAACGTTTGGCCCATCGGCTCTCCGTTGTCCGAAGATCATATACAAATTCTGGTCAGTAGGCTGGTCGTGAAATTCCTGGCTGCCACAGCAAGGTAACCGGATCTCAGCGGCAGCGAAGGGCCGTTCGTGAGAGACAAGACGATCGAAACCGAGCGATGAGGTGAAAGCGCCGGCCGGGAGCAAACCAATCCCGCTCTCATGCGATGGCGTCCTGGCCCGGGTCCGGATCTTGCACGATCAACCCGCAAGGGGTCCGCTAGCGAGCTGCGGCCGCTCACGGCTTCGCCATCGCGGTGATCGCGCCCGTCCCCGTGCCTTTTTGGAGCCATCGAGCGGGAATTGGCCCGCTCCCAGATGGAGCCTCTCAAATGTCGCATGATCTCTCTCTCGCACAGTCCCACGCCTTCCAGCTTTCGCGCGACCTGATGGTCCCGGTCACCGTCTTCGAAGTCGATGGCGAATATGGCGTCCTTCCCTCTGACGAGATCGACGCAAGCGACGACCTCGAGGTCATCCATGAATTTCATCCCTGGGCGGCTCATTGAGCCGCCTTGCCGTTCCGGCTGCCGCTTGCGAGCCCGCGGCCGCAAGGGAAGCTCCGCCATGGCCGGTGCAAATTTGCACCTTGCGGGCCATGCCCTTGCGGCCTTTGCTCTTCGCGCCTGTCCAAAGCTGTCCCGCAAAAAGCGGGAAGAAAAGAGATGGAAGGTCGGCCGCAACGCGGCCGGAAGAGAGATATGAAGCGAGACGAGATCGAACGACTACGAGAGACGGTGGGCTGCCAGGCGGTGTTGGAGGCGGCCGGGTTTGCCCTTGATGTCAAAGAAAGCACGAAGCGCGCGATGAAGTATCGTCGCGGCAGCGAAATCATCATCGTCACTCACTCCGGCCGGGGATGGTTTGATCCCCTTGGCAATGAGGCTCCAGTACATTATTGGGACGCAGATATACGGTAGGCGGTTTTCCGCTCAGGATGGAGCCGACCTGATCGGCAGG
>NZ_FWER01000084.1 GCF_900169785.1 Rhizobium sullae
GACGGTCGTTCCCTTGCCTTCCTCGCTATAGATGCTGGCATGGCCACCTGATTGTTTGGCAAAGCCATAGATCATCGAGAGACCGAGACCGGTGCCGCGGCCCGTTTCCTTGGTCGTGAAAAACGGCTCGAAGGCTCTCTCCTGTACGGCGCGAGGCATGCCGATGCCTGTATCGGAGACAGAAAGCCGGACATAATCACCGGGGGTGAGGCCCTCAAGCTCAACCGCGAAATGCTCGTCGATCCGGGTGTTTTGGGTCTCGACCACGAGCCGCCCGCCACTAGGCATGGCATCTCTTGCATTGACGGCAAGATTAACGATGGCACTTTCGACTTGTGATGGATCTACCCTGGCGGGCCAAAGGTCAGCGGCAAGACTCGTGCTGAGCAAGACCGTCTCGCCAAGTGTGCGGTGGAGCATTTCCGAGAGCCCGAGAACGAAGGTATTCAGATTGACGATCTCAGGTTCAAGATGACTGCGGCGGGCAAATGCCAGAAGTCGAGAGGTCAGGCGAGCGCCCAGTTCGGCCGCATCCAGCGCTTCTTGTGCCAGTTCGCGCTGGTCTGTCGTCGTTAGCCGCGCCTCGAGCATCTCCAGATTGCCGACGATCACCGTCAAGAGATTGTTGAAGTCGTGGGCGATGCCGCCGGTAAGCTGCCCCATGGCCTCCATCTTCTGGGCTTGGCGCAAGGCCCGCTCGGTCGCCTTGTGCGCCGACAGGTCGTGAATGATACCGGTAAAATGGCGTTCACCGTCGATCTGAAATTCACTAACAGCCAGATGCATCGGAAAGGTGCTGCCGTCGCGGCGACGCCCGGTCACCTCGCGGCCGATCCCGATGATTTTGCGGCGTCCGGTGGCAAGATAGTTGCTGATATACCCATCGTGCTCGCGATGATAAGGCTCCGGCATCAGGAAATTGACATTGCGCCCGAGGAATTCGGACTGCTCATAGCCGAACAGCTTCTCGGTTGCCGGGTTGACGGTGGTTATGGAGCCGCGGCTATCAATCGTAATGATGGCGTCAAGCGCCGATTGCAAAATTGCCCGAAGCTTGGATGCTTGCCCGGCGAGTGACGGTTCTAGTTCGTCTGCCATTTGGGTCCGATCTAAAATTTTTAAAGTGCGGCCAGAGCTTTAGCTTCCCCAGCTGGTCGAGACAATAATTAACATGGTTCACGGTAAAGCCTGTGTTCGGTGTTCCGAAAGAGGCTGACGCATCGGCAGTCCGTTTTTTTCCTGAACTGAACGACGGGACGTGCCTAGGCTGTGGCGCATGTCTGCTGGTCTGTCCCGTCGGAGCGATCGCTCTTCGAGCGCGTGGAGCGGAGAGCGCCGATGTCTGAGCCGGAATTGCCCTACCATATTTCGAGCGCCGTAGTCGCCGCGATGCCGGCACGCCCCGAGGGTTTACTGGCCGCGCTTGCAGGGATGGAAAACGTCAAAGTCCATGGTCATGCCGGCGGCGCCTTCCTGTTTTGGAGACGACGCAGGCGAAAGACTGGTGTTTCCGCGTATGGAAAGCTGCGTTGGCAATGGAGATTGTCGTTCTTCTGCTGCTCCGGTGCAAGATGAGGGACATCATCAGGGCCGAATTTCAGGAACGGTGACCAACCCATCCAGCTGAACTGCTTTGAAATCCGATATCAGGATATCGACCGTCACCGCCCATCGCCCGCTGCGGATGAAGGGGATGGCGTCGACCATCCAGCTGCGGTCGGCTGCCGCAGTGGCCTTGAACTTCAACGGCTCTATTCCCTGTTCCGGGTTTGAAAGCCGTAGTGCAACCTCCTTTACGGCCATCACGCGGTGCCCTTGGTCTGTGACCGAGATCGACGCCGAGCCGGTGCCGGCCGATTGAATGGCGATCTCAAGCTGCGCCATTGCGCTCGAAGAGTGCAAGTGCACATGCAATCTCGCCGGTTGGCTTGCCAATGCAGCACGCGGCGGCTCGGCAAAACGCCATCCGGCGACAGCGGCGAGGATCGCCACCACGATAACGACTTCGGCAGAGACAGAGCGGCGCAACCTCAGACGGGCGCGCTCGTCGCCTAGAATGGCCGGCGCCGTGAGCCAGAACCGATTGAAGTAGGCCACGGCGAGCAAGGTTATGACGAACAGCAGCTTGATCGTCAAAATCAGGCCGTAGGATGAAGTCCACATGGACGACAGTTTCGGAACCTGCAGGCCGATGACGACGGCGCCAGAGAAAATGAGGGCGGTAAGAGGAAGCGGGATGAGACGCGAAAAGACGCGTAGGACGTCTTCTTCCTTGCGCTTCGCGCCGAGACAGCGACTCAGCAAAACGGGCAGGCTGCCGACCCAGAACATCGATGAGCCGCTGTGAATGAAGATCGCCGCACGCGCCAGCCACCTCGGTTCGGCCGTGCTTGCATGGCCGGTCGATGAAAAAGCAGCCGCCGCGGCGAGCAACGCGATCAATCCGATCCAACGGCTGCCATCTCCATGCGGGCGCATCGACGGCAGCCAGGCAAGGAAAAACGCTGCTGCACCAAAGGCTATCGAGATGCCGTAACCGCCGTGGAGAGCGAGAAGGAACGGAGCAAGCTGAGGTCTTGACGCAAGTGGAAAACCAAGTTCGTCAAGGCCCTGCAAGTAGGCAGAGCCCGCGAGAAGTACCAGGCCAAGCGGCGGCGCCCAGGTCCGGCTGAGACTGGATGCAGGGGCTGTGTTCTTCAGGCAGCTTTCAAAAAAGGCGCCTCCGATTGCGAAGGAAAAGCAGAGATAAAGCAGCCAACGCGTCGCCCAAATTGACCAGTGCAGCGCAGCCGATTTCGGTTCCGTTACGGTTCCGAGTGATGCGCTCGGCGCGCCGATCGAGAAGGCGACGGTGCCGGCAACCGGGTGGCCGTCTTCGGAGATGACACGGAAACTGAAGAGGTAGGTTCCGAGCGCCTGGATATCTGGATCGGAAACCACAAGTCTTGTGCCGTCAGCTGTCGCGTAGAACGATCGGCTGCTCCCGTCCGGCGCAATTCCGGTCAGAACGAGAGGAGCAACAGCTTCGTTGAACTCGAAAACAATCGCGCGGGGCGGTGCCGCAATCACCGCCCCTTGGGCGGGCATCGATCTGACGAGGGAGGCATGGGCAAATGCCGCGGCCGGCTCGAATAGCGCTGTCAGGATGACGAGGACCGCAAACCGAAGAAAAGTGACCACGGCAATTGAGGAAGGCGCCGTGATCAGGTTTCGCAACTCAGCCATGGCAGTTCCTCGATCGCACTTTCTCAAGAATGCGGCTGTTCGATGACCTCGAAGAAGGGAGCCGGCGCCTCGTAATCGTCCGACGTCTTGCCAGCGGCCGGAATATCGATCCACCGCTCGGCGGCGCCATCCGTGCACTCCTGGACAACAGGAAGATAGACCTTGGTTCCGGCGGCGAGTTCGTTGGCAACGACGCCGCGGAATATGAATTCGTCATACTCGTCGTCGGCAAGGCTGCCTCCGGACCAGACGAGTTCCGTAATGCCTTCGGCTACCGGCTTGCCATAAAGCGGGTCGGCTTTTGCATATTTGCCCGTGGCCTTTTCGATCGTCCAGCCTGCCTTCGGCATCGGCTTGACCGAGAGAATGCCCTCCGGAATCTGAACGCGGAACTTGGTGGTCGGCTTGCCGTCGCAACCATGTCCAACGCGCAGGATTGCCTTGTAGGCTTTGCCGGCAGGGGCTTCCGCCTTTTCAAGCGTGACATGGGCGCTGGCCGAAGCCGCGCCTGCAAGGCAAAGACCAAGTGTGATAAGGGATGATTTAAGCACTGTCACTCTCCCTGGGGCGATTGCCGCTGGCGGCTTGCAGGCGCTGGGCCATCTCAGCCCAGCTGCCGGCATTGAAGCGCTACGCGGGACTATTGGGTGATCTTGGCAATGTCCGCATCGAGGCGCTTGCGAACCATGTTCGGAAGCTTTGCGGTCTTGATGGCTTCAAGATTTGCCGGCGCGTCACCGACCTGGACCAACGCGACCATTCCCATGGCGACGTGCGGCGTGCACTTGATCACATAGGCGCCAGGCGCATCGAACTTGATCTGAACCTGCTCGTTCGGCTTCGACTTGAACGCGGCTGCGCCCTCGGGGATCAGACCCTTGAAGGATTCGACATTGTGAGATTTGTCGGTCGGGACGAAGGTGATAGTGTCGCCGGGGGCGACCTTGGTAAAGCTCGGCTCAAATACCATGGCGCCGGCAGCACTCTTGTTGAGCATCTGCACTTGGTGGTCGGCTGCCATCAACGGCATGGTGGTACCAGCAAGCACGGCCGTCGCGGCAAAGAGACCCGCAAATATCGAACGCATTTCATATCTCCTAGTTGAACGATGGCCGAACTGGCCGTCGGCTGCTGTGATAGCCATGTTGCGCGGGTGCTTCTTTGACGTTGGTCAAATAGAGCCATCAACATCCCAAACAGATGATTGCCGATGACGGCTGAATGCTGAGGGGAGATGGTGTTTGAAATACTGAAGGCCGTGAGCCGATCCGCGGCGCCGCAACGGACAGCAACGCCTGCCTTCGCCATCGGGCGTCACGATCGCTCGGCCTGTGATCGTCGGTGGCTTATTGATTCTGAGCGCTGACGACCGGCTACGCGTACGCTCCGTCGATCAGCGCTCCGGCAGTTTGAGGATGATCAGTCCAGCAATTCGCGAACCCGCACGGCCAGATCCTTTGCCGTATAGGGCTTGCGCAGCCAGCGGCCGGGCGTTGCAAATTCGCGGCCGCCGAGACCCGGTTCAGCGTAGCCCGACGTAAAGAGGATCTTCAGGTCGGAGCGCATGAGGCGCGCCTCCTTGGCAAGTTCGTCGCCTGTCATGCCGCCGGGCATGACAATATCTGTGAACAGAAGGGCGATCGTGGGATCTTCGGCCAGGATCTCCAGCGCCGTCTGCGCGTTGCTCGCCTCGATGACCTTGTAGCCCATCGACGACAGGCGCGCGACGGCAACCCGGCGCACCCGCGCATCGTCCTCGACCACCAGCACGGTCTCGGCGCCGCCCGGCAGCACATCGCGCGCGTCGGGTTTCGTATCGGAGGCCCCAACTTTTGCCGCTGCTGCCTGTACCCAGGGAAGATAGATACGGATCGTCGTGCCGTGCCCGACCTCGCTGTAGAGCTGCAGGTGACCGCCTGACTGCTTCACGAAGCCGTAGACCATGCTGAGGCCGAGGCCAGTACCGGAACCAACGTCCTTGGTGGTGAAGAACGGCTCAAAGGCGTGTTCCTTGACTTCATCCGACATGCCTACACCTGTATCGGTGACGGAAATGAGAACGAAGTTTCCAGTGCGCACCTGCGGATACATCTTTGCGTAGTCCGCATCGAGATAGACGCGGTTGATCTCCGTTGTCAGGCTGCCGCCGCGCGGCATTGCGTCCCGGGCATTCAGCGCGATGTTCAAAAGCGCGTTCTGCAGCTGGGAACTGTCGACCAGCACATTGTGGTTCGAACCAACGATGACCGTCTTCAGGTCGATATTTTCGCCAAGCGTCCGCCGCAACAGATCGGAGAAGCTCGATACCAGCTGCCCGAGGTCCGCAAGCGTCGGATTGAGGGGCTGGCGGCGCCCGAACGCCAAAAGTTGCTCCGTCAGTTTTGCGCCATCGCCGGCCGCGTCCTGCGCCTCCCGCAGCAGCACGTTGAGCGGCCCCTCCGGAAGCTTCGCTTCGATCATTTCGAGATTGCCGCTGATCACCGTCAGAAGATTGTTGAAGTCATGGGCAATCCCCCCTGTCAATTGCCCGACGGCTTCCATCTTTTGCGCCTGCCTGAGATCTTCCTCAATCTTGTACCTGCCCGTCAGATCGCGGACGAAGCCTGTAAATATCCGCTCGCCATTTGCCGTGGTCTCACCGACGTGAAGCTCCATCGGGAATTTCGATCCGTCGGCCCGCTGACCGGTCACCACCCGGCCGTAGCCAATAATGCGGCGCTCGCCCGTCTTGATGTAGCGCGAGATATAGCCATCGTGGGCGTCACGATCGGGGTTTGGCATCAGATTGCTGATATTCCGGCCGCAGATGTCGTCTGCTTTAAGACCGAAGAGTTTTTCTGCGGCGGTGCTGAAAGAAACGACGATACCGCGCTCATTGATCACGATCATCGCTTCGGGAACCGTTGCGAGAATGGACCGGAGGTGGGCCTCGCGCGCGTTGACCTCGCTTTCGGCCCGCTTCAGGTCGCTGATGTCATTGTTGGTTTGGATGATGTCCGCTTCGCCGTCGGAAAGATTCACCACCATGCAACGCGACGTGACATAGACATCATAGCCGTTCTTGTGACGATGGATGATTTCGCCCTGCCAGTAACCTTGCTGACGCAGCTGCTCGCTGACGCTTTCGCGCGGCTCGCGAACCTGCGAAGCAAGCAGGTCGTCAACGGCTTTGCCGACAGCCTCCTCGCGCGTCCAGCCGTACATGTTTTCGCAGCCGGCCGACCATTCAGTAATGACGCCGTCAAAGCCGTGCACGATGATGTTGTTGGCGCCGCCCATGATGCGGACGATGGCGTCCAGTTCTTGCTTTGATGCTGTGCGCGGTGAAATGAAGCGATGCGGCATAGTGTTCAACTCGTTTGTCCCGAGCCTGTTAGTGAATACTGCAGCTATGGCAATTTTCCAGAGAGAAATCATCCCCATTGCCGGACAATTGAACGAGACGCTTCAGACTCAGGATCTTCATGTCGTGGCGTCCGACCGGGACGAGAACGCTCCGGCTGGCGAGCTTGCTGATGGTGCGCGACACCGTCTCGATGGTGAGACCAAGATAGTCGGCGATATCGAGCCTGTTCATCGGCAGCGTCACAAGGTCGCCTGCCGCGTTCGTCATGTCTCGGGAAATGAGCTGGAGCAGGAAGCTGCACAAGCGTTCCTCTGCATTCTTCTTCGACAACAGCACCATCTGATCGTGAGCAGCAGCCATTTCCTGGCACAGCAGCGATATGAAATCAGGACGAAGACAGGCGGAGCGGAAGATTTCGTCGTGGAAGTTCTTCCGCGCGATGCGGCGAATCTTGCAATCCGTGACGGCTTCGGCAGTGTAGAGATAGCGCTCCTGGAGCGACGTGCCGACGAGGTCGCCCGGATACAGAAAGGCCGTGATCACGCGCCGGCCGTCGCCAATGATGCGGTAGAGGCGCATAACGCCGTCGACGAGTTCAAAAAGATGGTTCGCCGCGTCGCCTTCCCAGAACAGGGCCTTGCCGGTTTGAAGCACTTCCTGCGGAATGGAATGAAAAAGCGATTTCAGGGACATTTGTCCCGAATTGTCGGCCATCGAGCCCTTGACAGCTTCGAACGCGATATTTTTTTGCATCAACATTTTTGAACCCTCTGTCCCGTTTGATGAGGGCAGTAAAAACGGCTCGCGTTACGCGGGAATGCTCGCAGCGTGCATATTGGTGCGAAAGTGTAACAGTCTGTAACAGAGCAACAGATTCGCGAGGGAAGATGCAGAATAATCCATAAAAGTCAGCGTGCGCCCGCCGCCCGTGTTGCGATCGTTGACATAGATCAAGGATCGGCCCCGGCGCTCGTGTCAGCTCTCCCCCTACAAGATCGGAAAGAAGATTACGCTTCTGCGTGATCGTCTGTGCTTGGGGACAACGACATGAACTATATGACGGAAACGGTGGCAATCGCCGCGTTCGCGTTCTTCGCGCTGCTCGGCGCTGCTTTCGCGCACGACCACCTCTTTGCAGCACATATGTGGGTGCTGTTCTTCGTGCTGATGGGAAGCACGCTTGTGCTTCTCCGCCGCGTTAATTTCGCACCGGCTGCCCAGCGGCCGAAGCCAGCTTCGTCCGAATATTTTGACGACGTTGTTCGGTATGGTGTCATCGCCACCGTATTTTGGGGCGTGGTCGGCTTTCTCGTTGGGGTCGTTGTCGCGCTTCAGCTCGCCTATCCCGATCTGAACATCGCTCCGTATTTCAACTTTGGGCGCCTGCGGCCGGTCCACACATCCGCTGTCGTTTTCGCTTTCGGCGGCAACGCGTTGATTGCCACGTCCTTCTATGTCGTCCAGAGAACCTGTCGGGCCCGCCTCTTCGGCGGCAACCTCGGCTGGTTCGTATTTTGGGGCTACCAGCTCTTCATCGTCATGGCCGCCACTGGCTATCTCTTGGGTATCACCGAGGGGCGGGAATACGCGGAGCCTGAATGGTATGTCGACATCTGGCTGACGATCGTCTGGGTCGCTTATCTGCTCGCATTCCTAGGGACGCTTTTGAAGCGCAAGGAACCGCACATCTATGTCGCGAACTGGTTCTACCTCGGTTTCATCGTCACGGTGGCGATGCTGCATGTCGTCAATAACCTCTCGATGCCGGTCTCCTTGCTCGGCTCGAAGAGCTATTCAGCATTCTCCGGCGTTCAGGACGCTTTGACCCAGTGGTGGTACGGCCATAACGCAGTCGGCTTCTTCCTGACTGCTGGCTTCCTGGGCATGATGTATTACTTCGTACCGAAGCAGGCGAACCGGCCGGTCTACTCCTATCGCCTGTCGATCATCCACTTCTGGGCCCTGATCTTCATGTATATCTGGGCCGGTCCGCATCATTTGCACTATACGGCGCTGCCGGATTGGGCGCAGACGCTCGGCATGGTCTTTTCCGTCATGCTCTGGATGCCGTCGTGGGGCGGCATGATCAACGGCCTGATGACGCTTTCGGGCGCCTGGGACAAGATCCGCACAGACCCGATCATCCGCATGATGATCATGGCAATCGCCTTTTACGGAATGTCGACCTTCGAAGGTCCCATGATGTCGGTCAAGGCTGTCAACTCGCTCAGCCACTATACGGAATGGACGATCGGTCACGTCCACTCGGGCGCACTCGGCTGGGTCGGCATGATCACCTTCGGTGCCATCTATTACCTGACGCCGAAGCTTTGGGGACAGGAGCGTCTCTATAGCTTGCGCATGGTCAACTGGCATTTCTGGCTCGCGACGCTTGGCATCGTCATTTACGCCGCCGTGCTTTGGGTTGCCGGCATCCAGCAGGGCCTGATGTGGCGCGAATATAATAGCCAGGGCTTCCTCGTCTATTCCTTCGCCGAGACCGTCGCTGCAATGTTCCCATACTACCTGCTGCGAGCCGTGGGTGGCGCTCTGTACCTCGCGGGCGGTCTGATCATGGCATTCAATGTCTACATGACCATCTGTGGTTACCAACGCAACGAGGCACCGATGCCAGGTGCTCTCGTCGCCCAGCCTGCCGAGTGAGGAACGACCATGTCGATACTTGAGAAACACCAGATCATAGAAAAGAACGCGACGCTCCTGCTGGTGGGATCACTCCTGGTTGTCAGCGTCGGCGGCATCGTGGAAATCGCGCCGCTGTTCTACCTGCAGAACACGATCGAAAAGGTGGAGGGAATGCGTCCCTATACGCCGCTGGAGCTGGCCGGCCGCAATATCTACGTCCGCGAGGGCTGCTACGTCTGCCACAGCCAAATGATCCGGCCATTCCGCGACGAAGTCGAACGCTACGGACATTATTCGCTCGCCGCCGAATCTATGTACGACCATCCCTTCCAATGGGGTTCAAAGCGTACCGGACCTGACCTTGCACGCGTGGGTGGTCGCTATTCGAATGAATGGCAGGTCCAGCATCTCGCCGATCCGCGCGCGGTCGTGCCGGAATCGATCATGCCGGGCTACGCCTTTCTCAAGACCAACGAGGTCGCGGTCAAGGATGTCGGCATGGATCTCAAGGCAAACGGAATTGTCGGTGTGCCCTACACGCCGGACATGATCGCCAACGCCGCGGCCGATATGAAAATGCAGGCCGATCCGAACGCCGACACCACAGCGCTGCTCGAACGTTATCCGAAGGCCAAGACAGGTGACTTCGACGGCGACCCTTCGAAGCTGACGGAGATGGACGCGTTGGTGGCTTACCTACAGATGCTTGGCACCTTGGTCGACTATTCGACCTATGACGATGCAACCGGATATCGCTGAGGAACGCGCCATGGAAACCTACACCGCAATGCGCCACTTCGCCGACAGTTGGGGCCTTCTTGCCATGACCCTGTTCTTCATCGGCGTCGTCCTTTTCACGCTCCGTCCAGGCAGCAGGGAAAGCGCCAATGAAGCCGCAAGCATACCCTTGAAGGATGACTGATATGTCGGACAAACATGTTGATGAACTCAGCGGCGTCGAAACCACCGGGCATGAATGGGACGGTATCCGCGAGCTGAACAATCCCATGCCGCGGTGGTGGGTCTGGACGTTCTATGCGACGATCTTGTGGGCGGTGGGATATGCCATTGCTTATCCTTCCATTCCACTTTTGACCAAGGCCACCGATGGGCTGCTCGGCTTTTCGAGCCGCGCCGATCTTACGCAGGAGGTGGAAACGGCAATGTCAGCCCAGACCATGTTTCTCGACCAGATCGCCGCAAAGACGGTCGGCGAAATCGACGCAGATGCCAATCTGCGGCAATTCGCCATCTCCGGCGGCGCTTCAGCGTTCAAGGTCAACTGCGCGCAGTGCCACGGCAGTGGCGCAGCCGGTGGTCCGGGGTTCCCGAATCTGAATGACGACGATTGGCTATGGGGCGGCGATCTTGAATCAATCCGAAAGACCATCGCCCATGGCGTCCGTTTTGACGGTGACAGCGACACCCATGTGTCCGAGATGCCGGCGTTTGCTGATATCCTCGATGCCACGCAGACCCGCAATGTCGCTGCCTATGTCTGGAGCTTGACAAAAGCGCCTTCCGATCCGGAGATGGCAAGGGCCGGGAAACAGCCTTATCTCGACAATTGCGCGGCCTGTCACGGGGAAGACGGCAAGGGCAACATTGACATGGGTGCGCCCAATCTGGCTGATGCCATCTGGTTGAAGGGGGAGAGCGAAGAAGCAGTCGCCCGCCAGATCAGCGCGCCGAAACACGGAATGATGCCGGCCTGGTCCGCCCGCCTCGGCGATACGACCGTCAAGGAACTCACCGTCTTCGTCTATTCCTTGGGCGGTGGAAAATAGGGGCTCAATCATGTCGACACACGATAGCAATCCGCTGATCTCGCTCTATGGAACACCGCGCTCGGTCGTCCACACGCGCGTCTCCGTCCGGGCCAAAGTGCCTGTCACGGCAGACGAAGAAAAGGAAGAATCCGAAAAACTTGGCCAAGCGATGATCAGTTTGACTTGCCTCAAGGATCATTCGACCACAAGCCGCTAATAAGCAGACGTCCCCTGCAGGGCTCTCCCTCTGCAGTTCCCTCCTGGCCACGCCTTTGGGCGTGGCTTTTTTGCATTTGTCGTTCGGCCTGCTTCTTGACCTACGTCAAGGAAGGCGGCGCTGCGGAATGCGACAAGGGCGCATCAATGACGGATGCTGATCATGAACCTCTACACCGCCCCGAGCCCGAGCGACAACAAGACCGTCGAACATCTTCACGTAGAGCCGGTCAACGCCGCGCGCAATCGTCAGCCACTTTATGCCGCGCGCAAGAAGGTCTTTCCCAAGAGGGCGGAAGGCCGTTTCCGGCGGTTCAAATGGATCGCGATGCTGATCACGCTCGGGATCTATTATCTCTCGCCGTGGCTTCGGTGGGACAGAGGTCCTTACGCGCCCGATCAGGCGGTCCTGGTCGATCTGTCATCCCGCCGTTTCTTCTTTTTTTTCATCGAGATCTGGCCGCAGGAATTCTTCTACGTGGCCGGCCTGCTTGTCATGGCGGGCTTCGGCTTGTTCCTGGTGACTTCCGCGGTCGGGAGAGCATGGTGTGGCTATGCCTGTCCGCAGACGGTATGGGTCGATCTGTTTCTCGTCATTGAGCGCGCCATCGAGGGCGATCGCAACGCTCGAATCAAGCTCGACAATGCGCCATGGAGCGCCGGCAAGCTGGTGAAGCGCGTCACCAAACACGTGAGTTGGCTTGTCGTCGGTGCTGCAACCGGGGGCGCCTGGATTTTCTACTTTGCCGATGCGCCAACGCTGGCGCTGAGTTTTCTGAAAGGCCAGGCGCCGTCGGTCGCCTATGCAACCGTCGCAACGCTCACTGCAACCACCTATGTGCTCGGCGGACTGATGCGCGAGCAGGTCTGCACCTACATGTGCCCGTGGCCCCGTATCCAGGGCGCGATGCTCGATGAAAACTCCCTTGTCGTCACCTACAATGACTGGCGCGGCGAGCCACGCTCCCGCCATGCCAAGAAGGCGGCCCTCTCGGGCCAGGCCGTTGGCGACTGCGTCGATTGCAACGCCTGCGTGGCCGTCTGTCCGATGGGCATCGACATCCGCGACGGCCAGCAAATGGAATGCATCACCTGCGCGCTTTGCATCGATGCCTGCGATGGCGTCATGGACAAGCTGAACAAGCCGCGCGGCCTCATCGCCTATGCGACGCTGAGCGAATATGCAGCCAACATGGCGCTTGCTACCGACAACGGGAAAATCGGCGTGCAGCCCCAGCGCGTTCGCGACGACGGCGGAGACTTCGTCGCAGCAGTCCGGCATTTCAATTGGCGCGTCATCTTCAGGCCTCGCGTGATCTTCTATGCAGCCGTCTGGGCAGCGGCAGGGGTCGGTATGCTTGTCCATCTCGCACTGCGCGAGCGGCTTGACCTCAACGTCGTGCACGACAGAAACCCGCAGTTCGTGCTGGAATCAGACGGCTCGGTCCGCAACGGTTACACGCTTCGCATTCTCAACATGCTGCCGCAGCCCCGCACGATTGCGTTGCATCTCGAAGGAATGGACGGTGCGACGATGAGAATTCCGGAACTATCGACGGGGGAAGGCCGAAAATTCATGATCGAAACGAAGCCCGACACGGCAATGGCGCTCAAGGTCTTCGTCACAGCCAAGAATGCCACCAGTGCGGTCAGCGAATTTCTCTTCGTGGCCAACGACCCGGCAGGCACGGATAGCTCGGTCTACAAAGCCGCCTTCAATGCACCAGGAGCCAGGAAATGAGCGACTATCCGATCACCGGCGGCAAAGGCTTTACCGGCCGACATATGCTCCTCATTATGCTTACCTTCTTTGGCATCATTATTGCCGTCAACATGACGATGGCCTGGTACGCCTCATCGAGCTGGAGCGGGCTCGTGGTGAAAAACACCTATGTGGCGAGCCAGGAATTCAACAAGAAGGCGGAGGCAATGCGCGCTATGGCCATGAGCGGCGTTTCTGGCAAGTTCGCGCTTCATGACGGGCTGATCGTCTATGAGCTGCACAATCGCGACGGTTTCCCCGCCGCTGCTGACGAGGTCACGGCGCATTTCAAGCGGCCGGTCGGGGACCACGAGGACTTCGTCATCGAATTGCCGAAGAGCCATGACGGCCATTTCGAGGCACGCCGCCGCATCCTGTCGGGCGACTGGATTGTTGAAGTCATTTCGAAGAATCAGGGCACGACCGTGATGCACGAGGCCCTGAGGATCAATACCGCGGGGTTCGTCCAATGACATGCTGCACCATGGATGCCGAAGGCGTGCTGTCACTGAGCAGCAACGCCATAAGCGCCGAGGAGGCGCTGCTCGCCAGCCAACCGCTGGGCTCCGGTCTCAGGCAATCGGATTTCAGCGTTCCGGGCGCCCACTGCGGTGCCTGCATTTCCACGATCGAAAAGGCGCTCACGCGGCTGCCTTATGTCAAGAGCGCGCGTGTGAATCTCACGGCAAAGCGCGTTAGCTGCGTGTGGTACGAGGAGATGGACGGCAAGCCGGTCAATCCAGCCGGCATCCTGTCTGCGATCACGGCCTGCGGCTATCACGCGCATCTGTTCACGGCTGACTTGAGCGACGACGACCGCGTTCGCAATCAGCTTCTGCTCGCAGTCGGCGTCTCCGGCTTTGCAGCGGCAAACATCATGCTGCTATCCGTATCGATCTGGTCTGGGGCCGAGGCTGCAACGCGCGACATGTTCCATTGGATATCGGCAATGATCGCAGCGCCGACGCTGATCTATGCCGGACGTTTCTTCTATCAGTCCGCATGGAATGCTCTGAAGCACGGCCGCACCAACATGGATGTGCCGATATCGCTTGCCGTGACGCTGTCTTATTCGATGTCGCTCTGGGAAACGATCCACCATGGAGAACACGCCTGGTTCGATGCATCGGTATCTTTGCTATTTTTCCTGTTGATCGGCCGCACGCTCGATCACGTCATGCGCGACAAGGCACGCGCGGCAATCACCGGCCTGGCGCGGCTTGCCCCGCGCGGCGCGCTGCTGATCAACCCGGACGGCTCGAAGCGTTACGCACCGGTGGACGAAATCGATGTCGGCGATCTGATCGCCGTGCCGGCCGGCGAGCGCATTCCTGTCGATGCCACCGTCGTTGCTGGCCAGAGCGAGGTCGACTTGTCGATTGTCACGGGCGAAAGCACTCCGATGGCAGTGTCGACGGGTGCCGAACTGAAATCCGGCGCGATGAACCTGATGGGCTCGTTGACGATCAGGGCGGCAGCGACTGCAAAGAACTCGTTGCTGGCAGAGATCATCGGCTTGATGGAAGCCGCAGAGGGCGGGCGGGCCCGTTACCGGCGCATCGCCGATCGTGCGGCGAGCTACTACTCGCCGGCCGTTCATCTTCTGGCGCTGATATCCTTTCTCGGCTGGGGCCTGATCGGCGGCGACTGGAAGCAAGCGATGCTGGTTGCGGTCGCCGTCTTGATCATCACCTGCCCCTGCGCGCTGGGCCTGGCGGTTCCCGTTGTTCAGGTCGTGGCTGCCGGGACCCTGTTCCGACGGGGCATCATGGTCAAGGACGGTTCGGCCATGGAACGCTTGGCCGAGATCGATATGGTCGTGTTCGACAAGACCGGAACCTTGACGATGGGCCGGCCCCGTCTCGCCCACCGCACCGATGCCGGTGCTTACGAATTGGCCGTCGCCGCTGGTCTTGCCGCCCATTCCCGGCATCCGTTGTCGCAAGCGCTTTTACGCGAAGCTGGGCTACATGCCCTGGCTTTTGATGCGGTCAAGGAGATCCCGGGCGCTGGGCTGGAAGCCGGAACCGGGAATGGAATCTACCGTCTCGGCAACGCGGCCTTCGCTTGCCCTGAAAGGCCCCGAGGCGCACAACAGAGCGAGGCTTTCTCCGAGGTCGTCCTAACGAAGGACGGGATCGAGCTCGCACGCTTTTACTTCGAGGATACGTTGCGGCCGGGTGCTGATGGCACGATCAAGAGCGTTGCGCGTCAGGGGCTTGCCGTGGTTGTGATGTCGGGCGACCGGGAATGCGTCGTTGAGGCGACGGCGAAGACGCTTGAAATTGATCGCTGGCTGGCGGGATTGACGCCCCGGGGGAAGATGGAGGAATGCGAACGGCTGGGCAAGCTTGGCCATCGCATCCTGATGGTCGGTGACGGCATCAATGATGCACCAGCACTTTCGGTAGCCCATGTCTCGATGGCGCCGGCGACAGCGGCAGATGTCGGCAGGCAGGCAGCAGACCTCGTCTTCCTGCACGACAGTCTGGAGGCCGTGCCCGAGGCGATTTCCGTGTCGCGCCGCGCGGCTCGGTTCATCCGGCAGAACTTCGCGCTGGCGATCGGCTACAACATCATTGCCGTGCCGATCGCGATTGCGGGCTACGCGACGCCCCTGGTCGCAGCCGTGGCGATGTCGACATCGTCGCTCATCGTGGTCGCAAATGCCCTGCGTCTGAACGACAGAGCGAAGTTAGCCGGCAGGCGACATCCCGCCCGCAATACGAAGCGTTCGACGGTGGAGGTCGTTTCGCTATGAACATGTTGATCTACCTCATTCCGATCGCTCTGTTCATGGGCGGCTTGGGTCTTTTTGGTTTTCTCTGGTCTCTGAAGAACAGCCAATATGACGATCTCGAAGGCGCGTCATGGCGCATCCTCGATGACGAGGATGAAAAGATGCCCCGGCCTTAAGGCTATGACGGATGCCAAGAGTTGGCGGATCGTCGCCGGCGCTATTCTACATCTGGCGCAGAGCGGCGATATCGTCGATCCGCACCGTTCTGCCTCTGACAGTGACGCCTGCTTTCTTGAGCGAGCCGAATGCACGCGAAAGCGCTTCCGGCGCAAGGCCTAGCTTGCCGGCGAGCAGGCTCTTTTGATAGGGGAGGCGAACGGTTTCGCTTGGTTTGCCAGGCGAACATTGGCTTAGAAGATAGTTGGCAACCCGCTGAGGGGCGGTCTGCAAACGGTCGCTGGCCACGCATTCCATCGTCACAAGCAGATGATCGGCCATCAGTTGCATGATGTTCCGGTCCAGAGCGCGATCCTCTTCGGCGAGCTGCCTCACGCCCTCGAGGTTGAAGCGTGCAAGCACAATATTATCTGCCGCCTGAGCATTGTAAGCATAGACACCACCGCCACCGATCAGACACTCGGCAAAGGTGTCGCGCGGTTCACAGATCCTGATGTCTGCGGCGCGGCCGACCTCATTCGTCTTGAACAAGCGAACATAGCCTTGGATCACGCAAAAGAACGCGTCGGCTCTTTGGTTTTCCCGGACGATGAAATCACGCGGCTCAAACCTGATAATCTCTGCATGCTTGAGCAGCGTGTTGGCAGTGTTGCTGCCTAGCCCGGCAAAGAGCTTTGAACGCGCCAATACGGAGGTCTCGACGGACATTTTCCTACCCTCGGTGAATTCCAAACCTGATTTAACCTGCGTGAGTGAACTCCTGTTTGATTTTGATCAACCGCATGCGCGAGAAAAGCATGCAAAACTGGACTTTTCGCAGTCCTTGCAAACCGCTAGGCCATTCTTTTGGGAGAAGCGGGACTGTTGCGTTCCCATTTCCCGAGAAATTCGATAATTGGGGAAAGTAACTGGCGGTTCGCGAGTGTCTTCTCGGAAAAGCCCGAGGGAATGTAGAAATGACGGATAAGCAGTCCGAGCATATTTTGGTCGTCGATGACGACGCCCGGATTCGGCAGATGCTGATCCGCTATTTTGAAGACGAAGGATATCGGGTCACGGCCGTCGCCAATGGGACCGCCATGCATGCTGAGCTGGCTAAGACAGACTTTACGGCCATTTTCCTCGATCTGGTTTTGCCTGGCGGCCAAAACGGGCTTCAGCTGGTGCGGGAAGTCCGCGCGAATTCGGACGTGCCGATTTTAATGCTCACCGGCCGCGACGATGTGACCGACAAAGTCGTAGGCCTCGAGGTCGGAGCCGATGATTACATCGCCAAGCCATTCCACCTTCGCGAGGTTCTTGCCCGGCTGAGAACCGTGTTGCGCCGCCGCCAGCCTGCCGAACGTCCGGCGGGACCGCAGGCCGGTGACGAGGGTGTGCTGGAGTTCGATGGATGGCAACTCCACATCCATCGGCGCAAGTTAACGGACCCTTCCGGCAAAGACAAAGCGCTGACAACCGGTGAATTCGATATGCTTCTCGTCTTCGCGCGCAACCCCGGCCGGGTTCTCTCACGCGAAACCTTGATGGACCTCACACGCAGCCGCAACCTGGAGGCATTCGATCGAACGATCGATGCGCAAATTGCCAGGCTACGCCGAAAAATCGAACAGGACCCCAAGAACCCGACGATCATCCAGTCGGTCCGCGGCATCGGCTATGTGTTTACCGGTGGCGGCCACTAGCAGTAATCGCGGCATCAGATTTATTTGACGACGGTCAATGTTGGTCGCGGTCGAAGTCCGTATATCCTTCCGGAAGGGGACAACTCCCTATGGCCAAGAGGGCAGGCAGCTGATTGCGCTGGGGCGCGAGCTCGGCGTTGCGGTGGAGGGGGAGACGGAATGACGCGCAAGCAGAAGCGTCTGGCGGTGATCGGCGGCGGCATGGGCTTCATCCTCGCC
>NZ_FWER01000083.1 GCF_900169785.1 Rhizobium sullae
CCCGGCTGCTCGCCATCGCCCATGGGCTTTTGGCGGCCGCCGAGATCGGGCTGAAGGAGCATGACCGGCTGGCGCTGGCCCGCACCATGTTTCAGCGAAAACTGGACGGGCGCCGGACCTCTTCAAAACTTCCGGAACTGGTCGATCTGGTGATGGCAAAACCGCTGGTGTCGGCCGGGATGGTTGCCAAGACGCTGGAGGTGACGCCGCAGGCGGCGCGGCGGATCGTTTTGGAGCTCGGCCTCAGGGAGATGACGGGGAGGGGGAGGTTTCGGGCGTGGGGACTTAACTAATCTGCCGGGGTGTATTCGTTGGTTGTGGAGAACTCTTTAGATGTGAATACAAACGGTTGTGACTAAAATTCGCGAAGATGTTCGGGGAGATGAGCAGATAGCTATTCTTCGTCGCGACCCAAACAAGGCAGGTGGATCCGTGCCGGCTACGGGTTCGGTTCACGACAGCCCGAGCACCGACGGTGCGATGATGATTTCATCCCCGCCAATTGCTATGGATCATCGGAACGGAGGGGCGGACACATGGCAAAGACGGATATCGGACTGCGGCAGGCGCACAGGATTGCCAACATGCCGGCCGACAAGCGCACGGCGTTCGTCGCCGAAGGCCTGCCCATCCTGCTGGAAAGCGCACGCGGCCTCTATGCCGCGTCGCAGAAGGTCTCGGACATGCCCCGTGAATCTAGTGTACTGAAGGGTCATGCAGAAGAGGAAGCGGCCAAGATCCTCATCCTCATGGACATTGTCCGCTGCCCCAAAAAGCGCATCGCCGGCAGGATCGGGACGTTGATGAGCTGGTACTACGACCATCTTTCGCGGCGTCTCTATGCAGAAGCCTGCCAATGGCGGCCGGTCGATCTGAAGGAATTGCGCAAGATCATCGATCAGCGGCGCGTGACGCATTACCTTGAAGGCGGCATGGGCGAGTTCATCGCGCCGAACGATCTTATCTACCAGCGGGAAACCCGCCTCTATGCCGACATCGAAGGCCTTGATGACGGCACCCTGCAGTGGGTCGCACCTGGTGGCTACACCAGCATGTTCGATTTCAAGCCGAATGCGCTGATCGTCGCCGAGGCACTGTCCGCCGTTGGCGCCTTCAGCATCAAAGGGATCAACGCCGTGTCCGCTGTATGGGACGAGGTGGATTTTCAGGATGCCACGACCTGCAATGAAAGCGACCGGCTCATTCAGGCCATGCTCGAACGGCTGATCGAAGAGAAATTGGTCACGGAAGCCGCCAGTGACGACCATGTCGGTCAACTATACAACCGCTGGCAAATGCCGCTCTACGCGCTGGACATGAAGTCCAAGGTGGTGGAGCGCTCGGCACTGGAGGAGGAGCAGGAACGCATGCTCTGGGCGGAGACTGGCGTCACCAACGAATATTGAGCCTACCGCTTGAGTGGGCCAATCGCGGCATAGGTGTCAGGAAATTCGCTTTCCAGCAGTGCCTCTTTCATATCGTTGAGTTCCTGCAGCTTGCGCACTGTCTCCTTGCTGATCGTGGAGAGGCTATGGGCGATCACGATGCCAAGCAACATCCCGAAATCGAGGCACGCCAGTAGCGACCGATCATACTCGAGGGAACCACGGGGATGAAGCGCCGTGAGGTTGATCTGGATATGGGTGCCGATATCCTCCGGCGCCTCCATGTGGTGGTGGATCGAACGCGGATTGGGATGGGCACCCCAATCGATAGCGCCCTGATAGGCCAGATTGATCAGGTCCGCCTTACCTGTATTGGGTTCCGCTTTGTCGATCGCGGCCGCAACGTCCTTGACGGCCGACGTGAAGGCCTTGCGAGCCGCCTTCATGTCGGCTTCGCTGTTGTGGCGATTCAACCATAGAGCCTCGACCGCCGTGTCCGATCTCATCAGATAGCCATAGGATGCCGACTCCAACGCGGTGCGGAGCAATGGATAGATTGCGACCGCGTGACCGGTCAGGGCGGTGGCGATGCTGCCTTCGTAAAGCATGAAGCTGTGCATGAGCAGGAAGCCCGCCGTGGGGGTAAGTTCCTGCTCGCCGGTGAGCAGGTCTTTCTGAAAGAAATCGCAGAACCGTTCGACGCCGGCGAGCAAGCGGGAGGGCTTTGCCATGGACTCGGTCACGTTGCCCTGAGCGATCCGGATATAGTCGCAAGCCCTGCTCGGGTTTGAACAACATAAAGATCGCGCCGTCGGTTCGGTTGTATTGCGGAGAGCCTAGCGCAATCCTATGTAAAGCAAAGGAGCGTTTAGCCTAACAGGCTTAACAGGTGCGGGGGCAGTTCCCGCAGCGGCGTTCTGTGCCGTTGGCCTCTTCCTTCTTCTGCCCCTCGTCGGGGTGCAATTCTACCTGTTCATGAATCTAGAGAGAAAGGGTACGCCTATGACCACAGAGACGACAACGCTAACGACCGGAACCAACCACTTTTGGAATGCAACCTTGCAGACTATCGTGGCCTTCGGCACGGGCGCCGCGTCAGGGCTTACCCTGTTAGGCTAAAAGCTTCGAACATCGACGGCGGCGACATCAGGGGATGCCACCATGACCGATACGTATAGTCCGCCGGCGATCGAGGATGCCGATTGGGTCGACTGGCTTGTGATATTCAATGATCGTGCCCGCGATTTCATTGGCGAGTTTGCGCAGGAAACAGCCGGCAGCGACGATCCGAGGGCCCTGTCCGCGAAGTTTGCGATCGCAGCGCGGGCTTTGACACTTATCCGTTCGGCACTGGTGCTGCTGCAGAACGAGGAACAGCTTGCCTTTCGCATCATGGCACGTGGCATCATCGAATGTGCGATGCACATGGAGTCGGCGTGCACCACGGCAGAATATTTGCCGATCCTTTATGATGACGACCAGGCCAGCCGGATATCGCGTGGCAAGCTCCTCCAGAAGACGACGGAACTCTCCGAGGAAGCCAATCGCGAGCTGCAGCAATTCGTCATGGGCAATGGCGAGACCAAGCCCAAGAGCCTGAATATCGGCGAGCTGAGCAAAGGAAGCAATTTCCCTCGTTTTCAGCTTTTCTACCGGCAGATTTCCGCCGATGCAGAACATGTAACATGGACCTCACTATGTCGGCATCCGCAGGAAAAATACGATAGGGTATGCCTTGAACTCGATCCGCAGCTCGAAGATGAAGAAATGTTCGACACGATTGGCCTCATCGCGCTTGCTGGCATGACGGTCGTGTTGCATCTACGTCATTCGCTCGGGATCACACAGAACGAGGCCGAGTTCTCCGCGCTCGGCCGCCGTTATATCGAGCTGTATCGCGAAGGCGTGGCGGAGTTTCGCGATCGGCATAGGGATGCAGATGCGATGCCTCAAGAAGCGCCTTCTCCTTCTGCGCATTGATCCAAGAACGTGTCGATGCTTCGCTCTCATAGGCCAAAGGCCAGGTCCGATTCGGCCGGATCGATTTTCCATTAACAGCCAGGTGGCGTTGCCCACGGCGTGAAAAGTTTAACCGCCGGCTCGAATCGATCTCGTCGACGGTGCCCCCTTACCGGTTGTTGGCGAGGAGCTTGGATTTCTGTTTCAGACGCCTCACACCGGAGGGAGTCCCCGACACGGAAATGATGAGGGAAGGCGAAAGGTCAGCTGGAATGTGACGAGACCCCTAGAGGCGCTCTGCGTAGGACGCGAAACGTGCGATGATCTCTCTCAGGCTTGGCCTGCCGTGATAGTAAAGCGCCGCGGTCCGCTCGTATGCGCGCTCGTAAAGCCGGAATATATCGGGGTCGGAGAGGCCGAATGCCGGATTACGGCTGATGTCGGGATCGTCGAGTTTCGGGAAGCGGCGTTCCTTGTGCGCGAGATACGCTTCCGTGCCGATGAAGGCCTGCACGTCCGCTTGCTCCAGCAGGCAGTAGACGTCGTAATAATGCCGGAGGAAGTTGACAGAGAACTGTCCGGTTTCCTGCTGCTTGCGAAATTTAGTGGAAATGGTCTGGAGCTTCTCGACCAGTGTGTAGCCGGGTTCGTAGCAGGGCACAGCAAACGCGCGATTATCGACCAGCTCGACGCGCGATGACGCGTAATCGTAGGCCCAGGAGCTGATCTCCTTGTCGATGTTGGGCGCCACCGTATCGAAGCCCGCTTCGAGCAACACGCCGTCCTTGAGCACCGACGATGTGCCGGTCGTCTCCGGATAATAGAGGCGGATGCCGCCACTGCGGTAACTCTCGTTGTCGAATTCGGTATCGCGTTCGATGCTTTTGATGCCGTCGATCGTGATCGTCTCGGCCAACCAGTCATAGAAGGCCTTGCGGCCTTCGCGATGTGCGGGCTTGTCATGATTAGGACCCGTCTTGACGCCCATCGCCTCGGGAGGCTCGATGCGGATATCGATATCTTCCGAGAAGCGGTTGATGATGCGGTAGCCTTTGGAGAGCGAGGTGCCGCCCTTCAGCTCGAACCGCATCTTCAGCTGCTGCAGACCGTAAAGGCAGTGCATGATCCAGTAGTCTTTTTCGACAAGCACCGGCTGCACCTTCATCTCCTCGGCGACGATGCGCAGTAGTGCCCCGAAATCCTTATGGTTATGGAGGAAATCAGTTGGCATGCGCGTCCGCTACGAGGCCGTTGAAGAATTTGCGTGTGCGCACCATGCCGTATTCCTTGGCGGCACGGGTGAGGGCGCTGCGATTGCCCTGCAGGGCACGTTCTTTTACGCGGGCCAGCACCTGTTCGCGGTTTTCGGCCAGATGGTCGAGATTGTTGACCAGGTCGACCAGCAGGAACTCCTTGGTCAGGGTTTTAGGGAAGGCTGGTTTCTTGCGGAACTCGAATTCCCGACCACCCAGAGTGAAGTTGCCGTGACGCTTATGGTTGTAGACGACGGTCTTGTTATAGAGCTGCGTCGTTCCCACACCCAGGCTGTTATAGGCGTTGGGCGAGGTGACGAGATAACGGTCGTCCTTCAGGAACGCTTCGACGAGAGCATCATCTTCCGCCGGCGCCTTGCCGAACGCGGTCTGCTTCGGCCGGTGATAGACGCCGGTCGATAGTTTGGTCAGGTACCCCTCCGCCAGCAGCTGCTGCAGGTGCCGGTCGACCGAAGACGACCATTGGACGAGGTCCTCCCGACGGTAGACCTTGCCGGACTGAAGATGCTTTTTCAGTTCCTGTAATTTCGTCATGGGATAGCTCCTGCACTCACTATAGCGACATATGGGTGTGAATGCAATTTTTTCCAAATTTCATGCAAAATGCGAAGCTCTATGGAAACGTAATACGCTGGAATCTCTTATCAATATGGGAACTTCCTTCGAGATTTTCCCTATTTGAAAACGGTAAACCCTGTAACGACCTCTTCATCGGCGGGGTCGTAAACCACTGCCAGCTCATAGCTCGCGCGGGTAAGACCGACATAAAGTTTCGCGCGGGTTTCGGCTTTCAGCGCCGATTGAGCATTCTTCAGCCAGTCCATCATTTCTTTCGTGGGATAGATAATGACACGATCGAAACCGAGGCCCTTGGACCGTCCGAACGTTAGCGCCGGCAGATCGGCAGATGCTATCTTGACGGTAGAGCTCCATCGGAGCTGCACCGGTCGTCTCATCTCAAGATAGCGGGGCAGATCCTTTCGCCGGACGATGAAGAGACCCGCATCAACAGGGACCGGTTGCCTGCAGCCAGGACATTTACATGCAGTCGCAGCAGCCAATTTTGGATAAAGTTTCGACGATAATTCGCAGATAGCCGTGCTATTGCGGTGCGATGTCACGAGGCTGGTTACATCGATATCGCATGCAACTTTTCGGGGAAGTTCCGCCCGAATGAAGTCGGCAATGCCGCCGTCTCTATATTTTTTAAGACGGGCCTCCAGATGGGTGACATAGGTGACCTGTCGGGGATCACCCACCATGACGACGTTGGCAGGGCTTTTGAAGAGCTCCGTCAAAATGTCGAGGTCGTGGCCTGCCAGATCCTGCACCTCATCCACGAAAATAAAGGGATAGATACGGGAAAGCCGCTCGATGACAGCGCCGTCCGATGCCTCGTTGCACCGTATCATCAGCTTCGACAATTTGTCTGAATAGACGCGATTTCGACGGTCGAAGTAGCAGCGCCTGAAATCTTCTTCACCCCAATATACGGGACGGCCTTGCCGGTCGCGCCCTCGAAAACCGGATCTCTGCGAAACCAGAAGCATGCCGGCGACATCCCAATCGAACAGCTTGCCTTGAAAGGGCTTGATGCCGTGTTCGATCAGCAGACTGAACCAGGTCTGGATATGCACGTTGCCCGGAACCGAGCCATGGATTTCGAAAAATTTGCGCCGGATCTCTTCTTCGTTCGATTCCGTGTAGGTGGTGATGAGGACGCGTTGTTCAACCGCAAGCGCCTGCCTGACGAGGTAGGTGGTCTTCCCCGAGCCTGCCGCAGCTATGACGAGCTTGTTCGGCCCCATCATTTGGCGATCGCATCCAGAATATATTTCGGGTAACTGATTTTTGTCTTCGCCGAGAAAATCGCCAGCGCGCACTCGGTCTTGTTGTTCTTCATGTAACGATGAAGGTCATCGAGATTATGCTTCGTACCGAACAGCGTGTTGAAGGTCTCGACGCTATTGGATTTGACCAGTTTCGGCTCGAGGGTGTTGTAGTTGAAGGGCTTGTCGCCGAGGACCAGGTCGCCCTTATCCACCACAGGATCATAGCAGATTGTGATATGATCGACGTCATCGTATTTGGCGTACTTCTTTTCAAGTGCGGCAATATCGCCGTCATTGTCGGTCGCGACCACGACGGGGATTTTCAGCGCCGTCGCCAGTTCGAGAAAACGCAGGAACGAAAGCCCGACCGAGATGACATCGATCTCGTCGTCGATCGGCAATTTTCCCCCGTTGGTATCCATATAGGCCCGTTGGACGACCAGCTCGTCCGCATCGCCCTCTACAAGGATCGACTTCTGCGACAACACGAGACGCAGCGTGTCGTAGCCAGGCAGCTTATGGAAGAAGTCGCTCGCGTCCAGACCCTTGATCCGTGTGACCTTCGCTTCCCGTAACAGGATCAGGTGGTCGAGTCCGAGTTTGTTCGCGACGAAGCTGCTATGCGTGGTGATGATGACCTGCTTGCCGCTATTATCGGTGCTGATATCGCTGATGAGCTGGTTGAGCTTCGAGTGCGAGAGGTGGTTTTCCGGCTCCTCGATCAGCAATACGGTCGCTTCGCTGTTCTTTTTGCTGCTCAGCGCGAGGCGCGTTTTGACGATGCACTGCTCGCCCTTGCCGATATAGTGGAAGGGCACATCCTCGATATAAGTCATGAGGCTGTTTTCCCAGGCATTATGAGACGACATATCGACCGAGATGCTGACCTTTTTTCGGCTGATCTTCGCCGCTTCCGCCAATCTTTCATTGATGGCGCCGACATTGCCGTCGGCCTTGAAGGTGTCTTTCAGTTTGCGGTGGGCTTGGGATATCGCAACACGTTCCTTGTCGTCCAGAAACTCTCTGACGATGCGGGAGATGTACATATCCGAACCGCTCTGCACACGCGTGCTTGTTGAATCGATGAGGGCCGATTTGATGGGAATGGTGCGAGACATCGCCGGTTGGCGGGAGAATTCCGACCATTGCACCTGATAGAATTCCAAGGGTATCGAGTTGATCTCCCTGTTCTTCAGCAACTCGGTATAGGCACCGTCATATTTCTTGTCGAACTCGATCGAGAAGAGAAGGCCGCGAGCCTTGTCGTTTTTCTCGGAGTTCCCGTTTCCGCGCAGGTCTTCTAACGCATCGCCATCACCGCCGAGAAACAGCTCGATCTGGATCTCCGGCGGATCGAGAGGTTCTTTCGCGGCGATGCTGTCCAGATACGCCCGCTCGACCTTCCGGTTAAAAAGATAGGGAGATAGTTCGTTGCGCAGGTATTTCCCGTTCAGCATACCCGTCAGGCATAGATGGATAGCTTCGAGCAGCGTGGATTTTCCGGCCTCGTTGTTGCCGACGATGATGTTGACGCCCCGATTGAAATCGGCGGCGAACCAGCCTTCGAAACACTTGAAGTTCTTTATCTTGACCTTCTCGATGTACATCGACTTCCCTATTTCCGGCGAGGCAAGAATTTCCAAATTGACACAGCTTTGGCGCGAACAATACGTTGCAAATGTAGGGCAAGGCGAATCATCGGTGCAACGTTTCGATGCGATGCTTTTACTATCGACAGGCGCGACGGGGGAGGCCTTGAATGTGGGCAGATAATGAAACTGAAAAAGACTTCCTTAATTTTTCGGGAGTGGCCGACACCGTAGCGGAAATCATCGTCCAGGCGCGGGGGCGCCCAATTTCAATCGGTGTTTCGGGATCATGGGGCATTGGAAAATCCTCCATGATAAAACTGACCCAGGCATCCCTCGCTAACCGAGAGAGGAAAGAAGGTGAGAAAGACTTCGTCTTCGTCGAATTCAATGCTTGCGGCACGCATTGTCGCCGCTCGCGCCGATGAACCCTTTGCATCGGTTGACGATGTGTGGCGGCGATCCGGTGTACCCGTCGCCTCGCTCGTAGAGCTTGCCGAAGCCGACGCCTTCCTGCCGTCACTGCGTCTGGAGCGACGAGATGCGCTGTGGGCGATTAAAGCGCTGCGCGACGAGCCGCTGCCGCTGTTCACTGCCGCGGTGGAGCGGGAGGCGCGGGCGATTGCCGAACAGCAGGAGCCGGACGTCGAGCTGCGTCAGATGACCGAAGGCCGCAACGTCGTCGAGGATTACAGCCATACCGGCCTCACGCTCCGACAGCACCCCTTGAGTTTTCTGCGCGGTGACCTCACCAGGCGTCGGATCGTCACCTGTGCCGAGGCGGCGACGGCGCGCGACGGACAATGGTTGATGGCGGCCGGCCTGGTGCTGGTGCGCCAGCGGCCAAGTTCGGCAAAGGGCGTGATGTTCATCACGATCGAGGATGAGACCGGTATCGACAACATCGTCGTCTGGCCAAAGCTCTTCGAGCGGTCGCGCCGGGTCGTGCTCGGCGCCAGCATGATGGCGATCAACGGCAAGATCCAGCGGGAAGGGGATGTGGTGCACCTGGTCGCCCAGCAGCTCTTCGATCTCTCGGCCGATCTGTCCAGCCTTGCCGAACGCGACGGAGCATTCCGGCCGCCGACCGGCCGCGGCGATGAGTTCGCCCATGGCTCGCACGGAAGCGCCGATTCCCGTGAGCGGCCGCCACCCGGACTTCGTGCACGAGAATTGTTCGTGCCGGATCTTCCTATCGACACGCTGAAGATCAAGAGCCGGAATTTTCAATGATTTTGGTGACAGACGCCTAGGTCTGGGCTTGGCATCCTTTCAAGACTTTTAAAAGCTCGCTCGCTGTCGAGCCCACTGCGGACATTTGCGATTAACGCGTTCAACGACGGGTTCGCGCCCGCGTTTCCGTCACTCAGACAGCTTCTACGATTTCCCGAAAACTGCCACTCGGTTTGCGCAGTCCGGATGTCGATGACGGGGTGGAACGTTGTCATCGGACTCGTCAGTGATTATTGTCCGCTTCGCGGCAGAAATGCCGGCATATTGTTTATAATCAGCTCGTGGAAAGTTACGTCCACTATGGCAGCCAAGAATTTCCACCGGCTTTTTGAAGAATGGGGGCGCAATCCTTGAAGAACACCCTAATTCCGGGAGGTCTGAACTTGTAACGCCCGGCGTCAGGAATTTCCCCATATGGCAGAGATCACCGCTAACATTCGGCTCCGCCCGACACGCGTCGCCCTTTTGGTCAGCCCAACCGACCGCGCCTCGATCATCCGCTTCATGCGTATCTCCACATGCATGTGGGGCGGCCGATACAACCCCATCATCCCTGTGTTCCGCAAGCCACCCAGGGCATGGGCCGGGGAATTTCAGGGCGACAAGACTGGCGTGGACATCGCACGCGGCTACATACGGTTCTTCGAACCCGACGCCTTCGTGGAGGCCAAGCCCGGCCTGCTTGAGGATCTGGGACTTGAGAGCCTACGAGGAGTTATCGGCAATCGTTCGGTTACGCTTGACGAACTGCTTTCGTCCGATCCGAACAAGTCCTGGGCCGAGCTGAAATTCGGGTTACCCATCACTGATGCGCTCGCAGAACTCTATGATCGCGAAGAGCGCTTCATACGACGCGAGTCGAGGTCGGCAATGGTTGTCGAGAAGCCTCCGTCGACTGGAGCTGCCGAAGCCATGTTCGGCGTTTTTCCCACCGAAGACGACCAGCGATATTTCGCTTCGAGCTACAATGAAGTTTTTAGGCCAGAGCCCATGCCGTGGAGCCCCCAGACTTGGCGCCATGTCTATCTCAAGGGCACGACGAAACCGTTCGACCCATCATCCCACGGCATCGAGCCTGAGCGGAGCTGGCAGCACGGCCTCAAGTTCTTCGTTTTTGACCCATCCAAGACCACGGACATCATCGACCTGTGGAACCTGAGAAGCGAGCCGGCTCCACTCTTACCTCTTCCGATCAGCTGGGTCGCGGAACTCGCTACCGATATCCAGGCGCTTTGCAAAGCGGAATATCGGCCATTGGAGGGAAACCCCTCGGGTATCATGCACTCCGCAACCCTCGAGTTCGCGCGAGGCATCTCCGACGATGCGAGGCAACACACGATTCAGACCCTAAAGCCAGGTCTGCCGCCGGCGCGCGGTCACAACCACTCGCTGACGATCAAGCATTGGCGTGATCGCATTTGGGACGCACCCGGCGAAGGAATGATGAATGCGCCCGAGCGCCTGCGGCTGTTCGTCCACGAAAAGCAGGTGAGCCTGGAAGTGGACCGGTCTAGCGACCATCTGAGCACAACCTTCGAACCTTTGCGTCCCGATTTCGCAGCCCGGTACGGGGCGGGGCACCTTCGGTGGGTAAACAGCCTCAAGGTCTCTAACTACGGCCGAACCAACCTGGCGACGATCTACCCCTACAATACCTACGATCGCTCTCACCCGCGGCTATCCCTCGGTATGGGAGACGTGCTGATCGGCACGGAGGGTTGGAGTATCGGTCAGGAGTACGTTGGTCTCTCCTCATTCCTGCAGTTCGAAACGCAAGAGAAGGCAATCACCGGAATTCTTACCAGGGCGGGCTATTCCGTCTCGTTGTCGGAGCCGGGTCATATCGCCAAACACGTGCTCGATCAGCTCGGCGGTCTTGGGGGAGCCCACCTCATCGCGGATGAAGAGATCCTGCGGACCATGAACGACATGGCGGGCGCCATACGGAGACGGAGCAACGAGACCGAGGAAATGCAGGAGGAATTTCCTCCGCGATCGCGGTCAATCAAGCAGTGGGCCGATCTGGTCAACAAGAGAAAGGAACGGGACTACGGGCGGGGCGACATAGAGCATTTCACCAAGCGGAATGTTATCGTTCTGGGGTTAGAGACCCGCTGCACCAATTGTCTTCATGTCAACTGGGACCCGGTGGACAAGCTGGGCTATGCCCTGTCCTGCAGCCGATGCCTGAAGGAATACCCCTTCCCGCAAAACGCCGACAGCGGCGCTCGAAAGTGGGCATATCGTGTATCGGGGCCGTTCTCGGTGCAGGACTACGCAAAGGGCGCCTATGGCGCAGTCCTCGCGCTCCGGGCGATCGACGAGCTCAATAACCACATCGGATCCCTCAACTTCATCACCGCCGTTCAACTCGTCAGGGACGGTAAGAGTATCGAGGCCGACTATGTCGCGCTGCACCGGGCGGAAGGCTTTGACGAGAAACACGACCCCGACATCATCTTTGGGGAAGCCAAGTCATTCAGCGAGGGCGACACCCTCAAACCCAAGGACATCGTCAGACTGCAGGATCTCGCTCTTCAATTTCCCGGCTGCTACCTCGCGGTATCGGTGTTGAGGAACGAGTTCACCGAAGGCGAAAAGTTGTTGCTGCGACGGCTCGTGCGTTGGACGCGGAAACTTGCGCCGAACGGCGGACCGCGCAACCGGGTTTTGCTGCTGACTGGGCACGAATTGCTTCGGACCTGGGGGCCGCTTTCGAATACGTGGAAGTCGGTCGGCGGAAGACATGCCGAGTTCGCTGACTTTGATCATACAAGGTCGCTCAGGACGACTGCCGAAGCAACGATCTCCATTCATCTGGACATGCCGAGCTTTTCGGCGGCCCGGCATGCGTCTTGGAGCCGGCGGAACACGAGCAAAGAGAAAGGCTTCCTGCACGTTCCTGGGCAATGGGGTAAGATGCTCGGCTCGGCGTCGGGGCCCGACCCTTCGGAGTCCACCGCCGACGCCGACGGCTCGATCAGCTCGCCAGATCGATGATCGATTACTGGGTCGCGTCTTGCTGCCAAAGCGGCCATGACGAGCTCAGCTGCCAATGGCAGTAATGGGTGTCGGCAGCCGCCGATCCGCATTGCGCCTTCATGCCGGTCGTTCACCATTACTTGTACTTGAACCCGCACGAAGAACAGCCGTTCAAGGCTTCGTTCAGCGCTGTAGCGAGGTCTCCCAGAGCGCCAGAAAATGCATACCTACTAATTAGTTTTAAATCTTTTCTAGGCCTTTGTCTCTACCGCTGCTATGCAAAGTTGCATTACTCGATAAGAACACATGGACTACATCATGATAGACGATGCCGCATCGGCAATTCTGAACAGCTTTCGTGATCTTCCAGACTTTTCAGCGTTTGAGGCCTTTGCTAGTGCTCTCTGGCAGAATGAAGCCGCTGTCATGGTCGGTGCGGGCTTCAGCCGGGTTTGCACTCGCGAAACGGATAGCCCAATTCCTCCGCTTTGGAGCACCTTTAAAACGGCGATGGAAGCGGCCTTAGGATACGTCCAAGGAACCGGACCTGATGCCTTGAGACTCGCTCAGGAATACCAGACGCTTCATGGCGAAAACGGGATGGATCAATTAATCCGTCGTCTAATTGCGGACAGCCAGTGGGAGCCAGGACCGCTGCACAAGCAGCTCTTGGAATTTCCATGGCGCGACGTTCTCACGACAAACTGGGACACGTTGCTCGAGCGCACGAAGCCGCAAACGCCTGATCGAATCTATAGCTGTGTGCGGACTGTGCAAGACATCGCACATCGGGCGCAGCCTCGGATTGTAAAGCTGCATGGCTCAATGCCATCCCACAAGCCCTTCATATTTACCGAAGATGACTATCGAACTTATCCAGTTCGATTTGCGCCATTTGTCAACCTCGCTCAACAAGTCATGCTTGAACATGACCTTTGCCTTATCGGCTTTTCCGGCGTCGACCCAAATTTCTTGGCCTGGAGCGGGTGGGTTCGCGACACCCTCAATGTGTCCGCTCGTCGTATTCGGCTCGTCGGAGTGTTGAAACTATCACCAGTTTCAAGGGCGCTCCTCGAACGGCGAAATGTAACTCCTATAGATCTGGCACCACTGGTTAAAGATATACACCGCGATGAGCAGCAGGAGAGGGCGCTCGAACTTCTCTTTGCGGCTTTGTTGGCTTCAAAACCGCCTTCGCCTTACGCTTGGAGTAAGGGTCCAGACAAGTTTTCTCAGTCGGCTGTTGCAAAGGACGAGGATAGACCGACCCGTGCGGAAGTTGCAAAGGCCTGGGCGAAGGAAAGAAGCACTTATCCTGGCTGGATAGTTGGTCCAAATCGCGAAACACACCAGCTTCGCTATAGTTTTCCAACTGTACGAAATACCGCCGAGCCTGCCGAGGCTCATTTGCGCTTTTCTCTGGAACGGATTTGGCGTCACCGGACCGCTGGGATTTGGCTCAACCTGGAAGACATGCGAGATGCGGACACCCATTTTGAGAGTGCAGAGCAAAATTTAACAAAGCGAGAGAAAGTCGATCTTTGCGCTTCGATCGCAGCGGAATGGCGTCGTTATCAAAAATGGGATGAGTGGACGCGTTGGATGGTAAGATTGGAAACAATCGAAAGCAGCCAGGCTACTCTGCATCACGCGTATGAAACAGGGCAACGCGCCCTTTTAGATTGGGATGACGAGATAGTTCTGAAAGCCGCGATTGCACTCAAAAGTGACGAGCCGATCTGGATGATGCGACGCGCAGGGCTGTTGGCAACACTGTTTTGCCACCGTGAGGCAGCAGAGCTGTATCAAGCCGCGCTGCTAGGCATTCGTCAGAAGCTGCTGTCGGCTCCGAAATCCGCCTGGTTGACTTCCTTGGAAGGGTGGGCCGCCATGTTCCATCGAGTTTCCCACTCTGCGTTAAGCGACGATCACTTCTCTTTTCCTGAGGATGAGAGCGACGAAACGCGTATGCGCTACGTTGCAGCAAGAGCCGACCCTTGGGATACCATCTCACGCTTGGAGGTGCGCGCATCGGAAAGAATTGATAGAAATCGCAGCGATGCCGAGCAATGGAAGCTTTCTTTCAAATCTGGTCGCTACAGTCCGGGCGGCACCAGACGCCTTGGTGGCGACGACGAGTGTCCATTCTATGGCCTGCTTGAGCTAATCGAGCGGACAGGTGCCCCCGAACACATAGCTAGTTTCAATGTCTTCTCGACGCGTCTGGAGACAGCCTATCGGGCGATTACAAAACATGATGAAGGCGACCTTCTAACCTTTTTCGCTCGATATCGAGGATCGGAAAAAAAGATACTCGATCGGATCATACCCCGCATGCAAGTCGCTCGGCTGAGCGATCCTGCCGTACAGCACTTTCTTTCAGTGATCCCACGGCGCATAGACAGGCTCAGCATATTGCGGGATCGCTTCGGGGCGGAGAATCATTTGGTATTTCTCCTGGAGCTTTTAGCAAGGGTTGTTGTCCGCGCATCAGCGACTCGGGCCCTCGAAGTCTTTCAGTGGATTGTCAACCTGCTCAATCGTTCCACGCTTTCGTGGATAAGCTACTCGGCCTGTGGTGCGATACTAGAAGGTGCCGTCGAAGCCATGGAGGCAGATGAACGCCAAAAAGCTATGGATCTAGCCCTGCATTTGAAGACGCCAGGTGAGGCTGGGGCACAAGGAATTGAACGAGACTGGCCTGAAGTTTTTGACGATTTTTCAGAGGCAGATGCGCAGAAATTTGACGTCTCTGCGCACAACGCCGCTCGGATCAATTCGCTGATCGCTTTAGTAAGAGACGGGGCGAAACTAGATCGCGGCAGGGCGCTAAAGCGACTTCATATCTTCCATCGAGCAGGAAAACTGACCGAGGATCAGACCAAGTCGTTGGATACCGCGATTTGGGCGCGGCGCGAAGAAGGCGGATGGCCGTCCGATACAGAGCTGCATCCATGGATATTTTTGGAGTTACCCGGCAAGGCGGGCGCGGAAGCCTTGTTTATTGAAAAGATTGTCGGCGGAGTGGTGAGTGGGCAAATCGGTCATGAAATATTGATGAACCTCCGCGCTGGATTGGACAGAACAGAGGCTGTTATTCCAAAGGAAGCACTCGTTTCGTGTGTCAAGAGCTGTCTGGGGTGGACGCCGGCTTCGACAGAAGAGAAGAGTCCAATGATCCGAGATCTGTTGGGAGATGGAGTGCACGACCAAGCGACAGGACGTGAAATAGGTGAGGTCTTGGCGCGGAGTCTGCTACCTCGCCTGGAGGCTGAAGACCTGCCGGAGGATGTCGCTAGACTGTTGAAGGCCCCAGAGAAATTGCCACACATCCCATCCTTGGCCGCAACGGCATTTCAGGTGTCGCGCCTGTGGCCAGATCATCAATCCGTAGCCTTCAAACAAATTCGGTACGCGATGGCCAGCCGAGAGCCGTCAAGCGTGTATCCCACCTTTATTGCCGTCAAGCAGGTTATCAAAAACGCCTCGGCAGACGCAAACTTCCCCAGGGATATCAAAGAGCTGTTGCTCCACGCCTGTGAACAGCGGACTCAACCGGGGTTGAGCTCTACTCTGAATCTGCTGGGTGACATGTTCGAACGTGGCCAACTGAATGGCGATGATATTGAACGCCTTTCAAGTGCATTACCACATGTTCTCAATGAGTATCGCTACGACCAGAAGAATTTGGAGGTTCCCGCGATGGCCGAACTGCCCACTGTGCGCAGAGAGGTGCATCGTCTCTCGAAAATGCTATCGCATCATTGCTCGGAGCTAGAACAACTGAAAGCAGAGCTTGATGAAGACCCATTGCCGGAAGTTCGCTTTCTCAAATGAAAAATGGTGCCGCAAGACGAACGTCAGCTTTGGTCAATCGACTCCCGCAAACAGTCTGTCTCCTTCCGGCCCCTAGCCGGACCCCCTTGACCGGCCGCGATTGGGTGGACAGAACTGGCGCCTTTCAGAGTCGACATAGTCGAAGGCGGCCATTCACTACGTGTCAAAGCCGCTCAGCTTAGGCACCAGCTATTCTGCCTTCCGGGAGGATAGGGATTGTCGGTTATAAACGGCTCAAGTGTCTAGCATGTCCCACTCGTCGCCGAGTACCCAACGAATAGCGGATAGCTTGCCGCTGAGCATTCCCCACTCGAAATCGGTCCATGGGCCCAGTTCGCCGGGATACTGCTCTTCAGCGGACTTCATGGCGGCGATCATGCCGTCCCATATCTCGTCTACGATCATGCCGCGCCGCTCTCCGGGTGTGCCAGCCTCCCAGATCTCCCTTGGAACCCGCTTCTGTTTGCCGCTCTCGACTGCGGCGATGATACCCCACTTGCGGCCGTACCAAATCTGCGTCGTCAACTTGTCTTCAGCTTCGAGCAGTTCGGACAGTGCCCGAGACTCTTGGCTGTATTCTCGGTCGAAGGTGATCTCCTCGATTAGGTCGCTGGCATACTCGTTCAGGAGTGTGCCAAGGTTGGTTGAGTAGAGTGAGTGCGCTCCATCGAAGAGGGCCGCGAGATCCGGGTGCGGTAAGCGCGTGTCGGCGCCCTTCTGACTGAAGTCGTGGATGTTGTGCGTGACAAACGCAAGCACGTCGTCGCCTTCCCGCTCCGCGAATGCGTCGATATATGTCTCAATGATTATAGCGTCGCCGATACCGTTCATCTGTCGGTGGAACGGCGCAACCTTTGCAATGGCGCGGTCCGCTGCACGAGCCTTTACGCTCTCGCTGATGGGGATCGGTTCGGTCGTTGTGAACAGCTTCTCGATCAGGCCAACCGCTTCATTCACGGCTTCACCGCCAGTGGCGATGCGATGATCAATCTCGTTCAACTGCTTGAGAACTTCGTTTCGTTCGTCCTCTGGTGCGAACTGCGCGATTGCGTCCTTTACCCGTTTGAAGTGACTTGACAGGCTGGCGCGGCTGGACGCTATCACCCGCTCCCGATTGCGGGCGAATTCATCGAGGATCATCTGTGGCAGGATCAGTTCAACATCGCCTGCCTTTGTCATCGCGAATAGGGCGTCCAGTAACGGTAGGTGGCGCGGGTCTTTCGTGAGATCCAGCCACACCGACGTGTCGATCAGTAGTTTAAGCTTTATCTTAACCCCGCAAAAAATGATTACGGAGACTAGCGGTTTCCGAGCGTGTTCACCACCCGCAGGCTGTCTCTTCCGAAGTCGTAGCGGAACGGTGGCTTTCCGTACTCTCCATACCAAAAAGCCGATCGTCCGCTCTCGGCCCCAGATCCGCCTCCAGCTTCCAGCTGCGGCCCACCAACCGCGCAAGGTCGTCCCGACTCCGCCAAGGCCGAGGCACGAGCCGCAAAGGCCGCAGAGGATCGTGACTTCGAGCTGGCTGACCTTCTAGGCAGTCTCAGCAGCATTGTTCGCGAAGACATCCAGCTTCTCGACGATGCAATTGCAGATGAACAGTTTGAAGGCGAAGCGTCGGTCGCGGTACGCTAGGGTTGGAACCGGCCGGCTGCGGCTCGGCGTCGTACCGAAATCTCTGACAACGACGCGCACCAAGTCGTCTGCCCCGCCTGATTGACCGAAGACCCCAACCGCACATCCGAGAAAAAAGAATTCGTCNCGACGCGCACCAAGTCGTCTGCCCCGCCTGATTGACCGAAGACCCCAACCGCACATCCGAGAAAAAAGAATTCGTCACGGTTGCAGGCCGCAGTCGGCCTTTCCACCGTCGGTGCTTACTCGGCGGCCTGCGATAGAGGAGTAATATCGGCCTCCGGCAGTGCAATTCTCACCAGAAACTCGTAGTCGTCCACCATCTGGTGGACATCCGATCCGGTCCTGGCGACGGTCCAATAGTCGCGAGCGGCGCCAAACACCGTTGAAATTTGCACGATCTCCCAGGCGCCTCCGGTTTCCCTGCGTCTTGCCCAGTAGAAGCATTCAGGCTCCAAGGCCGACAACTCAAGCATCCGCGAACTCCCACTTTGCCCACGCTACCATTGAACCGTGCATCGGACCGAAGTCCTCCTTGATGCCGGCACCCCGCCGGGCGGCAACCATACATGAGGATCCCTCGGCTGTCATCGCGCATCTGCCTTAGCCT
>NZ_FWER01000079.1 GCF_900169785.1 Rhizobium sullae
TGTAGGCGTCGACCTGGGCCATCAGCTCGCGGATCGCGTCTTCGCCGATCGTCTTGTCGGAATCTTCAAGTGCGGCCAGCGCCGAACCCTTGACCACCGGGATGTCGTCGCCCGGGAAGTCGTAGGACGACAGAAGTTCGCGCACTTCCAGCTCGACGAGCTCGAGAAGCTCGGCGTCGTCAACCTGGTCGACCTTGTTCAGGAACACGACGATCGCCGGAACGCCGACCTGGCGGGCGAGCAGGATGTGTTCGCGGGTCTGCGGCATCGGGCCGTCAGCAGCCGAGCACACCAGGATCGCACCGTCCATCTGCGCCGCACCGGTGATCATGTTCTTCACGTAGTCGGCGTGACCGGGGCAGTCGACGTGCGCGTAGTGGCGGGCAGCCGTCTCGTATTCGACGTGCGCCGTCGAGATCGTGATGCCGCGGGCCTTTTCTTCCGGTGCAGCGTCGATCTGGTCATACGCCTTGTATTCGCCGAAATACTTCGTGATCGCCGCCGTCAGAGACGTCTTGCCGTGGTCAACGTGGCCGATCGTGCCGATGTTAACGTGCGGCTTGTTGCGCTCAAACTTACTCTTTGCCATTTCCGGCTCTCCATTCTGCTAGTCCCCGAAGGGATCTAATTCTTGTTATCGGTCAATTGGTATTCCGGTCACTTCTGACCGGAATACTTTGCCTGGATTTCAGTTGCGACGTTCGACGGGACCGGCGCGTAGTGATCGAAGGTCATCGTGTACTGAGCGCGGCCCTGCGACATGGAGCGCAGGTTGTCGACGTACTTGAACATGTTCGCCAGCGGAACGTTGGCGTTGATGACGACAGCGATACCGCGGCTCTCCTGGCCCTGGATCTGACCACGGCGGGAGTTCAGGTCGCCGATGACGTCGCCGACGTAATCTTCCGGCGTGACGACTTCGACCTTCATCATCGGCTCGAGCAGCTGAGCGCCGGACTTCTTCGCTGCTTCACGGAAGCAGGCGCGGGAAGCGATTTCGAACGCGAGCACGGACGAGTCGACGTCGTGGTAGGCACCGTCGATGAGCGTCGCCTTGACGCCGAGCATCGGGAAGCCAGCCAGCGGACCAGAGGACAGAACGCTTTCGATGCCCTTCTGGACGCCCGGGATGTATTCCTTCGGAACAGCACCGCCGACGATCTTGGACTCGAACTTGAAGTCGTCGCCTTCGGGGTTCGGTTCGAAGACGATCTTGACGCGTGCGAACTGGCCGGTACCACCGGACTGCTTCTTGTGCGTGTAGTCTTCTTCGTGCTTCTTCGTGATGGTTTCGCGGTAGGCAACCTGCGGCGCACCGACGGTCGCTTCAACCTTGAACTCGCGACGCATGCGGTCGACAATGATGTCGAGGTGAAGTTCACCCATGCCGGCGATGATCGTCTGACCCGATTCCTGGTCCGTCTTCACACGGAAGGACGGATCTTCGGCAGCCAGACGGTTGAGCGCAAGGCCCATCTTTTCCTGGTCGCCCTTGGTCTTCGGCTCGATGGCGATCTGGATGACCGGCTCGGGGAATTCCATGCGCTCGAGGATAACCGGCTTCAGCGGATCGCAGAGCGTATCGCCAGTCGTGGTTTCCTTGAGGCCTGCGAGCGCGACGATGTCGCCGGCGAAGGCTTCTTCGATGTCTTCGCGTGAGTTGGAGTGCATCTGCAGCATGCGGCCGACGCGCTCGCGCTTGTCCTTGACCGTATTCATGACCGACGCGCCCTTCTCGAGCTTGCCGGAGTAGATGCGGGCGAACGTGAGCGAACCGACGAAGGGGTCGTTCATGATCTTGAAGGCGAGCATGGAGAGCGGTTCGCTGTCATCGGGGTGACGCTCGATTTCAGCTTCCGTCTTCACGTCGATACCCTTGATCGCCGGAATGTCGAGCGGCGACGGCAGGTAATCGACAACTGCGTCGAGCAGCGGCTGAACGCCCTTGTTCTTGAAGGCAGTACCGCAGAACATCGGATGGAACTTGACGTCGATGGTGCCGCGGCGAACGAGCGCGCGGATCTGATCGTTGTCGGGCATGTTGCCTTCGAGGTAGGCTTCCATCGCGGCCTCGTCGATCTCAACAACCGTCTCGATCAGCTTTTCACGATATTCTTCAGCCTTGGCCTTCATATCTTCCGGAATTTCGACGACGTCCCACTGCGCGCCGAGCGACTCGTCGCGCCAGATGAGAGCGTTCATCTCGATCAGGTCGACAACGCCCTTGAATTCCGTCTCCGCACCGATCGGCAGCTGCATGACGACAGCCGTTGCGCCGAGACGTGTCTTGATCATCTCGACCGAGCGATAGAAGTCCGCACCGGTCTTGTCCATCTTGTTGCAGAAGATCATGCGCGGAACATTGTACTTCTCGGCCTGGCGCCAGACGGTTTCCGTCTGCGGCTCGACACCGGCGTTGGCGTCGAGAAGCGCAATGGCACCATCGAGAACGCGCAGCGAACGCTCGACTTCGATGGTGAAGTCGACGTGGCCAGGGGTGTCGATGATGTTGAAGCGGCGCGTCTTGCCGTCACGGCCCTTCCAGTAGGTCGTGGTAGCCGCGGACGTGATCGTGATGCCACGCTCCTGCTCCTGCTCCATCCAGTCCATCGTGGCTGCGCCGTCGTGGACTTCGCCGATCTTGTGCGACTTACCGGTGTAGTAAAGAATACGCTCGGTGGTCGTGGTCTTGCCGGCGTCGATGTGCGCCATGATACCGAAATTGCGGTAGTCTTCGATTTTATATTCGCGGGCCATTGTGGACTGCCTTTCGATACCGTGCGGAATTACCAGCGATAGTGCGAGAATGCACGGTTGGCGTCAGCCATCTTGTGCGTGTCTTCGCGCTTCTTAACGGCACTGCCGCGGTTGTTGGATGCATCGAGAAGCTCGCCCGAAAGGCGGTCAACCATGGTCGTTTCGTTGCGCTTGCGGGCAGCAGCGATGAGCCAGCGAATGGCGAGAGCCTGACGGCGCTCCGGACGGACGTCGACCGGGACCTGGTAGGTCGCACCACCAACGCGGCGCGAGCGGACTTCAACGTGCGGGGCTATGTTGTCGAGCGCAGCATGGAAAACCGTAACCGGCTCCTGCTTGGACTTGCCCTGCACGACGTCGAATGCGCCGTATACGATGTTTTCAGCAACGGACTTCTTGCCGTCGAGCATGATGGCATTCATGAACTTCGTGACAACCAGATCGCCGAACTTCGGGTCCGGGTTGATTTCGCGCTTTTCTGCTCTGTGACGTCGGGACATACTTCTCGTCTCTTCAACTGTTAAGGCGCTTTACCACGCGGAGAACCTCGCGCAGCGCCGGAAAACCAAACCCGAATTACTTCGGACGCTTCGCACCGTACTTCGAACGGCGCTGCTTGCGGTTCTTGACACCCTGGGTATCGAGAACGCCGCGGATGATGTGGTAACGGACACCCGGAAGGTCCCTCACGCGGCCGCCACGGATCATGACGACGGAGTGCTCCTGAAGGTTGTGGCCTTCGCCGGGGATGTAACCAATGACTTCGAAGCCGTTGGTGAGGCGGATCTTGGCAACCTTACGCAGAGCCGAGTTCGGCTTCTTCGGCGTCGTGGTGTAGACGCGGGTGCAAACGCCGCGCTTCTGCGGGTTTTCCTGCAGTGCAGGAACCTTGTTACGCTTTACACTTGCCTGGCGAGGCTTGCGGATCAGCTGGTTTACGGTAGGCATTCAACCATCCCTTACGTTTATCTTTCAAACCCTTGCGGGCGTAACTCGCGCCGTCTCCGGCAAGATCACACGACTGACGTCAATGCGCAAAATGTGGCCCGATCTGCTTGCGCAGATGGACCACCGAAGGCAGAGGACGCAAAAAAGACATGCGTCATGCGTGCAGGCATCATATCTTCAACGTGCGTTTCGAACCTTGTTTGAGGAGAACTCTAAGGCGAGACGCCTCAGACAGCCATGCCTCACATGGGTTCCGATGGCGCGGGTACTACTGGTTTCCCGCAGGTTCGTCAAGGCCGGTTAATAAATAATCTTCGGCGGATCGCCTTGAAACCCGGGCTCCGTGCGCTCTTTGAAGGCTTTTAGACGAAATGGACGCCGCATGCCAAGTTGAACTTGGGCATCGCAGCAAAAACGGCTAAGGAATCAGCGATCGCGGGCTGCACGCCCTGTCAAAGCAGATTCGCGTTTTCGAATCGCCAGAGCCAAAGGACCGATGAATGATCGAAAAGCCTGATAACGACAATAATAGCGTGGGCCCGATGATCTTCATCATCATCGGCAAGGGCTACGAGTCTGACGGCGCCGAGGGCGTTGACCTGCATGTGATGCTGAAGGCGGCCGACGACGACAGCGCGGTGCGCGAGGCGCTGAACGCGCTTGCCGAAGAGGGCTTCATCGAAGCCGACCTCGACCAGATCGGCATGCTGACCGACGCGCCGGACGAAGAGCCACATGCGTCGGCCTACCAGGGCGCGCTCGACGGCGAAGTCGCGATCATCCGCTTCAACTGAGAGGTGACTATGCCGGATGCGCAAAAGGTGCTGATCTACGCCACCTGGCGCGGCCGGCTCCTGGTTTTCGACGAGCCGGATTTTCCGGAGATCAAACTGCAGGTTCCGGGTGGGACAGTCGAACGCGGCGAAGACCTTGCGCAAGCGGCGGCCCGCGAATTCGCCGAGGAAACAGGTCTTGCGCTGAGCAACCTTCTTCGTCCGCTTGCAATCGACGATTATCGCTTCATCAAGAACGGCACCACCATCTGCCACCGGCGGCATTATTATCATGCAGCTCTCGCAGACCCCTACCCCGACACCTGGCTTCATCACGAAATGACGCCATTCGACGGCGGCAAGCCGATTCTGTTTCGCTTCTTCTGGATGGACATAGCGTCGGCAAAGACCGAGCTCGGTTACGGAATGCAGAACTGCCTCATCCAGCTTCCCTAACTAATCCGCGTCTTAGTTTATCGCACTCTTGAAGACGTGTGCAGAATATGTACGTCCCACGAGGCGCTCATATCGATCCTTCAACTCTGCAAAAATGTCCCCTGCCGGTCGAACACGACCAGCCTCGATGTCGGCCATCGCGCGGGCCAAAGCGGCATCGAGCAAATTCTCCCGTTCATTGACAAGGCGCGCGCCCTTCTGAGCCATGTGAACTACCTCCATAAGTTACTCTGGTGCCGACCCGGTAATCGTTTCCAACCAAAAAGGAGAACCGTCCCCGGCGTTCATGCTCTCGCGAATCCAAACAAAAACCGCCCGGGGTGATCCGGGCGGTTTTTCAATTCTAGGGCCGAGGCTGCCGGTTATTCGCCAGCAGGGGCATTCTCGCTGGCCATGTCCTGGAGCATCGGGGTTGCGGCATCCGCGCCCGTGCCCTTGCGGCGCTCTTCGAGGATCATCTCGTCGCGCGACGTGGCGATGCGGCGGATCGCCGTCATGGTGCCGCCGGTACCGGCCGGGATGAGGCGGCCGACGATGACGTTTTCCTTGAGACCCTGCAGGCCGTCAGTCTTGCCGGCGATCGCAGCTTCCGTCAGCACCTTCGTCGTTTCCTGGAAGGAAGCGGCGGAGATGAAGGACGGCGTCTGCAGCGACGCCTTGGTGATGCCGAGAAGAACCGGATCGCCATAGGCAGGCTTCTTGCCCTGTTCGATCAGGCCGTCGTTGACGTCCTCAAGCTCGATACGGTCGACATTGTCGCCGACGATATAGGTCGAGTCGCCCGCATCGGTGATTTCCACCTTCTGCAGCATCTGACGGACAATCACCTCGATGTGCTTGTCGTTGATGACAACGCCCTGCAAGCGGTAGACTTCTTGGATTTCGTTGACGAGATAGGAGGCCAAAGCCTCCACGCCCTTGATCGCCAAGATGTCGTGCGGTGCCGGGTTACCGTCGAGGATGTAGTCACCCTTTTCGATATAGTCGCCTTCCTGAAGGTGGAAGGGCTTGCCCTTCGGGATCAGGTATTCGACAGGCTCGACACCGTCTTCCGCCGGCTCGATGATAACGCGGCGCTTGTTCTTGTAGTCGCGGCCGAGGCGGATCGTACCATCGATCTCAGCGATGATGGCATGGTCTTTCGGACGGCGGGCTTCGAACAATTCGGCGACACGCGGCAGACCGCCGGTGATGTCCTTGGTCTTGGCGCTTTCCAGCGGCGAACGTGCAAGCACGTCGCCCTGAGACACCTTCTGGCCCGGCTCGACCGAAAGGATTGCCTCGACCGAGAGCAGGAAGCGGGCATCGCCGCCGCGCGAAAGCTTCGCGACGTTGCCGCTTGCGTCCTTGATGACGATTGCCGGCTTGAGGTCGGAACCACGCGGCGTCGAACGCCAGTCAATGACCTGACGCTTGGTGATACCGGTGGCTTCGTCGGTCGCTTCGAGAACGGAGAGACCGTCGACAACGTCTTCGAACTGAACGGTACCGGCCAGTTCCGTCATTATCGGGCGGGTGTACGGATCCCACTCAGCCAGACGCTGGCCGCGCTTCACCTTGTCGCCCTCATCGACATAGAGCTTCGAACCGTAGGCAACGCGCTGCGAGGAGCGCTCAACGCCACGCTCGTCCAGAATCTGCACGGTCATGTTGCGGCCCATGGCAACGAGGATGCCCTCGGAGTTGCGCAGAAGGTTGCGGTTCTTGATCTGAACCGTGCCTTCATACGACGCTTCCAGGAACGACTGGTCGACCACGGTTGCCGTACCGCCAAGGTGGAAGGTACGCATGGTGAGCTGCGTGCCCGGCTCGCCGATCGACTGAGCCGCGATGACCCCGACTGCTTCGCCCATGTTGACCGGCGTACCGCGCGCGAGGTCGCGGCCATAGCAGACCGAGCAGACGCCCGTCTGGATTTCGCAGGTCAGTGCCGAACGGATGCGGATCGACTGGATACCAGCCTTTTCGATCTCGACGACATCGGGCTCGAGGATCATCCTGCCGGCATCGACGATGCGCTCGCCCGTGACCGGGTGATCGATGTTGTCGAGCGCCGTACGGCCGAGGATGCGTGCGCCGATCGAGGCGACGACCTGACCGGCATCGACGATGGCGGTCATGGTGAGGCCCTTGTCGGTGCCGCAATCCACGGAGTTGACGATGCAATCCTGCGCGACATCGACAAGACGGCGGGTCAGGTAGCCCGAGTTTGCCGTCTTCAAGGCGGTGTCTGCCAGACCCTTGCGGGCGCCGTGCGTCGAGTTGAAGTACTCGTTGACGGTCAGGCCTTCCTTGAAGTTCGAGATGATCGGCGTTTCGATGATCTCGCCCGAGGGCTTGGCCATCAGGCCGCGCATGCCGCCCAGCTGACGCATCTGGTTCGGCGAACCGCGGGCGCCGGAGTGGCTCATCATATAGATCGAGTTCATCGGCTTCTGACGGCCGGTTGCCTCGTCGAATTCGATGGCCTTAATGCGGGCCATCATTTCTTCGGCGACCTTCTCGGTGGCCTTGCCCCAAGCGTCGACCACCTTGTTGTACTTTTCGCCCTGGGTGATGAGACCGTCGTTGTACTGCTGCTCGTATTCCTTCACGAGCGCTTCGGTATCGCCGACGATCTTCACCTTGGTATCCGGGATCACCATGTCGTCCTTGCCGAACGAGATGCCGGCGCGGCAGGCATGCGAGAAACCGAGCTGCATGATGCGGTCGCAGAAAATGACCGTGTCCTTCTGGCCGCAATGACGGTAGACCGTGTCGATCATCTTGGAGATGTTCTTCTTGGTCATTTCCTGGTTGCAGATGTCGAAAGGCACCTTGCCGTTCTTCGGCAGTAGTTCGCCGATGAGCAGGCGGCCAGGCGTCGTTTCATAGATCTTGGAGTACGGCTTGCCGTCCTCGCCGATCGACTTGAAGCGGCCGCGGATCTTGGTGTGCAGCGTCACGACCTTGCTTTCGAGAGCATGATGCAACTCGCCGAGGTCCGAGAAGGCCATCCCTTCGCCCGGCTCGTTCTGGTTCATGATCGAGAGGTAGTAGAGGCCGAGAACCATGTCCTGCGACGGAACAATGATCGGTGCACCGTTTGCCGGGTGCAGGATGTTGTTCGTCGACATCATCAGGACGCGGGCTTCGAGCTGGGCTTCGAGCGACAGCGGCACGTGAACGGCCATCTGGTCGCCGTCGAAGTCGGCGTTGAAGGCAGTGCAGACGAGCGGATGCAGCTGGATCGCCTTGCCCTCGACCAGGATAGGCTCGAAGGCCTGGATGCCCAGGCGGTGCAGCGTCGGTGCGCGGTTCAGGAGAACCGGATGCTCGCGGATAACCTCGTCGAGGATATCCCAGACTTCCGGCTTTTCCTTCTCGACCAGCTTTTTCGCCTGCTTGACGGTCGAGGAGTAACCCTTGGCGTCGAGGCGGGCATAGATGAACGGCTTGAAGAGTTCGAGCGCCATCTTCTTCGGCAGGCCGCACTGGTGCAGCTTCAGTTCCGGACCGGTCACGATGACGGAACGGCCGGAATAGTCGACGCGCTTACCGAGCAGGTTCTGGCGGAAGCGGCCCTGCTTGCCCTTCAGCATGTCGGACAGCGACTTCAGCGGGCGCTTGTTGGCGCCCGTGATGACGCGGCCGCGGCGGCCGTTGTCGAACAGCGCGTCAACGGATTCCTGCAGCATACGCTTTTCGTTGCGGATGATGATACCCGGCGCACGAAGCTCGATCAGGCGCTTCAGACGGTTGTTACGGTTGATGACACGGCGATAGAGATCGTTGAGGTCCGACGTCGCGAAACGGCCGCCATCGAGCGGAACGAGCGGACGCAGGTCCGGCGGAATCACCGGAACGACCTTCATGATCATCCATTCCGGACGATTGCCGGAGTCCATGAAGTTCTCGACGATCTTCAAGCGCTTCATCAGCTTCTTCTGCTTGAGATCCGACGTGGTGTCGGCAAGCTCGGAACGCAGATCGCCGGCGATCTTCTCGAGGTTCATCGAGGCGAGCATCTCGTAGATGGCTTCAGCGCCGATCATCGCCGTGAACTGGTCTTCGCCATATTCGTCGACGGCGAGCATGTACTCTTCTTCCGAGAGGAGCTGATGCTCCTTGAGGGCAGTGAGGCCCGGCTCGGTGACGATGTAGTTCTCGAAGTAGAGGACGCGCTCGACATCCTTCAGCGTCATGTCGAGCAGCGTGGAAATGCGGCTCGGCAGCGACTTCAGGAACCAGATGTGGGCAACGGGCGCGGCAAGCTCGATATGGCCCATGCGCTCGCGGCGAACGCGCGACAGCGTGACTTCGACGCCGCACTTTTCGCAGATGATGCCCTTGTACTTCATGCGCTTGTACTTGCCGCAAAGGCACTCGTAGTCCTTGATCGGCCCGAAGATGCGCGCGCAGAAGAGACCGTCGCGTTCCGGCTTGAACGTGCGGTAGTTGATGGTTTCCGGCTTCTTGATCTCACCGTAGGACCAGGAAAGGATCTTCTCCGGAGAGGCGATCGAAATCCGGATGGAGTCGAAATTCTGTGCAGGCACCTGCGGATTGAAAAGATTCATGACCTCTTGGTTCATGCCTGTCTCCTTCATGGGCGAATGCGCCCTTGGCTTGCGATGGTCGGCGGCAAATCCCGGGAGCCGCGCCAACGCTCAAAACGACAATAACCGCACAATGCGGCAGAAACGTCCCTGCCCGGCCGACACGTTGCGGGGCCTTGGCGGGAACGGTGTGCGCCTCTTAAAGGCGCACACCCTATCAAGTGGTTACTCGGCCGCGTCCGGCAGCTGGTTCGCCTGCTGCAGGTCCTCGACCTTCGAGTTCTCCAGCTCGACCGAAAGGCCCAGTGAGCGCATTTCCTTGACGAGAACGTTGAAGCTTTCGGGAATACCCGCTTCGAACGTATCGTCGCCCCGGACGATGGCTTCGTAGACCTTGGTGCGGCCGGCAACGTCGTCCGACTTCACCGTCAGCATTTCCTGCAGCGTGTAGGCTGCGCCGTATGCTTCCAGAGCCCAGACCTCCATTTCGCCGAAGCGCTGACCGCCGAACTGCGCCTTGCCGCCCAGCGGCTGCTGGGTCACTAGCGAATAAGGACCGATCGAACGGGCATGGATCTTGTCGTCGACCAGGTGGTTGAGCTTCAGCATGTAGATGTAGCCCACGGTCACCTGACGGTCGAACTGCTCGCCGGTACGGCCGTCGTACAGCGTCGACTGGCCCGAGTCCTTGAGACCAGCCAGACGCAGCATGTCGTTTACATCGCCTTCATGGGCACCGTCGAAGACCGGCGTTGCAATCGAAACGCCGCGCTTCCACTGGTCCGCAAGACGCAGAACCGAGTCGTCGTCGAAGTCCTTGACCTGTTCGGCCTTCGGACCGTCACCGACAACGTCGCCGATCGTCTTGCGCAATGGCTCGATATTGCCGTTCGCCTTGTAGGCTTCGATCAGATCGCCGATCTGCTTGCCCATGCCGGCGCAAGCCCAGCCGAGGTGCGTCTCGAGGATCTGGCCGACGTTCATGCGCGAAGGCACGCCGAGCGGGTTCAGAACGACGTCGACATGCGTGCCGTCTTCGAGGAACGGCATGTCTTCGACTGGTACGATGCGGGACACGACACCCTTGTTGCCGTGACGGCCGGCCATCTTGTCGCCCGGCTGGATCTTGCGCTTCACAGCAACGAAGACCTTGACCATCTTCATGACGCCCGGAGGCATTTCGTCGCCGCGCTGGACCTTCTCGACCTTGTCCATGAAGCGCTGTTCAAGGCGCGACTTGGATTCGTCGTACTGGCCGCGGAGTGCTTCGAGTTCGCTCTGGACCTTCTCGTCCTCGACCGCGAACATCCACCACTGCGAGCGGGGATATTCGGAAACGACTGCGTTCGAAAGCTCCGCGCCCTTCTTGAAGCCCTTCGGGCCGGCGATGGACATCTGGCCGCGGAGCATCTCGATCAGGCGGCCGTAGACGTTACGGTCGAGGATCGCCTGTTCGTCGTCGCGGTCCTTGGCAAGACGCTCGATCTCTTCGCGCTCGATCGCCATGGCGCGCTCGTCCTTTTCAACGCCGTGACGATTGAAGACGCGCACTTCGACGATTGTGCCGTAGGTGCCGGGCGGCATGCGCATGGAGGTGTCGCGGACGTCGGACGCCTTTTCGCCGAAGATGGCGCGCAGGAGCTTTTCTTCCGGCGTCATCGGGCTCTCGCCCTTCGGCGTGATCTTGCCGACGAGGATATCGCCCGGCTGAACTTCGGCGCCGATGTAGACGATGCCTGCTTCGTCGAGGTTCTTCAGCGCTTCCTCCGAAACGTTCGGAATGTCGCGCGTGATTTCTTCCGGACCGAGCTTCGTGTCGCGCGCCATCACTTCGAATTCTTCGATGTGGATGGAGGTGAACACGTCGTCGGCAACGATGCGCTCCGAAAGCAGGATCGAGTCTTCGTAGTTGTAGCCGTTCCACGGCATGAACGCGACGAGCGCGTTGCGGCCGAGAGCCAGGTCGCCGAGGTCGGTCGACGGACCGTCCGCGAGAATGTCGCCGCGGTTGACAACGTCACCGACGGTGACCAGCGGACGCTGGTTGACGCACGTGTTCTGGTTCGAACGCTGGAACTTCTGCAGGCGGTAGATGTCGACGCCGGACTTGCCGGCTTCGAGGTCTTCCGTTGCGCGGATGACGATACGCGTCGCGTCGACCTGGTCGACGACACCGCCGCGGCGTGCGCCGATGGCAGCACCCGAGTCACGAGCAACGATCGGCTCCATGCCGGTGCCGACGAACGGTGCTTCAGCGCGCAGCAGCGGAACTGCCTGACGCTGCATGTTCGAACCCATGAGGGCGCGGTTGGCGTCGTCGTTTTCCAGGAACGGGATGAGAGCGGCAGCGACCGAAACGACCTGCTTCGGCGAGACGTCCATCAGGTTCATGCTGTCGCGCGGGGCGAGCATGACTTCGCCGGCGTGACGGCAGACGACGAATTCGTCAACGAAGGAACCTTCCTTGTCGAGCTCGGCGTTGGCCTGCGCGACATAGTACTTCGCCTCTTCCATCGCCGACAGGTAAAGGACGTCGTTCGTCACCTTGCCGTCGATGATGCGGCGGTATGGGCTCTCGATGAAGCCGTACTTGTTGACGCGCGCAAAGGTCGCCAGCGAGTTGATAAGACCGATGTTCGGGCCTTCCGGCGTTTCGATCGGGCAAATACGGCCGTAGTGGGTCGGATGAACGTCGCGGACTTCAAAGCCGGCGCGCTCGCGGGTCAGACCACCCGGACCAAGTGCCGAAAGACGGCGCTTGTGGGTGATTTCCGACAACGGATTGACCTGGTCCATGAACTGCGACAGCTGCGAGGAGCCGAAGAACTCGCGAACGGCGGCAGCGGCCGGCTTCGCGTTGATCAGATCCTGCGGCATCACCGTATCGATCTCGATCGAGGACATACGTTCCTTGATCGCGCGCTCCATGCGGAGCAGACCGAGACGGTACTGGTTTTCCATCAGCTCGCCGACCGAGCGGACGCGGCGGTTGCCGAGGTTGTCGATGTCATCGATCTCGCCCTTGCCGTCACGCAGCTCGACGAGCATCTTGACCACGGCCAGGATGTCGTCCTTGCGTAGCACGCGGACGGTGTCTTCGACGTCGAGGTCGAGGCGCATGTTCATCTTCACGCGGCCGACGGCGGAGAGGTCGTAACGCTCCGCATCGAAGAACAGCGAGTTGAACATGGCTTCGGCTGATTCCATGGTCGGCGGTTCACCCGGACGCATGACGCGGTAGATGTCGAACAGCGCGTCCTGGCGGTTCTCGTTCTTGTCTGCGTTGAGCGTATTGCGGATGTAGGCGCCGACATTGATGTGGTCGATGCCGAGAACCGGAATTTCGTCGAAACCGTTGGCGAGGATGACCGGCAGGGTTTTCTCGTCGATTTCGTCGCCGGCTTCGAGATAGATCTCACCCGTCGAGTAGTTGACGATGTCTTCTGCGAGGTAGTTGCCGTAGAGATCGTCGTCCGTCGCCTTCAGAGCCTTGAGGCCCTTGTCGGAGAGAGTGCGGAGCAGACGCGGGGTCAGCTTCTTACCGGCTTCGACAACGACTTCGCCGGTGTCGGCGTCTACCATCTCGGTGATCGCCTTGGCGCCCTTCAGCGTTTCGGGCTGGAAGGGAATACGCCAGCCTTCGCCGTCGCGCTTGTAGAGCGACTTCGTGTAGAAGGTATCGAGGATTTCCTCGCCATCCATGCCGAGGGCCATCAGCAGCGACGACACCGGAATCTTGCGGCGGCGGTCGATGCGGGCGTAGACGATGTCCTTGGCGTCGAATTCGATGTCGAGCCAGGAACCGCGGTACGGGATCACGCGAGCGGCGAAGAGCAGCTTGCCGGAAGAATGGCTCTTGCCCTTGTCGTGGTCGAAGAAGACGCCCGGTGAACGGTGCATCTGGGACACGATAACGCGCTCGGTGCCGTTCACGATGAAGGTACCGTTGTTCGTCATGAGCGGCATGTCGCCCATGTAGACGGACTGTTCCTTGATGTCCTTGATCGACTTCGCGCCGGTATCCTCGTCGATATCAAACACGATAAGGCGGAGGGTGACCTTCAGCGGCGCGGCGTAGGTTAGGTCGCGCTGGCGGCACTCGTCGACGTCGAACTTCGGCGGCTCGAACTCATAGGACACGAATTCCAGCATCGAAGCGCCGGAGAAGTCCGTGATCGGGAAAACTGACTTGAAGACGGCCTGGAGACCTTCGTCAGGGCGGCCGCCCTTGGGCTCTTCAACCATCAGGAATTGGTCGTAGGACGCCTTCTGAACCTCGATGAGGTTCGGCATTTCTGCGACTTCGGGGATTTTACCAAAAAACTTGCGTACGCGCCTACGACCGTTGAACGAAAGGGTCTGAGCCATCGTCGCTCCTTCAAAAATTGCATCCGGGCCTGCAACGGACGGGAACCGCTGGCCAGGCGATCCCGTCGATCAATGGATAATTCAATCTCGTCCCACTTCCCGAAGCCACATGGCCGGATCGCCCTGCGCTTCGGTTCGAGACTATGCTCTTGAAGAACCCATTACCCAAAAGCCGGTTTCACGCGGCTTTTGGGTAATTCGTTCACAAAAACGGCAAATGGGAGACGGTAAGCACCGCCTCCCAGATGCAGTTCAAGATTACTTGACGTCGGCCTTTGCGCCGGCGTCTTCAAGCTTCTTCTTGAGGTCAGCGGCTTCAGCCTTGGAAACGCCTTCCTTGACAGCCTTCGGAGCGGCTTCAACGAGGTCCTTGGCTTCCTTGAGGCCGAGGCCGGTGATAGCGCGGACTTCCTTGATGACGTTGATCTTGTTTGCGCCGGCATCCGTGAGGATGACGTCGAACTCGGTCTTTTCTTCTTCAACGGCAGCAGCAGCGCCAGCACCACCAGCAGCGGCAGCAACAGCTACCGGAGCAGCGGCGGAAACGCCCCACTTTTCTTCGAGAAGCTTTGACAGTTCTGCAGCTTCCAGAACGGTCAGCGAGGAGAGGTCGTCTACGATCTTTGCGAGATCAGCCATTTTTTCAGTTCCTTTTGTTCGGTTCGAACCGGTTTTCTATAAACAGCGAAAAACCGCCTTAAGCGGCTTCGTCCTTCTTGGCGTAAGCCGAAAACACGCGGGCAAGCTGGCTTGCCGGTGCTGCAACAACGCTTGCGATGCGAGTAGCCGGTGTCTGGATCATGCCCAGCAGCTTCGCGCGCAGTTCGTCCAACGACGGCAGGGTCGCAAGCGACTTGACTGCATCGGCGTTGAGCGTGGTTGTTCCCATGGCGCCGCCGAGCACAACGATCTTGTCGTTGCCCTTGGCGAAATCCACGACGACTTTCGGAGCGGTGATCGGATCGGCGCTGTATGCAATCAGCGTCTGACCGGTGAAGAGATTGGAAATCCCTTCCGCTTCCGTACCCTGAAGGGCGATCTTGGCCAGGCGGTTTTTCGCGACTCTGACGGTGCCGCCAGCAGCGCGCATCTTCGAACGGAAGTCGTTCATCTGCGCGACTGTGGCACCAGCATAGTGGGCCACGACAACCGAGCCCGAAGCCTTGAAGACTTCGTTCAGTTCCGTGACGAATTCGCGTTTTTCCGCTCTTTCCACTGCCTATCTCCAGTTGGCGGGACCGTGAAACGGACCCCACCGGGTTGCCTTTGCCTCCCGGGATCAGAAGCGATCCCAAGCGGCGCTTGAGGATCCTGTCCCCTCGCGCTTCGCGCCAAAAGGCCGAAGGCACAAGGCATCCAAGGCTCGAACCAAATCCATGAAGCCAGGCTTCATCGAAATTCGGGTCTTACCCGTCTCATGCAGGCCAAAGTGATTAAGGGAAAACCACCTGCAATCTCGGACAGGATTCCGGATTTCTCCGGAATATTCCGGCCCCTTTCGAGGCCGGAATTCTTGCCACCGGGCAGAGCCCGATGAAATTCGTTAAGAGGCCGTGACCGACGACGGGTCGATCTTGACACCCGGACCCATGGTCGAAGAGATCGCCACGCGCTTGAGGTAGTTGCCCTTCGCACCAGCCGGCTTCGCCTTGATGACGGCATCAGCGAAAGCCTTGATGTTTTCTTCAAGAGCCTTGGCGTCGAACGAAGCCTTGCCGATACCGGCATGCACGATACCAGCCTTCTCGACGCGGAACTCGACGGCGCCGCCCTTGGAAGCCTTGATCGCGCCGGTAACGTCCATCGTAACCGTTCCGACCTTCGGGTTCGGCATCATGCCGCGCGGGCCGAGTACCTTACCGAGACGACCGACGAGCGGCATCATGTCCGGGGTCGCGATAACGCGATCGAAATCGATCTTGCCGCCCTGGACGATTTCAACCAGCTCTTCTGCGCCAACGATGTCGGCACCGGCTGCCTTGGCTTCGTCAGCCTTGACGCCTCGAGCGAAAACGGCGACGCGAACGTCGCGGCCCGTACCGTTCGGCAGATTGACCACACCGCGGACCATCTGGTCTGCGTGGCGCGGATCGACGCCGAGGTTCATGGCGATTTCGATCGTTTCGTCGAACTTGGCGATCGCACGTTCCTTGACCATCGAGATGGCGTCGTTAAGGGCGACCAGTTTGGTCGGATCCACGCCTTCGCGGATCTTCTGAATACGCTTTGCAAGCTTTACCATGTTACGCCACCACTTCCAGGCCCATGGCGCGGGCAGAACCCTCGATCATGGCCATTGCGCCTTCGATATCCGCGGCGTTCAGGTCCTTCATCTTCGCTTCGGCAATCGCCTTGACCTGAGCCTTGGTCAGCTTGCCTGCGACGGCGCCCTTACCGGGCGTCTTCGAGCCGGACTGGATCTTCGCTTCCTTCTTGAGGAAGTAGCTGACGGGCGGCTGCTTCATCGCGAAGGTAAAGGACTTGTCCTGGTAATAGGTGATGACGACCGGGATCGGCATGCCCTTTTCCATTTCCTGCGTGGCGGCATTGAACGCCTTGCAGAATTCCATGATGTTAATGCCACGCTGACCAAGCGCCGGGCCAATCGGCGGGGACGGGTTTGCCGATCCTGCCTTGACCTGAAGCTTGAGCTGGCCTGCAACTTTCTTAGCCATAACTCTCTGCCTTTCATTGATGACCGGTCGCCCGGCCAGTGATGCCGGATTTCTCCGGCGGCTGCGGTTGCGTGGTGCGGATCTCGAAGGCCCGGCTAAGACCCCTCTCACCTTCCACGCGGTTCGCGGCTTTCGCCGCGCAGAAGTCAGTCAATACCGACTGACTTCCGATCTCAAAAAAATCAGACCTTCTCGACCTGACCGTATTCCAGTTCGACCGGGGTCGCGCGGCCGAAGATCGACACTTCCACCTTCAGGCGCGAACGCTCTTCGTCCACATCCTGAACCGTGCCGTTGAACGACGCGAACGGGCCGTCCGAAACGCGGACCTGTTCGCCGATCTCGAAGGTAATGGAAGCCTTCGGCCGCTCGACGCCTTCCTGGACCTGACCGAGAATGCGCTCGGCTTCGGAGTCCGGAATCGGAACGGGCTTGTTGTCGGAGCCGAGGAAACCAGTGACCTTCGGCGTGTTCTTGATCAGGTGGTAGGCCTCGTCCGTCAGGTTCGCACGAACCATGACATAGCCGGGGAAGAACTTGCGCTCGCTGTCGACCTTGCGGCCGCGGCGCACTTCGACCACCTTCTCGGTTGGCACGAGGATCTTTTCGAAAAGATGCCCGAGACCCTTCTGCCTGGCCTTCTCCTCGATGGATTCAGCCACCTTCTTTTCAAAATTCGAATACGCGTGGACGATATACCAACGTGCCGCCATCTTATATCTCCACCCGATCAGTTGCCGGTGTTGAGCACGTAGCTCAAAGCCCAGCCAATCAGCTGGTCAGCAGCAAAGAAAAACAGCGCGGCAAATACCGCCATCACCAGCACCATGATCGTCGAAATCATAGTCTCACGGCGAGACGGCCAGGTAACCTTGGACGTTTCGGCGCGCACCTGCTGCAGGAACGCAAACGGATTGGATTTGGATGCCATCGACTGCCCACGCAATTACGGCGCGTAAAGCTGAATATATCAGCCCCACGCACCGCGTGTCTGTTGAACCCTACATAAACACCGATTCCCAATTGCACAAGAGGGAAACCGCCATTTAGCGAAATTTGCCATATACCCTCCCCAACGAAACGCTGCAAGAACGTTCGCGCTTTCCGTTCGAAGAAGATGGCAGGGGCAGCAGGGCTCGAACCTACGACCTGCGGTTTTGGAGACCGCCGCTCTACCAACTGAGCTATACCCCTTTATGCTTTACATTCAGCCCGTTGACCTTGAGGGTCGAAGCGCGTCCTGCAAGCATGGCGCTCCTTTAAGACGGCGGCACGGGATATGCAAGTGCGATTTTCGATTTTTCCCAATCCGCCGTCGCCCGGCATAGGCTACGATCAGACCTTCACATATTTGCGCCAGTCGTGCTCTTCCTTGAAACCTAGGACCTCGCGGATAGTGCGGTTGGAGAGCAGGCCCTCATATTCGCCGATCTCGCGGGTGAAGGGCACGTTGGGGAAGAAGCGTTTGGCGAGTTCCTTGGAGGGAATGTTGGCGGTCACGGTGTCGTTCACGGCATTGAAGACCCGGAAACCCAATCCGCTCTTTTCGATGCACAGATGGACGATCTTCCCGAGGTCGCGGGCATCGACGTAGTTCCAGGCGTTGCGCCGGCGCGTCTCCGGATGGGCGATAAAGCTGGGAAACCTGTCATATTCATGCGGCTCGATGACATTTCCGATCCGCAACGCGTAGATATCGGCACCGGAGCGCTCGGCGAAGGCGCGCGCCGTCTTTTCGTTCAGCACCTTCGACAGGCCGTAGCTGTCCATCGGATCGACGTCATAGTCCTCCTCCAGCGGAAACTGATGAAAATCCTTCTGCCCCTCGGCGAAGCAGACGCCATAGGTGGTCTCGCTTGACGCGAGGATGATTTTCCGGACGCCAAGCTTCACCGCCGCCTCGAGGACGTTGTAAGTACCCATCGTGTTGACGCGGAACGTCTCGTTGTCCGACTTGATAAGAATGCGCGGAATCGCAGCGAAATGCACGACAGCGTCGAAGCCCTGGACGCCCTTGCCCGTCTCCAGATCGGGAAAATCGCGATGCATGGACAGCGCGTTGAAAACCTGGCCGCTGTCGGTGATGTCGGCAATCAGGTTGGTGACGCCGGGGCTGTCGAGCGACACGAGATCGACGTTGTGGACCTCATAGCCGGCATTCACCAGCCACGGCACGACATGGCGCCCCGCCTTGCCCGAGCCGCCCGTAAAAAGAATGCGCTTCTTCATGAAATCTCCTCCGCGTCATGAAATCGAAGAAATAGATAAAGGCTCCGCAACAGGGTGCAAGGTGAAGGCGCCGCTATTCTCAAGTCACGGCTCAATTCCGCCCATGCGGCTTCCACTTCCGCGATGGTGGAAAGCGCCTCTTTCAGCGCTGGAGTCTTGATGTCGTAAGCCACCTGGAGGTTCATCCAGAACTCGGGTGAAGTCTTGAAGAACTTGGCGAGCCGGAGCGCGGTATCGGTACTGATTCCGATTTTATTCCGAGACGATCCTCTCGATTCTGGTTCGGAGAACACCGTGTTCTTCGCGAGAGAATAGGGCGTCAGATCCAAAGGCTCCATATAGATTTCTCTGAGAATTTCACCGGGATGAATGGCGGGCGATTTGCTGATGGACATAACCAAAGCCTCCATGCTTACGGTCCTCCCCTCGCCGTCAGTCCCCGGAAGATCGTCCTGCCCACGCTTCCTTCCCACGGTCGCTCACCCTTCCGCAGTTGCGCTTCTCTTCGCTCGCTATGACCAGCTTACGGTGGGACTTGCACCCACAAGAATGCGCCCATGCTGGGCGCACAACAAAAAGCCCCGCCGTTTCCAGCGGGGCTTCTCCAATCCAAGCTAATCCGAAGATTACTCGACGATGCTGGCGACGATGCCGGCGCCGACGGTGCGGCCGCCTTCGCGGATGGCAAAGCGCAGCTTT
>NZ_FWER01000122.1 GCF_900169785.1 Rhizobium sullae
CGTAAGCCTCGCCTGCTTCCGTCTCGCCATTCATCAGCCCCTCGTTCAAATCGAGGCTCAGAATGGCAAAACGGCGCGCGCGAAAGTCGATGTTTTAATCGCCGAAAGACTGTCCGGGATTTACCGGAATCGCTGTCCGCGAATTAGCGGAAATGCTGTCCCGGATTTAGTGAAATCGCTGTCCGGGATTTAATGGAACCCCTGTCCGCGAATTACCGAAACCCGCATCCTGGGAAAGCGGAAGCCGGATCTCGTGGCGGCCCTTGGCGCGGACACATAAAGTGCCCTCTCGCCAGTCGATGTCTTCAAGGCACATGCTCGAAACGTCGCCGGCGCGCAGGCCGAGACGTGCGAGCAGCAGCAGAACCGCGTGATCGCGGATGCCCATCGGTGTCGTGACGTCGCACGACGCAACCACCCGATCAACGTCGGCGGTGGAGATGTAGAGCGGCAAGGCCGATAACCGCCATTGCGGGACCGTCGGTATGGCCTGATCAAGCCCCGGTTGGCACAAACCCTGGGTAGCCAGATACTTGAGGTAGCCTCGCAACGCCATCGTCATCGTCTTGAGGTTGGCGCGCGAACTGCGCTGGGCCTCGTCAAGAATCACTTGCCGAACAAGACGGGCATCGTACAGTTTTGGATCAGGACCGAGGTCGGCAAGCAGCCATGACCATACGACCGTGGCGACGGACGGTGCGCTCGGATATCCCCGATGCCGTCTCAGCCAAGTCTGGAAAGCACCAATTTGCACCTCGTGAAGGTCTACACCTGGCAGCTCACGTGTAGACGGCGTCACCGCCCCGTATTCCACCAGGAAACCAACGAACCGGCGTGCGCGATTGACATATTTGGCCGACAAGGACCGCGAGCGTATTGAAGCTGACAAGCCTGAAGAGGGGACTAAGCCAGTCTGGGACCTTCTCAGCCCTTGGCGCGAGCTGGATTTCCTACGACCTTTGCCCCTGCAGGGACATCTCGCGTGACTACGCTTCCCGCGCCCACGACTGCATGGTCGCCAATCGTAACGCCCGGGAGAATGATTACTCCGCCGCCGATCCAGACGCCCCTGCCAATGTACACGGGTCGTCCGAGTTGAAGCCCAGCCTGCCGCTGCTCGGGATCGTGTGGGTGATCGGCGGTATAGATCTGCACAGCGGGCCCGATTGTGGTTCCTTCGCCAATCGTCACCTCGGCCACGTCAAGGATGACGCAGTTGAAATTGAGATACGCGTGGGCTCCGATCCGGATATTAAATCCGTAATCGCAGTGAAAGGGCGGACGGATAACCGCTCCATGCCCAACCTCTCCTAGCCGCTCGCAGAGGAGCACATGCCACTGCTCGGGAGGCGCCCCTAGTGTATCATTGTACCGCTTCAGCCAAGCTCCGGTGACCAACAGGTCGGCTTGGATCTCCGGATCCGCGGCATTGTACATCTCGCCCGCAAGCATCTTATCTTTTTGACTGCGTGTCATTCTTTCTCCTCCGATCGTGTTGGATGGTGGTTAGTCCTCATACAGCATCCATATCCCTTCTGGAGAGAGATTAGAAGCTGAAGCCCGCTCGTCTTGAATAAATCCCATCTCATAACCCTAGCAGGGTACACGCCAATGTTTAGCATAGGGCGATCGAAGGACGCTCCGGTCGAGATTAGATGCGTGAGGCCTCCTGGCACAATATCTCCCGCATCCACTTGTTTCCAGGATCCGTGTCGTAAAGGGCGGGCCACTGGACAGCCTCGATGAACGGAGGAAGAGGCAGGGGGAATTTGATGATTCGAAGAGGTAGCGTTTTTGCAAAGCGCTTGGCCAGCCGCAACGGCATGCTCGCTATACGGTTCGTTCCCAACAGTAAGGGCGGGATCAAGGTAAAACCGGGCACGATGAGTTCGATACGTCTCTTGAGACTGTGCCCGCGCAATAGCCGTTCCTCGATCGAGGGCCCATGCGTGCGTCCGAAGGCAACCGAAACATGCCCCATAGACATGTATTTCTCGAAGCAAAGCTGCCGCGCCAGCTGCTTGTTCGTCAGGCAGCCGACGCACACTAATGTTTCATTGAACAATTTCACTTTGGGATTCGCGCTCGACATGAACAACTCAGGAAGAATTAAAAAATCGACGTGGCCGCAATGAAGAAGCTCGCCTGGATCGTCGTGGAGAGGCAGCAACTCAAAGCTGACGCCGGGAGCCTCCCGAGCCACTCGTGCTACGATCTTCTCAAAGAACACGAGTGTCATGAAGTCGGACAGGATGATTCTGAAACGGCGCTCCGATTTTGATGGGTTGAACGGATCTGAGGAAACGATGGAGAATTGGATGTGCAGCAGGGCCTCGCGAACGGCGGAAGCGAGCCCCGCAGCACGAGGCGTTGTAATAAATTCGCGGCCCCGCATGATGAACAGTTCGTCGCCGAAATAGGTGCGGAGCCGTGCGATGGCTGCACTCATGGCGGGTTGACTGAGGTTGATGCTGCGCGCAGCTGCGGTAACGCTTCGATTAGTCATCACAGCATCGAGCGCGACGAGGAGATTTAAATCTAGACCCTTAAAACGCATTGCCCGACTTATCCATTGCGCGGACTAATACCATGCACACAACAACTTCAGCCACTGCAGGAAAGACGTTAAAAGGCCTGCGGCGATGACGGTCTACGGCTGCAGACACTATGGCACTACAATTCCAATGACCGTGCTCGACACCAAGGACGGTTGAGCCACCGGACGTGCTAGCGTCGGCGTCAGAGCTCAGAGTGCCGTTGCTTGCCGGGGAGGGTTGTTCAAGACATGACACTGCCGGAGCGTGCGATCGTTCACGACCATTCCATCTACGACACAAAGATAGTACTGTGCCTGGCTTGCCACGCATCCACGCTTCAAAATGCATACTTTCGTTTTCCTCGTTCTGGCTCAACTTGGCGAAACGCCCTTTTCGCCAAGTTGATAAAGTGACGTCCTGACGAACGATGGTGCGCTTTCAGGCCTCAAGCCCGAACCGTAGTCACCACCTTGCCGTGGTCGCGGGTGAGTACTCGTATTCGCTCCGCAGCGGATCGCTTCATGAGGCAGTCAATCGTGAAAAGGATCAGCCGCCGACGATGCGGTTCAGTTCTGGGCTCGAATTTCTGCGTATATCGTTGGCGTCTCTCCGGTAATTAGATCAGGGGAGCGGTCATATAGTGTCCACTCTGCCGCTCTTTCCATGCAAAGTTCATATGGCATCATGTGCTCCGGGTATGGCCGAGAACGCCGTGTAGGTAGGTGCACCAGGGGCGCCCCCATTCACTAAGCTGCGACTCGACAGAAAGTGCGACGCGACTATGGTACTGGCGGTTTCTATCCTTCGGGTCTGAATCGGCCAACTTCCGAGGTGTCGCGCATCCATCTAAAGCATGGATGGCTATCATGCGAAAAGTCGATTTCCCAGACTTGCCGAATGCCTTTAGAAGAAGGCCGAGTATGTTCGGAGGGCAAGGATGGAAAGCCAATCACACCTCAACAGGCACGGTTGCAATGAAGATATGTTTGGCAATCCCGGCCTCAGATGTATCAAGGTAGGCCTGACGAGTAATTTAAGGTCGGTTGGGCTCATAGCGGATCATTTGGGCTTCGAAGCCGTTCCGCAAATATGGCGTCAGCCGCCAATCTCCAGGCCATTCCCTGCGAGCACGATCAAGACCTATCGTATGCCTCACTCAAGGGTTCGCGGTGCCGTGCACGGCTGAGCAGAGTCAGTGACCAGGACTCCACAAAAATTAACCTACGCTCCAACTTAATGGCGTTGCCAAGAAGCTCCTCCGGCGTTCGTTAAAGTTACAACGGCCTCGACTTTAAGGATGTGGCGCGAGGACACCAGCTCCCGAGGAGAGACTCATGGATCAGCCCGCTTGGAAGCGGCCGCATACGACGCGCCTGACCATCGGTGGCGACGACGCACAGCGACCGCAGATGCCGAACTTGGCGTCCATCGACCTAAACCTACTGGTGGATCTCGGGGCGTTGCTTCAATACCGCAACATAACCCACGCGGCCCAGCATGTTGGCCGGAGTCAACCAGCGATGAGCCGAGCGTTGTCAAGGCTGCGGGGCATGTTCAATGACGATCTACTGGTTCGCGGCTTGAGCGGTTTGGTTCCAACGCTCATGGCTGAACGCTTAGCTGAAATGTTGCCTTCGGTGTTGGATGCGATTCGACAAACGGTGAACTGCAGCGTCGCTCCAAGGGAATGGCGATGGAAGGTAACGATGGCCATTACCGATCACCAAGCGTTAGTTCTGTTGCCGCGCCTCCTGCCGCGGTTGCGCGAGGGTGCCCCTCATCTCGACATGGTCACCGATGTGGTCTTGGCCAACGCACTGCGGCGCCTGGAGCAAGGGGAGATCGATCTGGCGGTCGGGCAGATTGGCGCTGCTCCGCCTGGCTACTTGCGGCGCAGGCTCTACGCCGACCGCTTTAGCTGCCTCATTCGCCGCGACCACCCGGTCCTGAAACAGGAGTGGACTTTAGAAAGTTTCGCGGCCTTGCGCCACGTCGCCATTGCCTCGCAGCACGACGACCGCTTCCATAAGATCTATGATGGACTGACCGAGCTGAGCGTGGCGGATTGTGATCCCATCGTGGTTTCCAATGTACTGACGGGGGCGCTTATTATCGCGGCGACCGACTTGGTGCTGGTTGTACCTAGCCGCGTTGCCACCCGAATCGCCTCCGTGCTGCCACTTGCAGTTGTCACTCCACCTTTGGAACTATCTCCCTACGAAGTGGCGCTCATCTGGCACGAGCGTTGCCACCGCGACCGAGAGCATGGCTGGCTACGGCGCGAAATTACCGCCGCAGCACGGGAGTGACGACCAGGTAATTGACATGCTATCGGCAGTCATCGATGTCATTGTGCCGTTTTTTCTACAGCGATGTCTGCGAGGTGGGGGAGATTGGTGATACTCGGAACATTATATCGCCAGAATGGAACAGTATAAAGCCTCCGCCACAAAACCGTGAAATTTTTATGAGGCTCCGAAATGCACGTGATGGAGGCAACTGGTCAATGCCCGCAATGTGAGACAAGCCCGCAGACTGTTCTGACAAAGAGCTGGAAGGCGGGCCGACCGCCCCCGGGGCGGTCGGCAATGGTCAAGCGAAATTCCAGGAAGAGGGCTCGGGTCGGTGATGTCACGTTGTCAGCGGCTTAACGGTTGTCTGGTAATAGGTTGGGATGAACAGTCCGGCCGTAAGCTACAAGAACCACCGCTTTCCACCGCAGATCATCGCCCGTGCGGTCTGGC
>NZ_FWER01000077.1 GCF_900169785.1 Rhizobium sullae
CGGCGGCGCGGATTATTATACCGACGTTCCGGCAGGTGATGTCGCGATCAAGAACGTCGCCGACCTCTACCTCTACCCGAACACCGTGCAGGCCGTGGTCATTACCGGCGAGCAGGTGAAGAACTGGCTGGAAATGTCGTCGGGCATGTTCAACGAGGTGAAGCCGGGCACGAAGGATGCGGAACTGCTCAACGGCGATTTCCCTTCCTACAATTTCGACGTGATCGACGGTGTGACCTACCAGATCGACCTGTCCCAACCGCGCAAGTTCGACAATGACGGCAAGGCGATCAATCCCGATTCGAACCGCATTCAAGATTTGAAGTTCGGGGGAAAGCCGATCGACCCAAAGCAGAAGTTCGTCGTGGTCACCAACAACTACCGCGCTGGCGGCGGCGGCAAGTTCCCGGAGATCGCCGCAGACAAGGTCGTCTTCCAAGCGCCGGACACCAACCGCGACGTGATCGTCCGCTTCATCCACGACCAGGGCACGATCAACCCATCCGCCGATAGCAACTGGACCTTCAAGCCGCTGCCAGACACAAGCGCCGTCTTCCAGAGCGGGCCGAAGGCCAAGCAGTTTCTCGCCGATATGAAAAGCGTGAAGATCGAGGACGCAGGCGAAGGCGCCGAAGGCTTTGCCAAGTTCAGATTGATACTTTAGCGCAATGGGAGGGCGCGGGGAATCCGCGTCCTCTTATTCAGCAGCTATCGGCAAATCCGGCGGCGACAGCTCAGCCAGCTGCGCCGTAAAATCGGCGTGTTTGGGGCATTGTGCAAGCCTTGCCCGAAACGCATCGATCATCCAGCTGGCTGCCGGACCGGGCGGGCTGGCGATCCGTCTCATGGCATATATCGGATACTCGCCCTGCTCGAAGGCCGGCAGGTCGAGATGGACCAAAGCGCCGCTTATCAGATCGTTACGAATAAGCGAGGCCGGCAAGCCGCCCCAACCAAGCCCACCGAGGATGAGGGAGTGTTTCGTGGCAATGTCGCTCACGCGCCATGTCTTGTAGGAGAGCACATTGAAATCGCGGCCTTTTGTCAACCCCGACGCATCCGTCACGACCAACTGGGTTTCTTCGCGGACATCCGCCAGCGTCAGCGGCTTGCCGATCTTCGTCAGCGGATGATCATGCGCGGCAACGGGCATCATGAAGGAGTGTCCGATTTGCTCTGCGACAAGCGCGTCGTGTTGCTTCAGCAGAGCCCCGCCAATACCTATGGTTGCCTTGCCGCTCAAAACGAGATCCATCACGACACCGAGTTCGCCCACCGTCAAACTGAGCGCGACAGACGGGAACCTGTCACGGAATTCGCGTAGCACATCGACCACCGCATGCGACGGCACCATGACGCTGATGGCAACAGAAACCTCCGCTTCCAGCCCGTCCTTGAGACTCTTCACGCGGGCACGCATTACCTCCAGATCGGTCAGCAGGCGGCGTGCGTCTTCGAGCATGGCCTTGCCCGCATCGGTGAGCTTCGACTGGCGGGCGCCGGAACGTTCGAAAAGCGGCATCTCGAGCTGCGCCTCGAGGTTGGCGATTGTGTAGCTGATCACGGACTGCGCGCGGTTGAGTGCGCGCGAGGCGGCCGAGAAGCTGCCGGTCTCCGCCACCGTGAGGAACACCTGCAGCTGGTCCAATGTCGGGTTGGGAAGCATCTTCCATCCAATCTATCGATAGCTTTGATCGACATTATCACAGTTTTTTCGATGGCAGACCAGACCTATTTTCGCTCTGGAACGGCGGCTCGAATCTCCCAAGCGAGCTCGCAGAATCTTCATTCGAGAGGAAATACAACTATGTCGTCCATCCTGCTCCTGACATCCAGCCCGCGTGCTGAATCGCTTTCGACCACCATTGCCACCGACCTTGCCGGCAAGCTTCAGGCCCAGAAGCCGGGCAGCGTCGTCGTCCGCCGCGATCTTGCCGCCAATCCGCTGCCGCACATCGACGACCTGTTTACCGCCGCGATCCGCAAGCCTGCCGAAGAGCGCACGGCGCAGGAAGCTGAAGCCGTCAAGACCTCCGATGCCCTCGTCGACGAACTGCTCGCCGCTGACACCATCGTCATCGGCACGGGCCTCATCAACTTCAACATCTATTCGTCGCTGAAGACCTGGATCGACAACGTCGCGCGCGCCGGCCGCACCTTCAAGTACACCGAAAGCGGCCCGGTCGGGCTTGCAACCGGCAAGAAGGTCTACGTCGTTCTCGCCTCCGGCGGCGTCTACTCGCAGGGTCCTGCCGCCGGCTTGAATCATGCCGTTCCGTACCTGAAGTCGGTTCTCGGCTTCCTCGGCATCACCGACATCGAAACCATCTATGTCGAAGGCCTCGCCTTCGGTCCGGAAGCTGCGGAAAAGGCAATCGGCGCCGCTAAGGCCCGGGCCGAAGAAATCGCCCTCGCCGCCTAACCGTCCGACATCGCCCCCCAGAAGCGGCCGGCCCTGTCCGGCCGTTTTTGTTTCAGCGTGCCTAGCCTGACGTCGGCAGCCCTCGTTGCCAACTCTCAGGCGGTGTAATCGAGCTTCCCCGTTCTTTCACCTTCCTGATGGTATGGCCGCGCAACGAGCCGACAGGCATTCCGCCCGAGCCAGCACTTGTCCCGCAGAACCAAGCGTCGGATTAACTGACGTTGACCGGGCCCGTCCGCCCGAAGACGCAGTTCCTGCCGTTCTTCTTCGCCTGATAGAGCCGGTGATCGGCGGTCGAGAGAACGGTGGTGAAGCTGACGCCGTCCGCGTCGGCGGTCGCAACGCCGATGCTGACGGTGACAGGTCTTCCGTCCGGCGTCCTGACGCTTGTCGCGATCGCCCATCTGAGGCGTTCTGCGACCAGCAAGCCTTCCTCGTGGTCCGTGCCCGGGCAGATAGCGACGAATTCTTCGCCGCCGAAGCGGAACACCCGGTCTGCGGAGCGCAGGATGGCCGCAAGCCGGGAAGCGATCCCCTTCAGCACTTCGTCGCCCTGCAGATGGCCAAAATTGTCGTTGACGTCCTTGAAGTGGTCGGCATCGATAATGACGACGGTCATGAACTGTCCCTGCCGCAGGGCTTCCCGCATCATGACCGGCGCTTCGAGTTCCATGCGCGAGCGGTCGTAGACGCCGGTCAGCATGTCCCTGCCTGTCCGTTCGAGAAGATCGTTGTATCGCTCGCGGAACGTCAGGTCGCCGAACAGGTCGCTGAGCGAGCGCGCGGCGGCCGGAACGCCGTTCCGGTGAATATAGAGCCGGTAGAAGGCAAAGAGCGCGGTATAGATGCAGACCGCGAACATCTTCGCCCTCCAGCCGTCCCAGAAGGCCGCCAGCGGCACGTCGAGAAAATAGTGCAAGGCGCCGAAGAAGCCGATCTGGTCGAAGGTCAGAAGTGCGAAACCGCACAGCATGAAACGGAAGATCACCTTGCGTTTCAACCAATGGCCGAGGCGCTCGTAAAGCAGGATGATGCCGAGCGAATCGACATAGAGCAGCGCCGTGCCCCAGACCATCAGCCAGCCCATCTCCTTCAGGAAGCTGAAATCGGCGGCGTTGCCGGGCGAAATCTCGACGGTCTCGTGCAGTTGCAGAATCCACGCGATCGCAACGGTCAGCAGATTGCCGAGGAACAGGCCGTAGATCGGCTGCCGGACCGTCGACGCATCCTCTTGAAGGTAGAGCATCAGGATCATCATCAGCTTGCCGGCGAAGAAGACCGACGAGCCGGGCGAGGCGACGCCGAAGGGCAGCGACACGTAGAATACGGCAGCGAGATAGGTTTCCAGGAAATGCATGACGCCAAGCGCAGTCATGAAGACGCCAAGGCCCAGCCGGTGGCGGAAATGCAGCAGGCTCACCATCAGCGCGAAGTAGCCGACAGCTTCCACCACAACGAGACCGAGATTGACAATTGCCATCGCGCTTTTCGCTCCCCAACCCGCCCTTTATAGCGCGATACGGTTAAGAAACGGTCCAGTTCACGCCCGCAAATGAACAGCTTCATGCCGGATGACTTGCACGGCATGGTACTGCCAGGCAGCGGCTCGCCGGCGAAGGGCCGTTAGACCTGCCGCTCCTTTTCGCCGTCGGCGAAGAGCGATGGCCCATGCTGATCGATGATCTGCTGCGCCTTGCGCACAGTGCATTCGATTGCATCGTCCGACGAGGAGAACATGTCGGCGCGGATGAAATTGCGCACCAGGACCTCGCCGCCGACCGTCTTTTCGATGCGGCCGGCCAGGCGGTACTGTCCGCCTTCCTTGCGCGGCTCGGCATAGATGGCGCACTCGCCGTAAAGCTGCGGCTCGCCCTTCGGGCTTGCACCGGGCTCGGCGGCTTTGCCGCCGGAAAACATCGAGAAAATGCTGGAAAAGATCGAAGCCATGTTTCGCCTTTAGCACGGGCCGCCCGCGCCCGCAAAGTCAAATGATGAGGTTGGCGAGGATGTCGTTCTCGGTGATGTCCTCGAAGCCCATGCCCGCCTTTTCGAAATTCGAAATCAAGGTGGCGAAGTTCTCCGGCGCCTTGGTTTCGATGCCGATCAGCACCGAGCCGAAGTTGCGCGCCGTCTTCTTCAGGTATTCGAAGCGGGCGATGTCGTCATCGGGCCCGAGCAGGTTGAGGAAATCGCGGAGCGCGCCCGGACGCTGTGGCAGCCGCAGGATGAAGTATTTCTTCAGCCCGGCGTGGCGCATTGCGCGTTCCTTGACGTCGGGCAGCCGCTCGAAGTCGAAATTGCCGCCGGAGACGACGGCAACAATCGTCTTGCCGCGGATGGCCTGCGGATCCATCGCCGCGATCGCCGTCAGGGACAAAGCCCCCGCCGGCTCCAGCACGACGCCCTCGACATTAAGCATTTCCGAAATCGTCACGCAGATGGCGTTCTCCGGCATCAGCATGACCTGCCCGGCTGAAAAACCCTTGAGCGCTGCGAAATTCAGGTCGCCGATGCGGGCAACCGCCGCGCCATCGACAAAATTGTCGACCCTGGAAAGCGTGACGACTTCACCAGCCTCGATGCTCCGCTTCAGGCTCGGCGCGCCCGCCGGCTCGGTGAAGACAAAGGCGGATTCCGGAACGGAACCCTTGAGATAGCCGGTGATGCCCGCAGCAAGCCCGCCGCCGCCGACCGGCAGGACCAGCATGTCCGGCACCCTGCCCTCCGGTAGCTGCTGCTGGATTTCGGCTGCGACCGTTGCCTGCCCCTCGATAATATCCGCATGGTCGAAGGGCGGCACCATGACGCCTCCGGCCGCCTCCGCGTGATCGCGCGCGGCCTGATAGCACTGATCGAAGAAATCGCCGTAAAGCTTGATGGTGATGAATTCGGCGCCGAATATGCGCGTCTTGTCGATCTTCTGCTGCGGTGTCGTCACCGGCATGAAGACCACGCCTTGGACGCCGAAATGGCGGCAGACATAGGCAAAGCCTTGCGCATGGTTGCCAGCTGAAGCGCAGACGAAGAGACGCTCGCCGCCGCCTTCAGCGATCGCCTTGCGGAGGAAATTGAAGGCGCCGCGGATCTTGTAGGAGCGGACGGGCGACAGATCCTCCCGTTTTAGCCAGATATCCGCGCCGTAGCGCGCCGAAAGATGGTCGTTGAGCTGCAGCGGCGTTGCCGGAAAGAGGGTGCGCAACGCTTCTTCCGCGCGGTCTACATCCTGTCGTGTGACGGTCATCGGTCCATTCCTGTGTCAGGCCTTCGCTATGGCACAGGTCGGCCGGCAAAAGAAGTCGGTTCGGCCACCACGCGGTTCCGTGCGGAAAGGTTTTCTTCATCGCGTCCGGCGGATTGCTGCGGCTCCCCCGTGCGTTCGCTTTGCAATGCTGCTAACGTAACAGGATGATGACCTCCCGTTTTATGCGACCGCTCGCCTGGCTGCTGCTTGCCGCTATCATTTTCGTCACCATTTCGCCGATCGGCCTCCGACCGCACACGATGACCAGCGTCAACGCCGACCGCGCGCTCGCTTATGCCGTCACGGGCTTCGTTTTCGCGCTCGGCTATCCGAAACAGTGGAAGCTCGTGGCACTCCTGCTGATCTTCGGCACGCTTGCCATCGAGTTCCTGCAATACCTGTCGCCGACGCGGCACGCCCGCCTTCACGATGCCGTCATCAAGGCGGCCGGCGCCATGCTCGGCATCCTTGCGGGCAGCGCCGTCTACCGGCGCGCACAGACCAAGCAGCGGCTAAATGCCGTCTCTACTCAGGAACCACAAACAGCCGCCGCTCTTGACTGAATCGCTCCAGTCGTTGAATGAAGAGCCCCGCGCGCCCGCGCTAACCGGTGACGCAGCGGTACATGAAGTTGTCGCCCTCGACGCTCGCCGACGTGGCAGCGGCGCTGCAACCAACGGCCCCGAAGCTGCGGCTGGTAGCCGACGACTGAGCTGAGTGAACTCGGATCACCGGCTAGTGATGTTCGGCGACAACTCGTTAATGGCTGGAGGACGATGTTGGCGCGTTGATCCTTAGGGAATTTGTTCCGCTGAATTTTGTTATCAACAGGGACGACAGCTCCTCCTGCGTCCGATGCCCTTGGTTGAATAAGTCAAGCGCAGTGCTGCATAGCAGTTGCGAAGCCTCTTCATTCAGGGTCAAGTGATAGTGACGGCCGCAAGTCTTGACAGCTTTTAGAATGACCTTCAGGTCTTTTTCTTTCAACGATGCACCTAAATCGAACATCCCAGCCTCCCTTATTTAGCTCCCGCTTACGAAATGCTACTAAAGTATAAAGGTCGTCAACGTCATGTGCGTTTCCGCACAATCCCGCATCCCGTTCCGACAGATCATGGTTCCGAGGCCGGAGTTCTGCAGGTCGTTAAGTCATCTCCTGTGAGACGTCCTTGGTCCTGTGATCACCGGCTAAAGAGCGGTTGTATGTGGCTGCGGCGCTAGAACCAACGGCTCCGAAGCTGCGCCTTGTCGAGAACGGGTGACCACTGAGGCTGTGTGAAAACTTGGTAGTGTCTCAGTTTGTCACTCCGGTTTCGACCCAGACTGGCCAAGCCGCTCGACGAGCTTACTCTATATACCTCATCAGGAGCGCCCGATGACCAGCGACACAGAGCTTCTTGAGCACCTTTACGACCGTTTCAACGCCCGCGACATGGAAGCGGTGCTGGCGACCATGCACCAAGATGTCGTGTGGGCCAACGGCCTGGAGGGCGGGCATGTCTATGGACACGATGGCGTTCGCGAGTATTGGGCGCGACAATGGGCGACGATCGATTCTCATGCTGAGCCAATTGGCTTCTCGATCGGGGCAGATGGAACGACCAATGTCGAGGTCCACCTGACCGCGCGCGATCATGAGGGAAACGTGCTGTTCGACCAGATGGGCGGACATATTTTTCAGATAGAGGAAGGCTTGATCAGGCGCTTTGATATCCGCTAGTCCGGACATCCAACGCTCCAGGCGTCAGGAGACAAGCCGGAACTTGCGACAGATGTTCTCTGATAAAAGGGAGCAGCAGAAAGCCGCTAAAGGCTCGAAGAAGCTGCAAAAGATGCCCTAGTGATACCCGAAGAAGATGCCGAAGTCGGAGTTCCATTAACAGATGCCTAACGCTTGATCTTGTGACAAATCCGTGTGACAAACCGCGCCGTGACAAAATGCGGACGTGGTGAAACTGGTAGACACAAGAGACTTAAAATCTCTCGCCTTCAAGGGCTTACGGGTTCGATCCCCGTCGTCCGCACCAACAAGCTAAAGCGTGTCGCACTTATTCCGCCTCATAACCTGCCGCTCTGAAGAAATTCAGGCATTCCTCAACGGAGCAGATGCCAACAATCTCACCCAGGGCTTTTGTTATTGCATCGAAGCTTCGTGCGGCGAGTTTTCGCAGCAAGGTCTTGAGCTTGGAGAATGCCATCTCGATGGGGTTAAGGTCGGGTAAATAAGCCGGCAGGAACAGCAGCCACGCGCCTCGCTCCTTGACCAGTTGCACAGCGCGCTCGCTCTTGTGAAAGCCGACATTGTCGAGAATGACGACATCTCCCTTCGACAATGTCGGGGCGAGTTGGGTTTCGATCCAGGCTTCGAAGATCCGCCGGCTCATCGGTGCATCGACGATAAACGGCGCGGTCAAGCCATGGCAGGTCTGTGTTCTCCATTTGCGTCGCGCATCCGGTTCCGGCGCTGTGATGCGTTGGCCTTGAGGGTGCGCAATCCGGTGGCAGCCGAAGAGGTTTTACATGGCTATCGAAGCGGAATGCGGCGGGTTGGTATGCCGGTTCTGCCGATATGGATGCACTTGCTCCTCCGGATCGAGCATCCGGCTCGACCCCAGGCAGCGACGATTGTCCGCCGGAACGGCGTCCAAGCCCGCGGGTGAGATGGGTCGTTTGCCGATTGCCTGATGTCATGATGTGGATCTGGTTCAGCGATGCCCAGGATATTCCGGCCGACACGAGAAAAACCTGGAATGCGCGAACGTCTTCAATATACAGACGATCAGGCGAACGGCCGAAATGACGGCTGAACTTCGAGATCGCGGATCGCTGGGTGGCCGGAGACAGATTGCGGACCGTCATGTCCTCGATCATCCGGCGGCGAAGAGGGCTAATCTCAGCCATCTGGACCTCCTGTCTGAGAGTGGGTTTGCAACACCCACATCCTCTCAGCCAGGAGGCTCCACTCAAAGCCTGCCGCAATTGCCGCGGTGGCGGCTTAGTTCAATCACGTAAGCTGCGACACGTATTCGAATTCAGAACGTTCAGGTGCAGATGTCGCACAGGTGGAATGGTTCGGATGCTGCGTCCCGATCAATGACCCACGGAGTAACGTATCGACGCTACCTCCCTCATCATGTGAACACGGCAGCGGGACCCGGAGGCCAAGCACGGCGAACCGACAGCACCGGTCAATGCGTGGTGGCGCCGTGGAAGCCAACGGAGTCGAGCACCGTTATCTGCTCGCCGTTGATATAGAAGCGAATCTCGCGCGCTTGGTTGTCTATTTCGATGCGCGTCGGGGCGACGAGCTGCGGCGCGTCAGCGCGTAGCCCGTTTGCATTGGCGCGTGATACGCGAGGCTCGCTGCCCGAGGCCGCAGCCGATAAGAGGATGACAATCGCCCCCGCAAATGCGGCAGAGATCGAGAGGCGAGTGAACGTACTGCTGGTCATGATGTTCTCCTTGCTTGTTGAAGGGAAATTTTATTGCTGCGAAGATCACGCATGAATAGAGGCGCTGGTGCGGCAACACTGGCGTTGCCTCTGCATATTGATTGAAGTCGGTGATGCCTGGAAAGAAGCTCACTTCAGGTGAGGCATAGTAGTTTTTCGGAACTTATCTACATCCCGAAGTCGACATGTCCGATATCATGATCAAAACTTCTTTTGGCTAAACATTTCATTTGACGCCAAGGATGCCATACGTTCGCATGGACTATATTCATAAGAAACCTTGCATATATAGGCGCGTTAAGGCAACTATTGACGTTTGGAATGTCGCGGAAATTTCTTTCTTTTCCTGGAAATGAAGTGGAATTGGCGCAGTCAGGGAGCTGTGCAGAAAGGCATTTGTATGGTCCGTGATTTCAGTCGGAAGTTGCGCTTGACCGGCGCCGTACTCGGCTGCGCCACCTGTAAGGAACTTGCAAGTGAGTTTCGACGGGTCAACTCTCGCACGACGTTCGACGTCGAACGTGCATACAAATGGCTACAAGGGCGTGCGCTGCCACGACAGCAGCAGGTCTATCTTGACTGGCTGGCGCTTCTGAATATCGACCGCCCATTTGCTTGGCTTATAGAATGCGATACCGAAGAACTACTCGACCTTCTTTGCAGAAGTCGAAATCTGCCACCTGATGATATACGTCGTCGCGCAGAAGCATTCGCGGCCGGATCGTCCTTGGCCGTTAACAGGCGGAGCGTCGGCGGTAATCATCATATATGTGGTTTGTATGTGGGCTACTCGTTTGCGTGGTCACCATATTATTCTGGGCGCGTAATTCGCGGTGCGCTGGCCGTCGAATCGCCACTGGCGCAGGGGCGGCTTACCGCAAGTTATACGGAGAACTTACCAACCTCCCATGTCGATGTGCGAGGATCGGTGACAGTTTCAGGGCGATCACTTTATATGCATCTGTGCGAACAGGGCAGCAAGCTCCCGTTGTTTCTTAGCTTGTACCGTCCGACGCCGCCTGCCAGCGTGCTCGCCGGGCTTATTTGCGGGGCGACTTTGGTTGGCCACGACCCGCGACCGTCTGTAAGCCGAATTGTTTTTCTTCGGGTTTCCGCTTCAGAGGGACGCGCGCTGCAGGCCAGCCGCTATCTCGAGGATGGCGAATCGCTATCCGCCGACCTCAGCGCCGCAGGTTTGGTCCTTTCGGCCCCCAAAGAAGTGGAGGAAAGCTTGAATGCCTTTCTTCGCGGCACCGACGGTGGAGGTCGTGATCAAGTGCTTGCGGATGAGTATGCCGGGCTGGTGGCATTGTTCGATCGTGCCCTGATTGATCAAAACTCGAGCTCCACACCCTAGTGTCGCCCAAAAGTGTGCAGCGGTTTTGGGACAACGACTGCATAAAAACACCTAGAGCGCGCCGCATGAATGCGACGCGCTTTAGCCATTTGCGGGATTTAAATCCCTCGGCGTTAGGCCTTACGGCTTCGATCCCCGCCGCCCGCACCAATGCGCAAGCCGTGACGCGAAGGTTGCGGTGTTGGTCAACTCACTCACCATTTCGTCCGCGGAAAGTGCCAGTAGTCGGAGCCGGTTCGGCGGGAGATGAGTTTCAGCGTACCATCCGGCTGGACCACGTATCTCTCGTACGTCCGGTATCCGAACCTGTCCGGAAACTCATGCTTGACGGTGTATCCCGGCGGTGCGGGATAGTGGATGATCCTGCCATAGGTGAGGCTGCCGCGGATGGGCTCCGGCGGAGCGGTGTTGCAGCCGGCAACGGCAAGAGCGATCAGCAGTGAAGCGATAACAGCGGGCATCAGGAATCTCCGGTCCCTGACATATAGGACCAATTGCAGGCCGCATAGCCGCGGCGGAAAGAACCATGCGCCCAGCCGCGTTGCCCACACTATCTTTATCAATCCTAATAAGTATGATTTTATGCCGGCGTCTGAAGGCGGCAGGGCTGGAGGGCACCTTTGCGAATGCAGGAATTGCAGTGCCAAATATGTGAGTAAGCTTGTCTTTGGGAGTAAGACGATGGTTTACGATTGGAGTGGAGAAAGGGCGCGGCGTCTCAAGTTTTACAAGACAGCCGTTGCATGCCTGTTCGGGAGCATGCTTGCGGGGACCATGTTGCTGGTCCTGATCGCCCAGTTTCACTGAAATGCGCAGGTAGCATCGGTGTCCAAACCAAAACGGCGCAGCGATGAGCCGCGCCGTCTTTATCTTTTGATTGGATAGCTTCTCAGCCGAGCTTCGCCGCAATCTTCGCGACGTGGGCGCCCTGATATTTTGCCGCTTCCAATTCGATTGCCGAAGGCTGGCGCGAGCCGTCGCCGCCGGTGATCGTGGAAGCACCGTAGGGCGAGCCGCCCTTGATCTCATCGACGCCCGTCTGGCCCTGGAAGGAATAGGGAAGACCGACAACGATCATGCCCTGATGCAGGAAGGTCGGGATAAAGCCGAGGATTGTCGATTCCTGGCCGCCGTGCTGTGTTGCGGAGGAGGTGAACGCCGAGCCGACCTTGCCGACCAGCTTGCCGCTCATCCAATGGCTGCCCGTCTGGTCCCAAAAATTGCGCATCTGCGATGCGACGGTGCCGAACCGCGTGCCCGCGCCGACGATGATCGCGTCGTAGTCGGCAAGTTCGTTGACGGTTGCGATCGGAGCTTTCTGGTCGAGTTTGAAGTGGGAGGACTTTGCGACTTCTTCCGGAACCAGTTCCGGAACGCGCTTTACTGTGACTTCGGCGCCCGCGGACTTGGCGCCTTCGGCGACTGCATATGCCATAGCTTCGATATGGCCATAGGCCGAATAGTAGAGAACGAGAACCTTTGCCATGGTGAACTCCCTTGCGGCATGGGTTGAATTGGTAACCGGGGGAAGTTCTATCAGCGCGCTCCTGCGCGCATAACCCGCGCGGGAAGAACTCAGTGTTCAACGTATGTAGACGAAATTCACTTGGCGTTTCTAATTCCCCTCTCCCGCGACCGGGTGCCGCCATTTGCAAGCCGGGAAAACGGCGCTACCTATAGCGAAGCCCCATCATCGGATATCCTTTTCATGAGCACTGAAACCGTCGTCACCGCCGCCATGCTCGCCATCGGCGATGAGCTTCTGTCCGGCCGGACCAAGGACAAGAATATCGGCCATCTGGCGGATATGCTTCAGCTTTCCGGCATCGACCTCAAGGAGGTGCGTATCGTCGCAGACGACGAGGATGCGATCGTCGATGCCCTGAACGCCCTTCGCGGCAAATATGACTACGTCTTCACCTCCGGCGGCATCGGCCCGACGCATGACGACATCACCGCGGACGCTGTCTCGAAGGCTTTCGGCATGCCCTGCGACTACGACGCAGCCGCCATGACACTGCTTGGTGACATGTACCAGCGCCGCGAGATGGAATTCACCGAAGCGCGAAAGCGCATGGCGCGCATGCCGCGCGGGGCGGCACACATCGCCAATCCGGTGTCGACTGCGCCCGGCTTCGTCATCGGCAATGTCTACGTGATGGCGGGTGTGCCGCAGGTATTCCAGGCCATGGTCGACAATGTGCTGCCGACGCTCCGCACGGGCCAGCGCGTGCTGTCGCTCGCGATCGCCTGCCCTTACGCCGAAGGCGATATCGGCATGCTGCTCGCCGAGATCCAGAAAGCGCATCCCGATACAAGCATCGGCTCCTATCCGCGCTATGTCGGCCAGAAATTCTCGACGGAGATCGTCGTGCGCGGCCGGTTGCAGCAAGCCGTCGACGCAGCGGGCGCTGACGTTCACGCCATGATCGAGGATATCCGCAAGACGAGGGAGATTGACGAAAACCGGTCCGCTGAAGCCTAGAGCAGCAATACACTGCCCGCGAGCAACCAAGGAACCGTTCCATCGGCAACGCATTTCCTGCTTACGAAGTCCATTTCAGCCGCGAGGAGAATTGATATGCCTTACAAAACCATACTCGCCATTCTCGATACGGCCGATAACAGCCGTGCGGTCTCCGATTTTGCCTTTGCGCTTGCCGCCGAAAACGATGCCCATGTCATCGGGCTCCACGCCGAAAGCATCTCGGCCGTCCCGCTGGTCGCTCCGATGGAAATTCCCGATCCCATCGCCGTTCAGGCGCTGCAGGAGATGGCGCATTCTGAGACCGTGGAAGTGGAGCGCATCTTCCGCCAGAAAGGCGAAGCAGCGGCCGCATCGTTCGAATGGCGCAGCTTCGCAACCTCGGCGGGCTACGGCTCGGCGCCGCTGATCGAGAGCGCCCGCAGCGCGGACATCTTGATCGCCGCTCAGACCGATCCTTCCAAGCCATCCGACAGCCAGGTCGATGTCGACAGTTTTCTTTTCGAAAGCGGCCGTCCGGTTCTGATGATCCCCTATATCCTGCGGCAGCCGAAACCGATCAAACGCGTGTTGATTGCCTGGAACGGCTCGAAGGAAGCCGCACGCGCGACATTCGATGCTATGCCGATTCTGAAGGCTGCCGACGAAGTCGAAGTCTTTTCCGTCGATCCGGTGGATTCGGCTATGCAGACGGCAGGTCTGGCGGGAGCGGAGATCGCCGCCACGCTTTCCCGCCACGGCGTGAAGGCGACGCTTGCGGTTGCAGAAGGCACCCATAAAAGCGCCTCGAACGTCATCGAAAACCGCCTCTCCGACAGCAGCATCGATCTTCTGGTCATGGGCGCCTACACCCATTCGCGCCTCTGGCAGATGATCTTTGGCGGCACGACGAGGTCGCTCTTGCAGTCGATGACGGCCCTCACCTTGCTCTCCCGTTGACGAAGTACCGGCGGGACTTGCGTTTTACCCGCAAATCCCGCTAATTGCGGCAACCGGTGACGGGCTCCGGCACTTTCTTTCGCGCGGGTTCGCCTGCGCGATTTGCGTTTGACGGATTGCGCTTGATCGCCGGCGATTCCTTTTCATGCCGCGGAGCAGTTCGATGTCCCTTCCCGATAAAGCCTTTCCCGTTTCCTGGGACCAGTTCCATCGCGACGCCCGCGCGCTTGCCTGGCGCATCGCCGGCCTCAACAAGGAATTCACGGGCATCGTCTGCATCACCCGCGGCGGGCTGGTTCCGGCAGCGATCATCTGCCGCGAGCTCAACATCCGTCTGATCGAAACGGTCTGCGTCGCCTCCTATCATGATTATGTGAACCAGGGGGATATGGTGGTGCTGAAGGGCATTGCGCCGGAACTTCAGGAAAACGGCGGCGAAGGCATCCTCGTCATCGACGACCTCACCGATACCGGCAAGACGGCGGTGCAGGTACGCGCCATGCTACCCAGGGCGCATTTTGCCTGCGTCTACGCAAAGCCGCTTGGCGTGCCGACGGTCGACACTTTCGTCACGGAGGTCAGCCAGGACACCTGGATCTACTTCCCCTGGGACATGGGCTTCACGTACCAGGAGCCGATCGCCAAGGCGCCGCGCTGACCGCGCGTGCCGCTCAGGTGCGAATAAACGCCACGCGGAATTGTCATCTTAGTAATACTGCAGATGTATGATGTGAGCCCAGCCTGCACGTGCACATCGGTGCACCGTGCCACGGGCTGAGTCACGGATCGCGCGAGGGCGAAAACGCGCGAAGCAAGGAAGAGGGGAATGGCATACCGGGGATGGGTTAGTGCGGTCGTCGCTTCAGGGCTGGCGATCCCCTCGCTGTTGCCCGTGCTGGCCTTTGCCGAACCCGCTTATGTCGCCGTCGTCCGCGAATATGTGGATACCGTCGTGCGGCCGATGGTCGGCACCCCGATGATTCTTGCGGCGATCAGCGAGCAGAACGCCAAGTTCAGCGACGTCAGCAGCACGGATATCCAGGTCCTTGATTCGACCTACCGGTCCGAAGTGGAAACCGGCGCCCTGCAGATGGTATCTGCCATTCTCTCCACGCCGGTTTCGCGCTACCTGAAGGAAAAGCAGGATGCCTCCCAAGGCGTTATCCTTGAGCTTTTCATTACGGACAGGAACGGGCTCAATGTCGGCGAAAGCCGGGTGACGGCGGATTTCTGGCAGGGTGACGAAAACAAATATCTGGAAACCTTCGCGCGCGATTCGGACGAGACTTTCGTCGACCGTGCCGAGCGCGACGNAAAACAAATATCTGGAAACCTTCGCGCGCGATTCGGACGAGACTTTCGTCGACCGTGCCGAGCGCGACGAGGCCACGCAGATTCTCGAGGCGCAGGCCAGCTTCACCATCCGCGACGAGGCTGGAGCGGCGATCGGCGTTGCTACGGTGACCGTCGCGCTCGATGCAATGTGAGGCCCCCCGAATCGGCATGCCGATCCGGGTCGAAAATGCCATCCTTAGATTTGGATTCGACGAACTTTTTCTTTCTGTCGTCGCTTCTCAGATGCGCGAGGCCCGCAAAGCCTTGAAATTCAGAGCTTTCAGGCTTTTCCCCAGTCTTCACAGGGCCATCCACAATATGTTGTGGTGAACACTTCGTTAAAAACCACCCCTTGACGGAATCGCCCATTTCTCACTTAATGGTTTCCGATGTTGCGGCGGCAACTGGACCGGGTTTAACGAGGCCGGTTCTTTTCAAAATTCGAGCGTGGAATCAGGGTGTTGCATCCATGATGGATGGCAGCCGTGAGGGGACTTGCGCGCGATTTTTGGCCTCCAAAAAAGTGACATCCGGGGCTGGCGATAATAAGCTGTTAATACTATATTTAGTGTTTGCAGCCACCATCACCACTAGATACAGGGAAAGACATCTCCGGATGACACTCCTGTGACGGTACGGAAGACGAGAACTGGCTGCGCACCTTCCGGTGCTGCCGGATGAGAAAACTTGCGCCTTGGTCGACGGGGATGGGGCGCGCTAACAGAGGTCAAGGACATGCGCATAGAACGCCGTTTCACAAAGGCAGGCCAGAGCGCTTATGCGGACATCGAATTCCGCAAGGCGACGAGCGAGATCAAGAACCCGGACGGTTCGATCGTCTTCCGCCTTGAGAACATCGACGTTCCGACGCAGTTCTCCCAGGTCGCGGCCGACATCCTGGCCCAGAAGTACTTCCGCAAGGCCGGCGTTCCGGCAAAGCTGAAGAAGGTCGAGGAAAACGACGTTCCTTCCTTCCTGTGGCGCTCGGTTGCCGATGAAGCCGCCCTCAAGGAACTGCCGAAGGATCAGCAGTACGGCTCCGAAATCGACGCGCGCCAGGTCTTCGACCGTCTGGCCGGCACCTGGACCTACTGGGGCTGGAAGGGCGGCTACTTCTCGTCCGAGGAAGATGCCTCAGCCTTCCGCGACGAACTTGCCTACATGCTCGCCACGCAGCGCGTCGCTCCCAACTCCCCGCAGTGGTTCAACACTGGCATGCATTGGGCCTACGGCATCGACGGCCCCGGCCAGGGCCATTTCTATGTCGATCCCTTCACCGGCAAGCTGACGAAGTCGAAGTCGGCCTATGAGCACCCGCAGCCGCATGCCTGCTTCATCCAGTCCGTCGAGGACGACCTCGTCAACGAAGGCGGCATCATGGATCTCTGGGTCCGCGAGGCGCGTCTCTTCAAATACGGCTCCGGTACCGGCTCAAACTTCTCGTATCTGCGCGGCGAAGGCGAAAAGCTTTCAGGCGGCGGCCGCTCCTCCGGCCTGATGAGCTTCCTGAAGATCGGCGACCGTGCAGCCGGCGCCATCAAGTCCGGCGGTACGACGCGTCGTGCGGCCAAGATGGTGGTCGTCGATATCGACCATCCAGATATCGAGGAGTACATCAACTGGAAGGTCAAGGAAGAGCAGAAGGTCGCGGCCCTCGTCACCGGCTCCAAGATCGTCGCCAAGCACCTGAAGGCGATCATGAAGGCCTGCTTCAACTGTGAAGGCGGCGCCGATTCCGATTGCTTCGACCCGGCCAAGAACCCCGCCCTGAAGCGCGAAATCCGCGCCGCCAAGAAGGACCAGGTTCCGGAAAACTACGTCCAGCGCGTCATCCAGTTCGCCCGCCAGGGTTATAAGGATATGGAGTTCAAGACCTATGATACGGATTGGGATAGCGAAGCCTACCTCACCGTTTCTGGCCAGAACTCCAACAACTCCGTCTCGATCCGCGACGACTTCCTGCGTGCCGTCGAAGCAGATGGCGACTGGAACCTGACGGCCCGCAAGGACGGCAAGGTCATGAAGACGCTGAAGGCCCGCGACCTCTGGGAGACGATCTCCTACGCCGCCTGGGCATCGGCCGATCCGGGCCTGCACTTCAACACGACGATGAACGACTGGCACACGAGCCCGGCCGCCGGCCCGATCCGCGCCTCCAACCCGTGCTCCGAATACATGTTCCTCGACGACACGGCCTGCAACCTTGCCTCGCTGAACCTCATGCAGTTCAAGGATGCGGGCACCAAGCGCATCAACATCGCCGACTACGAGCATGCCGTGCGCCTCTGGAGCGTCGTGCTCGAAGTCTCCGTGATGATGGCACAGTTCCCGTCGCGTCGCATCGCCGAACTCTCCTACGAATACCGTACGATTGGCCTCGGCTACGCCAACATCGGCGGCCTGCTGATGTCGTCGGGCATTCCCTATGACAGCGATGAAGCCCGCGCCATCGCCGGCTCGCTGACGGCGATCATGACCGGCATTTCCTACGCCACCTCGGCGGAAATGGCCGCCGAACTCGGACCGTTCCCGATGTTTGCGCCGAACCGCGAAAACATGCTGCGCGTCATCCGCAACCATCGCCGCGCCGCCTATGGCGAGACCTCCGGCTATGAGGGCCTTTCGATCAACCCGGTCGCCCTCATCCACTCCGAAAACCCGGATCAGGATCTCGCAGCGCATGCCAAGAGCGCCTGGGACAAGGCTCTCGAACTCGGCGAGAAGCACGGCTACCGCAATGCCCAGGCAACCGTTATCGCGCCGACCGGCACGATCGGCCTCGTCATGGATTGCGACACGACCGGCATCGAGCCCGACTTCGCGCTCGTCAAGTTCAAGAAGCTCGCCGGCGGCGGCTACTTCAAGATCATCAACCGCGCCGTTCCCGAAGCATTGCGCACGCTCGGCTACTCCGAAAGCCAGATCGCCGAGATCGAAGCCTATGCCGTCGGCCACGGCAACCTCAACCAGGCGCCCGCCATCAACCCCTCGACGCTGAAGACCAAGGGCTTCACCGACGAGAAGGTGGAGGCCGTCAATGCGGCTCTTAAGTCCGCCTTCGACATCAAGTTCGTCTTCAACCAGTGGACGCTTGGGCTCGACTTCTTGAAGGGCACGCTGAAGGTTTCCGACGAGCAGCTTGCCGACATGAGCTTCAACCTGCTCGACCATATGGGCTTCTCGAAGAAGGACATCGAGGCTGCGAACATCCATGTTTGCGGTGCGATGACGCTGGAAGGCGCGCCATTCCTGAAGAATGAGCACCTCGCCGTCTTCGATTGCGCCAATGCCTGCGGCAAGATCGGCAAGCGCTACCTCTCGGTCGAAAGCCATATCCGCATGATGGCGGCCGCCCAGCCCTTCATCTCAGGTGCGATCTCCAAAACGATCAATATGCCGAACGATGCAACGGTCGACGATTGCAAGAGCGCCTACATGCTCTCCTGGAAGCTCGGCCTGAAGGCCAACGCGCTTTATCGCGACGGCTCGAAGCTGTCGCAGCCGCTGAACTCTTCGCTGATCGAGGACGAAGGCGACGAGGACTCGCTGGAGGAACTGCTGGCCCAGCCGGCTGCCGCCCAGGCCGTCACCGTCACCGAAAAGATCATCGAACGCGTGATCGAAAAGGTCGTGCGCAGCCAGGAAAAGCTGCCGGGCCGCCGCAAGGGCTATACCCAGAAGGCAAAGATCGGCGGTCACACGATCTTCCTGCGCACCGGCGAATATGACGACGGCCGCCTCGGCGAAATCTTCCTCGACATGAACAAGGAAGGTTCGGCCCTTCGCGCCTTCATCAACAACTTCGCGATCTCGGTCTCGCTCGGTCTGCAGTACGGCGTGCCGCTCGAAGAATATGTCGATGCCTTCACCTTCACGAAGTTCGAGCCGGCGGGCATCGTCACCGGCAATGACGCGATCAAGAACGCGACGTCGATCCTGGACTACGTGTTCCGCGAACTCGCCATCTCCTATCTCGGCCGCCACGACCTGGCGCATGTCGATACGTCGGACTTCAACAACACGGCGCTTGGCCGCGGCGTGTCGGAAGGCAAGGCGGACATCGTCTCCAAGGGCCTGACCCGCGGCTATAAGCCGACGCTGGTTTCCGGCACCGGGGCCGAGCGTTCAGCATCGGAGATCAAGGGTGCTGCAACCGCCGCTCCTGCCCGCGCCTCGTCCGGCGCGACGATTACCGCGATTGCCGGCAACACCGTGCGCAAGCTCGAAGCCGTCGCCGCCCCCTCCGAAGTCGTCGCCTTCAAGCGCGATTACGAGGAACGCGCCAAGGAACTGGCGGAGGAAATCGCCGAAGAGCTCGTCGAGGAATCCGGCGCGCTCTTCACCGACACCGCCGCAGCCGACGCAGCCTCTGCCAAGACCGAAGCCAAGAAGGTCGAAGCCGAACGCCGCGCGCGCTCCATCATGCAGGGCTACACGGGCAATATGTGCACCGAGTGCCAGAACTTCACGATGGTACGGAATGGCACCTGCGAGAAATGCGATACGTGCGGCGCGACCAGCGGGTGCAGCTGATTTCTGTGAACATCTACTGTTTGTTGTCTGAGAAACCCAAGTTGGTTCTGGCCAAACACCGCCAAAACTGGCCATCTTGAAGCCGAAACTGGCCAACTGCATAAAACACAATTCCAGGCACTGTAGGGTGCCTGGAATTTTGCATTGGAGGCGAGCCGAGGTCTTCGGCTGTCAGTGGTGGCAAGGATGCGATGGCGACAAGCGCAAAACTCGCGAGGTTCATCACCCGCGGGTATAGCGGCGGAAGAGTATGTTGTTCATGCGAAGTCCGAGGTTGCCTGTTCGTCTCTGTCAGGATGCGGCAAGTGGGCCAATCAACCAATAGTGGGTTGCACCCTCGCTCGTGGTAACGAGGAAGTCGGTCCAATAGGAGTCGTCGCCGAACCAGCACTTCATGGCACGGCGTTACATGTAGACTCGATCAGGTTGCCGAACTTCTGCTCCTCGGCCTCCACCAACCACCACCAACCGACACCGCAATCATCTTAATCTTTCATCGGCTCGCCGAGCGTATGCATCAAGCGGTTAGCCCAGCCGAAGATGGCAGACGAGAGGACGAGATCGACAGCCTCGAGTTCGTCGAGCCCGACGTCAGCCAGCGCCTGCGCGTCGGCCGCGGTCGCCTCGGCCGGCGTCGTCGACAGCCGTGCCGAGAAGTCGAAGATTGCTTGCAGATGCTCATCGAATTCTGCCTCGAGACCGTCGGCGAACACGGCGTCGATGACATCTGTGCGTTTCGTCAGGTTGTTGAACCGGGATGCGTGGACGGCGGCGCAGTAGACGCAGCGGTTGACGACGGACGCGGCGACGGCGCCCAGCTCGCGTTCGCTCGATGCCAATCCGTCTTTTCCGTACATGATCAGGTTGAACAGGGGCGAGCGGACCGCGAGCGTCTCGGGGTCGTGCGCCAGGGTGAGCACATAGGGCGAGATGCCCTTGTTGGACGGCGTCGTCTGCATCGCCGCGTGCTGCTCGTCGGTGGCGGTCGCGAAATCGACCGGAACGACATAGGGCTGCCAGCGCGGCACAGTCGTAGTGAAGGTGTGGACGACCTCGCTCATCGCATTTCTCCAAGCAGCTTCAGGCCGGCTAGAACGCGGACCTGGTAGTTGACGAAGGCCGCAAGCTCCGCGAGCCGGACGATGTCGGCATCGGTTACGCCGACCTGGCGCAAGGCCTCGATATGCGCTCGCGTCGCATCGCGTGGCGCGACCGTCAGCCGGTCGGCATGACGGACGATCTCCGCGATACGCGGGTCCGCCACGTTCGTGTCGGGCTCGGCGAGTAAGGCCCTCGCCGGTTCGTCAGCACGGGCGACCAGGGTGTCATAGTGGCTTGCGAGAGCGGTGTTGTGGTTGTGGCGCGACATTCGTGCGGCGAGTGCGGCCCTGAGGCCGTAGGACAGTCCGCCGGGATCGCGTGGTAGAAGCACGGCGTCGTGTGCGGCCTCGCTGAGGCGCAAGATCTCTGCGCGCTTCTCCATGGCTTGCGCGAGCGCGGAGCCCGGTCTTGCGGAGACGAGGGTTTCTATGAGTGTCAAAACAGGGTCCTCAGTACATCAAAGGCATGCGGTCTAGGTAGGCGCGCCACCCAATCATGTCAATTGGTGATGATATGTCGCGTATGATGCAGAATATTTATCTATTGACGGTCGTCAAATAAGAAATCTCATGCTTTACTGACATAAAGGAGGATGTTTGATGTCCATTATGCATTCTAACTCTTTCGATATTCGGCAACTCGAAGCCTTTGCAGCGGTGATGTCCGCCGGCAGCGTGACCGGCGCGGCGCGGCTGCTTGGTCGATCGCAGCCGGCGGTGACCAGGCTCATCCAGGATCTGGAAGCCGACATCGGCTATGCCCTCTTGCACCGAAGCGGACCTCGCATCACCCCGACGGCGCGCGGCCTACTGTTTCACGCCGAGGTGGAGCGCCATCTCGCAAGCCTCACCCACATCCGCGAACGGGCGAATGCCATCGGTCTCGACGAGCCGGCGTCGCTAACGATCGCGGCCACGCCGTCGCTTGCGGCCGGCGTTCTGCCGCAGGCGATCGCGAACGTCGCGCCGGGTCTCATTCCACGCCACCTTCATGTGCAGGCGCTCGCGGCCGAGAATGTCGTGCAGGCCGTGCTCGCCCGCTCGGCGGACTTCGGGATCGCAAGCCTGCCGCTGGAGCATCCCGGCCTCGACGTGCACTGGGTCGCCGAAGCGCCGTGCGTCGTCGCTCTCGCCGCGGATGATCCGCTCGCCGGTGATGGCGTCGTGCGGCTCGGCGATCTCTCCGAGCGCCGGATCATCACCTTGGCGAACCCATATCGTCTGCGCCACCGCGTCGACGAGGCGCTTGAACGGGCTGGCATCGTGCCGGGGCGGATGATCGACGTCAACGCCTCGATGACGGCCCTGACGATGGTCCGCGCCGGCCTGGGAGTTGCCATCGTCGAACCGGCCACCGTCGTTGGCGTTCCGCTCGAGGGCATCGTGATGCGCGTTATCGACCAGACAATACCCTTCGTATTTGGCGCGATCTCGCCTGCAGCACTGCCGATGACCCCGACCGTCGCGGCACTGATCGACGCAGCCCGCGCCGTCGGTCTTGCGATGCCCGGTTGCCGACTGCATGACTCGGGCGGCGTCGAGGCCTTGGCCGACACCGTGTATGGACAGACTCCACTGCCTGAGGGAGTTCCGTCATGAGCGACCTGTCCTCGTTGCCTCAAGGACTCGACGCGCTCGAGACCCGCCTGAAACAGGATCTTGCCTGGCTGGAGTTGCCCGCGAAGTCCTGGATTCCTCCTCGCGAAGTCGACGGCAAGAGGGTCGTCGACGTCGTCATCATTGGCGGCGGCATGGCCGGGCTTGTCGCATCCGGCATGCTGAAGCGGCTCGGCGTCGCGAACCACGTCGTGCTCGACAAGGCGTCCGCTGGCCAGGAAGGTCCGTGGGTCACCTTCGCGCGGATGCGAACACTCCGCTCCCCCAAGCAGTTGACCGGACCGGCGATGGGGCTGCCGGCTCTTACGTTCCGCGCCTATTACGAGGCCCGCTACGGCAACGAAGCCTGGGTTGTTCTCGACCGCGCGCCGCGCGAGATCTGGATGGACTACCTGATCTGGTACCGCCGGGTGCTTGAGCTCCCGGTGTGCAACGGGATATCGGTCGACGCGATTCTCCCTCGCGAGGACGGAATGCTCGACCTCGTTTGCCGTCAGCGTGACAGAACAGAAATCATGATCGCGCGCCACGTGGTGCTGGCGACAGGCCGCGACGGCCTGGGTGGCCCGTATCTACCTCCTATCGCCGACGACATCGATCGAAATTTCTGGGCTCATACCGCCGACGAGATCGACTTCGCCGCACTCCGTGGAAAGCGGGTCGGCGTCGTCGGAGCCGGCGCGTCGGCGATGGACAATGCCGCCACGGCGCTTGAAGCCGGCGCCGCGCGCCTCGACATGTTCGTGCGTCGTAAGGAGCTGCCGCGGATCAACAAGTTCACCGGCATCGGCAGCCAGGGGGTGGTGCATGGATTTGCGGGCCTTCCCGACGAGTGGAAGTGGCGGTTCCTGAACTACGCCATGGGCCAGCAGACACCGCCGCCACGGCCGAGCGTCCTGCGCGTCAGCGCCTTCCCGCAGGCCCGTCTCCACCTGGAAAGCCCCATAAGCGAGCTGAAGCAGATCGGCGACCATCTCGTCGTGGCGACGCCGAAAGGACGCTATCCGGTCGATTTCCTGATCTTCGGAACCGGCTTCAAGATCGACCTGGCCAACCGGCCCGAACTTGCCGCCGTCGCACCGTATATCCGCCTATGGCGCGACCGTTTCCCGACGCCGGCCGGAATGCCTAACGCGGAACTCGAAGGCTCGCCCGATCTTGGAGATGCGTTCGAATTCCTCGAGACGGAACCCGGCGCCTGCCCGGCGCTGGCGAAGATCCACTGCTTCAATTTCCCGGCGACGCTGAGCCACGGCAAGCTCACCGGTGACATTCCAGCGATCAGCGAAGGTGCCGACCGGCTCGCGCGCGGCATCGTCAAGGCGTTGTTCGTCATCGACCGCGAGCGTCATTTCGCCGACCTCCAGGCGTTCGATACGCCCGAGCTGCTCGGAGACGAATGGGTCGATGCCGAGACCACAACCGAAAAGGACACCAAACTGAATGCTTGAGCTCAAGAACCTAAAGCTGTCCTACGGAACGACGCAGATTCTCAACGGCGTCGATCTCTCCGTGAAGCGCGGAGACGTGGTGTCGATCATCGGCCCAAGCGGTACCGGCAAGACGACGCTGCTGAAGTGCATCAACTACCTGGTAAAGCCGGCGTCCGGCACCATCGCGTTCGATAGGCTCAAGATGGACTACCAGCGCCCGGACAACACCGCGATACAGGCGATCCGGCTCCGGACGGCCATGGTCTTCCAGCAGTTTAACGTCTTCAAGAACATGACGGTCGTTCAGAACGTGATGGATCCGCTCGTGGTCGTGCAGCGCAAGTCAAAGGACGAGGCGCGGGCGATCGCCCTGCAGGAGCTCGATCGGGTAGGTCTCTCCGACAAGCTGGACAGCTACCCGTCCCAGCTCTCCGGTGGCCAGCTCCAGCGGACCGGCATCGCGCGGGCGCTCGCGGTCAAACCGGACGTGATGCTCTTCGACGAACCCACGTCGTCGCTCGATCCCGAACTCGTCGGCGAAGTTCTTAGGGTGATCAAGGACGTCACGTCGTCGGGGATCACCTCGCTGCTCGTCACCCACGAGATGCAGTTCGCAAAGAACATCTCGAACCGCATCGTCTTCATGGATCGGGGCGTCGTCGCCGCCGACGGCAGCCCGACCGAGATCTTCGACGCGCCGTCGAATCCACGCCTTGCCCAATTCCTCAATTCCGAGCTTGCAATCCAGTAGAGAAAGGATGCCTGACATGCCTTCTATTAAGTCAACTTCCCGCCGTACTTTCGGCCTCGCCGTAGCCGGCGTCGCATTCGCTCTCGCAACGGCTGGCGTATCCCATGCCCAGGACGTGCGCACCATCAAGATCGCGACGGCAGCCGAATCCAAGCCGCTGTCCTGGGGTGCGATTGGCGTCGAGCCGCAGGGCTACGAGCCCGACGTCCTGAAAGCCATCAACGCGAAGCTGCCCCAGTACAAGTTCGCGATGGAAGGCGCCGCCGACATCGCTCAGGAGACGGGCCTCGTCACTGGCAAGTACGACATCGCGACCGGCGGCTACTACCGTGCGCCCGCTCGCGAAAAGCAGTTTCTTATTCCGGAGAGCCCGATTGGCGCCAGCCTGATCAAGATCTATAGCCGCAAAGACAGCGGCATCAACGAGATGAAGGACCTCGTCGGCAAGAAAATCGTGCCCGTCACTGCCGGCGGCGGCATCTACAAGTTCGCCACGGCGTGGCAGGAACAGAACCCCGACCATAAGATCGAGATCACCGCTTCCAGCGCCGGCATTCCATATCCGGATCGCCTGAAGGAGGTCCAGAACGGCAAGTACGACGCGCTGGTTCTGCCGTCCAACCTTGGCGAGCAGACGGTCATCGACCAGCAGAAGCTCGACATCAAGGCGAGCGAGCCCGTCGCTATCAACAACACCTTCGTCCTGATCCACCGCTCCGAGGAGAACAAGGCCCTCTCCGAAGGCATCGACAAGGCGCTGAAGGAACTCAAGGCCGACGGCACGCTCGCCAAACTCTCGCAGAAATGGTTCGGCGAGGACATCACCACGTACATGAAGTAACGCTCGGTTGAGACACCGGCGATCAGGCCCAAGACTGAAAGAAGGAGTGTTCCGAAGTGGACCTATCCATAATGATCCCAGAGCTGCTATCGGCGCTGCCGCTGACGCTTGCGATCACGTTCACGGCCATGATCGCCGGCTTCGTGCTGGCCTTAATTGCGACGACCTTCCGGGTGCGCAGGACGCCGGTGGTCAGCCAATTTGCCGACCTTTACGTGTCCTATGCCCGCAGCGTCCCCGTCGTGCTCCAGTTGTTCGTCGCCTTTTACGGGCTTCCGTTGGTGGTTGACCTGTTCGATGTCGAGGACTTCGTGTCCCCTAACGTGGCGGCGATGGTCGGCCTCAGCCTCTACCATGGAGGATATCTCTCGGAGGTTCTACGGCCAGCGTATCTCGCCGTAGAACGAGGTCAGCACGACGCCGCGGACAGTCTCGGATACACGTTCCGTCAAAAGATCCTTCGCGTCGTCGGGCCGCAGGCCGTGCATATCGCCCTGCCCGGCTACGGCAACGCGATCATCTACCTGATCCACAACGTCGCGCTCGTCATGTACATCGGGGCCGCGGACGTGATGGCGACCGCCCATCTCGTCATGGAGCGGGACTACAACCAGTACCAGTTTGAGACCTATCTCGTACTGGCGGTGATCTATTCGCTGCTGTGCCTCGTGGCATGGCTCGTCGTCCGCTTCTTCGAGATGCGGAACTCGAAGTTCGCGCCAGCGGCCACGCCGGCCAAGGTTACCATGATGGCAAGCGTCTGATCAAAGAGGAGGTCATCACATGTTCGATTCCGAAGTTCTTCTACCCGATCTCTGGGACATCCTTGGCGCGGTTCCCGTGACGCTCGCCATGGCGCTTGCGATTTTCGTCCTCTCGACGATCGTAGGCAGCCTGTTTGCGATGGTCGAGTATCGGCGGGTATCAATGCTGCGGGAGCTCGTCGTTGCCTACAAGGTCGCCTTCAAGGGCGTCCCGATGGTGATCGTGATCTTCCTCGCCTACTACGGTCTTCCACCGGCCCTACAGTTCCTGGCCTCGTTGATCGGGATCGAGTTCAACGGTCACGCGACGCCGAACTGGGTCACGCTCATTGTTGCATTGACCACCTGTGTCGCGGCTTTCCAGGCGGAAGTCGTGAAAGGCGCTCTGAACTCCTTTGACACCGGTCAGGCGGACGCGGCCTACTCGTTGGGCTACAAACGCAGCCAATTGTTCCGCCGGGTCATGCTTCCCCAGGTGATCGTATCGGCAATCCCGGACCTCGCCAACTCGTTCATGGTGATCATGAAGGCGCTCTCTCTTGGGTTTGCCATCGAAGTCGTCGATATCTTTGCGCAGTCGCAACTGACCGCCGCGCTGAATTTTTACTACCTCGAAGCCTTCTTGATCGCGGTCGTCGTCTACATGGTGATCGCCTATATCGTCACGCATGGCGCCGACCGGGTGGAAGCGGCCCTTAGGGCGCGGACCTAGGGAAGCCCGCGCGCCAGCATAGCGCATTGGGACGCCCGTGCAAATTAGATAACCACATGCTCGCTCCGAAGCTGGAGTAGTCCGAAGGATCGATCGCGAAGCCGCCATGGCAATAAACTCCCAGTCCTGTCCGTTCGGGACGCCTGTTTCGACTCTCCTTCATCGTTCTATCGGTGGCTGGGACGAACGCGGCCTCGCCTTCAGTTAATTTTGCGGCTGCGTTTCGGCTATGACGCTACCAACCACGTAGTTCCTTTCCGCCGGTTCGGCGGGGGAAACAAAAGAGGTTTCTTCGTCGCCTAGAATATTCGATGAACCGGCGCCGGTCGCCGGTGACGGAAATAGCTCTGCTGCTTCCGTCGAGCAGTTCGTGACAACGACCGACCTCAACTCCGCGAGGCGCCTGCCCCCCTACCTGAAGATAGAAACCCTTGGAAAAGGAAGCGAGTTGACGGTATTGGAAAGACAAGGAAAGTGGTGGCGCGTGAAGTCCGCTGCCTCCGGCGCGGAAGGTTGGATCAACGGGACCTTCGTAAAGCCGAAAACTTGAGCCGGATCATAAGGCTGGGGACAGGGTGCTCGCTCGGACCCGATCATCGCGCGTCCAATCTCTGCCAGCGTATAATACCAATTATAGTCTTGTCGCTTTGGTAGTTACAGCCTTGAGAAATTCACGTTAAGCGGGTATTATCGCCCAGCATCCAAAAATCTACATCGCATCCGCATTTCGCAAACTTGAGGGGTTATCGAAATGAACTGCTTGCGCTCGCTTCTTCTCGCGTCCGGTGCGTTGCTTGCAACCAATTCCTGGGCTGCCGACGTCAAAATAGTGTCCTGGAACATCGCCGCGTCACCTTACGAGAAGCTTCTCGTACGAGCGTCCGATTACAAAAAGATGGCGGACACCCTGTCCCCTGACGTGATCGTTTTGATTGAGCTGACCGGACGGCCCGACATCAAGGCAATCGCCGACGCCATCAGGTGGCCGACGTACTATGCAACCATGTCTGATGGTCAGGTTCAGGGCGACGAAATCCATGCCAGTTTGGAAGTTGGCGTCCTCTCGAAGATTCCGATCACATCCGTCATCGAGTTCGACCCCAAGCCCGAAGGCCACACTGTCCAGGTCTTCACGAACTCCAAGCCAGATGGCGACACCTCGATTCCGGTAAATGAGATGCCGCTGAAGGGCATCGACATGATGGGCTTGGCGGCTACCGATCGAGGAACATTGCGTGTTGACCTGGCAAACGGTCTGACCCTTTTCCCGGTTCATCTGAAATCCAATTCCAATGACGCTTGCTTTGCCGCAGGCGACGCAATCAAGGGTTTGAAAAAGCTCGACCTGCCTCCAGTCCCTGCCCTTCAAAGCATTCTGGACAATGGTTCAGACGTGAAGGCCAAGGCGGATAAGGACAACGCATTCAAGCGCGAGCGAGTGATAGCAGCGACCAAGGTGGTCGCCGACCAGGCGGTTGCTGATGGCCGTACGGTGTTGATCGCCGGGGATTGGAACACATCCTTCGAACCAGGCAAGTTTGGCCAGTCGTTCGACGATTGCCAACTGGCAGCCTTCTCCTGCGCGAAAGCGCCCTTTCCTGCCAGCACTTGTACGGGTGATGGCTTCGACGACACCTTCGCAATCATGACGGTGCCGCTGGCGGGTAGCCAAAAGTGGACAATGCTGACGAAGGACCTTGGCCGGACTTTCAAAGATACCGAATTCGCGGACAAAGCAATCGACCATATATCCGTTCCGGCCGCCCAAGCTGCGTCTTTTGCCGCGCCAAAAGTGGCATCGGATACATTCGGCTCCGATCACTTCCCAATTTTCACCGCCTGGACTGCCGGTCCCTGATCGACCGTTCGAACGGAGAAAACCAGTATGGGAAGAACGCGCAACGCACGCCCCGACAACGTGCACAGAAAGGTTCGACAACTTTCTGCGGGCGATAAGCTGCACTTGACAAAGGGGGACTATCGCAAGCCCATCGTACTGTCATCACTCGCCGGGAGCGAAGCTGACCCGGTCATCATCTGTGGGTCCGCTGCAGTCGTCGGACCGAAGGTCAAGTTTGAAGAATACAAAGAAACTGGCAACAGGCTCGCCGCCGCGCAAGAGGCCGGAGGTCGTTTCCCTGGTCTCTATTATCTTGCGGACAATGGCGCGTTTGTCCTGAAGAACTGCCAGTGGGTCACCATCGAGAACTTGCATTTCGAAGGCTGCTGGCCGACAGCGATCTATCTGGAGAACTGCCAGCACATTACCCTTCGCGGGCTAAAAATCAGCGGTGGGACCTTTGCGATAGGTGCAACGGGTATCAACACTCGGCATATACTGATCGTCGATTGTGATTGGGTGCAGGACCCCAGCGGAAATGGCTGGGAAATATGCGAGGCGATCCGTGCCGGACGAACAATCGAAAAAGAGCTGGAAGGTACTCCATCGCAGCTTTGGCGAGATATTGATTGGGAGCAAGTGCATGGCGAGCGTCAAGAAACGGGAAAGCCGGTCAACGTCGAGAGCGACGCGCGGGCGTACGACGGCGACTTCTTTCGTGCCTGGAGCATCGCAGGTTACGTCGTCATCAAAAACAACATCATCGCTGACGCCTTCAATGGGATTCACTTTTTCAACCAGGTGGCCGAGTCCATTGTCGAGAGCTGTTCGCGCAACGTCCTGATCGAAGGAAATTGGTTCGTTCGAATCCGAGACAATGCGATTGAACCCGAGCACTTTGCCTGGAATTGGACGATCCGACACAACACGATCATCGACTGCTATGTGCCATTTTCACTAGAAATGGCGCGGTCCGGCTATTTTTACATCTATGGAAACGTTGGATGGAATCTTCGAAAGCCGGGCCCTGACGACGACCAGCACACGAGGGGTCAGTTTTTCAAGTTCCCAACCGAACACATCGCAGACGGCCCCCACTACGTCTTCAACAACAGCTGGGTGCTGCGAGCACCCGTGGCGAAGAAGAAGCGCTTTTCCAGTTTTGTGCACGTCAACAACGCGATCGACTACTCCGAAAGCGATGCAGCGGTAACGGCCCCATTTGGCAAGAATTTCGGCGATCCCGCTCCAGCGGGGTCGCAAGAAGAAACCCTAATTTTTGAGAGTGAACACTTCACCAGGGCGTGGCAGCATCTCGGGATTATATTCGACGGTGACGTCATCCATCATCGGTCGTTCCCCGATGAGATACGTGCTGCCGGTTTTCTGGTCGGGACCGCAGCCAGTGGTCAATCACCTGAGTTCAAGGACAAAACACCGGGCTGCCCGGATGGCTTGAAGACTCGCGATCCGATTCCGGCAATATCTCTGACGGTACTCCTCCCCGACGACCGTGAACAAACAGCGGTCGATGAGAGAATGCATCAGGTAGGTGCCTGGCAAGGCGATGAACACCTATCGTTTGAAGAACCGGTTTTCTGGCAGTTTTGGCCCGGGCGCAAAAACCGACGAAGCAATGACTGCACGAGGGAGATTTCGTGAAATTGTGGCTTAGAAGTATTCTGGTCTTTACGCTCGCGGCAATTGCACCATTCGCAGCACCTGTCGCGAAAGAGCCGCCGAAAAATCTTCCGATTAATCCCCCGCCAAAGGCGTCTTTTCTGGGGCCGCTCCGTGACTCGCCCACAAACGTTCAGGCTTATTGCAGCTTAGAAAGTCGATGCAGGCTACAACAATACGTTCAGCAGATGGGTGTGTGTGCCCTTTTCGTTATCAAAGGCCGCACCATTCGCGTTGAAATGTACAACGAAAAAGAGATTTGCGGAGAAGGGGCGAACGGCCGGGATAAAGATTACGGCGTGGCCTCGATGGCGAAATCACTGACTTCAACGCTGCTCGGCCAGGTGCTGGCGGAAAAGTACCATCTGCGGACGCAGTCACAATTTGAAGCGGTTCTTAACCGGCGGGTCGGCAGCTTCCTTGGTCTCAGCGATAGGATGAAGCTCGCAGAGGGATATGCCACTGTCACGCTGGATCGGTTGCTCTCGATGCGGTCGGACATCCAGTGGCTCGAGACGGGGTCCCTTCCGATTTTCTCGGATTCGGTTATGTTCGACAATCAGGTTCGCCTGCCCCACCGCAAGCAGAGCCTTATCGGATTTGCGTCCAAATACAGAAGGCGTAGCGGCAATCCACCGGGACATTTTAACTACTCTGCACTGGACACCGCAATGGCGGTCCCGGTTGCAGTGAATCTGTCGTCGGTTCGCGCTCTCCTAAAAGCATTCGAGAAAGGTGTTTGGGCGAAGATCGGAGCTGCGCATCCCGCCAGCTGGAATGTCGATATCAACGGTGATCCCATCGGCCCGTGCTGCTTCAAAGCCAGGATCGATGACATGGCTCGCTTCGGGACGTTTGTCCTAGACAAGGGGCAAGGGAAAATACCTGCTGCGTGGTTCGATCTAGCGACCGCCCCACTCGACAGCCGGTTTGTCGGCCTTGAAGACGAGAGCAATCCGGCAGATGAAAGCTGCACACTTGGCTACGGTTATTTCTGGTGGCTGAGGAAGAACCGTCCGGATTATTTTGCATACGGTCGGTACGGGCAGTTCGTTCACATCTATCCGGAAGATGACGTTGTCGTTGTCCAGTTCTCGGACTGGAACGCCGTTCCCGTTGAGAAACATGCCAGGTGTATTGCCTTGAAAAGCCACGATGCCATCGTTCTTGGGCTTCGAGGTTGGAGATATCCTCCCAGTTAAGATTTTACCCGCGCCTGCACTGACCCCCGAAGGTTGCTGTCCAACTCTCGGGAGTCAGTTCACTCCTGCATCACGAGCTGGTGGAGCGGAGGAATTCGCTCCCCGATGTCCTTGCAACCATACCGCATTTCGAGGTGGTGCGCAGATTTGGTCGTCAGTTGGCAGCGGTCCCAATAACTGGAAGCCGAGGTAACATTTCGGGTTCGGTGCTGTACTTTCCATTTGCTTCCGCGTCAGCATGACATTGACGCCACAAGACTGTACATTCGGTTCGCAGCACTCCTCGTTTCCACGGGAATTGTCGCAGATGCCCTCCTCGCCCACCACCAGACGCCTCATGGCCATTTTGACGGCGGACGTTGTCGGCTACTCGCGCATGATGGAAGCAGACGAAGAAGGAACGCTGGCAAGCGTTAATGTCTTGCAGGAGGAGATACTGAAACCTCGGATCGTCAAGGGTGGTGGCCGGACGATCAAGCTCATGGGTGATGGCCTCCTTTCGATATTCGACAGCCCCGCGGTCGCCGTCTCGACGGCGTTGCAGGTTCAACACCTGCTAGCAAGCGAGGCCGTCGCTACCGTTGGGACTAAGCCAGTGAGAATTCGGATTGGTATAAACTTCGCCGAGGTGATGACGACGGATGACGATGTGTTCGGCGATGGCGTCAATGTCGCAGCGCGCCTGGAGCACCATGCATTACCCGATGGGGTGTGCATCTCGGAAACAACTTACGCCGCCCTACCCGAAGGATTGCAGCGGCTGTTTGCAGACGGAGGACTGCTACGCCTCAAGAATATTTCGAAGCCGGTGCATGCCTGGCACTGGCCTCGAGCTCCTGCAAAAGAGCAACTGGTCAGAACCGTCGTTGCCGTCCTTCCCTTTCAAAACGCGGCGACAGGCGCAGATGAATTTATGGTGGATGGCTTCACCGAAGACATCATCTCCGGTCTTGCGAGATTCAGGAGCCTGTCCGTCATTGCGGCGTCCTCAGCGTTTGCTTTCCGCGACCGTTCGGAGGATTTAAAGGAGGTTGGACGCAAGCTTGCTGCCACCTATCTCGTTACAGGCAACATGCGTCAGTCGCAAGACGAGGTCCGGATCGCGGTGCGGATGATCCAGGCCGACACGGAGCGATTGGTCTGGTCAGAAAAATATCAACGCCGAGCCTCGGATGTCTTCAGCATTCAGGATGACATCGTGAGAATGATCGTCGCCAATCTAGTGGGGCAGATCGAGAGCGCTGATTATCGAGAGTCCATCCGAAGGCCACCGGCCAGCCTCGCTGCATACGAATTTTATCTGCGAGGGCTAGTGCATCTCAGAGGCTATGAGCCGGACGACAACGTTAAAGCTGTGGAAATGTTCGAAGCTGCCGTTGCGGGCGACGGGGGCTTTGCGCTGGCACACGCTCATCTTGCATTGGCCCGGATCGCAGTCAGCGGCTATGCAAACGCACCGGAGGCTGTCCTTCGCGACGGCATCGCGCTCGCACGACATGCCGTAAAGCTGGACGAGGGAGAATCTGGCGCCCATCGTGTGCTTGGGCTTGCACATCTTTACCTAAAGGACTTTGAGAACTCCGAAAGAGAATTCCGTTTGGCGTATAAGCTTAATCCCAGTGACGCCAATGCTTTGGTACAGCTCGGCGGACTGCTGGCAAGGCGAAATCGTATAGACGAAGCGCTACCGTGGGTCGAAGAAGGGATGCGGCTCAACCCTTTCCCACCCCACTGGTATCACGCGGTACTGGGAAATCTTCTCTATTTTAAGGGCGACTACGAGCAGGCTTTAGCGGCGCTACGCCGGTTACCGAATCCCGGAAAATATACCAGCACTAGGATAGTCGCCTGCTTATCGATGGCGGGTCGCCTTCAAGAAGCTACCACGCTTGCCCAAAGCCTTCGCGAAAAGTATCAGGATCTAACTATCAGTGAATTTCTGGAGCGGGGGATCGTGGTCGAAACTGCCGAACAGACTGCTAAGTTCAGGCGAGGCCTGGTGGGAACTGGATTGCCGGAATAGGTACCGTGACACGACAAACGCGACGATTGAGCCCGAAGCGGCAATTACGGTCCGTCAATCAGCGCCGAACATTGACCCCTTTTACTTATCCAATTTTGATCAGCGCTTGGCCTGCCCGGTGCTGGCCGGGATTGCAGAGGGTTGGCCAAGTGCGGGTGAGAGTCGTCGTCGCGTTAGCCTTGAGAGCGGTTTTTGAAGCGCCATAGGGATTCGTTTCCGGTCTCGACGATCTCGCAGTGATGGGTCAGACGGTCGAGGAGCGTCGCCGAACACTGTCGGCCATTCTCCAAAAGCCGGGCTCGTCGTGACGATGATCGAGGTACGCATCGTGGGATGCCGACCTTCTTATTACAGGTTTGGCCGTCAGTTGGCGGCGCTTGCCTGCTCCAGTTCGGAAAGACGCTCCTTACAAATCGCCGCGACAATCTGATGCAAGTGTTCTGTCCGCTCAAGCAGCCAGCCAAGCGCCTCTTCGGTGATCTCGAAGTGCTTCGAGTATCGCGCCTTGACATAGGCTTCGTTGAGGATGTTGTACCAGGCGATGTAGCGGTGCTGGTCGCGCGGCCAGGCGTCGATGAGCCGGCGGTCCTGATCTTCAGCCAGCCCGCGGAGGAATTTCAGATTGTGCGACGGCGGGCTGTAGTTGGTCAACGTGAGAAGCAATGCAGAGTACGCCGACTCGACGGACTGGTGCAGTTCAAACGCCGCGAGATTAATGTCCCCTTCTGTACGGTAGAACTTGGCGCCCTTGATGAATGACGTCGAGTATCTGAAGATCCTCTCGAAATGCTCCTTGGCCACCCTATACGCATCGGTAGCGGAGAGCTTTCTAGGTTCGGCGAGGGGCCGGTCATCGAGCTCGTAGAGCACGATGCCCTCGCGCAGGATGTCGACGAAGAAATACTGGCCGTCGGCCAGGAAGTTGTTCACCTCCCTGGCGCCATGGACGATCAGTCCGACCGGGGTTTTGACCTGCTTGTCCCACATCAGCCGGTCGGTCGCTTTCTCCCAGTATTGTGGCTCCGCCAGCTGCTTGGAATTGACCAGCACCAGGATATCGTAGTCGGAGCGGTAGCCCTTCATCGTGTGCGGCTCGTCGACCCAGGTGCCGCGGCAATACGAACCGAAAAGCAGAATCTTTAAGATCCGGCCGCGCTTCTTGAA
>NZ_FWER01000291.1 GCF_900169785.1 Rhizobium sullae
GTTGGAGACGTAGCCGGAGGTGAAGATCAGTGCCGCTTCCTTGCCGTGCAGGTCGGCCAGCTCGCGCTCGAGCAGGACGTGGTAGTGGGTGGTGCCAGAGATATTCCGGGTGCCTCCCGCACCCGCGCCACAGTGGTCGATGGCGTTCTTCATC
>NZ_FWER01000018.1 GCF_900169785.1 Rhizobium sullae
CCCCGTCCAATCAGGATATGATCCCGGGATTATTCCGCGGAAGCGGCGGCTTCAGCTGCGTCGGCAGCCTTCTGAGCCTTTTCGGCGGTGCGCTCCTGAGCCTTCTTTCCCGGCTTTGCCTTTTCCGGGTTGTTCTTGGCTTCGCGCTTGGCAACGCCGGCTTCGTTGAGGAAGCGCAGAACGCGGTCGGTCGGCTGCGCGCCGTTATCGAGCCAGTGCTTGATGCGCTCGGCGTTCAATTCAACGCGCTTTGCGTCGTCCTTGGCAAGCATCGGGTTCCAGGAACCGAGCTTTTCGAGGAAGCGGCCGTCGCGCGGCGAGCGAGCGTCGGCAACAACAACGTGGTAGTACGGGCGCTTCTTGGAGCCACCGCGGGCGAGACGAATTTTCAGTGCCATGTCATTTACTCCTTAGGCTTTTCTTGACCGCTTCGTGAGGCGGTATCGGTTCATTTTGCTGCGGCGCCTTGTTCAGCGTGATCCGCAGCGATCTGCTCATGGTGCCGGATGACTTCTTTAATGACGAAGTTCAGGAACTTCTCGGCGAAATCCGGATCCAGATGTGCGTCTTCGGCAAGCTGCCGCAGACGGGCGATCTGGTATTCCTCGCGCGCCGGATCGGCCGGCGGCAACTTGTACTTGGCCTTCAGCACGCCGACCTCTTTGGTGCAGCGGAAACGTTCGGCCAGGATGTGAACGAGCGCGGCGTCGATATTGTCAATCGACTGGCGATAGCTCGAAAGCTGGGCTTTGACTTCTGGATCAATCATGGGCCAGGCGATCCTCTCACTTCTTCTTCGGCAGTCCGGGCAGACCCGGCAAACTGCCACCGAGACCCGGCAGCTTTGCGCCGCCAAGACCCGGCAAACCGCCTCCCAAACCGGGCATGCTCCCGCCCGGCTTTCCAAGACCCGCCGCTTCGGCCTGCTTCTGAAGCGCCTCCAGCTGTTTCGGGTCGATATTCGAGAGATCGGGCATGCCGCCCATTCCTCCCATGCCGCCAAGGCCCATCTTGCCGGCAAGACCGCCCATCAGCTGCTTCATCATGCCGCCTTTGCCCTTGCCGCCCATCATCTTCATCATGTCCGCCATCTGGCGGTGCATCTTGAGCAACTTGTTGATGTCGGAGGCTTCGGTGCCGGAACCGGCGGCGATGCGCTTCTTGCGGGAATGCTTGAGGATGTCCGGGTTGGCGCGCTCGGCCTTGGTCATCGAAGAGATGATCGCAAGCTGACGGCCGAAAAGGCCGTCGTTCAGGCCGGCGGACGCCATCTTGTCCTTCATGCCGCCCATGCCGGGCATCATGCTCATGATACCGCCCATGCCGCCCATCTTCTGCATCTGGCGCAGCTGGTCGGCGAGGTCGTTGAGGTCGAACTTGCCCTTGGCCATTTTGGCAGCCATCGCGGCTGCCTTTTCGGCATCGATATTTTCCGCCGCGCGCTCGACAAGCGAAACGATGTCGCCCATGCCGAGGATGCGGTCTGCGATGCGGCGGGGATGGAATTCTTCCAGCTCATTCATCCGCTCGCCGACGCCGATCAGCTTGATCGGCTTGCCGGTGACGGCACGCATCGAAAGAGCGGCACCGCCGCGGCCGTCGCCATCCATACGCGTCAGGACGAGGCCGGTGATGCCGACGCGCTCGTCGAAATTGCGGGCCAGGTTGACGGCGTCCTGACCGGTCAGCGAATCCGCGACAAGCAGGATTTCATGCGGGTTCGACTTCTTCTTGATATCGGCCATTTCGACCATCAAGGGTTCGTCGATATGCGTACGGCCGGCGGTATCGAGAATGACGACGTCGTGGCCGCCGAGCCTGGCTGCCTGAACGGCGCGCGCGGCGATATCGGTCGGCGACTGACCGGCGATGACCGGCAGCGTGTCGATGCTCGCCTGCGCTCCGAGTTGCCGAAGCTGCTCCTGCGCAGCCGGACGGCGCGTGTCGAGCGATGCCATCAGCACCTTCTTCTTCTCGCGCGTCGTAAGGCGAAGGGCGATCTTCGCCGTCGTCGTTGTCTTGCCGGAGCCTTGAAGGCCAACCATCATGATGACGACAGGGGCGGCAGCGTGCAGGTCGACACCGACGCCTTCGCCGCCCAGCATCTCGATCATTTCGTCATGAACGATCTTGACGACCATCTGGCCGGGCTTGATCGACTTCAGTATCTCGGCGCCGACGGCCTTTTCGCGCACGCGGTCGGTGAAGCCGCGCACGACGTCGAGTGCAACATCAGCTTCCAGCAACGCACGGCGAACCTCGCGCAGCGCTGCGGAAACATCGGCTTCCGAAAGCGCGCCACGGCCTGTCAGTCCATTCAGAATGGATCCAAGACGGTCCTGGAGGTTTTCAAACATAGGCTCTTCCTTGATACGTTTCGGGCGGGATTGGTATGCCCGGAAACGTCGTGCTTTTCCTTGACGAAAACAAGACGCAAAGCCAAAAAGCACCCGAGGGCGCATCGCGCTGTCGGGTGTGGACCTCCGGGATCTCTTTATACCTTTGCGGGTCCCGGTCGGCGGCTCGAGTCTTGAAGCTCGTCATAGAATGAGCGGCGGTAAACAGGAAAGCGCAGACAAAGTCAAGAGAATGCGGACAAATGACCGCGTTGCGGGCTTCTGAGACCCTTCGGCGTGCCCCTTGCGTAATCTCACGTGACACGATCAAAGTGCCGCCGTGCAGGACATTCGCGACCTGCTCGGCCTCAAGGTCGGCGGGCCGATCCATTGCGAGCGCATCGGGCCGTCAAGATGGGTACCACGGCCACCAACGCGCCTCTGGAACGCCAGGGTGCCATCCTCTCCGGCCCAGGGCGGCGGAACCCGCCATACGATCCGCTTCCCTGACGAAATGGATTGCAGCATCCTCTCCTCCCATCGCACGATCCGGCCTTTCTGCCTTCACGGCGGAGAGGGCGGCGAATTGGGCAAAACAGAGGTCCGTTGCGCCGGCGGGCAAATCGAAACCATGACCGGCTGCGACCAGTCAACGCCTGCTGCGGGCGAAGCGGTTATCGTCACGACTCCGACCGGAGGAGGTTACGGTGCTTGAGGTTAGGCTGGCGATACTCCGGGTAGCTTTGAGTATCTTCAAAGATGTGTGGCGCTTTAATTCGCGTGCGATCCCGAACCGTGCGTATGTATGATAGACTCGGCCTCCTTGCCGTAGATCTCCTCAAAGTGGTCGAAGGTTTTGGAGAAGTACCCGATCCCCTGAGTGGCTGAGCGCAGTGCCCGAGCCAACTCGTCCAGCGCCCCACCGGGAACGAGTGACCGGAAGACATCCCAGCCTTTGGCGCTCTCATCACGATCGAATCCAAGCACCTGGCCCTTGAGCGCCGAGATGATCGCCACCATGCTGCCGGAGAAGATGGAGGGTATGTGGATTTCGACGCGAACCACCGGCTGCATTAGCACGGCCGCTGCCTCTGACAGCGCCTGCCGCACGCCCATCCTTGCCGCTGCCCGGAAGGCGAAATCGGAGCTATCGACAGAGTGATACTGGCCGTCCGTGAGCGTCACATCGACATCGATCACCTGAAAACCGAGTGGGCCTTTCTCCATGGCTTCACGGGCGCCGGCCTCCACCGCCGGTATATAATTCCGTGGAACGGTGCCGCCCTTGACCGTCTCGCTGAAGGTGAAGCCTTGCCCGCGCGCGTTGGGCCGGACGCTCAATTGCACGTCCGCGAACTGACCTGCGCCGCCCGTTTGCTTGCGGTGACGGTAGTGGACGTTCGAGGGCTTCGAGATCGTTTCCCGATAGATAGGGTTCGGCGATCGATCGGTCACCTCGACGCGGAACACCTCCGACAGGGTCTTGCGCAGATCGCGCAGGTGAATCGGCCCTTGGGCGCAGATCAACTGCGCGCCCGTTCCTTCTTCCTGCATCACCTTCAGGCCGCGATCGGTCTCGGCCAGCTTTGCCAGCGTCGCCGAGAGCTTCGTCTCGTCACGCTCTGTGCCCGGAACGAGGATGCGTTCGAGCATTGGCGTCGGCGGCGTCGTCCAAGCTGGCGGCGGCAACGCGTCGGCCGGTGTCAGCAGCGCAGGTGCGGGTAGGTGGTCTGACTTGACTGCGGCGAATATCGTGCCGCATGTCAGGTTGGGACGGCCGTTTCCTCCCTCCTGAAGCGAGCCGAGCCCCGAGCCGCCCAGCGCCGCGCCCTGCTTCAGTCCGTCGGCAAGCGCGCGGGCGAGAACTGTCTTCCCAACGCTCGGCCGATGGTAGGCGTGAAAGCTCACGGCAGCCAACGCCGTTTCATCTAGGCTGGCGGCCGCGGCCAGCCGCCTCTTTAGAGCTTCAACAGGCGGCGCTTCATGGCGCAGCGCCTTCATCAGCCGCTTGATGCCATTGCTGTGGGAAGCTGCCCCGAAGAGCACGGGAATGACCCTGTTTTCCTTCAGGATCCGCGAAGCGATGGCAAAGAGTGCGTCGCTTGCCGGTTCGCGATCTTCGATCAGCTCCTCCAGAAGCCAGTCATCATAGTCGGAAAGATGCTCCAGCAATTCGGAGCGTGCCTCGTGCTCGCGCGCTGCAGCACTGTCGGGAAGTTCAACGAGGGCGGAAGGTTGACCTTCGCGATAGCGCCAGGCGCGCTCCGAAATCAGGTCGCAGCTGCCGACGACCGCATCTCCGTCGCGGATCGGTATCTGCCGCAGGACGAGGGGATGGCTGGAATAGTCCTGCAGGGCGGCGATGACGTCGCGCACGCGCCCTCGCGGCTCGTCCATGCGGTTCACGAAAAGAATGCAGGGTGTTCCCGAAGCTTCGATGACACGAAGATAGGGGGCTGCCAGCACGGCTTCGTCCGGTGACGGCGATACGCAGAGGATGCAGGCGTCGCTTGCCAGCAGCGAATCCTGGGCGAGCGCCAGCGCCTCGTTGGCGCCGGGTGTGTCCAGCGCACACCATCCCTCGCTTCCGAATTCGAATTCCGTCAGGCTTGATCCGTATGGAGAAACAGACTTTCTCGGTGTCCCTTCGAGCGAAGCCAGTTTTGCGACGAGCGTCGACTTTCCCGTCTGCGAGGGTCCAAGTACCGTGAAGCAGCGCATCGGCTATCCTCCCATTGCCAAGAACACGCATCCCATTGCCAAGAATGCCTTCAACTGATGAAAAGCGCTAGGCCATTGCGATTTTTCTCAAGGATGAGGCGGCACGATGGGCGTCCGCTTTGTCGGTGCCCACTGGTAATTCCCGCGCGTTTCGGCCATATACAGCCGAAATACACGGAATGATCCTATGAGCACAACGGTCGAATTCGCGAAGATGAACGGGCTTGGTAACAAGATCCTGGTCGTTGACATGCGCGGCCGCGCGGACAAGGTGACGTCGGCTGCGGCGGTTGCGCTGAATGCCCATCCGGATACGGCCTTCGACCAGATCATGGCGATCCATGACCCGAGAGCCCAAGGCACTGATGCCTGGATCGATATCCTGAACTGCGATGGATCGAAGGCGCAAGCCTGCGGCAACGGCACGCGTTGCGTGGTGCAGGCTCTTGCTGCGGAAACCGGCAAGAAGGTCTTCACCTTCCAGACGGTGGCAGGCATCCTCAATGCCGTCGAGCATGATGACGGCACGATCTCGGTCGACATGGGCAAGCCTGTTTTCGATTGGGACAAGATCCCGCTTGCGGAAGAATTCCACGATACGAGCCGCATCGAACTGCAGATCGGCCCGATCGACAGCCCGGTTCTGCATTCGCCCTCCACCATGTCGATGGGCAATCCGCACGCCGTCTTCTGGGTCGACAGGGACGTGATGTCCTTTGATCTTGCCCGCTTCGGACCGTTGCTTGAAAACCATCCGATGTTTCCGGAGCGCGCCAATATCACGCTGGCACAAGTCACCTCGCCGGTATCGATCACGACGCGCACGTGGGAGCGCGGCGCGGGATTGACGCTTGCCTGCGGTTCGGCTGCCTGCGCAACCGCGGTTTCCGCTGCCCGCACGGGCCGCACGGGCCGCAAGGTCGACATTCATGTCGCCAGCGCCAAGCCGCCCGGCATATTGTCGATTGAATGGCGCGAGCGCGACGACCACGTGATCATGACCGGCCCAGCCGAATGGGAATGGTCCGGCACTGTCGATCCCGCCACGGGCTCATGGTCGCGCGATCAGGCGCAGGGGGCCGAGGCGCGGTGAGCGGCGTCGAGGTCATAACCTTCGGCTGCCGCCTCAATACCTATGAATCCGAAGTGATGCGGGCGGAGGCGGAAAAGGCAGGGCTCAACAATGCCATTCTAGTGAACACTTGCGCGGTCACAGGCGAGGCCGTGCGTCAGGCGCGGCAGGCCATCCGCCGCGTGCGCCGCGATAATCCACATGCCCGCATCATCGTGACGGGCTGCGCGGCCCAGACCGAAAAGCAGACATTTGCCGAAATGACCGAAGTCGACGCCGTTCTCGGCAATGAGGAGAAGCTGACGAGCACTTCCTACCGCGCGCTTCCCGATTTCGGCGTTTCGGCGGAAGAGAAGCTGCGCGTCAACGACATCATGAGTGTGCGCCAGACGGCGCCGCAGATGGTGAAGCACATCGACGGGCATGTGCGTGCTTTTATCCAGGTGCAGAACGGCTGCGACCATCGCTGCACTTTCTGCATCATTCCCTATGGCCGCGGTAATTCCCGTTCCGTGCCCATGGGTGCCGTGGTCGATCAGGCGCGCAACCTCGTTGAAAGTGGCTATCGCGAGATCGTGCTGACAGGCGTCGATGCCACCAGCTACGGCGCCGACCTCACGGGCGAACCGACGCTCGGGCTGCTCGCTAAGACGCTTCTGAAGCAGGTACCCGACATCCGCCGTCTGCGGCTGTCTTCGATCGACAGCATCGAGGCGGACAAGCATCTGTTCGATCTGATCGCCGACGAGCCGCGTTTCATGCCGCACCTGCATCTTTCGCTGCAGCATGGCGACGACATCATTCTGAAGCGCATGAAACGGCGCCATTCGCGCGCCGATGCGTTGGGCTTCGTCGAGCAGGTCCGCCGTCTGCGTCCGGAGATGAGCCTCGGCGCGGATATGATCGCCGGTTTCCCGACCGAGACCGAAGCGATGTTCGAAAATGCTGTCAGCCTGGCGGAAGAAGCGAAGATCGCTCATCTGCACGTCTTCCCTTACAGCCCTCGTCCAGGCACGCCGGCAGCCCGCATGCCGCAACTCGACCGAGCACTCGTTAAGGATCGCGCGGCACGGCTTCGCGCTACTGGACATCAGCTTCATCAGTCCCATCTGGATCAGATGGTTGGAACGCGGCAATGGCTGCTGGTGGAAAACAACGGGCTGGCACATACCGAAAACTTCACGCTTGTCGCAGCTCCCGGTCTTCGCCCGGGTTCGTTCGTCGAGGCGACCATCACCGGCCACAACGGCAACATCTCGACATGCAATTGATAGCCGCCGACGCGGCCTGATTTCACGGAATTCCCATGGCGCTCAGTTTCATCAAAAAGGTCTTCACCTTCGGCAAGGAAAAGCCGGCGGAAGAACAGGCGCCGGAGGCTGCAGAGACGAAAGCTCTCGAAGCCGAACTGGAGCCGCATTCGCGCGAAGAGCACCTGCCGCGCGCAAGCGATCCCGCTTTGCCGGAGGAGATGGATACCGCGGGTGGGCCGGCTGCGGATGCGTCCGAGACTTCCGCAGAGGAGAATTTGACGATTCTTCCGGCGGCCGACCAGATTGGTGATCTTGGAGTGATACCACTCTCGCTGCTGGAGGCGGAAGCCGAGCAGGAGGCGGGCGAGATAAAAACACCCCCCTCTGTCCCTACGGGACATCCCCCCCACAAGGGGGGAGATCCGTTGGAGGGCGAGGCTGCCTTTTCGGAAGAAAGCGCTGCTGAGGTTGTTGAGGCGTCAGAAGCCGAACCAGTGACGTCAGAGTCTGGGAAAGACATCGCCGCTCAACCGCTCACCCCCCATGTGGGGGAAATGTCCGGCAGTACAGAGGGGAATATTCCTAGTCCTGAAGCGGATGGCGAGCATGCTTCAGAGGCGGAGCCTGTGCTTCCCAAGGGCTTTGCAACCGGTCCGAAAGTCGCCGAGCCGGAACCGATTGCTCTGACGCCAAAACTCAGCTGGTTCCAGCGTCTGCGTGCTGGTCTCGCGCGCACCTCGTCGCAACTTACGGGCCAGATTTCCGCACTCTTCACCAAGCGCAAGCTGGACGACGACACGCTTCAGGATCTCGAAGACCTGCTGATACAAGCCGACCTCGGCCTCGAGACCGCCATGCGCGTCACCGGCACGCTTGCTTCCGAGCGCTATGGCAAGGATGTGACGGGAGAGGACGTCAGCCGCATCATGGCGTTTGAAATTGCCAAAGTATTGAAGCCGGTCGCAAAGCCGTTGCAGCTCGATCTCAGCCACAAGCCGCATGTCATTCTCGTCGTCGGCGTCAACGGCACCGGCAAGACGACGACAATCGGCAAGCTGGCGTCGAAGCTCTCGGGTGCCGGGTTGAAGGTCATGGTGGCGGCGGGTGACACTTTCCGTGCCGCGGCGATTGAGCAGTTGAAGATTTGGGCCGATCGCACGAAGTCGGAATTCATCGGCACCAAGCTTGGTGCCGATGCCGCGGGCCTCGCCTATGACGCCTTCGAGCAGGCGAGGGCGAAAAAGTGCGACGTGCTGATCATCGATACCGCCGGACGCTTGCAGAACAAGGCGGAATTGATGGCGGAGCTTGAAAAGATCGTCCGCGTGCTCGGCAAGCTCGATCCCGACGCCCCGCATACGGTGCTGCAGACGCTGGATGCGACCACCGGCCAGAACGCTCTCAACCAAGTCGAAATCTTCCGCAACGTTGCGGGCGTCAACGGCCTCATCATGACCAAGCTCGACGGGACGGCGCGAGGCGGCATCCTCGTTGCCATTTCCGCCAAGCACAAGCTGCCGGTCTATTTCATCGGCGTCGGCGAAGGTGTGGACGATCTGGAGCCCTTCGAGGCCGAGGATTTCGCTCATGCCATTGCCGGTCTCGGGCAATGATGCCACAGATAAGTCGACAACTGCGCGCAAGCCGCGCGAACGATGAACAGGTTTGACGGGTACATGACCACTGAAAGCGATATTACGCCCAGCGCCGCCGACCGGCACCATCCGATGCTGAAGCTGGCGCTGGAACTCGGGCCGCTTATGATCTTCTTCTTCGCCAATCTGCGCGGCGCCTGGCTGGTCGAGAGGTTCCCTGCCTTGTCCGAACTCGGCGGGCCGCTCTTCGTGGCGACGGGGCTGTTCATGGCGGCAACGATTGTCTCGCTCGTTGTTTCCAAGCTTGTTCTCGGCCATCTGCCGATCATGCCCTTCGTGTCGGGCATCGTCGTTCTGATCTTCGGTTCGCTCTCGATCTACCTCCAGAACGAAACCTTCATCAAAATGAAGCCGACGATCGTCAATGCACTGTTTGGCGTCGCGCTGCTGGGCGGGCTTGCCTTCGGCAGGTCTCTGCTCGGCTATGTCTTCAATGCAGCCTTTCAGCTCGACGCCGAAGGCTGGCGCAGGCTGACGGTCCGGTGGGGTGTCTTCTTCCTGTTCCTCGCAGTTTTGAACGAAGTCGTCTGGCGCAATTTTTCGAATGATTTCTGGGTGGCCTTCAAGGTCTGGGGGACGATGCCGATTACTATCATTTTCACCATGGCGCAGATGCCGCTCATCCTGAAGCATTCGATAACTCCTGCAGGAGAGACCGAAAAGTGACGGCTTTCAGTGCGGCGGAAAGAACGAGGCATCAGAACTTCTGGTTTGCGGCCTGCCTGGCGGTTTTGATCGCCCAGATGGCTGCCGAGTATCTGATGGGCCGCACGCCGATCTGCACCTGCGGCTATGTCAAGCTGTGGGAAGGCGTTGTCAACTCGAGCGGCAATTCCCAGCATCTTTCGGACTGGTACACGCCATCCCACATCATTCATGGCTTCCTGTTCTATGGGCTGGCGCATCTCGTGCTACGCGGCAAACCTATTGCCGTCCGCCTGCTTCTGGCGCTAGTCATAGAATCCGGCTGGGAGCTGATGGAGAATTCGCCGATCATCATCGACCGTTACCGTGCGACGACGATCTCCCTCGACTATTATGGCGACAGCATCCTGAACTCGGCCATGGACACCGTCTTCATGGTCGCCGGCTTCTTTTTCGCTGCCCGCGCGCCGGTCGCGCTTACCGTTGCCATCGCGATCTTCTTCGAGATTTTCACGGGTTATATGATCCGCGACAACCTGACGCTCAACGTGCTGATGCTGGTTTGGCCGGTCGAGGCGGTCAAAGCCTGGCAGAGTGCGATTTAGGAAACAGGCTTCCCGAGCGCCTTTTCCATCGCGGGATAGAGGCCTTCCTTGAGGCTGACATCATCGAAGGGGCCGACGCGCTTATAAAGGATCGTGCCGTCGGGGCCGACCAGGTAACTCTCCGGGATGCCATAAACGCCCCAGTCGATCGCTGCCTTGCCATTCGGATCGATGCCGATCGCGGCATAGGGATTTCCGAGCTCGCCGAGGAAACGCAGTGCGCTCTCGTTCTTGTCCTTGTAGTTGATCGCCACGATGTTGAGCCGGTTGTCCTTTGCCAGTTCCGTGAGGATCGGGTGCTCCTCCCGGCAGGGAAGGCACCAGGAAGCAAAGACGTTGACCAACGTCAGCTTTCCCTTGATCGCGATGTCCGTCAGAGGCGGCAGATTGGAGCCTTCGAGCGGTGCCAGGTTCAATGCCGGAGCCTTGGTGCCGATCAGTGCTGACGGTATTTCCGAAATGTTCTTGCCGTGGAAATCCTGATCGTAAAGCATTTTGGCAGCTGTCATTGCGATGCCGCCGAAAACCATAAGCGGGATCAGAGCCAGCGCGTAACGGGCCAAGCGACGCGGTTTCGGCTGATCCTGCTGCTGCGTGCTCATTCGCCATCCTTTGCGCGCGCCGAGCGGCGGCGGATACCGGAAGCCTCGAGCACTGCGAGTTCCTTCCGCCGTGCTCGTCCGTCGGCCCAGACCCAGAGCGTGACGGCAATCGTGAGCAAGGCCGCGAAACCGTAGGCGCTATAGACATAAAAAGCATGCGTCATGGCTATTCCTCGCGGCTTGCCATGCGGGCAGCGAGGCGGCGCTGGGCAGCAACGCGACGGCGCCAGATCTCGTTGCGCATTGCGGTGATGTGCAGCGTGAAGAAGAGCAGCGTGAAGCCGATGGCCATCACGAGGAGCGGCCGCAGGAATTCCGGATCGATTGCGGGGCCGTCGAGACGCACGACGCTTGCGGGCTGATGTAGCGTGTTCCACCAGTCGACGGAAAACTTGATGATGGGGATGTTGACGAAACCGACGAGAATCAGAACCGCGGTGACCCGTGCGGCCCTCGACGGATCATCGATGGCGCGGTTGAGTGCAATGAGACCGAGATACATCAGGAAGAGGATGAAGACGGACGTCAGCCGCGCGTCCCAGACCCACCAGGTACCCCACATCGGCTTGCCCCAGAGAGAGCCGGTGACGAGCGCTAGGAGGGTGAACGCGGCACCGAGCGGTGCGGCCGCCTTGGCGGAGACATCGGCCAGCGGATGGCGCCAGACGAGGGTGCCGATCGCCGAAATGCTCATCACCGTGTAACACATCATCGCGAGCCAGGCCGAAGGCACATGGAGATACATGATGCGGACGGTTTCGCCCTGTTGGTAGTCGCCTTCCGTTGAGAAGCTGAGATATAGCCCGACGATGAGACAGAGCGCCGTTGCCGCCGCCATCCACGGGATCGTGCGCTGCGCCAGCGCCAGAAACCGCGTCGGATTGGCGAGATCGCTAAATTTGCTGATGGCAAGGCTTGTTTCGTTCATGAACGGTTCTTTACCTTGAACGCAGTGCTCCCGCAATTGATCGTGATCAAAGAGCCGATCAATCCGATGTGTTTCGCAGCGCAAGTGCTGCGGCTGCCGGACCGATAACTGCAAAGAACAACGTCAATGCGATCAGAATGAGGAAGGGCGGCAGGAAAGGTGCCGGATCCTCCACGGCCGCATAGGTGGCGCTTACGCCGAAAATCAGCACCGGAATGGTCAACGGTAGAACAAGGATCGAGACCAGCAGCCCGCCGCGCGGAAGCGCGACGGCGACGGCCGCGCCGACGGCGCCAATGAAGGTGATCGCGGGCGAGCCGGCCAAGAGCGTCAGCATCGTCGCGCCGATCGCAATCTCGTTCATATTCATGAAGAGACCGAGGAACGGGGAGGCAATCACCAACGGGAGGCTCGTTGCCGTCCAGTGCGCGAAGCATTTAACGAGAACCGTCAGCACAAGCGGCGTTTCCTGCATCAGCATCAGGTCCAGCGAACCGTCGTCGCGTTCGGCTTGGAAAAGCCGGTCAAGACCGAGCAAAGCCGCAAGCAGCGCACCAATCCAGACGATCGCGGGGCCAATCCGCGAAAGCAGATTCAGGTCTGGCCCGACGCCGAACGGGATGACAGCGACGACGGTGAGAAAAAACAGCACGCCAACCAGCGCACTGCCGCTGGCGCGGATGGAAAGCTTCAGGTCGCGGAAGAAGAGGGCGGTCATATGCAGATGTCCCCTCGGATGGACGACCCCTCCCCGACCCGCCGCGTCGGCTGGCGCCTAAAGCAGGCCATTTCCGAATTAGCGAGGATACGATCCATATGAGCGGATGCCGTGTTGAAGCCCCTCGCTCTTGTGAGGAGGGGTTGGGGAGGAGTCGTGTTCCGGTGTGCCATAAGCTTCATCAACCCCAAACTCCTCGATCCACACCCGCAAACCCGGTCATCTTGAGTTCCCGGGCACTCTCAAGCCCGAGCGGCTGGTGGGTCGCGGCGAGAACGATGCCGCCCTTTCTGCGGTGGGCGTCGATGAGATCGGCAAGCAAGCGGTCGGCGCTTGCGTCGAGCGCTGCGGTCGGTTCGTCGAGAATCCAGACCGGGCGGTAGGCGACGAGCAGCTTGGCGAATGCAAAGCGGCGTTGCTGGCCGGCAGAGAGATAGCCGAAGGGAAGATGCGTAATGCCCGAGAGGCCGACGGCCCCGGCGGCGTCTTCGATCGATAATTCTGAAGCGCCGAGCGTGTCGCCGAGAAAATTTTGCCAGAAGGCGAGATTTTCTGAAACGGTCAGCTCGCTTTTCATCGCATTGCGGTGGCCGAGATAGTGGCTGACCTCGCGCGGATCCCGGTCCGTTTCACCACGCGAATCAGTGAATTCGACTGTGCCCCTTTCGGGCGCCAAAAGACCGGCCACGACACGCAGCAAAGTGGACTTTCCCGATCCGTTTTTCCCAGTCAAAACTAGCGCTTCGCCTGCGTCGAGACGAAAGGATACGTCTGTGAAAATCAGGTCTTCGCCCCGCCTGGCAGCGAGATTGGAGGCGTCGAGATGCATAGGTTTTCCGTTCGATAAGATTTTGGTCACCGCGACGCAAAAAATGTCCCAAATGGGCCAAGCCCTCTCTGGCACCTTTCTTAGAAATTATCTATAAGACCCGCAACCACGCCAGCGGCCGGCGTGAATTTCATCCTTGCGCCGAACATGGAGAACCTCTCCACGTGCGGACAGCGGAAATGGCCGTACCCGCATCCTGATGTGCATTAGTGCATAGGCGTCCGCACGACTGTGTTGGCTATCAGAACGGGGTCTCTCGTGTCTAAATCTCTTGACAGCTTCAATTGTCGTTCCACGCTTTCCGTGAACGGGAAAGACTATGTCTATTACAGCCTGCCGAAGGCTGAGGCGAATGGTCTCAAAGGCGTGTCGAAGCTTCCCTATTCGATGAAGGTTCTGCTCGAGAACCTGCTGCGCTTCGAAGACGGCCAAACAGTCACCAAGGAGCACATCCTGGCCGTCGCCGAATGGCTGAACAACAAGGGCTCCGTCGAAAACGAAATCGCCTATCGGCCGGCACGCGTGCTGATGCAGGACTTCACCGGCGTTCCGGCTGTCGTCGACCTCGCCGCGATGCGCGACGCGATGGTCTCGCTCGGCGGCGATCCGGAAAAGATCAATCCGCTGGTTCCGGTCGACCTGGTCATCGACCATTCGGTCATCGTCGATGAATTCGGCACGCCGCAGGCCTTTGCGAAGAACGTCGAACTGGAATACCAGCGCAACGGCGAGCGCTACCGCTTCCTGAAGTGGGGCCAGCAGGCATTCAAGAACTTCCGCGTCGTTCCTCCCGGCACTGGCATCTGTCACCAGGTCAACCTCGAATATCTCGGCCAGACCGTCTGGACGAAGGAAGAGGACGGAGAGACGATTGCATACCCGGATACCTGCGTCGGTACGGACTCTCACACGACGATGATCAACGGCCTTGGCGTTCTCGGCTGGGGCGTCGGCGGTATCGAAGCGGAAGCCGCTATGCTCGGCCAGCCGGTCTCGATGCTCCTGCCGGAAGTCATCGGCTTCAAGCTCACCGGCAAGCTCAAGGAAGGCGTGACCGCGACTGATCTTGTTCTGACCGTCGTGCAGATGCTGCGCAAGAAGGGCGTCGTTTCGAAGTTTGTCGAGTTCTTCGGCCCGGGCATGGACAACATGCCGCTCGCAGACCGCGCAACGATCGGCAACATGGGTCCGGAATACGGCGCGACCTGCGGCTTCTTCCCGGTCGACGGCGAAACCATCAACTACCTCACCATGTCGGGCCGTACGCATGACCGGATCGCGCTGGTCGAAGCCTATTCCAAGGCGCAAGGCATGTGGCGCGACGGCGATGGTTCCGATCTGGTCTTCACCGACACGCTGGAACTCGACCTCGGCGACGTCGTGCCGTCTATGGCAGGCCCGAAGCGCCCGGAAGGCCGCATCGCGCTCGAAGACATCGCGTCCGGTTTCGCCACGTCGATGGACGCTGACTACAAGAAGCCCAGCCAGCTTTCAAACCGCTATGCGGTCGAAGGCACGGACTTCGATCTCGGCCATGGCGACGTTGCCATTGCCGCCATCACGTCCTGCACTAACACCTCCAACCCATCGGTGCTTATCGCTGCCGGCCTGCTTGCCCGCAACGCCGTTGCCAAGGGCCTGAAGACTAAGCCCTGGGTCAAGACCTCGCTGGCGCCTGGATCGCAGGTTGTTGGCGAATATCTTGCCAAGTCCGGCCTACAGGCCGACCTCGACAAACTCGGCTTCAACCTCGTCGGCTTCGGCTGCACGACCTGCATCGGCAATTCCGGCCCGCTGCCGGCACCGATCTCGAAGGCGATCAACGACAAGGGCCTTATCGTTTCGGGCGTGCTTTCGGGCAACCGCAACTTCGAAGGCCGTATCTCGCCGGACGTTCAAGCGAACTACCTGGCATCCCCGCCGCTCGTCGTCGCTTATGCGCTCGCCGGCACGGTCCAGAAGGACTTGACCAAGGAGCCGATCGGCGAGGAGCAGAACGGCAAGCCGGTCTATCTCAAGGACATCTGGCCGAGCGCGAAGGAAGTTCAGGAATTCATCCTGAAGTATGTCACCCGCGAACTCTACGAAACGAAATATGCGGATGTCTTCAAGGGCGATGAAAACTGGCAGGCCGTTCAGGTTCCTCCAGGCCAGACCTACGCCTGGGACGACGACTCAACCTATGTCCAGAACCCGCCTTATTTCGTAGGCATGGGCAAGAAGGGCAGCGGTACCTCGGACATCAAGGGTGCCCGCATCCTCGGTCTCTTCGGCGATAAGATCACCACCGATCACATTTCCCCGGCCGGTTCGATCAAGGCTGCGTCGCCGGCCGGTTCTTATCTGCTCGAGCACAATGTCGGGGTCGCGGACTTCAATCAGTACGGCACGCGGCGCGGCAATCATGAAGTGATGATGCGCGGCACCTTCGCCAACATCCGCATCCGCAACCACATGCTCGGCCCGAACGGCAAGGAAGGCGGCTACACGATCCACTATCCGTCGAAGGAAGAGGAATCGATCTACGACGCCGCCATGAAGTACAAGGCAGAGGGTGTCCCGCTGGTCATCTTCGCAGGTGTCGAATACGGCAACGGTTCGTCGCGTGACTGGGCGGCGAAGGGCACGAACCTGCTCGGTGTCAAGGCCGTTATCGCGCAGTCCTTCGAACGTATCCACCGCTCGAACCTGGTTGGTATGGGCGTCATCCCCTTCGTCTTCGAAGACGGTACGACTTGGCAGAGCCTTGGCCTCAAGGGTGACGAGACCGTTACTATCGAGGGCCTGGAAAACATCAAGCCTCGCCAGAAGAAGATCGCCAAGATCACTTACGGCGACGGCACGGTAAAGGAAGTTCCGCTCCTGTCGCGCGTCGATACGCTTGATGAAGTGATCTACCTTAACAACGGCGGCATCCTGCAGACGGTTCTGCGCGATCTTGCTGCCTGATTGTTAAGAGGCATGACATATAATGACCGCCGGAAAGCAATCTCCGGCGGTTTTCTTTGCGGGTTTCCATCTCACGCCGATGTGTTCCGGCGACGATACCGGCGCGTGGCGTCTCACCCCTTCGTGACTTCCCGTTTGCGGCCGGAAGGATTATCTCTACCATCGTAATCAGGGACTGCGGTTTTCGGTCTGCTGCGTGTCTCTGGAAAAGAGGTTGGAATGTCGCCGCGTTTTGTGATCTCGCTGGTCGCCGGTATGGTGCTTACAGCGCCGCTTCATGCCGAGGATGGCAAGCTGAAAGGCGTCGTTGAACTTTTCACCTCGCAGGGATGCTCCTCTTGTCCCCCCGCCGATGCTGCCTTCCGGAAGCTTGTTAGCCAGGGCGATGTCATCGCGCTCGCCTATCATGTGGATTACTGGAATTATCTCGGGTGGACGGACACGTTCAGCTCGAAGGAAAACACCGAGCGCCAATATGGTTATGCGCGGATGATGGGCCGCAGCAATGTCTATACACCGCAGGTCATGGTGAACGGCCGCGATCACCTGACTGGCTCAGACCTTTCTGCTATCAACGGCAAGATCGATACATTTTCGACGGAAGGCAAAGGCTTGACCGTGCCCGTGGACGCGCAGATGCACGGCGACGAGCTCGAGATAAAGATCGGCGCCGGCGAAGGAAAGGCCAATGTCGTTCTTGTCTATTTCGACAAGGAAAAGACGATTACCGTCGAAAAGGGCGAAAATAGCGGCAAGAAGATTTCCTATCTCAACAGCGTCAGCGATGTCGAAACGATCGGCATGTGGGACGGCAAGTCGGCAAACCTGACGCTGCCCGCAAGCGTTCTGCAGAAACCAGGACTCGAGGGGTGCGCCGTCCTGCTTCAGGCTGCGACAGCGGACGGCGATCCGGCCGCGATTCTCGGCGCAACAATCGTCATGGCAGGCAAGAATATCTGACCGGTTTCACCGCTTCGACGCGGACGGAAATGAGGCGGCCCGGCTGATCGTATTCGGGGCTGGGGTTAAGGTCGATACGCTCAGCCGGGCCCTTTGGCGCGCTGGCGCCAAATCAGTGAGCGAACTTCCCCCGGAAATGAGGCGCTGTTTTGACTGAAATGCGGCGCTTGGGAGATTGCATAGCATATGTTTAATGTGATGGTTGGCCGCACTTGCAATTTGATGTGGCTCGGGCAAACTGTCGTTCTCCTGTCATAAGCGGAGGCTTGGGAGACTGATGACAGATCAGCCGGATTTGCGGCATGGCGACGCCCGTTCCGCCAGTAGTAGTTCCTCGGTCGTCGTCGATTTAAAAGAGTACAAGCAAAGCAAGGATCCGCCGCCGGTGACGTTTCATCGCCGCGAGCTGGATGCGATTCTGTGGATCTACGGAAGGATGGTCGGCGAAGGCGAATGGAAAGACTACGCCATCGACCATTTGAAGGAGAAGGCGATCTTCGCCGTGTTCAAACGTTCAGGCGAGATGCCGCTTTTCCGCATCGAGAAGGATCCGAGGCTTGCCACCAAGCAAGGCGCCTATTCCGTGGTCAATTCAAACGGCATGATCCTGAAGCGCGGCCATGACCTCCAGCAGGTGCTGAAAGTCTTCAACAAGGTGTTCAAACTCGTCGAGAAGTGAAGGCATCAGCCCTTGAACAGCGTGCCGGGATAGACCGACGGATTAGGATCGCTGTCTTTGCCATCGCCGAGCGGCCGCTGCATGATCATCGTGTCAAGCCAGCGCCCGTGTTTGTATCCGGCACCTTTCAGCAGACCCGTATCTTCAAAGCCCAACGTGCGATGAAGCGCGATCGAAGCAGGATGAGCGCCGCCAATGACGGCTATCATCTGGCGGAAGCCGAGTTCCGTGCAGCGCGAAATCAGCGCTGTGAGCAGTGCCCGACCGATGCCAAGGCCGCGCGCTGCAGGCGCGAGATAGATTGAATCCTCCACGATCCAGCGATAGGCAGGTCGGGTGCGGAAGGCGGAGGCGTAGGCATAGCCAAGCAGGGTCCCATTCTCATCAACCGCAGCGACATAGGGATACCCGAGGCCGGTATTCGCGGAGAAGCGAGAAGCCATCTCGGATTCCGAAGGCGGGATGATCTCGTAGCTGGCGACGCCATTGAGGACTGATTCGCGATAGATTTCCGTGATTGCGGGAAGGTCGGAAGGAGTGGCGTCACGAAGGGAGAATGGCATTGAGTCGGCCGACTATTGATGAATAGTCTTTAGAAAACACTCCATCGCTCAACGCGCAATAAAAAAGGCGGCCGGAGCCGCCTTTTCGGTGATGCTGTCCCCTTACCTGCGGTTACCGAGGAACTGCAGCAGGAACATGAAGAGGTTGATAAAGTCGAGATAGAGCGTCAGCGCGCCTATGATCGCCTTGCGGCCGGCGACGGCAACGTCATCGGCTTCGAAGTACATTTCCTTGATCCGCTGCGTATCGTAGGCTGTAAGGCCTGCGAAGATCAGAACGCCGATCACGGAGATCGCGAACTGCATCGCGGAAGAGGCCAGGAAAATGTTCACCAGCGAGGCGATGATCAGACCGAAGAGGCCCATGATCAGGAACGAGCCCATCGCCGAGAGGTCACGTTTTGTCGAGTAACCGTAAAGCGACAGCGCGCCAAAGGAGGCGGCGGTGATGAAGAACGTTTGAACGACGCTCTGGCCCGTGTAGATCAGCAGGATTGACGACAGCGAAAGGCCGACGAGTGCGGCATAGACCCAGAAAGTCGTCTGGGCGGCGGCGACACTCATGCGGCCGATCCGGAAGCTCAGGAAAAACACCAGAGCCAACGGGGCAAGGATCACGACCCACTTCAGCGGGCTCACATAGATCGCCTGGCCGAAGGCGGTCAATTGACCGTCGGCAAAAGCGAGCTGGAATGATAGAAATGCCGCTACACCCGTGATCGCCAGACCCAGCGCCATCAGGTTGTAGACCTTGAGCATATAGGAGCGCAGGCCCTGGTCGATCATCTCGCCAGTTTGTGCGCGGCTTTGGTAGTTACGAAGGTCAGCCATAGTTTCCTCTTAAAAGCTCCGATGGGAATACGGTGTCGGGCTATACGACCCGGGCGCCGCTGCGGAGCTCCAGCATGCCTAGCCACAATATGAGCCTTTCGCCCTTTGCAAACAAGGCCCTTGCAACCCGCGATCGGGTTAAATCGCCGTAAGGTGAAGGGATTTTATCTGCCGCCGATTCAGAGCTCGCGCAAAACGGGTGCTGCCTTCTGGCCGAGAATGCGCCAAGTGCCGATCAGCCCGATGCCAACGGTCAGGACCAGAGCGGTGATCAGCGTAAGGCCAGCGACATCCGGCAGGAACGTCGAAGGTATCCGCATAATTCGGCTGACGATGAACCAGGCCGCGGCTCCGCCGGCGATCAATGCGAAGACCGCCGTTGCAATCCCTAGGATCAGGTATTCGTAGCTGAAGGCGCGGATCAGCATCGCTCGCGTTGCGCCCAGCGTCTTGAGCACGACGGCATCGTGGGTTCGTGCCCGGTTGCCGGCGGCAAGCGCGCCGGCAAGTACCAGAATGGAGGAGATGAGCGCAACGGAGGCGGCCGCGCGGATTGCAGTCGCAAGCTGCGCGACCAGCGTGTTGACGATGTCGATCGCATCTTTGACACGGACGCTGGTGATCGTCGGGTAGGTATTGGTCACGGATTTGAGGATGGCTGCTTCCACGGCCGGCGTCGCCGAGGGATCGGTAAGCGTTGCCAACCATGCATGCGGAGCGCCACGGAAGGTATTGGGCGAGAAGACCATGACGAAATTGATCGACAGCGATTCCCACTCGACCTTCCGCAAGTTGGCAATTTTGGCAGTGAGGTTGCGGCCAAGCACATTGACAGTAACGGTATCGCCGATCTTCAGGCCGAGTTCTCTGGCTTCTTCCGAGGAGAAGGAGACAAGCGGCTCGCCCCCGTAGTCCTTCGGCCACCAGCTTCCCTCCGTCAGCGAGGAGTTTTCCGGCTTCGACTCTGAATAGGTGATGCCGCGATCGCCGCGCAGCACCCACTGGCCACCGGGTGGCACCTGGATCTTGGTCACGTCCTTCCCGTTCAGCGCCAAGATACGGCCGCGCAGCATCGGCACTTCGACGAGTTTGCCTTCTGGTGCCTGCCGGTTGATCAGGCTGCGGAAGTTTTCGACCTCGGCACTTTGAATGTCGACGAAGAAGAAATTCGGTGCGCCATCGGCCATGCGTCCGGTCAATTGCCGGCGGAGGTTACCGTCGATGAGCGTCAGGGTGACCAGCAGAGCGAGGCCGAGACCGAGCGAGAGGACGACGGACGGCGTCAGTGCGCCAGGGCGATGGATGTTGCCGATCGCAAGCCTCAGTGCCGGCGAATTGACGCGCGGGCTGCGCTTGGCAAGCCAGGCGATCAGTGCCGCAACAGCGCGCAAGATGACGAAGGCGAAGACGATCGCACAGACGAAGATGACGGCGATGTAGCGGTCATAGGCGGTAAGGATCGCAAGACTGGCAAGTGCTGCCATGAAAAGCGCGGCAAGCAGGATATAGGGCCACGAGGGCAGGCGGCGTGCCTCGAAACCCTGTTCGCGGAAGAGCGCGGTTGCCGGCACTTCGCGGGCATGGCCGAGCGGCATGATGGCGAAGGCGAGTGTCGTCAGGATGCCGAAGAGCGCTGCTATCAGCAGCGCGCCTGGATAGAGCGTCGGCTCGGTGGAGACCGGCAGGAATTGTGCGAGAAATTGCGCGGCGAGCATCGGCGACAGGATACCCAAGACGAGGCCGATCAGGATGCCGGCGAAGGCGATGATCGCAATCTGGAAGAGATAAACGAGGACGACGACTGCGGCAGGTGCTCCGAGGCATTTGAATGTCGCGATCGTTGTGCGCTTCGCATCCAGGAAGGCGCGGACGGCGTTGGCGACGCCCACGCCGCCGACGATCAGTGCGGTGAGGCCGACGAGCGTGAGGAATTGCGAGAAGCGGGTAATGTTTTCGGTGAGCGAGGGTGCCGCGCGGTCGCTCGTTCGGATCGACCAGCCCGCCGATGGTAACTCCGTGGTGGCGCGGTCGCGCACGCTGCCGCGCTCGGAGGGGTCGTCGAGCTTGATCTTGTAGACATGCTCGACAAGGCTGCCGGTCTGGATGAGCCCGGAGGCAGCCAGAGCTTGCCAGCTGACCACCAGACGCGGCGCAAAACCGAAACCTTCTGAGAGCGCATCTGGCTCTGTCTTAACGGTGCCGGTGATGCTGAGCGTCGCGTTTCCGAGCAGGATCTCGTCGCCCACCGCAAGACCGAGGCGCTCCAGCAGCAGGGGTGCTGCAACGGCGCCATAGGTTCCGTTCTGATCGGAGAGCAGAGCGGAAAGGGTGTAATCCGGTTCGGCCGTGAATTTGCCATAGAGCGGATAGGCGTTATCCACCGCCTTGACCTCGACCAGCGCCTGATCGGAGCCATCCGGCTTTCGTGCCATGGAGCGAAGGCCGGTCGAGGTGGAAACCTGGCCAAGGCCCCGGAGGAAACCCATCTCCTGCTGGGTCGCCTCGCGATTATTCAGTTCGAAACGGACATCGCCGGCGAGCAGCTCCTGGCCCTGGGATGCGATTGTGTCGGTGATCGATTGCGAGACGGAATTGACGGCGGCGATCGCGCCGGTGCCGAGCGCGATGCAGGCAAGGAAAATATAGAAGCCTCTGAGGCCGCCGCGAAGCTCGCGAAGGGCAAGACGGAAGGCGAGCGCGACGCGGGGTGTGACGAGCTTCATGCGATGGCTGCTTCGGAACGCCGGTCGGCAGTATCGCCTTCGATCTGGCCGGAACGGACTTTGATCTGCCGCGAACATCGGTTGGCGAGCGACACGTCATGCGTGACGAGCAGCAGAGTCATGCCGCGCTCGGCCTGCTTGGAAAACAGCAGATCGGCGATCTGGCGGCCGGTATCGGTGTCGAGATTACCGGTCGGTTCGTCGGCGATGAGGAGGGCGGGCGAAGGCGCAAGCGCGCGGGCGATGGCGACGCGCTGTTGTTCGCCGCCCGAAAGCTGGCCCGGATAGTGGCTCAGCCGCTCGCCGAGGCCGACCGACATCAGCTCGCGCCGGGCGATTTCGAAAGGGTTCGGCACGTTTGCGAGCTCAAGGGGTACTGCGACGTTTTCAAGGGCCGTCATATTGGCGATCAGATGGAACGACTGGAAGACGATGCCGATATTGCGGCCGCGGAAATCAGCGACCTGGTCTTCGCTGAGAGCGTGCAGGGGTGTCTCGTTGATGTTGATCTCGCCGCTATCGAGCTTCTCGAGACCGGCAAGGACCATCAGCAATGTGGACTTGCCGGAACCGGAGGGGCCAACGATACCAACCGACTCGCCGGCGGCGACCGAAAGGTCGATGCCTTTCAATACATGCACGGAGGCTGCAGCATTGCCCAGCGTCAAATCTGCCTGCTTGAGCTTGATGATGGTTTTTGCCAACAGAAAATCGCCCTATATGAATTGCAAAGACTTTGCCAATCTAGGGAAAGCAGCATGAGATTTAAAGTTGTCGCGCTTCACATCGCTGTCATTGCCGTTTCGTTGATTTTCGGGACCAGTGCAAATGCCACGACCATCAACCTTGTCGGCTTCGGCGACAGCCTGATGGCAGGCTACCAACTGCCGCCAGGCGACGGCTTCCCGGAGAAGCTGCAAGCGGCCTTGAAAGCCAAAGGCGTCGATGTTTCGATCGCCAATGCGGGCGTTTCCGGCGACACGACGGCAGGCGGGCTGGCGCGAATCGACTGGTCTGTCCCGGACGGCACAAACGGCGTCATTTTGGAGCTTGGTGCCAACGACGCGTTGCGCGGCATTGCCCCGGAAGAGAGCGAAAAGAATCTCGATGCGATAATTGCCCGGCTAAAGGGTCGCGGCATCGCCGTGCTGCTTGTGGGTATGATGGCGCCGCCGAACATGGGTGCGGATTATGCCGCGCGGTTCAATCCGATCTACCAAAAACTCGCGGAAAAACATAAGGTTCGGCATTATGCCTTCTTCCTTGACGGGGTCGTCACGGACGCCAGTTTAAAGCTTGAGGATGGAATGCATCCGAACGCGAAGGGCATTGATGTGATGGTCCAGAAGATGGAACCAGCTGTCACGGAATTCATCGGGACGATTTCTACTGTGAAGAAATAAGGGCTTGCGCGGGTCTCGAATGCGTGATTCCGTGTGAGCACCTGCAAAAGATTCGGGGAGTGCTCGTTATGCCGAGACTGTTTACCGCCCTCGAAATTCCGCGCAATGCGGCGATGAGCCTTTCATTGCTGCGCGGTGGTCTTCCCGGTGCTCGATGGATCGATGTCGAGAATTACCATATCACGCTGCGTTTCATCGGCGATGTCGACGGACGTACTGCGGACGAGATCGTCGAGCGCTTGGACCGGATCGACCGGCCCGAATTTCAGATACGCCTTGACGGCATCGGCTCCTTCGGCTCGAAGAAGCCCCATTCCGTTTGGGCGGGCGTTTCGCCTTCGCCGGAGATGTATGCCCTGCAGGCTGAAATCGAACGTATATGCCAGAGGATCGGCCTGCCGTCGGATCCCCGCAAATTCACGCCGCATGTGACGCTGGCGCGGCTGAAGTCCTCGCGCGTCGATGACGTCGTCCACTATCTTTCCAGTCGAGGCAACTTCCAGACGTCATCCTTCACGGTTCCACGCTTCGTGCTGCTTTCTTCGCGGGAGTCGGTCGGCGGCGGTCCCTATCTGACGGAAGAAGTCTTCCCGCTGAGCGAGGCTTGGTCCGCGCCGAGCGTATCGACCAGCGCGATGCAGCCGGTCAAAAGCCTCGTATAGATCAGTTCAAAGCCTTCCGGGCCGCCGTAGTAGGGGTCCGGAATATCCTCGCCGGTCTGAAGCGCGGCGTCGCCGAAAAGCATTATGTTGCCTGCGCCCGGCGCCATCGCGCGAAGCTCGGCAACATTGGCGCGGTCCATTGCGAGGACAAGATCGAATTCCTCGAAATCGTCAGGGCGGATATGGCGGGCACGCTGCTCTGTAATGTCAATACCGTGGGCTCGTGCGATTGCGATCGAGCGCCTATCAGGCTGTTTGCCTTGATGCCAGCCGCCGGTACCTGCCGAATCAATCTTGAAACGATCGGCAAGACCGGCTTCTCTTGCAATACGCGCAAGGATGCCTTCGGCGAGCGGCGAGCGGCAGATGTTGCCCATGCAAACAAAGAGAATGCTGACGCGTTTCATGAAGGGACCTGACGGAACATATGGGAGAACAATGACATGAAACAGGAGAAACTGGAACGGAGTGCGATCAACGGCCAGCTTGCCGGATTGACGGGCTGGTCCCTGGATGATGGTGCAGCATCGATCTCCAAAACCTTCAAATTCGCAAGCTTCGTTGAAGCCTTCGGTTTCATGACGAAGGCGGCGCTTGTGGCAGAAAAGCTCAACCACCATCCGGAATGGTTCAATGTCTACTCCAGGGTCGAGGTGAAGCTGAACACGCATGATGCGGGCGGCCTGACCGAACTCGACTTCAAGCTTGCCAAGGCGATGGACAAGGCTGCCGGACAGTTTGATTGAATATGCCGAAGCCATCACCATATCTTCGCATGCACGAAAAGGGAAAACGGAATGGACGACGTCAAGTTCGGTGAGATCCTGCTCCCCGGGGACGAAGATACCCAGAGCAGGCAGGAAAAGGCTGTGCGGAAAAAGTTCTGGCCGACCTTCAAGCGGGCAGTGCGGCAAATTCCGTTTTCACGCGACCTGGTGGCAGGCTTCTATTGCGCGCTCGATCCCGAGACGCCGGCGCGTGTACGCGGCATCATGCTTGCTGCGCTAGCGTATTTCATCCTGCCTCTGGACATGATTCCGGACATTTTCGCCCTGATCGGCTTTTCGGACGATATTGCCGTGCTCACCGCAGCGTTTGCGATGGTCAGCAGCCATGTGAAAGCGAAGCATTACGAGGCGGCGGATCGTGCGCTTGCCGATCAGCCGGAAGGCATGAAAACGATCTAGGCCGTTTCGGCTTCCAGCACCTGTGCTCAGGCAATTCTTTGATAAATTTCCAATGCCTTAATGGTCCGGCAGCGGAATTCCGGAAGGTCAAACTCTTGCCTGAATCTTTATGTCTTAAATCTCCTCGAAGGGATGGCATCAGGCCATCAGGGCAGAATATCGTCGCGGGGCGCAATCGCGTTATACGTTGACACTCAGGCCGGAATGACACACGTGGCGACAATTCGTAGGCTCCGTTGACGCTTTGGTAACCTGAATCAAGTCAAAATAAAGCAGATCGTGACGAAGACGCCGCTCGCTCCGACAGGGCGCTGAATCGTAAGAACCGGCAGGAAATCCATGTTTGTAAAAAGTATCGTATCCGCTCTCGCACTCGTTCTGATCACGGCCGGAACTGCAGGAGCGCAGCAGACTGCTGCTGCGCCCACGCGCATCCAGCAATTCCAGGCTTGGGGTGCCTATTCCTACAAGCAGGGCAATGGCAATGTTTGCTACGTGCTGTCCGTGCCGACCGAAAAGAAACCGGTTGGCATCGACCACGGCGACAACTTCTTTATCGTCTCGCAGCGTCCCGGCCAGAACATCTCTTACGAGCCGCAGGCCATGATGGGCTACACGGTCAAGGAAGGCTCGAAGATAGAAGTCGTCATCGATAGCAAGACCTTCGTTATGTTTACCAAGGATAAGGCCGGCTGGGTCGAGAATGCGGCGCAGGAACCGGCGCTTGTGGCAGCCATGAAGGGCGGCAAGTCGATGACTGTCAATGCGATGTCTCGCCGAGGCACCGCCACATCCTACAGCTACTCGCTCTCCGGCATCTCTGCTTCGCTGAAGCAGATCGAAACCTGCAAGTAAGCCACGTTGCGCGATCTTGAAGTTCAAGGCCGGCCCTTGCGCCGGCCTTTGCCTTTTGCCATCTATAGTGACGCGCGGCGAAAATGATGATAAAGCCGCGCGCAACTGCGGAAGATCGCGGCATAGCCGCTCCGCTAATCAATTTTCTTTGAACTGCCGATGCCGCCCGCGAAGTCTTCCGGCTTACCGGGGTGAGTGCAGTTTGATTTCGGGATAAGGGACCATGTCCGTCATGGATGCCGTGACCATCACCAAGCCTGCCGCGCAGCCGCGCACGGAGCTTTCGCCGAAGCCATCGCTGATCGGCTTGAGCCGCGGGGAAATGGGCCAAGCGCTTAGCGAGAAGGGCGTTGCCGACAAGCAGATCAAGATGCGCGTCAGCCAGTTGTGGAACTGGATCTATGTGCGCGGCATCTCCGATTTCGATCAGATGGTGAATATCGCCAAGGACATGCGCGAGATGCTGAAGCAGCATTTCACGATCGCGCGTCCAGAGATTGTCGAAGAGCAGGTTTCCAATGACGGCACCCGCAAATGGCTGCTGCGCTTTCCGCCCCGCGGCGCCGGACGGCCCGTCGACATCGAGACGGTGTACATCCCGGAAGAGGGCCGCGGCACGCTCTGCATCTCCAGCCAGGTGGGCTGTACGCTCACCTGTTCCTTCTGTCATACCGGCACGCAGCGGCTGGTACGCAACCTGACAGCGGAAGAAATCCTCTCGCAGCTCCTGCTTGCCCGCGACCGGCTCGGCGATTTCCCGGACCGCGACGTGCCGGTCGGCGCCGTCGTGCCGTCGGAAGGCCGCAAGGTGAGCAACATCGTCATGATGGGCATGGGTGAGCCGCTCTACAATTTCGATGCCGTGAAGCAGGCCTTGCTGATCGCCACGGACGGCGACGGGCTTTCACTTTCGAAGCGCCGCGTCACGCTTTCCACCTCCGGCGTTGTGCCCGAGATTTTCCGCACCGGAGACGAGATTGGCGTCATGTTGGCGATCTCGCTGCATGCCGTGCGCGACGACCTGCGCGACATCCTGGTGCCGATCAACAAGAAGTATCCGCTGAAGGAATTGATCGACGCGTGCCGTGCTTATCCGGGCCTCTCCAACGCGCGTCGCATCACCTTCGAATATGTGATGCTGAAGGACGTCAACGACAGTCTGGAAGATGCCAAGGGGCTGATCCAGCTCTTGAAGGGCGTGCCTGCCAAGATCAACCTGATCCCGTTCAATCCCTGGCCTGGCACGAATTATCAGTGTTCTGACTGGGCGCAGATCGAGAAGTTTGCCGATTTCATCAATTCGGCGGGCTACGCGTCGCCGATCCGCACGCCACGCGGCCGCGACATCCTTGCCGCATGCGGCCAGCTCAAGTCGGAATCCGAGCGCATGCGCAAGACCGAGCGCCTGGCCTTCGAGGCGATGATGATCGCCAATCACGGCGCCGATGACTGATCAGCAAGTTTGATCCTTGCAGCAGTTCTTTGCGATTGATTGCGGCGTGCGGTTTTCTTAGAAGCCTTTCATCACCGATGGAGGACTCTCATGCGTTTGATCTCGCTCGCCGTCGCGGCGACTCTTGCCCTTACCTTGCCCGCCAAGGCTGACGACGTCACGGTCGCCGTGACCGCTATCGTCGAGCACCCGGCGCTCGATGCCGTGCGCAAGGGCGTCCAGGATACGCTTGCGGCGGCAGGCTACAAGGAAGGCGAGAACCTCACATTCCTCTTTGAATCCGCACAGGGAAATCCTGCTACGGCAGCGCAGATCGCCCGTCAGTTCGCAGGCGAGGATCCGAACATCATTGTGCCGATCTCCACGCCGTCGGCGCAGGCCGTGGTTTCCGCGACCCGCGACATTCCGGTGGTCTTCACCGCCGTTTCCGATCCGCTCGGCGCGCAACTCGTCAAGGATATGGACAAGCCTGGCGGAAATGTCACCGGCCTTTCCGATATGTCGCCGGTTGCCGAGCACGTCGCGCTGATCAAGGAAATCCTGCCGGAGGCCAAGACGGTTGGCTACCTCTACAATTCCGGGGAAGCGAATTCGGTGTCGCTGCTTGCAGTCCTGAAGGTTGAAGCGGAGAAGGCCGGCATGCGCGTCGTTGAATCGGCGGCAACCAAGTCTGCGGAGGTGCAGGGTGCAGCTCGCTCGCTCGTCGGCCGTGCCGATGCGATCTACGTGCCGACGGACAACACGATCATCTCGGCGCTGGAAGGCGCCGTTGCGGTCGCCGCAGAAAGCAAGCTGCCGCTCTTTACAGCAGATACCGATTCCGTCTCACGCGGCTCCGTCGCGGCACTCGGGTTCAACTATTACGACGTTGGCAAGCAGACCGGCGATGTCGTGGTCCGTGTCCTGAAGGGCGAAAATCCGGGTGATATCCCGGTCAAGGTCGCCGCCGGCAGCGATCTCGTCATCAACAAGGCCGCGGCTCAGAAAATGGGCGTTACGCTTCCAGAAAGCGTTCTCAAGCGGGCCAATCGCGTCATCGAATAACAAGCAGCTTTTGCCGCTATCGATATTGCGCTTAGCCGTTCCTGTTTCTAAACGGGAGCGGCTGATGATATTGATGCCCTTACGATTGGGCAGAACTGAAGAAAAGAAGGGCATATCGCCTTGAGTCAGATTGCATTTTGGGGAGCCGTTGAGCTGGGGCTGGTTTATGCCTTTGTCGCCCTCGGTGTCTATCTCGCGTTTCGCGTCCTCGATTTTCCGGATCTGACCGTCGACGGCTCCTTCCCGCTCGGTGCAGCGGTTACTGCGGTGTTGATTATTGCCGGCGTGAACCCTTGGCTTGCTGCGCTCCTTGCGATGGTCGCGGGGGCCGGCGCAGGCATCGTGACCGCGATGCTCAACGTCAGGTTCAAGATCTTGAACCTGCTTGCGTCGATCCTGACCATGATTGCGCTCTTCTCGGTCAATCTCCGCGTCATGGGCAAACCCAACGTCGCGCTGATCAATGCCGATACGATGATCAGCCCGTTCTTCGGTCTTGGTCTTCGCGACTTTTATGTCCGGCCGCTCTTTGTCGGTGTTCTCGTCATCATCGTGTTGATCGTGGTCTGGCGTTTCCTCGAGAGCGATGCCGGGCTTGCGATGCGAGCAACGGGTGCAAATGCACGGATGGCGCGGGCGCAGGGCGTCGATACGAGCAGGCAAATTTATCTTGGCATGGCGATGTCGAATGCTCTTGTCGCGCTTGGCGGCGCGCTCTTCGCGCAGACCAATGGCTTTGCCGATGTGACCTCTGGTGTCGGCACGATCGTGGTCGGCCTTGCCGCCGTGATCATCGGTGAGACGCTGCTGGGCCGCCGGGGGCTCCTGATTGCCCTCATCGGCTGTGTCTTCGGCTCGATCATCTACCGCATTGCCATTCAACTGGCGCTTTCGACCGATATAATGGGACTTCAGGCCTCGGATCTCAATTTCGTGACGGCGGTTCTCGTGACTATTGCGCTCATTCTTCCCCGTATTCGCCGCGGAGGAGCCGCATCGTGATCAGCGTCAAGGATGTCAAAGTCGTTTTCGGGAAGGGCACGCCGCTCGAGAAAAGGGCGCTAAATGGCGTCAGCCTGACGATTGAGCAAGGCTCCTTCGTGACTGTCATCGGCTCCAACGGCGCCGGCAAATCGACGCTGCTCGGCGTTCTTGCTGGCGACGTTCTGGCAAGCGAGGGGAAGGTGCTAATCGGCGACATCGACGTGACGCGCAAGCAGACCGCTCAGCGTGCGGGGCTTGTCGCACGCGTCTTCCAGGACCCGCTGACCGGAAGCTGCGGCTCCCTCTCGATCGAGGAGAATCTAGCTCTTGCCGCCCGGCGCGGCGAGCGGCGCGGATTGGTGGCGGCCCTCGGCCCGAGGCGCCGCGATCATTTCCGTGAACGGATCAGCGAACTGAACCTCGGCCTCGAAAATCGTATGGCTGATCGCATGGATTTGCTTTCCGGCGGTCAGCGGCAGGCGGTTTCGCTGGTCATGGCGACGCTTGCCGGTTCCGAGGTGCTGCTGCTCGACGAACATACGGCCGCACTTGATCCAGCCATGGCGGAATTTGTCATGAGTCTCACGGACAAGATTGTCTCGGAGCGCAAGCTGACCACGCTGATGGTGACCCATTCCATGCGCCAGGCGCTGGACTACGGACACCGCACCGTCATGCTGCATGGTGGCGAAATCGTGCTGGACGTCAGCGGTGACAGCCGCAAGGACCTGCAAGTCGAAGACCTGATCGCGATGTTCCGCAAGATGCGCGGACAGACGCTGGACGACGATGCACTACTGATCGGCTAGGGCAGGCGTGGTCAACGCGCCTGCGTAAAGAAGATCTTCACGGCGAAGATCGAGAAGACTCCCGCAAACGCGTAGTCCATTCCGCGCAGCACCTTCCTGTTTTTCTGTAGCCAGCCGGCGAGCCAGTCGGAGGCGAGAACCACAAAGGTGTTCACCGGCATACCGATCAGAATGAAGAAGAAACCGAGGAACAACAGCTTCTGTGTCACCGTCGGATCGCCGGCGCTTACAAACTGCGGCAGGAAGGTCATGAAGAAGATGATGACCTTGGGGTTCAGGAGATTGACCCAGAAGCCGACGGATATGTTGGAAAGCGGTGTGCCTTTGGCTTCGCCGACCTGCTCGACGGAAAGCTTCGAGCCAAAGCGGATTGCCTGAAGAGCCAGCCACAGAAGATAGGCGGCGCCTCCGGTCTTCAGAATCAAGAAGGCCATCGGCGAGGCGGTGATCAGCGCTGAGATACCGAAAGCAACCAGCATGGTATGAACCACGATGCCGAGGCTGGTGCCCAAGACGACGTAAAGCGCCGGCTTTTTGCCTTGAGAGAGTGCTCGGCTGATCGAGAGTGTCATATCCGGCCCTGGCGTTGCTGCGAGAAGCAGGCTGGCCGCCGTGAAGGCGAGAAGGGTTGCGATGCTCGGCACGAAATCCATGACACACTCTGAAAGCTGATAAGAGTTAGTGTTTTCTTATCCAGCTTTCAGAAAATTACAAATCAATCCTGATGATCCGCCTATCGCTTTTCTTCAAGGGAGGCCTTGAACCTGTCGGCATAGTCCTTGTGCCAGCGCGATAGCGGCGGGCGGTTCTCGATGATGTCGCCGATCGCCCAGGCCATGCGGCGCTCGTCAACCGGGCGGGCGACGTCGTTGTCCGGGCATAGGATATAGAAATCGCCGCGCTGCAGGCTTTCGATCATGAAGTCGACCGTCTGTTCCGGTGTCCAGGCGGCCGCGGGCTTTTCGGCGCTGTCACCCCTGGTGAGGCCGGTGAAAACGAAACCCGGGATCAGAAGATGGGCTGAGATCTTCGAGCCTTCGGTGTTGCGAAGCTCGTGCTCCAGTGCTTCGGTGAAAACCTTCACGCCTGCTTTCGAGATATTGTAGGCGGGATTGCCCGGAGGGGTCGTGATGCCCTGCTTGGAGCCGGTGTTGATGATGAGTCCGGGCTCGCCATGTGCCAGCATGCCCGGTCCGAAGACGCGCGTGCCATTGATGACGCCGAGGAGATTGACAGCCAGGATGCTGTCCCAATTCGCCTGAGCGCTGAAAATCGAGGTTTCCGGACCGATGCCGGCGTTGTTCATAAGGACATGGACGCGGCCGAAGCGCTGAACGACCGCCCGTTCGAGCGCTTCCAGCGACGTTTTGTCGGAAACATCCGCCGCAATTGCCATCACGCGCTCGTGGCCCGCAATGGCTTCGAGTTCGCCACGAGCCTTAGCCAGCCGCTCGCCGCCGAGATCGGCAATTGCGACCCTCATGCCGGCCTTGGCGAAATGCTTCGCCGCCGCAAGGCCGATACCGGATGCGCCGCCGGTGATCACGGCAACATTGGGCTTCTTGAGAATTTCCTGAATATTCATAGGACCGGCCTCCTCAACCATTGTTCGGACGCAGCCAGATATGGGTGTGCGTTTCGCACTGTCAAACTCCAAGCCCACACCGGCGGCGGCAATCCTGCCCTTGCGTCACGCGACAATCTCGCTAAAAGTGCCCGCGACACCGGGCTATGCGGGTTCGCCGCTGCCCATATGCAACGGACCTCATCATCATGGCATCCAAAAAAGACGTGAAAAAAGTCGTGCTCGCCTATTCCGGCGGCCTCGATACCTCGATCATCCTCAAGTGGCTGCAGACTGAACTCGGCGCCGAAGTAGTGACCTTCACCGCCGACCTGGGCCAGGGCGAAGAGCTGGGACCGGCGCGCAAGAAGGCCGAGATGCTCGGCATCAAGGAAATCTATGTCGAGGACGTGCGCGAAGAGTTCGTGAAGGATTTCGTCTTTCCGATGTTCCGCGCCAATGCCCTCTATGAGGGCGTCTACCTGCTCGGCACTTCGATCGCCCGGCCGCTGATCTCCAAGCACCTGATCGACATCGCCCGCAAGACCGGCGCCGATGCGATCGCCCATGGCGCAACCGGCAAGGGCAACGACCAGGTCCGTTTCGAGCTTTCCGCCTACGCGCTGAACCCGGACATCAAGATCATCGCGCCGTGGCGCGATTGGGCGTTCAAGAGCCGCACCGAGTTGCTCGCGTTTGCTGAACAGCACCAGATCCCGGTTGCCAAGGACAAGAAGGGCGAGGCACCGTTCTCCGTCGACGCCAACCTGCTGCACTCGTCATCCGAAGGCAAGGTCCTGGAAGATCCGGCGCAGGAAGCACCGGAATACGTGCACATGCGCACGATCTCGCCGGAAGCCGCGCCTGACAAGGCAACGGTCATCAAGGTTGGCTTCGAGAAGGGCGATGCGGTTTCGATCAACGGCGTTCGCATGACCCCTGCAACGCTTCTCGCCACGCTCAACACCTACGGCCGAGACAACGGCATCGGCCGCCTTGACCTTGTGGAGAACCGTTTCGTTGGCATGAAATCGCGTGGCGTCTATGAAACGCCCGGCGGCACGATCCTGCTTTCGGCACACCGTGCGATCGAATCCATCACGCTCGACCGCGGCGCAGCGCACCTCAAGGACGAGATGATGCCGCGTTACGCGGAGCTCATCTACTACGGCTTCTGGTTCTCGCCGGAACGCGAAATGCTGCAGGCCCTCATCGACAAGAGCCAGGAGCATGTCGAAGGCGAAGTGACGCTGAAGCTCTACAAGGGCAACGTCATGGTCATCGGCCGGGAGAGCCCGAAGTCGCTCTATTCCGACAAGCTGGTCACCTTCGAAGACGACCAGGGAGCCTACGATCAGAAGGACGCCGCGGGCTTCATCAAGCTGAACGCACTGCGCCTGCGCACACTCGGCAAGCGTAACCTCAAGAGCTAAGCATGTCATAGTATGCTTGACGAGAGGTCCGCCGGCAGCGCCGCGGGCCTCTTCTTTTTGAGTTGTGCGGCGCTTGACGGATTACCGGGTTAGCATAGTCTGCGGCTTTGACCCTTCGGAGCGTTTGACATGACGCAACCCCTGCTTGTCGGTGCCTTTCTGGCGGCTCTCTTTTATGTGCTCATTCCAGGTCCGGCGTTCCTTCAGCTTCTCGGCATTGGTGCTGGACAGGGACGAAAGGCTGGTGCCTTCTTCATGATGGGGCATCTCGTCGGCGATATTCTCTGGTCGGCGCTGGCGCTGGTTGCGATCGTCGGCGCAAGAACGATCGGCACCTTCGTCTTCGATCTGCTCGGCTTGCTCTGCGGCTTCTATCTCGCCTGGATCGGCTGGAGCGCGGTAACGGCGAAGCCGAAAGGTGACGGGCGGGCGTTGGTGATGGTCGAGCGGCCCTTCCGCCGTGGGCTGATTTTCGGCGTCACCAATCCGAAGGGTTATCCGGTAGCGCTTGCGACCTTCACGGCGTTGGTCGCAGGTTCGGCAGGCGCCCTCGATTTCGAGGCGTTGCCGCTGCTTCTCAGCGTATCCTTCGTAGGCTTCGTGACTGCCGATCTTATTCTTGTCGCCATTATCGGCGCAGGCGCTGTGCGGCGTTTCTACCGCGCGCATGAGCGGCTGATCGTCCTCTGTTCCGGCGTGCTCTTCATGGGATTTGCAGCCCAGGCGCTCTGGCACGCGACGCCAGGCCTGCTCGGATGGCGTAAGGCCTGAACGCGGTCAAACGTTCAAGAAATTCACGATGGATTTCAGTGTCTTCACGCTATCGGAATCGCCGATCGACATGGCGATCTGCAGCTGGTTTTCGTAATAATCGCGAAAATTGAATAGCGTGCCGTCGGTGATCCCGGTCAGGTCGATGACGTTACCCTGTGCATCGATGGCGTGCATCGGCAGCGGCTCGGAAATCGCCGCAAATGTGTCCTGATCGATCCCGCCGCCGTCGTAGCTTTGGCGCGCATGGTTTCGCAGCTCGCCCGGGCTCATTGCCGTAAAATCCGGGCCTTCGACACCACTGTCGTCGGTCCTGAATATCACTGAAGCGGCCGCTCCGGTGTCGATTCCAATCTCTTCGGTCTTCGAATTTTTTGCGTTGTTCTGGCTGTTCTTAAAAAGCAAACTCTGAGAAGACCGCACAGAAAAAATTTCCATGGCATATGTCCCCTGACGGAAAGAGTGGCTTGAGACTAGCGCCAGCGCGCGAGTCGCGTCAATCGTCAACGATTGGTTAATTCTTGTGTATCAATTCTTGTCGGTTAGATCTTACTGTGAAAGGTAAAAAGTGAATTTCGCCAGCGGCATACCAATGCCGCGATGCCTTGCCTATATTGCCGTTTCAGCCCTCTGCATAAAGGACGTCAGCATGCCATCCACACAAGATTTCAACACGGCTCTCGTCAACTGGAATGGGCTTCATGGCCTGCCGCGCTTCGACGCGTTGAACGATGGCGATTTTGCTGCCGCTTTTGATGCTGCTTTCGCATCCCATGATGTGGAGATCGATGCGATCGCCGGAAACGTGGAAGAGCCCACATTCGAGAATACGATCGTCGCGCTCGAGCTTGCAGGCGATGAGCTTTCGCGTGTTTCGGCGCTGTTCTGGAACCGCGCGGGCGCGCATACGAACGATACGATCCAAGCGCTGGAGCGCGATATCTCGCCGAAAATGTCGCGCCACTATTCCAAGATCGGAATGAACGCTGCGCTTTTTGCGCGTATCGATGCGCTCTGGGAGAAGCGGGAACGTCTCGGTCTGACACTCGAGCAGACGCGTGTGCTAGAGCGGCATTGGAAAAGCTTCGTGAAATCCGGTGCCAAGCTGCCGAAGGGGGAGCAGGAAAAGCTCGCGACAATCAACGAAAAGCTCGCAGGCCTGAGCACGCAGTTCGGACAGAACGTGCTTGCCGACGAGAAGAACTGGTCGCTGATCCTCTCCGAAGGACCGGAGCTCGCGGGCATTCCGGATTTCCTGAAGGACGCCATGGCGGCGGCGGCGCGCGAGCGCGGTAAAGAGGGGAAGTTTGCGGTCACTCTGTCGCGCTCGATTATCGAACCGTTCCTGACCTTTTCCGAGCGGCGCGACCTGCGCGAGCAGGCTTTCAAGGCATGGGTTGCCCGCGGCGAGAACGAGGGCGAGACGGACAATCGCGGCATCATCCGCGAGACGCTGGCGCTTCGCGGCGAAGTCGCGAAGCTTCTCGGATACGCCAATTTCGCGGAATTGAAGCTCGACAATACGATGGCAAAGACGCCGGCCGCTGTTAACGGTCTGCTGCGCGCCGTGTGGGCAAGGGCTGTCAAACGGGCGCATGACGAAGAGGCGGATATTGCCAGACTGATTGCCGAGGACGGCAAGAACCACGAGGTCATGCCTTGGGATTGGCGCTATTATGCCGAAAAGATCAGGGCGCAGAGGTTCAATTTTTCCGAAGCCGAGCTGAAGCCCTATCTGCAACTCGAAAAAATCATCGATGCCTGTTTTGACGTCGCCGGCCGTCTCTTCGGCATTCGTGCCGTCGAAAAGAAGGGCATTGCCGCCTATCATCCGGATGTGCGCGTCTTCGAAATTCGTGATAGCGAAGATAAGCTGGTTGCGCTTTTCCTGGGCGACTATTTTGCCCGCAGTTCCAAGCGCTCCGGCGCCTGGATGAGCGCGTTCCAATCTCAGCACAAACTCACAATGAAGAATGCACGCCAGGGCGAACTGCCGATCATCTACAATGTGTGCAATTTCGCAAAACCGGCCGAGGGTAAGCCGGCACTGCTTTCGCTGGACGATGCGCGCACGCTTTTCCATGAATTCGGCCACGCGCTTCATGGCATGCTTTCGAATGTGACCTATCCGACCGTGTCGGGCACGGCCGTTTCGCGCGACTTCGTGGAGCTGCCATCGCAGCTTTACGAGCATTGGCTGACGGTTCCTGCGATCCTCAAGCAATATGCCGTGCATTTCGAAACCGGCGAATCCATGCCGCAGGCACTGCTCGACAAGGTGCTTGCGGCGCGCACCTTCAATGCCGGGTTCAACACGGTCGAGTTCACCTCCTCGGCGATTGTCGACATGGAGTTCCACACGCGCGACACTGTGGAAGACCCGATGGCGGTGCAAAAGCAGGTGCTTGCCGAACTCGGGATGCCGAAGTCTCTCGTGATGCGCCATGCCTCGCCGCACTTCCAGCACATCTTCTCCGGGGGTTATATGGCAGGCTATTACTCCTACATGTGGTCTGAAGTGCTTGATGCCGATGCCTTCGCGGCTTTCGAGGAATCAGGTGACGCCTTCAACAGTGAGATGGCGCGGAAGCTCAAGGACAACATCTATTCCAGCGGAGGGTCGATCGATCCGGAAGACGCCTACAGGGGATTCCGCGGCAAGCTGCCGACCCCGGATGCGATGCTCGTCAAGAAGGGCCTCGCCACGTTCGAGGAGCTGTCGGGCAGCGATGCCTGAGATGATCCTTTAACAAAACTGTCGCCGAAGTTTCGGAAAACCGTCATGTCATCTTCAAGAGACTGACATGACGGCTGCTCTAGGCTTGTTGCGGGAGATTCGTTCCCGCTCTCGAAGCAAGCCGGATGAGCCATGGCATGAAATTGACGGACACGACGCGCCGCCGCTTCCTCTCTTCGATCGGCGCAGTCGGTGGCTTTGCGGCAGCCAGCCTCGTGATGCCATATTACGCGCGCGGCTCTTCGAGCCGCCCGATCTTCACGTCAGGCGTTCAATCCGGTGATGTAGACGTAACGTCAGGCATGATATGGACGCGTGTCGATCGGCCGTCGCGGCTCTTTATCGAATATTCGACGAGCGACAAATTCGCGAATGCTGTCAGACTGGCTCCGATCGACGTCACAGCGGAGACCGATCTTGCGGGCAAACTGCTGCTGCAGGACCTGCCGCCGGACCAGGACATCTTCTACAGGTTTACGGCCGCCGACCTACAGGACATCAACAGCACCTCCGAACGAATTCACGGTCAGTTCCGCACCGCCCCTACCAACAAGCGGACGATCCGCTTCGCATGGTCAGGCGATACGGCGGGGCAGGGTTGGGGGATCGATGACGACGGTATGCGCACCTATCAGACGATCGCCTATCACCGCCCCGATTTCATGATCCATTCCGGCGATACGATCTATGCCGACAATCCGATGCCGGACGAGATCAGGTTGCGCGACGGCGGGCTCTGGAAGAACAGGATCGTGACTGAGGAAAAGCGCGACATCGCGCAGACACTCGATCAGTTTCGCGGACAGTGGAAATACAATCTGCTCGATGAGCACGTGAGGGAACTGAACGCCGTCTGTCCGATCTTCTATCAATGGGACGACCATGAGGTCCTGAACAACTGGTCGCCTTCGACCGATCTTCGCGGGGACAATCGCTATAAGGAAAAGTCCGTTTCAACGCTGGCAGCGCGGGCAAGCCGCGCCTTCCATGAGATGACGCCCATCCGCTACATTGCCGCTGAACCCGGGCGCTTCTACCGCAAAGTCTCATATGGTCCGCTACTCGATATCTTCTTTGTCGATTTGCGATCCTATCGGGGGCCGAACGACGATGGGCGGCTGGATCAGACCCTGACGGTGAAATCCCGCCTCCTTGGCGAGACGCAAGTGGCGTGGCTGAAGCGCGAACTGGCGCGCTCGGCTGCAACATGGAAGGTGATTGCCTGCGATATGCCGGTCGGACTGGTCATCTGGGATGATTATGGAAAACGCCAAGGCAGCGAGTCCTTCTCCAACGGCGACAACGGAACTCCGCTCGGGCGAGAGGTGGAATTTGCCGATCTGCTGCGTTTCATCCGTGACGCGGCAATCTCGAACATCGTCTGGCTGACGGCCGATGTTCACTACACGGCGGCGCATTATTATGATCCGGCCAAGGCGAAATTCCGCGAATTTCTGCCGTTCTGGGAATTCGTTTCCGGGCCGCTGCATTCGGGAACCTACGGCCCGCAGGAATTCGACATGACCTTCGGCCCTGAAGCGCGCTTCATCAAAGCAGCCCCCGGCGGTGCAGACTCCAACCTGCCGCCGTCCGCCGGACTTCAATTCTTCGGACTGGTCGAGATCGACGGGCAGACCGAGCAGATGACCGTGCGGCTGATGGACAGAAACGATACCGAGCTCTGGCGGACGGTCATCGACCCGCAACGCATGAGCTAAACGGTTGCATGGCTCCGATCCGCCCTCCCCCCTTTCGCAAACGCGAAAAACACTGTAAGAGCGCGCCAAACGTAATTGGCGCATTCTCTTGAACGTAGCGCCTCAGCCTCAGAGATTTGAAAACATATGGCACTTCGCAACATCGCGATCATCGCGCACGTTGACCATGGCAAGACGACCTTGGTGGACGAACTCCTGAAGCAGTCCGGCTCGTTCCGCGAGAACCAGCGCGTTGCAGAGCGTGTGATGGACTCCAACGACCTCGAAAAGGAGCGCGGCATCACCATTCTCGCGAAGGCGACGTCGGTGGAATGGAAAGGTGTCCGCATCAACATCGTCGACACCCCCGGCCACGCCGACTTCGGCGGTGAAGTCGAGCGCATTCTCTCGATGGTGGACGGCGCGATCGTTCTGGTCGACTCGTCCGAAGGCCCGATGCCGCAGACAAAGTTCGTCGTCTCGAAAGCCCTGAAGGTCGGCCTTCGCCCGATTGTCGCGATCAACAAGATCGACCGTCCTGATGGCCGCCACGAAGAAGTCATCAACGAAGTGTTCGACCTCTTTGCAAACCTCGACGCGACTGACGAACAGCTCGATTTTCCGATCCTTTACGGTTCTGGCCGTGATGGCTGGATGAACGTCAACCCGGAAGGCCCGAAGGACCAAGGTCTCGCACCGCTGCTCGACCTCGTGCTCGAGCATGTTCCGGAACCGACAGTCCACGAAGGTCCGTTCACGATGATCGGTACGATCCTCGAGGCTAACCCCTTCCTCGGCCGTATCATCACTGGCCGCATCAATTCCGGCTCGATCAAGCCGAACCAGGCCGTCAAGGTTCTGAGCCAGGATGGCAAGCTGATTGAAAACGGCCGTATCTCGAAGATCCTCGCTTTCCGCGGCATCGAGCGCACGTCGATCGAAGAAGCGCATGCAGGCGACATCGTCGCGATTGCCGGTCTCTCCAAGGGCACGGTTGCCGATACCTTCTGCGATCCCTCGGTTACCCAGGCGCTCACCGCACAGCCGATCGATCCGCCGACTGTCACCATGTCCTTCATCGTGAACGATAGTCCGCTGGCTGGGACCGAAGGCGACAAGGTGACCTCGCGCGTCATTCGCGACCGTCTCTACAAGGAAGCCGAAGGCAACGTCGCGCTGAAAATTGAAGAAGCAGAAGGCAAGGATTCCTTCTACGTGTCCGGTCGTGGCGAATTGCAGCTCGCCGTTCTGATCGAAACGATGCGCCGCGAAGGCTTCGAACTGGCCGTGTCGCGTCCGCGCGTGGTCATGCATCGCGATGAGAACGACCAGCTGATGGAGCCGATCGAAGAAGTCGTCATCGACGTCGATGAAGAGCATTCCGGCGTCGTCGTGCAGAAGATGTCCGAGCGCAAGGCCGAAATGGCCGAGCTCAGGCCTTCTGGCGGTAACCGTCTTCGCCTGGTGTTCAACGCGCCGACGCGGGGCCTGATCGGCTACCAGTCGGAACTCCTGACCGACACGCGCGGCACAGCCGTGATGAACCGTCTGTTCAAGGAATATCAGCCGTTCAAGGGTGAAATCGGCGGCCGTACCAACGGCGTTCTGCTCGCCAACGCTCCGGGCGAAGCTGTTGCCTATGCCATGTTCAACCTGGAAGATCGCGGCCCGATGATGATCGAGCCGGGCGAAAAGGTCTACATGGGCATGATCATCGGCATTCATTCCCGCGACAACGATCTTGAAGTCAACGTTCTCAAGGGCAAGCAGCTGACCAACATCCGCGCTGCCGGCAAGGACGAAGCCGTCAAGCTGACGCCGCCGATCCGCATGACGCTCGACCGCGCCTTGTCCTGGATCCAGGACGACGAGCTGATGGAAGTGACGCCGAAGTCAATCCGCCTGCGCAAGATGTATCTCGACGCAAACGATCGCAAGCGCTTCAGCAAGGCAAAGATGGCCTGAGCCATCCAGACACCTTGAAGGCTTTAAACCCCGGCTATTGTGCCGGGGTTTTTTATTGTGTTCTGCGTCGAATCCGGCTTGTCGCAATAGTTAAAAAAGCGTTAAATTTTGCTCATCGTCCACATGTTAAGTCTGTGGGCAAACGGCCGAAACGCATGATCGCGTATGGTTAATTGCCTGCTGGAAGACCAGAGTAAGCGTTATGAAGACGTTGTCGATCGATGTCCGGCGGGCGGAACCGCATGATGCTCAGGCCATCTCCGAGGTGCATCGCCTCGCTTGGCAGCACACCTATGCCGGGATCATTCCGCATCGTGCCTTGACGCACATGATCGAACGCCGCGGCGAGAACTGGTGGCGCAAGGCAACCCGCGGTCCGGCAACGCTTCTCGTTCTTGACGTCGCCGGGACGGTCGCAGGCTATGCCACACTCGGCCTCAATCGCGCCCGCGCACTGCCGCAGGAAGGCGAGATCTACGAACTTTATCTTCGTCCTGAGTATCAGGGCATCGGTCTTGGGCGCATGCTTTTCGGCGAGGCGAGGCGGCTTCTGAAGTCACTCGGCTGCAAAGGCCTCGTAGTCTGGTGCCTTGAGGAAAACGAGAACGCCAGCCATTTCTATCGCGGCCATGGCGGCGTCGACTTCTGCGAAGGAATGGAGAGCTTCGACCACAAGCAGTTGAAGAAAATCGGCTTCATCTGGAACTGAAAAGCACAGCCTTCAACTTTTCGAAACAGTGCTGCATCGCCTTGAACTGACTGGCGAAATCGGCCGCTTGTCCTTCAATATTTCAAGCTGTATCTGGAACATCACGAACGCGCCGTGTTGCGTTGCGGCATAAAACGGACTATTTGGCTGCGAACAATTCATTTTGTGGGAGTTTTGCATGCGAATCGACGCCATTTCCATCGGCAAGAATCCTCCGGAAGATGTCAACGTCATCGTTGAAGTTCCGGTCGGCGGTCACCCCATCAAGTATGAAATGGACAAGGAAGCCGGCACGCTGGTCGTCGACCGCTTCCTCTATACGCCGATGACCTATCCGGGCAATTACGGCTTCGTGCCGCATACGCTTTCGGAAGACGGCGATCCGATCGATGTCCTGATCGCCAGCACGCGTCCGTTGGTTCCAGGCTGTGTCATCAATGTCCGCCCGATCGGCGTTCTGAAAATGGAAGACAATTCGGGCAAGGACGAGAAGATCATCGCCGTTCCTTCGCCGGCGCTTACATTGCGCTACGAGAAGGTGAAGGACTACACCGACCTTCCGGAGATCACGCTGAAGCAGATCGAGCACTTTTTCGCGCACTACAAGGACCTGGAGCCCGGCAAGTGGGTGAAGATTTTCGGCTGGGGCGATTCAAAGGAAGCCGGTCAGCTCATCCTCGAAGCCGTTGAGCGTGCCACGAAGGCAACATAAGCCGTTACGGCTTCAGAAGCTTTTCGAGCCTTTCCATCAACTCCTTCGGGTCGCCATCGATCCGGAGGATTTTTTTGCGCGATGTATCGCCTGAAACCAATTGGATCGAGGATTTCGGGATGCAGAGCGCTTTGGACAGAAGCGCGATGAGCGCCTTGTTGGCTTTTCCTTTTTCAGGGATCGCGGTGACACGGACTTTAATGTGGCACGCGCCTTCGGCATCGGCCTCGAAGCCATCGATCGCGTCGCGCCCGCCATTCGGTGTCAACCGAACGGCGAGGCGTATATGATCATCGAAAATCTTCCCGGCGGAATTCACGCCACCAGCGGGAAGAGAGTGTTCCACATCAGCGAGCGGAGGAAGAAGATGATGAGCAGAAGAATGATCGGCGAGATGTCGATACCACCAAGATTCGGCAGCAGCCGGCGAATCGGACGCAGTAGCGGCTCGGTCACATTGTAGAGGAACATGCCGACCGAATTGACGAACTGGTTGCTGGAATTGATGACGTTGAAGGCGTAAAGCCAGGAGAAAATGGCACTCGCAATTAGCACCCAGGTGTAAAGATTCAAAGCCAAATCAATGGTTTGAAATAGGGCAATCATCTTGGTCTCCAGTTCGTTTCTGACAGACATGTAGCCATTGGGCGCCAAACGGGCAAGTGCCGCGTGAAAACCTGCGGCGAATCATGCTTGGCGGGCGTGTCCGATCATGCGTCCGGCTTTTTCGCAGCAGAAAACGAACAGTGCAATGGGAAAGCAGCGGCGCGTGGCCTCGAGCGGACTTCTGAGCACCTATGCGGACAGTGCAGCTACAGAGCCCGGTACGGCCTTTGCCGTCTTGCCTTCGAAGACGATATCGAGAAATTCGGTCAGCCAGGCCTTGAGCGGCGCATCGAAGAGCATGCGGCCTTCCAGATGCTCCCGGCCCTGCTGTGCATTCGGAAGAATGAAGCGATGAGCGCCGTGGACGACCCAGCGGTGCATCATCACGCGGGTGAGCTCGGCGTGGAACTGCAGCGCCCAGGCGTTGCCGTTGTAGCGGAAGGCCTGGTTCGGATAGGTATCGCCTTCTGCGAGCAGATCGGCGCCGTGCGGCAGATCGAAGCCCTCGCGATGGAAATGGTAGACCATCTTCGGCCAGTGCATCAACAAGCGGCCCTTTTCGGTCGGGCGGAGCGGATACCAGCCGATTTCGGTCGAGCCGTCGGCATTCGGCTGCACCTTGCCGCCAAGGTGGCGCACCAGCATCTGCGCGCCAAGGCAGATGCCGAGGAACGGGCGATTTTCCTTGAGTGGAATGTCCAGCCAGTTGACTTCGGTTTTCACGAAGTCGTCCGGATCGTTTGCGCTCATCGGCCCGCCGAAGACGACCGTTCCGGCGTGGTTTTCAAGCGTGGTGGGCAGCTTATCGCCCAGAACCGGGCGGCGGATGTCGAGGCTGTAGCCCTTGTCGACCAGAAGCTGACCTACTCGGCCGGGGCTGGAGCGTTCCTGATGCAGGACGATCAGGATAGGGCGCTTGTCGCGCTTGATGGGACGGTCAATCGACATCGTCTTGCACCACCACCGTATCGGTCACGCGTGCGGCTGCCTCCTGACGTTTCCGGATGCGCTCGCGGGAGGAGACGCCGAGCAGATCGGCGATCCGCCAGATGACGTGATCCTCCATCTCGCTGCGTTCGCCGTCGGCATAGACGATGTCCCAGAGAATGCCGATGAGTTCCAGCCGCTGCTCGGTATCGAGATGGCGTTTCAGGTCGGACGTGAAGCGGTAATAGTCGACGGCGCTGCTCTCGGCTTCCTGGCCGGCGGCGATCAAGGCATCCAGCTGCTTTCCGTCGAGCCCGTATTGCTCCTTGAGCAGTTTGCGGAGCCGCTTCTTTTCGCTGTCCTTGACCTTCCCATCCGCCTCCATCACCTGCATGCAGAGAGCGGCAACGGCGATGCGGGGATCGTCAGGGCTAAAACCCTTCTTGGGATTGTTTGCAGCGAGATTTTGGAAGAATGCCTGAAAACGTTCGAACATGCAGATTTCGTTCCATTCAGAAAAGGCGGAGTCGTGTCTTGGGTTCTGGTTCCGCCTTTGTGTTGCGAACGCCAGGGTCATCCGGCATTCCATAAAAGGGTTTCGGTTCTGGCTGCGCGGTAACCGGCTCTGGCTGCTTGGCGACCGGCGCGGGCGAGACAGACTTCGGAGCAGGAGCCGGTCGGGCGGCCTCGGCAATCGTTGCGGCGCGCTCCAGCTCGATGATTCGGTGATCGTTGGCCGAACTTTCGGGCCGTGTTTCGCGAACGGGCGGCAAAGTCCGCAGCGCGGCGTCGATCGAGATGGTGGGTCGTTCCTCGACCGGCCCTTCGAGCTGACCGAAAGGCGCCTTCCATTCGAAGACGTCGAGACGGCCGGTGATGGGTGAGACGGGCAGCCATTTGTCGGAAACGAAGCCGTCGGCGACCCAGGCCGGGTCACGCGGCGCCTTGAGCGCCTGTGCCAGCCAGTGGCGTACACGGCCCTGGTCGCCAGTTTCGGCCTCTTCGATGTCGGCAAGCAGCAGGAAGGCGGCTTCACGCGGCTGCATGCGGGCGGCAGCTTCCGCCTTCGCGCGGGCCTTCGCAAAGTGCTGCGCATCGAGCGCCGCCTGCGCGACCACGAGCAGGGACTCGACGTTGTTGGGACGCAGGGCCTCCAACTTTTCGGCGCGTTTCAGGCGATCAACGGAGGAATCGCCGCTTCGAGCGAGCACATAAGTGCGGCCGATCTCGGGATGCGGTCCGGCTTTCCATGACTGCTCGAGGATCGAGGCGGCCTTGCGCAGTTTATCTTCCCGGAAAAGTGCCTTGGCGGCGATGATGGCGGCCGGTTCGAAGTCGGCAATGAGCTTCAGCGCATGCATCGCGTCGTCACGGGCACCGGCCGGATCGCTTTCCAGCTTGTCGTCAGCGCGAGCGGTCAGCAGCACGCCGCGCAGACGGTCCGCATCCTGCTTTTCGACGACACGTGCGGCCTTCTGTTGCTCAAGAAGCCGGATGGCGTCGTCCCAGCGGCCGGACTGGCTGCGGTATTCGAGCGTAGCCTGTGCCGCCCAGGGCAGATAGGGGGCGTTGTCGGCTGCCTTCTCGGCATATTGGCGCGCGGCCTCGTTGGCGCCGAGGCGTTTGGCTTCTAGATAGAGCCCGCGAAGGCCGAGTTCACGCGTTTCCGGATCGTTGGCCATCGCTTCGAACTTGGCGCGCGCTTCGTCATGCCGGCCTTCGATCAGGGCAGCCTGTGCCTCGAGCAGGTTGATCAGCGGCTCCTGATCGGCACGGATGAGGCCTCGGGAACGGGCTGCCATCTTGCGGGCAAGCAGGGCATTGCCGGCGCCGGCGGCGATAAGGCCGGTCGAGAGCGCCTGATAACCGCGATCGCGCTTGCGGGCGCGAAAATAGCGTCTCACAGAATGAGGCGACGTCCAGACCGTGCGGATCAGCCACCAGGCGATCATGACAACGGCGATCAGTGCGATAAGGCCGCTTGCCGCGACGATCAGCTTTGCCTGATAAAGCCGGCCTTCCCACACCAGCGACAGATCGCCCGGGCGATCGGCAAGCCAGGAGAAACCATAGCCGAGAACGACGACGAGGGCGACGAAGACGACGAGACGGATCATCGATCAACCCTCCTTGCCGGCGCCGGAAATGGCCTTGGAGAGCGCACCACCCACCAGTTCCTCGACACGGATGCGGGCTTCCAACGATTGCTTGAAAGCGGCGGAAGCCTGCTTTGCGTTCGCGGGCAGATCGTTCCATTCGTTGGCAGCGCCCGGCAGGTCGCCGTTCTTCACCTTGTCTTCTATGCGGGCGGCAATCGCCTCGACGCTTTCGCCCTCGATATTGCCGACAGGGCGCACGGTAACGAGCGACTTGGCGCTCGCCATCAGCCGGTCCGACCAGCTCTGGTTCGGATCCGATTGGGTGACGGATTGGATGACGGCGGTCGCGACGTCGGGAACCTGACGGATCAGTTCGGCGCGCGAGGGTACGCCGGTTTCGGCGAAATTGCGTAGATCGGCGACTGCGGGGTCGTCCGGCGAAACGCCGGCGAAAGTATCGAGTTCGGCCATGAAAGGTCCGCCGCGGTCGATCGCTGCCTTGAGTGCCGCAGCGGCGATCGCCTGCGCAACCGCAACATCCTGGCGTGGTTCGTTGAGCTTCTTCTCGGCTTCCTCCAGGCGCTTGACAATGTCGGCGCCGTTCGACGCCCGCTCTTCGGAGGATTGAGAGAGAGATGTGCGCACCTGTTCCAGCTGCGCGGCCAAATCCGCGACCTTCTGGTTCAGCGCATCGACTGCCGCTGTGTCTGCTGGCCCCGTGACGGCAGGCGTCTTTGCCGCCGCCTCGAGAGCAGATAGTCGCTTGTCGAGCGCGTCGTCGCTGGTATTCGGCGCTGCGGCCAAGTTCGCGATGGATTGCTTGAGGCCGTCGATTTCAGCCGAAAGGTTGGCCGTTTCATCCAGCGCGGTTTGGGGTGCTGAAGACGTCGGAAGGTAGCCGGCATATTGGATAACGCCAGCACCCAGCAGGGCAACGAGGCCGCCGAAAATGCCCGCAGCGATCTGACCCGACGTCGTTCCGCCGCGCGGCGGCTGCCGGATCGGCTCCGGGTCGGCTGTCGTTTCCGGCTGACTGGACTCCTCGGAGGCGGCGGCGGGCTCGGCCGTCTCCTCGGCCGATGGTTCCTTTTGCGGATCGACGGATGCCTCCAGGTCGGCTGTCGCATTGTCTGCGTCGGGAGCGTCGGCTTCAGGGCCGTTCTCTTCGGATTTCTTGTCGGTATCGGCTGCTGCCGCAATTTCCTGCGCTTCCAGATCGATCGTGACCGGCTCGTCGGTGTTTTTCGAATGACGTGGCGGATTTCCCGATACCATGCGTATCCTCATTTTCCTGCATCGCAACGAAACTAGTCAGTGATGCCAGTTATGAAAAGAGGTTAGATCAAATTTGAGCGGCTAAAGCCTTCAAAGAAGCGACAGAAGGCTTGTCTCATCCGGTAATGCTGCAATGCGAAGATTTCTGCCGAGCGATGCCGGAACAGCTGCCGCGACGGCTTTGCTGAGACAAAGAATGAGCGCCTGATTGATCCAGGCGGGTTCCGATTGGGTTCCGGCGAGACTGAAAAAACGCTCCGCGGTCTGGCGGGAATAGAGGAGAACGGCCTCTGGCGGCGGGATCAGCGCTTTTAGCAGGGCGTCCGGATCAGGTTCTGCCGGCAGCATCCGATAGCACTCGACGATATCGACCTTCAGTCCAAGTGCTTGTGCCTTGAGCTCAAACGTTTCCGCACGTGGCGAACCGGCAAGATAGGTGACCGGTTCCCGTATTTGCCCTGCGATCAGCTCCGCCAGTTGCGCGCCATCGCCCGCCGACGCCAGGACCGAAGCAAATCCGATCGCTTTGGCTGCGTTTGCGCTCGCTTTGCCAACGGCGAACACCGGCCGGAGGCGATAAGGCTTGACGTCTGTTCCTGACGATGAGAGCGCATGGACAGCCTCCGTGCTTGTGATGGCGATAGGACCGTCGCTCCTCGCCAGCGCATCCATCGCGGCCTTGCCATCATGCATGGGCTGCGAAAGCGGCAGCAAGACGGGCTCATGTCCCATATCGCGTAAGGTTTTGGCGGTTCGTTCCCCCGAATGCTTCGGACGGGTAACCAGCACGCGCATGCTGCATCAGCTCCAGTCGTCGAAGAAGCTGCTGCCGGCGCGGGCGCGAATGTCCTGGCCGGCGCGGGTGCCATGTGCTGCGGCATCGCGGCGATGGCCGTCGATGGTCACCGAATGCTGGTTGCGGCCGTCCGGGGTGATGATCAGGCCGGAGAACCTGATCTGATCGCCTTCGCAGATCGCGTAGCCGCCGATCGGCGTGCGGCAAGAGCCGTCGAGGGCAGCAAGGAAAGCGCGTTCGCAGGAGACGGCATCGTAGGTGACCGGGTCATTGATCGTTGCAAGCAGATCGTCGATCCGCTGATCGCCGATGCGGCTTTCAATGCAGATAGCACCCTGCGCGGGCGCGGGCGGGAAAGTATCGGGGTCGAGGATGTCGGTAATCACGTCCACCTTACCGAGACGCTTCAGGCCCGCGAGCGCGAGCAGCGTCGCATCGACCTGGCCTTCGTCCAGCTTGCGCAGACGGGTTTCCACCGCGCCCCGGAAGGTTACGACCTTGATATCAGGCCGCATACGGCGGATCAGGGCCTGACGGCGCAGTGATGCCGACCCGACCGTCGCACCGTGCGGCAACTCGATCAGTTTCGGCGCCGTGCGGCCGATTACCGCATCGCGGATGTCTTCCCGCGGCAGATAGGCCGAGAGATAGAGCCCTTCCGGCAACACCGTTGGCATGTCCTTGGCGGAATGGACGGCGAAATCGAGATCGCCGCTGGCAAGCTTTTCTTCCAGCTCCTGAGTGAAAAGACCCTTGCCGCCAATCTCGGCAAGCGAACGATCCGTGATGCGGTCGCCTTTCGTCGTCAGCACAACGATTTCGAACATTTCCTCCGGCATTCCGTGCGCTGCCATCAGCCTGTCGCGCGCTTCGTGGGCCTGAGCAAGGGCCAGCGGGCTGCCCCGCGTGCCAATCCGGAAAGGTTTTGTTTGCATCCGCTTTGATCCGTTGTTACCGGAAGTTCTCGTAACCGGGTTTCGCACCCATCGCAATCAACGACAGGCTTCATGGCTCCCTTTCTACGCATCCTCGGCATCGAAACAAGCTGCGACGAGACTGCCGCGGCTGTGGTCGAGCGCGATGCGGACGGGCGCTCGAAGGTGCTTTCCGACGTCGTCTTGAGCCAGTTGGACGAGCATAGCGCCTATGGCGGCGTGGTACCAGAGATAGCCGCGCGCGCTCATGTCGAGGCGCTCGATACGCTGATCGACGAGGCGTTGCAGCGCGCCAATGTGTCGCTCTCCGACGTCGATGCGATTGCCGCCACCTCCGGGCCGGGATTGATCGGTGGGCTGCTCGTCGGATTGATGACGGGCAAAGCGATCGCCAAGGCCACCGGCAAGCCGCTTTATGCCGTGAACCATCTCGAAGGCCATGCGCTGACGGCCCGGTTGACGGACGGGCTCTCCTTTCCTTATCTCATGCTGCTCGTGTCCGGCGGCCATACGCAGCTCATCCTCGTGCGCGGCATTGGCCAATACGAACGCTGGGGAACGACGATCGACGATGCGCTCGGCGAGGCCTTTGATAAGACCGCGAAGCTGCTCGGGCTGCCTTATCCGGGCGGGCCACAGGTGGAAGAGGCGGCGAAGAACGGCAATCCGGACCGCTTTGATTTCCCGCGGCCGCTCGTCGGTGAAACGCGGCTCGATTTCTCCTTTTCGGGCTTGAAGACGGCGGTCCGGCAGGCAGCAACGGATATCGCGCCGCTCACGGATCAGGATGTCGCCGATATATGCGCCTCGTTCCAGAAGGCGATTTCGAGAACGCTGAGAGATCGCATCGGCCGTGGATTGCAGCGGTTTAAGGCGGAATTCCCGCAGCTGAACAGGAAGCCGGCCTTGGTCGTTGCGGGCGGCGTCGCCGCCAATCTGGAAGTGCGTGGTACGCTGCAGGCCCTCTGCGACAAACACGGCTTCCGATTCATCGCGCCGCCGCTGAGATTGTGCACCGACAATGCGGTGATGATTGCCTGGGCAGGGCTCGAGCGCATGGCGACGGGCGTTGCGCCGGATGACCTCGATGTGCAACCGCGGTCGCGCTGGCCGCTGGATTCGAATGCGGAAGCGCTGGTTCACTACGGAAAGCGGGGGGCAAAGGCATGAGCGAACAGATTGCCGTCGTTGGCGCAGGCGCTTTCGGAACGGCGCTTGCCTCCGTCGTTGCGCTCACCGGCCGCAACCAGGTCACTCTTGTCGGCCGTAATCCCTCGCTGATTGCCGACCTGAAGGCCGAACGGCTGCATGATGCGGTTCTCCCGGGCATCGAGCTGCCGGACGCTCTGGAGTTTTCGGCAGAGCCTGATTCAATCGGCGATGCGGATATCGTGCTTTTTGCCATGCCGTCGCAGGCGCAGGCGGATGCCGCCCGGCAGTACGGCGCTCATCTCGCTAAGGACGCGATCGTCGTAACATGTGCCAAGGGCATCGAGCGGGCGACCGGCAACTTGTTGACCGACATGCTGGAGCGCGAATTGCCGCAGCATCGCGTCGCAGTGCTTTCAGGGCCAGGTTTTGCGGCTGATATTGCCAAAGGGTTGCCGACCGCTATGGTACTTGCGGCATCGGAGGTGGCTGTTGCCGAGCGGCTGGCTCAGGCGATTTCGGGCAGAACCTTCCGGCTCTATCCGTCGTCCGACCGTATCGGCGTGCAGCTTGGTGGTGCGCTGAAGAATGTATTGGCGATCGCCTGTGGTATCGTCGAAGGCTGCGGCATTGGCGATTCTGCGCGTGCGGCGCTGATTGCGCGCGGGCTGGCGGAGATGTCGCGCCTCATCGTCGCCAAGGGCGGGCAGGCCGATACGGCGCGCGGGCTTTCCGGGCTTGGCGATCTCGTCTTGACTGCGACGAGCCATCAGTCGCGCAATCTGCGCTTCGGTATTGCGCTCGGCCGTGGCGAAAAGGCCGATCCTTTGCAAGGCGAGTTGGTGGAAGGTGCATTTGCCGCCGCCGTCGCCTCGCGGCTGGCGGAAGAGCTCGGCATCGCGATGCCGATCACGGACGCCGTCTCTGCGATCATCGAAGGCAAACTCGGCATCACCGAGGCCATCGAGCAATTGATGACACGTCCGATCACGACCGAATAGGAGAGAGACATGCTTTTCGCCCTTCTCTGCAAGGACAAGCCGGGGCATCTCAATGTGCGCATGGAGACACGTGCTACACATTTGGAGTATTTGAATAAGCTGAATGCCGAAGGCAGGCTCAGCCTGGCCGGACCGTTCCTCGACGGCGAAGGCAAGCCCTGCGGCAGTCTGGTAATCGTGAAAGCCGAGACGGCCGAGGAAGCCAAGGCGCTCGCCGATGCCGACCCCTATGCGAAGGCCGGTCTTTTCGAGAGCGTCGAGATCAAGCCCTTCAACTGGGTCTTCAACAATCCGGAGGCATAAGGAATGGCCCATTGGCTCTATAAATCCGAACCGTCTTCCTGGTCCTGGGAGCAGCAGAAGGCCGCAGGCGAAAAAGGCACGGAGTGGACGGGCGTTCGCAATTATCTCGCCCGCAACAACATGCGCGCCATGCAGATCGGCGACAAGGGCTTCTTCTATCACTCGAATGACGGCCTGGAGGTCGTCGGCATCGTCGAGGTCTGCGCGTTGTCGCATCCGGACTCGACGGCGAAGGGCGACGATCGCTGGGATTGCGTCGATATCCGCGCCGTGCGCGATATGCCGAAGCCGGTGACGCTGAAGGATGTCAAGGCGAACGAAAAGCTCTCGAAGATGGCGCTGGTGACGTCGATGCGCCTTTCGGTCCAACCGGTGACAGACGACGAGTGGCTCGAAGTCTGCCGAATGGGCGGCCTCGACAATCCACCGCGCTGACCGCCTTTGAAGACAGATCCCGAAATCTTCATCCGCGCCAATACGAGTCTGATTGCGCCGCCGCATGTGCCGGAGATCCGGTTACATCTGGCGAGCGAAGTGCATGAGCTTTGGCTCAAGACGGAAGAGGAACTGGTGGAGATCGGCCTGCCGCCGCCGTTTTGGGCTTTTGCCTGGGCAGGCGGACAGGGGCTTGCGCGTTATATTCTCGATCATCCGGAGACGATGCAGAATAAGCGCGTTTTCGATTTTGCAACAGGCTCGGGGCTCGTCGCGATTGCGGCGAAGATGGCGGGTGCGGCGGCGGTGAAGGCGGCGGATATCGATCCGTGGGCTGAGACGGCCGTGCTGCTTAATGCTGTTGCCAATGGGGTCTCGATTGATTTCGATGGCGCCGATTTCGTCGGCCAACCTGTCGATGCCGATATCGTTCTGGCGGGCGACGTGTTCTATGACCGCGTCTTCGCGAACGCCCTCGTTCCGTGGTTCGAACGGCTGGCCAGCGAAGGCAAGGAGGTCTTGGTCGGCGATCCGGGACGCGCCTATCTGCCAAAGGAGCGGCTGGAGTTTTGCGCCATCTACCAAGTGCCCGTAACGCGGGCGCTCGAGGATAGCGAGATCAAGAAGACGACGGTCTGGCGATTCAGGGCCTGATGACGCAGACGCCGGCCTCGTAGCTGCAGGGGTCGCCCTGGACGGCGACGTCGATCACCTTGGCCTTGGCTGCAAGCGGCGCGGCCTGCGGCACGCCGTAGGTCTCATAGCCGTCGACGCCGAAATAGGTGCCGCCTTCCGTCTCGTAGCCATAAGTGCCGCCGTAAACGCCGCTGTAGGCATGGCGGGAGAGCTGCGGCGATGCAGCGATAACGCTGCGGATACCGTAGCCGTTCGATGACGGCGAGAAATGCTTGAGGCGAACATGGCGGTTATGACCGTGATGGTGACGGCGATCGCCGAACCAGGGCTTGGCAATATTTGCCCACTTGGCGCTGCTTGCCCAATGGATCGTGCCGCGATGATGCCGGTGGCGCTCGCCGGCCACGGCCGGAAGCGCAATTAGAGCACATAACAGGAGCGAAACGACTTTCGAGATGCGCTGGAACATGGGACGTCAGCCTCCGGAAACTCGGCCATTAACAAATCGTTAACGCCAGCTTGCGTCAAAACTACCCCTCTGTCCACTTGAGCGATGAAAAATCAGGATAAAATTTGAGCCGAAAAGGCCAGTTTCCATTTCCGGCAACTTCCCGGTAACGCGAATCGATTAAATTAAAAGCAGACAGCAATTGTGCTTGTCGTCGGGGGTTTCGGTGATTAAACGTCGCCGTTGATGCAACGCACACAGACAAATTTGTCATTCCTGTGGTTGCCTCGAAATGCTCCGAAATTCGGGAGCGCAGAGAAGACGCCGCGAGGTTCTGATGGCGAATGTGACAAATAACCGGCCTCTGTCGCCGCATTTGCAAGTTTATAAACTTATTCCTACCATGGTCATGTCGATCGTCCATCGTATCACCGGCACCGCTCTTTATTTCGGCACGCTGCTGGTCGCCTGGTGGCTGATTGCGGCTGCGACCGGCCAGGCTTATTACGACTGGGTGAATTGGGTACTCGGCAGCCTCATCGGCAAGGTCGTCCTGCTTGGTTACACCTGGGCACTGCTTCACCACATGCTCGGCGGCCTGCGCCACTTGCTGTGGGACCTCGGCCATGGTTTCGGCAAGGAATTCTCCACCAAGCTCGCCATCGCCAATATCATCGGATCGCTCTGTCTTACCGTGTTGGTCTGGGTGATCGGCTTTATCATTCGCTTCTGAGGTCGCTCACATGGATATGCGTACCCCTCTGGGTAAGGTTCGCGGCCTCGGTTCCGCCAAAGAAGGCACCGAACACTTCTGGCGTCAGCGCCTGACGGCTGTTGCCAACATCCCGCTCATCGTCTTCTTCGTCATCTTCATGATCGTTTATGCTGGCGCGCCTTATGCGGATGTCGTGCATGCGCTGTCGAACCCCTTCGTGGCGGTCATCATGGGGCTGATGGTGATTTCAGGCATCGTTCACATGCGTCTCGGCATGCAGGCCATCATCGAGGATTACGTGCACAGCGAAATCGGCAAGCTCGTCCTGCTGATGCTAAACACGTTTTTCGCGATCTTGGTCGCGGGGCTCTGTCTGTTTGCCATTCTGAAAATTGCTTTCGTAGGATAACCGTATCATGGCACCGACTTCACCTGCTCAGAATGGGAAAGCCTACAAATATGTCGATCACTCCTATGACGTGATCGTCGTCGGCGCCGGCGGCGCCGGTCTTCGCGCCACGCTCGGAATGGCCGAACAGGGGTTCCGCACGGCCTGCATCACCAAAGTATTTCCGACCCGCTCGCACACCGTTGCGGCGCAGGGCGGCATTGCCGCCTCGTTGCAGAACATGACGCCGGACAGCTGGCAGTGGCACCTCTACGACACCGTCAAGGGTTCGGATTGGCTCGGCGACGTCGATGCCATGCAGTATCTCGCCATGGAAGCGCCGAAGGCGGTCTATGAGCTCGAGCACTACGGCGTGCCTTTCTCGCGCAATGAGGAAGGCAAGATCTATCAGCGCCCGTTCGGCGGCCACATGCAGAACTACGGCGAAGGCCCGCCGGTGCAGCGCACCTGCGCCGTTGCCGACCGCACCGGCCACGCCATCCTGCACACGCTTTACGGCCAGTCGCTGCGCCACAACGCTGAGTTCTTCGTCGAATATTTCGCACTCGACCTCATCATGTCGGAAGACGGCAATCGTTGCACTGGTGTTGTTGCCTGGTGCCTCGATGATGGCTCGATTCATCGCTTCGCGGCGAAGATGGTAGTGCTGGCGACCGGTGGCTATGGCCGCGCTTACTTCTCCGCGACCTCCGCCCATACCTGCACCGGTGACGGCGGCGGCATGGTGGCGCGCGCAGGGCTTCCGCTGCAGGACATGGAGTTTGTGCAGTTCCATCCCACCGGCATCTACGGCTCCGGCTGTCTGATCACCGAAGGCGCGCGCGGGGAAGGCGGCTACCTGGTCAACTCCGAAGGCGAGCGCTTCATGGAGCGCTACGCGCCGTCGGCGAAGGACCTTGCCTCGCGCGATGTCGTCTCGCGCTGCATGACGCTGGAAATCCGCGAGGGCCGCGGTGTTGGCAAGAACAAGGATCATATCTTCCTGCATCTCGATCATCTCGATCCGGCCGTCCTGCACGAGCGCCTGCCGGGCATCTCCGAGAGCGCCAAGATCTTTGCCGGTGTCGATGTGACGCGCGAGCCGATCCCGGTCCTGCCGACCGTCCATTACAACATGGGCGGCATTCCGACGAACTATTGGGGTGAGGTGCTCAATGCCGACAACGCCAATCCGGAACGCGTGATTCCCGGGCTGATGGCCGTCGGCGAAGCGGGCTGCGCTTCGGTGCATGGGGCCAACCGCCTCGGCTCGAACTCGCTGATCGACCTCGTCGTTTTTGGCCGCGCAGCGGCAATCCGTGCCAGCGAGGTCATTGACCGCTCCGTATCGACCCCGCATCTGAATATAGCTGCCTGCGACAAGATCATGGATCGCTTCGACGGTCTTCGCCACGCCAATGGCGGAACGCCGACGGCGTATCTGCGCGAGAAGATGCAGCGCGCCATGCAGGAAGACGCTGCCGTGTTCCGCACTCAGGAATCGCTGGAATCTGGCTGCCAGCGCATTTCGGCGATCTGGCAGGAAATGTCGGACATCAAGGTCACCGACCGTTCGATGATCTGGAATTCCGATCTCGTCGAGACGCTCGAATTGCAGAACTTGATGGCGAATGCGATCACCACGATCTACGGCGCCGAGGCCCGCAAGGAAAGCCGCGGTTCGCATGCCCGTGAGGATTACACCGAAGGCGCATACGCTGGCCGCGACGACGTCAACTGGCGCAAGCACACGCTCGCCTGGGTCAACAATGCCGGCGAGGTCAAACTCGACTACCGCCCGGTTCACACCGAGCTCATCGCAGAAGGCATCGATCCCAAGAAGATCGCGCCGAAGGCTCGCGTGTATTAAGAGGACTGGACATGGTTGAACTCGCTCTCCCCAAGAACTCTCAGATGCGCGAAGGCAAGGTCTGGCCGAAGCCGGCGGGCGCAAAGAACGCCCGCGAATTCCGCGTCTACCGCTGGAGCCCGGATGACGGGCAGAACCCGTCGATCGACACCTTCTATATCGATATCGACGACTGTGGCCCGATGGTGCTTGATGGCCTGCTCTACATCAAGAACAAGATCGATCCGACGCTGACGCTGCGCCGTTCCTGTCGTGAAGGCATCTGTGGTTCCTGCGCGATGAATATCGACGGCACGAACACGCTTGCCTGCACGAAGGGCATGGAGGAGATCAAGGGCACGGTGAAGATCTATCCGTTGCCGCATTTGCCGGTGGTGAAGGATCTCGTTCCGGACCTGACGAATTTCTATGCGCAGCACCGCTCGATCGAACCCTGGCTGAAGACTATATCTCCGGCACCCGCCAAGGAGTGGAAGCAGAGCCACGAGGAACGCCAGAAGCTCGACGGCCTCTACGAGTGCATTCTCTGCGCCTGCTGCTCGACCTCTTGTCCGAGCTACTGGTGGAACGGCGACCGCTATCTCGGCCCGGCCGTCCTGCTGCAGGCTTATCGCTGGCTGATCGACTCCCGAGACGAGGCGACCGGCGAACGTCTCGACGACCTCGAAGATCCGTTCCGGCTTTACCGCTGCCACACGATCATGAACTGCGCGCAGACCTGCCCGAAAGGCCTCAATCCGGCAAAGGCTATTGCGGAGATCAAGAAGATGATGGTCGAGCGCCGGGTTTGATAGCCGATGCTCGCCAATTGCCCGGCGCTCAGAGAGGCGGCGCCGGGTCTTACCGAGTTTTTGCCCCCACCGGTCCGAATCCGGCGAAAGATCGTGCAGATCATCACCTTGCTGACAAATTCTATCTGCAGGAAGTTCTCCGGCAGGCAAGTTGAATTGCTCCATTTCCGGCATAAGTGTTGTCGCGAGCAATTTATGGCTGTGCCGACTTGATTAACTAAAGTGAAATACGTTAATTCGAAATTAGTCTGATGACCAATTCTGTGCTGCAAGAGCGGACAATCGGGAGCATGATGATGCAGTTGCGATATGCGATGACGGGTGTGGCGGTTGTTCTGTCATTGGCGGGCTGCCAGCGCACGACATATGACAATGCGAGTTACAGCTCGCCGGCACCGCTGACAGCGCAGCCTGTTCCTTCCGTCCAGGGCGGGCAGCTGCCGCCGCCTGCAGGCGCTTCGCAGTTTCCCGCCGCTCCGACGGCGGCGCCGGCGACTCCGGGCCAGCCGGGTGCCATGGCGGCCAATGCACTTGACGTCACCAAGGAATCCATGGTCGGCAGCTGGCGCGTCAACGGCAGCTGCGACATGTTCCTGACGCTCACTAATCTCGGCAGCGGCTCGCGCGGCGGCACGCGCGGCTGCGTCGGCGAGCTGACGGCGATGGGCTCTTGGGAAGTTGCAGGCAAGCAGGTTCTTCTCAAGGATCGCAGCGGCAACCCGATCGGCAGCGTCTACAAGACGGCCGACAACAGCTTCAGTGGCCAGACGAGCACTGGCCAGCCGATCACCCTCAGCCGGTAAGACAACCGGCGGCCACCCCGCCGACGACGCCTAGGCGGACTTCTCCATGCAGCCTATCCCCGATTATACTTCGAGCGTCAGCGAGCACTTGAAATCGCTGACGGCTTCAGGCGCTCTCCAGATCGATTCAGCGCAGATGGATGTGGCAAAAAGCCTCGATCGGGTGCTTTTTGAACTGAAGCGCCGCCGCCCTGCTGCGAAATCCAGCTCGCTCGGCTGGCTCTTCGCTCCGAAGAAGAAGGCGGAGGATCACATCAAAGGGCTTTACATTCATGGCAGCGTCGGCCGCGGCAAGACAATGCTGATGGATATCTTTTACGGGATGGCGCCCTGTTCGAAGAGACGCCGTGCGCACTTCCATGAGTTCATGACCGATGTCCACAACCGCATCGCCGCGCACCGGCTCAAGCTGAAGAACGGCGAGATAAAGCAAGCCGATCCCGTGCCGCCGGTGGCGGCCGCACTTTACGAGGAGGCCGAACTCCTCTGCTTCGACGAGTTTACGGTGACGGACATCGCTGATGCGATGATCCTCTCGAGGCTGTTCTCAGAGCTTTTTGCGCGCGGCTGCATGCTCATCGCGACCTCGAATGTCGAACCTGACAATCTCTACAAGGACGGCCTCAATCGCGGTCTCTTCCTGCCTTTCATCGGTCTCCTCAAGAAGAATGTCGAGGTCGTGACGCTCGACTCCCCGACGGATTACCGGATGGAGAAGCTGAACAGCCAGCCCGTCTATCTGACGCCGATCGACGAGCGGACGGATATGGCGATGGATGCGTCCTGGGCGCAGGCGCTGCACGGGCGCAAGGCGCAGCCCCTCGATATTCCGATGAAAGGCCGCTCGATCCATGTGCCGCTCGCGGTCGATCGCATGGCGCGCTTTTCCTTTGCCGATCTTTGCGAGAAGCCGCTCGGTGCTGCAGACTTTCTCGCAATCGCCAAGCGCTTTGATACGATTTTTGTCGACCGCATCCCAAAACTGGGTCCGGACAAGCGGAACCAGGCGAAGCGACTCATCATTCTCGTCGATACGCTCTACGATCACGGCGTGCGGCTTCATGCGTCCGCAGCGGAAATGCCGGAAGATTTGCTGGTCGAACGGTGTGGGACGGAAGGCTTCGAATTCGATCGGACCGCCTCGCGCCTTTTCGAGATGCGCAGCGCAGAATATCTTGCAACGCACCATGAAAAGCATGCCGCCGAGTAACAATTTGGTGACGAAATATTTTACGTTTACGTAAGTATTTTTATATCTAAACGATTGAAATTGCTGCAGCAAAAATAACACGTTGCCATTTTTTGGCTTTGAGGCTATGCGATTGCGGCATTGGACGACGCTTGGACGCGCCGCCCGACTGATTTTGATCGCAAAGGAAACAGCGAAATGGCGCGTAACAAGATCGCACTTATCGGTTCTGGCATGATTGGTGGCACGCTGGCACATCTCGCCGGCCTGAAAGAGCTCGGTGACATCGTTCTCTTCGACATTGCCGACGGCATTCCGCAGGGCAAGAGCCTCGATATCGCGCAGTCGTCTCCGGTCGAAGGCTTCGATGCCAATCTGACGGGTGCCAGCGATTATTCCGCGATCGAGGGCGCAGATGTCTGCATCGTCACCGCCGGCGTTCCGCGCAAGCCGGGAATGAGCCGCGACGACCTCCTCGGCATCAACCTCAAGGTCATGGAGCAGGTCGGCGCCGGCATCAAGAAGTACGCCCCGAACGCTTTCGTCATCTGCATCACCAATCCGCTCGACGCCATGGTTTGGGCGCTGCAGAAGTTCTCCGGCCTTCCGGCCAACAAAGTTGTCGGCATGGCCGGCGTTCTCGACTCGTCGCGCTTTCGCCTCTTCCTGGCCAAGGAGTTCAACGTTTCCGTCCAGGACGTCACGGCTTTCGTTCTCGGCGGCCATGGCGATACGATGGTGCCGCTCGCCCGCTACTCGACCGTCGGCGGTATTCCACTCACCGATCTCGTCACAATGGGTTGGGTCACCAAGGAACGCCTCGAGGAAATCATCCAGCGCACCCGTGACGGCGGCGCCGAAATCGTCGGCCTGCTGAAGACCGGCTCGGCCTATTATGCTCCGGCTGCTTCGGCAATCGAAATGGCTGAATCCTACCTCAAGGACAAGAAGCGCGTTCTGCCCTGCGCGGCACATCTTACCGGACAGTACGGTGTCAAGGACATGTATGTCGGCGTTCCGACGGTGATCGGCGCCGGCGGCGTCGAGCGCGTCATCGAGATCGACCTCAACAAGGCCGAGAAGGAAGCCTTCGACAAGTCCGTCGGCGCTGTCGCCGGGCTGTGCGAAGCCTGCATCAACATCGCCCCCGCGCTGAAGTAATCGAAACAGGGATAAACCCATGAACATTCATGAATATCAGGCCAAGGCTCTGCTGAAGAGCTATGGCGCGCCGGTCGCCGAAGGTGTGGCCATCTTCAAGGCCGACGAGGCTGAGGCTGCTGCAAAGCAATTGCCGGGTCCGCTCTACGTCGTGAAGAGCCAGATCCACGCCGGCGGCCGCGGCAAGGGCAAATTCAAGGAGCTCTCGCCGGAAGCCAAGGGTGGCGTTCGCCTTGCGAAGTCGATCGACGAAGTCACCGCCAATGTCAAGGAAATGCTTGGCAATACGCTGGTTACCAAGCAGACCGGTCCTGCCGGCAAGCAGGTCAACCGCCTCTACATCGAAGACGGCGCCGATATCGACCGCGAACTTTATCTCTCGATCCTCGTCGATCGTTCCGTCGGTCAGGTTGCCTTCGTCGTTTCGACCGAAGGCGGCATGGACATCGAGACCGTTGCGCACGACACGCCAGAGAAGATCATCACTGTCGCCATCGACCCGGCAATGGGCGTGACGGCTGAGGACAACAAGAAGCTTGCGGATGCTCTGAGGCTCGAAGGCGACGCCCGCAAGGATGGCGACACGCTGTTTCCGATCCTCTACAAGGCGTTCGTCGAAAAGGACATGAGCCTGCTCGAAGTCAATCCGCTGATCGTCATGAAGAACGGCCGCCTGCGCGTCCTCGACGCCAAGGTATCCTTCGACGGCAATGCGCTCTTCCGTCACGAAGATATCGTTGCGCTGCGCGACAAAACGGAAGAAGACGAGAAGGAAATCGAAGCCTCCAAATACGACCTCGCCTACGTTGCCCTCGACGGCAATATCGGCTGCATGGTCAATGGTGCAGGCCTTGCCATGGCGACCATGGACATCATCAAGCTCTACGGCGCCGAGCCTGCGAACTTCCTCGATGTCGGCGGCGGTGCTTCGAAGGAAAAGGTCACCGCGGCTTTCAAGATCATCACCGCTGATCCGGCCGTGAAAGGCATCCTGGTCAATATCTTCGGCGGCATCATGCGCTGCGACGTCATCGCCGAAGGCGTGATTGCGGCAGTGAAGGAAGTGGGCCTCCAGGTGCCGCTGGTCGTCCGTCTCGAAGGCACCAATGTAGAACTCGGCAAGAAAATCATACGAGAGAGCGGGCTGAACGTGATCCCTGCCGACGATCTTGACGACGCGGCGAAGAAGATCGTCGCTGCTGTGAAAGGGAACTAAGGCATGTCCATTCTCGTCAACAAAGATACCAAGGTCCTGGTCCAGGGGCTGACCGGCAAGACCGGCACTTTCCACACCGAGCAGGCGCTTGCTTATTACGGCACCAAGATGGTGGGCGGCATCCATCCGAAGAAGGGCGGCGAGACCTGGGGATCGCTCGAAGGCGAAGCGCAATTGCCGATCTTCGCCTCCGTCGCCGAGGGCAAGGAAAAGACCGGCGCCGATGCATCGGTGATCTATGTGCCGCCGGCCGGCGCCGCCGAGGCGATCATCGAGGCGATCGAAGCGGAAATCCCGCTCATCATCTGCATCACGGAAGGCATTCCGGTCGAGGACATGATCAAGGTCAAGTCCAAGCTCGACAAGTCGAAGTCGCGCCTGATCGGTCCGAACTGCCCGGGTGTTCTGACGCCTGAGGAATGCAAGATCGGCATCATGCCGGGCAACATCTTCCGCAAGGGCTCGGTCGGCGTTCTCTCGCGCTCCGGCACGCTGACCTACGAAGCCGTCTTCCAGACCTCGAATGAAGGCCTCGGCCAGACGACAGCTGTCGGCATCGGCGGCGACCCGGTCAAGGGCACCGAGTTCATCGATGTACTCGAGATGTTCCTTGCGGACGACGAAACCAAGTCGATCATCATGATCGGCGAAATCGGCGGCTCGGCCGAAGAAGATGCGGCTCAGTTCCTGAAGGACGAAGCCAAGCGCGGACGCAAGAAGCCGATGGTCGGCTTCATCGCCGGGCGTACGGCACCTCCCGGCCGCACCATGGGCCATGCCGGTGCCGTTATTTCCGGCGGCAAGGGCGGTGCGGAAGACAAGATCTCGGCCATGGAATCGGCTGGCATCACGGTGTCCCCGTCTCCGGCCCGTCTCGGCAAGACGCTGGTTGAAGTCCTCAAGGGCTAAGCCAACTTATACCCGGGCGGAAGAAAGCATCTGCGCTTCCGCCCGGCCCCAAGTTTCGACAGCAGATGTGCCGCGGACAGGCGGTAAATTCGAATGCGGCAGCCGGGTAGAGCCGGCAAATTCATCAAAGTCAGGAGGCGGGCGGAAAGCGTCCGCGTAAAACCATGGCACGGCAAGAAGCCAACGAGCAGTTTCAGATCACCTCGTTTCTGGATGGCGCCAATGCTGCCTATATCGAGCAGCTCTATGCGCGCTACGAGGAGGATCCGTCTTCCGTCGACGATCAGTGGCGGACTTTTTTCAAGGCTCTGGAAGACGATCCGAACGATGTGAAGAAGGCGGCCAAGGGTGCTTCCTGGCGCAAGAAGCACTGGCCGATCCAGGCCGGCGGCGATCTCGTATCGGCGCTCGACGGCGATTGGGGCGCGGTCGAGAAGGTCATCGAAACCAAGGTGAAGGCAAAGGCCGAAGCTGCGGGCAAGCCGACCGACGGCGCCGACATTCTCCAGGCGACGCGCGATTCCGTCCGTGCCATCATGATGATCCGTGCCTATCGCATGCGCGGCCATCTGCATGCCAAGCTCGATCCGCTCGGCATCGCGGCGGCGGTCGAAGACTACAAGGAACTGTCGCCGGAAGCTTACGGCTTCACCCCAGCCGACTTTGATCGCAAGATCTTCATCGACAACGTGCTCGGTCTCGAATACGCGACCATTCCGCAGATGATCGAGATTCTCGAGCGGACCTATTGCTCGACACTCGGCGTCGAGTTCATGCACATGTCCAATCCGGAAGAAAAGGCCTGGATCCAGGAACGCATCGAAGGGCCGGACAAAGGCGTCGCATTCTCGCCGGAAGGCAAGAAGGCGATCCTTGCCAAGCTCATCGAGGCGGAAGGCTACGAGCAATTCCTCGACGTCAAGTTCAAGGGTACCAAGCGCTTCGGCCTCGATGGCGGCGAATCGCTGATCCCGGCTCTTGAGCAGATCCTGAAGCGCGGCGGCCACCTCGGCCTGAAGGAAGCCGTGTTCGGCATGGCGCATCGCGGCCGCCTGAATGTGCTTAGCCAGGTCATGGGCAAGCCACACCGTGCCATCTTCCACGAGTTCAAGGGCGGTTCCTATGCACCCGACGAGGTCGAGGGTTCAGGTGACGTGAAGTACCATCTCGGCGCATCTTCCGACCGCGAATTCGACGGCAACAAGGTTCACGTCTCGCTGACGGCAAACCCTTCGCACCTCGAAATCGTTGATCCGGTCGTCATGGGCAAGGTCCGCGCCAAGCAGGATATGAGCGCCACCGTCTGGGAAGGCGATATCATTCCGCTCTCCGAGCGCGCCAAGATTCTGCCGTTGCTGATCCATGGCGACGCGGCTTTCGCTGGCCAGGGCGTCATCGCTGAAATTCTCGGCCTTTCGGGACTCCGCGGCCACCGTGTCGCCGGCACGATGCACGTCATCATCAACAACCAGATCGGCTTTACGACGAACCCGGCCTTCTCCCGCTCGTCGCCCTATCCGTCCGATGTTGCGAAGATGATCGAGGCACCGATCTTCCACGTCAATGGTGATGATCCGGAAGCTGTCGTCTACGCAGCCAAGATCGCGACCGAATTCCGCATGAAGTTCCACAAGCCTGTCGTGCTCGACATGTTCTGCTACCGGCGCTACGGCCACAACGAAGGTGATGAGCCGTCCTTCACCCAGCCGAAGATGTACAAGGTTATCCGTGGCCACAAGACGGTGTTCCAGCTTTACGCCGAGCGTCTTGTTGCGGAAGGCCTGCTGACCGAAGGCGAAGTCGAGAAGATGAAGGCCGACTGGCGCGCCCATCTCGAGCAGGAGTTCGAGGCCGGGCAATCCTACAAGCCGAACAAGGCCGACTGGCTGGACGGCGAATGGTCTGGCCTGCGCACGGCAGACAACGCCGACGAGCAGCGCCGTGGCAAGACGGCCGTGCCGATGAAGCAGTTGAAGGAGATCGGCCGCAAGTTGTCGGAAATCCCGGCGGGCTTCCACGCGCACCGCACGATCCAGCGCTTCATGGAAAACCGGGCCAACATGATCCAGACGGGCGAAGGCATCGACTGGGCAATGGGTGAGGCGTTGGCATTCGGCGCGCTCTGCCTCGAAGGACATAAGATCCGCCTTTCAGGTCAGGATTGCGAACGCGGCACTTTCTCGCAGCGCCATTCGGTCCTCTACGATCAGGAAACTGAAGAACGCTATATCCCGCTCGCCAACCTGTCGCCGACGCAGGCCCGTTACGAAGTCATCAATTCGATGCTTTCCGAAGAGGCTGTTCTCGGCTTCGAATACGGCTATTCGCTGGCCCGCCCGAATGCGCTCACACTCTGGGAAGCCCAGTTCGGCGACTTCGCCAACGGTGCGCAGGTCGTCTTCGACCAGTTCATTTCGTCGGGCGAACGCAAGTGGCTGCGCATGTCGGGTCTCGTCTGCCTGCTGCCGCATGGCTACGAAGGTCAGGGTCCGGAGCACTCTTCAGCCCGCCTCGAACGCTTCCTGCAGCTTTGCGCGGAAGACAACATGCAGGTTGCCAACGTCACGACGCCGGCGAACTATTTCCATATCCTGCGCCGTCAGCTGAAGCGTGACTTCCGCAAGCCGTTGATCCTGATGACGCCGAAGTCGCTGCTGCGCCACAAGCGGGCGGTTTCGGGCCTCGCAGAGATGGCAGGCGAATCCTCTTTCCATCGTCTTCTCTGGGACGACGCGGAGGTCATCAAGGACGGGCCGATCAAACTGCAGAAGGACAACAAGATTCGCCGCGTCGTAATGTGTTCCGGCAAGGTCTACTACGACCTTCTGGAAGAGCGCGAGAAGCGCGGTGTCGATGATGTCTACCTGCTGCGCGTCGAACAACTCTATCCTTTCCCGGCCAAGGCGCTCATCAACGAGCTCTCCCGCTTCCGCAACGCGGAAATGGTCTGGTGCCAGGAAGAACCGAAGAACATGGGGGCATGGTCGTTCATCGATCCATATCTCGAATGGGTTCTCGCCCACATCGATGCGAAGTACCAGCGCGTGCGCTACACCGGACGTCCGGCTGCCGCTTCACCTGCAACGGGCCTGATGTCCAAGCATCTGTCGCAGCTCGCCGCATTCCTCGAGGATGCGCTGGGCGGCTGAGGAGTTGGGGACGATGGCATATTTCTTCTTGAGACTCGTGCCGCCTCGTTCCCACTTTCCGAACGACGCGACCGAGGAGGAAATGGCTGCGATGGAACGGCATGCCGAATATTGGCGCCAGAACGCAGAAGCGGGATCGGCAATTGCTGTCGGCCCCGTCTTCGAGGGCGAAGGTGCCTGGGGCATGGCTGTCGTCTCGGTCGAGGATCAGGAGGCCGCGAAAGCGCTCGCCGATGCCGATCCGATCATCCGCTCCGCTTTCGGTTTTCACTTCGAAATTTTGCCGATGCCCTCGATCATTCTCCGGCCGTCTGGCGCCGGAAACGAATAAATGAAAACAACCAAATCAGGATTTGAACAATGGCCACAGAAATCCGCGTTCCAACTCTCGGTGAATCCGTCAGCGAGGCAACCGTCGGCACCTGGTTTAAGAAGGTTGGCGACGCCATCAAGGCCGATGAGCCGATTCTTGAGCTTGAAACCGACAAGGTGACCATCGAAGTACCGGCACCCACCTCCGGCACGCTGTCCGAAATTGTCGCTCAGGCTGGTGAAACCGTTGGTCTCGGCGCGTTGCTTGGCCAGATCGCCGCGGGCGCTGCTGTCCCGGCTGCCGCTCCCGCAAAGGCCGCCGAGCCGGCCGTCGCGGCTCCGGCCGAGGCAGCGCCTGCCGCTCCGGCCGCTGCCGCTGCCGCATCGGTTGCTTCCGCCCCGGCCTCGGTTTCAACCATGCCGCCGGCGCCGGCTGCCGCCAAGATGCTGGCTGAAAGCAATCTCTCTGTCGATCAGGTCGAAGGCAGCGGCAAGCGCGGCCAGGTGCTGAAGGGCGATGTAATCGCTGCCGTCGCCAAGGGTCTTTCCGCTCGGGCAGCTGCGCCTGTGGCTCCCGCTGCAGCCCGTGGCCCGTCGACGGTGGAGGACGCCACCCGCGAGGAGCGCGTGAAGATGACGCGCCTGCGACAGACGATTGCCAAGCGTCTGAAGGATGCGCAGAACACCGCAGCCATGCTCACCACCTACAATGAGGTGGACATGAAGGCGGTCATGGACCTGCGTGCCAAGTATAAGGACGTCTTCGAGAAGAAACACGGCGTTAAGCTCGGCTTCATGGGCTTCTTCACCAAGGCCGTGACGCATGCGTTGAAGGAATTGCCGGCCGTCAACGCCGAGATCGACGGCACCGACATCATCTACAAGAACTACTGCCACATCGGCATGGCCGTCGGCACAGACAAAGGCCTGGTTGTTCCGATCATCCGCGATGCCGACCAAATGTCGATCGCCGAGATCGAGAAGGACCTTGGCCGTCTTGCCAAGGCTGCGCGCGACGGCACGCTCTCGATGGCCGACATGCAGGGCGGCACCTTCACGATCACCAATGGCGGCGTTTACGGCTCATTGATGTCCTCGCCGATCCTCAACGCACCGCAGTCGGGCATTCTCGGGATGCACAAGATCCAGGACCGTCCGGTCGTCGTCGGCGGTCAGATCGTCATCCGTCCGATGATGTATCTCGCCCTCTCCTACGATCACCGCATCGTCGACGGCAAGGAAGCCGTGACCTTCCTCGTCCGCGTCAAGGAAAGCCTGGAAGATCCGGAGCGCCTGGTTCTAGATCTCTAAGAGAATGATGGGGCCGCACGAGCGGCCCTGTTTTTCGCGGCAAGGAGTGCCTTATGGCGCGTGGAGTTCAGGCGGTGGACGGCAGTTCGCATCGCATCGTTAGGCTGAAACTGGCAGCTGCCTTGGCGGTGCCGTTCTTCCTGTGCGCGATGACGGGTGCTGCGCTGCCGGCCGATTGCAAGCAGTCGAATGCCGTCTATGCGGATCGCGATGATGCCTACGAACTCCGCTTTTCGCCGCTCGGTTCCGATGCTGCTGCTGCAAGCAACCAGTTCAAGATCAGCGTGGTGAAAACGTCGATCTCCCTGGACGGCTATGTAATGCCGTCGGAGGATCCGGATCGTGCGATCGGCATAATCATGTTCAATTGCCCTGGTGGGGATGTGACAGGTGCCGACCTCGACGCCTGCACGATCTGGCAGGGCCCGGTCTACAGCGTCAGTGCTGCGGGCGAACTGGACAACCTTCAAGCCGAGACGGCGCGCGCCGCGGATAGGATCGTGCTCCCTGGTTTTGGTCCGGCGATCCGCGAGTCCTCGATCTGGGGCGAAGGCAAGGCGACGGTTGCGCCCTGGGACGTCCTGACCTTCAAGGAATGCGCGAAATGAGCGATGCGCCTGTTCTGCTCGTGACCGGCGCAAGCCGTGGCATCGGTGCTGCCGTCTCAAGGCTTGCTGCTAGGCAAGGCTGGCGGGTTGCCGTGAATTACGCCTCGAACAAGGTCGCCGCGGATGCCGTCATTGAAGCGATCACGGCGGACGGTGGCGAGGCGATTGCCGTGAAAGGCGATGTCGGCAACGCCGCTGATATCGCTTTGATGTTCGAAATCGTTGATCACCATTTCGGCCGGCTTGATGGGCTGGTGAACAATGCCGGGATCATCGATATGGCTCAGCGCGTCGACGAAATGAGCGTCGATCGCATCGAGCGGATGATGCGCGTCAACGTCACCGGCTCCATTCTCTGCGCGGCGGAAGCCGTGCGCCGCATGTCGAGCAAGCACGGCGCCAAGGGCGGAGCGATCGTCAACATCTCGTCGATGGCGGCGATCATCGGATCGCCGTCGCAATATGTGGATTATGCCGCATCGAAGGCTGCGATCGATACCTTCACGATCGGGCTCGCCCGCGAAGTCGCCGCTGAAGGCATTCGGGTGAATGCGATCCGCCCGGGAATTATCGACACCGATATTCACGCCTCCGGCGGATTGCCGGACCGTGCGCGCGATATGGCGCCGAGCATTCCGATGCAGCGGTCGGGAACGGCGGAGGAGGTAGCCGATGCCGTGCTCTATCTTCTTTCTCCGGCAGCCTCTTATGTCACGGGTGCAGTCCTCAACGTCAGTGGCGGACGCTAGGCCGCAAAGGGCAAAACGATGCAGTATATTTTTGAATTCCTGGGCCTGATGGCCGTCTTCTCGATCTTCATTGTCGTTCCGGGTGCCGACTTTGCCGTGATCCTTCGCCAGAGCATCGTGCATGGCCGCCGCGCCGCAATGATGACCGGCCTCGGCATGGGTTTTTCGCTGCTCTTCCATATCAGCTACACGATCCTCGGCCTGGGCCTCGTCGTGTCGCAATCCCTGATGCTGTTTGCGATGATCAAGTGGGCGGGTGTGGCCTATCTGGTCTATCTCGGCATCAAATCCTTCCGCGAACCCGGCTTTAAGGTGAATGAGATCGATGTCACGGAGGCGGATCGCAGGCCGTCCTCGGCGATCAAGTGCCTCGGCACGGGTTTCATCACCAATGCCCTTAATCCGAAGCCGGTGCTCTTCTTCCTGTCGCTGTTTTCGACGCTGGTGCATCACGATACGCCGGCGCTGATCCAGTTCGGCTATGGCATTGGCATGGCATCCGCACTCGTTGCATGGTTTGCCGGCGTCTCGATCTTCTTCACGGTCAAGCCCATCCGCGACCGCTTCATTGCCAGTGGCAAATGGTTCAACCGCATCACCGGCGCCGCATTGGTTGGCTTCGGCTTCCGCCTCGCACTCACCCGCGCGGCCGACTAAACGATTAAAGCAAAGGGAAAAGAAATAATGTCCTATGATGTGATCATTATCGGAACCGGCCCCGGCGGCTATGTCGCCGCCATCAAGGCGGCCCAGCTTGGCCTCAAGGTTGCGGTCGTTGAAAAGCGCGCGACCTTCGGCGGCACCTGCCTCAACGTCGGCTGCATCCCCTCCAAGGCGCTGCTGCACGCTTCCGAAATGTTCCATCACGCCGGTCACGGCATGGAAGCGCTCGGTATCGAGGTGACGGCTCCGAAGCTCAATCTCGAAAAGATGCTGGCGCATAAGGATACGACGGTGAAGGCGAACGTCGACGGCGTCGCCTTCCTCTTCAAGAAAAACAAGATCGATGCCTTCCAGGGCACCGGCAAGATCGTTTCCGCCGGGAAAGTCTCCGTGATGGGCGACGATGGCAAGGCGCAGGAAATCGAAGGCAAGAACATCGTGATCGCCACTGGCTCCGATGTTGCCGGCATTCCGGGGGTCCAAGTTGAATTCGATGAAAAAGTGATCATCTCCTCGACCGGTGGTATTGCGCTGGAGAAGGTGCCGGAAACGATGATCGTCGTTGGTGGCGGCGTCATCGGCCTCGAACTTGGTTCGGTCTGGTCGCGCCTTGGCGCGAAGGTAACCGTCGTCGAATATCTCGACACGATCCTGGGCGGCATGGATGGCGATGTCGCCAAGCAGTTCCAGCGCATGCTCGCCAAGCAGGGCATCGACTTCAATCTCGGCGCCAAGGTTGTCGGCGTCGAGAAGGGCGGCAAGGGCGCGAAGGTGACCTTCGAGCCGGTCAAGGGAGGCGACAAGGTGACGCTTGACGCGGAAGTCGTTCTTATCGCCACTGGCCGCATGCCCTATACTGAGGGCCTTGGTCTTGAAGAAGCGGGCGTCAAGCTCGACAATCGCGGCCGCGTCGAGATCAACGGCCACTTCAGTACCAATGTCGCTGGCATTTATGCGATCGGCGATGTCGTGAAGGGTCCGATGCTGGCGCACAAGGCGGAAGACGAAGGCGTGGCGCTTGCCGAAATCCTTGCCGGCCAGGCCGGTCATGTGAATTACGATGTCATCCCGAGCGTCGTCTACACACAGCCGGAAGTCGCGTCCGTCGGCAAGACCGAGGAAGAGCTGAAGGTTGCAGGCATCGCCTATAAGGTTGGCAAGTTCCCGTTCACCGCAAATGGCCGCGCTCGCGCCATGCTCGCGACGGACGGCTTCGTGAAGATCCTGTCGGACAAGGCAACGGACCGCGTTCTCGGCGGCCATATCGTCGGCTTCGGTGCCGGCGAGATGATCCACGAGATTGCCGTCCTGATGGAATTCGGCGGTTCTGCCGAGGATCTCGGCCGCACCTGCCATGGGCATCCGACAATGTCCGAAGCCGTGAAGGAAGCGGCACTCGCTGCCTTCTTCAAGCCGATCCATATGTAAGCTTCGAAGATATCCGGGTCAAAAGCCGCAGTTCGAAAAGGCTGCGGCTTTTTCAATTCACGGTGCTAACGGTGAAACCCTGCTTGCGGAGCAGTTCGACCACGCCAGCCTCCCCAGGAAGATGAAGCGCGCCGACGGCCATGAAGACATTGCCGTTCGCGAGGATGGGGGCGGCGCGCTCGGCCATTATTTTGTTGCGGTCAAGGATGATGCGCTGCTCGAAGCTGGCGTAGTCGCTCTCCTCGTTCTTGCCGTCCGGCGAAACCGTCTTCAGCATTGGTATGGTCATGCCGATATCGCCGGAGAGATAGAGATCGGTCATCGTTTCCACGACGTCGTTCATCTTGGAGCCGAGCTCCAGGGTCTCGATCAGTGACTTCAGGTGAAATTCGACCGGAAGTTCGGCCATTGCCTGCAGTTGTTCAGCAAGCGTTTCAAGGCCGCGCACCTGCTTGCCTTGGGCGGCAGCGTCGGCTGCGATTTCCTGATCGAGGAACCGGATGCCCTTCGCCTTGCGAGAAATCTCGCAGGCGGGGAGCGCGACGGCGCTCGCAATCATCCAGGGTCGCATGCGTGAAACGGCGGCGAGCGGAATGCCGCGTTGCTTGAGGCCCGCGTCGAGACGGGCATAATCTTCAGGCGAGAGCAGTTTTTCGATCGTCGTGCCATCGGTGAACATGGTGAGGTCCGGCCGGGCAAGGAGCGCCGCTGCCGCCTTTTTCTCACTCAGGATCTCATCGGATTCGATGATAATCGTATCGACGCTATCGCGGGCTGCCTGGGCATGGGGCGGCAAGTCGAGCACGCGCGGATCGGTGACGTGCATGCTGCCAAGCAGCCACGAAGGCTTCAGACCAGGTTTTTCAATTCTCCAGAAAATGCCTTTGCCGTTCGGCACCGCATCCGCTTCCTTGACGACCTCTGCATAGCGGGCAGGGTTTTTTTGCTGCAACTCGGTCATCAGATTCTTGCCGGTGCAAGTATCGTCGGCAGCCTGAGCTGAAGACACCGAAAGGAGCGTAGCGAGAAGGGTAGCTGCAAGCAGCATATGCAAGGCCGCGATCAGCCAGAGCAGGATATTGCCCGGCCGCGCAATTCCGAAGGCGCGGTGGCCGATGGAAATCGTCATGATGGTGTTCCGCTCGCAGTCCATGTCAATCTCTGCTCTACGCCTTTCCGGCGCATATTCCTTTAAGAGAATGCGTTAACGAAAGATTACGCCCTTGGATGGGCACGATCGTAGACTTCGAGCAAACGCGCTGAGTCGACACCGGTATAGACCTGTGTCGTGGAAAGGCTCGCGTGACCAAGCAACTCCTGGATAGTCCTCAGATCACCGCCTCCGGCCAAAAGGTGCGTCGCAAACGAGTGCCGCAGCGCATGCGGCGTTGCCGTTTCCGGCAGTCCAAAGGCTCCGCGCATCCTCTGCATCGTGCGCTGGATAATCCCCGCCTGGAGCTTCCCGCCTCGTGCGCCGCGGAAGAGCGGCGCTGCGTTCTCCAGATGGTAAGGGCAGAGTGAACGGTATTTCTCAACCGCTTCAAGAACGACGGGCAACAGTGGAACCAGGCGGGTCTTGTTGCCCTTTCCGGTGATGCGCAATGTCGTAGCGCCCGCGTGCAAGTTATCCGCTGTCAGGTCGAGTGCCTCGGAGATGCGCAAACCGCAGCCATAAAGTAGCGTGAAGACGGCGGCATCGCGCGCAGCGATCCATGGTTGCTCGTGAAGCTGTGCCGCGTCGCTGGCGACAGTGATCGCCTGCTTGTCGGAGAGCGGTTTTGGCAGGGATTTCGGCTGTTTTGGCGAGCGAACCGCACCGGCGCCTGCAGCGTTCACGAGCCCTTTCTTTTCCAGATAGCGCAGCAGCGAGCGAAGACCGGCCAGATTACGGCCGAGCGACCGGGCTCCGGAGCCCTCCTTCCGGCGGGCGGCCAGGAAAGCGCGGAAATCGGCCGGGCGAAGAGACGCTATATCCTTCACCGTCGCCGGGCCACCGATATGGCCGGTCAGGAAGGTGAGGAACTGGCGGCTGTCGCGCTCGTAGGCGTCGAGCGTGTGTTCCGAAAGGCGCCGCTCGCGCTTGAGATTTTCAAGCCAGGCGCTGCGTTCGGCCATCAGGCGCGGGTCGGCGATAATCAGGAGTTCGTTCACGGCGCGGGCCTTGATTTTGTTTTTGCCTTTGCCAAGTTTGAAGGGGGACAGTTAGGGAATTGCTAATATCGGCCAAGCGCTTGTCATGCTTCCATCATAATAGGTTGCGATAGCTGTTCCGAACGAAACAGGACCTTGCATGGCACGGCGCCAATCCACGACGGCTTTCGGACAGCTCGCGGAAGCGATCACTCTGGTTTCCCACGGCAAGCCCGGACACATCGTAGATACTTTGATCGCCGAGCGCGGCAAGCGCATCGTCCGCCACCCGCTTTGGCCGGTAATGCGGCCCTTTCTCTATACGCTTCTGCGCTATAACAAGGCGCTTCAGTTCGCCAACGACGTGGCGAACATGCCGGGCTTTCAGTGCTTCGAGTATATGAGCAACCTGCTGGTGCTGGATATCGCGGTCAGATATGGCGAGCGTATCCCCGCTTCCGGCGGCTTCATCCTCGTCAGTAATCATCCGACCGGTATCGCAGATGGCGTCGCTGTCTTCGATCTTCTGAAGAGCCGCCGCCCGGACATGATGTTCTTTGCCAACCGGGACGCGGTGCGCGTCAATCCGCGATTTGCGGAAATGGTGATCCCTGTGGAATGGCGGGACGAATACAAGACGAAACTCAAGACTCGCGAGACGCTGCAGTTCACGAACCACGCCGTGAAAGAAAGAAAGGCGACCATACTGTTTCCCTCGGGCCGCATTGCCTACTGGGCGAACGGCCGGCTGAATGAAAGGCCGTGGAAAAATTCTGCCGTCGGCCTCGCCCGCAAATACAATCTGCCGATCCTGCCGGTGCATATGACCGCGCGCAATTCCGGTCTTTTCTACTGGTTTGCCAAGTGGTCGACGGAACTGCGCGATATGACGGTGTTTCATGAGCTTCTCAACAAGCGCGGCGACCGCTTTGATTTCATCATCGGCAATCTCGTTCCGGTAGAGCATCTGGACGGCGACATAAACGAAGTGACCAGGGCGCTTGAAAAACACACGGTGCATGATCTGCTTGCGGACAGCGATGCACGGTTCCTGCCGCTTGTGCAGCCGCCGGCGCCCGAGATAGTGGCGGCCCATTCATTTCGCTGACCGGATAGGTTAAAGCGAGGCATGCTGCTCCGTTCGATGTTCGCCCAGAACTACAGGTCACTGCGATCGATCCGCATGGATCTTTCGGGCATCAATCTTTTCATCGGCGAAAACGGCGCCGGGAAATCCAATCTCTATCGCGCGCTGCAATTGATCCAGGCTGCAACGCGTGGCCGTCTTGCGCATGAAATCGCGGCCGAAGGCGGGATGCTGTCCTCCCTATGGTCTGGCCCGAGACGGGAATCAGAAGGCCCGGTGCGCATCCGGCTGGAGGCCGAGCTGCTAGATCAGGAAAGAGCGATTACCTTCCGCTATCGGGTCGAGGCGGGAATGCGGCCCCCGAAGGCTGCCGCAGGCTTTCCTTTCGAGCCGCAGATCAAGGCGGAAGAGCTTTCGGTCGAAACCGGCACGCGTCCGGTCACAACGATGAAGCGCAATGGGCCGGCCATATCAGTCCGGGGGCCGAACGGCCGCATGCAGGATTATCCCGAACAGGCTCTGACCTCGGAAACAGCGATCGCTCTCCTGGGCGATGCCGGGCACTATCCGGAGGTGGGCACGCTCCGGCGCGCTATCGATGGATGGCGCTTCTTTCACGGGTTCAGGACCGATCGATCATCGCCGCTGCGCGCGCCATGCCTGGCCGTCACGGCACCGATGCTGGACGAGGACGGGGGCAATCTGGCGGCTGTCTTTGCAACGCTGGTGCATACGCGGGAAGATACCGTCGATCTCGACCGTGCGATCGCTGCTGCGCTTGGCGGCGCAGGACTGGTGGTACCGGAGCCGGGTGAGACGGCGGAATTCGGTCTTGCCTTGCCGGACTTTCCGCATCGGGTGTTTCGGCCGCGTGAACTTTCGGATGGCCAGATCCGCTTTCTCGGCTTGGCCGCAGCGTTGATGTCCTATCGCCTACCACCCTTGATTGCCTTGAACGAGCCGGAAGCAAGCCTCCATCCCGACATGCTCCCTCCGCTTGCCGATATGATTGCGGAAGCGTCGCGTAGCAGCCAAGTCTGGGTCGTCACCCACTCAGAGCTTCTTGCCGCCGCTGTCGGGGAGCGATGCGGCGTGCGGGCACGCCGGGTCGTGCGGCAGGACGGCGCCACATGGATCGAGGGGATGCGGTTGACCGGCATCATCGACGAGGAAGAGTAGCTTATGTTCTCGCAGGTTTTCTTTTTGCCTCGTAGCGGGCATGGTCACGCCTGATGAGCACAGATTCGTCCGATCTCTTTGGCGCGTTATTCGAAGCACCGGCCGCGAACCGCACGGTTCCGGTTCTCGTGCCCATGCCCGCGCCGAAACCCTATTCCTATTCGGTTCCGGACGGCATCGCGGTCGAGCCGGGTTCGGTTGTACAGGTGCCGCTTGGGCCACGGCAGGTGATCGGCGTTGTCTGGGACGGCGGCGAAGATGGCATCGATCCGAAGAAGCTCCGGCCGATCACGCATGTCTTCGATTGCCCGCCGCTTTCCAAGGAATTGCGGGATTTCATCGACTGGGTATCTGCCTATACGCTATCCCCGCCCGGTCTTGTTGCCCGCATGGCGCTTCGTGCGCCGAATGCCTTCGAACCGGAGCCGATGGTGGAAGGATTGCGCTTCGTCGGCGGCGCGCCGGAACGGATGACGCCTGCGCGTGCCCGGGTGCTCGATACGGCATCGGACGGTATCTCGTGGACACGGACCGGACTTGCGCACGCCGCCGGCGTTTCCACGAGCGTCGTCGACGGCCTCATCAGCCAAGGGCTCTTCGAGACGATTTTCCTGCCACCGCCTCCGGTCGTGGCAAAACCCGATCCAGACTTTGCGTCTTCGCGGCTGCAGGGGCCGCAGAAGGATGCAGCCGAAGAGATTTTGACCGAAGTCAGAAAACGTGAGTTTGCCGTCTCGCTGATCGATGGCGTGACGGGGTCCGGCAAGACCGAGGTCTATTTCGAGGCGATTGCCGAGACGCTTCGCCGCGGCAAACAAGTGCTGATCCTCCTGCCGGAAATCGCACTCACCGCAAGTTTCCTCGAGCGCTTCCAGGACCGGTTCGGCGCAAAGCCGGCCGAATGGCATTCCGATCTTGCGCCGCGCATGCGCGAGAAAGTCTGGCGGCAGGCGGTGACCGGCGAGGTTCGCGTGGTTGCCGGCGCTCGGTCGGCATTGTTTCTGCCGTTCGAAGATCTCGGGCTCATCGTCGTCGATGAGGAGCATGATCCGGCCTACAAACAGGAAGACCGTGTCTATTACAATGCCCGCGACATGGCGGTCGTCCGTGGACGTATCGGCGATTTCCCGGTCGTTCTCGTGTCGGCGACGCCTTCTGTCGAAAGCCAGGTGAACGGCCAGAACGGGCGCTACAGCACCATCCATCTGCCGACGCGCTTCGGCAACGCGGCGCTGCCCGATTTGCATCTCGTCGATATGCGGCGGCATGCGCCGGAGAAGGGGGGCTTTCTCTCGCCGGTCTTGATCCGCGCGATCGGCAAGGCGGTCGAAAAGGGCGAGCAGGCGCTGCTCTTCCTCAATCGCCGCGGCTACGCGCCGTTGACACTCTGCCGTATCTGCGGCCACCGCTTCCAGTGCCCGCAATGCTCGAGCTGGCTTGTCGAGCATCGATTCCGCAAGCAGCTCCAGTGCCATCAATGCGGCCATGCGGAGCGGACGCCGGAGGCCTGTCCGGAATGCGGAACGCTTGACCATCTCGTTGCCTGCGGCCCGGGGGTCGAGCGCATTGCCGAAGAAGTGGAGCGCCATTTCCCCGACGCGCGGACGATTGTGCTGTCTTCCGACATCATGGGCGGCGTCAAACGCCTGCGGCTGGAGCTTGAGGCGATTGCCAAGGGCGAAGCAGATATCGTCATCGGCACGCAGCTTGTCGCCAAGGGGCATAACTTTCCGTTGATGACACTCGTCGGCATCGTCGATGCGGATCTCGGTCTCGCCAACGGCGATCCGCGTGCGGCGGAAAGGACGTTCCAGCTTCTTTCGCAGGTGACGGGCCGGGCGGGGCGAACGGGTCTGAAAAGTCACGGCCTCTTGCAGACATATCAGCCGCAGCATCCCGTCATGCAGGCGATCGTTTCAGGCGACGCGAGCGCGTTCTATGAGCGGGAAATCGTCGAGCGCGAGCGGGCAATTCTGCCGCCATTCGGGCGCCTTGCGTCGATCATCGTTTCGGCCGAAACGCGGCACGACGCGGAAAACCACGCCCGCAGCATGCGGAATGCGGCGCCTCAGGTATCCGGCATCTCCATCCTTGGCCCGGCCGAAGCACCGCTGGCGCTCGTTCGCGGCCGCTACCGTTTCCGGCTGCTCGTGCACGGACGGCGGAATACCGACATGCAGGCATTTCTGCGAACGATGCTCGCGCAGGCGCCGAAAGAGCGCGGCTCAGTGCACGTGCAGCTCGATGTCGATCCGCAAAGCTTCCTGTAGATCGGCGATGGACCGCCGTTTTCCATCCGGCGCAATCATGTCATAAGGTCAAGTATTCGCGGCATGATTTGGAGTTGATCCATGGAGTTCTATTTTCCGGAGACGTTTGGCGAACAGCTCGCCTTTTGCACGGCGGCGTTCACGGCTCTTGCGGGTCTCGTCATCATGTTCGCGCCCGGATATGCGATGCAGCTTTTCGGCCTTCAACCACGCGCAGAGCGCCGCGACGGTTACGCAGAGCAGCGCTCCGTCGGTGGTTTCTATCTCGGCTTCGGACTGGCGGCGGTCATGCTGGCGCAGGATTTCATCTACATGGCGCTCGGCGCGGCTTTTGCGATGGCAGCTTTCGCCCGGGTCGTTTCTCTTCTTTCTGATAAGGGGAGCACAATTCTCAACTATTTACTTCTGGTTGTGCAGACCGCTCTAGCGGCACTCCCGCTCGCCTATTCCCTGGGCTTCTTCGCAACCTAGATTACAGGGCCGCGAGCCGCTTGCTCGCCGGCCTTTGCGCCATTTCACGATTTTGCAGATAGAAAAGCATTCGAAAGGCATATTCGGGCACTACGCGTGTTGCGAGTCCCGACATCCTATGTTAGACGGACCCCGAATTTCGGAAGAAGCAAGAGGCTTCTCTTGCGATTTCTGGGGGAAATCATAACGAATTCAAGAATATAGGTCAGGCGCCCGCCAGCGGCCGGATTCTTGGGTTGAAATCAGGGAAATTTGTGCCCGTGGCAGACACGTCCCAGCTTACTTCTGGTGTTGCAGAACGATATGCGTCCTCGCTGTTCGAACTGGCGCTTGAAGAGGGCGCCGTTGAGAGCGTCACTGCAGATCTCGACCGGTTCCAGGCGATGCTGGATGAGAGCGACGACCTGAAGCGCTTCGTCGCGAGCCCGGTATTCTCCGCCGACGATCAGCTCAAGGCGATCGTTGCAATCAGCGAGAAGGCCGGCATCGGCGGCTTCGTTGGTAATTTCCTGAAGGTTGTGGCGCGTAACCGCCGCCTCTTTGCCCTCCCGGGCATGATCAAGGCCTTCCGCATCATTGCTGCTCGCCAGCGTGGCGAAATTTCTGCCGAGGTTACCTCGGCCCATGCGCTGAGCACAGCGCAGGAAACCGAATTGAAGGCGGCGCTGAAGGGCGTCACCGGCAAAGACGTGGCGATTGCCGTCACGGTCGATCCGTCAATTCTTGGTGGTCTGATCGTGAAGGTCGGGTCCCGTCAGATTGATACGTCGCTTCGTACCAAACTTTCTACCCTCAAGCTTGCATTGAAAGAGGTTGGCTGATGGATATCCGCGCCGCGGAAATTTCCGCAATTCTCAAAGATCAAATTAAAAATTTCGGCAAAGAGGCGGAAGTCTCGGAAGTCGGCCAGGTGCTTTCTGTCGGTGACGGTATTGCTCGCGTTTACGGTCTGGACAACGTTCAGGCGGGTGAAATGGTCGAGTTCCCCGGTGGCATCCGCGGGATGGCGCTGAACCTCGAGTCCGATAACGTCGGTGTCGTTATCTTCGGATCCGACCGCGACATCAAGGAAGGCGACACCGTCAAGCGAACCGGCGCTATCGTTGACGTTCCGGTTGGTCCGGAACTGCTCGGCCGCGTCGTCGACGCTCTCGGCAATCCGATTGACGGTAAGGGCCCGATCAACGCGACGCGCCGTTCGCGTGTCGATATCAAGGCGCCGGGCATCATTCCGCGTAAGTCGGTTCACGAGCCGATGTCGACCGGCCTCAAGGCTATCGATGCTCTCATCCCCGTCGGCCGCGGCCAGCGCGAGCTTGTCATCGGCGACCGCCAGACCGGCAAGACCGCGATCCTTCTCGACACGATCCTGAACCAGAAGGCCATTCACGACTCCGGTCCGGAAGCTGAAAAGCTTTTTTGCGTCTACGTCGCCGTTGGCCAGAAACGCTCCACGGTTGCGCAGTTCGTCAAGGTTCTCGAAGAACGTGGCGCCCTGAAGTATTCGATCATTGTCGCCGCGACGGCTTCTGATCCCGCTCCGATGCAGTTCCTGGCTCCATTTGCCGGCTGCGCCATGGGCGAATATTTCCGCGACAACGGCCAGCATGCGCTGATCGGTTACGACGACCTCTCCAAACAGGCCGTTTCCTACCGCCAGATGTCGCTGCTGCTGCGCCGCCCGCCGGGCCGCGAAGCCTACCCGGGCGACGTCTTTTACCTGCACTCGCGTCTCCTCGAGCGCGCTGCAAAGATGAGCGACGCAATGGGCGCCGGTTCGCTGACGGCCCTGCCGGTCATCGAAACGCAGGGCAACGACGTTTCGGCTTTCATTCCGACCAACGTGATCTCGATCACCGACGGTCAGATCTTCCTCGAAACCGATCTGTTCTATCAGGGTATCCGTCCGGCCGTTAACGTCGGTCTGTCGGTTTCCCGCGTCGGTTCCGCCGCGCAGATCAAGGCGATGAAGCAGGTTGCCGGCTCGATCAAGGGTGAGCTTGCCCAGTATCGCGAAATGGCAGCCTTTGCCCAATTCGGTTCGGACCTTGACGCCGCGACGCAGCGCCTGCTGAACCGTGGTGCCCGTCTGACCGAACTCCTGAAGCAGCCGCAGTTCTCGCCGCTGAAGGTGGAAGAGCAGGTCGCGGTCATCTTCGCGGGCGTCAATGGTTATCTGGACAAGATCGCCGTCGCTCAGATCGGCAAGTTCGAGCAGGCACTGCTTTCGTACCTGCGCTCGGAAGGCTCAGCCATCCTCGACACGATCCGCACGGAGAAGGCAATCAGCGACGATACCAAGGGCAAGCTGGTGGCTGCTCTCGATACCTTCGCGAAGTCTTTCGCCTGATCGCACCCATTTAGGACGGAAAACGGATGCCTTCACTTAAGGATCTGAAAAACCGGATCGCCTCCGTCAAGGCGACGCAGAAGATAACCAAGGCGATGAAGATGGTCGCCGCGGCGAAGCTTCGGCGTGCGCAGGAGGCGGCCGAGGCCGCCCGGCCTTACTCGGAGCGCATGGCGACTGTTCTTTCGAACATCTCCAAGGCGATGACTGATGCCGACAGCGCACCAGTGCTCATGACGGGTACGGGCAAGGATCAGGTTCACCTGCTCGTTGTCTGCACTGCCGAGCGCGGCCTCTGCGGCGGCTTCAATTCGCAGATCGCGCGCTTTGCCCGAGATCATGCCCGCAAGCTCATCTCCGAGGGCAAGACCGTCAAGATCTTCACCGTCGGCAAGAAGGGCTATGACGTTCTTCGCCGCGAATTTGCTTCGCTCATCGTCGAGCGCAAGGAACTTCGCGACGTCAAGCGCATCGGCTTCGAGAATGCCGACCAGGTCGGCAGACGCGTCATCGAGATGTTCGAAGCCGGGGAATTCGACGTTTGCACGCTGTTCTACTCGGAATTCAAATCGGTCATCTCGCAGGTGCCGACGGCTCAGCAGCTTATCCCGGCTTCGGCTCCTGACGCTGTTGTTGAAGACGCCGAGCATTCGGGTGCCGTTTATGAATACGAGCCGGATCCGGCATCGATCCTGAACGACCTGATCCCGCGCAACATCTCGGTCCAGGTTTTCCGCGCGCTGCTTGAAAATGTCGCCGGCGAAATGGGCGCGAAGATGAGCGCGATGGACAGTGCGACGCGCAACGCTGGTGAGATGATCAATAAGCTGACGCTCAGCTATAACCGCCAGCGTCAGGCTCAGATCACCAAGGAACTCATTGAAATCATTTCGGGCGCGGAAGCGCTCTGAGGTTAGAGAAAGAGGGTATGAAAATGGCTAGGGCAGCTACCCCGAAGGCGGCAGCGAAGACCGCCGCTAAGAAGACCGCCACAGGCTCTGTCGGCAGGGTCACACAGGTTATCGGCGCCGTCGTCGACGTTGCTTTTTTCGAAGGCGAACTGCCGGCGATTTTGAACGCGCTCGAAACCACCAACATGGGCAACCGTCTGGTTCTGGAAGTTGCACAGCACCTCGGCGAAAACGAAGTCCGCACGATCGCCATGGATTCGTCCGAAGGTCTGGTGCGCGGCCAGGAAGTCGTCGACACCGGCGCTCCAATTTCGGTCCCGGTCGGCCCGGAGACGCTCGGCCGCATCATGAACGTCATCGGCGAGCCGGTTGATGAAGCCGGTCCGCTGGTCACCGCTTCCAGGCGCGCGATCCATCAGGACGCACCGTCTTACGTCGAGCAGTCGACGGAAGCACAGATTCTCGTCACCGGCATCAAGGTCGTCGACCTTCTGGCTCCGTACGCCAAGGGCGGCAAGATCGGCCTCTTCGGCGGTGCCGGCGTCGGCAAGACGGTTCTCATCATGGAACTGATCAACAACGTCGCCAAGGCGCACGGTGGTTACTCGGTGTTTGCAGGCGTCGGTGAACGCACCCGCGAAGGCAACGACCTCTATCACGAAATGATCGAATCGGGCGTCAACAAGCATGGCGGCGGCGAAGGCTCGAAGGCCGCCCTCGTCTACGGCCAGATGAACGAACCGCCGGGTGCTCGCGCTCGCGTCGCTCTGACCGGTCTGACGGTTGCTGAGAACTTCCGCGACCAGGGCCAGGACGTTCTGTTCTTCGTCGACAATATCTTCCGCTTCACGCAGGCGGGGTCGGAAGTGTCGGCTCTGCTCGGCCGCATTCCTTCGGCTGTGGGTTACCAGCCGACGCTCGCAACCGACATGGGCCAGATGCAGGAACGCATCACGACGACGACGACCGGCTCGATCACCTCGGTTCAGGCTATCTACGTTCCGGCCGACGACTTGACCGACCCGGCTCCGGCAACCTCGTTCGCACACCTTGACGCAACGACCGTTCTGTCGCGCTCGATCGCTGAAAAGGGCATCTATCCGGCCGTTGACCCGCTCGACTCTACGTCGCGCATGCTCGACCCGATGGTCGTCGGCGAAGAACACTACGAAGTTGCCCGTAAGGTTCAGTCGACGCTGCAGCGCTACAAGGCCCTGCAGGACATCATCGCGATCCTTGGCATGGACGAACTGTCCGAAGAGGACAAGCTCGCCGTCGCCCGCGCCCGCAAGATCGAGCGCTTCCTGTCGCAGCCGTTCTTCGTTGCCGAAGTCTTCACCGGTTCGCCGGGCAAGCTGGTTGCTCTCGAAGACACGATCAAGGGCTTCAAGGGTCTCGTCAACGGCGAATACGACCACCTGCCGGAAGCTGCCTTCTACATGGTCGGCTCGATGGAAGAAGCCATCGAGAAGGCTAAGAAGCTCTCCGCAGCTGCTTGATGAACGAAGCTGATGACGAGATTTTCTGCTGCGACTCCCTGAGGGAAGTCGTGGCAGGACTTCCCGCCCCGGCGGCGCCGACCGTCTACAAAGCGGATAACGGCGCACTGATGATGGTGGTAGGGTTGGTCCAGACCGAAGAAGGTCTCGGATATCTCGATCAGGCGATACTGCACTGCCCGTTCTGCGGGACCAAACTGCAAGATGCAAAAGCCATAGCCGAGAAGGTAAGTCACTGATGGCTGACAATTTCAATTTTGAACTCGTATCTCCGGAGCGTCTGCTCCTGTCGGAGATGGTGACGGAAGTTGTCATTCCGGCAACCGAGGGCGAGATGACCGTCATGGCGAACCACGCCCCGGCGATGACGACCATCAAGCCGGGTATCGTCAGCGTCCGCTCCAGCGGCGGCGCCAAGCAGGACTATGTCGTTTTCGGCGGTTTCGCCGACATCCTGCCGACCGGCTGCACGCTGCTTGCAGAATCTGCCGTCGCGGTCGAAGATCTTACCAAAGATGAGCTGACCCGTCGGATTGAGGCTGCGAAGAAGGAGCTCGAGGATGCCCTGCATCACGAGCATAAGTCCAGGCTCGAGCATTTCATCATGGAACTGACGCATCTGCGCGGCATCGTCCAGCAGGATTGATCGGGATTGCAGGGAAATGACCTAAAGCGGCCTTAGCGGGCCGCTTTTTTTGTCGCGGCTGGGGTGGGGCCGGCTCAACGTGGAACGGCGTGGGCTCTCAGTAGGACCGGCCGTTCGATGAAGACACGCAGCCGCACGCATGGCATCTGCGCCTGCCAGCTTCCGCTCTCTCATTCGTGCCTCGCCTGGTCTGCCTCACCTCACGCCTAGGACATGATGCAGGGCAGGGCAAGGGCGCTGCCTGGGACAGCCGACATGTGGACGCGCAGCGCGCGATGCAATCCACCTTCGTTAGCCCGAACGGTCACACGTACCCTGGGCGGACACCCGGGCATGGATTAGCCCAGGTGTCCGCCGGCGTTTCCGTACCTGCCGGAAACGGAAACAGGATCGCGTTTCTTCGGGCCGATCGAGGTTGCCGTCTTCATCGAAGCGGTTCCAAGGTGCCGCAATGCTTACTGTGTCACGCACGGTGACGGCATGGAGTTCGGCGAAGACAAGCCGCAGCTGCTCGACAGCACGCAGACCGCCCGAGATGCCTCCATAGGATACGAAGGCCACAGGTTTTCCATGCCAGGGTTCGTTGAACGAATCGAGCACGAATTTCAGTGCCGCTGTGAAGCTGTGATTATATTCGGGCGTGACGACGATGAAGGCGTCCACCGCGTTCAGACGGGAGGCGAGACGCTTTACTTCGCGATGACCGTCATCATGCTGGGATGGCAGGTCGAAATCGAGCGGATCGATGATATCGAGGTCGATCAGCGGATAGAGTACAAGCTGCCGGGTCAGCCATTTCACCACCGGGTCGCATATCCGGCCCTGTCGTATGCTTCCGTAGATGACGCCGACTTTGATGGCTGTTTTCATAATTGCCCCTTCTTTACGCTGCGAGGAGCTTGGCTTATAAAACCTCAACCAATATTGAGGTCAATAGGCGTATGGAAACAATTTCATCGACCAATTTCAGCAGGCTTCTGACTGTAGGCGAAGTGGCGGAGCGCAGCGGACTGGCGGTCTCGGCGCTGCATTTCTACGAGGCCAAGGGTCTGATTTCGAGCATGCGCTCGCGCGGCAACCAGCGGCGTTACGGGCGCGATGTCCTGCGCCGTCTCGGCATCATCAAGGTGGCACAGAGGGTCGGCATACCGCTGGCTGAAATTCAGGCGGCTTTCGATACCCTGCCGCAGGGGCGAACGCCGACGGCAGGCGATTGGCAGAAGCTCTCGCAGATATGGAAGGACGATCTGGATTCGCGAATCAAACGGCTGACGCTGCTTCGCGATCGCCTGACCGGTTGCATCGGCTGTGGTTGCCTGTCTATCGAAAGCTGCCCATTGCGAAACCCTTGTGACAAACTGGGCAAGGAGGGAACCGGTGCGCGCCTGCTGGAGGAGGCTTAGGCAGCCGCTGCAGTCGCCCGCATTTAGTTGTCTAGGGCAGTCGCCCCATTACCGATAGATATGCCCCCCTTCCGCCACAAGTCCAACGCCATTAAACGAACTAGAATAGCGACAAATCGAAGATAAATAGAATATCAAACGAACATTCTATGGCAGTGTCTTTTCCGAGGTTTCGATCAGATTAATGTTGCTTTCCGCGCAGACCTTCCTGAGCGATTCGACATTACAGTCGTCAGTAACGAAGGTGTGGACCTGCGACAGGTGGCCAATGCGCACCGGAGCCGTGCGCTCGAATTTGGTGGAGTCGGCAACAAGGACGACGTGGCGCGCATTCGCCATGATGGCTTGGGCGACCTTCACTTCGCGGAAATCGAAGTCGAGAAGCGCACCGTCCGGATCGATCGCCGAAGCGCCGATGACGGCATAATCGACCTTGAATTGCCGGATGAAATCGACGGCTGCTTCGCCGACGATGCCGCCATCCGAATGGCGCACTACGCCGCCCGCGATGACGACCTCGATCGAGGGAAACAGACGCAAACGACTGGCAACGTTGATGTTATTGGTGATCACCATCAGTTCGTGGTGATCGACCAGCGCTTCCCCGACTGCCTCGGTCGTCGTTCCGATATTGATGAAGAGCGAAGCTTTGTCGGGAATAATGTCAGCGGTCGCGCGACCGATCGCGAGTTTCTCACCGGCGGCGATCGAGCGGCGTGCCTCGTATTTCACGTTCTCTGTCCCGCCCGGAAAAATTGCCCCGCCGTGAATACGCGTCAGCACGTGTCCATCGCAAAGGTCGTTCAGGTCCTTGCGAATGGTCTGCGGCGTGACGGAGAAGCGCGTTGCCAGATCATCGACCAGCACGCGGCCTTCGGCTTTGGCGATATCGAGAATCTCCGTCTGCCGTCCGGACAGAAACATGGCTTCGTCTCCCTTTCTTTCGCTGGGCCGGATCATATGTTAAAGCGAAAATTGCGCAATCGGCGACTGGCAGCCGGAGCCGGGAGGGTTTCAAGCGTGTTTCACCCCAAACTTTTTGAAAATCGCAATGTTGTCGTGACCGGCGCAGGGCGTGGAATCGGCCTCGAAGTCGCGCGGCAGTTCCTGGATTGCGGCGCGCACGTCTTGGTTCACACTGGCCGGAATAGCGAAAGGAATTTGCCGGACTTCCTGTTGACGGCAGAGCAGGAGCGACGCGCAGTTCTCGTTGCAGCCGATTTTCTGTCGCCGAACGGCACGGCTGCTTTCGCGGCGAAAGCTCTGGATACTTTTGGCGCGGTGCATGTGCTCGTCAACAATGCCGGCACGATGGTTGGCCGGTTTCCCGCAGGCGCGTTGACGGATGGAGAATACGACACGATCGTCAGGCTCAATCAGACATCCGTCGTTGAGCTTACGCGCGTTCTGCTGCCGGCTTTGCGGGCGGCCCACGGCGCGGCGATTGTCAACACGGTTTCGATCTCCGCGATGACAGGCGGTAGTCCCGGCTCCGCGATCTATTCCGCCTCCAAGGCATTCGTCTCTACCTATTCCAAAGCGCTCGCACGCGAACTGGCGCCAGATGCAATCCGGGTCAATTGCGTATCCCCGGGCACGATCGAAACCGACTTTCACGGGCGTTATTCCTCGCCGGAGAAGCTGGAGCAGACCCGCAAGGGCATACCGCTGCAACGTCTCGGGACTGCCGAGGATTGCGCACCTGCCTATCTCTTTCTGGCTGCGCCATCGCTTTCCGGTTACATCACGGGGCAAGTGCTCGAAATCAACGGCGGCCAGCTTATCTGCTGATTTGCTTGGACTTTTTTTGGTATTTCGACAATTCGGCACAATGCCGGCATGTGGATATGCTATCGTTCCGGTCTACCTGAAGTGCATCCAGCAGAGAGTCCGAATGCCCTTGCCGAAGACCGAGCCGGGAATAACCGGCCAGGAACTGCAGAAGCTTGCCGCCAAAGCCCACGAAGCGAGCGATCTGCTGAAAGCAATGGCACATCAGACCCGGCTTCTCATTCTGTGCATCCTCGCCAATGAGGAAAAGACGGTCAGCCAAATCGAAGAATTGCTCGGTGTACAACAAGCGATGGTTTCGCAGCAGCTTGCGCGGCTGCGCATGGAAGGCCTCGTGAACACGCGCCGGGCAGGCCGTCTCATCTATTACAGCATCGGCAATGCCAATATAACGATCTTCATGGATTTGCTCTTCGGCATGTTTGAAGCGCCCGACGTTGGCTGATGCTTGCAGCCCTTGCGATTATTAACGGCTAAGGCCAAAGATGGCTTGTCTCGAAGGCGGCTGGAGGTCGGATGATCGACAAGCTTGAATTCTTCATTGCCCTTGCCAACGAAAAGCACTTCGGCCGCGCTGCCGAGGAGTGCGGCATCTCGCAGCCCACCCTGTCGGCCGCGATTCGGCAGCTCGAAGACCAGTTGGGTGTCATGCTGGTGCAGCGAGGCTCGCGCTTTCAGGGCCTGACGCCGGAGGGCCAGCGTGTTCTCGAGTGGGCAAGGCGCATCGTCGGCGACACGCGCACCATGCGCGAAGAGATGCGCGCCGCGCGCAGAGGCCTTTCCGGCCACCTGCGCCTTGCCTCCATTCCGACTGCTCTGGCGATGCTGGCGCGGATCACGACGCCCTTTCAAGAGCGGCATCCGGACGTCACCTTCTCCATCGTTTCACGCAATTCGTTGCAGGTGTTGAGCATGCTCGAAAATCTCGAGATCGACGCCGGGGTGACGTATCTTGAAAACGAGCCGCTCGGGCGTGTGACGACCGTGCCGCTTTATGCCGAGCGCTACCACCTGATCACCGCCGCCGGCAGCCCGCTTTCCGATCGCGAAACCGTGACATGGCGTGAAGTGGGCGATCTTCGGCTTTGCCTATTGACCGCCGACATGCAGAACCGCCGGATCATCAACCGGCACCTCGCAGAAGCGGGCTCGAGCGCGCATCCCACCTTGGAATCCGGTTCGATGATCGTGCTGTTTTCTCATGTCAGAACCGGGCGCTGGGCGAGCATCATGCCGCGAAATGTGGCTGAATCCTTTGGGTTTCCAGCCGAAATACGAATGATTCCGATTATCGAGCCGGCGGCCCATCATTCGGTCGGGTTGGTTGCGACGCATCGCGAGCCGTTTACGCCCCTCGTGTCTGCATTGTTGCATGAGGCGAGAATACTCGCAGAGAGCGAAAGTCTTTGATAGAAATTTCCTATCAATCGACGGAACAGCTTTATTGATCGCTCGATGTTTCCCTGAAAGACTTCCTTCGAGGTACCGGATCGGCAGAGGGAGGCCGCTGCGGTGATCGACATAGGAAGCCCTGGGAGGCCCGCCGAAATGAATGCTCATGTCGCCAATGGCGATATTGCCGAACGCACGCGCGCGATTGTTGGTGCCTTGCGCGCTCTTGAAGGTCCACTCCTTCCAATCCTCCATGAAGTTCAGGATGAATTCGGCCATGTGCCGCAGGAAGCGCTTACTGTCATCGCCGACGGGCTCAATCTGTCGCGCGCCGAAGTGCATGGCGTGATGACGTTCTATCACGATTATCGCGATCATCCTGCCGGCCGCCATGTCCTGAAGCTCTGTCGTGCCGAGGCCTGTCAATCGATGGGCGGGGATGCTGTTGCCGATCGTATCAAGACATTGCTCGGTGTCGATTTCCATCAAACTGCGCTCGATGGCAGCGTGACCTTGGAGCCCGTCTACTGTCTCGGGCTCTGCGCTTGCGCACCTGCAGCCATGCTCGACGGCGATCTCTATGGGCGGGTCGATGACGAGACCGTCGCCGAGCTCGTTGCGGAGGCGCGGCGATGAGCGTGACGATTTATGTTCCGCGCGACGCCGCAGCGCTGGCGCTCGGTGCCGAGAAGGTGGCTGAAGCGGTTACCCAGGAGATCGCAGCCCGCGGCATCGATGCGAAGATCGTGCGCAACGGCTCGCGCGGAATGTTCTGGCTGGAGCCTCTGGTGGAGGTCGAGGTATCCGGCAAGCGCATCGGCTACGGTCCGGTCAAAGCGAAGGACGTCGCCGCGCTTTTCGATGTCGGGTTCGCAAGCGGCGATGATCACGCGCTCTGTCTTGGGGAGGTCGAAGGCCTCCCATTCTTGAAGGAACAGACCCGCCTGACCTTCGCCCGCTGCGGCATCGTCGATCCGCTTTCCCTGGAAGATTATGAGGCACACGGCGGTCTCGCGGGGCTTCACCGCGCCGTGGCCATGGCTCCTGCAGACGTGGTCAAGGAGGTCACCGATTCCGGCCTTCGCGGCCGCGGCGGTGCTGGTTTTCCGACCGGTATCAAGTGGAAGACGGTTTTGGATGCCGCCGGCGACCGGAAATACATCGTCTGCAATGCGGACGAAGGCGACAGTGGCACATTCGCGGACCGCATGATCATGGAGGGCGATCCCTTCGTTCTGATCGAAGGCATGGCGATCGCCGGTCTCGCCACCCGCGCCACAAAAGGCTTCATCTACATCCGTTCGGAATATCCGCATGCGATCGCGACGATGACGGAAGCGGTTGAGATCGCCCGCAGGACATGCATTCTCGGCGCTTCGGTACTCGATTCCGGTCGCGCGTTCGATATCGAAGTCAGGACCGGTGCGGGCGCTTATGTCTGCGGCGAGGAAACGTCGCTGCTGAACAGCCTGGAAGGCAAGCGCGGTGTCGTGCGCGCCAAGCCGCCGCTGCCGGCGCACAAGGGGCTCTTTGGCTGTCCCACGGTCATCAACAACGTGATCTCGCTGGCCTCTGTTCCGATCATCCTGGACAAGGGGTCCGCCTTTTACCGCGATTTCGGTATGGGCCGGTCGCGCGGCACGATTCCGCTGCAGATCGCCGGGAACGTCAAGCATGGCGGCCTCTATGAAACGGCCTTTGGTCTCTCGCTCGGCGACATCGTTGACAAGATCGGTGGCGGCACGGCGACCGGACGGCCGGTGAAAGCAGTTCAGGTTGGCGGTCCGCTTGGCGCCTATTTCCCGCGGGCCCTCTTCGACACGCCTTTCGACTATGAATCTTTTGCCGCCAAGGATGGCCTCATTGGCCATGCAGGCATCGTCGTATTCGACGACACGGCGGACATGCTGAAACAAGCGCGGTTCGCCATGGAATTCTGTGCGGTCGAAAGTTGCGGCAAGTGCACGCCCTGCCGCATCGGCTCCACGCGCGGCGTCGAGACCGCAGACAAGATCGCGCGAGGAATCGAACCGGAGAAGAACCGGGCACTGCTCGCCGATCTCTGTAACACCATGAAATTCGGCTCTCTTTGCGCGCTCGGCGGATTCACACCCTATCCGGTGATGAGCGCGATGACGCACTTCCCGGACGATTTCGCGCCAGTACCCTTCATCGAAGCGGCGGAGTAAGGACCTATGTCTCTCGTTCACGAAATCGACTACGGCACGCCGGCTTCGAAATCCGAAACAAGTGTGGCGCTGACCATCGATGGCCGGCAGATCACCGTGCCGGAGGGTACGTCCGTCATGCGCGCCTCGATGGAGGCTGGTATTCAGGTGCCGAAGCTTTGTTCGACCGATATGGTCGACGCGTTTGGCTCCTGCCGCCTGTGTCTCGTGGAGATCGAAGGCCGCAACGGGACGCCTGCATCGTGCACGACGCCGGTTGCGGCGGGCATGGTGGTCCATACGCAGACCGGGCGCCTCAAGGATATCCGCCGCGGGGTGATGGAGCTTTATATTTCCGACCACCCGCTCGACTGTCTGACCTGTGCTGCCAATGGCGATTGCGAACTGCAGGACATGGCCGGCGCCGTCGGCTTGCGCGACGTACGCTTCGGCTATGAAGGCGACAATCACGTCAAGGCACGCAACAACGGCGACATTAATCTCAAATGGATGCCGAAAGACGAGTCGAACCCGTATTTCACATATGATCCGTCGAAATGCATCGTCTGCTCCCGCTGCGTGCGCGCCTGTGAGGAAGTGCAGGGAACCTTCGCGCTGACGATCGAAGGCCGCGGTTTCGGCTCGCGCGTTTCGCCAGGCATGCACGAGCATTTCATCGATTCCGAATGCGTCTCATGCGGCGCCTGCGTGCAGGCCTGCCCGACGGCGACACTGACGGAAAAGTCGGTCATCCAGATTGGCCAACCGGAACATTCGGTCGTGACCACCTGTGCTTATTGTGGCGTCGGCTGCTCCTTCAAGGCGGAAATGCGCGGCGAAGAGCTGGTGCGCATGGTGCCGTGGAAGGATGGGCAGGCCAACCGAGGGCATTCCTGCGTCAAAGGCCGTTTCGCGTACGGCTATTCGACGCACAAGGATCGCATCCTCAATCCGATGATCCGCGAAAAGGTCACCGATCCCTGGCGCGAAGTGACTTGGGACGAAGCCTTCGCGCATGTGGCGTCGGAATTCCGCCGCATCCAGTATCAATACGGCCGCGACTCGATCGGCGGGATCACCTCGTCGCGCTGCACGAACGAGGAGACCTTCCTTGTCCAGAAGCTGATCCGCGCAGGCTTCGGCAACAACAATGTCGATACCTGCGCCCGCGTCTGCCATTCGCCGACGGGTTACGGTCTTGGCCAAGCCTTCGGCACATCGGCTGGCACGCAGAATTTTGACAGCGTCGAAGATTCTGATGTGGTCGTCGTTATAGGTGCCAATCCGACGGATGGGCATCCGGTCTTCGGATCCCGCCTGAAGAAGCGCCTGCGCCAAGGCGCCAAGCTGATCGTCATCGACCCGCGGCGCATCGATCTCGTCAGAACGCCGCATGTCGAGGCCGCCTATCACCTGCCGTTGAAACCAGGCACCAATGTCGCGGTCATGACCGCGCTTGCGCATGTGATCGTCACCGAAGGGCTCTATGACGAAGCCTTCATCCGCGAACGCTGCGATTGGTCAGAATTCGAAGATTGGGCGGCTTTCGTCGCCGAACCACAGCACAGTCCGGAAGAGACAGAGAAGTTCACCGGCGTTCCCGCCGAAGATCTGCGTGGTTCTGCTCGCCTTTATGCGCGCGGCGGCAACGGGGCGATCTATTACGGCCTCGGCGTGACCGAACACAGCCAGGGTTCTACGACCGTTATGGCGATCGCGAACCTGGCGATGGCGACCGGCAATATCGGTCGCCCGGGCGTCGGCGTTAATCCGCTGCGCGGCCAGAACAATGTGCAGGGCTCCTGCGACATGGGTTCGTTCCCCCACGAGCTGCCGGGCTATCGCCATATCTCGGACGATGCGACACGCGATATTTTCGAGAAGCTGTGGGGCGTCAAACTCAACAACGAACCCGGCCTTCGCATTCCGAATATGCTGGATGCTGCCGTGGAAGGCACATTCAAGGGCCTGTATGTCCAAGGCGAGGACATTCTCCAATCCGACCCGGATACAAAGCATGTGGCCGCCGGCCTTGCCGCTATGGAATGCGTCGTGGTTCAAGATCTCTTCCTGAACGAAACGGCAAACTACGCGCATGTCTTTCTGCCGGGGTCGACCTTCCTGGAAAAGGACGGGACTTTCACCAACGCCGAACGCCGCATCAACCGCGTGCGCAAGGTCATGACCCCACGCAACGGCTATGGGGACTGGGAGGTAACGCAGAAGCTGGCCCAAGCGATGGGGCTTGGCTGGAACTATCAGCATCCATCCGAGATCATGGACGAGATTGCGGCAACGACGCCGAGCTTCGCGCTGGTTTCCTACGACTACCTGGAAAAGATGGGCTCGGTGCAGTGGCCCTGCAACGAGAAGAACCCGGAAGGTTCGCCGATCATGCATGTGAACGGCTTTGTTCGCGGCAAGGGCAAATTCATCCGCACCGAATATGTGGCGACCGACGAGCGCACGGGGCCGCGCTTCCCGCTGCTGCTGACGACCGGCCGCGTCCTCAGCCAATACAATGTCGGCGCCCAGACGCGGCGCACCGACAACGTCGTCTGGCATGCCGAGGACCGGCTGGAAATCCATCCGCATGATGCCGAAATGCGGGGCATTCGCGATGGCGACTGGGTCAAGCTGGGCAGCCGCTCCGGCGATACATCACTGCGGGCGCTGATCACCGATCGCGTTGCGCCCGGGGTCGTCTACACAACCTTCCATCATCCGAACACGCAGGCAAATGTCATCACCACAGACTTCTCCGACTGGGCGACGAACTGCCCGGAATACAAGGTGACGGCAGTGCAGGTCTCGCCTTCGAACGGTCCATCGGATTGGCAGATCGAATATGACGAGCAGGCACGTCAGAGCCGCCGGATCGCCGGCAAGCTGGAGGCAGCCGAATAATGAAAAGGCGGCCGACGCGCATTTCCGTCAACCGAATCGCCCGGAAGGGCGGGGTCATGATGCCGGGTGAGCGCGTCGTGCCGGAGGAAGTACCGGTTGCCTTTTCCTATGGCGGCACATCGCATGCCGTAATGATGGCGACGCCGGACGATCTGGAAGACTTTGCGGTTGGCTTCAGCCTGACGGAAGGCATAATCCAGGACGCGAGCCAGATCTCCGCAATCGAAATCATTGATGAGGAGCGGGGTATCGATGTCCAGGTAACGTTGATAGACGACGTCGCGGATGCCTTGCGTGCGCGCCGGCGCAGCATGGCCGGACCGGTCGGTTGCGGACTTTGCGGCATCGAATCTATCGAACAGGCTGTCCGTCAGATACCCGATGTTTCCTCTGCGGATCTCAAGCTGACGCATGGCGATATCGTCCGCGCCGTCTCGCTGCTCAATGACGCCCAGCCGCTTCACCGGGAAACACGGGCGGTACATGGAGCGGGCTTCTACGTTCGTGGAAAAGACCTGCTCGCCGCTCGCGAGGATGTTGGCAGGCACAATGCGCTCGACAAGCTCTGCGGTGCCGTCATTCGCATCGGAACGAGCGGCTCAAGCGGGGCTGTAGCTGTCACAAGCCGGCTGTCCGTCGAGATGGTACAGAAGGCTGCGATCCTCGGAAGCCCCGTTCTCATCGCGATTTCCGCGCCGACGGCTCTTGCCATCCGAACCGCCGAGCAAGCGGGCATGACGCTCGTTGCGCTTGTGCGCGGCGATGACTTCGAAATTTTCACCCACCCGCACCGTATATTGCCTGAAAGTATTGCCGATGTCGCATGATCCGCATTCCAAGCTCGTCTACATGGCCAACCAAATAGCGACCTTTTTCAAGAGCCAGCCGGAAAGCGAGGCGGCTCAAGGTGTTGCGACGCATATCAACAAATTCTGGGAGCCGCGCATGCGGCGGCAATTGTTTGAAGTACTAGAAAAAGACAGCAACAGCCTGAACGCGCTTGTCGTTGAGGCCGCATCTCTGATCCACCGGCCCGAGCCGGCGGAGCCAATCCAGAAATAAACATCGATTTCACGCGAGAGGGGAAACAGGCATTTCGCCTGCTTAAGCATGAATTATTGCAAGCAAAGCCATTAATCTGGAGGAATTATTCATGACTGCAGCGGAAACAAGTACCACAGGTGATATAGCGGGTCTCGGCCTGCTTGATCGAGACAGGATCATTGCTAAGCCGGGTTTCAATCGCTGGCTCGTGCCACCGGCAGCGCTCGCCATCCATCTCTGCATCGGCATGGCTTACGGCTTCAGCGTCTTCTGGCTGCCGCTTTCAAAATCACTTGGGATCACGGCATCGACTGCGTGCCCCGAACTGACGCTCGCGTCTGCATTGTTCACGACGACCTGCGACTGGCGCGTCGCCGATCTCGGCTGGATTTATACGCTCTTCTTCGTTCTGCTCGGCTGCTCAGCGGCTATCTGGGGCGGCTGGCTGGAGCGTTCCGGACCGCGTAAAGCCGGCTTCGTGTCCGCGTGCTGCTGGTGCGGCGGTATTCTCGTGGCTGCCGTCGGCGTGATGACGCATCAGCTATGGCTGATGTGGCTTGGTGCCGGTGTGATCGGCGGCATTGGTCTCGGTCTCGGCTATATTTCGCCGGTGTCGACGCTCATCAAGTGGTTTCCAGACCGCCGTGGTATGGCGACGGGCATGGCTATCATGGGCTTCGGCGGCGGGGCGATGATCGGCGCACCGCTTGCCAACCTGCTGATGAACTATTTCAGGACCGATACCTCGGTTGGCGTCTGGCAGACCTTCATCGCCATGGCGATCCTCTATTTCGGCTTCATGTTGGGCGGTGCGTTCGGCTATCGCATCCCGCCCGCCGGCTGGCGTCCGGAAGGCTGGACGGCGCCTGCCACCAAAAGCACGATGATCACGACAAAGCATGTCCACTTGCGCGATGCGCACAAGACTAAGCAGTTCTGGCTGATCTGGGCCGTGCTTTGCCTCAACGTGTCGGCCGGTATCGGTGTTATCGGTATGGCCTCGCCGATGCTGCAGGAAATCTTCGCCGGCTCGCTGATCGGTCTGCCTGACGTCGGCTTTGCGCAGCTTGATGCGGCGCAGAGAGCATCCATTGCCACGATCGCTGCCGGGTTCGCCGGGCTTCTGTCGCTCTTCAACATCGGTGGTCGCTTCTTTTGGGCCTCGCTCTCCGACAGGATTGGCCGCAAGAATACCTATTATTGCTTCTTTATCCTCGGTATCGCGCTTTACGCGTTCGCCCCGACCTTTGCGGGCATCGGCAACAAGGCGCTCTTCGTCGTCGCCTTCGCCATCATCCTCTCGATGTATGGCGGCGGCTTCTCGACAATTCCGGCTTATCTTGCCGACATCTTCGGCACGCAATTCGTCGGCGCGATCCACGGCCGACTTCTGACAGCATGGGCAACAGCCGGCATCGTGGGTCCTGTGGTCGTCAACTATATCCGCGAAGCGCAGATTGCAGCCGGTGTTGCCCCCGGACCGGCGCTCTACACAGGAACCATGTATATCCTGGCCGGCATGCTGGCGCTCGGCCTGATTGCCAATGCCCTGGTTCGGCCACTTGCCGGCAAGTGGTTCATGTCCGATGAGGAAGTCGCCACACTTCAGGCGAAATCTGCCGCTGCGAGTATCGGCCCATCCGGCTCGTTCGGCATCGGCAAAGGTGGTTTCGACGCGAGGGCTCTGCTTGCCTGGGCTGTTGTCGGCATCCCGCTGCTTTGGGGTGTATGGGTCACGCTGAAGGCGACTCTTGCTCTGTTCGGCTGATTTTGCCCATTATCGAAAATCAAGGCACGCGCTTCGGCACGTGCCTTTACGTCGGCACATAGGCCACAGCTACCTCGCATGAAGGCAGACATTAAAAAAGCCGCCGTGCAGCGGCTTTCTTCGGAACGTTATGCTTCGGTGGCTTAAGCTGCCAGCTCGTCGGTTTCGTTTTCTTTGAACATCTTGGCGAGGTTCAGGAAGCAGATCATGCCGTTTTCCGATGCGATGACGCCTTCGCAATAGGCGCGATCGAACGACGCCGTCACTTCCGGTACGGGCTGAACCTGGCTGGAGGCAATCGTCAGAATGTCAGAGACGCGGTCGACAAGCATGCCGATGACCATGCTGTGCACCTCTGCGACAACAATGGCGCTGCGTTCATTGGCGACGGTGCTCTTCATGCCGAGCTTGTAGGCGAGATCGATGATCGGGATAACGGAACCGCGAAGGTTCATGACGCCGATGACGTCAGCCGGCGCATGCGGGATCGGCGTCGATGGTGCCCAGCCGCGGATTTCGCGGATGGTTGTCGTCTTCACGCAGAACTCCTGATCGTGGAGACGGAACGCGATGATCTCGAGAGTATCGCCGCTGAAGTTATTTGAGTTGATCGTGGTCATTAGAAAGTCTTCCCAAGCCCGGCAGAAGCGGCTGCGCCACCATTGGCGCGAACACCCCTGCCTTCACACCACGCGACGTCCTCGCAATGATTTTCGAGGCCTCGTTACGATTATCCGGGACATTACCGGAAGAGTGTTGCGCAAATCTAAATTGCCATAGCAGACCGCAAGGTTTCTGGATTCCCTTGCAGTTTTGACCAACAATGGAAGCCAGAAGGCCCTTGCCTATGCGATTGTCTTCTCGATCTCAGAGACAGCCCATTCCACCTGTTCTTTGGTAATGACGAGCGGCGGCGCCAGGCGGATCGTATTCTCATGCGTATCCTTTGCCAGGAGGCCCCGCTCCTTAAGGCTGTAGCAATATTGCCGCGCGCCGCCTGCTTCCGGCTCCAGCTCGATCGCCATCATCAGGCCGCGGCCGCGCACGTCTTTGACGATATTGGAACGGATCGATCTCAGGCCGTCGATGAAGTATGCGCCCATTTTCTCGGCATTTTCGATCATGCCTTCCTCGGTGAGCGCTTTCAGCGCCGCGCGGGCGACGGCGCACGCAAGCGGGTTGCCGCCGAACGTCGAGCCGTGCTGGCCGGGTTTCAGGACGCCGAGAACTTCCGAGTTGGAGAGGACGGCCGATACCGGATAGAAACCACCGGAAAGCGCCTTGCCGATCAGCGTCACGTCGGCTTCGATGCCTTCATGCTCCTCCGCCAGAAGCTTGCCCGTCCGGCCGAGCCCTGTCTGGATCTCGTCGAGGATTAGCGTGACGTTATGGGCCGTGCACAACTCGCGGATACGCTTGAAATAGCCCGTAGGCGGAATGACGACACCAGCTTCGCCCTGGATCGGCTCGATGAGGGCGGCAACGGTATTCTCGTTGATCGCGACTGCAAAGGCCTCCGCATCGCCGAAGGGAACCGTGCGAAAGCCCGGCGTATAGGGACCGAACCCGGCACGTGCGTCGGGATCAGTGGAGAAGCTGATGATAGTGAGCGTCCGGCCGTGGAAGTTATCGGCACAGACGATGATCTCCGCCTTGCCTTCCGGAACGCCCTTCACCTCATAGCCCCACTTGCGAACCGCCTTGATGGCTGTCTCGACGGCTTCGGCGCCGGAGTTCATCGGCAGGATCTTGTGAGAGCCGGTGAGCGCTGCCAGCTCCTCATAGAGATGAGCGAGCTGGTCGTTGCGGAATGCGCGCGAGGTGAGCGTGAGCTTTCCGGCCTGTTCGATCATCGCAGCCAGGATCTTCGGATGGCAGTGCCCCTGATTGACCGCTGAATAGGCGGAAAGGCAATCGAGATACCGCTTGCCGTCCGTATCCCAAACGTACACGCCTTCGCCGCGGGTCAGAACGACATCGAGCGGCTTGTAGTTGTGCGCACCAAGCAGCTGTTCGGTGGCGATCAGATTTGCAGATCCTGTCATTGCCGTTTCCCCCTATGCGGCGCGTGTCGGACGATCGAAGATGCGGCGGCCGAAGAGGCTTGCCGTCAGCTCCACGAGAACGCGAGCGCTCTTGCCACGATCATCCAGAAATGGATTGAGCTCGACGAGATCAAGCGACGAAACGAGCCCGCTGTCGGAAAGCATTTCCATGACGAGGTGCGCCTCGCGGAATGTCGCGCCGCCGGGAACGGTGGTGCCGACGCCGGGTGCGATATCCGGATCGAGGAAATCGACATCAAGGCTTACATGCAGGAGGCCGTTCGCCTTTTCAATCGTGCTGACGATATGGCGCATGGTGGCTGCGATGCCCTGCTCATCGATGGAGCGCATGTCGAAGACATTGATGCCGTGTTTTTGGATTTCCACGCGCTCGGACGGATCGACGGAGCGAATGCCGACCTGAAACACATTGCGCGGATCAACGAGGGGTCGGTCCCTGGGCAGGATCTCCGCGACCTCGGCCTGGCCGCAGAAGAAGGCGACGGGCATGCCGTGCATGTTGCCGGAAGGCGACGTCGCCGGCGAATTGAAGTCGGAATGGGCGTCGAGCCAGAGCACGAAGAGCGGGCGGCCCTTTTCAGCCGCGTAGCGCGCCATGCCGGAGACGCTGCCCATCGACAGGCTGTGATCGCCGCCAAGAATCAGCGGAAAACGGCCGGCCGCGGCGGCGTCGTAGGTGCTTGCTTCGAGCGCACGCGTATAGGCGCCGATGAGACGCAGATTGTGCGCCTTCGGATGGTTTGGAAGGTCGCGCGCAGGAACGACGAGGATGTCGCCTTCATCGCGCACATCATGGCCGAGGTCGATCAGCGTCTGGTCCACACCGGCAATGCGCAGCGCTGCCGGCCCCATCGCCGCCCCGCGCCGACCAGAGCCTTCCTCTACCGGAACACCAATGAGTGTGACTGATCGAGATTGAACTTCCATTCTGGGCGCTCCGGTTCGAAATTGGATTGACGCATAATCGGATATCGACGTGACGGCAAAAAGATGGAAAAGTGTCAGAAATGAAATCCGATTATGCACTTTGCTAAGTGTGTTTCGCCAAAGTGATCGCTATGGACGACCTTGACCAAGAACTTCTCAGTGCGCTTCGCCATAATGCGAGAACGCCGGTATCCTCTCTTGCCGCGATGACCGGCGCGTCGCGTGCGACCGTTGCCGCCCGCATCGACCGGCTGGTCGCAAGCGGCACCATTGCCGCTTTCACCATCCGTACCGGCCATGAGACACGCGCCGCCGGCGTTCGCGCCATCGTCATGATCGAGGTTCTCGGCAAACTCGCAGACCGGGTGGCCGATCAGTTGCGCGGTCTTCCGCAGGTGCGCGCGTTGCACAGCACCAACGGCAAATGGGATTTCGTCGCAGAGCTTGAGGATCACGATCTCGTCTCCTTCGATGAGACGCTGCGCCGTATCCGGCTCATCAATGGCATCAATTCGACCGAAACCAGTATCCTGCTGAAAACCAGGAAGACCGGATTCTAGTATTCATGCTCGTAGACGATGCCGGCTTCGCCAGCACCGTTTCCGCCTGCAGCACCGCGCAATTTCACGCCACGCCCGATATCGAGATTGATGATCGCCTTGGCGCCTGCCTCGCCGCCCTGCTGTAATTCGAAATAGGTGCGCTCATTCAGATAGCGGCCGACGCTGACGCTCGTCTGCCCCTTCTCGTCTGTGCTGATATTGAGGTCGTCGACACCAAGCTGGTTGCGGAGTCCCTCGAAAAGCGAGGTTGAGCGTCCGCCCGCTAGCTGGCTCACCGCATCGGCGAGCTGCGCGATCTGGACCGGCGAGAGCTTCGACATGGATTGGCCGAAGATCAGCTGCGCCAGCACCTCGTCCTGCGGCAGGGTCGGCGAGGACGAAAAGGTGATCGAGGGATCCGTAGCAAGTCCCGTGACGTCGACGGTGAGCGTCGTCGTTCCCGATGTGGAGCTTGCTTCCATATCGAGCGTCGGCGTCAAATCGCCAGCAAAGGTAATACGGCTCCTGTCGGTAAAGTTCAGGCGCCGACTAAGGATGGTCAAGCGTCCGCGGCGCATGGTGAAGCCGCCGGAAACGACGGGCGTTGCAGCCGTTCCTCTGATCGTAACACTGCCACCGAGTTCCGAATCGATGCCGCGGCCGCGGACGAAGATTTGCGAGGGCGCGTCAATCTGCAGATCGAGCGCGAGTATCGTGGATTTCTCGCCGGGCTTCTGCGCGTTTTCGTCGCGCAGTTGGGCACGCACCGCCGATGGTGCATGGAGGTGTTTGATGTTGATTTCCCGCAGTGAAGTCGGCAGTTTGTCCGGCACGGTGATCGATGCTTTTTCGACGTTCAACCTGCCGCTCAGCGTTGGGTTGGTGAGCAGCGGACCCCGGAGGCCGAGATTGCCGTCGACCGTCGCGACGACAAGCGTTCCGTCAACATAGACTGCCCTGTCGAGCCTAACCTCGATGTTTACCGGATAGCCGCTGCCCGGTCGGATCCCGATCGTTCCACTTGCCGTAACGCTGCCGCCGCTCACGAAATTGCCGCTCAGGCGGGAGATGGTGGCCTGTTCGCCATTCATGGTGATGTTGGCGGTGACATTGTTGAGCGCAAGGTTTCTGCGGACATCGACCAGCTTGGCGCCGCTCGTCGTAATGGTCCCATTGACGATAGGCCCGGCAGCCGTGCCGGTGACACGGAGGTCTATGTCGGCGGTGCCTTCCGCGACGAAGCCCTGCTGCGCCAGCTGTGCGCCCAATATGGCAAAGGGGGGGTTGCCGCGGAATTGCAGATTGAGGGCCCGGTTGCCCGTGATCGCAACGGTGCCGCCGCCTTTCATGGAAAGGCCGCTCTCGCCTATAAGGTTGGTATCAATCGTAAGGTTGTTGTTGGCGAGTTTGCCGCTTGCCGCGATTTCGAACGGCGAGAGGCCCGCGCCTTTGGTCTGGCCCGTTGCCGCATCCTTCCAGTCAAGCTTGAAATCGACGGTCGGTGCGGAAAGGGAGCCGGAAACCGATACCGTTCCAGAGATCGTTCCCGACGCGGCGAGGCCGGGCACGAAGCCGTTTGCCACGCTCGCCGGAAGATTGGAGATATTGGCGTCCACCTTGAGGTTCTTGACGGCCGTCCCCTCTATCATGACATTGCCTCCGGCCTTCAGCGCCACGTTGCCGGCGCCGTTCAGATCGGCATTGAAGTCGAGCCTGTTATTCGCAAGCTTGCCAGTCGCGTTCAGTGCGAGCTGGGACAGTCCTGCCTTCTTGGTGTGGCTGGTTGCCGCATTCTTCCAGTCGAGTTTGAAATCGGCTGCGGGGGAGGCGAGGTTTCCCGAGGCCGTAACCGTCCCTGAAATAATGCCTTCTGCTGCAAGACCTGGCACGAAATTGTTGGCTATGCCTGCCGGAAGATTGGCAATGTTGGCGTCAACGCTCAGGCTCTCCACTGTCCTGCCGGCAAGCGCGGCATTGCCGGTCGCTCTCAGCGAGGCGCCATCGGCGCCACGCGCATTTGCATCGAAATCGAGCCTATTGGCGGCAAATTTGCCGCTCGCGCTGAGATCCAAGGAGGACAGCCTTGCACCCTTGGTTTGGCTTGTGGCTAGGTCCTTCCAATCGAGCTTGAAATCAACGGCAGGTGAAGTGGGTGTACCGGAAGCGGTCACGGTTCCCGAGACAGTGCCGGAGGCAGCTAGGCCTGGTACGAAGCCGTTTGCGATGCTTGCGGGAATGTTGGCGACGTCGGCGTCGATCTGCAAACTCTGAACAGTCTCCCCGGCAACAACAATGTTACCCGCCGCTTTCGCAGCCACGTTTCCCGCGGCATTCGCATTTGCATCGAAGTCGAGCCTGTTATCTGCAAATTTGCCGGTTGCGCTCAGCCCGAGCGCTTTCAATCCGGAAACTTTGGTATGGCTTGTGGCTGCGTCCTTCCAGTCGAGATCGAAATCGACTGCTGGCGCAACAGGCGTTCCCGATGCTTTGGCAGTTCCTGAGATCGTGCCCTCCGCAGCAAGTCCGGGCACGAAGCTGTTTGCAATGCTTGCCGGGACATTGTTGAGATTGGCATTCACGTCGAGGTTTTGGACCGTCGTTCCCGCGATAACGATATTCCCGTCCGCGCTCAGTCCCATGTTGGCTGCACCGGTCAGGTCCGCATCGAAGTCGAGTTTGTTGT
>NZ_FWER01000075.1 GCF_900169785.1 Rhizobium sullae
ACCTCGTCCCGGCGCTGCGCGGCATCCCAGAAGCGATGGCGGTGCTTGCCCCAGGAACCCCAGAAAAGCGAGGTCGACTTGTTCACGTGGCGCGGCAGCACCACGAGGATGGCCGATATGATCGAAAACACCGAGGCTGCGGCAAGCAAGCCTGAGAAAAGCATACTTTGCGGGGAACCCTCAACTCCGATGCACGTCCTCTACTGTGGGCAGCGTGCAGCAGAGCCATATTGGTGCGCATACCCCCCGGCAAATCCCGTTAGGCGAAGAACGCGTTAGCCGGGCGGGGAAGGCCCAAATGTTCGCGAAGCGTCGTTCCCTCATAATCGTTGCGGAAAAGGCCACGCCGTTGCAATTCCGGAACAAGCCGCTGCGTTACATCGTCCAGACCTTGGGGTAGATAGGGAAAGACGACTGTAAATCCGTCCGATGCTTCCTCCGAAAGCCAGGCCTCCATTTCATCGGCAATGGATTGCGGCGTCCCCACGAAGGCAAGTCCGGCATAGCCGCCGTAGCGCTGTGCGAGCTGGCGAACCGTCAGTTTCTCTTCTTGCGCCAAGCGCACGGCCTGGGCGCGTCCGGTTTTGCTGGCATTGGTTTCCGGAATTTCCGGCAAGGGCTGATCGGGATCGAAACCCGATGCATCATGCCCTAGCGCGATTGACAGTGAAGCGATCGCACTGTCGTAGTGCACAAGGCTGTCGAGCTTGGCGCGTTTGGCTTTCGCCTCCTCGACCGTGTCGCCGATCACGATGAGTGCAGCCGGCAAGATCTTCAAATGCTCGGGATTGCGACCGAACGCTGGCATTCGCCTCTTGATGTCCGCATAAAGCATCTTTGCGGCGGCAAGATCGCGCGGTGAACAGAAGACGAGCTCCGCGGTCTCGGCGGCAAGCTGGCGACCGGGCTCCGATTGCCCCGCCTGGACGATCACCGGCCAGCCCTGGACAGGCCGGGCAATGTTAAGTGGGCCACACACGCTGAGTTCTTTACCCTTGTGATCCAGCACATGCATCTTCGCCGCGTCGAAGAAAATGCCGCTTTGCTGGTCGCGGATGAAGGCATCGTCCGCAAAACTGTCCCAGAGGCCGGTGACGACCTCGTAGAATTCGCGCGCCCGCGCATATCGCTCGCCATGTTCGACATGCTCGTCCAGACCGAAATTCCGGGCGGAATCGGGATTGGACGTGGTGACGATATTCCAGGCTGCGCGTCCGTTACTGATATGATCCAGCGAGGCGAAGCGGCGGGCGACATGATACGGCTCGTCGAACGTGGTCGAAGCTGTGGCGGCAAGGCCGATCTTTTCCGTGACCGAGGCAAGCGCCGAAAGCAGCGTGAAGGGCTCGAATGAGGTGACCGTATGACTGCGGACAAGCGCGTCAATCGGCATGTTCAACACGGCCAGATGGTCGGCCATGAAGAAGGCATCGAACTTCGCCTCCTCGAGCTTTTGGATGAACGACCTGATATGGTCGAAATTGAAATTCGCGTCCGGATAAGATCCGGGATAACGCCACGCTCCCGTGTGCAGGCTGACCGGACGCATGAAGGCTGTAAGATGCAGGGATTTTGCCATGAAGCGGGCTCTCGCAGATATCGTTAGCTCTAAACGTATGTATGCATCGGCTCGGCGCTAAGGAACGCCGTTGCATCAATGGCAGCGGAAATGAAAAATTTGTCTGAAGGGAGAGCTTAGCGGCATCATCGCTCCGGCGACTGCCAAGTTAAGCCGCTTGAGGCTGCAAGCTTCGTCTTCGCCGCAGCGCGTTCTCAGTCCCTTGAAGCTCCCGTGCACAAATGGTCGCGGCAAAACAGCAAATCATCAAACTATTTTCTATAAATTCAGTAGAAAAAGAACGACCAGTCTTTCTTGGTGGCGCACTGTTCCCTTAGGCTTCCTGACATGCGGCAGCGAACGGTTTTGTATCCGACCCGCCTTTTGCATGTGACCTTTAGGAGACCAATGATTATTCCAAACCTTGTATCCAAACCATCCGTTGGGATCACTCCAGCGGTGCCGACATTTGGTTCCCCATCGGCTCGTCGAGAATATCGCCGACCAGTTGCAGGGATCGGTACGAGCGGGGCGCACCGATGGATTCAATTTCCTGACCTTCACCCTGAAATACGAACTCGGCCTTTCCGCAGTGACCGACCACCTGATCTCCGAGCTGCAGCGGCGCGGGATATTCCACCACGACTATCAGCACGAGACCCTCAGGCAGAATCTGGGTGTGTGTGGCAGGACAGGACGAGGAAAAACAGATGACACGCTACGTTATCATCGGGGCCGGCGCGGTCGGCGCGAGCCTCGCGGCACAGTTCGAGCAATCCGGCATCAAATATGCATTGGTTGGCCGTGGCGCGCAGATCAGCCACATCAGGAAACATGGACTGAACTACCAACGCCCTTCGGGCACGCGGCAGATCGATCTGAACGCCTTCGATCTGGCCGATCCGCCCGAATTGACATCGGACGATATCCTGCTGCTGACTGTGAAGTCGCAGGATGCGGCGGGTGCCCTCGCCTTTTGGTCATGGCGGACCCTGTCGAACTCCATACATACGGCGGCGACAAGCCTTCCGGTGGTTACCTTCCAGAATGGCCTGGCAACGGAGGCGGTTGCGCTCAGAACCTTTGCCCGGGTCTATGGGGCAAGTATCCTGACGCCGGCACGGTTTACCGAGACGGGCAAGGTCGTTGTGGGCGGAGACCCGCAGGTTGGCGTGGTCACGGTCGGGCGCTTTCCATTTGGGCGTGACGAAACGGGCGACCGGATTGCGGCAGACCTGAATCACGCGGGCTACCTCTCGGAGCCAAGCGCCGAGATCCGTCGCTGGAAATCGGCCAAGCTCCTTCACAACGTGCGAAACGTGCTGGAACTGTTCGATGGGGCGGCCGATCTGCGGGGTGCGATCAGGGAGGCTCTCGTGGATGAGGCGCGACGCGCTTTTCAGGCTGCTGGATACACACTTGCATTGCCGTCTGAGCGGACCGTCGATATTTCGGATTGGCGCACGGCGCAAAACAGCGGCATCCATCCGGGCCAGCAATCGACCTGGCAAAGTTTTACGCGCGGTGCGTCGAGCGAGGTCGATTTTCTAAACGGCGAGATCGTCTTGCTTGGTCGTCTCCATGGCACATCGACACCTTACAATGCGGCTGTTCAGGTGCTTGCAGGGAGATTGGCACATCAAGGCGACTTCTCGAGCGCGCTGCCGCTTGACGCGATTCTGCCACTGGTCGACAAATCCCACCAGGCGAGACAGACCGGTCTCGGTGCAGCGGGGTGAGCGGCAGTCTGCCGATCCCATGACGATGACACAACGAACCTGAAGAGCCCCATGAGAGAAGCCATAGCAGACCAGATCCTCACCGCCGCCAGCGCGCTTTTTTATCGCGAAGGTATCCGGGCGGTCGGCATAGATCGCATCATAGAGGAAGCGAACGTTGCCAAGGCAACGCTGTACCGTCATTTCCCGTCGAAGGACCATCTCGTTGCAGCCTATCTCCAGGCTCGTCACGACCGGGTTATCCGTTCGCTGCAGGAAGTGTTGGATGCAGCCGGGCCTCCAAGGGATCAGATCAAACTGATCTTCGAGCGCCTGCACGAAAAGGCCGATAGCCCCGAGTTTCGGGGCTGCGCTTTTGCTCTTGCGGTCGCCGAGCACGGCGATTCCGAACGTGTTGTGTCCGTCGCGCGAACCCATAAGGCGATGGTTAGGGACATATTTGCCGCGATCATGGCGAGAGCAAGTGACAACCCGGACCAAGCAGCGGCGCATCTTTCCCTTCTCTATGAAGGAGCACTCGCCACGGTGGCGGTGGGACGCGATCCGCGCGCTGTTCTCGTTGCCCGCGATTGCGCACTTTCCGTCTTCGATACGGCAGTCTCCACCGATCAGCCCTCCTGAAAGCAGCAGACCATGACAAAGACCATCGATTATTTCTTCGGCATCGGCTCGCCCTGGGCCTTCATCGGCCTGGAGCCCTTCGCGGCACTGGCGAGCGAGCATGGCGCCATGATCCGCCCCTATGTCATTCCCCTGATTGAGGACAATGGCGGTATCTACTCGCGCAATCGGCCGGAAGCGCGCCGGGCCTACTGGACGAAGGACCTGAAACGCTGGGCGGCACTGCGGGGAAGGGTGCTTAACTTCGACAACCGCGCCGCCCTTTCAGATCCGACACCGGCCGGCTTCATGGTCATCGCCGCCATCGAGGCAGGCAAAGATTGGCTCAAGCTGACGAAAGCGCTTCAGGAAGCCTTCTGGACGCGCGGCGAGGATATCGGCAACGCCGAGATCCGCAGGGCGATTGCTGACGCTGCGGGCTTTGACGGTGCTGCATTGAACGAGCAGGGCCAGAGCGACGCTGTGCAGGCGATCCGGAAAGCCAACTACGAGACCGCCAAGATCGCCGGCGTGTTTGGCCTTCCGACCTTCGGTTACGAGGATGAACTCTACTGGGGACAGGACAGCCTGCCTTTCCTGGAACATCATCTCAAAGGCGAAAAACTGGTTGCCTGATTTTCTTCACCAACGGCTGCACGCGACGCAGTTTGGGGCCCACCAGACATATCTCGGAGTTCTCCATGTCTCTTTCCCTGCCGGGGTTCCCTCGTCTCCCGGCGACCTTCCGCCAACCATTTCCTCAAGCCGCCGTCGAGCACTGCGACCTTGTCGTGACCGAAGGTGCGCAATGTCCACCAGACGCGCCGTGAGCAACGATCGAAAGTCCCCTGAAAAGCTGATCCTAACAGCTGCGAGAACCACGGCAAAATAATCCATAATTTTAGTAGAAAAAGAACAACTGGTCTTTCTCCATTGAGCCACCCTGCTAGGCTGTCGCCATGATCTTCTCGTCAAAAAACAAGGGGCGCCGCTCATGACCGGAAAACTATCAGCAAGCATGGTCTTCGACTGAAATAGCTATCGAGCGCTGAGCAATAGCGTTAGCGCCAAGCATCCGTTCTGGCCGTCCAAGTGACGTAAGCAGACAGACTTATCTCGGTTCTCAGGCAGGCGTTTCGCCGGCTCGGCAAGGTCGCCGAAGCGGATGCGGTTCGGTGCGCCGTTCGCAGGAAATCTGGATGAGGACGCACTGGTCGAACTGAGACAGCTCGAAATTACAGGCACAGACAACAACTCGAACCATCAGGACCCTTCATGACCGAACGCTCTTCCTTGCTCTCCCTTTCCAGGCGCCGGCTGCTGATCACGACATCCGCGGCGGCTGCAGCCGTTCTGGTCGCAACGACGGGGCTTGCCCCGGCCCAGGCTGCCGACAGCCCGCGCGACGGCGGCGACATCACCTTCCTGATCGACTCGCTCGGCGACACATGGATTCCGAACAACAGCGCGATCTCCAGCTTCCAGGGCCACATCTGGGGCCATGTGACCGACAAGCTCCTCTATGTCGACGCCGAGGGCAAGGTCAGCCCGTGGCTCGCAGAACGCTGGGAGCAGAACGAGAAGGCTACCGAATTCACGCTTCATCTCAAGAGCGGCGTGACCTTCTCCGATGGCTCGCCGCTCGATGCAGCCGCCGTCGTCGCCAATCTCGATATCTGGTACGCAGGGCGCAAGAACGAAGGCATCAACCCGATCGGTCTCTTCCCCAAAACCTACGACCACGCAGAGGCGGTCGATGCGACTACGGTCAAGGTCTTCTTCAAGAAGCCGACGCTCGGCTTCATCCCGACGCTCGGCTATCATGGCTCGATCCTGATCTCGCCAAAGACCATCGCGCAGCCCGCCGCCCAGCAGGCTGATCTCAGCAAGACTTCCGGTAGCGGCCCGTTCGTGGTCGATTCCTGGAAGGAGGGAGACTTCGTGAAGCTGGTCAAGCGCAAGGACTACAACTGGGGTCCTGCTGCCGTCGGCCATACCGATCCGGCCTTTCTCGACTCGATCACCTATAAGCTGGTGTCCGAACCCTCACTCCGGGTGGCCTCGGTCCAATCCGGCCAGGCTGACGTCGCCTATAATGCCTCCCCGCAGGAGCTGAGGTCACTCAAGGAGGAAGGCTTTACGATCGCCACGCCGCGCTATCTTGGTTTCGTGAATGGCTGGGCGGTCAATACCAAGCTTCCGCCCTATGATGACGTCAAGGTTCGCCAGGCGCTCCAGGCCGGCATCAATCGTCAGGAAATCATCGACACCGTCTATACGCCCGACTGGAAGCTCGCGACGTCCTTCATCCAGAGCAACGTGCCAGGCGCGACCGACCAGAGTCCTCTTCTGGCCTATGATCCCGCCAAGGCCGAGAAGCTGCTAGACGAAGCGGGCTGGGCCAAGGGCGCAGACGGCACCCGCTCCAAGGATGGCAAGCCCCTGACGCTGACGCTCCACTCCAACCCCTACCTGGCCACCTCCAAGTCGGTCGACGAACTCATTGCCCAGCAACTCGGCAAGCTTGGCTGGAAGGTCAATATCCGGGCCTATGACGTCGTGACGTACGGCGAGAAGGTCAAATATGGCGGCCCGGCCATACCCACTTACGAGGTGACCCGCAGCTTCATCGACGCCGGGACCGTTGCTAGCATCCTGACCAACGCCAACAACGGCGAAAACTGGTTTGCTCTCAATGACCGCGACACGAAGCTCAACGAACTGCGCGACAAGATCGCTGGCGCCGCTTCATTCGAGGAACGGAACCCGCTGCTCGACGAGCTGCAGAAATACGTCCTCAACCAGGGCTACTTCATCCCGCGCACGCAGATCGTCCAGCGCATTTATGTGCAGTCGCCGACGCTCAAAGGCGAAGTCTACAACGGCGTCGCCTATGCCAGCTACTACACCGCCTTCATCGCCGATTGAAGCGTCGCGAAACCGAGCAAAGTGAGGAGGTTGTCGGCATGAGCACTGCCTATCTAACCTATGCCGCAAAGCGGCTCGGCCAGGCTGCCGTGGTTATCCTGCTGGCCTATGTCTTTACCTTCGTTGTGGTGAGCATTCTGCCCGGTGACCCGATCACAAGCGTTCTGCGCAACCCTCAGAATGGATTTACCGATGAAGAAATCGCCGAGATCATCGCCGCACAGGGCTTGGACAAACCCGTTCTGGTGCAGCTATGGAACGCCTTGTCCGGCTTTCTGACCGGCGATCTGGGCATGTCGATGCGGTCCAACCGGCCCGTCGCGACCTTGATCGCAGAGGTGCTTCCCTCGACGCTCATCCTGGCATCCGTGGGCCTGGCCGTCGCTCTGGTCCTGGCGATGTCGGTTGCCTATGGCACCCGCTTTGTTCCCAAGCGCTACGGTCAGGGGTTGCTGCGCGGTTTCCCGTCCCTGTTTCTGTCGGTGCCGAACTTCGTGATCGGGCTGGTGCTGATCCACGTCTTCGGCTTCCAGATCGGCCTCTTTCGCGTCATTCAGCCAGATAGCTTCTGGGCAACCCTGTTTGCGGCAATCGCGCTCGGCATACCCGTTTCCGCGCAAATCGCCGAAGTTCTCATTGCAAATCTCGATAAAGAGGCAGAGCAAGAATATGCCACGGTCGCCCTCAGCCGCGGCATCGGGCAGATGCGCCTGTTCGCAAAGCATTTGCTCAAGCCAGCCTCCCTGCCCGTCGTTACTGTCATCGCTCTTACCATCGGAGAGCTTCTCGGCGGCTCGTTGATCACCGAAACGGTCTTCGGCCGCACCGGTGTCGGCAGTCTGGTGCAACGCTCGGTGAGCACACAGGACTTGCCCGTCCTGCAGGCCGTCGTCTCCCTGGGGGCGGTCGTCTTCGTGCTCGTCAACCTGATCGCCGATCTTCTCTATCCGTTGCTCGACCCGCGCGTGAAGCTCCTCGGCGGGCCGAAGCGGCGTGCGACCACCGCGGACGAAACCTCCATAGGCGCGACCAAGGCGGTGACTCAATGACCTTCGCCCTCAACTCCACTCTTTCGAATGCCAAAACCGCCGGCTGGGCGGGAACGCTGCGAATGCCGCTGATTGTGGCACTCTCGTTCACGGTGATCGCGCTCGTGATCGCGTGGTCGCTTGCGCCAGGTCTGTTCACCAGCCATAGCCCGGTTGTCGGCGTCCCGGCGGACAAATTGCTCGGGCCGAGCATTGCCCATTGGTTCGGCACCGATCACCTCGGGCGCGACGTCTATACCCGCGTGGTTTACGGCACAGCCTCCTCCGTATCGAGCGCGCTCATCGCGGTCGTGATCGGAGTTGTCGCCGGAGGACTCATCGGCCTTCTGGCAGGCTTTCTCGGCGGCTGGGTCGATGTCGTATTCGCCCGCCTGGTCGATGTGCTGCTGGCTATTCCAAAATTCCTGCTGGCCGTCATCGTCGTCACCGCAATCGGCTTCGAGACCGTAAACGCGGCCATCGCCACCGGCGTGTCGGCGGTGGCGATCTTCGCCCGCGTGACGCGCGCGGAAGTCATTAAGACCAGGCAAGCGACATTCGTCGAGGCGTCGTTCCTGCTCGGCGGTTCGCGCTGGTATATCCTTTGGCGTCACGTCCTGCCCAATGCCTCGCGATCCGTACTGCCGCTCGCAGTGCTGCAGTTCGGCGAGTCGATCCTGGTGATCGCCAGCCTCGCCTTCCTCGGTTACGGCGACCCGCCGCCGGCCTCCGACTGGGGCCTGCTGATCTCGATCGGCAAGGACTACCTCAAGTGGCCGTGGCTCGTATACGCCCCCGCTTTCGTCACGATCTTGACCGTCCTCTCCGTGAATAGGATCAGCCGATGGCTTCGCAAGACAGATTGACCGCCACTCTCATCCGCACCGCTCCAGTGGCGCCAGCCCCGCGATACGCTGCCCCCGTACTTCGAATCGATGGGCTATCGGTCTCCTACGGAAGCAACGAGGTCGTTCGCAACGTGGGGTTCGACCTGGACCGTGGCAAGAGCCTTGCCCTCGTAGGAGAATCTGGCTCGGGCAAATCGACGATCGCCCGCGCGGTGCTGCGGCTTCTCCCCAGCGGCGCGCAGGCGACCGGACATGTCCAGTTCGATGGTCAGGAACTGCTGGCGCTGCCCGAGCGTCGGTTCTGGCCGTTGCGGGGACGGGCCATTGGATTTGTACCCCAGGATCCCGGCAACGCACTCAACCCGGTGCGAATGATCGGTGTGCAGGCGATGGAGGCGGCGGCGCTGACCGACGAGGCCGATGCGGCCATCCGCAAGGCGCTCATTCTCGAAACATTTGCCCAGGTCGGGCTCGACAACCCTCAACGGGTCTACGATTCCTATCCTCACCAGCTGTCCGGCGGCATGCTGCAGCGGGTATTGATCGGCCTTGCGGTCCTGCCGCGGCCCGCGCTCCTGGTTGCGGACGAGCCGACCTCCGCGCTCGATGTCACGATCCAGAAGCGGATCCTCGACCTGCTCTCGCGTTTGCAGCAAGAGCTGGATATCAGCCTGCTGCTTATCACCCATGACTTGGCAATCGCGGCGGAGCGGGCGGACCAGTTGGTCGTCCTCAAGGACGGCCTCGTGCAGGAGGCAGGCAAGACATCGGCTGTCTTTTCGTCGCCGGCTTCGGCATATGCCAGGAAACTGCATGCCGATGTTCCGGCCCTCAACCCTGATCGTTATGCGAGGCTGCGTGACCCAGGCTTTCGTTTGCGAGGTGCCAGCGAAGCGCCGAAGATCGAAGTCAGCGCCGTCACCAAGCGGTTCGCGGTCGATGGGAATATCCTGACCGCGGTCGACGACGTTTCCTTCACCGTCCCGGCCGGTACGACCCATGCGCTGGTCGGCGAATCGGGTTCAGGCAAGACGACGACGATCCGGCTGCTGCTGGGGCTCGAAGAACCGGACACTGGCGAGATTTCGGTTGCCGGCGAGCGCCTTGTCGGTCGCTCGCACAAGTCGCTGCGGGCGGTGTGGCGCCATCTTCAGCTTGTTTACCAGAACCCGTTCATCTCGCTGGACCCGACGTGGACTGTCGAGCATCTGGTGCGCGAGCCTCTGGACCGGTTCAAGATCGGGACGCCCAAGGAGCGGGCGGAACAGGTCCGCGAAGCGCTCGCCAATGTCGGGCTCGGCGAACACCTCCTCACGCGCAAGCCCGGAGCCCTGTCAGGCGGTCAGCGCCAGCGCGTGGCGATCGCTCGGTCGCTGGTCCTTAAACCCGACGTGATCGTGCTGGACGAACCCACCTCCGCTCTCGATGTCAGCGTTCAGGCTGACATCGTCGAAGTCCTGCTTTCTCTGCAGGCCAGGCTCGGCCTGACCTATGTGTTCGTCTCGCATGACCTGGCGCTTGTTCGCCAGCTCGCGCACACCGTTTCCGTGATGCAGCGGGGCCGCATCGTCGAAGATGGGACGGTCACGGATATCTTCGGCAATCCGCAACACCCCTATACCGCATCGCTCCTGGAATCGATCCCGTCGAGCATCGCCGATCCCGTCCGCGTGCCGCAGCCAAAATCTCGGCAAATTCTCCGAAAGGAACAGATCGCATGACCATTGCTGCACCTGCCAGCACCCTGCCCGCATCGTTCCGTCCGAAGCAACGGCTGGGGTTCAACACCCGCGTGTCGTTCAACGACGAGGCCGGGCCGGCTCAGGGGCTGCGGGACGGGATCGAACTGTTCAGACAGGCCGAACAGCTGGGCTACCAGTCCGGCTGGGCCTACCAGCGACATTTCGATCACTACCTGTCTTCACCGCTTCCGTTCTTTGCTGCCGTTGGCCAGCACACCAGGCGTATCATGCTCGGATCCGCAGTCATCCCGATGCGCTATCAGGACCCGATCCTGCTCGCGGAGGCGGCAGGGACGACGGATCTGCTGATCGATGGCCGGCTGGAACTCGCCATTTCGACCGGTGCCAACGCGGCCTTCGATGCTGTGTTCGGTGCAGTCGATGCCGACGCACGAACGGAAGCGAAACGCCGTCAGGCACGCTTCCTCTCCGCAATTTCAGGTGACGTCCTGCACACCGTCGTCGAGCCGGGCCAGGGCGCGCCACAAGGTGCGGAGCTGCGCGTGACACCGCATAGCCCGACCTTGCGGGCCCGTATTCGGCAAGGCTCGGCCAGTCTAAGCTCGGCGGTGCAGGCAGCCGAACTGGGCATCGGGCTCATCTCGGGAACCGTACTGCACGACCACGATGAGGGCGAGACGTTCGGGCAGTATCAGGCCCGCATCATCGAGACCTTCCGCACCACCTGGCGCAAGACCTGGGCAACGGAGCCGCCACCGGTGGCCGTCGCCGCCTCCATCCTGGTCGGCACCACCGCAGAGCTGCGCGAGAAATATGCGGTCTATGACCTCGAGCGTCGCACAAAGGGAATTGCAGCGTCGCGCCCCAAGGGTGCGCTCGCACCTCCCAGCCAGCCTGCCGGCATCCTGATTTCCCCTGTCTTCCAAGGCACTTCCGACCAGGTGATCGAGGCGGTGTTCAATGACCCCGGCCTTGCAGCGACGGACGAGGTCGTGCTCTTTCTGCCCCCGGCCTTCGGACTTGCCGAAAACGTGCGGCTGTTGACCGATTTGGCGCAGACGGTTGCTCCAGCGCTTGGATGGTCGCCTGCCACGCACCATGAGCGTGCAACAACGCCATAGCGGTGGCTCACTCCTATCTCGCGGGCCATCATAGAGAATATTTTCTATAAATTCAGTAGAAAGAGAACGACCTGTCTTCCTCGGTTCGTCGCTGCGGCCTACCTTCGTGTTACTGTTCGGAACCCAAGGAGATGACATGGCTGCGGAATTCATCAGCGTAAGCTTTCCCAATGCGTCGAACGACCTGAACCCGATACCCGACGCCCCCGTGGATCCTCGCTATCTGGAGCGATACGCGCGCGCCCTCGACGACTACGGTTTCAACTATACGCTGATCCCCTACTCGTCGTCGTCCTTTGACCCCTTCACAATCGGCGCCACCGTGCTGGCGCACACGAACAAAATCAAGATCATCGTGGCGCTCAGACCAAACACCGTCTATCCGACGGTCGCGGCGAAATCGCTGGCGACCCTCGATCAGTTGAGCGGCGGGCGCGTTGTGGTCCACTTCATTGCGGGCGGCAGCGACGAAGAGCAGGCGCGCGAAGGCGACTTTCTCAACAAGGAGGAGCGCTACGAGCGGCAGGAAGAATACATCCGAATCCTGCGCCTTGCCTGGACGTCGAAAGAACCTTTCGATTTCGACGGCAAATTTTACCAGTTCAAGCAATTTCGCAGCGCCGTGCGCCCGACAAACGGGCTCATTCCGATTTCCCTCGGCGGCTCATCGGATGCCGCCTATCGCATCGGTGGTTCGCTCTGCGATATCTTCGGGCTCTGGGGTGAGCCGCTGGCCGAAACGAAACAGCAGATCGAACGGATCTATGCAGAGGCGGCAAAGGCGGGCCGGACAGACCGTCCGCGCATATGGGTCACCTTCCGGCCGATCGTCGCCGAGACCGACGAGTTGGCGTGGGAAAAGGCCCATAAGGTTCTGGATCGGCTGAACGAGAACCGCCAGAAAGGCTTGGCACGCGCGTCCATCAACGCCGCACCGCCGGCCAACGTCGGTTCGCAGCGGCTGCTGGACATAGCATCGCGCGGCGATGTGCATGACCGCGCGCTTTGGTACCCGACTGTCACCGCCACCAATGCGAGCGGTGCCACCACCGCGCTCGTTGGATCTCCGCGCACGATTGCAGACTCCATTCTCGATTACATCGATCTCGGTGCCGATCTGATCTCGATCCGCGGCTATGACAATTACAACGATGCGGTCGATTACGGACGCTACATCCTGCCGCTCGTGCGTGAAGGCATCCGCGAACGGGAAGATGCGAAGAAGAAGGCGGCTGCATGATGCGCGCGGTCTGGCCCCCTCGCCAGACTGCAAGCCCTCTTCTTCTCTTCTAAGGAGCAGAGGGAGTTATTTGTCCTTTCGTGAAGGATGCCGCTCCCTCGCCAGCCAGAAAGCCCTGAGCCGCATGTCCCATGATCCAACTGTTCTCGACGCAACGGTGCGCGTTCTCGCAGAGGCCGCACCGGATGCGGATCAAACCGGTCAGTTTCCCTGGACCGGTATCCGTACCGTTCATGCGGCCGGCCTTCTCGAAAGCACCGTTGCAACCCGCTACGGGGGTGAAGGTGCCATGCTGAGCGATGCGGCCCGCATTCTGGCGGCACTGGGACGCGGCGATCCTTCGGTGGCGCTAATCAGCGCCATGACGATCTTCAACCATCTCGGCCAAGCGACGAAAGGCCATTGGCCGGACGACCTCTACAGGCGTCTGCTGGCAGAGGCGAAGCAACGTCCGCTATTGCTCAACGCCGCTCGCGTCGAGCCGGAACTGGGGTCGCCGGCGCGGGGCGGCCTGCCAGCGACAATTGCTCGCCGCGCCGCCAACGGCTGGTCAATCACCGGTCGCAAGCGCTTCGTAACAGGCGCTTATGGCCTCACTCACTTTCTCGTCTGGGCGCATACGGACGAGACGGCCGCGCGCGTCGGGACGTTCGTCGTGCCGAACGGTCTGCCTGGCATCCGGGTAATCGAGAACTGGAAAAGCCTCGGCATGCGCGCCACAGGGTCGCATGATGTAGAATATACTGACGTCGAGATCCCGGCGGAGAACGTGCTGGAGCTCGTCGATCCATCGGTGGCCCAGCAGGACAATCGTAGCCATGCGGCGATCACGTTGGCGCTGACCGCAATCTACCTAGGTGCCGCGGAGGCCGCACAGGAAGCCTTCATCCGCTTTGCGCATGAACGTGTGCCGGCCAATCTGGGTCATCCCATCGCTCGCACCGAGCGATTCGTTACGCTCTCAGGCGAAATTGACCTGCTCGTCTCCGGCGCCCGCCAGATCATCTTTGGCGCGCTTGAAAGCGAGCTCGACGAAGCGGAGAGGCTTATAAGGGCGCGGCTCCTCGCCGGCCGGCAGATCCGCGAAGCCGTCCAGATGGCAGTCCGCGGAATCGGCAATCCGGGCCTCAACGCCGATCTAGGCCTTGAACGGCATTTCCGGGATATCCAGTCCGTGCTCGTCCATGCTCCGCAGGAAGATACGTCCGTCTCCATTCTCGGTCGCGCTGCCTTCGACCGATGGAACCGGGCCGAGGTCGCCCAATCGGGCTATCAGAAGACCCTATCCATTCTCAAGACGGCCTGACGGGAAGGAATGGACGTCGTTTTCTCCTAGCCTTCTGAACACTTTTTGAAAGGAATTGGAATGAGCAACAATCTGATCGTCGGCTTTTCCGGCAACATCTCGCGCCCGTCGAGCACAAGACGTTTCGTCGAAAGCGTGACCGAAGCTCTGGCGAAACAATCTGGCCTGCAGCATGTGGTGTTTGACGTCGAGGATCTCGGATCATCTCTGACGGCGGCGAGATCGGTAGCCGATCTGGATCCCGTTGCTCGTAGGGTGATCCGAACGATTATCGAGGCCGACGCGCTCGTCATTGGATCGCCAACCTACAAGGGAAGCTATACCGGGCTGTTCAAGCACGTCATCGATCTGCTCGATCCCTCCGATCTGCGTGGCAAACCGATCGTGCTGACGGCTACGGGCGGCGGAGACCGGCATTCGCTTGTCGTCGAGCACCAGTTGCGCCCGCTTTTCGCATTTTTCGAAGCCTTCGTCACGCCGACCGCCATCTATGCCTCGGGCCGTGATTTCACCGACGGCGCCCCCTCGCCTGCCATCCTCGGCCGCGTGAATCAAGCGCTTTGCGAGGCTGCCATGCTTATCAACGCACGCTCGACCTCTGCGGCGATAGCGGCGGAGTAGTAATCCCGTCGCCGCACGCATCGTACCGAAGAAATCCCACCCGCGAAGTCGCCTGCTTCGAGCAGAACACCGCGCGCCAAGTAGATTTTTCGACATTTCGACTGTGCCGAGCGATTCTGCTCTCATTTCACGCACCGGAATAGAACACCACTATATTGATAGATTTCATCATGAACCTTAGCCTGTCAGCATAAAGCTGGTTCAGCGAAGATGCAGCTTTCCAAGAATCCACGCGGAGAAGCACGCGCTTCATCGCGTTCACTTAAATCATCTCGCCGAATAGAGGTATTTATGAAGGCACTTGGCCTTACGACATTGAGCGTCAAATTTGGTCGCCGCACGGCTCTTGGCGCGGCATTCGGCATTGCCGCCACGCTGCTCGCAGGACAGACCGCAGCCGAGGGCAGGATCAGGATCGCACAGCAGTTCGGCATTTCCTACCTGATCCTGGATGTCGTTCGCGACCAAAAACTCATCGAAAGACATGGCAACGAAGCTGGCGTCGACATTGACGTCGAGTGGGCGAGCATTTCCGGCGCGACCGCGATGAACGAGGCGCTTCTGGCCAACAATCTCGACATCGTCTCGGCAGGCGTGCCGCCTGCGTTGACGATGTGGGATCGCACCAAGGGTGACGTCAAGCTAGTGGCAGCCCTTGGCTCCTTGCCGAACTATCTCATCACCACCAATCCGGATGTCCATACGCTGAAGGATTTCAGCGACAAGGACCGGATCGCTGTGCCTGCCGCCGGTGTTGGCTTCCAGTCGCGGACGCTGCAGATCGAGGCTGCCAAGCTCTTCGGCGCTGACGATTTCCAGAGGCTCGACCAGATTTCCATTAGCCTGCCGCATCCTGATGCGACCGCGGCATTGATTTCCGGCGGCACTGAGGTGAACTCGCATTTTTCCTCTGCGCCTTTCTATTACCAGGCGTTGCAGGCAAATAAGGCAGTCCACAAGGTTATCAGTTCCTATGACATTCTGGGCGGGCCAGCGACGTTCAACGCTCTTTATACCAGCACGGCCTTCCACGAAGAAAATCCGAAGACCTATGCAGCCTTCTACGCCGCACTGCGTGAGGCTGCAGATTGGATCAACGCAAACAAAGAAAAGGCTGCAGAAACCTTTATCCGTCAGCAGGGCTCCAAGCTCTCGCCTAAACTGGTTCTCGATATCATCAACGATCCCGAGAATGACTTCACGATCGTCCCGCAGAACACTTTCGTTTACGCAGCGGAGCTTCACAAGCTGGGTGTGCTGAAGAACGAGGCCGGCTCCTGGAAGGACTATTTCTTCCCCGAGGCATACGGCGAAAACGGCAGCTGATATCGCATCACAACCTTCACGGCTCAGGACTGGATGCGCTGCAAGCCGGTGGGCCGTCAACCTGATGGAATTGAGAATGGACGGCATGTCTGCACCCGTTCGGGAGAACGGTGCTCCGCCTGCCCCGCCGCTTCTTTCGGTCGAGGGCGTCACCCTCGAATACCATGCGCCCGGTCGCGTGGTACGCGCCACGCAAAATGTCAGCTTCGATGTCTGGGAAGCCGATCGTTTCATCCTGCTCGGCGCTTCCGGCTGCGGCAAGTCCACCCTGCTGAAAGCCGTCGGCGGCTTCATTGCACCTCGCCGGGGACGGATCCTGCTGGACGGACGACCGGTGCATGGTCCGGGCTCGGACCGGATCGTCGTTTTCCAGGAATTCGACCAGTTACCGCCATGGAAGACGGTGCGGGAGAACGTGGCGTTCCCGGTGCGGGCTTCAGGCCGCCTCAGCCGCAAAGAGGCCGCCGAACGCGCCGAGCACTATATCGAGAAAGTCGGCCTAACCCGTTTCGCAGACGCCTATCCGAATACGCTGTCCGGCGGCATGAAGCAAAGAGTAGCCATTGCTCGCGCGCTTGCAATGGAACCGCGCGTCCTTTTGATGGATGAACCCTTCGCCGCTCTGGACGCGCTCACGCGGCGGAAAATGCAGGAGGAGCTACTGGCGCTTTGGGAAGAGGTTCGCTTCACCCTGCTGTTCGTCACCCATTCCATCGAGGAAGCTCTGGTCGTCGGCAACCGCATCGCGCTTTTGTCGCCGCACCCGGGACGCATGCGAGCGGAGATCAACAGCCATGACTGGGATCTCAAAAGTGGCGGGAGCTCGCAATTTCAGGCAGCTGCAAACCGCATCCACCGCCTTCTTTTCGAAGAGGCCGAAGCCGTTGATGGAGCCAGGCATGACTGATGTCTTGAGCACAGGCGCCAAGACCCGGACGCGCCGCCCTGTACCTCCTATTCGCCCCGAATACGAGTTGCCGCTCGAGCCGCTTGCTGAATCAAAAAGCGAAGAGGCTCTGCCGCTGTACGAACGCCTCTGGCAGCGCACCTGGCTGCGCAAGAGCCTGATCCTGATCTGTCTTGCCTTGCTGTGGGAAATTGCCGCCAGGCTTCAGGGAAATGAGCTGCTCCTGCCGTCGTTCACCGCCTCGATAAAAGCCTTGGTGGAGGATATTTCCAGCGGCATCATTCCGAGCCGAGCCATGAACTCGCTCAATGTGCTGATCAAGGGTTATGCGGCAGGTGTCGTTTTAGCCTTCGTTCTGACCTCGCTTGCCGTTTCAACCCGGATCGGGCGCGACCTCCTATCGACCCTGACCTCCATGCTCAATCCCCTGCCGCCGATCGCCTTGCTGCCGCTGGCGCTCCTGTGGTTTGGGCTGGGACAAGGGAGCCTCGTCTTCGTGCTGATCCATTCGGTGCTCTGGCCGCTGGCGCTCAACATGTATACCGGCTTCACGAGCGTGCCGGAAACCTTACGGATGACGGGCCGCAATTACGGACTGCGCGGCTTGCGGTATGTGCTTTTGATCCTTGTACCGGCCGCTCTGCCATCGATCATTGCGGGGCTCAAGATTGGCTGGGCCTTCGCCTGGCGCACCCTGATTGCGGCCGAGCTTGTCTTCGGCGCCTCCTCCGGCAAGGGCGGGCTCGGCTGGTACATCTTCCAGAACCGCAACGAGCTTTACACCGACCGGGTTTTCGCCGGGCTGATCATGGTCATCCTGTTCGGCCTTCTGGTCGAAAACGTCCTGTTCCGCCAGTTGGAGCAGCGAACGGTGGCGAAATGGGGAATGACGCGCTAGCGCCAACGCATCGGGACAAGAATGACGGATCGTAAGAAATACGCGGTCGGGATAACCGACCACATGATCGGCGCGCCCGATCTTGAAGCGGACGTGCTCGGCGATGATGTCGAGATAGACTTCTTCGCCAGCACGGATGAGGCATCATTCGCCCCTGATCGCCTGGCAAGGCTCGATGCCCTGATGGTCTGGGGCGCACCGCTCGGGCAAAAAAGCATCGCGCACCTGACCCGCTGCAGGGGCGTAGTGCGTTATGGCGTCGGTTACGAGAAGATCGATCTCGCGGCGCTCGGCAGCGCCGGCATCCCCTTCGCCAACAATCCCGATTACGGCACCGAGGAGGTCGCCGATCATGCGCTGGCGATGATCCTGTCCTTGCATCGGCGGCTCTGGGAACATGACGCCCGCGCTCGTGGATATACGTCCGGTTGGCAGGTCCATAGCCTCAAGCCACTTCCGCGCTCCAACAAGGCCACGGTGGGTGTCGTCGGCGTCGGCAGGATCGGAACGGCAGTCGTCAACAGGCTGAAACCCTTCGGTTTCCGCATCCTTGGTTACGACCCCGGCCAGCCGCCCGGGCATGAAAAAGCCATCGGCTATGAACGCACGGACCGACTGGAGGAGCTTTTCGCCCAGTCGGATGTCGTCACCCTCCATTGCCCGGTGAACGGCGAGACGCGCGGCACTCTTGACGCTGACGGTCTCGCCCGGCTGAAGCCCGGAGCCATTGTCGTCAACACTGCACGCGGCGAGTTGATCGAAGATCTCGATGCGCTTGAGGCAGCGCTGCGGAGCGGACATGTCGCCGCCGCCGCGATCGATACGCTGGTCAAGGAGCCGCCCGAAGACCATCCGTTGCTGACAGCGTGGCGCAACCGCGAGGACTGGCTTGCGGGGCGACTGGTGATCACACCGCACAATGCCTTTTATTCCGATCATGCGGCCGTCGAGATGCGCCGCAATGCGGCAAAGACGGTCAGGTTATTGCTCGACGAGGGCAAACTTCGAAATCAGGTCACGGATAGATCATGAGCAGTCATTCCGAATTCCTCTGGTACATTCCCAACGACGTCAAAGCCGGTCACCGCGGCGATGCGGCTGATCCGGATCACAACAGCCTGGACACGCTGACGAGCCAGGCAGAAGCTCTGGAACAGCATGGCTGGAAAGGCGCCCTGATCGGCACAGGCTGGGGACGGCCCGACACTTTCACCATCGCAACTGCGCTCGCCGCCCGCACGACGACCTTCGAGCCACTGATCGCGGTTCGGCCCGGCTATTGGAAACCGGCAAATTTCGCCTCCTCCGCAGCGACCCTCGATCATCTGAGCGGCGGTCGTGTGCGGGTCAATGTCGTTTCCGGGCCGGATGCGCTTGCAGCCTATGGCGACCAGGAAGGTGACCAGGTCCAGCGTTATGCGCGCACGAAGGAATTCATGCGGCTGATCCGCAGGCTCTGGACCGAAGAAGACGTCACCTTCAGTGGTGAGCATTTCCAGGTAACCGGATCCACGGCGGCGCCGCGGCTCGCACCGATCGGCGATCGCCGTCATCCCAAACTCTATTTCGGAGGTGCCTCGGAAGCGGCCGAGCGGGTCGCCGTGACCGAAGCCGACGTCCAGCTCTTCTGGGGCGAACCATTGGATGGCGTGCGGGAGCGGATCGAGCGGCTGAAGGCACTCGGCAAGACACTCGATCGCGACCTGCAGCCACTGGAATTCGGCCTCAGGATCACCACTCTCGTTCGGGATACGACGGAGCAAGCCTGGGCGGATGCGGAAGCGAAGGTTGCCAAAATGGCCGAGGGAGCGGCGGGAAGCTGGCAGGACCATCGCCACGGGGTTGCCGTCGGTCAGCAACGCCTCCTGGACCTTGCCCGGCAAGGCGACGTGCTGGATGACAATCTCTACACGGCGCCGGGAAAATTCGGCGGAGGTGGAGCGGGAACCACCTGGCTGGTCGGGTCAGCCGAGGACATTGCGTGCTCGCTGCGCAAATATGAAGAGCTTGGTATTACCCATTTCGTGCTCTCCGATACGCCATACCTTACGGAAATAAAACGGCAAGGCAGCCAGTTGCTCCCCCTTCTTGCCTAGAGAACCCGCAGGAGAGCGGCATCGGGCTGGAAGCGGCGTGACCGTGCCGGTCTTTCGTCGTGATGGTTTCGCTGCCGCCCCGCTGCTCCGAACCGGCACATCGTGAGCTCAGCTCACGCGGGACGAGGGCTTATACAGAAGAAACAGGTCCAAGGCCAGCTCGCGTCATCGCTGCATCGCTTAAGCCGCAATGAGCAGCAGCACGTAGGCGATGACGGTCACCATCAACCCACGGAAAGCGAACGTCACGCAGCGGTATTTGCCGCGCGCGATGGCCGACAGGATGTCGGCATTGTTGAGATATTCGT
>NZ_FWER01000299.1 GCF_900169785.1 Rhizobium sullae
CCTCGTCTCCGTGATGGAGCCGCTGACCAAGCTCGCAGTGCAGATCGGGTCGGTGCAAATGATCCGGCCAGTCTTCAGTGAGGCGTTCCGCATCGCTCAAGAGGAAAAGCAAGGCCCAGTGTCTGTTGTAATACCGGAAGACATTGCGGCCG
>NZ_FWER01000090.1 GCF_900169785.1 Rhizobium sullae
CAACACCTCCCGCCAAAAAGCGAAAAGTGTCACCCATGTCTCCGGTACAAAACGTCACCTATCTCTCAGGTCGGGCACATTGTGTCCGACCCGGAGACATCGGTAACAGGTCGTAGCCTGTAGCCGGTCGCGAAATTCCGGAAATTTAACACTGGGTTCTGGAATTTTCGAAAAAGCATTTCCCGCCAGCGGTACAAAGCAGGCGCTTAATCTACGGGCCGGTTGTACTGCTCGATCCGCATACAACGGCCAAGAGCCTCCGACAACGCTTCAGGCGAGCGTTCGCCTGAGATCACCAGACCCACTGCTGTCGTCATGGCTACGCGGCCGCGGCCGCTCTCTATCAGGACACGATGATCTGCGCACCACTGGCGAACCACCGTTGTGACCAGCTCGATTTCATTTTCATTGAGCGGAAGAAGGTCTAGAAGAGACATCTATAGCCCCTCCAATAATGGCAAGAGCGCAACGAGTCTCTCAACCGGTCTCAGCCGTTAAACTCGGGGCCGGCAAGGCAGCATACGCCCGCCATGTCGTGATGCAATACGTTCATAGCGCACAGGAACCTTTTGATGCGCTTTGCATTTACCATGTGTCGCGCGACGAGCTCGCCCGTTAATCGCGGCTGGCGTGCGTCCCCCGTTCGCCCAGCGAAGTCGCGTGATGCCTGTGCTGTAGGATCCAGACAACCGCAGCCAGGATGCGGCAGGGCTCGTCTCAAACCCCTCAATGGCGAGCCCGGTCGTTGTCCCGCGGCAGACAAATTCGTCATCTTTGTGAATGCCCTGGCAGAGCGGTCAGCTCTCCATCACATAACTCGTGGCGTCGTCCTGCTTATCGCGCAGTCCCTTCTAAGAGGGACGCCGCCCGATGCGCGGGAAGCCTTCAGTTCGCATGCGCAAATAACGAACGGAATGCCGTAGAGGTGTCGAGCGCGGGTTACAATGCTGAGGCGATCTTTGCATCGTGGCTTTCGTGTCGGTTGATGAAATTAAGCCATCGGACGACTGGGAACTTTCAACCGCCTCAAATGTTGAGCAGAATGGATCGTGCGGCCAAGCTCTCCTGTAACCGTGCTTCCCTCTTGCACGTGGCTGTGCGGTCCGCCTCAATCTCCGAGCATTCGGTATGATAGGGTACGGAAACCATGGTCCGTATGATGCGTTGATCTTGTGAACGTCTCCCGGCGTTCCTCTTTGTCAACAAATAGCCCCGATGCGTTGGGGCTCTTTGCGGTGAAGGAGCGAAGTGATTACGCTCACCGAGACTCACGCGAGATATAAACTTCTGGCTCGATGGACACTACTCGGATGGCATCACCTATCGAGTTGAGCAGGATTGCCCCAGTGGTAGATGAGCTCGCATCGATCTCTGCCAACATGAGTAATTTTCAATCGGTTGCCATCATGATTGATGACGTCCGGTGCTTCCTCCCTGAGAACTGGAAAACCTATCGTTATCCCGATATTTCACAGTTGATCGACTGGGCGAAGCAAAGGGAATTTGGCGAATAGAGCACGATATTTTCATTATGAAAAATCGTGTTTGACCCCTTTCGCGCGTCGCGCGGGCGCCAGGGAGCTGTCTTCTTCTCCCGCGCCGCCCGCGCTTGATGAGCGCCATTGTCACCCGTTATCATCAGTTCTCTTGTTACTTCTTGCTTCCCCGGGTTGATAGGTGCTGGAACCAAGCGGGTGGCATTTTCGTTTTCCTTTCGGCGTTCAAAGAAAGGAAATCCAATGCAGGTCGTCGGAACACAGGTTATCCCCCTTGGGGGCGGGAAGGCTGGCTTTACGGTCGAATTCGTCGGCGACGGCGGCGAGGTCGTTTCCGTCCAGTTGAGGAACGATGCTGAACGCTCGCTCAATCGCCAGAATGCCATAGAAAAGGCGAAAGAGCTGATGAGCCAGATCGCATCAGTCAAGACGCCGGAGGGCGGGACGATGAGCGTCAAGCTGAGCGCGCGCGCGTCTCACGATCGTTTGACGCTCGAGGAGCAGCTTGACGAGGGGCTCGAGGATACGTTTCCGGCCAGCGATCCAGTGTCGGTGACGGGCACGACTATCAAGCACTAAAATGAATGTCCTGGTAGTTCTGAATTCCCGTTCGATAGAGATTTAAAGAAAAGGCGAGCAGTTTGACGACTGCTCGCCTTTTTTGCCTATGTCATCAGCAACGGAACGCTGATGACAAGGCCGACGAGAATAACGGCGGTCGCGATCCGCAAAAGACGCATGCGCCGTGTACGCTCCCCGCTCCAATCATAGGTCATGGCCTGTCTCCTCGGGGCAAGGACTTAGCGCCCGGTAAACCGGGTTCAATAGCTATGACGCAACTTGCTTGCGTAAGGCTGATCTAATTTAATGCTTGAAAAATTAGCGAAATTACGACTTCAGCCGCCGAAGCGAAGTGCCCAGCGGCTGCCATTATGGGTCATGCGGATGACGGATAAGGGTTCGATATCCACAAGCCAGAAAGAGGAGAGTGGGGCCTGCAGCACGTTCAGGATAGCAGTGCGTATGAGCGCGGCATGACTGACGGCGACGACATGGCCGCCGAGCGTTGCTTGCATCTCCATCCATTCGGCCGGCCGCTCTGCGAGTTTTCTGATACTTTCGCCGCCATGCGGTGCTGATTCCGGGTCGCTCATCCAGGCGAGCAGGTTGTCGGGCTCCTGCGTCTGCAGGTCGGCGATTGCCACTCCCCTCCACCGGCCGTAATCGCAGTCGGCAAGCAGCGAATCGGGAAGAGAGCTGAGCGAGAGCGCTTCTGCGGTTTGGCGCGTGCGCAGCGTCGGACTTGTGAGGACGCGATCAGCCCGCTGTAGCTGACCGGCAATCGCCCGCGTCTTCGCGACGGCGTTTTCCTCAAGCGGTTCGTCTAGCGGAAAGCGGCCGCTACGGCCGGCGCTCGTCAGGTCGTGGCAGATCCAGGTGAGCCGGGTATGCACGTTCCTTCGTTCTCCGGAAATGCGATGGGGAGCCAGATGAAGTCTCGTTGACAGTTCTCCGCCCGTAGATATAACGGTCATGTTGCGGGTTTGGAAGCCGGTGAAAATCCGGCGCGGTCGCGCCACTGTGACCAGTCTGCGAAAGCAGGCTGGAAGTCAGACCCTACCGTACAACGCTCTTTCTACTGAACGCGTCTTCCAGGAGGAAAACATGTCTGACACCACTTTCGCGCCCGTCGCAGCACCAGTGCCGATCCCGGTAGGGGAGATCCTGCCTTGGGCGATCTTCGGCGGCCTGCTGATGATCATCGCCATCTATTTCGTCGGCACGGAAGAGGGCGCCATGGCGCTGTTTTCCGGCGGCTACGTCCACGAATTCGTGCATGACGGCCGCCACCTTCTCGGCTTCCCCTGCCACTAAAGGACGACAGACATGGTTGGAACTCTTTTGCTCCGTGGCATGCTCGCGGGGGCGGTCGCTGGCATTCTGGTGTTTGCCTTTGCCTATACATTCGGCGAGCCGCTGGTCGATCAGGCAATTGCCTTCGAGGAAGCCGCTGCCCAGGCCGCCGGCGAAGGAGCCGAGCCTGAACTCGTCAGCCGTGCCACACAGGCCGGTCTCGGCCTCTTCACCGGCGTGATGACTTATGCGATTGCTGTCGGCGGCCTCTTCTCGCTCGCCTTCGCCTTCGTTCACGGCCGTTTCAGCCAGCTCAGCGCCCGTGGCACAGCCGCGGTGATCGCGCTTGCCGCTTTCGTTGCAATCGTCCTCGTTCCTGCGGTCAAATACCCGGCCAACCCGCCGGCGGTCGGCAGTCCGGATACGATCGGCGTGCGCACCGAGCTTTTCTTCCTGATGATCGTCGTTTCCGTTGCCTCGCTCATCGCCGCGGTGGCGCTGGCGCGCAATCTTTCGGCACGTTTCGGCATTTGGAACGCTGCGATCCTCGCGGGTGCCGTCTATCTCGTCTTCATTGGCTTCGTTCAGTACATGCTGCCGCCGATCAACGAGATACCGGAGTATTATTCGGCGATGGTGCTCTGGCGCTTCCGCACGACATCGCTCGGCATGCACGTCATCCTGTGGGCGGCTCTCGGGATCGTCTTCGGAGCGCTAGCCGAACGCCGTCTGGCGCTGCGGGCGGGTATGCGTCCGGCGTTCCGGTGATCCGGACTTAGTGCGTTGCCTCTTAGTGGGCTTGTCAAAAGAGAACTCCTCATTCCTGTGACGAACACAGGGATGAGGGAACAATTGGCAAAATTGCCGCGATCTCGTCAACCGAGGAGGGCGAAGCGATGGGTGGCAAGACTAAGCCTGACGGCACTTTTTTTGTCCGCCACCGGCAGCGCACTCGCTCACAGCAGCAACTCCGCTGGCAGCCATACCGGCATCCCGATCCCGGAAATCTCGCATGGCGAGATGGCGGTGATGGCGGAATACCGGGATCGGATCATCGATCTTGCCTCGCAGGCGACCGATACCAACGAGCCGTTCCGGCGGGTGCTGAACTATGCGCGGATCCAGTATTCTTACTGCTGCTGGGGCCGAATGCCCGGAAGTGTGACGGACGAGCGCAGCCCATTCAACGAATGCGCCCATGCTTATCTCGCTGCAACCAAGGCCGTTCTGATCGCCATTGGCGACATGCCGCGGGAAGCCGATGCCGCATCGGCGATCATCACAGATGCCGATGCCGAGATGGTACGGCGCGGACTTTCGCTGATCACCTGCCGCTTCAGTGGCGAGACATTCAACACGGCGAATGTCGTGCGCCCGCGCTGGAGCGAGATTCCCATGCACGCGGCAAGCATGGCGTCGCTATCGGCGCTTATGGGCATTCTCTTAGGCGTGTTCATTGCGGCCAAGCGCCTGCTTAGCGGTCAGTCGTCCGAATAGCGCTGCTCGCGCCACGGGTCGCCATACATGTGGTAGCCGTTCTTTTCCCAGAAGCCGGCGTGGTCGGCGGGGATGAGGTCGATGCGGCGAAGCCACTTGGCGCTTTTCCAGAAGTAGAGATGCGGCACGACCAAGCGCATTGGGCCGCCGTGATCGCGCGTCAGCGGCCGGCCTTCCCACGACGTTGCAAGGATCGCGTCTTCGGCTGCGAAATCGGCGAGCGGCAGATTGGTCGTATAGCCGTCATGGCTCGTCAGCATCACGTAATTGGCTTCCGGCTTCGGCATTGCGAGATCGAGAAGGTCGCGTGTCGAGACGCCCTTCCATTCGTTGTCATAGCGCGACCATGTGGTGACGCAATGAATGTCGCTGACCTTCGTGCTTTCTTCGAGCGTCTGAAAGGCGGTCCAGCTGAAGTCGAGCGGCGTTTCGACGAGCCCGCGCACCTCCAGCCGCCATGTGTCCAATGAAATAACCGGCTGCTGGCCGAGGTCGAGAACCGGCCAGTTCTTGACGAGATGCTGGCCGGGCGGCAGACGCTCGGTTTCCGGACGGCTGATGCGGCCGGTGAGAAACTTGCCTTCGGCGGCCCAGCGGCGCTTCGAGGTGGTGAGTTTGCTGTCGGCGGGGTTCTGCTCGTCGCTCATGCAGGGTATCCTCATCGCGTTGGCGCAATAGGATATCCAGGCCCCGTGCGAGTCAAGACAATCCGCCTCTTGGAAATCCGGTATCCGGTCATTAGACTTGAAGTGTCGGGTATGCCTCTCGGGGGAGGAGGCGCAAAGGGGAGGAGCCGGACCTGTCGTCCAGACACAGGCTGATATTCGCGCTGTTTTCGGTGCCGTTTGTCGTCTTCGCGTTCTTCTATTATGGCGGGGCGGTGGCGACGCGCGCCTATATGGGCGAGGCGTCATCCCAAGGCGGAACGGCGCTCAGGTTGGCGGTTTCCGCGCTCAGCGGCCATCTCAACCGCTATGAGGCGCTGCCAGCGTTGATTGCCGATCACGACAACATCAAGGAACTGGTCAGCCGCCCGGACGACCAAGCGTTGCGCGATGCGGCGAATCTCTATCTCAAGGAGATCAACGGGCTTCTGAAATCCTCCGATATCTATGTGATCAAGCCGGATGGCGAGACGATCGCGGCAAGCAACTTCGACCTGCCGGGCAGCTTCATCGGCGAGAATTTCAGCTACCGGCCCTATTTCCAGGATGCGCTTGCCGGGCGCCAGTCCCGGTTCTATGCGTTGGGAACCACCTCACTGAAACGCGGATATTACTTCGCCTCGCCGATCCATGCGGATGCCGAAATCCGCGGCGTTATCGTCTTCAAGGTCGATATCGACATGATCGAGGCTTCGTGGGGCGACGGCGAATACCGCATCTTCGTGTCGGATCCCGAAGGCATCATCTTCATGTCGGGCAAGCCGGGTTGGCTCTATAACGGCATTTTGCCGCTGACGGCAGACCGCATCGCGCGCACCGGAGCGTCCCGCCGCTACGCGAACGCGCGGTTGACGGCGTTGCCGATCACGCGCAGCCATTTCGAAGAGCATGAGCTGATGTCGCTTGTCGAAGAAGGCGTGCAAAAGGAATACCTCGTGCTCTCGCACTATATGCCGGCCGAGGACTGGACCGTGAACGTACTGATGGATACCGGTTCCATCCGCACGCAGGCGCGCACCGCACTTGGCGCCGTCTTCCTCATTCTCTGCATCGCCGGGCTGGCGATCGCAATCTTCCGGCAGCGGCGGATGCGGCTCAACGAGCGCATGCATCTGCAGGCGGAAGCGCGCAACGAGCTGGAGCGGCGCGTCGAGGAGCGCACGGCCGACCTTGCCCGCGTCAACAGCCGTATCGAAGAGGAGATCGCCGAGCGGCGGTTGACCGAGCAGCAGCTTCGCCAGACTCAGGCCGATCTCATCCAGGCAGGCAAGCTCGCCGGGCTTGGCCAGATGTCGGCGGCACTCTCGCACGAGTTCAACCAGCCGCTTGCCGCAGCAAAGACCTATACGGACAGCGCGGCCGTGCTCCTGGATCGCGGGCGGACGGCGGAGGCACAGGACAATATCCAGCGTATCGGCGGGCTCATTGACCGCATGGCATCCATCAGCAAGCATCTGCGCAACTTCGCCCGTAAGCCGAACGAGAAGCTCGGTCCGGTGCCGCTTGATGAAGCGATCCGCGATACGCTGGAGATCATCGCCTGGCGGCTGAAGGCGGCAGATGCCGACTTGCGGGTCGATCTCGGCCCCCGTCCGCCCGTCGTCCGTGCCGGGTCCGTGCGCCTGCAACAGGTTCTGGTGAATGTGATTTCGAACGCGGCCGATGCCGTTGAAGGTCTCGAAGACCGGCGGATCGAGGTGACGGCCCTGGAGGAGAAGGGCAAAGTGGTGCTGACGGTACGCGATCATGGACCGGGCGTGCCGGCGGCGATCGCCGAGCGCATCTTCGATCCCTTCTTTACAACCAAGGGCGTTGGCAAGGGACTGGGGCTCGGGCTTTCGATTTCCTACAATATCATCAAGGATTTCGGCGGCAGCCTGATGGCTGCCAGTCATCCGGAAGGAGGTGCCGTGTTCCGCATCGATCTGCAATCGGCGGCCGGTATGATGCCAGAGGCGGCGGAATGAGCGAGCAGAAGATCTTGCTGGTGGACGACGAGGAGGAGCTGCGCCGGTCGACGGCGCAGGCACTGGAGCTTTCGGGCTTCAGCGTCGAGACGTTTTCCACCGCCGACCATGTGCTGGAGCTGATCGGCTATAGTTTTGCAGGGGTCGTCGTCAGTGATATCCGGATGCCCGGCACCGACGGCATGACGCTGATGCAGAAGATCCGCGAGATCGACGTGGAAGTGCCGGTTATCCTCGTCACGGGCCATGGCGACGTGCAACTGGCGGTAAAGGCGATGCGCGAGGGCGCCTATGATTTCATCGAAAAGCCGTTCACGCCGCAGATGCTAGCGGGAGTGATAAGGCGGGCCATGGAGCGCCGCAGCCTCGTGCTGGAGAACCGCGTGCTCAGGGCCGTTGCCGGGAAACGCGACGATATCGAAGCGCGTCTGCCGGGCCGCACGCAGGTGATGGTGGATTTGCGCTATCGCATCCGCGCGATCGGGGCGAGCGATGCCGATACGCTGATTGTCGGCGAGACGGGAGCGGGTAAGGAGGTCGTCGCGCGGGCGCTGCATGACATCAGTGCCCGGGCGAGCCGGCCGTTCATAGCCATCAACTGCGCGGCGCTGCCCGCAAACCTGATCGAGAGCGAACTTTTCGGCCACGAAGCCGGTGCGTTTCCCGGTGCAGTGCGGCCTCGCTATGGCAAGTTCGAGCACGGCCGCGGGGGCACGATCCTGCTCGATGAAATCGGGTCGATGCCGTTTGATTTGCAAGCGAAATTCCTGCGCGTGCTGCAGGAGCGGGTCATCTCCCGCCTCGGCTCGAACGACATCGTGCCGCTCGACGTGCGCTTCATCGCGACCAGCAAGGTCGATCTCGAAGTCGAAGTCGCTGCGGGACGCTTCCGCGCCGACCTTCTCTACAGACTGAATGTCGCGACGCTGCACGTACCGGCACTGGCGCAACGGCGGCCAGATATCCCGCTGCTGTTCCTCCAACTCGTCCGCGAGGCGGCCGCACGCTACGGCCGTGACGAGATGGCGGTACCACCCGAGGTGATTTCCGACATCGCCCAGCGGGATTGGCCTGGCAATGTGCGCGAGTTGCGCAATGCCGCGGACCGCTTCGTGCTCGGCCTCGACGGAGAGCGGCAGTTGGGCGAGGTCAGCGGCCTTGCCGATCGGGTCGCGGAGTTCGAGCGCAGCGTGATCGCCAGTGCGCTTGTAGCGCATGGCGGCAGCCTCAAACCGGTCTACGAGTCGCTGCAGATCTCCCGGAAGACACTGTACGAAAAGATGCAGAAATACGGGCTGGACAAGAAGCTACTCGTCTCCGAGTAGGCGAATGGGTGGATTTCCACACATCATCAAACCCGTTTGTTTCCGAATCGACCCATGCTGCGCCGCACACGTGAGGAATTCGCGCGAAGGGGAGGGCAGGGCTGATTGCGGTAGCAGGTTCAGGACGTGCTAATGGCCCTATTCGCATTGGCGCGTGGGAAGCGTCGGTGGTATTTTGTTTTCATCAGGGAGGAAAAAGATGAAAATCCTGAAAGCCATGCTTGGCATGACGGCGGCCGTTGCCGTCTCGCTTCTCGCAAACGGCGCATCCGCGCAGACCTATCCAGAGCGCACTATCACGATGGTCGTGCCCTTCTCGGCCGGCGGCCCGACCGATACGGTTGCCCGCCTCGTTGCCGAATCCATGTCCAAGGACCTCGGCCAGCAGATCGTCGTCGAGAACGTCGGCGGCGCGGGCGGTACGCTCGGCGCGGGACGGGTGGCCGCAGCCAGCCCGGATGGTTACACCATCCTCCTGCACCACATCGGCATGGCGACCAGCGCCACGCTCTACCGCAAGCTTGCCTATGACACGCTCGGCGCCTTCGATTATGTCGGCCTCGTCACCGAGGTTCCGATGACGATCGTTGCCCGCAAGGATCTGGAGCCGAAGGACCTGAAAAGTCTGATCGATTATGTGAAGGCGAACAAGGACACGGTGACCTACGCCAATGCCGGCATCGGTGCCGCCTCGCATCTTTGCGGCATGATGTTCATGAGCGCGATCCAGACGCCGTTGACGACTGTCCCTTACAAGGGCACTGGCCCGGCGATGACCGATCTTCTCGGCGGCCAGGTCGACTTCATGTGCGACCAGACGACCAACACGACGAAGCAGATCAAGGGCGGCACGATCAAGGCTTACGCCGTCACCTCGCCGAAGCGTCTCGACGTCCTGAAGGATATCCCGACGGCCGTCGAAGCCGGTCTGCCCGGTTTTGAAGTCGGCATCTGGCACGGCATCTACACACCGAAGGGTACGCCGGCAGAGGTCAACGAGCGTCTGTCGAAGTCGCTGCAAGTGGCGTTGAAGGACCAGAACGTTGCAGCTCGCTTCGCGGAACTAGGCACTGCGCCGTCGGCGGAAGCCGACGCTACGCCTGCCGCCCTGAAGGCGAAGCTTGAAGGCGAAATCGCTCGCTGGAAGCCGGTGATCGACGCTGCCGGCGAGTATGCCGACTGAGGCGTAGTGCCATTTGGCCCCCTCACCCTAACCCTCTCCCCGCTGGGGAGAGGAGACTCTGGTAAGCATTCGGCATGACTTCCGTGAGCGGGAACAGTGCCACACGTCCCTTCTCCCCGGCGGGGAGAAGGTGGCGGCAGCCGGATGAGTGAGAACCACTTGCGCTGAGGGAAACCATCTCCAACCTACGGAGACACCATGAAATCGGTTAGTTTCGATGCCACCAATGTCATCTGCGGCGCACTACTCGTCGCGACGGGCGCATTTTTTGCGATCCAATCCTACAGTCTCGATTTGGGGACGACGCTCCGCATGGGCCCGGGCTACTTCCCGCTGCTGCTTTCAGCGGTGCTGATCATTCTCGGCGCGGCCGTCTTTGTTCAAGCGATCCGCGCGCAGGGCGAGCCGATGGGGCCGCTTGCCTGGCGCGGCATGCTGTTCATCCTGCCTGCGCCGATCTTTTTCGGGCTGACGGTCCGGGGGCTGGGATTCGTGCCTTCGATCTTCCTGACCGCTTTCATTGCCTGCTTCGCCTCGCATCGGATGACGGTGCTCCGCGCGATTTTGCTCTCGGCTCTGCTGACGGCCTTTTCCGTCGGTGTTTTCAGTTACGGTCTCGGATTGCCGTTCGAGCGTTTTGGCCCCTGGGTCCGGTTCTAGGAGGCCGCGATGGAACTTTTCAGCAATCTGGCACTCGGTTTCGCGACGGCGGCAACGCCGGCCAATCTTCTCTTCTGTCTGATTGGCGTTCTGCTCGGTACGCTGATCGGCGTGCTGCCCGGCATCGGCGCCACGGCGACGATCGCCATGCTTCTGCCGATCACTTTCCAGCTTGAGCCGGTGTCTTCGCTCATCATGCTCGCCGGCATTTATTACGGCGCGCAGTATGGCGGTTCGACGACGGCGATCCTGATCAACATGCCGGGCGAATCCTCCTCCGCGGTGACCGCCATCGACGGCTACCAGATGGCGCGGCGCGGCAGGGCGGGGGCGGCGCTTGCGATCGCAGCACTCGGTTCCTTCTTCGCCGGCACGGTTTCGACCTTCCTTGTCGCGATCTTCGCGCCGCCGCTGACCGATATCGCCCTGCGCTTCGGCGCTGCGGAATATTTCTCGCTGATGGTTGTCGGCCTGGTGTCGTCGATCGCGCTCGCCCACGGTTCCGTCATCAAGGCACTGGCGATGGTGGTGCTCGGGCTGCTGCTGGGCCTCGTTGGCACGGATATCTATACCGGCACACCACGCTTCACGCTCGGCATCCGCGAATATGCGGACGGCTTGAATTTCGTGGCACTTGCTGTCGGTGTCTTCGGCATCGCCGAAATTCTGCGCAACCTGGAAGGGGAGAAGAGCCGAACGGTTCTGATAGCAAAGGTCTCCAGCCTGCTGCCTTCACGCGAAGAATTCAAGGAGATGATCGCGCCAGTGCTTCGTGGCACAGCGATCGGCTCGGCTCTCGGCATCCTGCCAGGCGGCGGCGCGATCCTCGCGTCCTTTGCCTCCTATACGGTCGAAAAGCGGATCTCGGACAAGCCGAAGGAATTCGGCCAGGGTGCAGTTGCCGGCGTCGCAGGCCCAGAGTCGGCCAACAATGCCGGCGCGCAGACCTCGTTCATTCCGCTTCTCACACTCGGCATCCCGGCCAATCCGGTGATGGCGCTGATGATTGGTGCGATGATCATTCAGGGGATCGTGCCGGGACCGAACGTCGCGACCGAGCAGCCGGCGCTCTTCTGGGGCATCATCGCCTCGATGTGGATCGGCAATCTGATGCTCGTCGTCCTCAACCTGCCGCTGATCGGGCTCTGGGTGAAGCTCTTGACGGTGCCTTACTACGTGCTCTTCCCGATCATCATGGCCTTCTGCTCGATCGGGGTCTACAGCGTCAATTCCAACGTCTACGACCTCTATGCCGTCGCCTTCTTCGGGTTCATCGGCTACCTCCTCGCCAAGCTCAGATGCGAGCCGGCGCCGTTGCTGCTCGGTTTCGTGCTGGGTCCGCTGCTCGAAGAAAACCTGCGGCGGGCGATGATCCTTTCGCGGGGCGATCCGATGACCTTCGTTTCGCGGCCGATTAGCGCGGTCCTTCTTGCGATCGCCGCGGCAGTCCTCATCGTCGTCTTCCTGCCGAGCGTGAAGAAGAAGCGCGAAGAGGTCTTCGTCGAGGAGGGTTGAAGTTCGCCGCTCTTTGTTGAACAAAGGATAACCCGACGCGGGCGCCGTTTTGGCGCCCGTTTCGCATGACAGGACATCCAGGCCCATGAACATCCCCGCACGGATCAAGGACGATCTGGCCTTTCTCACATCGCTGCGCCGCGATCTGCATGCCCATCCGGAGCTCGGCTTCGAGGAGGAGCGCACGAGTGGCATCGTGGCGAAGCTGCTGGAGGAAGCGGGCATCAAGGTGCATCGCGGGCTTGGCGGCACGGGGGTCGTTGGCACACTGCAAGTGGGAAACGGCACGCGAGTGATCGGCCTTCGCGCGGACATGGATGCGCTCGCGATGCCGGAGATCGCCGAGCGACCGTACAGATCGACCATGCCCGGCAAGATGCATGCCTGCGGACATGATGGACATACCGCCATGCTGCTCGGCGCGGCGCGTCATCTGGCAGCGAGCACGGGCTTTTCGGGCACCGTGCATTTCATTTTCCAGCCGGCAGAGGAAGGCAGAGGTGGTGCAAGGCGGATGGTGGAAGAGGGGCTTTTCGAACTCTTCCCTTGCGATGCCGTCTACGGTCTGCACAACCTGCCGGGGCTTGCCGTCGATGAGATTGCGGTGGTCGAAGGGCCGCAGCTTGCCTCTTCGGATAGCTGGCGCATCACCTTTCGCGGGACGGGCACGCACGGCGCAAAGCCACATCTTGGACGCGACCCGATTACCGCAGCAGGCACATTCCTTGCCTCGCTGCAGACGATCGTCGGCCGTGTCGTCGACCCGCTGCAGCCAGCCGTCGTCAGCGCATGTTCACTGCAGGCGGGTGACCCGAAGGCGCTCAACGTGATCCCGGACGTGGTCGAGATCGGCGGGACCGCGCGGGCCTATTCCGCCAACGTGCGCGACCAACTTGAGCAGGAGATCGGCCGCCTCGCTGAGGGTACGGCGGTGATGTACGGCATTGCCGCTGACTATCAATTCGAGCGGCGCATTCCGCCGGTCGTCAACGATGCCGACGCGACGCAGCGGGCGGTGGCTGCCGCACGGGCGGTGTTTGGAGAGAAGGTGCGCACCAGCTTTCCGCCTTCGACGGCTGGGGACGACTTCGCCTTCTTCGAACAGAATGCGCCGGGCTGTTACGTGTGGCTCGGAAACGGGCCTGCCATTGATGGCGCTCTGCACCACAATACCGCTTATGACTTCAACGATGATGCGCTTGGGTATGGTGCGGCTTATTGGGTGAAGCTGGTGGAGCAGGAACTGGTGGCGTAGACAGTTTTGCGGTAGCCCCTCTTCTCCCTAGTGGGGTCCGAAGGACAGATCGAGACCGTTGGCCCGACCCTGGTCGGCCCAAAGGGCTGGATGAGGGGGAGCGGCAACTCCCGCGTCAGCTACAAAATTTCCAACACCGGTCCCTCGAGCAGCTTCCCGGTCAAAACATCTGCAATCCCCCGATCCGTCTGATGCGGACCGGCGTTGCAGGCGAGCGTTGCGCCGAAGCAGGCCTTGAAGACGAGGTAGGGTGGCTGCCAGTCGACGATCTTTTCCATTGCCTTGCGGATGTTGCGGAAGGCGGAGGCGGTGTCCTCCAGCGAAATTTCGGTGACGAGGCCGGAAAGCGGCAGGGGGAGCACTGCTTCGATCTGGCCATCCCTGGCGACGGCCATGCCGCCGCCGGCGGCGATGACGGCGTTAGCGG
>NZ_FWER01000074.1 GCF_900169785.1 Rhizobium sullae
CTTGGTCACGGGAATGTGGTGGAAGGGAATATCATGATTGACCACCACTTTCTGGTAGTCGAAATGGTTGGAGACGACGCCGACAACATCGATCGGCAGCGCGCCAATCTTCCAGCGGTAGAGAAGATCGTTGAGACAATGGCCGAAGCGCGAGACCATCAGCATGACCTTCATGCGGCGCGAGCCATCGTGGATCTCGGCTTCCATCCCGAACTTTCCGGCGACCGGCTTTAGACCTTCGGTAAGCTCCGCAAGACCAATGCCCTCTTCCGACCGGAAGCTGACACGCATGAAAAAAAGGCCGGTATCGAGATCGTCAAACTGCGAGGAGTCGATGATGTTGCAACGGGCGTCCGCGAGATAACCGGACAAGGCGGCCACGATGCCGCGCGTTGACTTGCAGGTGACCGTCAGGATGAATTGCGTCATTGCGGCTCTTTTCAGCGATGTCAAAAAAGACCCCGTGCACAGTACGGGGAAAGGCCGCGATGGGCGGCAGAGAGATATCAGACGTCGAGGGTCGTATCATGTTCCCAGGCAGTAAACTGCGAGCAATAGGTATTCCACTCGCCGTGCTTTAACTTCAGATAGGCGGCGGAAAACTCGGTGCCGAGCGCGGCCTGCAGTTCGATGTCTTTCTCATACTCGCGAAGCGCATCCAACAGGTTGAGCGGTAGTTTGGGCGCATCCGTTACGGTATGTCCGTCGCGGTACATGTCGATATCGTGATGCGGCCCCGGATCGGCGTTGCTGCGAAGGCCAGAAAGCCCCGCCGCGATGATGATCGCCTGCAGCAGATAGGGATTGACCGCACCGTCGGGCAGCCGCAACTCGAAGCGGCCGGGGCTTGGCACGCGCACCATATGGGTGCGGTTGTTGCCGGTCCAGGTCACCGTATTCGGCGCCCAGGTCGCACCGGAGATCGTCCGCGGCGCATTGATACGCTTGTAGGAGTTAACGGTCGGATTGGTCACCGCAGCCAGCGCCGGGGCATGTTTCATGATGCCGCCGAGGAAGGTCTTGCCTTTGGCGGAAAGACCAAACGGCATCGTCCTGTCGGCAAACGCATTATTCCTACCCTCAAGGTCCCAGACGGAGATATGAGCGTGGCATCCGTTGCCGGTCAGTCCCTTGAAGGGCTTCGGCATGAAGGTGGCGCGAAGACCGTGTTTCTCGGCGATCGACTTCACCATGAATTTGAAGAAGGAATGCTTGTCCGCGGTCTGCAGCGCATCGTCATATTCCCAATTCATCTCGAACTGGCCGTTGGCATCCTCATGATCGTTCTGATAGGGCTTCCAGCCGAGTTTCAGCATGCAGTCGCAGATCTCGGTGATGACGTCGTAGCGGCGCATGACAGCCTGCTGATCATAGCAGGGCTTTTCGGCATTATCGAACGCGTCGGAAATCTTCGAACCATCCGGCGAGATCAGGAAAAATTCCGGCTCGACACCGGTCTTGACGCGCAGGCCCAAATTCGCAGCCTCGGCAATCAACTTCTTGAGGAGGACCCGGGGGGCCTGCTCGACCGGTTGATCGTCCATGACACAGTCGGCCGCGACCCAGGCCACATCCTTTTTCCACGGAAGCTGGATGATCGAGGATGCATCCGGAATGGCGAAAAGGTCGGGATGGGCAGGCGTCAGATCGAGCCAGGTGGCAAAGCCTGCAAAGCCCGCGCCGTCTTTCTGCATGTCAGCAATCGCTTCGGCCGGCACCAGCTTGGCGCGCTGGCCACCGAACAGGTCGGTAAAGCTAATCATGAAATATTTGATGCCGTTGTCCGCAGCATATGTCGAGAGATCCAGTGTCACATCGTTCCCCTTTTTGTATTCAGACACTTAACGGAAACGAGCCGCATCCTCCCAAATGCGGCTCGCTATTTTCGATGCGGCTTCAGAAACCGCCCTTACCTGGGTACCAGCTGGTCCCGGCGAGCGGGATCTGCGCCATGGCAGCCGCTTCCATGGTCAGCGCACAAAGATCTTCCGGCTCCAGATTGTGCAGGTGGTTTTTGCCGCAGGCACGAGCGATGGTTTGGGCTTCGAGCGTCATGACCTTCAGATAGTTGGCAAGGCGGCGGCCAGCGGCGATCGGATCCAGGCGAGCCGCCAGTTCCGGATCCTGCGTCGTGATCCCGGCCGGGTCCTTGCCTTCGTGCCAGTCGTCGTACGCGCCAGCCGTGGTACCGAGCTTCTGGTACTCGTCTTCCCACCTCGGGTCGTTGTCGCCCAGTGCAACCAGCGCCGCCGTTCCAATAGCAACGGCATCGGCACCCAGCGCCAGAGCCTTCGCGACGTCCGCACCCGAGCGGATACCGCCCGATACGATCAGTTGCACCTTGCGATGCATTCCGAGATCCTGCAGCGCCTGAACCGCCGGGCGGATACAGGCGAGGATCGGCATGCCGACATGCTCGATGAAAACGTCTTGCGTGGCCGCGGTGCCACCCTGCATGCCGTCGAGAACGACGACATCCGCGCCAGCCTTCACCGCTAAAGCCGTATCGTAGTACGGACGCGCGCCGCCGACCTTCACATAGATCGGCTTTTCCCAGTCGGTGATCTCGCGCAGTTCCATGATCTTGATCTCGAGATCGTCCGGGCCGGTCCAGTCAGGATGGCGGCAGGCCGAGCGCTGGTCGATGCCCTGGGGCAGGTTGCGCATCTCGGCCACGCGATCGGAAATCTTCTGACCGAGCAGCATGCCGCCGCCGCCCGGCTTTGCGCCTTGGCCGACAACCACTTCGATGGCATCGGCGCGACGCAGGTCCTTCGGATTCATGCCGTACCGCGACGGCAGATACTGGTAGACCAACGTCTGCGAATGGCCGCGCTCTTCATCGGTCATCCCGCCATCGCCGGTGGTGGTGGAGGTTCCGGCAATCGTCGCGCCGCGTCCGAGCGCTTCCTTGGCATTGCCGGACAGGGCGCCGAAGCTCATGCCAGCAATGGTGATCGGCGTCTTCAGGAAAATGGGCTTCTTGGCGAAACGCGTGCCGAGGACGACCGACGTGTCGCACTTTTCGCGGTAACCTTCGAGCGGATAGCGCGAGATCGACGCGCCGAGAAACAACAGGTCATCGAAATGCGGAACCTTGCGTTTGGTGCCTGCGCCACGAATATCGTAGATGCCGGTTGCCGCAGCGCGGCGGATTTCCGCCAGCGTGTAATCGTCGAAGGTCGCGGACTTGCGCGGCGGGGTGTAGGGGTTGTGATAGCTCATGATGGTCCCTCGCCTTAATACGCGTCAGCGTTGTCGATATTGAAATTGTAAAGCTTGCGGGCCGAGCCGTAGCGCTTGAATTCCTCGGGCCGCACGCCGGTCACGCCCGCCTTTTCGAGGAGTTCGGCCAGTTTCGTCAGATGCTCCGGGCGCAGCTCCTTTTCGATGCAGTCGGCACCCAGGCTCTTGACCGAGCCGCGCACGAAAAGCTTCGCCTCATAGAGCGAATCTCCCAACGCATCGCCGGCATCGCCGAGCACGACCAGGTGGCCGGATTGGCCCATGAAGGCGGACATGTGGCCGATGTTGCCGTGAACGACAATGTCGATGCCCTTCATCGAGATGCCGCAGCGCGAGGCCGCATTGCCCTTGATGACCAGCAGCCCGCCGCGGCCAGTGGCGCCCGCATATTGGGAGGCGTCACCTTCGACGACGACGGTGCCTGACATCATGTTTTCCGCGACGCCCGGACCTGCCGAGCCATAAACGGTGACGGTGCCGCCGTCGTTCATCCCGGCGCAGTAATAGCCGACAGACCCCTTCACATCGACCGCGACGGGCGTGTCGATGCCGACGGCAACGGAATGGCTGCCGCGCGGATTGACAACCTCGAAGGAAAGGTCGTTCGAACCCTGCTGGATGCGGTGCAGAGCGCTGTTCAGTTCACGCAGGGGAGTGTTGGCAAGATCAATGACAGGCATGTTTCAATAACCCTTGGAGAATGCGCGGCAGGCGCCCTGGTCAGGCGGCTTTCTGGTGATCCCAGAAATAGACGGTTGCAGGCTCCGGCTCCCAGACGCGCGCGGTTTCTATGCCAGGCAGGTTGACGAGCGCCCGGTATTCGGAACCGAAGGCGACGTATCGGTCCGTTTCGGCCATGACAGCGGGCTTGCAGGCAATCGGATCGCGCACAACGCCGAAGCCGGACCTGGTGCCGACGACAAAGGTGAAGAAGCCGTCGAGGTCGTCGAGCGCGCCGGTCAGGGCCTGCCCGAGGTCCTTGCCCTTGGCCATTTCAGAGGTGAGGTAGGCGGCTGCGACTTCCGAGTCGTTCTGGGTTTCGAAGGTCATGCCCTCCCGCACCAGCTCGCGGCGCAAATTGTTGTGGTTCGACAGCGAACCGTTGTGCACCAGGCATTGATCGGAGCCGGTCGAGAAGGGATGCGCACCGAGCGTCGTGACAGCCGATTCCGTTGCCATGCGGGTATGGCCGATGCCGTGCGAGCCGCTCATGGAGCGGACGCCGAAACGGGCGACGACATCCTTCGGCAGCCCGGTTTCCTTATAAATCTCGACGCTCTCGCCAGAGCCCATGACGCGCACGTCGGGGCGAAGCGCGGCCAGAACCGGCCGGATCGCCGCAAGCATGTCCGCAGCGATCTCGATGACGGCATGTGTGCTCTTGACGCTGACGCTGGCCGGGACGCCGGCTTCCGCCAAATCTCTTTCGAGACCGGCGAAATCCGCCTGCGGCTTGGCCGACTGGATCGTCACCTTCGCTTTTGCCTCGGCAATCGAGCCGTAGATTGCAATGCCGGCCGAGTCCGGACCGCGGTCCGTCATGGTGATCAGCATTTCCGACAGGAGCCGACCGAGCTCAGGCTCAAGCCTCCGGTCTTTGAGAAATAGTCCAACAATTCCGCACATGGCCCAGCATCCTCAGTTCGTCTCTCAACGAGAGCTATCAGACCGTACGGCAACAATCAACTATGAGGAATAAATTTTTCTTTTTAGGCAATAATCTAATCACTCACCGTCTTCTGCTGCGGATAGGAAATGATCGAGAGATAGCGGCAGGGAAGCTTCACGAGCTCCTCAGGCCCATGTGGCGCATCCGCATCGAAGAACAGGCTGTCGCCCGGTTGCATCCTGTAAAGGGAGTCGGAATGGCGGTAGACCACCTCCCCCTCCAAAAGGTAGAGAAACTCCATTCCGTCGTGCTGGAAGGTGGGAAAGACGTCGGATTCGGCAGTCAAGGTGATCAGATAGGGCTCGACCGTGACACCGCTGGTATTGTTGTCGATATGGCCAAGCAGGCTGTATTGATGCCCGGCGCGCGTGCCGCGACGCTCAATATTCACCCCCTCACCTGCCTTGACGAAGGTTGCGTTCCGTGGCTCCTCGAAGCGGCGAAAGAAGGCGGTAATCGGAACGCCGAGCGCCTTGGAGAGCGTTTGCAGTGTCGTCAGCGACGGCGAAATATTACCGTTCTCGATCTTCGACAGCATACCAAGCGAAATGCCCGTCGCCGCAGACAGATCCGTGACGGTGATGCCGAGCTTTTTGCGAAAATTACGGACCTCGTGTCCAATCGCCAATTCGAGATTGTTGACGCGTGGTTCGCGAACCGCGTGCGGATTCTGATCCAGCGCCACGGCATTTTCGATCTGTGTCTTGGACGTCATGATGTCTCCGGCAGAAAGCAAAGGTTATCTTCTCAGGAAATATTTCAAGATTCAAAGGAAAAGCCACACCCCGTCCTGAATACGCGTGCAGAAGCGTACGTCTAAGTGCATTCAGATGGAAACGCGGTCGACCGCGTGCCGGTTTCGGAGCCGGCAGCACCGGGCTCACCGTCATCTGTCAGCGACGAATCAGTCCCGGCTGTCTTACCGCCGCGCATTTCTCGGGTTTTTGTCGAACATGGCCTTAAACGATCTGGAGAAATGGCCAGGGCTCGAAAAGCCGGTGGCAAAGGCGATCTCCGAAATCGACAGGGGGCTTTGCTCCAGCAGCCGGAGGCTGTGCTGCAGGCGGATCTGTCGGTAGGTGTCGAGGAAGGTCATGCCGCGGTGCTTGAGAAAGAGCCGGTCGAGATGGCGCGCGCTGATGCCGGCGAGCCTCGCCATCTCCGCACGGCTGAGCGGATTTTCGATCGCAGTCTCCATCTTCTCCAGCACGGTGAGAAGCGCCGGGTGATTTGTCCCGAAGCGCTTGGCGGCCGATGCCCGCTGGGGATCGGTCGGCTCGGCGACGGCGGTATGAAGGTACCAGTCGCTCACCCTGCGGGCAAAATCGGCGCCCATCCGCTCGGAAATGACGGCGTGCATCATGTCCAGCGGCGCCACCCCTCCGCCACAGGTCACGCGTGCACCGTCGATGACGAACCGGGCCTGGCGCGGGGCCAGATGCGGAAATGCCTCTTTCAGGAGAGACGCATGTTCCCAATGGATCGTGAAGTCGCTGTTGTCGAGCAGGCCGGCCGATGCCAGCACGTAAGAGCCGCTCGATATGCCGCCGATCCGCACACCGTTGCGCGCGAACTTCCTCAGCTGCGCATGGAGCGAGGCGCTTGCGCGCCAGTCTTGCGGGTCGCCGCCGGCACAGACATAGATCGTATGGCAGGTGCCCCCGGCCTCGGAAAGGCTGTTGCAACCGATCGTCAGGCCGGACGAACTGCGAACCGGAAGACCATCTGCCGACAAAGGGATCGCTTCGTAAAGAGCGTTTCCGGCAATCAGGTTCGCCGCCCGCAACGGCTCGGTCGCGGAAGCATAGGACATCAGCGCAAAATTCGGCACGAGGAGGAAGCCGATCCGCTGCAGGTTCTTCTGGTCGCCAGCACTCATGTCCCGAAATTACAGCATATGGTCCCATAGATGCAATGCTTGAGCAGTTCCCCATGCTATTACACGGGCAACTGGTCCTTCTTGGAAAGAAGCATCGATGCGCTATTCGGCACTGTCCATCGTCTTAAACGGGCTTTTCGGAAACAGGAACTGGACGCCCGCCTGGCGGCAGCCCGAGCCCAAGCCCCATTATGACGTGATCATCGTCGGCGGTGGCGGACACGGCCTCGCTACGGCCTACTATCTCGCCAAGGAATTCGGCATCACCAATGTCGCGGTACTGGAGAAGAATTATGTCGGTTCCGGTAATGTTGGCCGCAACACGACGATCATCCGCTCCAACTACCTGCTGGCGGGTAACAATCCCTTCTACGAGCTTTCCATGAAGCTATGGGAGGGGCTCGAGCAGGATTTCAACTTCAACGCCATGGTATCGCAGCGCGGCGTGCTCAATCTCTTTCACTCCGATGCGCAGCGCGACTCCTATACCCGCCGCGGCAACGCCATGCGGCTGCACGGCGTCGACGCCGACCTTCTCGACCGCGCCTCGGTCCAGAAGATGCTGCCATTTCTCGACTACGACAATGCCCGCTTCCCGGTCCAGGGCGGCCTGCTGCAGAAACGCGGCGGCACCGTTCGCCATGACGCGGTCGCCTGGGGCTATGCGCGCGGCGCCGATCAGCGCGGCGTCGATATCATCCAAGGCTGCGAGGTGACGGGCATCCGCCGCGACAATGGACAGGTAACCGGCGTTGAAACCAGCCGCGGCTTCATCGGTTGCGGCAAGCTGGCGCTCGCAGCCGCAGGCAATTCTTCACAGGTCGCCCAGATGGCCGGCCTGAAGCTTCCGCTCGAAAGCCATGTGCTTCAGGCCTTCGTCTCGGAGGGCCTGAAGCCCTTTATCGACGGAGTGGTCACCTTCGGTGCCGGACACTTCTACGTCTCGCAATCCGACAAAGGCGGCCTTGTCTTCGGCGGCGACATAGATGGCTATAATTCCTATGCCCAGCGCGGAAACCTGGCGACGGTCGAACATGTCGCGGAAGCCGGAAAGGCGATGATCCCGGCGCTGTCGCGCGTTCGGGTGCTGCGCTCCTGGGGCGGCATCATGGACATGTCGATGGACGGTTCGCCGATCATCGACCGTACCCACATCGACAATCTCTATCTCAATGCCGGCTGGTGCTATGGCGGCTTCAAAGCGACCCCGGCGTCGGGATTCTGCTTTGCCCATCTTCTCGCCCGCGACGCACCGCACAAAACGGCGACGGCCTTCCGGCTCGACCGCTTCCAGCGTGGCTACCTCATCGACGAAAAGGGCCAGGGCGCCCAGCCCAACCTTCACTGATTCGCGGACCAAGGACATTCGAAATGGCAAGTCTCGTGCCCTGCCCGCATTGCGGGCGACGACCCAAAGAGGAATTCACCATCAAGGGCGCTGCCCTTGCGCGGCCGGCGGCCGATGCCGGTGCCGGCGAGTGGTTCGACTACGTCTATCTGCGCGACAATCCCCGCGGCGCCTACGAGGAATACTGGCACCACACCTCCGGTTGCCGCCGATGGCTGGTCGTCACCCGCGATACCGTGACCCATGAGATCGCCGCGTGCCGCGACGCTGCGTCCGGTGAGAAAGAAGGCAGACGCGCATGACATCCTACCGTTTGCCGAAAGGCGGGCTGATCGACCGCTCCAAGCCGCTGCCTTTCACCTTCGACGGCAAGGCGATGCGGGGCCTTGGGGGCGACAGCCTCGCCTCTGCACTGCTTGCCAACGGCCGCCAGCTCGTCGGCCGGAGTTTCAAATATCATCGGCCGCGCGGCATCCTGACGGCGGGTGCCGCCGAGCCGAACGCGCTGATGACGATCGGCAGCGCCGGCCGCACCGAGCCGAACACGCGCGCCACCATGCAGGAACTCTATGCCGGCCTCGAAGCGAAAAGCCAGAACCGCTGGCCGTCCCTCGACCTTGATATCGGCGCGCTGAACAGCCTTCTGTCGCCCTTCCTCAGCGCCGGTTTCTACTACAAGACCTTCATGTGGCCTGCCGCGTTCTGGGAAAAGATCTACGAGCCCTTCATCCGCAAGGCGGCCGGACTGGGCAAGGCGACATATGCGGCCGATCCAGACGCCTATGACAAATGCTGGGCGCATTGCGACCTACTCGTCATCGGCGCGGGGCCGGCGGGTCTGGCAGCGGCGATCAGTGCTGGCCGTGCCGGCGCCCGCATTATTCTCATCGACGAACACTCCGTTGCCGGCGGCCAGCTTCTGGGCGAGACCGCATCGATCGGCGGCAAGGCGGCAGCCGATTTCGCGGCTGACTGCATCTGCGAACTCGAAGCCTTGCCGAATGTGACCCTTCTGACCCGCACCACAGCGTTCGGCTGGTATGACGGCAATGTCTTCGGCGCCGTCGAGCGGGTGCAAAAGCACGTGTCCGAACCGCAATCCAACGTACCTGTAGAACGCCTCTGGCGCATTGCCGCCAAGCGCGCCGTGCTGGCGACGGGAGCCGAGGAGCGCCCGCTGATGTTCGGCGGCAACGACATTCCAGGCGTGATGATGGCGAGCGCCATGCGCCACTACCTCAACCGCTATGCTGTCGCCCCCGGCAAGACGGCGGCGATCTTTACCACCAATGACAGCGGCTACGCGCTGGCCCGCGATCTCGAGGCGCAGGGCGTCCACCTCGCCGCGATCGTCGACAGCCGCGAAAACGGCGGCAGCGGCTACCTTGGACCGGCGCGCATCATCCGTGATGCCGTGGTATCGGATGCCAAGGGCGGCAAGGCCCTCAGCGCAATCGATATCCGCTTAAATGGCCGCACGGAAAGGCTGAACGTTGATGCCCTGGCCATGGCTGGCGGCTTCAGCCCGATCATCCACCTCGCCTGCCACCGCGGCGGCAAGCCGGTCTGGTCGGACGACAATGCAGCCTTCCTCGCACCGGGCAACCTGAACGGGCTCGCGCTCGCCGGCTCCGTTTCCGCCGTCAACGGCCTTGCGGCCTGCCTTGCGGACGGTGCGCGGCAGGGCATTGCCATGGCAGAGGCACTCGGCTTCAAGGCAGCACCCACCGCATTCGGCGCGGTAGAGAACGATATCGTCGCCCCGCCTGAAAAGGCTGTGTGGTCCATAGCCGGCGTCAAGGGCAAGGCCTTCGTCGATTACCAGAACGACGTGCATCGCAAGGACCTCGGCCTTGCCGTCCGCGAAGGCTATGGCCATGTGGAGCTTGCCAAGCGCTACACCACCAATGGCATGGCGACGGACCAGGGCAAGCTTTCCAACGTCAATGCCATCGGTCTTCTGGCCGAAGCACGCGGCGTCTCGCCGGCAGACGTCGGCACGACGACGTTCCGGCCCTTTTATACGTCGGTCTCCTTCGGCGCGCTGGCAGGCGCCTATCACGGACATCATTTCCAGCCGGTGCGCAAATCGCCGCTGCACGGCTGGGCGGAAAAGAACGGCGCCGTCTTCGTCGAGACAGGCCTTTGGTATCGCTCCTCCTGGTTCCCGCGAAAGGGCGAACAGACATGGCGCGAAAGCGTCGACCGGGAAGTGCTGAACGTGCGGGAGAATGCCGGGCTGTGCGACGTCTCAATGCTCGGCAAGATCGAGATCTGTGGCAAGGATGCGGCGGAATTCCTGAACCGGGTCTATTCCAATGCCTTCCTGAAACTGCCCGTCGGCAAGGCCCGCTACGGCCTGATGCTGCGCGAGGACGGCACGATCTACGATGACGGCACGACGAGCCGGCTTGAGGAAAATCGCTTCTTCATGACGACGACGACGGCCTATGCCGCAGGCGTCATGAACCATCTGGAGTTCTGCGCGCAGGCGCTGTGGCCGGATCTGGACGTGCGCCTCGCATCGGTCACCGACCAGTGGGCACAAATTGCGATCGCCGGGCCGAAAGCCCGCTCCATCCTCCAGAAGACCGTAGACGACGACATCTCCAACGTTGCCTTCCCCTTCCTTGCCGCAAAAGAGGTCTCGCTTTTCAACGGCAAGCTTCACGGCCGCCTCTTCCGGATTTCCTTCTCCGGCGAACTCGCCTACGAGCTTGCCGTGCCGGCCGGCTTTGGCGAAAGCGTCGCCGATGCCCTGATGGACGCCGGAAAAGACGATGGCATCATGCCCTATGGCGTCGAGGCGCTCGGCGTCATGCGCATCGAAAAGGGACATGTCACCCACAACGAGATCAACGGCACCGTCGTTCCGGCCGATCTCGGTTTTGCGAAAATGGTCTCGGCGGTGAAGGCCGACTTCATCGGCAAGGCAATGGTGGGGCGCGAGGGGCTTGTGGCGGAAGACCGACCGCGCTTAGTCGGCGTCGTGCCGCTCGATTCGAAGCAGTCCTTCCGCACGGGTTCCTACATCCTCTCCAAGGATGCGGCCGCAACGCTCGAAAACGACCAAGGCTATGTCACCTCAAGTGCGTTTTCGCCCCATGTCGGCTCGACCATCGGCCTTGCCCTTGTCAAGCACGGATCCGAGCGGCACGGTGAAGAGGTGATGATTTGGAACGGCCTGCGCAATGAATTTACTGCGGCGCGCCTGTGCAATCCGGTGTTCTTCGATCCGCAGAACGAGAGGCTCCATGTCTGATTTCCGCCCGACCCTTCGCCCTGTGCTTGGCGCCAAGCTGGCAATCTCTTCTGCTGCCGTCAGGCTCTCATCGCTTCCCGAAGGCGCTGTCATCCATGTGCTCGCCCGGCCCAGCGAACAGGATGTAGCATCCGTCCTCGCCGGCCTCGCCAAGGGGGCCGGCCTCACCGTACGCCCTGTTTCGCCCGGTCAGTGGTTCATCATCGGTGAAGAGCCGATGACATTTCAGGACATGAAGGCCCTGTTCGACGCGCTCGAACCGCGCGCGAGCGGCGTCGACCAGAGTCACGGACGCGTCCGCATCCGGATCAGCGGCAAGATGGCGGCGCGGGTCCTTTCCAAGGGCACGGCGGTCGATCTTGCTTCGGGCTCCTTCCCCGTCGGACAATCTGCAACGACGCTGATCGGCCATATCGTGGCCCACATCACCTGTATCGATGCCGAGACATTCGAGATCATCGTGCTGCGAGGATTTGCCGAGAGCCTGTGGGACGATCTCGCTCGCATGAGCGCAGAATTCGGCTGACCGCGGGTTTGTTAGGCGTGTAGACGTCGCTGTTGCGGACGAGCTCCAATGGCAGGACGCCTTCATTTGCAGTTCGGGTCAACGTGATGCCGACGGCATCCGAAACCGTCAGTCCCAAGAAGGGCGGCATTGAGACTTCAGTTGATCTTTCCAGCGACCCGGTGGACAGGAAGCGCTACGATGAAGCAGGCGCCGCCGCCCGGTGGGGATTCGTAACGGACCGAGCCGCCGTGACGCTCGGCGATCTGGCGCACGAGCGCCAGCCCCAAGCCCCAGCCGCCGGTGGCCTCGCTTCGTCCCGAGGGCCGGTAGAACGGCTCAAATACGCGGACCTTCTCGCTGTCCGGTATGCCCGGGCCGTGGTCGCGGACCCTCAGTTCTGCTGTATTGCCTGCCTGCGCAAGAGTAGCGGCGACAGGCGGGCCGCCGTGGCGCAGCGCGTTTTGCATGAGATTGCGAACCAGCCTGCCGATCAGGCGCGCATCGCCCATGACAGTCACAGGCGTGCCGGTGACCTCGACGCCCGTGCGCGCGCCTTCTTCCGAGACCAGGGCCAGGAGGTCGACGGACTCGAGCGCATCGAGCTTCTCGATATGGTCGAGCCTGCTCGCCAGCAGGATCTCCTCGACGAGCATATCCAGTTCGGCAAGGTTGCGTACGATCTCCTCCTTGCGGTTCTCGTCCGGCGCCTGCTCATAGAGATCGATCGCCATGCGCAGGCGCGCAAGCGGCGAGCGCAATTCGTGGCTGGCATTGGCGAGCAGAGCGCGGTGTGACTTGATCAATCGCTCAACGTGATCGGCAGCCTTGTTGAAGCTCTTCGCTACCGCCGCGACCTCATCGCTGCCGTCGGCCGGTACACGCGCCACGAAATCACCCCTTCCCCACGCATCCACGCCCCTGCGTAACCGCTCCAGCCGGCGGGTCAGATGGCGCACCACCGGATAGGCGGCGAGCCCGATGACGCCGGCAATCAACGCCAGATAGGCGAGCGGATTGCGGCCGGACGGACCGATAGACCGCCCCATGCGAGCTGCCACGGCGCGCCCGTCGGGCAACTTCGTCACCATGGTGTGAAAGTTGCCTCCGCCGTGGCGCCAGGGCCTTTCGAGAATGTCGCGCGGGAGCGGCCGACCGGCGCTCGCGATCAGGCTGCCGTGCGGATCGTAGACGGCTATGTCGGCGTCCAAGGCCCGTGAAAACCGCTCCAGCGCCGCCTCCACCGACCGCCTGTCCATGTCGGGCGGAATCAGCGCGGCGACGAACCGAGCACGTTGGCTCTGCCAACCGGACTCCTCCTCTCCCTGTCCCAGCCACACGAAGGCCGCACTGGCGACGGCGACTGCTGCAAGGCTCGCGAGCAGCGTCAGGTAGATTTTCAGGAACAGCCGGCTGCGCATCGCTCTATCTCTCATCGTCCTGGAACCGGGCGAAGACATAGCCGGCGCCGCGCACGGTGATGATGCGCCTCGGATGCTTGGGATCGTCTTCGATGGCCGCCCTGATGCGCGAGATATGGACGTCGATGGAGCGGTCGAACGCATCCAACTCCTCGCCCTTGACGGTGTCCATCAACCGTTCGCGCGACAGCGTGCGCCCGGCATTTTCGGCAAGCGCCACAAGCAGGTCGAACTGGTAGCTGGTCAGGGCACATTCACGGCCGTCGATCCTGACCAAGCGGGATCCCGGATCGATCTCCAGCCGCCCGAAGCGCAGGACGCGCGAAACTGCTGCGCTACCGTTGCGGCGGCGCAGGACCGCCTTCAGCCGCGCCAGCAATTCGCGCGGATTGAAAGGCTTGGGCAGATAGTCGTCGGCTCCGAGTTCCAGCCCGACGATGCGATCTGTCTCTTCGCCTTTGGCCGTAAGCATGAGGATCGGCACGTCCGATACCGCGCGCATGCGCCGGCAGGTCTCGAAGCCGTCGAGGTCCGGCAGCATCACGTCGAGGATCACGGCGTCCGGGGCGCGGCGGCCAAGGTCGGTGAGGGCTGCGGTGGCCGTCGCCGCGGTGTAGACGGTGTAGCCGTTTCCGGAGAGATAGTCGGCGAGCATGGCGGACAGGCGCATATCGTCGTCAACAATCAAGACCCGTTCCGCCATCTCCTGCGCTCCGTTCAGTCGCCTACAGCGCCGCGCGTCAGACGCGCAGAGGTCGCTGTAGCACTTTGGAACGCTGCATGTACATTGCAGGAGCCGCCTCGCCCTACCATCGGCCGTGGCCCCTGCGCTCCTTCAAATGCTCAACGAGCTTGGCCCGCTGCTCCGGCGTCAAAACTGCGGCGGCATCGAGGAGCGCAGTGGTCATCTTGCGCGAGGCCTCGTCGATGGCCGCGATGCGCTCACTGCGGAGCTTTTCGGCAGCGGCACGGTCGACGGTCGGGGCGCCGAGGAGCTCAATAACCTGCTCACGCGTCTCGCGGACGTCCCGGAAAGTCGGCCCGATCTCATCGCGCGCCTTGTCGATGATCTCCCAAAGCTTGTCTTCCTGCTCGGACGTCGCATCGATTTCGTCAAGCACGGAGCCGATCCGGTGTTCCATAAAGCCGCTACCTCCCATATGTGCGTGCATCATGTGGCCGCCCATGCCGAAACCGAAACCGTCGCTTCGCGCGGCCGCAAACCCGGCCGCGCCGACAATAGCGACGGCTGCTAGGCTGCCGATCGCGGTGCGGCGCCCCCATCCTTTCGAGGCTGGTTCGCCGGACGTCGGGCTTGCCAAGTTCTTGTCCTCGTTTTCCATAGTTAATCTCCTTTCACTCCGCAGCGCCTGCTGCAATGGAGGAAAGCTAACAGAGCAACGTGTCGCGCGTTCCGGGTAAATGTAAAGGAATGTAAAGCCGGAGCGGCGCCTTCGAGGACGGGCTTGGCGGCATCAGTTCCCTCGAGCCGTCGTGCCGACTCGATAAAAATTCCTGCGCCCAAACAGGCAGTTACACCCTCAATGCGTTAAAGTTTGCGCAAGAGTATTTTCGAGAAAGAAACATTCGACTAAAGTCATACTCGCTGGGGTCAGCAGCTAGAAAAAGTACTATTTTTGGGAGGAAATAGAATGTCACACAAAGTGGCCTTGAAGAAACGCGCTTTGTCTTCAAATGACCTGAGTATGCTAGATGGTTTGCTCAAGGAATGGTGCGAAAGCCGCCACTACGACATTTTAAACTTAGAGGCCCAAGAGGCCGCGCGGGAATTGGTGATGTGGTTCGAGTTCGGCGTCGATAAACCCCACCAGCTTCGGGAGTTGCTTGCGACCCGTTAATCAGAACGCCCGTCCGGCACCATTAGGCCAAATGGGCACGGCGGGATGACACCCGCCGAATTCGCTCGAACCATCAATCCGCGACGTGATGCGGTGCTGTGTAGCCGGAATGGCTCCGCGCCGCATCCCGCCGCTACCGAACGACAATCCCGTTCAGACATCATGCACCCAAATGACCGTTTGGCGCGTCAATCAGGTTTCCTAGCGGACGGTCGCTTCCATCAGCGCTTACCCAGTCCACTTAAGCCTTTGGGACAAGCTTCTTTTCGCGGCAAATATGCTACTCTTCTGGCTCGCGCATACTGTCTCAAAAAACATATCGGTCAAAGAGGCGCGTTCCGCCAGTATATATTCTGGCAACCTGGCCCTGCAACCGTCCGCACCCCCCGCCCCGCAGGGCCTTTTTTTGTTTGCACGCGCCGTTGATGGAAACGCCAAGCCAATCCCGGTCAGGGCAGACAGTCACGCGAGCCCTTACCCATGGTTTGCTTCTGGATCGTCGGGGATATGCTGAGTTCAAACGCGAAGCAAACTCACTCATGCCGTTGTCTCAGTTGCAATCGACAGGAGCAGTCCTTGTCGAGAATTGATAATATCCCGCCGGGCTGAAGGCTCTTCCATTTTTGCAGTCAGAACGACCCTCGAAGCACGATTGCAACGTGCATGACCTGTCAGCCCGAATACTTGAAGAACTCGATGAAGGCACGTAGTGCGGGCCGCATCTGGCGCCGGCTTGGGTAATAAAGGTAGACACCGGGAAACGGCGCGCACCAATCGGCAAGGATCTGGTACAGCCGCCCTTCTTCAATGGCGGCCCTCGCCATGTTCTCTAACAGGAACGCGACACCAGCGCCGTCGAGCGCGGCCTCTAGCACCAGCCGATCGTCGCCTAGAATAAGCGGGCCGTCGACATCAAGGACGAGCTCTTCGCCATCCTTTTCAAATTCCCATCTATAAACCTGTCCGCTGGCAAATCGCCGTCGGATGCACGCGTGATCCACTAGCTGACGCGGATGGACCGGCACGGTCCTTTGCGCAAAATAGGAGGGTGAAGCAACGATGCTTGCCCGTATGGGCGCGCTCATTCTCACGGCGATCATGTCCGGCTCCAGGCTCTCGCCGAGCCGCATGCCGCCATCGAGGCCTGCAGCGACAATGTCGTTAAATGGCTCCTCGACCCGGACTTCCAGTACGACGCCCGGGTAAGCCCTGATGAAATCCGCAAGACGTGGCGCCAGAAGCCAATGCGCCGCAAAAGGCGGCACGCTGAGGCGAAGATTGCCGGCTACACGATTACTCATTTCCTTTACCGCATCGAGCGCCAGGTCAATCTCGCCCAGGGCCGGCTTTAGCCGCTTGAGAAGCAGTGCGCCCTCTTCCGTTAGCGCGATGCTACGGGTCGTTCGAGAAAAGAGCCTTACTCCCAAAGTAGTCTCCAGGCTCGATATGGCGTGGCTTACAGCAGAAGGCGCTATCTCCAACTCCTTGGCCGCGCCGCGGAATCCGCCGCAGCCAGCCACGGTCGCGAAGATTGCAAGTTGAGGTAGGCGACTTCTGTCCATTGTTCTATTCTATAGAACAGCGTGTGAATTTCCAGGCGAATTAACGAACGACCTCCCATGTCCTATCCTCCCTTCATCACAAAAGGAGTTCAGGTGATGAAAAAACGGAAGCTCGGAAGCGAACTGGACGTCTCGGCGGTAGGCCTTGGATGTATGGGCATGACTTTCGCCTACGGCGGTCAGGATGAGGCAGACGCTATTCGCACGCTGCACCGCGCGGTCGAGATCGGCATAACTTTCTTCGATACCGCAGAGGTTTACGGTCCTTTCGATAATGAGGTTCTGGTCGGAAAGGCCTTGAAGGCGCACCGGCATCGCGTCGTGATCGCAACCAAGTTCGGCTTCAAGATCGCCGATAAGGGCGAAGGCATGTCGCGGATGGTCGGGGTCGACAGTCGTCCGGAACACGTGAAGGCTGTAGCCGAAGGCTCTCTCCGGCGGCTCGGAATCGAGCAGATCGACCTTTTCTACCAGCACCGCGTCGATCCCAACGTGCCGATTGAGGAAACTGTTGGAGCCATGGCGGACCTCGTCAGGCAAGGCAAGGTGAAAGCGCTCGGCCTTTCGGAAGCAAGCGCTGCCACTATAAGGCGGGCGCATAATGTGCACCCGATTTCGGCGGTGCAGAGCGAATACTCGCTGTGGAGCCGCGATCCGGAGGAGGAGGTCTTGGCTGTCTGCCGCGAACTTGGCATCGGCTTCGTCCCCTACAGTCCTCTCGGTCGCGGTCTCTTGACCGGCGCAATCAATAAGCCCGATGAGCTTGCTTCCGATGATTGGCGCAAGAACCTGCCACGCTTTCAAGCTGACGCCATGGCTGCGAACGCCGCCCTTATCGCAACATTGAAGGCCTTGGCGCAGGCAAAAGGCGTGACGGCGGCGCAACTTGCACTGGCCTGGGTGCTGCATCAGGGGGACTTCATCGTACCGATACCCGGCGCGCGCAAGCTTAAGCATTTGGAAGAGAATGCTGCGGCAGCAGGTATCACCTTGTTAGACGACGAGCTTAAACAGATCGGCGAGGCGCTCGCTCCGGCAAAGGTCACCGGCAGCCGCTACCGCGAGCAGGAACTTGCCCTTGTGAACGGGTAGACTGCTTTGCGCCTCACGGTTCGACAAGGCGTTCCTCCAATTATGCCTTGACGGTCACCCTCGGGCGTCACCGATTGCCCGGACGGCCCATCCGCTCAAGCTTCAGCGCCACACAACCGTGGGGCAGAGCCAAGGCGGTCGGAACGACAGGCTGGCGCAGGCAAGGTACCGGTCGTCGAACGCAGTCCTTGCGACATCGCGGCCGGCCAATAGAACTCGCTCGGCTACTGGCCGCGCCCGCCGCCTCACCGAGATAACCCACTAAGGCATCTGGTGGATCTGACACGAGACCGAACCTGTGGCACCGTTACCGTCGACGGCGGTGAAAGTTGCCAACACAACGGTCGCGTCGCCCGCGTTCGAGATATCGGCGGCCTCCTCAATGTCGATTGCGGGGAACCAATAGCTTTGCCAGGTCGCCAAATAGTGCTTGCCGATAAAATATCGTGCTGAGGCGTGGTCGGATGAAATCCACGGCAGCGGACCTACCAATGATTGCGATCGGCGCGAGCCGGGATCATCTGAGCCGCGCGGATGCCTAGCCTACCATGGCGGAGATGACGCACCCATGTTGCGAGCGCGACCACAGCAAGAACCGCTGCTGCCATGCGCAGCCACGAATAGGCGCCGATCCGGCTCACCGCCACGATTTTGGGCCGACGGCGGAACAGGGCCAGCTGCTCACGCAGGTCGGCAACGTCCTTTCGAAGCCAGGCGACCTCGCGTTGGGCCGATTGCAGATCGTCGTCGACGGGTATGTCTTCGGCCAGATCGGCGACGGAAGCGTCTTCCTCCACGTCCGCAAGATGTTCTCGAAGCTGGGAGGGACTATCAAAACCCTTGAAACGGATATTCGTCATCGACTTACCTCGGTGCTTTTTCGCACTTATCACCCTCCTCGGCCTGGCGCCGCGCTTGGCCTTGCGGCGGCCGTCGGCGTACAAGCAGCGGTCGACGCCGTCCTTGGAGCGGCCGTCCTTCGTCGCTTGGGACATACCGCCCGTTCATGCCGGTGTCGGTGGATGCCCGCCTGGCCATAGTGCGTCTCCATGCTGTGCCTTGGAAACGCTTCAGACCCCAAAAAGATGCATCGGGGGTGATCGGAGCCGAAGGTCGATGGCCGTGCCGTCGTGCGCATGGCCGCAAGCCGCCTTACCCGAAAACAGGCCCGGTCAGACATCAGGTGCTGGCTTGCTAGTCGCCTCCATAGCGGCGGTAGGATTCCGCCTTGGCAGGCGGAGAGATCAACGGGCGGACGCAATGTCCCTCCGGCGGCTTGCCACATCCGGCTGCGCTCACTCACGATCTGGATGAAGCCCTCCGCGTACGTGACCATATCGTCCGAGACGGCGAGGTCATTCGACAAGGCGCCAGCCAGGACATCGTCCTTAGACCAGCAGACGCATACTTCGCCAACTTCGTGAAGGAGGTCAATCAGGGTGCGTTGTCGACGTAGATGTGGTCAAGGGCGCCGGTACAAACAGCGTTCGACGCCCAGCGATCCGCCGCTTCGTCGACATCGACATAATGCAACCGGTCCAGTTGGCGCGTGGACGGGCGCTCTTGCGCGACATTGCCTCAAGCGAAATCAACCTACCGCGACGTCGTCGAAAATATCCGGTCTTGCTCCTGTCGCAAACTCAACAGCTCGGAACTGCCGCCGATTTCGACGTCAGCACATAAGATTGGACTTCCCGCCGATACCGGGCGAACCAGCCTGCGGTTGGCAGCGAGATAAAAAGGCACCGGACTTTCGCCCGATATCGCCTGCGCCGGCACCATCCTACCGGAAACGTTGGTGATCGAATGATGGTGGCCGCTTGCCGCAAGCAGCGTTCCCGCCGGCAGGTCGGCATCCGCATGGGCGATGAGGTCGATGAGCGGCTTTGGCTCCTCGGCACCGCTTGACACACCTTTGAGCCCGACTTCCAGGACGCTGCTCGCCGCCTCGACACCCAGAAGGTGGCGCGGCAGATAAAGCATTGCAGTCCGGCCCGACCGGCTGACCACGTGGCCCTTTTCGGCAAGCATGGCCCATGTCGCCGCATCGTTGCATTCGACTGTGACGAAGACGCCACCAGCGAAGCTGACTTCGCTAGGGAGCCGGAGGCAATGAAATACGTCAAGAATTGCTTTGTGAGCAAGCAGGCCACCCTCCTCCACCGGAGCGAAAAAGTCTGGCACTTCGCCGATCCGCGCTATGGGGGCGTGCAGATCCAGCCGATCCACAGTGAAGCCGGTCGCATTGGCAACAAGGGTCAGTTCGCAAAGATCAGGCACCGTCCTCTGGGGCAGCGCTGCTGCTGCCTGCGCCCTGCCTGCTGCGACATCGGGGGCAGCCAGGGCACCCAGCTCGAGCCAAGCGGCAAACTCCGGAGCGTAGATCGACGTGCCGTTGGAGGTCAGTATGTTTTTCGCCGGATCAAAGACGAAGTCGTATTCGCTGGATTTGCCAGCAGCGATGATATCCAGACCGAGAACCTGGGCCCAGCTGATCAGCCCCATGAGAAGGCTTGGCTGATCGCCATCGACCGGGGTTACCAGCACATTGTTGCGGCGAGCCCGCGCAGCAAGACCAGGGCCTACCACGCTGTCGACCTCCTTTGACACGAGCGCCACATGCTTTCCGGCATCGATGGCGAGGCGCGCATGCCGCGCGCCGGCTTCGGGATGGCCGGTCGCCTCGACGACCACGGTGAACGGAAGAGCGAGCACAATCTCGAGGTTGTCCGTTGCGACATACCGGTGTTCGGCCCAGGCCGCCGCCGCCTCTTCTTCCGTCCGGCAAAGGACGATTTCACCGGCGGGCACTCCGATCGAACGG
>NZ_FWER01000073.1 GCF_900169785.1 Rhizobium sullae
GCAATTCAAGGCTTAGCGAACGACGAGATCCGCGCAATTCTCAAAGATGCCCTGGCACGGGTGCTTGCGGAGAAGCGAAAATAGTAAGGACCATCGGTCCTTGCGAAAGCGCACCAAAAGGAGAAGGCCCATGCGCACCCGACACGTCGTCATCGGACTTGTTGTCGTTCTGGTGATCGCTTTTGTTTTGCTCATCATCAATCCATTTGGCAGCAATATACCTGAGCAACAAGGGCAGCCACCCACCCCTCCCGCACAGAACCTGTCGCAGTGATGAAAAGGCAGAGTATGGATGAACAAGCAGCAGAGGCCAGACCAAACTAAGAAGCCGCCCCCGACTTTCTCTGCTGAAGACGTCCGCCAGGGTGAAATCATCCTGAAGAGGCGTTGGCAGCGCTTGGTATTCATCGCCGGTTTGGTCGGCATCATACTACTCGCGCTTCTCTTGCGAGTCTCCGCCACCGTGTAATGCTTTGCCGTTGCTAACGTGACCAGTTCCTTCACAAATTTGACGCACGATGCTTCGGCGTTCATTCTCCTTCTATGATTAGCGGCGTACTTCTCGATCTCGCTGGCGTCATCTATGACGGCGAGGAAATCATACCGGGCGCAACAGATGCTGTCGCGCGCTTGCGCGAAGCCGGCCTTCCTATCCGGTTCGTGAGCAATACGACGCGCTCGAACAAGCAGGCAATCTTAAAGCGGCTGGACGGACTTGGGCTTTCTGTCACAGGTGACGAGTTCTTCACGCCTGCGCAAGCTGCGCGGAAGTGGCTCGAGGAACACGATCGATCGCCATACCTTCTGGTTCACCCCGACCTCGTGCCGGATTTCCAAGGCTTGGCAGGAGGGCAAGGGAAGGCTCTTGTTGTCGGCGATGCCGGCGAGGCTTTCGATTACCAGACATTGAACGCGGCCTTTCGAGAATTGATCGAGGATGCCGAATTCCTCGGGCTCGCGCCAAACCGGACTTTCCAGGATGCTGATGGAAAGCTCAGTCTCGATGCGGGCGCATTCATTACGGCACTGGAGTTCGCAAGCCAAAAGCGCGCTATCATTTTGGGAAAGCCTTCCCCCGAATTCTTCCTATTGGCGCTCGCTAGCATGAATTGTTCGAAGGCGGAGGCCGTAATGGTCGGCGACGACGCGGAAACCGACGTTGCGGGCGCCCTACAGGCCGGACTTTCCCAGGCGCTGCTCGTCCGCACGGGCAAGTATCGTCCGGGGGACGAAACCCGGTTCAGGCCGCCGCCAACTGCGACGGTCGACGATATTTCCGCCGCGGCCGACTGGATTCTCGCGGAACACAACACTTGGCGGAGGGAATGATACCGAGCATTCCTCTGCTCAGAGGCGTTTTGGGGCGGCTACCGCGCGCTATATTGGCGGTCTCCACTGCTTAAGGCTGGACTACGTCTTCGGCCGGGGCAACGAGAGCGACGCACGAGCGGGCGCCTGCGGTTCGGCGGCTGGAACGGTGTTATTGCGGGCCGGGCGTTTCAGCGAAATCGCGCTCTTGCTATTTCGGCTTCGCTTTGACGACGGCGGATCAACGCGACCTTCCTTTGGAAGCGAAATGACTGCCTTGAGTCCGGGATTGTTGGGGTATAGCGCGATATCGCCGCCATGCTGGCGCGCCACCGCACGAGCGATTGACAGGCCCAGCCCAACGCCTCCTGTGTCCCGGTTCCGAGATGTTTCCAGCCTAAAGAACGGAGCAAATACCTTATCGGTCATGCCCTCTGGGATGCCTGGGCCGTTGTCTTCAACCACGATATCCACGCCGGCGGCCGACTGCTGGACATAAACTCTGGCGTGGCCGGCGTAGCGGACCGCATTTTCCGCCAAATTGCGGACTGCGCGGCGGAGACCATCTGGACGGCACCGATAAGTCGTCTTATCTCCGTCCATATACACCACCGGCAGGCCAATATCGGCGAGGTCGTCACAAATACTGCTAACAAGCGCCTGCAGTTCGATGGCTCTCGTCTCCTCCACGGTCGACTCGCCCTGCGCGAATGAGATGGCTGCCTCGGTCATGCTCCGGAGTTCGTCGATGGTAGAGACCATCTTCTCTTGAACTTCGGCATCCTTGACGAATTCCGCCCTTAGTCTCAGAGACGTCAACGGCGTGCGGAGATCGTGTCCAATTGCAGCCAGCATCCGGGTCCTGTCCTCGACAAATCGGTGAAGGCGTTGCTGCATTCGATTGAAAGCCTCTGAAGTGCGACGAATGTCGTCAGGTCCTTCCTCCGGAAGCGGTGGCAGGTTTTCGCCTCTGCCCAAAGCTTCCGCCGACACCGCAAGGCGCCGCAACGGGCGGGCAATCCGGCTGGCTATGAAGACGCCGATCAGCGATAGAATCAGGGCGGTTGTTCCCAGGGATGTCAACGACTTCGAGTTCCACCAGGATGTAGTGTCCACCTTGTGGTAGGCGCAGTTCAACCAGACACCGTCATTTAACCTGATGGCCAGGCCATATCCGCTACGGCCATCAAAGTAGACGAACTTTGCAGGCTGAGGCTGGTTCCAAAGCACCTGCATGGGGCTGGTCCAGTTCTCACCAGAATTTGCCTTTGCAACATCCTGTGCGCTGAGGCGGGCTCCAGCGGAGCTCGCATTCAATCCAAACTTCTGGCTGAGATCAACGAAGTTATCCAGAGGGCGCGCCAGCTCCTCGACAGCGCGGCTGCGCCATACGGTAGGATTCGAAATGTCCTCATTTGAGAGCCAGAAGCGCGAGTAACTCGTCTCGCTTGCCAGCAGCACTCGCTCGCGCAGTTCCGGTGCAATTGTTTCCATCAACCGCGTTATCGACGCAGATCGACTAAAGAACTCGCTTTTCATCGCGGCCTGCAAAGCCTTGGCGCGCTCATCCCAAGAGATCAGAAACGTAATCGCCTGCGACACGACGAGGGCGAGAAGCGTAAAGCCGATGAATTGAGCAGCGAGGCTACGTCTCCACCAGTAGATCATTCATAACCTACCTCGACCGAGAGGCTGTAGCCGCCTCCCCAATGGGTCCTGATGATCGAGGGGTTTTTCGGATCTGGCTCGATCTTTTTCCGCAAGCGGCTCACTTGATTGTCGATGCTACGGTCGAAGATATCCGCCACCTTGCCTACAGTAAGATCAAGGAGCTGCTCACGGCTGAGAACGAGACCTGGGCGTTCCAAGAAGACCTTGAGAAGACGAAACTCGGCGGTACTGAGGGGTACACCGACGCCATCATCTCCTGCAAGTTCTTGTCTGCCCATATTGAGTTTCCAATGCCCGACACGAACCACCTTCGCCTTCGTGGATTCGCGCTGCTGTGCCGGAAGACTGTTTGCCCTGCGTAACACGGCGCGAATCCTGGCGAGCAGTTCGCGTGGGTTGAAAGGCTTCACTAGATAGTCGTCGGCGCCAAGTTCCAAGCCGATGATGCGGTCGGTATCTTCCGCCATTGCCGTCAGAAAAATGATCGGCGTGTCCGTCGCTGCTCGAAGTTGGCGGCAGACTGAAAGTCCGTCCTCGCCGGGCATCATCACATCGAGCACGACGAGGTCAACGGCAGTCCGCTCGATGATACGACGCAATGCAGCGCCGCTGTCGGCAACGCTGACCCGGTAACCTTGCTCTTCAAGATATTTGCCAACGAGGTCCCGGATGTCTCGGTGGTCGTCAACGACCGCGATGTGAGCTGCTTTCTGCATGGGCAATGTCCGTCCTGATCGCAGCATCTTATAGAAGGGAGTACCCGTCCGCATCGGAAAAAATGTATCAAAGTTTCACAGCCCAAAGTGCTGCTGTGGATCGGGCCTGCGCGAACGAACGCCATGTTTGCCGGCGCAGCGGCCGTCAATTCTTGGGTGGCAGAACTGCCGACGGAAGATCACGGGCAGGAGAAACGCCGCTACTTTCGATCTCTTGGTGCGTCACGCGTCGTCATGGAAGCAACGCTACAGCTTTATCTGTCGCGAAGATTTACCTGCCTGAGCCCAGCTTGTAACAAGATGTCTCAAAGTTCACTGCTGTTGTCATGCATCGCAAAAGCGCGCAACAAGCGCGTTTCGTGACGCACCGAGTATGCCGAAACCGTCTGTGTTCTAGGGAGATCGGCGGTTTAAGCGTATCTCCCAACTGCCGATCAAGTTTCCCGCGCCTCGACCCGCCTCCCACAAGGCGCCGCGACAGGTCTCCGACATCTCGGGCACATCCCTGCGACATCTTCCCCCTATTCTGACAACCGTACCCGCTCAGCGAACTCGAACGAAGCATTCAGCAAAGGAGACCAAGTCATGAGTGTCGAACTTTGGCAGGTCACCATCATGCGAAAGGTCCTGAACGATTTTTGCGCCCACCACGATATGTCGGTCCGTGATCGAACCGCAATCACAGCCGCAGGGTTCTTGATGAAGTTTGCGACCGAAGGAGAAGCCGACGCAGGTGAGTTTCGGACAAGACTGGACGAAGCGATGCTTGAACATCTCCTCGAGCGAAACTCGGTCGCCAAGCAGCACGGCGGCCACATGGCTCGAACTGACAAGTGCGCCAATCCTTAAGCGCCGTCGGCGGTCGGCCCGTCGCCCTGCCGCGGCCGGTCGGCGGCAACGACATCTATCGAAAAGTCCGCGACCGAGCCTGCCCTATAGCCGGTTGATGCATCGCCCTCGAAGCCATAGTGACCGGCCCTTCACCGCCTTCCTGTTCGATCAGTCGAGATCGTCACGGATGCAGGCCTTGAAGTGTCCTTTCGCCCCTTCTCGTAGCGGTGGCACTATGTTCGCACAGGCCTCGATCGCGACCGGGCAGCGGGTACGGAAGACACAGCCGCTTGGAGGATTGGCAGGACTTGGGATATCACCCTTGAGGATCTGCCGGCTCGTGCGTCGAGCCGGATCGAGCGATGGAACGGCCGAGAGCAAGGCGCGCGTGTAGGGATGCTGCGGGCTTGCATAGAGCTCCCGGCTGGGCGCCATTTCCATGATCCGCCCGAGATAGAGCACGACGACGGTATCGGCGACATATTCGACGACCGCAAGATCATGCGCGATGAACAGCATGGTAAGGCCGAGCCGTATCTGCAGGTCGCGCAGAAGGTTGACGATCTGCGCCTGGATCGAAACGTCGAGCGCCGATACCGGCTCGTCGGCGACGAGCAGGTCAGGTCCAAGCGTTAGCGCCCGCGCAATGCCGATGCGCTGGCGCTGACCACCGGAAAATTCGTGCGGATAGCGGGAAATCGCTTCGGGCGGCAGGTCAACCGATGCGAGAGCCTCAGCGGCCTTGGCGATCCGCTCCGACTTGCTGCCGATCCGCTGGATATCCAGCCCTTCCATGAGGATTTCACCGATGGTCATTCGGGGTGAGAGGCTCGCGAAGGGATCCTGGAAAATATACTGGACGCGCGCGTGCAGGCGGCGGAGTTCCTGACGCGTGAGGCTCGTCGTTTCGACATCGTCAAAACGAATGCTGCCGGAAGTAGGCGCGATCAGTTGCGCGACCATGCGGCCGATGGTTGTCTTGCCGCTGCCGGATTCCCCAACAAGGCCGACGACTTCGCCGCGTCTGATGTTGAACGAGACATCCCGGACGGCACGGACGACCGGGCCGCGCCCAAATGCCACCGGGGCAAAATCTTTGGTCAGCCCACTGACCTCAAGGAAGTGTTGCTGTGACATCCTTCAGATCTCCTGCCACCGGATGCAGCGGCTGAACTGGCCCTCGCCGGCGTCGACGAGCGGCGGGTAAGCCTGCGAGCAGGCCTCTATCCGATAGGGACAGCGGGGAGCGAATGGACAGCCCTGGGGGAGGTTCATCAGGCTCGGGACCGATCCAGCGATGGTCGGCAGCGGCGTACCCGCTTCCTTGAGACGCGTCGCAGTTCCGAGGCGCGGCACCGAGCGCATCAGCCCCTTGGTGTAGGGGTGGCGCGGATGGGAGAACACTCGCGCCACGCGACCGGTCTCAACGAGCGAACCGGCATACATGACAGCCACGCGGTCGGCGATCTCGGCAACAACCCCGAGATTATGAGTGACGAACAACATGCCCATTCCGCGTTCCTGTTGCAGCTGGGTGAGCAGATCGAGGATCTGCGCCTGGATGGTAACATCGAGGGCCGTCGTGGGCTCGTCGGCGATCAGCAGCGTCGGATTGCATGACAGTGCCATGGCAATGGTCGCGCGCTGCCGCATGCCGCCCGATAGTTCGTGCGGATATTGTCCGGCACGCCGGCGCGGGTCGGGAATGCCGACATCCTCCAGCAACTGGATGGCATCCGACAAGGCCTCGCGACGGGACTTGCCTATATGAATGCGGATTGGTTCGGCGATCTGCTCACCGATTGTATAGACCGGGTTGAGGCTGGTCAGCGGTTCTTGAAACACCATACCCATGTCGTTGCCGCGCACGCGGCGCAGTGCCTCGCCGCCAATGGCTTGCAGTTCGACGACTTCTCCCGTCTTTCGTCTGAGGCGAAGCGTGCCCGCGGCGATACGGCCGACGCCGCGCGGCAGGAGACCCATGATCGACAAACTCGTTACCGACTTTCCCGAGCCGGACTCTCCCACCAACGCAACGGTTTCTCCCGTCGCCACAGTGAGATGGAGGTCGCGCACGGCGACGACCTCGCGATCGGCGATGTGAAACTCCGTGGTCAGTCCCGAAATGTCGAGGATCGGCTCGGTGCTCATCATCAATCCAAAAGCCCGGTTTGGCGCAGAATGCGATCGATGATCGCCGCCTCTTCGTCGTTGAGGGATCGTTGCGGACGGGCCATGATGTTGGTGTCGATGACCCCCAGCCTGCGCATCGCGGTCTTGAAGGCACCGACGCCCGCGGAGCCTGCACTGGTCCTCGCCAGGCTGACCCAGACCATCTCGAAAAGCTGGCAAAGCCGCTCCTGCTCCCGGCGCGCCGCGATAAAATCGCCCGCCTGGCATAGATTCCAGAGGCGCACATAGCCGTGCGGATCGACATTGCCGAGGCCGGGCACGATGCCATGCGCTCCCATGTTCACGACGCTGTCGGCCACGATCTCGGATCCGGTCATGGCGAAGAAGTTGGGTAAATCAGCCGTGTCGGTCATGACATAGCGAAGATTGCCATCATCACCGCTTGAATCTTTAAGCCCAGCGATCGTGCCTTCACGGGCGAGCGTGACGGTGGTCCGACGTTCGAGCTTGGTGCCGACGCAGACCGGTATGTCGTAGGCAATCACCGGTATGTCGACCGCCTCCCGGATATAGCGAAAGTGATCGATGGTCTCGGATTGATTGGTGCGCGTATAGAACGGCGCAGTCACGACAATCGCATCGGCACCCGCCGATTGCGCTACCCTTGCGTGGGCAATCACGCGCTCTGTCGTTGGATCGATTACGCCAACCAAGATCGGCACGCGGCCGCGCACTTGCTCCACCGCATGTTCGATGATGCGCCGCCGCGCGGCTTCGTCATGAAACACGACCTCGCTGGTCGATCCGAGAACGAACAGGCCGTGCACGCCACCATTGAGCAGATGGTTGATGACACGTGTGAATGAAGGATAATCCACTTCGAAAGCCGTGGTGAGCGGAGTGACGACGGGTGGAATGACGCCGGTAAACAGGGGCATGTGCGACCTTTCAGTTAAGTTCGGAGCGCGGGTCGAAGGCATCGCGAAGCCCATCACCCACGAAGTTGATGGCGAGAACGGTTACGACGAGCGCCGCGCCAGGGAACATCCATTGCCAGGGATAATTTTCGAGCACGTTGGTCGCGCGGGCGGCGTTCAGCATATTGCCCCAGCTCGCTTCCGGTGGCGTGACGCCGAGCCCAAGGAATGAGAGGCCTGCCTCCAGCAGGATCCCGCTCGCCACCTGCAGGGTGGCATAGACCACGAGAATATCGATCGTATTGGGCAGGCCATGCCGAACCAAAAGGTGCCAGAGGCCGGCGCCCATGCCGCGTGACGCCACGACGAAGTCCCGCTCACGCAGTTCCAGCAGCCGGGCCCGTATCATGCGCGAGAGAACCGGCCACGAGAGCAGCGAAATCACGAGGATCGTCGGCATGATGCCGCTACCGACGATCGAGGCGAGGACCAGGAGGAAAATAACTGGCGGCAAGGTCATGGCAAGGTCTACCAGCCGCATCGTTACACCATCAACGACGCGCCCAGCGAAGCCGGCGACCGCTCCGACGAAGAAACCGATGAACGTGGAAATCGCCATCGAGGTGGTTGCTACCAGCAGCGAGGTCTGCCCGCCCTGCAACAGCCGCGCCATGATATCGCGCCCCACGCCGTCGCTTCCAAGCCAATGGGTCGATGAGGGGCCGTGATTCATTGCCAACAGGTCGATGTCATTGGGCCTGTAAGGCCACCATAGGTCATAGGTGAGCGTGAGCAGCAGGATCGGAATCAGGATAACCGAACCGGCCACGGCCGCTCCGTTGTTGAGAAAGCGCGACATAGCACGACGGATGGGGCCGGCCGAACGGGTATTCGTCAAGCTGGTCATCTCACGCTACCTTGATACGCGGATCGACGGCGGCATAGGCGATGTCGGTCAGCAGGTTGACAAGTATGACGCAGGCGCCGGTGAGCAGCGTCGCACACATGATCACGGGATAGTCGCGCCGGACGACCGCGTTGATCATCAAGAGGCCCATGCCCGGCCAGTCGAAAACGCTCTCTATGAAGATGGCACCGCCGATGGCGATGCCGATGGTCGACCCGATCAACGTGATCACCGGCAGCAAGGCATTGCGCACAGCATGTTTGACGATGACCCAGAACTCGCGGACGCCCTTGGCGCGCGCCGTGCGCACGTAATCCTGCGACACCACCTCAAGCAGCGAAGAGCGCATGTACCGCATGATCAGCGCACCATGGCCGATTGACAGCAGGACGGCCGGTAGGATGAGGTGCGCCATCAGGTCGCCGACGGAAAAGGGAGCGCCTGGCGTCAGCATCCCGCCGGCCGGCACCCACCGCAGGACGACCGCAAACATGTAGAGCCCCAGCAGCGCCGTCAGGAAGGCCGGGCTCGAAATTCCGACGAAAGCCGCTGTTGAAAGCGAGAGATCGGTGAGCTCGTTGCGCCGGACCGCGGCAAGAATGCCGGTCGCAATTCCAACGACGACGGAGATGGCAAGCCCGCTGAACATCAACAGGATCGTCGGTCCGATGCGGCCGAGGACAAGCGGCAAGACCGGTTCGCCGCCGCGCTGGATCGAATAGCCGAAATCTCCGGTAACGGCCGCACCCAGCCAGGCGAGATACTGCACCGGCAGCGGCTGGTCGAGACCAAGGCGCGTGCGCAGCACCACAAGGTCCGAGGCCGACATCGGGACCGATGGGTTGATATAGGCATCGATGGGGTCGCCGGGCGTAAGCCGCAGCAGCGTGAAGATGAGGACGGTCAGCGCCAGCAGCATCAGCAGGCCGACAGCCGCTCGGCGGAGGATGTATTGCAGCATGTTTCACCAACAGGGCCAGCTCGAGATGCGGCCGGACATGATAGTCCGACCGCCTCGGCTCACCCGCACATTATGGAGCGATATCCCACTTCTCGGGATGGGAGACGAACGGACCGCCACCGGGAGCCGGCGTCCAGAAGAAGTCCTGGAGCTTGCCTGACACGACGCCATAGCGGCTTGCGACCCACATCGGGCTCCAGGGAAGTTGAGCGTTCATTTCCCTGCAGACCTGCTGCCACTTGGCATCCGCCTGGGCCGGATCGGTTTCCGCCATCGCGGTGTTCAATGCCTCGGTGAGCTGAGGCATCTCGACACGCATGATGTTGTTGCCGGCTGGCGGTATCTGGGCGGCATTCAAGCCGACGTTGAGCGAGGCGGGGTTTGGCCCGTTCTGCAGCCCGGCATAGACCAGCGGGAAGTCCGGCCACTTTTCGCTTCGCACGATCCCGTTGTAGCTCGGGACGTCGAGGGCGCGCGGAACCACGTTGATGCCTACCTGCGCCAACATCGCCTGGATCGCGGCCATGACGTTGGCGACCTGCGGCGTATTATAATAGGTCAGCCACGGGATCGGTTTGTCGCCATTGATCTTCTCCCAGCCGGCTTCCGCGAGCAGGTCTTTCGCCTTCTGCGGGTCATAGGCATAGTCGCTCAGATCCTTCGGAACGAGCTGCGGCGCGACATAGCCGCAGTTGGCCAGCTTGGCCGCGCCGCCAAACAAGCTTGAGATGATCGCGTTTCGATCGATGGCATGCATGACCGCCTGACGCACGCGAAGGTCGTTCCAGATTCCAGCCCTGTGGTTAAAGCCGATGTAGTTCACGACATAGGAGTCGCCTTCAATGACACGGAAGTTGTCATTGCCCTTGAAGGTCTTGGCGTCGTCGGGTTCGGCGAAGGTGAATTGGATTTCTCCCGCCGAAAGCGCCGAGACGGCTGCAGCGGGATTAGCGAAATACCGGTTGATCAGGCGATCAACCTTCGGCCTGCCGCCCCGATAGCCGTCATAGGCCGCCATTTCGACATACTGATCGCTGACATACTTCGTGAACTTGAAAGGACCGGTGCCGACCGGCTTTGTCGACCACCACGGGCTCTTGGCAATTTCCTTGACGTCCATGGACGACAAGGCGTGTTCCGGCAGCATCATCACCTGCGACAAGACGGACAGGAATGCCGAGTTGGGTTTGCTAAGCTTGACGACGGCCGTGTGCTCGTCAGGCGTTTCGATCGATGCGATGCCAGCGAGCCGCGCGGCGAAAATACTGCCGCTCTCGGCGTTCTTGGCGAGTTCCAGAGTGAACTTGACGTCTGCCGACGTGAAAGGCTTGCCGTCGTGCCAATTCGTTTCGACAAGCTTGAATGTGTAGGTCAGATTGTCTTCGCCGACGGTAAAATCGGATGCCAGCGCACCGACAAGCTTTGAGAGATCGGACGTGTAGATGACCAGCGGCTCGAAGTAAGTGTTGAGCCAGGTGAAGCCGGCGGTGGCGGTTTGCGGGTTGAAGTTGCCGGGGAAACCGCCCGGCCCGACGTCAAAGCCACCGGTAATGGTCTTTTCCGTCTGCGCCGCAACCGGCGCAGGCACCATCGCCGTGGTGACGGCTAAAGCAAAGGTCGCCGCTGCCAGAAGGCGGCCGAAATTCCGTCGATGCATGCTCTCCTCCTCTTGTGTTGTTTATTTTGTTACTGGACCGGCTCAGCCCCCTCGGGCCGGTTCATCGCGATGACTCGCCTAATTCCGGAATAGTGTTCGCTCAGACGCTTGCGCGCAGCCTCGACATCTCTGGCCGCCACGGCCTCGACGATCTCATGATGATCCCGCCAGGTCGCCAGGGGGTTAGGACTGGCCAGATTTGCGAAGCCCGAGGCCTTGTAGAAAGCAGACCAGAAGATATCGATCAGCGCGCTCAGCATCTTGTTGTTCTGGCAGCGGAACAGAAGCTGATGAAATTGCTGATCTTCTTCGGCAAAGCTTTCACCCTGTTCGGCGTGCTGGCGCATGCGATCGGTAATGCGCCGAAGCTCGGCAAGGTCCTGCTCGTCCATCATCTCGATGGTTCTGTCGATGAGGCCGGCTTCCAGCACGCGGCGGATCTCCAGCAGCTCCTCGACATCGCGCAGCGACGCCTGCAGCCCGTAGGCGAGGTTATCCAGCAGCGGCCCAAACGAAAATTTCTTGACGAAAACGCCGATGCCGCGCCGCGTCTCAAGGATGCCCACCGATTCCAGCGCCTTGATCGCCTCACGCACGGAATTTCGACCGACCCCCAACTGCTGCGCCAAGAAAGTCTCAGGCGGCAGAGCAGCACCAGCCGCAAGATTATTGTCCTCGATATAGCTGCGCAGGCTCTCCTGAACGCTGACGTGCAGAAGCGGCGGGCGCTCCAGCGGCTTTATCGGCTTGGCCAAGAATGACCCCCAGTGCAATTTCGCTTCGATGCGCTAGGTATATCGACTTGTAGGATATCTTGCAAGTCGATATATGAAAGATAGATTTGAGTGGGGAGAGACGGCTTGCCGCTGGCAGCCCCGCGCGGATCCGGGTGCCGCAAAAGGGAGGTGGATGTGGCAATTGCAAAATTCGAACGGCAGGATGGCCGATGGGGCCGCATTCGAGGAAATTGGGCGACGCTGCTGCTGCCGATAAACGAGGACGATTCGATCGATTTCTCGCGCCTCACTGATGAAATCGACGAGCTGATCGCGGCCGGTGTGGACGGTATCTACTCCAACGGCACTGCGGGTGAATTCCACAATCAAACAGAGGCCGAGTTCGACGATATCCAACAACTGCTGGCAGATCGCTGCAGCGCCGCTGCGACGCCTTTTGTCGTCGGCGCCTGCCAGGCTGATCCCCGGATATCCCTTGAACGCGTGCGTCGGGCGGCAAAGCTCAAGCCGGAGGCAATCCAGGTGATCCTTCCCGACTGGTGGCCGGTGACAGGGGCGGAGGCGACAGATTTCCTCAGGATGGCTGCTGAAGCAGCCGGTTCGGTACCGATGATTCTCTACCAGCCACCGCATTCCAAGCGTGTCTTTGCCCCGACCGAACTGGCTGCGATCCTCGCACCGGTACCGCAGATCGTCGGCATCAAGCTCGGAGACGGAGAATCATCCTGGTACGAGCAAGCCCGTCAGTGGCTCGACGCGTGGGGAATTTATGTTCCGGGCCATCATCTTGCGACAGGCGTCGAACAAGGCGTCGCGGTTGGGGCGTTCTCGAACGTTGCCTGCCTGAGCCCCTCGGGGGCTCAACGATGGACCGCGTTGATGGCCAGTGACATCGCTCAGTCGCTCGAGGTGGAGAAGCGGCTGCGCACCTTCCTTGAAGTCCACATAGCGCCCCTGGCAAAAGTGCACGGCTATTCGAACGCCGCACTGGACAAGCTGTTGGCAGCGATCGGAGGATGGGCGGACATCGGCACGCGGCTCCGCCGGCCGTATCGCTGGATCGATCCCTCGATCGTTCCGGAATTGCGGGAAAAAGCCAGGGCCGCCCTCCCGGAAATTATGCCGTAATCATCGAGGTAAACATCATGATACCGCCAAACATTCTGATGATAATGACAGACCAGCAGCGTCGAGATACGCTTGGCGTCTATGGCTGCGACTGGATCCCTACTCCCAATCTCGACCGGCTCGGCGACGCCGGTGCGGTTTTTGAGTGCTGCACGGTCGACAATCCCATCTGCACCCCGTCACGCGCCAGCATCTTGACGGGCAAGCCGGTGCCAGGTCACGGGGTGCTGCGGGTGCACGATAACCTGCCGCTAGACGAGACGTTGTTCACTGAGCGGCTGCGACAGGAGGCTGGCTATCGGACCGCGCTTTTTGGCAAGCTGCACGTCAGCAGCCGGGTGCAGGAGGCAGACCATCGGCACCCGCATGACGGTTTCGATATCTATGAATGGTGCCTGGAACCGTCGGTCGCCATGCAGAGCCCCTTCAACGGCTATACCGCCTGGCTTCGCGAAACTGGGCCGGACTTCCTCGCAGCCCTTCAGCGCAACGGCCGCCGCGAACTTCATCATCCCGAGGACCTGCACATGAGCAGGTGGGCAGCGGACCGGACCATCGCGTTCATCCAGTCGATGCAAGCAGAACGGCAGCCGTTCTTTTGCCTGATGAGCCTGTTTGATCCCCACGATCCCTATGAGGATTATCCCTCCACGTTTCGGCATCGAATTGACGCGGCGAAGATCGCAGATCCGGTCGTTTCGCGCACGACGCAACCCGAATGCGTCCAGAGGGAGCAGCAAGGGTCCTATCTCGGACGTTTCACGGACTTCTCGCCGGAGGAAATCCGCAAGATCCGCATCGGCTACGCCGTTTCGATTGCGTTCCTTGATGAGCAAATCGGCCGAGTTCTAACGGCACTGGACGATGCGGGTCTGACTAAGGATACGCTGGTCATCTTCATGTCCGACCACGGCGACCAGCTTGGCGACCATGGGCTCTTCGTCAAGGGAGCCGCGCTCTACGAGCCTACGGTCGGAGTGCCGCTGCTCCTGCGCTGGCCAAGTCATCTCGCCGCCGGCACCCGATGCACTGCACTTGCACAGGGCCGCGACGTTGCGGCCACATGTCTTGCGGCAGCGGGCCTCGACACGCAATCATGCCCCGAGAGCGAGGACCTCGTGGCCATGGCATCGCAGAACGCAACGAAGCGCAGCAGCGCAATCTGTGCTTACCGCAACTCCGGCGTAAACGACAGCGGCAGCCTCTGGGATCCGTCGATGCAGGCGACCATGGCGCGAGACCAACGCTTCAAGCTTACTCTCTACACCAGCGACGGCTCGAGCCAACGAGAGCTTTTCGACCTGCAGACCGACCCACGAGAGACCGCGAACCTCTCAGGCGACCCCACCTACGCCGCGATCGAGCTCATGCTGCTTAACGACATCACCTCGTTTCTCCACTATGAAGCAGCGACAGCAATTCCGCGCGCCACCTCGTCCATTCCCAACGCGACCCAGCGGCTGCAAAACAGAATAAAATAGAACTCCTCGCCCTGGGGTGGCCATTTAACCGGCTCGGCAGTAACGCGGTAAAAGTCGTCGAGGATGGGCACTCTCGGGGGAGCCGCGCTCGACGACTGTTGGTCTATCGACCATTTGCCTTGTCAAGTCGTATTCAAAACTCCGAAATGCTCACTGACGATCGGGACGGATGCCAGATACAAAGCTGCTATCACCGAGCAAGTGGCAAACTGACACCAGAGGCCGAGGCTCTAACCGCCGCTGAATGAAAGTTTAGTGGCAGAAGACTTGAAAACGGTGCTTCGGGTTTCTCTTCTTCCTCTCTCACCTCCCGAGATCTCACGATATCGCGCCTCCTGCAGCATCCGTAAATATGCTGGCTTGGGAAAGTTACTTAAGGCTCGCCTGTTAGAAACCATTAGAAACGCGACGGCGGCCCCTCAGTTGCCCTGGAGGAGAAGCGAATGCACGATCGAACGATTGGATTCTTGGTGGGCGCCGAATTGTCGGCAATGTTCTGGGCTGGTCTGTTTCTCACGCTCGGGCATTTTTAACAGTCGTCCTGCCGTAGTAATGTCGCGGCTGAGGTAATTGCCTTGAACAGCTGCCCCGGTCTTTTCAAGAAGCGATCGATTACAAGCGTCGCAGGATCCATTTTTTTTGCGCCATACCTCTGAAGCAGGTTAATCCATCGCAAACCAGTCTGATGATACAACCGGGATTCAGCCGAGCTGTAGGAAAAAAGATGACGTCAGGCAGTTGGGAGCAATTCGCAGGCAATCTTGCATTTGTGACGCTTGCCGTTGCCATGTGGGCGCACTTTTCGACCTGGTATCAGAAATCGCTGATCGGGCTTGGAAGGCCTCTTTGGGGAATTATCGCGGGCATCACGTCCGTCGGCTCCATGATGCTTGCGATCCAATTCGGGTCCGGCATCTACATCGATCTGCGTTTCGCGCCACTTGCACTTGCAGGGCTTTTTGGCGGCGCGCTTGCGGCTGCGATTGCGGCAATTCCGGCGATCGTCTTCCGGGGCACCGCCGGTGGTGCCGGAGCCTTCGACGGCGTCGTTGCGATACTGGTCATCAGTGCCATAGGCGCGGTAGGCCATTTCGCCTTTCGACGGCAAACGGCTGACATTTACAAGCTCGCGGCTGTCACCACGGGGCTTGGGCTCGGATTGTCCATTATGTTGGTGACCCTGCCCAGCCTCACAAAGTCGGGAGCGGCGTCGGCTTTTGGCGGTCCGCTTGTCCTCATGAACTGTCTGGCCACGATCGTCTGTGGTCTGATCATGCTGAAGACGGCCAGATTGAAGCTGGAACGGCAGGTGCTGGAAACCGCTTTCTCACAATCGCCCGACTATCTCTATGTGAAGGACCGGGACAGCCGGTTTATTGCTGTCAACAACAACATGGCGCGCCTTTTTCACTTCTCCTCGCCGGCTGAGATGTTCGGACTTTCGGATTTCAGTTTGCGCACGGCTCCGGACGCGGAAGACTTGTACCATCGAGAGCAAGAGATCATTCGTACTGGCAAGCCGCTTGTCGATTTCCTCGAGCGCATGGGAGACCGCCACCTGCTGGCATCAAAAGTTCCCCTCCGGGACAGCGAAGGGCAGATTATCGGTCTTGCGGGCGTGACACGGGACATTACCGAGCGCGTCGACCTCGAGCGCGAGCTCCGTGAAAAACGGAACCTGCTGACGCTTGCCATGAATGGCATGTCCGAAGGCTTCGCAATGTTCGACAAGAAAGGCTTTCTTATCTTTTGCAATGAGCAGTATCGGAACGCCTTCCCGTTGTCGCGCGACGCGCGGGTCATTGGTGCGCACATCACGAAAATTCTTCAACGCATAATCGAAGCCGGTGAACGGATCGGCTTGCCGGAGGAGACGCCAGAGAAGTGGATCGAAGCGGCGGCGGCGACCTTGCATATGAACAAGGACGAGGAGATCCAGCTCAAGAACGGTGATTGGCGCGCCCTCAAGACGCGTCTTGCGCATGACGGGACAGCTATGGTGGTTGTGTCGGACATTACCGTGACGAAACAGGCTGAAGCGGCGCTCCAGCTTTCTGCACAGCAACTGAGATCGCTCGCCGACACGGACGGTTTAACGAGCCTGGCAAATCGCAGAGCCTTTGACGCCGCCTTCGCGCACGAGGCGGAGAAGTGTCGTGAAACCGACGCCCCCTTGAGCGTTCTGATGATCGATGTCGACAGGTTCAAACTGTACAACGATACCTACGGTCATCTTGCCGGCGACGAATGCCTGCGTGCCGTGGGGAACTGTCTGGGAAAATCGGTGAAACGGTCGACTGATATTGTCGCGCGTTATGGTGGCGAGGAGTTCGTGGTATTGCTTCCGAACACCGATGAAACCGGGGCCATGGCTGTGGCGGAAGAATTCAGGCGCCTCCTCAGCCAGAAAAATCTTCCCCATGCAACCAGCGAATTCGGCAGGGTGACGGCCAGCATCGGCATATCTTCGACCGAAGGAGGCGTCTCGCAGACCGACGCGCAAAGGCTCCTGGCGGCAGCGGATGCGGCTTTGTACGCGGCAAAGGAACAGGGCCGCAATCAGATCAAGGTGCAATCCCCTACCGACCAGATATCGGCTGCAAGAGCAGGGTGATAATCTACCTGCCGACCTCCGCGGGGTCACCGGAAGCTCGCGCGGCATCGGTCGCGCCCTCTCCTAGGCGGTTCTGCAAGCGGGCCATCGGCTCGTGGCCAAGAATCTTAACGAAGACAGGTGCATCACCGCGGTTTCTCGCTGGCATCATTGGCAATAAAGGCGTGCAATGCCGCCGCTACAGGTGTGCCAGCGACGGCGAGATCGCGTACCGTGCTCATGTGATCCCCGTCTGCAACCTGCGACGCTCGCGCTTCAAGCCCTTGGGCGGCAAGAATGTCCCTGAATGCATTTGCCTGGGTTTTGAAGGGGTTAGTTTCCAACTCGCCGGTCATGATAGTTACGCTCGTTGCAGGATCGTGCTCTTGACGCATCGGCGTAAACAGTCGCACCTCCTCATCGCTCAAGGCGATCTCGTCGCGCAGGAAAGACGTCTGCAAGGGTTCGAGATCATATATTCCGCCGAGCAGGAAAGCAGCAATTACGCCCGAGGGCGCTACCGAGCGATTGAAGAGAAAGGTCGCAAGATGTGCACCAGCGGAGTGGCCGCTGACGGAAAATCTATTCGGTGTCGCGCCAAAGCGACCGGCGTGCGCCAGCAGGAAAGCCTTGGCTTTCAGGACCTGACCGACTAGGACGTCCATCCTCGCCATGGGCATCAGGGAATAATCGATGATGGCGGCGACAGCCCCGGCGCGGGTGACGGTCTCAGCGACGCAGGAATAGTCCTCCTTGGAGAACATCCGCCAATAGCCACCATGGATGAACATGTGGATCGGCATGTCCGAGCCGGCACCATTTGGCAGGAAGATGTCGAGCGTCTCGCCCGCCTCACGACCGTAGGCGACGTTGGCCTCCATCGCGACGGTGCGGCGGGTGACAAGGCTGCGGGCACGGATATCGCCGACAATGTCGTCGAACCCTGCGACATGGTCACGAATGCGGAACGGATCGGCGGCCACAGGTTCCTCCTTTAGAAACTTGTCGCAATGTACTTGGCTTCCATGAACTCCGCGATACCGTGATGCTGCCCTCCTTCACGTCCAAGGCCGCTCTGCTTCACACCGCCAAAGGGGGCGGCGGGATCGGAGACCAGTCCACGATTGAGCGCGACCATGCCTGCCTCCACCTTCGAGGCGACGCGCATGCCACGGCCGATGTCGCGGGTATAGATGTAAGCGGCGAGGCCATATTCCGTATCGTTGGCGATGGCGACGACCTCTGCCTCGCTCTCGAAACGGTAGAGCGGCGCGACCGGACCGAAAATCTCCTCGCAACCCATGTCGGAGGCCGGGGAAACATCGGCAAGCACCGTCGGCAGATAGAAAAAGCCGCGTCCTGCCGGTGCCTGTCCGCCGCAGAGAACGCGCGCTCCCCGCGAAATCGCGTCCGCAACGAGCCGGTCGATCTTTTCCACCGCCTTGCGCGTGATCATCGGACCGCATTCCGTATCCGAATCCACACCCGGGCCGACCCTGAGGGCGGCCATCCGTTGGGTGAATTTCTCCGCAAAGACATCGTGGATACCGGACTGGACATAGATGCGGTTTGCGGCCGTGCACGCCTGCCCCGCATTGCGCATTTTCGCTACCATCAGGCCCTCGATCGCCGCGTCGATATCGGCATCGTCAAACACGATGAACGGTGCGTTGCCGCCGAGCTCCATAGAGCAGGAGATGACATTCTTCGCCGCTTCCGCCAGAAGCATACGGCCGACGCCCGTCGAGCCGGTGAAGGACAGTTTTCGAACGCGTGGGTCGGCAAGCAAGTTGGCGGTGACCGGGCCTGGCGTCGATGTCGTCAGCACATTGACGACGCCTGGCGGCACGCCAGCCTCCTCGTAGAGGGCGGCAAGCGCATAGGCCGTCAGCGGCGTCTCGCTCGCGGGCTTCAGGATGACGGTGCAGCCCGCAGCAAGGGCTGGCGCGATCTTGCGTGTCGCCATGGCGGCTGGGAAGTTCCACGGCGTGATGAGAACGCAGATGCCGATGGGCTGGTAATCGACGACGATCCGGTTCGTGCCGGACGGGGCGATGCCGAACTCGCCGGAGATGCGCACCGCTTCCTCCGCGTTCCACCGGAAGAATTCCGCCGCATAGGCCACCTCGCCGCGCGCGTCGCGCAACGCCTTCCCGTTCTCGAGCGAAATGAGTGTGGCGAGCGTTTCGGAGCGTTCCATCATGAGTTCGAAGCAGCGGCGCAGGATCTCGGAACGCTTTCTCGGCGGCGTCTCGCGCCAGCCTTCCGCCGCGCTTGCAGCGGCCTCGACGGCCGCCGCCGCATCCGCGACGGTCGCATCGGGCACCGCGGTAATGACTGCCTCGGTCGAGGGATCGATCACCTGGATCCGGCTCTCGCCCGCGGCAGACCGCCAGGCGCCGCCAATATAAAGGCCATCGGAGAACGAGCTGAACCCGAAGCGATCGTGGCCGGGCTGCGAAGAATGCTGGTTGACGTTCATGATGTTTTCTCAAGGTCAGAGGGCGGAAGCGGCCAGGTCGCCATCATAGGCGGCGCGCACCAGGCCGCGCATGGCGGCCGAATCCAGGGAACGCGGATTGTTCTTGATCAGACGGCCAATCCCAAGCGCCTGCTCGGCGGTCCAGTCGAGCCGGTTTTCCGGCAGGCCAAGCGTGGCGAGCGTCGGCGAGATGCCGATGGCGGCGAAAAGGCGGCTCACCTCGCCGATTGCCGCATCGGCAAGCGTCTCCTCGTCTTCCACACCGGCGGCATCCAGCCCAAGCGCCCTGCCGACAACAGCAATTTCGGCGCTCGCGACGCGGCGATTATAGGTCATTACATAGGGAAGCATGGTCGCGACGCCGAGGCCGTGCGCCGTATGGGTCACGGCGCCGACCGGATATTGCACCGCATGGGCGGCTGCCGTGCCCGCCGTGCCGAAGGCGCAGCCTGCCGCGAGCGCGCCCATCATCACCTCGGCGCGCGCATCGATGTCCGAGCCGTTGGCGAAGGCATTTTCCAGGCTCCGACCGAGGAGCCGGATGGCATGCAGCGCGAACTGGTCCGAGAGATCGCTCTTGCCGACGAAGACATGCTGCTGCGCGAGTTCCGGATCGCCGGGCCGGCGCATCGCGGTGAAGGCCTCGATCGCATGGGTCAGGGCGTCCGCACCGGCAATTGCGGTGAGCTCCGGCGGGCAGGAGAGAGTGAGTTCCGGGTCGCAGATCGCCGCTGCCGCAATGAGGTAGGGGCTCGAAATGCCGACCTTCAGCGTGCGGTCTGGATCGGAGATGACCGCCACGGGCGTGACCTCGGAGCCCGTGCCCGCCGTCGTCGGCACGGCGATGACCGGCAGGACGGGTCCCGGCACCTTGAACTCACCGTAGTAATCGCCGAGCCCGCCGCCATGGGTGAGCAGCAGCGAGGCGCATTTGGCCATATCGAGGCAACTGCCGCCGCCGATGCCGATCACCATGTCGGGCGCAAAGCCGCGCGCGGCCTCGACGCAAAGTGCGACCGTATCGCGCGGCACGTCCGGCAGCGTCTGGTCATGCACCAGCACAACGATGCCGGCAGCTTCGAGCGCGGCAATCATTTCGGCGAAGACGGGTGTCGCGGCAAAACGCGCGTCCGTACAGACGAGTGCGCGCCGGCCGGTCCTGCCCGCTACACTCGCAAGCGCATGGCGCTGGCCGATACCAAACAAGATTTCGCGCGGCAGCCTCAGGACGGCAAATAGGCTCATGATCTTTGCCCTTCGAAGGCCAGAATTCGGGAGCGGGAAAGCGCGTTGAGGTCTTCCCAGAGGCGCTGGTCGACATCGAAGCCGTTGCGGCTCGCTGCCGCCCGC
>NZ_FWER01000040.1 GCF_900169785.1 Rhizobium sullae
GCATTAGACGTTTTCAATGATTTCTCAGCAGAAATGATCACGGACTATGCGCGCGAAAGCAGCCGAATCTTTGCCGTGGCGGCAAAGGCTGCGAAAGAGACCGAGACAATCGCACGCGGCGAGGCCTTGCGGACGATCGAGGACATCGCAGCCAGTTCGGTTGCTCCCTGACGCCTGCATACAGTACGTCGGTCGTCTGCTAGCTGGGCGTTGCGGCCTCGCTCTCCATGGCTTCGGCAGCCGTGTACATGAGGTCGTGCATCTTTTCGCGAATGAATGCTTCATCGGCAGCCTGGCCGGCGGCATTGAAGTCCACGACAATCTTCCGCAGCAAATCCTGATCTTCCGGTGAGGCGAGGGCCGTTGCCACAACCTCATCCACATAAGCCTCGAGGTCGTTTCGGCCGATTGCAGCGGCAACCCATTCTGCCAACAGGCGGTTTCGGCGGGCCCGAACCTTCAGTGATCGCTCAAGGTCGAGAATGTATTTGTCTTCAAGCGCCCGTCTTCTATCGTCCAAGGATGTCATGTGAAAGCTCTCCTTTTTTCTCGCCGCGCGCAAAGGCCGGGTGCGGTCGAGTGTGATCAGATGAAAACAGGACTTGCTTGTGCGCCATGACCTTACCTCCGTTTGAGGCGACTATACGCGCGCGACGGCAAGACGCTTTGATAGCGATCAGGCTCGCTCGTTTGAAAACGCTGTGACAGGGCCTGCCGTTCCCGACTTGTTGTTCGATTGAGCAATTTGGCCGACCGCAAGGACCCCGCTGATGGTGGCCTGACGGATGAGCCACCTCTCTCCGAGGATGAATTATATCAAGGATGACCGTCGCCACTGCAGAAGACGACGGCAGTGTTCGAACCACGCCGAGTGGATACGTATTTCTCCATTTGAGCGATCCGGTCAGATCACGGAAACAGTTCGCACCGTGCCCGCTTCTTTCTTCGTCCAAAGTTTTTCCGTCATCTCCGTCGCAAGCATCATGGACCAGAAGCGCTCGGCCGATTTGCAAACAGACTTGGCAACAGGTTTATATGGGACCATGGTCATTGCCATTATGTCATCCGCTTCGGCTATCGGTGTTGTGAAACGTCCTCGTTTGTTGCCGCAAAGAAGTTTTCCGGACTATGCTTATCTGCCGGGTCGGCAGCCGCATCCGGTGCGTGATCCCGCGGGGCACAGCTATCATGTCGGACCTTTGCCCCTCGCAGCAAAGGCATCGTTGGATTCTGACGCCTTCGCCTGGGGCGAAGATCTCTTCAATCACGGCTATTACTGGGAGGCGCATGAGGCTTGGGAAGGCCTTTGGCAGGTAGCGGAACGCGGCAGTGCAATGCGCATGCTCCTGAAGGGATTAATTCTGGTTTCGGCGGCGGGTGTGAAAATCCGCGAGGGTAAACATGACGCAACCGTACGTCATGCCGGACGCGCCGCCGCATTGTTTCGCCGATTGATGATAGGGCCGCGTCACCCCTTCGCGCGGGCACTTGGCATGTCGCCGGCGGTGCTTGCTGAGCACGTGGAGATAGCCGCGAGAACGCCCGCTGTTTTAGCGTCGACGATGCCGGGACAGCCTGAACCGGTGTTTGATTTTATCCTCGGGGCAAAATCACGTGCGAGTGGGCAAGCTCACCTTTAACTGTTCTGAACTGCAAGCGCGGCTCCGTGTGACCGCAGGTGAGAAAGGGACGACGGGGGTGCTCGGTGACCCGCTTTTCGGGCGCGCAAAGTCGCCGGAAGAACGAATCAACTAGCCGTCAGCTGGTCAACAAGTCAGAAGCGCTGTCTCCATCGTCCCTTTGGCTTCTCCGGAACGATCCGCCATTGCGGCCATGAACATCGAAACGGTGTTCCTGCCGTTCCGCTTCGCGTCATAGAGCGCAGCATCGGCGCCTTTGATCAGGTCCTCAAGCGAGAATTCCGACGTTTTGCCATAAGCCACGCCGAGACTGGCTGTGACGACGTGTCCGTCGCTGAGCCCGCGATGTTGGATACCGAGGGATTCTATCGCCGCCCTTGTCCTTTCCGCCATCGCTTGTGCCGCATCGCGGTCGGCATTGGCCATCAACACGAGGATCTCCTCGCCGCCGAAGCGGAAGGTTTCGCCCGCACTTGCCACTTCGCGCAAAATGCACCGGCAGACGGCGCGGATGCAGTCGTCGCCGTCGATATGGCCGTGAACATCGTTGAAGAGCTTGAACCTGTCGATATCAAGCATGATCACCGCGACCGAAGCGGCGGCATCTCCCCCGCACCAGATCGTATCGCGATTCCGCGCCAGCGAATGGCGGTTGAAAAGGCCGGTGAGTTCATCGCGCTCCGATTTGCGCTCCAGCTCAGCATGCAGCAGGCCGCCGCGCAGCTGATGGAGGAAATTCATCCGATCCTTGTGCTCCATGAAATAGGCACTCATCGCCAGAAAAATGGCGAGGGTAACGTAAAAGGTGACAATTCCGGTATAGGTGACCGCATCAAAGGACCCGTTCAACTTCGTCGTCGTGAATTGCACGGTGCACATCAGCACGAGGCCGAGCACGATGGTCGCAAAGCGCGGCCGCAGCGCGATGACGAAAAACAGGAATGCGGCGACATTGCCGTTCTGGTAGACGAACAAGTAGGGACTATGACTGTAGACCGCGACCGACATCGGCAAAAGAACGCCGAGCAACGCGACGGCAATGGATAGCAAGTCGTAGTTCCGTGCGGTCGGCCAGCGCCTCAAGGCCAGCACGCTGAACAACGCAAATGGCGTGAAAACTCCAAACCGCACCGCAACGAGTTCGGAGAACACATCCGGCATCATCGTGGCGTCGCCGAAGAACACCATATCGTAGATCAGCGTGCCGATCAGAGCCCAGATGGCTGCGAGCCTGACCCGGCTTGCCGCATAGTCGCAAAGGAAAGCCGCCTCAACGGTTGGTGTAAAACGTAGCAGCCTAAATCCGTTGCCGATTTGACGATCGACGTCCTCTAGCGTCGCGACGCCCATCATCGACTCTCCGGTTCAAGAAGCAGACTTACGTCTTCGTAACAAAAAAGTCTGAATACGTCCTAAAGAGCTATTATGCGCGCCTCACGTTGTTGGGAATGTCCTGATCCCGAGGCATCCCACTATCTCGCCATCCTAGCGCGAGTCGCGCTGAAGCCAAGTCGCTCCGAGATCTCGTTCGAAGCCGCAAGAAGGCTCTCGAGATACTGCGTACGATTGCGCAATCCGTCTTCCTTTGGCGCAACGAGACAAAGAGTTGCTACCGCTTGGCCGTCGACCTGTTTTACCGGAGCGGCAAAGCAATGGGTAAAATTCTCAACCGCGCTATTGAAGGTAAAATAGCCGTCGATCGCCGCCTGTCTAACCTCGGCTATGAACTTCGCCGGATCAAGGGGATTGCCATTCGGCAGCACAAAGTCATCTGCTGGGATGAAATCGAGAATTTCGCTGTCTGTCAGATGTGAGACGAGGAGCCGTCCAGAGGCCGTCCATGGGATCGGCACTAACTCGCCAATGTTGGACGAAATCCGGAAAGGCCTGATTCCCTCCCGCATCATCGCCACGGTATATTTGTTGCCCTCCAATAGGCACATCTGCGCTGTCTCACGGGTTTCGGTGGCAAGACGCACCAGCATCTCTTCGGATTCGCGCATCAGATCGAACTGATCGGCGTAAGCCGTGCCGAGAAAATACAGCTTCCGCCCAACGAAGACCCGCCCATCGCCGCCTTGGTAGTCGAGCATGCCGTGGCGCAAGAGGAGATTGACCAACTCATAGACCGAGGAGCGGGGAGCACCAATTTCAACGGCGATCTCGTTTGGTCTCATCGGTTGACGCTTGACCCGCAGAAACTCAAGAATCTCGAAGGCGCGATCAAGCCCACGCATGCGTCGCGATGTGATGTCCTCTGCGCTGTCGGCCATAATTACCTCGTTCGATGTCGGACACGACCCGTACAGGGCCGCATCCCATGACCTCACGTCCTGTCGGCACGATAGGCGATGCAGTCCACTTCGACTTTGCAATCGACCATCATCCGCGACTGGACGCAAGCGCGCGCTGGCGGGTTTTTCCCGAAGTACTCGGCATAGACCCCGTTGAAGCTCCAGAAATCGCGCGGATCGTCGAGCCAAACACCGACACGCACAACGTCCTCGATTCCATAGCCGGTCTCGTCCAGGATGGCGATCAGGTTTTCGATTGCCTTGCGGGACTGGGGGATAATGCCCCCGCCGATGATTTCGCCCTTCTCCATCGGCACCTGGCCCGATACGTGAAGCCAGCCATTAGCCTCAACGGCGCGGGCAAAGGGCAGGGGTTGTCCGCCAGCCCCGGTTTCTCCGACGCCGTAGCGCTTGATAGTCATACGATCTCTCTTTCTTTTTTGGAAAGCAATGCTCGATCACCTGGTTCCCGTCAGTTGAAACTGGACGTTTTCAGGAACTCGGCCAGCCGCTCGGTCTTCGGGTTTACGAACATCTCTTTCGGAGGTCCTTCCTCACAGATCACACCCTTATTCATGAAGATCACGCGGGAGGAAACCTCGTAGGCAAAGCGCATTTCGTGGGTGACGAGCAGCATGCTCATACCATCGGCCGCCAAGCCCTTGATAACCTGCAAAACTTCGCCGACGAGCTCCGGATCGAGCGCGGACGTGACTTCGTCAAACAGCATCAGGCGCGGGTTCATCGCGATGGCACGGGCAATCGCAACGCGCTGCTGCTGTCCACCGGAGAGCTGGCCGGGGTAGTGATCGGCACGAGACGCGAGACCCACCCGCTCGAGCCACTTTTCCGCGATGGCGCGCGCCTCCTCGCGCGGCATCTTCTTGACCTTCACCAGGCCGAGCATGACATTGCGGGCGGCCGTCATATGCGGGAACAGGTTGAATTGCTGGAACGCCATTCCAGTCAGCGCACGTTGACGCGCGATATCCCGTTCGCTCTTGCGTTTGCGGATCCCACCTGACTGCTCGTAGCCAATCTCTTCACCCTCCAGAAGGATGCGCCCGCCCTGGAATTCTTCGAGCATGTTGATGCAGCGTAGCATTGTTGTTTTGCCGGAGCCCGACGAGCCGATGATCGAGATGACCTCGCCCTGGTGCATGGTCAAATCAACGCCCTTCAGCACTTCAACCGCGCCATACTGTTTGTGGAGCCCCTGAATTTCGAGAAGTACCTTGCTCATGGTTGAGCCCTCACGACGGTACGGCTGTCTTGCGCTCGACATATTTGCCGAAACGCTCGATGCCGTAATTGATTACAAAGTAGAGAAGCCCCGCAAAGAAGTAGAACTGGAGGCTCATGAAATTACGCGAGATGATCTCCTGCGTTCGCAACAGCAATTCGGCCACTCCGATCACCGAAAGAAGCGTCGAGGCTTTGACCATTTCTGCCGCGGTGTTAACCCACGCGGGTAGGAACTGACGCAACGCTTGCGGCCAAAGGACATAGGCAAACGTTTGTCCGAAGGTGAGGCCGATCGCTTTTGCCGCTTCGGTTTGGCCCACAGGAATGGCCTGCAGGCCGCCGCGTACTATTTCTCCGACATGTGAGGAGCAGAAAACTGCCAAGGCGAGCACACCTGCCTGGAATGGGCCGAGTTCGATTCCGACGGTCGAAAGCACATAGTAACTTGCCAGGACGAGCACCAGAACCGGTGTTCCTCGGATGAAGTCCGTGTAAGCTCGGACGATCAGCCGCAGTATGCGATTGCCGTAGACGAGCGCCAGCCCGACAAGAACTCCGAGCAGTGACCCGACGATGATCGCAAGCAGCGAGATTGAAACTGTGGCGCCGAGCCCCTTCAGGATAACGAAGCGGGCAATCCAAAGCTGGTCGAGAAAAGGAGAAATGCTTGCCATGGGCATCACCTCGGAACGGCAAGGCGGCGCTCGACGACGCGCATCAGCGCGGCAAGCACAGAGCAGGTTGCAACATAGAGGCCCGAGGCGACAAGCCAGGTCTCGATGACGCGGAAGCTCTCGACGTTGATCTTCCTCGCTTCAAAGGTCAGCTCCGGCACGGCAATTGCGGCTGCGAGCGAGGTATCCTTGAATAAGGAGATGATCGTCGAAGAAAGCGATGGCAATACATTGCGCAGCATAAGTGGTGTGATGATTGAGACCCGAATTTGCGTCGGCGTCAGCCCGATCGCAAGACCGGCTTCCGTCAGGCCTTTTTGAATAGACAGCAATCCGGCCCGGAACACTTCCGCAAGATAAGCGCCGGAGTAGATCGATAGCACGCCGATGAAGCTCTGGATCTTGCCGAGCCGAACGCCCAGCTGCGGCAGGGCAAAGAAGGCGAAGAGAACGAGGACGAGAATCGGCAGATTCCGAATGATCGTGACATAGAGCGCTGCCGGTCTCTGCACCCAGCCGCTTTTCGATGTCAATGCAAAGGCAACGAGCAGACCGAGCGCTGCACCGATGGCGATGGAAACGAAAGCCAGGCCGAGACTGAGCAGCAAGCCTTCCAGGAGTTGATCGAAGCTGCGCCAGACGGCGGCGAAATTAAGCGTATAACCCATGGCGCAGTCCTGCAATCAAGGGCGAGGAAAGGACGGAAGGAGACCTTCCGTCCTAGACGATTTTACTTATATTCAACCGGAAAACCGATCTGCGGCGGCGTGAGATCCTTGCCAAACCAAGTCTTGTAGGACTTGGCATAGAAATCGAACTCGACACCGGTCATTGCTTCGTGCAGGGCGGTGTTGACGAAGTTCAGCCAGTCCTGATCGCCGCGCTTGACGCCGCAGGCGTAGCTTTGTGGATTCCAGCCATAGCCCGCGTCCTTGTAGCGGCCACTGTTCTGCGTCATGTACCAGGCAAGCGAGGACTGGTCCGTCGCAACCGTATCGGCGCGGCCGGATTCCAGCGCCTGATAGATGAGGTCCACCGATTCATACTGGTCCACGGTCGCTTCCGGGAGAGCGGCATGAACCATCGATTCCGCATAGACGTTCTGCAGCACTGAGACAGTCACGGAAGAGCCCGCAGCCTTAAGTGCAGCATAATCTGCATACTTGCCATCAGACTTCAGCATCAGGCCCACGCCCTCGCGGTAGTAGGGAATCGTGAAAGCAACCTGTTGCGCGCGTTCGCCCGTGACGGTCATGAATTGGCAGGTGAGATCCACCTTATCGGTCGTGATGTTCGGAATGCGGGCGTCGGACGACTGGTTGACGAACTCGATCTTGTCGGGATCGCCGAAGAGCGCCTTGGCCACGATGCGGCCCATATCGATGTCAAAGCCCTGGAGCTTGTCGTCGGCACTCTTGAAGTGCCAAGGCGCGTTGGTGCTGCCGGTACCCATGACCAGATGGCCACGGGACAACACTTCATCGAGCCTGCTCTTTGCCTCTTGAGCAGCGGCCGGCATTGCGGAAAGGACGAAAGCGGTGGCCAGCGAGAGCGCGCTGGTGCGCAGTGAGATGGTCATGATGTTCCCCTGATGAACAGTTCGTTCTTTTGATGTCCAATATATCGGACATGAGTCCGCTTTATCGGATTGACGTAGTGAGCGCCAAGATGCATAGATTGTCAAGGGATGATGTATGGTGAGAAGCGCGGTTCAGATTCAGACGAGTTCGATCAGCACTCAGTGGAGCACTTTTGAGCATGGCAACGATGTCATTTCATGGGCTGAATACACCCGTCGTTCTGGTCGATTTGGATATTGCTGATCGCAATATCCGTCGATTTCAGAACTATGCGGATGCACATGGTTTGAAGGTGAGGCCACATATCAAAACGCATAAGCTTCCCGCCATTGCAGAGATGCAGTTGCGGGCAGGTGCGATCGGCATCACCTGCCAGAAGCTATCTGAAGCGGAAGCTATGATTGCGGGCAGCCCGGAGATTAGGGATGTTCTGATCACCTACAACATTCTGGGTGCGGAAAAACTGAAGCATTTGAAAATCCTGGCCCGCAAGGTCGCGTTGAGTGTTGTTGCCGACAACGAGACTGTCATTGATGGACTCTCGTCCGCTTTTGCAAGTGAGCCAACGCCGCTCAGGGTCCTTGTCGAATGCAATACAGGCGCAGACCGTTGCGGCGTCGCAAGCCCGGAGGAGGCGTTGTTGCTCGCGCATAAGATCGCCGCCGCACCCGGCCTCGTGTTTGGTGGGTTGATGACATACCCCCCGGTGAACGGCGCTGAGGCAGTTGAAAGCTTCATGATGCAAGCGAAAGCTCGCATTGAGGCAAGTGGCCTCGCAGTCCCGGTGATTACCTCCGGAGGAACCCCTTCAATGATGGACGCAGCCGAAGCGCCCGTAACAACGGAATACCGACCGGGCACCTACGTCTATAACGATCGATCGCTCGTTTCACGCGGTGCCTGCGGTTGGGAAGACTGCGCGCTGACGGTGCTGGCTACAGTTGTGTCGGTTCCATCAAGCAATCGAGCAATTATCGACGCCGGCTCGAAGGTGCTTACCTCCGATCTGCTTGGACTTTCTGGTTACGGACATGTGGTCGGTCGGGACGATATCGTAATAGATCAGCTTTCTGAAGAGCACGGGCGGCTGGTTGCCGACGGGCTAATTGGCCTGAATGTTGGTGACCAAGTCCGCATCGTCCCCAATCACGCTTGCGTTGTCTCCAATATGGTTGATCGTCTCGTGGTGGTGAGCGACGGCTTCCAACAGCCGGAGATCTGGCCGGTGGTTGCGCGCGGACAGATTGTTTGAAACGCCGGTCATGCAAGACCGCCCCTTTCGTACGAGGTCGAGAAGAATTCTCAATCAACCACGCAGGTCGGAAAACAGGCTTTCCGTCATTGTGATTGTGGACGACATCAATGGCGTTGAATCTCCTGATAGGGAAAACCTCGGCCCTTCCGAATCGACTAAATGTGCCGACGTTAATTAGCATTCGACATTGATAATCGAAGTGCATTGCTGCCTATTTAACGGTGTCAGCAACCAGAGGGTGCTTCAGCTCCTCCACTAATCTTTGAACCCGGGCATTGGGCGGTGCATCCCAAAACGGCGAGCCATCCATAACCATTGTGTCAAGCGTCGACAGTCCGAAAGGCTCCGGCCATTCTCGTCGCGGAAATCGAAGGTCGCTGCAATCGGCAGGGGCTCCGGAATACCCCTCGATTCAATCAATAGGTAGGCGAACCGGTTCTGTTCAGCCGCGCACCTCATTGAGCAGGCATCGCGTAACGTGCAACAAATACAGCCATTGGTCATCTCCACCAGCCGCTCCTGCGTGTGGGGGACAGGGTCGCGCCACCATCGCGTACAACAGCGGCGCCGCCGACCGCAGGTGATCCTTTTTGTGGCATGCGGGAGCTTGAAATTTCCGGTTCCAATCGCAGGAGAAACTGGACGTCGCGGCTAGTTTGGCCCGATCAGCCCTCTAAGAGTCTGCGTGCCGGCGCCTCACACTTCGAACAAAGATCCAGACAAAGACCACTACGACGGGTACAGACACTCCCAATGCAACGGATGACATTGTCTCGGAGAGGCCATGGCTCAAGGCCTTCGCTGCGTAACTGAGTAGGCCTATGATATAGTAGGAAATGGCCGCGACCGAGAGACTCTCAACCGTTTGCTGGAGCCGGAGCTGAAGCTTTGCTCGTCGATCCATCGACGCAAGGAGTGCGGTGTTCTGGCGTGCGAGACCTACGTCAACCCAACTGCGCAGCAAATCTGTCGTCCTCGAAAGCTTGAGCGACAGATTTCCCTGGCGCTCTTCGAGCGACTTGCACGTGCGCATGGCCGGGGCAAGCCGCCGTTCCAGGAAGGAACCCAATGTCTCGCCGGCAATCGGCTCCTCGCCGAGCGAGGCGATACGTTCGCTTACGATCGAGTCATAGGCTTTGCTGGCTCCGAACCGATAAAGCGACTGGGCCGCGTTTGCCTCTAGTTCCGATGCCAGCCTCGTTATTTCGGTCAGCATTCCATCGGCGCTCTCCCACACCTGGCCCCTCATTTCCTGTGTGACTGCGCCCAGAGATTCTTCGATCTGCCGTATCTCTGGGGATAATGACTGGGCCAGAGGTAGAGCCAGTGTTGCAAGAGTGCGGTAGGTTTCGATGTCAAGGAGGCATTGCACCGTGGCGCCGCGACCGAGGTCGGTGAGACCGCGGTCGATGAGCAACATGCGGGTCAGACCATCGCCATCCTGCCGAAAATCGGTGGCGACCTCCGCCATACCACCGCGAACGCGGCTTCGACACAGACTTGCGATGTCAAATAACGCCAGCGCGTTTTCTGCCGCTGCCCCCTCCGGCCAAATCTCGAGCCGGATACCTGAGATTAGGCTACCTGGAGCGCGGAAGTTCCCTCCAAAGGGATGACGTGGAATGGCTCCTCCGAATTCCGTCGCTGCAGGCCCGTCCCAGAACCATGTCGAGAACTCCGTATGTCTTTCCCAGCGCAACGTCCCTTGGCCCCATTGCACTGCGCAATGTCTAGAGGCTCGATCTGGCACCGCCGCCCCTTGGGAGCGTGCAAGATCCTCGATTGCCTCTTGATGGCTGGCTTGGCCAGACTCCATCAAAAAAGCCAGTTGAAGGATCACCCGCGGGCACGTAACTGCCACGAACGGGCGCGCGTGGATCTCGCCCAGCGCCTGGCTGCGGTTTTCCGCAATTGGGAACGAGAGCCGTGCAGGGGAGCCGATACTGCTCGATGTCGCCCGTGTTTTCGCCACCTATCTCTCCCCTCCAACTTCGTCGACTTGATGATCTAGGTCGGCGGGATCTTCATAGACCGGGACGGCACCGGCATCCTCGAGCTTCGCAGTATATGGTCTCACTTCCCGCTCTCCAATTGGCACTGACAGACACCGGCGCGGCGAGATCATCAGTCTCGCATAGCCGCAGGTCGACGCTGACGACAGCGGCCTGAGACTTCAAGAGAGCAAGGAAGGTGCACCGGGTCAAGTTCAGTCGAACGAGTTGCTCACGCACAGCAGCTGGCGCAATTAACCGATAAGGCAACCGGCTGCGGCCGATCTTGAGAATGTCGACCTGATGCACGTCTTCGGGAAAGGGCGACAGGCTTAGGAAGCCGGGCCGCTTGGCTGCGATTGCTGATGAAAACCGTGGCATTGGTCATGGCGTACCTCCGGCATATCCACTTGGGATAGACCAAACTTCGCAACTCTTGAATTACAGGGGCGTCGCGCTTCGGGCCACGCTCTACTTGCCGCCTATGGCGGCCTGCGAAGGCGGGATCGGGCAATTGACCGGCGGCACTGCGGCACGGCGTGGCGACGGCAGTTGCGCGCGACACGGCGAGCGGCGTGCCCGCAAGCAGGGCAGGCTGCAAGGGGCGGTCGTCATTGCACCTGCTCGCTCATCGCAGTTTACTCAGATCCACTGGACGATTGTTGATGATCGCTTCCATTGAAAAGAAGCCTGTCACCGTCGCAAGGTCGAAATTCGTGATCAGCTTCTGATAGAACGCATCGTAGCCGGACATGCCTTTCGTCACGACCTTGATCAGATAGTCCCACTCCCCACCAATCCGATAGAAATCGATTACCTCCGGCAGCCGTTCGACATGAGCACGGAAGCTTTCACTCCACTCCTTTGAATGGTGGCGAGTGCGGATCATCACGAAGACGGTCAGGTCGAGCCCAAGCGCTTGGAGGTCGATATCGCTGTGCGATCCACGTATCAGACCGAGCGAGTGGAGGCGCTGGAGCCGCCGCCAGCAAGCATTTTGAGACAGTCCGACCTTTTCCGCCAAATCACGCTGCGAGAGGTTCGCGTCGATCTGCATGGCCGTCAAAATCTTCATATCAAATGTGTCGACTTTATTTAAAGTATCGATCATGTGACACGTCTTTTGCGAAAATTGGCAGAAAATAAGTGATTTTTCTCACGGTGGAGCAGATTACAATCTGTGTCAATATCCCGAGCCAAGGAGAATGACCGTGGAAGCCGTTCGCCCAGCGACAAGTCAGACCGAAACCCCTCTTTCCAGGTTCCGCCAGAGTCTGAGAAATGCAGGCGTGACTGCCGAACTTAGAGATGGACTCGTCGGCGCGACCGCGAAAATAGCCGGGCCTTACGGGGAAAAGGACCTGGTTTACGCCGACTATGTCGCATCAGGCCGCGCACTCCATCAGATCGAGCACTTCGTCCTGGAGGAGGTGCTTCCCTATTACGCCAACAGTCACACGGAAGCTTCTTACTGCGGAGGTTTCATGACCCGGATGCGGCGGGAGGCACGCGCGCTGATCGGCGGGTTCTGCGGTGCCACCGAACGGCATGCCGTGATCTTCACCGGCTCCGGCGCGACGTCGGGGATCAACCGCCTCGTCAAGCTGTTCGGTGTTGCCGAAGCTGCCGCCGCGGGCAAGCGCCCCCGGATCATTATCGGCCCCTATGAGCATCACTCCAATATTCTGCCCTGGCGGGAGAGCGGAGCAGAGATCGTTGAGATCGCCGAGCATGGGTCCGGCGGGCCTGACCTGTCCCTTCTCAAAGAGGCGCTGCGGGACGGATCGCCAGATCTGACGATATGCAGCCTGTCTGCTGCATCGAATATCACAGGCATCACCAGCGATGTCGCGACAATCACAGCGATGGTGAAGGCTGCCGGTGCAAAGATGATTTGGGACTACGCGGGCGCAGGCCCCTACGTGCCGATTTCCATGTCGCCCGCCGCTGATGCGGAGATCGACGCCATCGTTGTCTCACCTCACAAATTCATCGGCGGTCCCGGCGCCTCCGGGATCTTGATCCTCCGTCGAGACGCGCTTTCGACGAATAAACCGTCGTGGCCAGGCGGCGGGACGGTGAAGTTCGTCTCGCCGAAGACGCATGATTACAGTGACAGTCTTGAGTCCCGCGAGGAAGCCGGCACGCCGAACGTGGTCGGCGACATACGTGCCGCGCTGGCCTTCATCGTCAAGGATGCGATCGGGCTTGATACGATGGTAAGGCGCAATCGCGAGCTTGCGCAGCGTGCATTCAGCGCTTGGAAGGACGTGCCGCAACTGGAGCTCCTCGGTCTATCCGACCCCGACCGGCTGCCGATTTTTTCCTTCCGGGTGAAAAACGCAAAGGGCGGGTATGTCCACCAGCAGTTGATCACGCGCATGCTGAGCGACCGGTTTGGTATCCAGGCCCGTGGTGGCTGCGCCTGTGCCGGACCATACGTCCATCGACTGTTGTCGATCGATGACCAGCAGTCCGAGGAGATAAGGCAAGCCATTCTCTTCGGAGAGGAGATCAAGAAACCCGGCTTCATCCGGCTGAATTTCAGCGTTCTGCTGCCGGACGAGAAGGTACAATTCATTCTCGATTCAGTGGCGCAGATCGCGGCCGACGCAACGACCTTCGAATCCGACTACGACGTCGATCCACACCGGGCTAGATTCTTTCCGCGAGCCGCAGCCACAGAAGGCACAGCCTATGCGAAAGCCTGAAGTCGCTGGGTTCTACGATACTCGCACGGGCAGTATCCAGTATGTCGTTGCATGCCCGAGTACGCGTAAATGCGCCATCATCGATCCAGTGCTCGACTTTGACGAAAAGTCTGGCTCGACAGCAACGACAAATGCGGACCGTATCCTTGACTATGTCAACAGCCACGATCTGACGCTCGAGTGGATTCTGGATACCCATCCGCATGCCGATCACTTTTCGGCTGCACGTTATCTCAAGTCACACACCGGCGCGCCGACAGCGATCGGCGAGCATGTGACGGAAGTGCAGAAGATCTGGCAACAGATCTATAACTGGCCGGATCTCGCCTGCGACGGCTCACAATGGGATCGGCTGTTTTGCGACGGCGAGACATTCAACATCGGTGAATTGCAAGCCCGCGTCATGCATTCGCCAGGACATACATTGGCGTCGATCAGCTATGTCATCGGCGATGCAGCGTTCATTCACGACACACTTTTCATGCCCGATAGCGGCTCTGCCCGCGCAGATTTTCCAGGCGGCAGTGCAGCCAGCCTGTGGCACTCAATTCAGGACATTTTGAGCCTACCCGACCAAACCCGCCTCTTCACCGGGCATGACTATATGCCGGGGGGGCGCCAGGCTCTGTGGGAGAGTTCGGTGGCGGACCAGAAGGAAAAAAACCCGCACGTGGCCGGCCAATCAGAGAGGGACTTCATCAGACTTCGAGAGACCCGCGACAGGACATTGCCGATGCCAACGCTCATCTTGCATGCGCTACAGGTCAATATCCGTGGAGGGGAATTGCCTCAGGCCGAGGAAAATGGCCGGCGTTATCTGAAGATCCCGCTCGACGCGCTGCCAGGATCGGTCTGGGGTTCGTAACGAAGTGGATGGTTCTCTCCAGCAGCTTTTACTCGCGATCGGTTCAGGATCGCTGATCGGATGTACGCTCGGTCTGATTGGCGGAGGCGGGTCGATCCTCGCCACGCCCCTGTTGATCTACGTCGTCGGGATGCGCGATGTTCATATGGCGATCGGGACCGGCGCCCTTGGCGTTTCGGTCAACGCCTACCTCAACCTGGCCGGTCATGCCATTAAGGGCCATGTGTGGTGGCGATGCGCTGTTATCTTCGCGATCACCGGTTCACTCGGCGCCTATTTGGGTTCGAGCCTTGGAAAGATCGCCGAGGGGCAAAGCCTGCTCTTCATGTTCGGCCTATTGATGATGTTCGTCAGTGTTGTCATGCGAAAGACGAGGAGCCAGGCAGATGTCACAGCACAATCGCTGACGACCCGGACGCATGGGAAGACGAGCTTGGTTGCGCTTGCAACCGGACTGAGCTCGGGCTTTTTCGGAATAGGCGGTGGCTTCCTCATCGTCCCGGGCCTCTTACTCTCCACCGGCATGCCCCTCATCAATGCGGTCGGCACGTCACTTCTCGCTGTTGGCACTTTCGGTCTGATGACGGCCGCAAACTATGCCGCGTCTGGCTTTGTCGATTGGCTGACCGCCGGATACTTTATTGCCGGCGGCATTGGTGGCGGAATTGTCGGCACCATAGCCGCCAGTCGGCTGGCAACCCATCGAAACGCACTTGCCCAGATCTTCCGGTGGGTCGTCTTCTGCGTCAGCCTTTATGTTTTATGGCGCAGCTACGCCGCATTTTAGTGCTGCTCGCCGCACCGACCCGTTTCGGCGCAGTCCCAGCACCTCGTTGCTCCTCTCGAACGGGAAGATCCGTCCATCACTGGGCGGATTTGACCCCCCTCGATCAGGGAGGTGATGTTTCCGAGCTGCCCGCCGTTCGCTGTCACGCAGAGAAACGAATAGTCGATCCTTTGGGGGGCGTTTAGATTTTCTCCTAATGCTGGAGCTCAGCAGGCGCATGACCTGTCGACGCAGCCAGCCGTCGCCGTTCTGCCTCGCGAAGCCCGGATCGGGCGGACCGGGAATCGAGATCGGCTTCCCGCCCGGCTTCATCCCGAGCCTGATCTCCAAGGTTGGGGGAGAATATCAGCTGCCTGGCGCCGTCGCGACAGACTTTCTCGTTGAAGGCAACAATCGATGAGCCGATGGCGCCCCGCCAGAACCGGCGCCAAATCCGATTGGACTACGCCGCAAAGGCGCCTATCTTCAGGGTTGCCGTCTTCCAATCCTGGAACCCTCGACCGATTGACACGCCAACCAGCACAGGCACCCATCCATGACCAAAGGCTCTGATCTTCTCGTGGCCGCACTTGAGAACGAAGGTGTCGACCGTATCTTCGGCATTCCCGGCGAAGAGAACCTCGACGTCGTCGAGTCCATCCGCAAATCGTCAATCCAGTTGGTGCTCACCCGCCACGAACAGGCGGCTGCGTTCATGGCTGCGACCTACGGCCGCCTGACGGGAAAACCGGGGGTGTGCCTGGCGACGCTTGGGCCGGGTGCATTGAACCTTTCGACGGGTGCGGCATACGCGCTGCTCGGCGCGATGCCGATGGTGATGATTACCGGTCAGAAAGGTATCCTGTCGTCTCGCCAGGCCCGGTTCCAGGTGGTCGATGTCGTTGCCTCGATGAAGCCGCTTACCAAGCTCGCAAGGCAGATCGTATCGCCGCAGATGATCCCGACGACGGTCAGGGAAGCGTTCCGGATTGCGCAGGAGGAAAGGCCAGGCCCCGTTCACCTGGAGCTCCCGGAGGACATCGCCGCCGAGGAATGTCAGCCGATGGCCATGGTCGCGCCACATCAGCTCGAGCTGCCGACCGCAAGCAATGCGGCGCTTGATCGCGCCGCCGCCCTCATCACTGCAGCGAAACGTCCGCTGCTGATGTTCGGCGCCGCTGCCTCGCGCCCGCGCTCGACGTCCGACATTGCGCAGTTCGTCTTGCGCACCCGCATCCCGTTCTTCACGACCCAGATGGGCAAGGGCACGGTTCCAGGCGGGACCGAACTTTATATGGGCACGGCCGCGCTTTCGGAGCGGGACTATGTCCATGAGGCCATCGAGCAGGCCGACCTGATCATTACCATCGGCCACGATACGATCGAAAAGCCGCCGTTCATAATGGGTAAGGGCGGCCCTCATGTCGTCCATGTCGGATACCAGCCGGCGACCGTCGAACAGGTCTATTTTCCACAGTCGGAGGTGATCGGCGACATCGGGCCGTCGCTTAAGGCGCTTGCCGATCGCATTGAAGGCCGGCTCCCGAACGCCCAGGCACTGCTCCACCTCAGGGAGCGTATCCTCGAGCGCATCGCGGCCCGCGCCACCGAGGACCGCTTCACGCCCCAGCGCCTTGTCCACGACATCCGTGAGGTGATGCCGCACGACGGCATCCTCGCGCTCGACAACGGCATGTACAAGATATGGTTTGCCCGGAATTATCGGACGAAGATGGCGAACACGCTGCTGCTCGACAACGCGCTTGCCACGATGGGAGCAGGGCTGCCCTCGGCCATGGTCGCCTCGATGCTCCACCCCGATCGCCGTGTCATGGCGATTTGCGGCGACGGCGGATTCATGATGAACAGCCAGGAACTCGAGACGGCGGTGCGCATGAAACTGAACCTCGTCGTCCTCGTCATCGAGGACCGTGCGTACGGAATGATCCGCTGGAAGCAGGCCGTCGACGGGTTCCCTGACTTCGGCATGACGTTCGCAAATCCCGACTTCGTAAAATATGCCGAGTCCTACGGTGCGAGCGGGACCAGGGTCGATGACATCGGCCAGTTCGAACAGGTTCTCGAAAATGCGTTCTCCGGCGGCGGCGTGCATCTGGTGACCGTCCCGGTCGACTACTCGGAAAACGAACGGGTGCTGGTGAAGGAGCTCCGTGAACGGCTCCCCGCGATATTGGAGATCTGAGATGCCGCTCAACTTGAAGGTTTACCAGGCGTTTGATCGCGAACTCATTGCGGAAGTCCCGGCCGACGATGCCGCGGCTCTCGATCACAAGCTTTCTGTCGCCGCGAAAGCCTTCGCCGACCGCGATGCCTGGCTGCCAGCGCATCAGAGGATGGCGATCCTGAGAAAGGCGTCGGAGCTTTTGGAGGAGAACCGTGACCGCTTTGCAATGATGATCGCTCGCGAGGGCGGCAAGCCGCTTACGGATGCGGTCATTGAGGTTACACGCGCGATCGACGGCCTCGTCAACGCGGCCGACGAACTCCGTAACTTCGGCGGCAAGGAAATCCCGATGGGACTTACTGCTGCCAGCACGAATCGATGGGCCTTCACCACCAAGGAGCCGATGGGCGTGGTGGCGGCGATTTCGGCGTTCAACCATCCGCTCAATCTCGTCATCCACCAGATCGCGCCAGCAATCGCCGTCGGTTGCCCGGTGATCATAAAGCCGGCGGCGACGACGCCGGTTTCCTGCGTGGAGATTGCCAAGTTGCTCTGGCAAGCCGGCCTCGATGAGCGGTGGTGTCAGACATTCGTTACGGAGGACAATGCGCTTGCCGAAGCGTTCGCAACCGATCACCGCGTCGCGTTTTTAAGCTTCATCGGCTCTGCGAAAGTTGGGTGGTACCTCAAGAGCAAGCTTTCGCCAGGCACCAGATGCGCGCTCGAGCACGGCGGGGCGGCGCCCGTCATCGTTGACCGCAGCGCAAACCTCGACGTGATCGTCGGCGCCATTGTCAAAGGCGGCTATTATCATGCCGGGCAGGTCTGCGTGTCCGCGCAGCGTCTCTTCGTGCATGAGGACATTCTGACCGCGTTCACGGACACTCTCGCCGCCAAGGTCGGCACCCTTCGTGTCGGTGATCCGACACTGAAAGAGACAGAGGTCGGACCGCTCATCCTGCCACGCGAGACCGAACGTGTCGCGAGCTGGATCAAGGAAGCGGTTGACGCCGGCGCCAGGCAGCTCGGAGGAGGGCGGATGTCAGAGACCACCCTCCTGCCTTCGGTCCTTCTTGATCCTCCCGAAGACGCCAGGGTATCTCGTCTCGAGGTTTTCGGACCACTGACCTGCGTATATCGTTACAGCGAACTTGACGAGGCAATCCGCATTGCCAACGCGTTGCCATATGCGTTCCAGGCGAGCATCTTTTCCTCCGACATGGCAGTTGCGCTGAGGGCGGCGAAGCGTCTGGATGCGTCGGCTGTGCTCGTGAACGACCACACCGCTTTCCGGACCGACTGGATGCCGTTTGCAGGGCGCCGGCAGTCGGGATACGGGGTCGGCGGCATTCCCTGGACGATGGAAGAGATGGCCGACGACAAAATGATCGTGTTCAACCACGTTTCTTAAGCAATCGCGTCGTCGCAGCATCCATGCCTCAGGGATTCAGTTGGAGAACGTGCAACGCCGAATCGTCTCAGGAGACCTGGGCCTGTGGGGCCGGCCCGGGTCGCTCTGATCTGCAAGTGGGTAGCGATCGACCGCGCCGCTTAGCGTCCGACAAGCGATGCGCCGGCGATCCTTGAGGCGGCAGAACATGCGCTCGACGACGCTACGCTTTTTGTAGACGGCCTTGGGATTCGAAGACGGTTAAAGATCGATCCTAAGCGGTCACCCGTCAATTTCCACTTCCGCTTCGCAGTTTACGGGCGCGTTCAAAGGGATGGCCATGCCGATGGACGAGCGGGCGTGAGCGCCAGCGTCAGGCCCGTACAGCTCCAGTATCAAGTCGGAATAACCGTTTGTGACAAGCGGCGTCTCATTGAATCCCGGAGCAACATTCACCATGGCGAAGACGCGCAGCCAGGCCGTAACCCGATCGAGGTTCCCGACAGCCCGCTTGAGGCTCGCGAGATGGGCCAGGGCAACGAGCCGCGCTGACGCGTAACCCTGCTCCGGCGAAACCTCGGTCCCGACCTTGCCGAGGGGCCTTGCCAATGTCCCATCCCGGTTACACGCGACGTGACCCGAGATGTAGGCGCGCGTGCCGCGCACCCGGACCCAGGCGAAAGGCATATGCAGCCCTTCGCGCACTTTCAGAGGCTCGGGCAGTTCCAGACCCATAGCGGCCAGACGTTGTTTAATGATGGCCATAGCGCACCTCCCGGCCTGATTAGGGTACGATGTCGTCGAGTTCCGGCATCAGCACGACGCTCTCGTTCGCTGCGGGGTCGTTGCGGGCACCGAGGAACTCGGCGGTTTCCGTGCTGCGATTGACGGCCACGTGCGGAACGCCGGCCGGAATGAATAGGTAGTCGCCGGGGAAGACCTTTTCGCACCGTTCGAGCCCGGCCCCCGACCAAATCTCGATCTCTTTGCCTGCGGTCATAAGCAGGGCCGTCTCGTGTCCCTGATGGTGATGGGCGCTGGTTCGTCTCCCTGCGGGTAGCGATATCATCCCGAGCCACAGGATGCTGGATCCGACGCTCTCCGCCGAGACTCCCGAGCGATAGACAGATCCCTGCTCGGCGACATAGCTGTCACTCCCGCCTACGATTTTCGCGGTTAATACATGAGCATTTTTCAGTTGCATTGCTTCGTTCTTCATCGCTCTCAGGACCTCAACTGCTGCATGGAGCTGAGTTTGCTCGCGGAGCCGGCGCAAGTCCTGAAACGAGGGCCGAAAAATTCCAAAAAATTCCGAAATCGGGCGTATCATCCCCAATCATGAGCACCCCGCGCCTTGCATTCGGCCCCTTCGAGTTCATTGCCGAGAACGGATGCCTTCTCCGTGACAATCGGCCTGTCGCCATCGGCGCCCGTGGCGCTTCGCTGCTTGCCGTTCTACTCGCTGCAGATGGGCGCGTCGTCACCAAGTCGGCGCTGATGGATGTCGTTTGGCCGGGCCTCGCCGTCGAGGAGAGTAATCTTTCCGTTCAGATTGCTGCCCTCCGCAAGCTGCTCGGCCCGGCATCAGACGGTGGCGACTGGATCGTCACGGTCCCGCGGGTCGGATACAGATTTTCCGGTCCGGTGGAGCGCCGGACCGACGGACCCGATAGCCCAAGGCATTCGGAGGCGAGATCCAGCCCCGGGATTGCAGTACTGCCTTTCGAGAATCTCGGCGGCGATGCCGAGAGACAATATCTGGCCGACGGTATCGCCGACGACCTGATCATGGCGCTCGCTCGGTTCCGATGGTTCCGCGTCGCGTCGCGTGGGGCGAGTTTCGCATTGAGGAACGGCCCGAGGGATCCGAAGTCTATCGCGCACCACCTTGGCGTCGATTTTCTGGTGGATGGAGCCATCCGGCATACCGGCGATCGGATGCGGATATCGGTGCACCTCGCCGACGCAATGAAGGGCGCCACCGTCTGGTCCGAACATTACGATCTTCAAGTGGTCGACGTATTTGCGGTGCAGGACGCCATCGCCGAGCGGATCGCAGCTGCGGTCGAGCCCGAACTGCTGTTGCGCCATGGACTTCAGGTTGCTCCGCACACCGGCAACGTCACCGCCTGGGACCTTGTACGGCAAGGCACATTCAATTTTCACAAGGTAACGCAGCCAACCCACCTTCTCGCACGGCGATTCTTCCGAGAGGCCGCGGAGCTCGATCCCATGCTGCCAGAGGCGCAGATCTGGCGGGCGCGGGTCAACGCAGGCCTCATCGCCTATGGCTGGACGGAAAATCCCGCCTCGGACGGGAAGGAAGGACTCGATGCGGCCCTGCGGGCGATATATCTCGACGCCCGGAATCCGTATGCCCACTATGCGCTGGCGATTGTGTCGGCCTACACAGGCAGGGCTAACCAGGCGATCCTCGCAGCGGAACGGTCCATCGAACTCGGTCCGAGCTTCGCCTTGGGGTATCTCGTGCTCGGCATGGCCCGTCTTTTCGTGGGCGATGCGGCCGGTGCGCGAAAGCCGCTGGCTCGCGGCCTCGAACTCAACCCCCACGATCCTCAGAATGCGGTCTGGTTCAGCCTCTTGATGCTTGCGCTGTTCTTTTCGGGCGACCTCGAGGGCGCGCTCGACACGGGGCGTGCGGCGCTAAAGGCGCGGCCTGACTGGCCGGCGCTGCTCCGCATTCAGGCGTGCTGCCACACGGCCGTGGGAGATAGTCAGGAGGCTCGCCGCTTCGCCGCCGCTGCAGGCGATCTCCCGGAGCCTGCCGGCGATGCGCTTGGTCCGTTCAGAGATGGCAACAAGGAATGGGCGACCTGCCTCGAGGGCCTGCTGCGACAGGCAGGGCATCAAACGACCGGTTCCGATCGTACCGCCACCTTTCCAGAAGTCTAGGAACGAGGAACGATTCCTTTACTAACGAATCTTGTTAATAAAGACTTCGTTCTTGGTGGAGTCGGCAGGGGAATGCGACCCGCCTGGCCACCGCTCATAACTGACGGCAAGCTTGAGCGTCGCCTTCGGGAAGCCGACCAGGCGCCCGTTCGGCTCGATTTGGCAGGCGAGATGGTGCCATCGTTCGATTGGTTCATCGACGCCTTCGTGCGCAAGGAGGCGGTGATCTCGTCGCAGATCGAGGGCACACCAAGGCATCGCTCGTTGACCTTCTCACCTTCGACGCCGAAGAGCATTCTGCACCCAATGCCGACATCGAAGAGGTCACGAGGGCCTCACGTTGGTCAGCTGCGTTTCACGCAGTCCGGGCCGCGGCAGTACTCGACCTGTCAAGCGAATCGAGAAATTGACCCCCTTCATTGATTTTGGTCGGTTCCTTTGTTTCAAGCGCCGCTCCGGTCTTCTGCAGAAGGCCGGAGCGGCCAGTTTAATGAGGAGTGACTATCGCAGATGCCAGTTGTCGGAGGCTAAGGGTGCCGATAGCCGCTCCGGTCGAATCCGTCACGGCGACGTCCTCGTCCGCGCGTCGATCGGTCAATATCCTTATTGCATCTTCGATCGTCGTTCCCGATGCTATGTTCGTGCCATTCAGGCGATGCTCAGGCCCGGCCGGCGTCATAACCGCATCCACGTGGATCACTCGGCCCCGATTGACCTCCTTCACGAAGTTGGCGATGTATTCGTCGGCCGGTCTGAGGACGATGTCCTGGCTGGTGCCTTGCTGAATGACCTCGCCGTCCCTGAGAATGGCTATCTGGTCACCCAGGCGGAGAGCCTCATCGAGATCGTGAGTGATGAATACGACCGTCTTTTTGATCTCCTTTTGCAGGTCCAACAGGACGGTCTGCATGTCCGTCCTGATCAGCGGATCAAGGGCCGAGTACGCTTCGTCCATGAGCAAGACCGGCGCGTCGTTGGCCAGCGCGCGGGCAAGGCCGACGCGTTGCTGCATTCCTCCTGAAAGCTGATTGGGATATTTCTGTTCGAATCCCTTCAGCCCGACGCGCTCGATCCATTGCATGGCTGTTTCGACGCCTTTGGAGCGCGGGACGCCTTGGACTTCCAATCCGTAGATCGTGTTTTCAAGAACAGTGCGGTGCGGAAGCAGCGCAAATTTCTGAAACACCATTGCCGTCTGGTGGCGACGAAACTCCTGCAATTCCGCGGGGTTCATCTTGACAACGTCGACACCGTTCACCCGAACCTCGCCGGCGGTCGGATCGATCAAACGGTTGATATGCCGGATCAGCGTGGACTTCCCGGAGCCCGACAGCCCCATAATCACTTGAATGGAACCAGCCGGCATCTCGATGTTGATATCTTTCAGACCGAGCACGTGTCCGTGCCTTTCGTTCAGTTCGGCTTTGCCGAGACCGTTCCGGACGGCGTCGACATAGGTAGCGCCGTTGGGCCCGAAGATCTTGTAGAGGCGGCGGATTTTGATGCCGCCGAAATGGTGATCAACCATGGACGATCTCCCGGTGCCTTTGGAGTCTCTTGCCATAGGCTTGGCTGACTCTGTCGAAGATTATGGCGATGCCGACGATGGCAAGGCCATTGAAAATTCCCAATGTGAAGTACTGGTTCGCGATCGCCTTGAGAACAGGCTGGCCAAGCCCCTGCACGCCAATCATCGATGCGACCACGACCATGGCGAGTGCCATCATGATGGTCTGGTTGATGCCGGCCATGATGGTCGGAAGCGCCAGCGGCAGTTGGACTTTGAACAGCTTCTGTCGGCCTGATGATCCGAACGCATCGGCGGCCTCAAGGACGTCCTTGTCGACGAGGCGAATACCCAGATCCGTCAGTCTGATCATCGGCGGAATGGCGTAAATGACGACTGCAATCAGCCCGGGCACTTTGCCAATCCCCAGGAGCATGACCACCGGTATGAGATAGACGAAGCTCGGCATGGTCTGCATAACGTCAAGGATCGGATTGACGATCCTCTGAACCCGGTCAGACCGGGACATTAAAATGCCGACCGGAATACCGATGGCGATAGAGAGTAGGGTGCACACAAAGATCATCGAGAGGGTGCGCATGGTGTCGTCCCACATGTCGAAATAGCCAATGGCCAGCAGCGTAAAAAGACAGCCTGATGCGACCTTGAAGCTGCGGCTTGCCGCCCAGGCGATCGCGAGGACAAGCACGGTGATGATCGGCCACGGCGTCTGCGTCATAAACCGGTCGGCGGCGATGAGAAAATGCTGCAGCGGGGAGAAGAAACCTTCGATCGCATCGCCATAAGCGCGGGTGAATGTGCGAAACCCGTCGTCGATCGCCTTCTTGAGATTGCGAAGAGCGTCATCATCCATATGCGGGAATTTGTAAAACCATTCCATGCGGTTCCCCTTATTCTTAAAAAGAGCCGGCCAAATTCTTCTTATTTTCGGCGTTTACGTGCGGTGCGCATGGATACGCACCGCACACAGAACTTAAAGAGAAGCTTCGATTTTCTCTGCTGCTTCAGGCGAGACCCACTTGGTCCAGATGTCCTTGTTTTCTTTTAGGAAGTGTTTCGCACCATCTTCGCCGGATGCTTGATTTTCAGTCATCCAGGCCATCAGCTTGCCGACCGTGTCATTGCTCCAGGAGCGCTTCTCGAGATAGCTCATGACCTCAGGGCCGACCTTTTCGGAGAACGGCTTCGCGACCAAGGTCACGACCTTGTCGACCGGCCAGGCGTTCGGCTTCGGATCAGGGCAATCCGCCACAGTGTTGCAACGCTTCCACTCGGCAGAATCATGGGGCACACCGGGATCCAGCTTTACCATCGCATACTTGCCAAGAAGCGCAGTCGGAGCCCAGTAATATGTCGCAAAGCCCTGCTGACGCTCATAGGCCTTTGCAATCGCCCCATCGAGGCCGGCGGCCGAACCAGTATCCACGAGCGTGAAGCCCGCTTTTTCGCCGGCGAAAGCCTTGTAGAGCTGCGAGGTGACGACCGTTCCTCCCCAACCCTGGGGACCGTTGAAAATCGCGCCCTTCTTCGAATCCTCCGCATCGGGGACAAGTTCGGGGTGTTTCAGCATGTCGGGGATTGTCTTGAGGTCGGGATGAGCGTCCGCAAGATATTTGGGAATCCACCAGCCTTGAACGCCGCCATCGGGAAGAGGGGAGCCGACCTGAATGATCTGGCCTGCTTCCGTTCCTTTTTTCACGACATCCGGCAAAAGGTCGATCCAAGCTTCCGGCGCGATATCCGGCTGGCCTTTTTCCGCCATTGAGGTGATGGTCGGAACGGTGTCGCCAACGGTGATGTCCGCGCTACATCCATAGCCTTCGTTCAGGATTATTTTGTCGAGGTTCGAGAGAACTTCTGCACTTTGCCAGTTCATGCTCGCAATCGTCACGCTTCCACACTCTGCGGCGTTCGCAAGTGATGCTCCACCCAGGAGGCCGAACATCAGGCATGTTGATGCAAGGAGTCTGTTCATTATCGTTCCCTTTATTTAAGCGGCGCTTTTGCGAAGCGGGGCGCTGCGTTAGCCCGCTCAAGCGGTTGTCAGGAGGCGTCTCCCATACTCACCGATTTTCTGAATGCTGCCGAAAGTCCTTCCGAAACGGTGGCTTCCAGGCCAAAAGCGCGCATCGCCTCGATTGCCGCTGCGGTCGTTCCCCGATAATCGAGAAACGAATTGACGATGTTGTTTGGACAGTCATCCCGATGCTCCAGCAAAGCCCCAGCCCCTATCAGCACCGTGTTCACGGCGCGGCGTGCGATGTCTGTGGAAAGGCCGTGATGGACGGCATCTTTCATCATCGCGGCGCCGAATAGCGCCGGAAACGCGGGCCCTGACCCGGACAAACCGGTCAAATAGTCGATATCGCTTTCGCCATTCACTTCGTCCTCGACGCCACAAGCACGAAAGATACGACGTGCGACATTTCGATCGGCCTCGTCCATGCCACCTGATGCAATCCACGGCGTATAGGATCTGCCAACCTCAACTGCGGCGTTGGGTAGGGCACGGACAACGCGGCTCGTTTGATGATGTGCCGCAAGCTGGTGCAGGCGGATGCCCGCCATAACAGAGATGACGAGCTTGCCCTGGGCGTCGACCGACAGAGACGGCCAATCGGCCGGACGGACAGAAACGATGATCACGTCCGATCGCTCTGCAAGCTCCTGGTTGTCTTGCGTGCAGTAAACGTTCGGAAAACCCGCAGGCCTCTCGTGCCGATAGGAGAGCGCAAGTGCTTCGTGCCGAACAACTCCCTTGTTGAGAATCGCGTTGGCAAGGGCTTTCCCGAGCCACCCTCCGCCACCGATCACTCCGATCCTCATCGAGTCCTGCATCCGCTTCTTCTCATTTCGGTTTATGGCCATGCCTGGCAAAGAAGCGATCAAGCTCTCTTTGCTGGGGAATCTGGCCGGTGTAGATCGCGATATATTCGGGAATACGCTTCATTCGCACCGCGATCTCTTCGCGGGACTGCATCGAGATGTAGCCGATCTGAACGAGATAGGTCGTCCGGGCTCGGACGTCGGCTGTTGTTTCCTCGTATCCAAAGCGCAGGAACATTCGCTTGAGCGCCTCAAGCCGAATTTGATCTGCCTTTTGAACCTCGAAAAGAATCTCTTCTGATTGCAGCGCCCAACTGCGTACGGCAAATTCGAACTTGGAGTCGAACAAGTTCTGATCGAGCCAGCAGTCAAAAACGTTGAGCATGGCCTCGGCAAGTGATTCCGCGTAGGCTTCGCTCTGCTTTATTATGTTTCCGGTGTTTTTCTCCCGCCAGCGCGCAATCAGGCCGGCAAGCAATTCTTCGCGGTCCTTGAAGAACCAGTAGAAGCTCGTCCGCGAAAGGTTGAGTTTCTTGGCCAAGGGAAGAATTTTCACTGAATCGACGCCGGATTCTAGGAGAGATTCGTAGGCTGCTTCCAGCCAGCCCTCCTGCGATCCACGCCAGCCGGTATCGTTCAAAGCCTGTTCCATGATTGACCTCCTAACAAAAAATGAAACTCGATACAAGAAAAATGTACACCTATGTCAATGGAAATGACTTAAGTGTTTTGTTAGTTGACATGAATGTACATTTCCGCTTAGCGTTTACCACAACTGTCCTAGTCCGGAGCCCGACAGATGTCGAACGATCCTCTCCTTCAGCCTTATCAACTCAAGCACCTGAAGCTTCGCAACCGCATCATCGTGACGTCGCACGAACCGGCATATCCGGAAGACGGTATGCCCAAGGAGCGCTATCTCGCCTACACCGTGGAAAGGGCAAAGGGTGGTGTCGCCATGACGATGACGGCCGGTTCCGCGGCTGTTTCAAAAGACAGCCCGCCCGTCTTCAACAACCTGCTCGCCTACAAGGACGAGATCGTACCGTGGCTGAAGGCAATGACCGATGCGGTGCATGAGGAAGGGGCGGCGATCATGATCCAGCTCACTCACCTCGGCCGGCGCACGCGCTGGGACAAGGGCGACTGGCTTCCCATTGTCGCACCGTCGCATCATCGCGAGGCCTCGCACCGGGCTTTCCCCAAGAAGATCGAAGATTGGGACATCGAGCGCATCATAAAGGACTTTGCCGACGCTGCAGAACGCATGAAGGCCGGCGGTATGGATGGCGTTGAGCTCGAGGCCTACGGGCACCTTCTTGACCAGTTCGCATCTCCGCTGACGAACGAACTCGAAGGTCCTTACGGTGGTTCGCTCGACAATCGCATGCGCTTCTGTCTGGATGTTCTAAGGGCGATCCGGAAACGGGTTGGAGAGGACTTCATTCTGGGAATACGCTACACCGCTGATGAATGTCTTCCAGGCGGCACCGGCAAGGCTGACGGCCTCGAAATTTCGAAGCGTCTCAAGGAAAGCGGCCTGATTGACTACTTGAACGTGATCCGCGGTCATATCGACACCGATGCCGGCCTCACAGACGTCATCCCGATCCAGGGTATGGCGAACTCCCCGCACCTCGATTTCGCGGGCGAGATTCGCGCCGCGACGGATTTCCCGACCTTCCACGCGGCCAAAATCCCGGATGTTGCAACTGCCCGCCATGCGATCGCGTCGGGCAAGGTCGATATGGTCGGTATGACCCGCGCTCATATGACGGACCCGCACATCGTTCGCAAAATTATGGAGAAGCGCGAAGAGGACATCCGTCCCTGCGTCGGCGCCAACTACTGTCTCGACCGCATTTACCAAGGCGGGGCCGCCTATTGCATCCACAATGCAGCAACCGGCCGCGAGCTGACAATGCCGCACGTGGTCAAAAAGGCGGACCTTCGGAAGAAAGTTGTCGTCGTCGGCGCAGGCCCAGGTGGGCTCGAAGCTGCACGGGTTGCAGCCGAGCGTGGCCACGAGGTCGTCGTATTCGAGGCGGCCAACGACCCCGGCGGCCAAATCCGCCTAACGGCCCAAAGCGAGCGCCGCAGGGAAATGATAAGCATCATCGACTGGCGGATGAACCAGTGCGAGAAGTACGGTGTGGTCTTCCATTTCAACACCTGGGCGGAAGCAGACACAGTGGAGGCGGAAAGGCCCGACGTGGTAATCATCGCCACGGGTGGCATGCCGCATACGGAAGTCCTCTCGGTAGGCAACGAACTGGTCGTCTCGGCATGGGACATCATCTCAGGTGACGTGAAACCAGGAGCCAACGTTCTCATCTTCGATGACGCCGGCGATCATGCAGGGCTGCAGGCTGCCGAGTTCATTGCCGAGGCAGGCGCCAAGGTGGAAATCATGACACCCGACCGTTCCTTCGCGCCGGAAGTCATGGCGATGAACCTCGTGCCCTACATGCGTTCGCTGCAGAAACTCGACGTCACCTTCACCGTGACCTTCAGGCTCGAAGCGGTCGAAAAGAACGGCAACCAGCTCATTGCCCGTGTAGGCAGCGATTACGGCGGTGTTGCGAAGAGGCGCACGGTCGACCAGGTTGTGATCAACCATGGAACGATACCGCTCGATGAACTCTATTTCGAGATGAAACCCTCTTCCACGAATCTTGGCGAAATTTCGCAGCAGCAATTGGTCGCCGGTGAACCCCAGACTATCGTCCGCAATCCTAAAGGGAAATTCCGTCTTTTCCGGATCGGGGATGCCGTGGCCGCTCGCAATACCCATGCCGCCATCTACGATGGGTTGCGGATCGCCAAGGATATTTAATCAATATGGCGGTTCAGGCTCCATTAGTTGACGGCAGTGACAGCGGATCGGCGGACGAAAAACGCCGCAGGAAGATCAGAGCTGTATTCGTATTATCCTGAACATGGCTCAGGTTCTATGATCGCAGACGGCCGCCTGGGCTCCAATACCACGATGCGTGGCACACTTCCCCGCTCTAACTCCATCTTCCGAGAGAAAGGGTCGATGTACATCAAGCGCCCGGCAACAGTCCCCTTTCTCCAGATGCGCAGCGCGCGCTAGTGCAGGCGTGGCATCCACGCTGCCTTACGCGCAAGGTCACTGGAAGTTTCTACCGATCGATCACAAGATCGCTTAGCGGCTTGGAACAGCAAGGGAGAAACAAGCCTGCGTCGATCTCTCGCTGCCTGATGCCGCCGTTGTGCTTCATGTCCACAGATCCGGAGACGAGCCTGGACTTGCAAGTGCCGCATACTCCGTTCGCGCATGAGGACGGAATTCTCAATCCTGCCTTCTTCGCACAACTGAGCACCGTCTGTTCGCGGGCAACGCCGATCGTCCGCGCCTGCTTCAGGAACTCCACCTCGAAGGATTTCGCAGTGACGACCTCTCCAACGGGAAGCTGCGTTTCATCGATCACTGCGGCGTCGAAGCTTTCTTCGATGTAGCTCGACGCTGGCACCCCGAGTTCGGCGGAGATCTTCCGTGCTGCGGCCATGAATGGAGCCGGTCCGCAACACATAACGATCCTCTCGGCAATGTCTGGAACCGCAAGCTTCATGAATTCCGACGAAATCCTGCCGGTCAAGCCCGGCCATGACGGCTCCCCGGTAACCACTTCCGGAAGGAAATGAAGTCTCAACCCTTTCATCCTGCCTGCCAAATTCGAGAGCTCCTCCCTGAAAATGAGATCCTTGGGTGTCCGAGCGGCATGGAGAAAGACGACGTCCGTTGGCTCGCATGTATCAGCCAGGTCTCTGACGATGGACATAACCGGCGTAATGCCGGATCCACCAGAGAGCAGCAGGAATTTCCTTCCAGCATCACGCGGCCGGACGAAATGACCCAGCGGCCCCTGCACCTTGACCGTTGTGCCGCTCGCTAGCTTGTCGTGCAGCCAGTTCGAGATCTTTCCATCCGCGATGCGCTTAACCGTAACCGTGAAGGTGCTCATCCGCTGAGGCGAAGAGGAAATGCTGTAGCAGCGGCGTTCAGGGTCGGGGTCGAGTGGGAAATCGAACAAGAAATACTGACCGCTGTCGAAGGCGAACCACTTGCCCTGCGGGGACGCAAACGTGAAGCTCTTCACGTCGTGCGTCTCCTGATGGACGTCTATGCAGACGACCGTGTCGTCGAGCTCTGGATCCCAGGCGTCATTCCGATGGCTCGATGAGGGGTGCACGATCTTAGTATCCATGAGCCCGCATCCGGTCGATGTACCAGGCCGCAAACCGGTCCAAGTTGGTTTCGGAAAACGGCGAGTAGGGTCCTGGTACATATGCAGGATCGAGGACACCGGCGTGAGATCGGGCGACAAGCTCCGCATCCTGGTCGGTCGTTGCGATCCAAACGTTCGTCAACTTTTCGAGATCGTAGTCGATGCCCTCGACGGCATCCTTGTGAACAAGCCACTTTGTGCGCACGAGGGTCTTGTCAGCGGAGAGCGGAATGACGATCGCAACGACCGCATGGTCGCCCATGAAGTGGTTCCAGCTATTGTGTCCCCACAGATGCGTGTCACCCAAGTCTTTCCGGGTCATGGTGCCGAGAAGCTTTGACGAAGCCGCGGTCGCGTCGGGCGTCTGCGATTCGCCAGCACCCGAAATGATCAGGCGCTGCGTTCTGAAGTTTGTCTCGCAGTCGACGAGTTGTTCGACGGCGGCAGAAGGGTAGCCGTCGGCCTCCCAGCTCTTGGTTTGCTCTGCATACAGAGCTTCGTGCTGTTCTGCCTGCTCCCTGTCTTCTGGGCTCAGGCTTTCCGGATCGAATCCGAAATCCAGATCGACGAACGACACGCAGAGCTCGGGATGGTTCGCGGAGCAGTGATAGCATTCGCGATTATTTTCCATGGTGAGCTTCCAGTTGCCATGTTCGACCACGTCAGCCTGGAACGCCACCTTTGTGTTGCGGATATCATAAGGCGCGAGCCGTTCCGTCATCACCGCCTCAAGTCGGTCGATGTCGGGCGGAGGGTTGTCGGAGAGGCAAGCATAGATGAGACCGCCGATCGATTTGAAATTGACCGGCCTGAGACTTTTGCAGCTCTTGTCGAAATCGGCGCCCATGTGAGGCGCGTAGGCGAGTTCGCCGTCAAGCTCATATGTCCACTGATGGTATGGACAGACGAGCTTGGAGATGACGCTTGATCCCGCGTTAAGGATTCGTGAGCCGCGATGACGGCATACGTTATGCACGACCCGAACCTGATTGTCATCGTCGCGAAGAATGATGAGGCCGCTGTTGCCAATATCGACAACGGTGGCGTCTCCCGGTTCTGGAACATCGCATTCCAGACCTATGCAAATCCAGTGTTTGCGAAAGAATACGTCGATGTCGGCCTCGAAAACATCCTCGCGGGTGTAGAGGCCGGCTGGAAGCGAATGGCCGTCCCCCCTCGTGTCGAGAAGCGAGGAAATCGAAGAAGCGAAGGTCTGAAGCATAATTCTACCTCATGGTTGGATGGGCAATAATCCGCTCGATCTTCCTGTGGCTCAACGGCACAAATCAGCCTTGGTTACATAAACAAATGTAATGGCACGGCGAAGACGCGACCATGAGAACTTGCCGGTTCACCTGAGACCTCGCGGGCTCGCGAGCGTCGAAATGGTCGATCTGTGAATTGTATTTTTGCGCAATACCAATTGTATACGCAAAGTACACAAATGTTGACTCCAGCGCCGAGCCATGCGAACGTGGGCTGGTCAGATAAAAAAAGAGGCTGAGATAACCGATGGCGAAGAGCGTCAAGAGCAATCTCTACGATGACTTGAAGCGTCAGATCCTGACGATGGAGCTGGACCCGGACGCCGACCTGGACGAGGCGAGTCTAAGCGAGCGGTACGGTCTGTCCCGAACGCCCGTTCGGGACATATTCCGCCGTCTCGCGGGCGAGGGTTACGTCGACATTCGCGAGAACAGGGGTGCGCGGGTCATCCCGATGAACCACTCCACTCTGCGGAACTTCTTTCTCGTCGCGCCGATGATCTACGCGGCGATCGGCCGTCTCGCGGTGCAGAACTTCAAGCCCGCCCAGCTCTCAGACCTGAAGCAAACTCAAGAGCGATTCCGCGCCGCCAGCGAGAATATGGACGTTCTGGCGATGGTGATCGAGAACAACCGCTTTCACGAGATCTTCGGGGAGATGTCGGCCAACGTCTACCTGCAGCCCAGCCTGGGCCGGCTTCTCATCGATCACGCGCGTATTGGTCACACGTTCTTCCGGCCCAGGAACGACGACATGAAACGCCGGCTCCAATTGGCTGTCGAGCATCACGACAGCTTCATCGAGGCGCTTAGCGTTCATGACGAGGACGCGGTGGTCGACCTTGTCTTCGAGCACTGGGAATTGTCTCGCGAGAACATGGAGATGTTCATCGCGCCGCAAGGGCTCAAGGCGGACGCCTTCGTCGGCGGTCCGGCTGCGCAACCATTGGAGAGGTCGTCGTGAAGTTTGAGGGGATCTATACGCCGGCGGTGACGCCGCTCGACCGGGATGGGCAGATAGACCGCGTGGCATTTTCCGCGGTCATCGAGCACCTCATCGATGCGGGCGTGCACGGCGTCATCGTCGGCGGCTCGACGGGCGAGTATTACGCCCAGAGCAGCCAGGAGCGCTTCGAACTTGCGGCCTATGCCAAGGACGTCATCGGTACCCGGCTGCCGCTCGTCATTGGGACGGGCGCAACGAGAACCGAAGACTCGGTCGAGTACGCGAAGGCGGCAAAGGAAATCGGCGCGGACGCGATCCTCGTGTCCTCGCCACCCTACGCACTGCCGACAGAACGTGAGAACGCAGTCCATGCACTGACTGTCGATCGCGCGGCCAACCTGCCGATCATGCTCTACAACTATCCGGCTCGCATGGGCGTCATGATGGCGGAGGAGTATTTTTCCCGCGTCGGCAAATCCAGGAACGTGGTCGCCATCAAGGAAAGTTCTGGCGACATGGGCAACCTTCATCTTCTTGCCCGCAAGTATCCGCACATCTCGCTCTCCTGCGGCTGGGACGACCAGGCTCTCGAATTTTTCGCATGGGGCGCGAAGAGCTGGGTATGCGCCGGATCCAACTTCCTTCCGCGCGAGCACGTCGCACTTTACGAAGCCTGCGTCCTGGAAAAGAACTTCGACAAGGGTCGCGCGATCATGACGGCGATGCTGCCGCTTATGGATTTCCTGGAATGCGGGAAGTTCGTCCAGTCGATCAAGCATGGATGCGAGTTGATCGGCCTGAATGCAGGGCCGGTACGCGCACCGCTGCGTCCGCTGAATTCCGAAGAAAAGCAAACTCTTCAGACCGTTGTCGCCACGTTGAAGCGCACGGTCGCGCAGATCACGTCGGGAGCAAATCATGCATGAACCCTTGACCGCTGTCGAATACAAGGCGATCGCCGCAGGCCTTCAATTCCCGACGAATGCATTCATCGACGGCGCATTCCGTCCGGCGCATTCCGGCCAGACATTCACGTCTACAAACCCTGCCACGGGCGAGGTTCTTGCCGAAATCACCGCGTGCGATGCCACCGACGTGGACTACGCCGTGACTAAGGCCAAGCAAGCCTTCGACGATGGCCGCTGGCGGTTGCGTTCGCCTGGCGAGCGCAAGGCCGTGCTCCTCGAGCTCGCCAAGTTGCTGGAGCGCAATCGTCATGAGCTCGCCGTTATGGAAAGCTTGGACAGTGGCAAGCCGATCCGCGAATGCCAGACGGTCGACGTTCCCGATACCATTCATACCATTCGCTGGCATGCCGAACTGATCGACAAGCTTTACGACAGCACCGCACCTGTCGGGGCGAATGCACTGACAATGATCGTCCGCGAACCTGTCGGTGTGGTCGGATGTGTGCTTCCGTGGAATTTCCCGCTGCTGATGCTAGCCTGGAAGATCGGTCCGGCTCTTGCAGCCGGCTGCTCGGTGATCGTGAAGCCTGCGCAGGAAACGACGCTCACCACGCTGCGGGTCGCCGAACTTGCCCATGACGCAGGGATCCCTGCGGGCGTCTTCAACGTTGTTACCGGCGGCGGCAAGGAGGTCGGCGAACCGATCGGCATGCACATGGATGTCGACATGGTGGCCTTTACCGGATCGACACCCACCGGCCGTCGCTTCCTGCGCTATGCCGCCGACTCCAACCTCAAGCGCGTCGTGCTCGAATGCGGAGGCAAGAATCCCGCGGTCGTTCTCGACGACGCCGAAGACCTCGACCTTGTCGCCGAGCAGGTGGTCAACGGTGCCTTCTGGAACATGGGCGAGAACTGCTCGGCCACGTCGCGGCTTATTGTCCATGCCAAGGTCAAGGACGAGTTGCTGAAGCGCATCGGAGCCTACATGCGCGAATGGAAGACGGGCGATCCGCTCGATCCCGAAAACCGCATCGGTGCGCTCGTCAGCAAGACCCACTTCGAGAAGGTGAAATCCTTCCTCGACGACGCGAAGCAGGAGAAGCTTTCAGTCGCTCACGGCGGCGACACGCATGGCGGCATCTTCATCGAGCCGACGGTGGTCGATGGCGTGACGCCTTCCAGCCGCCTTTTTCAGGAGGAGATCTTTGGGCCGGTCCTTTCGGTCACCCCCTTCAATTCGCTCAGTGAAGCCGTCACTCTTGCCAACGACACGAACTATGGCCTCACGGCGTCCGTCTATACCGCAAGCCTGAGGAACGCCATCAAGCTTTCGCGCGAAATCCGTGCCGGCGTCGTCACCGTCAACTGCTTCGGAGAAGGGGACGCGACCACGCCGTTCGGCGGCTACAAGGAGTCCGGGTTCGGCGGCCGCGACAAGTCGGTCTTTGCCCACGACAACTACTGCGAACTCAAGACGATCTGGATCGACGTCTCGGATCGTTCGGTCGACGAGACGACCCGATGACCCGGCATGTGATCAAGCGTCTGCCGATCGACACCGGCACTTCGGGATGGGAGGCGATCAGCGAACGTACCTTTCCCGCAACGGCGCTTGACTACGATATTACGGCTGACTGGCTGATCATCGGCGCGGGATTTGCCGGCCTGTCGGCGGCTGAGCGTCTCTCACAACTGCGGCCCCAAGATAAGATTGTCGTCCTGGAGGCTCGTGAACTTGCGAAGGGACCGGCCGGGAGGAATTCCGGCTTCATGATCGACGTGCCGCATAACTTGTCGGCAGGCGAATACTCGTCAGCAGACGAGCAGGCAAGCAAGGACGAGATCAGACAGAACCGGTTGGCGATCGCCTTCGCGGCTGGTGTCGCGGCCGAATACGACCTGTCTAGGGAAACGTTCGATCCGTCAGGCAAGGTAAATGCCGCAGCCTCCGACCGCGGGCTCGGCCTCAACGACAATTACCGCAAATCTCTTGAAAAGATCGGCGAGGAACACCGCGTTCTCGACGCCGGCCAAATGCGGGAAATGACGGGCTCGCGCTATTATCGCGGGGGGCTTTACACCCCAGGCGCCGTGATGATCCAGCCCGCCGACTATATCCGTGGCCTGGCGCACGGGCTTCGATCGAAGGTTGCCATCTACGAACATTCGCCGGTGCTGCAGCTTTCACGCGAAGGCAACTCTTGGAAGGCGAAGTCCAGCCGCGGATCTGTTTCCGCACCGAAGGTCATTTTAGCCGTAAACGGCCACGTCGAAAGCTTTGGCCACTTCCGTGGACGGCTGATGCACATCTTCACATACGCGTCGATGACCGCCGCCTTCTCCCAGAACGAGTTCGCAGGGGACGTTACCGGCACCGATCGATGGGCACTGTTGCCGGCAGATCCCATGGGAGCGACAGTACGCAAGATCACCACCAATGGGCTTTCCAGGATCGTCATCAGGACGAGGTTCACATACGACCCAGGTCTCAAGGTGTCGGAGAGGCGTGTCGCCTCTGTGGCTGCCGAGCAGCGTCGGTCGTTCGACGCCCGCTTCCCCGGACTGGAAAGCCTGCCGATGGAATACAGCTGGGCCGGTGCGCTGTGCCTCAGCAGGAACCATGTGCCAGCATTCGGCGAAGTGGAAGAGGGCCTTTTCTCGGCGTGTTGCGAGAATGGTCTAGGCACCGTCAAGAGCACCCTCGCGGGATTGATGGCCGCCGATCTGGCGGCCGGCGCGGATAGCCCCGAACTCGACAAATACAAGAACCAGCCGGAGCCGAGCAGGTTGCCTCCCGAGCCCGTCGCGTGGCTGGGGGTCAATTCGGTCATCCGCTTTCAGGAATTGCGTGCAGGCCGCGAGGGATGATCCCTCGGCCCACGCAATATGAAGACTGCGCTGCCCGCAGGACTTCGATGAGAATGGGAACGAGAACTAGGAGTAAGAACAATGAAGGCTTTGTGGAAGGCGCTCTGCGCCGCTGCGATGATCGGAATGAGCATGCTTCCAGCGCACGCGGAAGAAAAGACGATCAACATGGGCACGCTGTCGTGGGAAGACCTGACGCCCATCACCGGAATAACAAAGAAGGTTCTTGAGGACGCCGGCTACACCGTGAAGGTGACCGAGTTCTCCGAATGGGGCATTGCCTATGCCGCGCTTGCCAAGGGCGACATCCAGGTTCTCGCCTCTCAGACGGACTACGTCGCTCAGGACTACTGGGACAAGAACAAGAACCGTCTCGAAAAAATTTCGCCCGTCTCGCATGGTCTCTACCAGGGTGTTGCCGTTCCTAAGTACGTCCCCATCGATTCGCTCGAACAGCTCAACGAAAATGCCGATAAGTTCGGCGGCAAGATCATCGGGATCGAGCCGGGCTCCGGCCTAATGCGCGACACGTCGAACGCGGTCAAGGACTACGATATCAAGCTGCAGCTTGTCGAAGGCAGCACGGCCGCGATGACCGCGGCGCTGAAATCCGCCTATGACCGCAAGGAATGGGTCGCGGTGACGATCTGGGAACCGTCATGGATGGTCCAGAAGTACGAGGTGAAGTACCTGAAGGACCCAAAGGGCGTCTTCCCGCCGCCGCAGAGCTACTACTGGATCGGCCAAAAGGGCTTTTCGGAAGAGAACCCGCATGCACGCGAAGTGATGGCCAGCGTCTACGTTCCACTCGCCGACATCACCACCATCAATGGCCAGGTCAAGGACGGCAAGACGATGGACCAGGCTGTCCAGGACTGGATCGGCGCCCATGCCGATCTAATCAAGCGCTGGGAAAACATCAAGTAATACTGGCCGCGTCGTGGCCGTCCGATCTCGTCGGGCGGCCGCCCTGAAGCCAACGAGAAAAGCCAGCGCCAATTGGCTCAAAGGGGATCGCTATGAAAACCGAAAATGTCGATACCAATGAAGTCCTGATTGACTGCCAATCCCTCTGGAAGGTCTTCGGAGACAAGTCCTCTGCCGCGATGAAGTCCCTCGCTCAGCGCGGTCTCAGCAAAAAACAGGTTCTGCAGGAGTTCAACTGTGTTGTCGGCGTGTCCGAGGCGAGCATCCAGGTGCGGCGCGGCGAAATCTTCTGCATCATGGGACTGTCGGGGAGCGGAAAGTCGACGCTCATCCGTCTGCTCAACAAGCTGATCACGCCGAGTGCGGGAAAGGTCCTAGTGAAGGGACGCGACTTGGCTGCCATGTCGCCTGCTGATCTTAGGCAGATGCGCGCCCGCAATATCGGAATGGTATTTCAAAGCGTGGCTCTGTTGCCGCACAGAACGGTGCTCGAAAACGCGGCCTTTGGCCTTGAGGTGCAGGGAATTCCGAAACCCGAGCGAAACGAGACTGCGAGTGCGGCTTTGGAGAAGGTCGGCCTTGCCGACTGGGTGACCCGCTATCCCGGGGAACTTTCCGGCGGCATGCAGCAACGCGTCGGTCTTGCCCGCGCGCTCGCCGCCGACCCCGAAATCATCCTTATGGACGAGCCGTTCAGCGCGCTCGATCCCCTTATCCGTCGCCAGCTTCAGGATGAGTTCAGGCAACTGACCAAGGCGCTCGGCAAGTCTGCGGTTTTCATCACGCATGATTTGGACGAAGCGATCCGGATCGGCGATCGCATCGCCATCATGAAGGATGGTGTGATCATTCAGACCGGCACGGCCGAGGAGATCATTCTCAATCCCGCCGACGCCTACGTCGCCGAATTCGTTGCCGGCATATCCCGCCTTCATCTGATCAAGGCACATTCTGTCATGCGCAGCGTCACCGAGTTTCAGCGGAGCGAGCCAAACTCAGACATTTCGTCGCTGGCGCGCACCACGCCGGATGCCGACATCGACGAACTCATCACGTTGACGATGCAGTCGGAACGCGACGCCATCGCCGTCGTAGACAACGATCGGGTTGTCGGCGTGGTTACGCCACGGAGCCTCCTGATGGGCGTCAAGGGAACTTCCACGAACGATCTCGCGGCGGCATAACCCCTCACTGGAGCTTAATGACATGGACAGTTCAGGCTTCACCGATATTTTTGACGAATGGACAGACTCCGCGCTCGAATGGGTGAGTGACAACGGGGAGGTCCTTTTCGATTACATCCGATGGGGTCTCGAAGGACTCCATGACGCCATCCTGTGGCTCCTGGAACTTCCACCGTTTTATGTGGTTGCTCTCGTCGTAGCGCTTGTCGGCTGGCGGCTGGTCAATGCCTGGTTCGCCGTCCTGAGTGGTGCTGCACTCGCGCTCTGCTTTTCCATGGGCCTTTGGCCGGAGACGATGAGCACGTTGGCTCTGGTGCTGACAGCCACCGTACTTGCGTTGGCCATCGGAATCCCGATCGGTATTGCAGCCGGGTTCTTTACCGCCCTGGATCGCTTCATGGAGCCTGGCCTGGATTTGATCCAGACGCTTCCGCCGTACATCTACCTGCTGCCTGCGATCGCGCTGCTTGGCTACGGGCCGGCCACGGCGCTCATTGCGACTGTCGTCGTCGCCATGCCTCCAGCTATCCGGCTGACCTCTCTCGGTATCCGAATGACGCCTAAGGAGTTCATCGAGCTCGGCGAGGCAAGCGGCATCACGCCAGGCCAGATGTTCTTCAAGATCCGCCTTCCGTTTGCGCTTCCTAGCATCATGGCGGGGATCAACCAAAGCCTGATGATGGCATTCGGCATGGTCGTCATCGCAGGCATCGTCGGATCCGGCGGGCTGGGGGAAACCATCTATGGAGCTATCCGAACGCTCGACATCGCGACCTCGATCAACGGAGCGATTGCCATCGTGGTTCTCACCATGGTGCTTGACCGGATAACCCAGAGCGCAGCACGCCTCGGTGCGGGGAGGACGTCATGAACCCTTCGATCTTGCAGTTTTCCCCCGGCGCCTTCCTGGCACCGGCAGTCGATTGGCTCAACACCAACCTTCATCCACTGTTTGCTGCGATCAGTTATGGCGTCGAAGCTGTCCTTTCGGGAATCGAGGCTGCACTCCTTTTTGTGCCACCCTATGCGCTGATTGTGATTGTCATCGTCTTGGCATTCGTGGCCGTGGGCCTCCGCTCCGCAATCCTTGCCGGCCTTTGCCTCTGTTTCTGCCTGCTCGTGGGGCTATGGACGGCGTCGATGCAGACTGTTGCTCTGGTTACCGTTGCTGTGTTGATATCCGTGCTCATCGCGTTTCCGATCGGCGTGCTATGTTCGCGCCACAAGACCTTGGAGGCAATGGTACGCCCGGTTCTCGACGTGATGCAGACGGTTCCGCCGTGGGTCTACCTTATCCCGGCGGTCATGATCTTCGGCCTCGGGAGGGTGCCGGCAATTATCGCCACTATCGTTTATGGCATTCCGCCAATGCTGCGTTTGACGACACTGGCATTCAACCAGGTGCCGAAGGAGTTCATGGAGCTCGGCAGCGCCATCGGCGCCCATCCGCGATCGGTGCTTTGGAAGATCGAGATCCCTCTTGCGAAGCAAACGCTTCTCGTCGGGCTCAACCAGTGCATTCTTCTGTCTCTGGCGATGGTGGTGCTGGCCGGCCTCGTGGGAGCGGGTGGCCTTGGTGCAGAGGTGACACGCGGTTTAACACGTATGGAGATGGGCCTTGGGTTGCGAGCCGGCCTGGCAATCGTCGCAGTCGCCCTGCTGCTCGACCGGTCGTCCCGCGGGCTGTTTAATCGCAACAGTCTTTCAAAGCCGAGATGAAAAATGGCTTCTTCTGCATCGATGAACACTGCTTGCTCGCAGTTTTCGGATCAAATCAACGTCTGCTCCAGGCGAGCAAATGTACCAGGGAGACAATATGATGCGACCGGAAGATTTCCGAACGGGAAATGCCACGTTACCTCCTAAGCGTCTTAAGGTAGGCTTCGTTCTGGCTCGATCGTTTACGCTTTCGGCCTTTGCGCTATTCGTCGACACCTTGCGCCTGGCGAGTGACGAAGCTGATCGTTCCGGAAGGGTCCTTGCCGATTGGCAGGTGCTCGGAAGTACCAGACATCTGATTACATCGAGCTGCGGTGTCCAGGTCGCTCCCACGTCGGACTTCGTCGATCCGTCCCGTTTCAACTACATCATCGTGGTTGGCGGGCTGCTTTGCGTGGAGCGGCCTGTTGACCAGGAAACGGTTGCCTTCCTGAAGCGCGCCTCCATCCAGAAAGTGCCGCTGATTGGGCTCTGCACCGGTTCGTTCATTCTTGCGGATGCCGGACTGATGACACGTCATGAGACGTGCGTAAGCTGGCTGCATGCCAAGAGTTTCCGGGAGAGGTTTCCCGATCTTCCGGTGCGGTCGGATCGGATTTTCAATCTCGATCGCCAGCGCGGGTCTTGCGCAGGCGGAAGCAGCGCTGCCGACATGGCTGCCTTGCTTGTGCGACGATACATCAGCCGGGAGGCTGAGCGAAACGCCTTGGAGGTTTTGCAGATCGAAAAGGCGCGGTCTCCAGCGGATGTACAGCCCCGCCGGCCGCTCCACGAAAATTACGACGATGCACGCGTGAAGGCTGCGATGATCACGATGGAACAGCATCTGGAAGACGGGATCTCGATCCCGGCGCTGGCGTCGTCGGTGGGACTGTCGCGGCGCCAACTCGAGCGCGTATTCCTTGAGAAGACTGGAATGTCGCCAGCCCAGGCCTATACCCGTGTGCGCATGGAGCGTGCAAAGTCATTGCTGGCCCATTCAAGACTTCCGATGATCGAGATTGCCCTCGACGTCGGTTTCGAAAACGCGTCTCATTTCACGAGAACGTTCAAGCGCCTATTCGGACAGACTCCCTCCCAGCTTCGCGCTGCGACCGTGGGAGTTCATTAAACGTGCGTCAAATAGGTAGTATCGGTGAACTTTGGCGCTATCCGGTAAGCTCAGTGGCGGGAGAGAGACTGGATCATGCTGAGGTTTCCGTCGACGGAGTGGTCGGTGATCGACGGTTTGCCCTGGTGGAGGTAGCGACGGGAACTGTTGCCCATCCCGAACGCGATCAGCGTTGGCATAAAGCCATATTCGTCAAATCCAGGACTACGGCTACCGGCGGAGTGGAAGTCCAAGTGCCAGACCAAGATTGGCTTGCCATCGGCGCACCACATCTCGCCGGCCTTTTGTCTGCATTCTTCGGTTTCGAAGTGACTGTGAGACCGTATGAGCGATCCGGATACGGTACGGCCGAACCGGAATTTGCCGTCAATCGATATGATGTTGCGCCACTCCATCTGCTCACAAGCGCTTCTGTGGAATACCTTAAATCCATCCATCCCGACGGCGATCCAGACCGCCGGAGATTTAGGCCTAATATATTCGTGAAATCTGATATCGGCATCAAAGGCTTTGCCGAGTTGGACTGGATCGGTCGGCCGCTCCGCCTGGGAGCAGTCTCAAACGCCGTAGTCGCGCCGACGAAGCGTTGTGGGTTTACAATTATCGCTCAGGAAGGCCTCGAGAATGATCCTGAAATGCTCAGGAATGTCATTCGGTATGGCAACCGGAATATGGGTGTCTATTGCCGACCTGGTCATCGCGGTATTTTGAGGGTCGGCGACGCGGTGCTTCTTTAAGACGGGAACCGGCGCCCCCACGCTTCAGCGCCTTTTTGCCGAATTAGACGGTTCTAGAGAACGGGAAACGTTTTCCATCCGCCCGCTGCCGCGTCTGAGCCGTAACTCGGACTATAATTCGGCCTTATGCTACGATCGTGATGAAATCCTGCAGAACGTCCTCTCCAATGGCATTTCTCAACCGGATAGGACATAACTCAATGTAATGCTAAAGAGACTGGCGGTTAAGGTCATGGGAGGTCCGTTGTCTTGGTGAGTTTGCGTAGAAAGCTCCCTCCTTTGACCGGATTGACCGCATTCGAAGCTGTTGCCCGGCTAGGGAGCTTCACCAAGGCCGCGAGTGAATTGGGCGTCACGCAAGCAGCCGTCAGCCGCCAGATCCATCTGCTGGAAAAAGACCTTGGCGTTCCGCTCTTCAGGCGCTTGCATCGAAGGATCGAAGCCACAGACAAGGGCCGGACCCTTTCTGCGGCTACAACGACGGCCTTTAACCTTGTGGCTGACACGATCGCGGAAATAAAAAGGGACGAAAGCCACGAAGGCCTTACGATTTCGGCCAGCGTCGCCTTCTCCCATTTCTGGCTACTGCCGAAGATCGCCTCATTTTCTAAAAAGTACCCGGAGATCCCGCTTCGGATCATCTCTCAAGACAATGCTGCAAGCCTCGATGGAAGCGATATCGATTTGGCGATCCGTTATGGAAATGGGATGTGGCCAGACGGTCGAGCCGAACTTCTCTTCGAGGACGAGATTTTTCCGGTCTGCAGCCCGGATTATGCCGAGCAGCTGGAGCAGTTTGCAGACCTGCACGAATTAACGCGGCACCCTCTAATCAGCTCTGACACTGAAGATCCAAGCTGGACCGGATGGGACGAATGGTTCGCCGCGTTTGCGATTCAGGCCCCGAAACGGCCGTCAGGCTTGCGATGCAGTTTTTATACCGAAGCTATCTACGCGGCCTTGAACGGTCAGGGTATTGCATTGGGGTGGAAGCGTCTGGTCAAAAACTTGTTGGATCAGAAAGCTCTGGTCAGACTTACCCGGCATTCGGTCACTACACGAAACGGCTACTTCCTCATCGAGCCGTCGCGAAGCACCAAGAATGCTCGCGTTGCACAGTTTGTCGAGTGGCTGAGGGTTGAAGCGCGGGACCTGGAACCAAACCCGTCGTTCAAAGATAAGTCGTCGCTAAAAAGCTCGTCGGACACGCGGCCAGGGTAATTTATGCCATTGGCTCGGCCGTCCCACGTATCTTTGAACCTTCGCCACAAAACGACGCGCTTTCGGTTGATCCCCAACTCGATTCAGCTCTTCCCAAACACCACCAGCCGTCTGAACGGGTGCTCGAAGTGTAAGAATCGGAAACACTTTGTGACTAAGCTACTACGAATATTACGTTTTTCTATCTTGTCGCGCGGGCAACGCTGAAGGATATTAGCGCGACATGAGAGGTAGCCATCATGATCAGAATGATTGATGACCCAGCGGAGCTGGCGGGTGAGGACATCACCGGCAAATATATTCTGCGGAAGCTGAACTACCACTGGTTCGCCTACGGCAAGGCCGCCATCGTCACCGCGTGCAAGGGAACCATTCTGCACCTCGACCGCGAAGAGACAGTTCATTCGGAACGCTGGGGCCGCCGCGCCTATACCGGAGCCGGGAAACGCTATCCAGGCGGCATCTGTCCTATCTCGGCAGTCGCCTGCATCTGTGACACACCAGACGATGTCAACGCTGTCATCCAGCTGGATGTTGAGGCGCAGGACGAATTCTATCAGCTGATCGCCAAGACTGAAGCTAGGGTTCACGCTCTCGCCGCTTCCTCACAAAACAGCTTCTTTCTGGCAGCTGCCGAATAAGGCGGTTGATGACCGCCGTTGATGGGATCGGTAGCCCCGGAATTCTACAAACATAGGCTCATCGCGAAAATTCTATCTCAAGGCCGGCCCCGTGGCAGTCTCGATTTGGGCGAAGACGAAACATCACCTTATGATCGCATTCGCCGCCAGCGAGACATTGCTGATCTCGTTATGCGCTTTCTGAAGGCGGTCGGGCGCGGCGGACGAGCTCTTCGCCAATCCCCTTGAGGTTGATGATGTCTTTCGCGCCGCGTGGCAAGCTCGGGACCGCTTTAGCTCTTCACGGAACCGGCGGTCATACCGGCCAGGAAATAGCGCTGGGCGACGAGGTATAGAACCAGAAGCGGAAGCGATCCCAGCACGCTCATCGCCATCATCTCGTTCCATTCGAAGGCGTGTTGTCCCATCAGGAGCTGGATGCCGATGGGCACCGTTCTGAGATCCATCGACTTGGTGAGCGTCAGGGCGAAGAGGAATTCGTTCCAGGCCAGCAGAAAGGTGTAGACCGCCGTCGCGACGATCCCGGGGACCGAGACGGGGACGATCACCCGCCACAGGGCCGTCCAGCTCGATCCGCCATCCACCATAACCGCTTCGTCGAGTTCCTTCGGAAGCGTGTTAAAATAACCGGTCATCAGGAGCACGGCGTAGGGCAGGGTGAAGACCATGTAGGTCATAACCAGCGCCAGATAGGTATCGAATATCCGGAACGCCACGACCATGCCGAAATAGGGGATGAGCAGGGTAATCGGCGGAACGGTCTGCGTGCTGATGATGAAGACGTTCAACGTGTTCTTGAAGCGGAACGAATAGCGGCTGAAGGCGTAGGCAGTCAGGATCGCGATCACCACCGTCAGAAAGGTCACGACGCTGGCGACGAAATAGCTGTTGATGAAGAACCGGACCTTCACGGGGTCGTTGAAGATCGTGAGATACGCCGCGATCGTGAAGGTTTTCGGCTGAAGCGTGGGCGGGAGGGCGAAGATCTCGGTGTTGGATTTCAGGGAGCTGAAGAACATCCAGACGATCGGGAAGGCCGCGAAGACGAGGCCGATGGCAAGCCCGATATAGGTGAGGATGGTCGGCAGGACCGTGTTTTTGAAGGAACGCTTTGCCATGGCCGCTTACCTGCGCTGCTGGTGCTTGATGTAGAAGTAGGTGACGCTCATCGAGATGATGAGAATGATGATCGCGCTGGCCGAGGCGAGCGAGAATTCATAACGGGCAAAAGCGAGCTTGTAGGTGAATGTGGAAAGCATTTCCGTCGAGTAGATCGGACCGCCTCCCGTCGTCATCCATACGAGCGGGAAGACCTGCATCGTCCAGATGAAATCCAGGAGCGCGATGCTGACGATGATCGGCATGAGCTGGGGAATGGTGATATGCCAGAACATGTCGAATTCGTTGGCGCCGTCGATGCTGGCGGCTTCGTACAACTCCTTCGGAATGCCCTGGAGGCCGGCAAGCAGGCTAACCATGTAGAGCGGATAGCCTGCCCAGATGTTCGCGAAGGTGAGCGCATGGATTGCGGTGCTCGTGGAGGAGAACCACTCGACCTTGAAGTCGATGACGTGGAGCGCCAACAGCACGCTGTTGACGACACCGTTCGGGTCGAGCAGTAGGCGCCATATAATGGCGATGATGACAGCCGTAAACAGCCACGGCAGGATGTAGAGAACGCGCAGGATGCTGCGAATGACCGGGTCGACACGTGTCGTATTCAGCAGAAGCGCGAAGGCGAGGCCGATGATGAAATGGAAGACCACGCTCATCACCGTGAAATAGAGCGTCTGGCCGACCGATTGCCAGAAAACCGGATCCGCGAAGATGGTGATGTAGTTCTGCAATCCGGCGAAGGCAGCGTCCTTCTTCATGATGGCACCGTCCATCAGCGAATAGCGTAGGACCATCAGCATGGGAAACAGCATCAACAGGACGAGGAGAAACGTGGCCGGCGACACGTAGAGATACGGTACCAGCTTTCTCAGGGTGTTATAGCTCAGCCAGCCCTTCTTGTGCGTCCTTGTCTGTGCCGTGGTCAATGCCGGAGCGGAACCAATCATTGTGCGACTTTCCAATGTGCCGGAAACTGACGATTTGCACCGACGGCGCAGTTGCGCCGCCGGTGCTGGTAAAACATCGTCGATCAGAACTTGGCCAGCCAGGCCTTCTGCGCATTGGCGACCGCTTCCTTGGTCGTCTGGCCGCCATCGAACACCTTCTGGACTTCGACGTTCAGGTCGCGCATCAACTCTTCGGCGACCGGAAGGCCGACGAATTCGTTGGCCGGATAGCCGCTTTGGAAGATCTTGAAGGCTTCCGCGAAGATCGGGTCGGAGGCGACGAAGTCGGGCTTCGCATGGACGTTGCCGGGGAAGGCGTTGGCGATCGACACGAGACGCCCGTTCACTTCCGGGCTCATCAGATATTCGACCAGCTTCCAGGCCTCGTCCTTGTGCTCGCTGCCTTCGCTGATGCCAATGCCCCAGGATGCGTACGGCATGCCGCGTTTGCCCGTGTAGCCGTCGGCGGCCGGCAACGCGGAGATGCCGAATTTGAGATTCGGACTGCGCTCGCGGATGAGGTTAACGTGCGCGAGCGAATCGACCATCATGCCGACGCGGCCATTGACGAATTCCTCGACCTTGTCCTGTTCCTTCTTCGCGAAGATGCCGGGCGAGATGACGTGCGCCTTGTTCAGCGACTCGATGTAGTCGAGCGTGCCGACGACGGCCTCGTTTTCGAGGTCCGGCTTGCCGTCCTTCAACATGGAGGCGCCTGAGGCCCAGACCCAGGACATCACGTCGTTCTGGATGCCGCCCGGGGACTGCAGCGACAGCGGCAGCACCCAGCCGTACTGGTTCTTGGAGGCATCGGTCATCTTCTTCGCGGCGTCAGCGAATTCGCTGCGCGTGGACGGCATCTTGTCGATGCCGGCAGCCTTGGCTAGATCCATGTTTACGAAGACCGGATAGACGAAGGAGGCAAGCGGGAACATCACGCTCTTGCCGTCGACCTTGACGATATCGGCAAGCTGGGTCCTATCGTAGCCCACCTCGTCCATCAGATCGTCCATCGAAGCGATGGCGCCCTGCTTGGCGAGGCTGTTGACCCATGCGCCATCGAGGCCCACCACGTCGCTCAGCGTGCTAGAAGCGGCGCCGACGACGATCTGGTCGCGTGTCGTGGCATAGGGACCGCTGACGAGCGTGACCTTGATGCCGGGGTTCTTGGCTTCGAAATCATCCATGATGCCGCGCAACGCGCCGGCGGGCATCTCCGGTTCCCACCACTGGATGAACTCGATCGTGGTGTCTGCGAATGCGGACGTGGCACAGAGCGCCCAAGCGGCCGCGGCGGCTCTAATACTCCTGCTGAAATTGTTGAATCTCATGTCTACCTCCCGTTAGACGTTCAATGGATCGATCCTCCCGAAGATCGCTTGAAGAGTAGGTTCCCGGACGCCCCTGCCTGTCAACAAGGAAGCGCTTGAAAGGTGCCATCATGGCATCATCAAGACACCGATTTTCATGATAAATTGTTGATTTAAAACAATTTAAAAAATTTTGCGCGCGAAAAGTTCTTGCATCATTTTTATTGCTTGCGACGTGTTTTTTCTTTACTTTCGTAAGCAAATGAAAGTTTGCCCAATGTGCCGGAATTCCGGCGTCGAGAATTCACACCTCGTTCTTCGGACAACGGCGCGGGGTTCCGGTTTGCGAGGTCTTCGAGAATGCTTCTGCTCGAAACGGCAATGGGTTGCCCGGTGCGGCTTGATACGATTTATCTATTGCCTAATTTCGCCTGTCATTGAATGTCTTGCTGCGTGTGCAAAGGCAGATTCGACCGTTAGTGAAACGATCCGCACGGCGGTAAGGAATTGAATGGCCAAGAAGACTTACAGATCCATGGACGACTTCGCCAGCGCCTGCGGCGTATCGCGTCCGACGCTGTCGAAGTATTTTGACGATCCGACGCTGATCAAGGATGTTACGCGCAAGCGGATCGAGGCGGCCCTCAAGAAATCGAACTTCGAGCCGAACCTCTTTGCGCGGCACCTCAACCGCAAGCGGACCAAGAACATTGGAATCATCGTCCCCACGATGTCGGATCCTTTCTATGTCCAGGTCGTGTCTTTGATCGAGCTCAAGCTGCGTGCCAAGGGATTCTGGCCGGTGCAGCTTTCGTCGCATACGCGACCCGAGCTGGAAGAGGAGGCGGTGCGGACGCTGCTATCGCTGAAGGTGGCCGGTGTGATCGTGGCGCCCCTGGGGTCCGGCTCGCGCCGTTCGGCCCTGGAAAGGCTGACGGATGCCATACCGGTTGTCTGCTTCGACAATCCTGCAAGCGCCGACCTGCCTTTCGTCGGAAACGACAATTCTCAGAGCGTGGCGGAAATCGTTCAGTATCTTTGCCGATCCGGCGAGCCGCCGATTTTCCTCGATGTTCCGCATCTGACGGAAAATGCGGGCGAGCGACAGGAGAGCTACCGCGCCGCAATGATCAAGGAGGGACATTCGCCGCTGGTCATCGATTGCGACGCGCCGCCCTCCTGGGAGTTCGAACGGCTCGGCTACGAGCAGATGCGGAGAATTCTCGCGAAGAATGGCCTGCCCGGCAAGACGCTTTTGTGCGCCAACGATCGTTTTGCCTTCGGTGCAATGGCTGCGGCTTTTGCTTCGGGATTGAAGATCGGCCGCACCGAGACGTGCGATGTGCGCATTGCCGGCCACGACGACCATCCGCTCAGCCGATACGCCTGCCCCTCGCTGACGACCATGGCCCAGAATGCCTCTGAGATCGCGGCGAATGCCGTGGAACTGCTGTTGGGCGGCATCGAGGATCGGGAAGCCGACCGGAAGGTTGCGGCAAACAAAGTCATCCTCGAGGCGACCCTCGTCATGCGCGACTCCGCCTGAGCGTCTTCAGATCCTGCCCGCGGAGGTCACGGGCCGAACGCCGGATCCATCCGACGCCAGGCCGCCACGATGGCATCCAGTGCTTCGCGCGCTTCCGGTATTGCGCGCCCCATTGAAACGAAACCGTGGATCTGGCCCGGCCATATGCGGCAGGTGCAGCTCGCTTCTGCCTCGAGGCGCCGCGCATAGGCGTGGCCCTCGTCGAAGAGCACGTCGTGTCCCGCCAGGACTAGGAATGCCGTTGCAACGCCTTTCAGCGATGCTGCCAGAAGGGGGGAGGCACGCCAGTCAACCCCGCCGGCGCCTTCCGGGATGTAGTGATCCCGGAACCATCGCATGCCCTTGGCCGTCAGGCCGAAATCCTGCGCATAGCGGTAATAGCTTTCCGACGTCTGCCGCTGATCGGTGACCGGATAGATCAGCACCTGTCCGATGACCGCCGGCAGCGTTCCGTCGCGCGCCAGAAGGGCGACGACGGCGGCGAGGTTTCCGCCGGCGCTGTCTCCCGCAATGAGGATGCGGGTCGGATCGATACCGAGCGCGCCGGCCTGTTCGTTCATCCAGATGAGCGCGCCGACGCAGTCATCGATCGCTGCGGGAAAGGGATGCTCGGGTGCAAGGCGATAGTCGGGCGAAACCACGACGGCGCCGGCTGCATTGGCGAGGTTCCGGCAGATGTCCTCGTGGGTCTCCGGCGCTCCGATCACCCAACCGCCGCCGTGGAGATAGAGCAGCGCCGGCTGGCGGCCGCGCGGCGCATGCCGCCCGCGCCATACTTTCAGTCGAATACCGCCCGCCTGCCTTTCCAGGACTTCGCCGACGCCTTCGAGCGGCCACTGCTTGTCCGCGAAGCGGTCGAGATATTGGCGCCGCGCTTCTTCCGGCGTGCAATCTTCCACCGGCTTCAGCGGGGTGCCTGGCCATGCGAGGGCACGCCTTGCAGATTCGTCCAATCCCGTCATGACAGCAGGCTCCGGGCCTCGTCTTCCCGCAGTTCCTTCGGCTGCGCGACAGTTCCGGAAACGGCCTGGGCGGTGCCGATTTCGCCGGCACGCAGGATCGCTTCCATGACTTCCAGCACGTGCAGGGCGAGATCGCCGGACGCACGGGGCGGCCGTCCCTCGACGATCGATCGGGCCAGATCGGCAAGGCCGAGCATCCGATAGTTGGCGCGGTCCGGAGCGGCGGCC
>NZ_FWER01000138.1 GCF_900169785.1 Rhizobium sullae
CCGTGACCGGCGCAACCGCCTGACGTCTCACACAAGCGCCTTGTTCCGACCTTGATCAAACAACGTGACATCGCCGCTCTCGGCTTCCAATCGGCTGAGATAATCGCTCTTAGGTTCCGCGAATTAATTATGATGGGTAATCTCAAAGGTCTTCAAGCTCGTCGTCCAGTCTTGTTTCTAAAGCAAATTCCCAATGTGGATACTCTTTCTCGTCCGACACCCCCCGCAGGCAGCGAGGTGCGTAGAGAGAATTCCTTCGCTGGACTAAGGAGCGAGCCGCTGTCAGCATCAGATATATCCCTCGACTTTCTTCATCCCGGTAGAGAACGGGTAAGCGCCATCGAGCTGCTTGCTACTCTGGATTGCTGAATTGAATGGGTCGACATACCTGCACTTTTTCTAGTCAGCCTTGATCAAGATCAACGAATTTCGCGTAAGGTCCATATGCGAAGTGATCCCGCAACTCTCGGAAATTCCGTACCGTTTCACTCAACGGGCGCGATTCTTGTCGTTGTAGAATGCCGCGACCCCAAAGTTTTAGGGGTGAAACATCAAGGAAATTGAAGACGGTTGCCACACAAGCTCTAGGATCGCGAAGAAGGTCCTCGTATTCGATTTGAATTATGCTTGTAGGCTCGAAGGCGCTTGCGACGCGGGCGTGGAAATCTTCGGCAGCTTTGAAATAGGCCTCGCAGGCGGCGATTGACAATTTCACGGGTCGCGGTGGAGCGGCCGGCTTGTCGGAACTGAACTTAAGCCACCTCCGGGTCTGCCTTGCCTGCACGAGCGATCTGAGAGATTCCAAGGTGTTCCTGCGAACCACAAGGACAACCTTAAGCAGCGGCCAGCGGGCCAGCTCGGAAAAAAAGTTCGGACGCTCGCGAAACTGAGGTTCGTTGATCTTGCAGCCGACATGCGTCACCTCCTTATTTTCTCTCGTCGGGTGGCGCACGAAGGCACGCTCAAGGAGCTCGCAGTCACTACCTGACAGGCGATCTTTATCGCCCCAATTCGCATCATAGGTGTTGAGCAGCTCGCCGTTGCTCAACACATTCGGATGCTCGTTCAGCAGTTCTTCAAGATAATGCGTGCCGGTTCTTGGCATCCCGAGGACTACAAATGGCTCAGGCGAGAGTGTGGATCGGATCGTGCGTGTTCCAATTAGCATCTGCGGTAACTCCAGCAAAAGTCCTGACTGTCATTATGTGCGCCAGCCCGTTCAATCTGAGCTAGCGGTGCTCCAAGAGCCCGGCAAACTTGCTCCGGTTTCAGAAGGGACTGCAAGCTCTGCCCTTGCTCGCGAAGCTGTACTTCGTTGCGCCTGCGCCTCAGCCCTATTTTCTGTTTGGCCATTCATTTCCGTCCACCTGCGGAAACGCGGCGATCACTCGCCGCTGCAAGTGCCTCAAGCGCCGCCGGCCTCGACTCTTGGGTGGCGTCATGCGTTCTGCTAATGTCTTGCACATTGGCCGCGCTCCCGCGCGATAGCCAATCGCTATTGGACAAGGTACACAACGCATAAGCCTTCAAGGGAAGTAAGAGAAAGATGTTCACAAGCGTGTGCAGCGAAAAGCCAATAAATCTGAGTTGGCGAGCGCGACACGCAGCCACGCTGCACCGTATCAGAGTCATTAAGGCGATCATCAGGATCGTCCACCAGGGGAGCGTGCCTGTCAGTATGAATTGCCCCGCTCCTGTGACTACCGACAGGGCGAGAAGCAGTGGTCCGAGGTTCTGCCCGACCACGTCCAACGTGAGATACCGATCGAGCCCAGGTAGGAGGGGAAACGCGAGCAACGTGTCACGGAACGTACTACGTGCCCAGCGCAGTTGTTGGAGCAGATACGGCCCCAACTTGTCCGGAACAACTGTCGCCGCTATGGCGTCTGGGACGTACTCCGTCCGAAAACCAGCCTTCAGCATGAGGATCGTCAGATGGCGGTCCTCACCAAAATCGCTTGGTTTGCCTCGATAAAGCTGCGTCTCGTACTGGTCCAACAGCGAGAGCAGCGCGGATCTGCGGTACATTGCACACGGGCCGCAGCAACACATGACGGCACCGAAGCGAGCCTGTGCCGCGCGCTCTTCGTTGCAGGCAAGCCAATATTCCATGTCAATCAACCGCGTCAGCCATGTTTCGGTCCGGTTGCTGGCCGTCAACTGGCCCATGGCCGCACCCAGCACTAAATTTTGCATTTTGCGCGCAAGTTTGGCGACCACATCAGGCGCGATAGTGCTGTCCGAGTCTACATTCAGGATGAGGTCTCCGCTTGATTGCCTAATCGCGGCAATCTGCGCTTTGCGCTTTCCGACGTTCTTCGGTAGCAAAATGAAGTTGAATCTCGGATCGTATGCATAGGCTTCACGTACAGCCATGACTGCGTCACGGTTCCTGGAACCATCATCGACCACAAAAAATCGCAACTCTCCCGGATAGTTCTGGTCTGCAAGGGACGCTAGGCACGCTGACAGAACGCGCGGGTCCTCATTATAGGAGGGTACAATGATATCCACACTCGACAGAGCACTAGCTTCGACTGTTTTGGCCGGTACCGCTGATCCGTTTGCGGGGCGAGCATAAAGGACCTGCATGCTCTTGTAAGCGGTCGAGAGCAGGGCATACATCGATATGGCGGCGATGCTGGTTGTAGCAAGCAGGGTCATGGTTTCTCGTCGTCCAGTGATGCTAGGGAAGTAACCGAATTGCAAAACCACGGCTGTGCAGCGCCGGGATGAGACGTGAAAGCGCCAAAAGAGTTTGGTCACGCAGACCCGAAAGCCCAACCTCATCGGGAGGACAGCCGTCGTGCAAAA
>NZ_FWER01000312.1 GCF_900169785.1 Rhizobium sullae
CTCGTCCAGATGCCAGATATCCTTTCGCGAAGGCCTCTTTCTGCACAACTGCCTGGCATAAGTGCGGATTTCGGATTAACGGGACAGCGATTCCGGTAAATCCCGGACAGTCGTTTCACTAGATCCCGGACAGTCTC
>NZ_FWER01000072.1 GCF_900169785.1 Rhizobium sullae
TGAGCCTGGGGATAGCCGAAGTATACGAGGACGCCGTCGCCCATATACTTGGCAACAAAACCGTCGTACCGGCCGACGATCTCGGTGGCGCAAGCACGGTACGCAACGATCGACTGCCGTAGGTCTTCTGGATCGAGGCGGGCGGAGAGTGCTGTCGATCCAACGAGATCGCAGAACATCACCGTAAGCTGTCGCCGTTCCGCCTCGCTGTGGATCGGTGACACGGAGGGACGTAGTGCCGCCGTGGGCGGCGGCGACTGCTGAGCCAGAGTCGCCGCCGCCCTCAGAAAACGCTTGCGGTCACCAAGGGACAGTCCGAGCTCCTTGAGGTCGGCATCGGTGAGATCGTCGACGACATCGAGATCGAGGCCGTTCTTCAAGAAGGTTTCGCGATACCGCTCAAGCCTGATGCTGGCGAGCCAGTCTCCGATGTCGGGCATGACCTAGCATCCTCTGACATGGTCGAATTCGGATTGCTCTGAGGCGCTTTCCCACGAGTCGAGGATATACAGCTTACACCTGTCGCCCTGAGCAGTCACCCACGGCTGCACGTGGAACGGCTGCAACGCGCCCGCCAGAAGCAGACATTCAGGTCCTTCGACTGGCTCGGGCCGGAAGTGGGACCGACCGCTTCCAGCGGTAATCTCGGCAGCGCTGCGGTAGCGGGAAGCGTCGTGGCGGAGATTGGTGCCGATGGTCGCAGACACTAACGGATCCGGATGAGCGCCGTTATTTGCGTTTCCCTCCGCTTACGGTTTGCCAATGGCCATCTCGACCAGTCTCTTGTAGCGCGGATGATTGCGGATCGGATCGAGGTCTGGATCGCTGGTCCACCAGAAGCGGTGCACAGAGGCTATCGGAATGACCCTCTCCAGCAGATCGAGCGCGGTTTCATGCTCTCCCATATGCAAATAGGCGCAGGCGATGTTGTACATCGCATTGAAATCGTCGGGATCGATGGCCAGAGTTCTCGCCGCCCATTCCCTCGCGCGATCCCGCTCGCCGAGATAGGCCAACACCAGTGCACCCAATTGCGCAGGACTTGAATTCTCAGGATGTAGTTGGAGTTCTCGTTCTGCCCGTTCTAGGCCCAGTCGGGCAGCTCTCTCCACGTCCGCTGGCCGTCCGAGCCTGAGGTAGACGCATGCCAGCAGCGCCGCGGATCGATAATCGTCGTGCCGCAACTGCGTAGCCCTCTCGAACAGTTCCGCCGCGCGTTCGAACTCGCCTTGTTCGAAAAAGTAGCGCGCAAAGAAGTAGTTCGCCTCGTGCAGGTCGGGATCAAGCGAGAGGGCAAGCTGAAATTCCGCCGCGGCCTGCTCACGGTCTCCACCGTATTGAAGAGCAAGTCCACGGGACGCGTGGGCATCGGCCAAGTCGGGGTCCAACTCAAGCGCCTTTGCACTGGTTTCGAGGATGCCTTCAATCGAGGTATCTGCATATTGCCATGAGTGCAGGACGGAATCACAGAGAGCGATGCCGGCATACGCGCGGGCATATGCCGGATCGATCTCGGACGCCTTCACGAACATTCGCCGTGCCAGAAGCATGTAGGATTTCGAGCACATGTGAAGGAATTGTCTGCCCCTGAGGTAATAGGTGTAGGCCTCGACGTCTCCCGTCGGCGTCGCGTTGAGCGCCGCCTTCTCGTCTGGAAGCAGCCTGACTTTCAACTGCTCGATGATGGCGTGGGCGATTTCATCCTGGATGGCGAAGATGTCGGTGAGTTCCCGGTCGTAGCGCTCCGCCCATAGATGGCTTCCATCCCGGCCGTCGACAAGCTGCCCGGTCACGCGAACCCGCCCGCCGGCCTTGCGAACGCTGCCCTCGAGCACGAAGGCGACGCCAAGTTCCTGGGCAACCTGCTGGATCTTCACCGCTCGGCCCTTGTAGGTGAAGGTCGTGTTGCGGGCCACGACATGGAGATCCGAGATCTTCGCCAGGTCGGTGATGATGTCTTCGGTGATGCCGTCGGAAAAGTAATCCTGCTCGGGATCGCCGCTCATGTTGCTGAAGGGCAGGACAGCGATCCATAGTTTCTTCTGCGCGGCATGGCGCTTGTGAGACGGCGTCTCGATGCGGGCTGGCGATCCCCCGTCGAAGTTCACGCGATAGCAAGCGATCGGTTCTGCGATGTTCTTGACCATCTGGTCGCCCATCGGCTCGAACGCAAATGCGAGCTTGCCTGCGACCTCCTTCGATACCTTCCCTGAAACGCAGATGCCGCCGGGCGAGGCGAGTGCCTGCAGACGGGCGGCGATGTTCACACCCTCGCCATAGCGATCGTCACCCTCGACGATCACTTCGCCGAGGTTGATGCCGATGCGTATCTCCAGAGGCGCGGTTTCGGGGGAGTCAGCGTTGCGCTGGGCCATCCCCCGTTGAAGTGCTGCAGCGCATTCCACCGCATCGACGACGCTGCCGAATTCCGCGAGCAATCCGTCGCCCATAAGTTTGAAAATACGCCCATTGTGCTTCTTGATTTCCGGCTCGAGCAGTTCGTTGTGGCCAGCTCTTAGTCGTTGAAACGTGCCGCCTTCGTCCATCTCCATGAGGGACGAGTAGCCGGCAATATCGGCGGCAAGAATTGCTGCGAGCTTGCGTTCCATGCCGATCCCCTCGGTGAGCACGCGTTCCGCTGTGGATGATAGCATGGGCCCAAAAAAATCGACACAAACTAACTTAGGATGCCCGCCCGCTTCGGCGCAAAGGCGTGCATCTGGAGAAAGCGTTCCGTGCGCGAGGAACGACGGCGTCCGTCAAGATCTACTCCGGTAATCCTGCCAATCGGGAAGCCGTTCCTTGAGATGCTGCATGGCCGGTACATCGTGGTGCGTGGCCGTCTTTGGAGGAAGACGAACCCGAACTTGCCGGAGGACGAGAGGAAGCGCCTGGTGTCGGCGCTGATGTCAGCCCACAGGGCGGTGAAGGAAGTGGCTGGAGACGAGGGTCGGCTCCTGAAAGGCCGTCGACGCGGCGAAAGTCTCTCTCTGCGATCGTGGGCCGGTGTGGTGGACTGACGGAGCGCCCGACCTGAACCGGCATCTGGCGCGAACGACCTCATATTCGGAATGGTATTCGAAGGCGGTCGAGGGCTCCTGACTCCGGTTCCAGATGCTATAGCCGCTGACGGGGCCGCGAAACGCATGCTCAAGATCGACAGGCGCTTCAGCTTCGCGGCCGCCGAGATCCGCCGTTTCGTGAAGCCTGTCGCGCATGGCGACCACAAGATCGACGTCGAGTCCGCGCGCCAGGTCTGGAACGAGGAGAAGCCAAGCCTCGAGAGACGAGCCGCTCTTCTGGAGATGCTCGTAGCAGCGCAGGATGGAGGGGGTCGTTCCGGCGCAGCCTATGTTCAAGCGGCTGGGAGCGGAGGGTCCTGCTCAAGGCGTTTCCGGACGCGGTCCGGCGCACGGATAAGGAAGGCTTGCTCGGCGCGATGCAGAGCGAGTTCCTCGCCAGGTCGGTGCAGAAGGACGTCGTGAAGCGCAAGCCTCGCCCGGCGGCCCCTGCCCTCGGCCCCGACGAGGACGCCTATGCCGCGTATGTCCCAAAGGCCAACCCTGCGAAATGGGCGGAAGCCTCGGACGACTGGAAGTGCCCCTGCTGCCTTCGGTGCAAGCGTGCGGTCAAACGGCACGGAATGCCACTGGCATTGGAAGACGAGATAACGATCAATCCGGGACGGGAGTTCGGCAGCTTCATCTCGTTGCCATCAAGAGGGCATTTCGACGTCGAGGACTACCGCGCGCTGTCGGCCGGACGGCTATTAACTGTGATCGGTCGGGCGTTCGGCATTCCGTTCTTGACCAGCGACGATCCCGAGGATGACGACGCCGACCAGATAGGTGAGTTCCTTGAGGCCGGGATGAAGTCGATCGAGGTCCAAAGGCATCGGAACAGCGCGAACCCAAACCGCAAGCGTTGACTCGCCATGCCTTGGCAAGTTCCGACACGTGCAATACAAGAGCTGAGGCTCGCCGCAGCTTTCCGTGGCGCTCTCACGCCCGGTTGGCTTTCGCAAGGCAGAATTTGCGGTGGGCGGTCTGGGTTTATATAGGCTATTTGAGCGGGATGCCTTTCTCGATCCGAGTTGGCCTTAGTTCCAGTCCTTGCTGATAGGTCTCCAGATCTCCTGGCGTCTGAAGAATCGGACCGTCCTCTTGTCTAGGAGAATTTTCCAACGGCCGCGTCTTCGTGAGCACCGGCAGTTTGTTATCCGGCCAGTTCGCGATCTCATCAAGGCCGACCTGTCGCGGTTCTGCGATAATTCCAACTGAGTACGGATCTGAGCGGAACGACCCAGTTGCCAATGCTTCCCGGAAGCTCGCGGCGTTCGTCTCGATACTGTCAATAGACACTCCCACGACGCCGGTCGGAAGAACGTCAAGGCTGCGGCCTCCAGACGTCTTGAGCGTCTTTACAATCGCATTGAACTTTCCGATCGCGACGGCCAGAATCTCTGGATCTTGTAGGTCGATCGATCCGACGTCGATGACCTTTTCCTCTATCTTTGGCATCGTTGTGCATGTCGGCACCCCCTCGGATGGCAGCGAGCAATCCCAGCTACTGGTTACTCTCCTTTCGAGCCTCCAGTCAGGCCCAAAGGCCCGAACAGCCCAGTACATTGCCTCCGCTCTCCACGCTTCGACATAGTTCGCCCGCATCCCATAATAAAAGTCTAAATGAGTATCACGGGCATTCCGAGTTCGAATATCGCAGTAGTGATCGTGCACCACCGATGCTTTCAGATATGCGCCTTCGAATGGACCGCCAATCACAGACCACAGGAATTGTGGGATCGAAGCGCCGTCGACTATTGTTCCCTCCGGAACGGGCCACATTAAGCCGTTGGGATCCTCGAACCCGAAGCGTTTTGTCAGCTTGAACTTCGGTCGCTCGACCCAGTCTTCAAATCGCCCTTCCGGTCCATCAAGAAACTTCCCAAAATATTCTTCTCCAGCGACCGGGCCGCTGGAGATGTTGATGAAGACCAGTATGACCGACGCCGTCGTTTTAAACCGCATGCCTTCCCCCGAAGCAATCAGTCGTGCAGCTCTCCTGTTACGGCGGTATCAGCACAACCGCTGAGAGCTAGGTCGCGAGCGACCCGATCGCCGACTGCCTTGACAGCAATACACGAAATGATACGAAATAGATATTACAAGTTGCATGTCATGCCACTTTTTTCGCGTTCGCACTGAGCTACAGTGCAGCCCTATGAAAGTGTTAATTTCAAGAGGAAAGAACATGCGCGCGCCTACTGGCCAGCGATGCTGCACTACCACCGGAGGTGGCCGAGATCGCCGCCAACGCGATACGAGATGCCCGGTACACCTTGAGAACCAACGGCGATGACGATAACGCCGTCCATCTTCTGATGGGTTTGGCGATCGTGGCGTCATCGACCCGAAGTACCGACCTTGCAAGGGAAATACGTGTCCTTTCGCGCGTGCTGAGACGATCCCGAGCGAAGATTGAAGCAACTTCCTACCTGCGCGTCGCGATGATATCGGCGGTCGCCCATGAGGAGAACGCTGCTTGGCGGGATGAGGTAGGCAATTGGGTAACCGAGCTATCATTTGCAGAAATGACCAAGGACGAAGCTCGCAAGTTAAAAAGCCATCTTGCCACGCTCCTTCGACTGGAACCAAGCCTCTGGCAAAGTTGCTCTCGCGCGGAAGCGGCGTTGGCTTCGATGTGACTAGACTGCCGTTCCGAAAGCATGAAGTCGATGGCTGAAATCTTGCACCCACTACTGGTTTGATCGCACCAATATTGGGTGCACTGCAAGGTGTTGAGGTCCCACCATTCAGATCCTGGTTTGATGGCAGTGCTGTCCAATTGCGGGGAATTGAGGACGCACCACTTTTCCCGACTCTCTTTGCGCGTCGTCACTGCCCTCCTGAAACGCCCGCGGGAGTTCCACCCAGCCAGGCTTCGGGAACGCCAATTAATATCCACGAGAGATTGCGGCATCGCGTTCCCGTTTCTGGTTAGGCGGCGGAGGATCGATGACATCTCGATCAAGCCGCAAGCTCAACAACAGCTTGACGCTGTTAAATAAACTCCAGCCTGCATGGCTCTGCGCTAGAAAACTGTCTCAGAAGGTACGAACTGATCCCTATTACTTCTGATGAGGCTTTGAATTGCGTTCGCGATCGCATTGTCGTCGCTGATGCCGGGGCTCTTGGCCTTTTCGGCCTTTACAAGCGATGCGAACTTGTCACCGTCTTCGTTATGATATAACATTTCACACGCTGCCGAAGAACATCTTTGACAGTTTCGTAGTCCGTAAACCGCCACGCCAATTGTGGCCGAGAAGGAGAGTACTATGAAAGAGCAAAACAACGCTGCAACCAACAAGGCCGTCTCCATGGGCGAATTGGCGAAAGGCCTTTCTATCGGATTGACGCGACCTGAGTGCACCGATGGAGGCGGCCACAGCCCGGGCGCTGGCGGCCTCGGCGGCCGGTAATTCTCAGTCTCAGAACGATTGTGCGAGAGGAGCGGGGGAAATACCCCCGCTCTGCATCCAAGGAGGAAGAGAATGCTGAATGACCAACCTTTTGTTTCTGCACCCGTAACCGTTCTCGACAAGAACGCAGTAAGAGAATTTTGCGAAGCGCATCTACTGCGCGAGGGAGATGTCTTGCCCCTCATCGCGACGGCAGACAGCGGCACCATGTCAGGCTTGGCCGAAGCGGCATCAGCACACTTCTGTCCCCATCTCCAAGAGTCGATCGCTTCCTTTTCAGACCCGGATATCGGCATCTCTGGGATTGATATTCCAGAGATTTATGACGACCCCACGAAAGACGCTATAACTGGTGCACTGGTGGCTGTGTCAATCTCGCAAACGCTGATGCCAAGCATTCTAGATAAGGAGAACCGCACACCGTTTTCGATGTTTAACGCATCACCGGCGAACAATGCGGTCCTCAACGAGGCGGGTCTGAAAAATATCTCGCCGACAGATATTTTGGATTTCCATTCAGACGGCGGAATTTTTAATTCCCGGCTGTCAGTCCCTAAATTCATCTCTATATATAATATATTCATAAACTACAAACGCCGTGGGAACTTCTATTGGATTCCAACTTCAGCCATTGACAATATCGATGAATATTTCGACAAAATCGGAACTGAAGATAATTACCTCTTCGACCTGACTCCCTCTGTTTACAGCGACAGGGGCTCTGAAATCAGATCAATATCGGCAAACCGGGCTGAAACCGCGATCTTTCAGAAGGTGGATGGCAGGATCATCACTTTTATGAACGGAGATTTTCTTGGTCGAAGCACGGGAGGCGGCAACAATTTCACAATCGGTCTTCTCGATGAATTCAAAGACGTCATTCGCCGCACTCGGCCGAAATATGCCGTTCCTCAGGAGAGCCGGCGCATAGTCATTTTGAACAATGCACACGGCTTCCATGCCCGTGACATTTTCGAGGAGCCTGTTGAAGGGCACCCATATACGCGCTCATATCTCCGAAGCGCGTCCCTTGACGGTTATCCTGTAGGGAAAATCATCCCGTCTTAGGATCGATATGCTCGAGCGATTGTTCACATATTTTGAACGCCTCATAAAGATCGAGGGTCATCAGTTGAGCTTGCCAAAAGATGCAAGCTCAATGCAGATTCTTCTGCAATTCCTTCGGCCTTTCAAATGGCTCATCATTGCCTCGAGCGTAACCGGCATGCTCCTGACGGCCTCCGAGCTGGCAAGGCTATGGGCCGTCTCCTGGCTCGTTGACGCTGTTGCATACTCACAAAACTTGGCGCTTTCCTCTGAAAAGCTCTTTGTTCTCGGGGGCCTAATTCTCGCCTATCTGCTGCTCGATCCCATCATTTGGCTAATCAACTATATGCTGCGCATGCAGTCTCTTCGCAGCCAAACGCGTGCCTCCTCTCTATGGCAATCGCACAAAGCAGCCGCGCAGCATGATTTGTCATACTTTAACGCCGTCCACGCAGGGCAGGTCGCAGGGCGTATTAATCAGGTGTCCCTTGCAGTCCAAGGAGGCGCGGAACTCCTTGCAGGACGGTTCCCGTTGGGCCTGATCCGGTTCCTCGGCTCAGCCTGCCTGGTAGCTTATCTAGCCCCGTTGTTCGTAATTCCGGTGGTGCTCTGGATCATCCTAAACGGAGTCTTCGCGATCTGGCTTGCGCCGAAGGTAAACCAGCAGGCTGCACGCATTGCTGAAACCTCGAGCAGTGTGAATGGAGCTGTTACGGAATACTTTTCGAACATACGTTCAATTAAGACCTACTTCGCTTACAATTTGGAAAACGCCTATGTGTATGGAAAAATTGACGATCAGAACGACAACAACCTTGCGATCAACAGGCTAACAACCACCACAGGACTCTGGATCCGAATCCTGAACACGGGATTGGTGGCGGCAATTCTGGCGCTTGGAGTATACGGGCTGAGCCAAAACCAACTATCGCCCGGCGAATTTGTCGCCGGCGTTACGCTCGCGATTGGTATGGCCACGGATGCGGGATGGTTTGTTTCCATATGGGAGGGGCTTACCCAGGCCCTGGGTGCTATCAAGGATGCCCGGACAACAATCGACCCGCGGCCCACAATCACAACGCGGAACCCCACGGCAGAACAGTATTCCGGTCCCCCAGATATTGAATTGATGAATGCAACTTTCGCCTATCCGGGCGGCCCTTCTATTATTAAAGGTGCCTCGCTCGGCATCCGAAGCGGAACGAAGGTAGCTATCGTCGGGCCTTCGGGATCAGGGAAATCAACATTGGTCGATCTTCTGTTGCGCCACTACGACGTATCTGCCGGGGCAATTAAATTTAATGGAGAGGATATCAGAGAAATCCCCCTAGATAAGCTCCGGGCGGCCTTCGCGGTCGTTTCGCAAGGTGACTCTCTGTTTCACCGGTCAATTCGTGAGAATATAGCCTTTGGCCGTGAGGGCACGTCTCTAGAGGATATTATAGTCGCTGCCCGGAAAGCACATGCGGACACTTTCATTGAGCAACTTGTTCCCAACAATCCCCGAGCCGGTTATGATTTGCTCGTCGGGGACCGAGGAACGAAGCTCTCTGGCGGGCAACAGCAACGAATCCTCCTTGCCAGAGCTTTCCTACAGCGCCGGCCCGTATTGATCTTGGATGAGGCGACGTCAGCGTTGGATTCCCAGAGTGAGGCGATTATTCAGCGTGCGATTGATGAGCACTCAGAATCCACAACGATCATCGCAATCGCGCACAGGCTTTCCACGATTCGGAACTTTGACATGATCGCTGTAATGAATGCTGGTGAGATTGTCGCTGTAGGAAGTCATGAAGAGCTGCTTTCTTCCAACACGCTTTATCGATCTCTTTGGCAAAAACAGATGGCGCACGTGAATTTTCGACCAGCGGACAAAGCGGTTTAACATCCAGCGCTGCAATCTTCGTGTCGAGCATCTTCCACTCGTCGCGCAATTCAACAACGAGTTGGTGCATGCGCGGGGGCAGACCGGTCTCCTGATTGCTCAGGAGGACGTCCAACGAGCTCTCCGCCCGGTTCAGGAGCGACATGGCGCGTGGCTGGTCCTATGGCACGCTGACGACAGCTACCACGTGACTCCAAAGTCCGGCTGCAAATTGTACTAATCCCGTTGGGGATAGGTTCAGTGTAAGCGGTGTCCCGCTTCCATGTTGATTGAGCTGCCTTTTGCGGTGCCGAGCACTGGAGATTGTGCGTCCGGGGCTGTTCCTATCTTACTGCGGGCGTCGGTCACTACCGGCCACAAAGCGTCTGAAGGATATTCCCCTGCCGTTGTCCCGCCTCCGCCCATGCGCGAGGTGCAAGTTCGCTGCAATGACTTATGTTCTGATCGCCTGCACCTGCCTCGACCATTTCCTGCAGTGCTATCTGGTGTGCCGAATGATCGAACTGCTGCTCCTGCAGCCAGTGCAGATACCGCATCATCCAGCCTTTCTTGCGCGGATAACGACGAAGACCTGCGCTGATCTCCAACGAGTTGAGCAACCTGCAAATTCTGTGGAACCCGACGAACGAATGAAGAACGTCGTTGCTAGTTTCGCGAGTGGGCGTCTGGGCATGTCGGGGTATATCCAAGACGATTAATGACACCTATCGGCCGTTCTTTGACAAGGTTCCCTCCGGCTCCTCGTCCTCATCGTCCGCGGGTTCAGGGTTCAACGCGTCGCGTATCGCGGCTTCCAGATCCTTGATGTCCTCATCCGATAGTTCCTCAAACATGGCCCGCTTGCGTTTCGAGATCGAGCCATTGTTCTGCAGGTAGAAATTGACGAACATCGATGCCCGCCTGTCCGGCATGTCGATGACATCTCTGACTGCGTTATAGGCCGTGTCGTACACAGCCACGAAGTCGAATTCCTCCTTGAAGTCGATCCGGATCGTCTCTGAGATCTTCTCGTAGAGATATTCGACAAGTTCCGTAGCGTCGAAATACCTGTAAAGCGCCGAGGTGTCGTTCGTCACCACGACCTGTTGCGCACGGTTCATTTCCCAATCGATCAGATTCATGGTCGGACGGGAGAACGATTCCAGGGCCGCGTCATATGATTTCTGGTCCCGGACGATTGCCGCCGAGATCGGGAACAGGATGTCGTGCGGAGTAAACCCTTCCCTCGACAATACATGATGTATCAGGAAACGGTGGATGCGCCCGTTCCCGTCCTCGAACGGATGCAGAAACACAAAGGAGAAGGAAATCGCCGCCGCCGCCACCACCGCGTCGTCGCAACCCTGCAAGCGCTCGGACATCGATGCCCAATCCTCCATCAGGGACGGAAGGTCCCGAGGACGGGGGCAGACGATGTGAACCTTCTCGCGATATCCGATCGTCTCTCCGACGAAATTCTGAAAGTCGCGAAATCCTTTCGCGGCATACCTGGGATCGACGATCTGGTTCTGGAGGTCGACTAGGTCTTGATTGCTCGATGGGTTGAAGGACGCCGTTTGCCGCAGCGCGTTCACGAAGCGCTCTGCCTTCTGACCTGTTGCACGTTCGTGCTCGATCTCGAAGGAAGACTTGGTTTCCTTGGTGTAGAGGTAGTTCACCGCGCGCGCTAGAACCGTAGGGTCACAGTCCTGAACGAGCTCCCTCGCCTGTTCATCGATCCCTTCGGCCTGGTACCCTCTGATCGTAGCCGTTGGGCGGACGGTGACACAGAAGCCGGGGACACCAAGCATATTGTTCGTTACGCGATGGCGAACCGAGTTGATACCGACCGATCCGACGTTCAGCTCGGGGTCGAGGACTTTAGTGTATTGCACGACCGGTGCGTCGGGCAGTTTCAGGGTTTGCCCGGTGAAGAACTCGTACAGAAACCACGCACGACGGGAGAACGCGCCGGTTGGTTCGGCGCGAACCATGTCCTCGATGACGCCCGGGTCGATCGCCTGCATGGCGGCGGCCATTACAGCGCTGTCGATGGGCTCGTTCTTCAGAGCGAATTTGAGGTGGCCTGCAATTGTGTCTTCGGGCGCGTAGGGAGGACTGTATTTCTCGATCGTGCGGCCATTTCCGGTCGTCGTGCGCCTTGCGCCCGGCCCGCAGTAGGAGGTTACTGCCGGAGGAGGCACGCGCAGGTGCAAGTTCTCAACGAGCCAAAGCTGTCCAACCGGAACGTCTACCATCACAAACCCTCAAAAAACGTTCAGCGATTTTAAAATTCTTTCAGATTTCGAAGCAAGCCTAAAAAAACGTTCAGGCTCTTAAAAAAACGTTCAGGATTTAGCATTTCCATCAAAAAACGTTCAATCATCTGGTGGCCACGAAATCTTTCAAGAATCCTGCCGCCCGTGAAAATATCCTCAGGCTCCTAAATTTTCTTTCAAAAATGGGAACTATCCTCAAAAAGCTTCAAACCCGCCAGCTACAAATAGCCTTTCCTGCCGCCACGACCGCCGCCCTCTGCAGCAATACCGGAGGGGCCGAGCTTCTCGTATGCCGAATTCGCGACGAGGTTCCGTGCCCATGCCGCCGACCTGCTGGAGGGTGTCCGCTCGTTTCCGTCGGAAACCGGACGTGCGGCCACCGTCCTGTAACGCGAGCTCGACGCGAGCCAGAGCGCGCGACCGATTCTCTTCGTTCTTGCGTTCGTCGCTGCCGGATTGGCGGTCCAGTGGAACTTCTGGTGGATCAGCAGGGGCTGGCGCGCATGGATCGCTTCGGGTGGCGGTATCGAAGTCGAAGCGATGTTTAGCAATAACGACATCGGATTTCTGGCCCCAAAACAGAAGGCCAATATCAACCTCGACGCCTTTCCAGCCGAGAGGTTCGGCTTTGTGAAAGGCAATGTCATGGACGTCTCCGCCGACGCAGCCGAGTTGGCTCCATCAAAATGGGGATTTGTGGTACGGGTTGCTCTTGAAAACCCATACCTCGACACTCCTCTGACCCGGCAAACCCTGCAACCTGGAATGACAGCGGCAGTTGATGTCATCACAGGAGAGCGACGCTTGATCAGTTATTTCTTCGCGCCGATTGTCGAGACGATCCAAGGCAGTCTTAGCGAGCGATAGCTTCTGGCGCGACCTCGCGATGGGAACGACTGAGGCAGCTCACGCTGGCTCCTCCAAGGAAGTTCCGGTGGCGCAATACGGCGGCCTCCACAGATCTTGCGTCTTTCGCGATATGCATAGGCATTGCCCTTAGCCGATGTCGATGACAACGACCTCCGGCGGCGATCCGATCCGGATCGGCAAATTCGAAAGACCCAATCCACCGGAGACGATCAAGTGGCGATCGTGCTCGACGATATGCCCGTAGGCATAGCGGTTGCCGTATCGCGACGGGACAAGCGGTGAATAGCCCAGAAATCTCACCTGCCCGCCATGGGTATGGCCGGCGAGCGTCAGCGAAACGCGCCGGGGGACATCGACGAAGATATCCGGCTCGTGGGCCATCAGGATGATCGGATCGTCGCCATCGATGCCAGCCAACGTGCCGGGCAGGTCATCGAGCCCGGGGATCATGCCAGAGCCGTCTGGTGCCGGATAGGTTGGCTCGAGTTGATCGGCCAGACCGGCGAGCCAGAAAGATCGTCCGTCCTTTTCTAGTCGCAGCGCACGATTGTCGTAAACCGGGATGCCGACGCCGGCAAGCGCGCTGTGGGCCAGCGTCGGACCATGACCGGCCAGCCGGGCGACGGGATCGTTGAGCCAGTCGTGATTGCCTATGATCGCGTGGACACCGAGCGGCGCCTTCAGCCGTGCCAATGCCTCGGCCCAACGGGCCGGTTCCACGAAGCCGGTCAGGCGCAGGCTGCTCATGTAGTCGCCGAGCAGGAGGATGATGTCGCCGCCAAGCCCACTGGCCTGATCGCAGATGCCGGCAATCCGATGCACCGGCATCCAAGGCTCGCAGGCATGGATGTCGGCCAGGACAACGACCCTGAGCTTGAGGCCCGCCGGCCAGTTGGAAGGCCGCAACGCATAGGATGTTACCAGCGGCCGCTGAAACGGCTCGACCCCCACGGCATAGGTGCTGGTACCAAATCCCGCCATCACCAGCCCGCCGAGAAGTGTGAGGAACCCGCGCCGCGCCAGCATGCCTTCTCCCCTTCGATGGAATGACCTTTAAGCCGCCGGTCGCCTTCGTGGGGGCGAGGCAGGCAGGAAAAAGCGCTCGCCCGACGTCGACGACCGCCTCTTTCTCTGCCGGATCATAGCGAGCACGCCGCCACACCGAAATACATCATTCGGCCGCGCGCCTAAGCCATGCGGCCGGGGTCCTCTCAACCGAGATCGATGACGACGATCTCCGGCGGCACACCAAAGCGGACCGGCGCAATCGAGCAGCCGAGCTCACCGGAGACGATCAAGCTGCGATCGTCTTCGACCACATGGCCACAGGCATAACGATCGAAGTCGAATCCTCTGTCGCGGAAGTGGCTGATGAGTACGCCGTCCGTCGTCGTGTCACCCAGATAAGAAATAGTCCCTTCTCACGGCCACCAGCCACGCTCCAGCATGATCGATTGAACCGCCTCATTCTCCTAACCATGCTGGGAGGGCGAAACGCCGATCCCGAACAGAAGCGAGGACCTGCTGAAGATGTCATGCCCCGAAGAGGCGGAGACGCTCGTAAGCGATTGACCCCAACACGTCGAATAGAGAAGACATAGGCAACAGAACGCACTTGAAACATGGGTGACAACCTCGTGCAGAACGGGCTGTCGATGGTTTGCAAAGTTTTCTGCTCCAGGTCGATATATCCCAGATCACAATGCATGAAGCTGACGAGCCAAATGCCGTCGTCGACGTCCTTGAGTCCCAGTTTCTGTCCGGCCAGCACGGTCGAGACGCTGATCTTCGTACCGTTCGTGCGACCTACTCCTCAAAGCGACCCGTGGCGTCCCGATCGCGGTCGTATCGTCTCTTGAGCGGAAATGGCGGCAACCAGGACTCGCGACGGGACGGTCCAGAGTTCGTAGGTTGGCATCAGTTGGTCAGGGGCATCCAAGGATCCTAGGTTCACTTCGATTTCGTCTGCGCTGCGTCCGAAAACCGAGGAACCGCAACGGGGACAGAAAAACCGCCCGGCGTAGTCGCGTGTTTCGCCATCGATCGTCACTGCATCCTGAGGGAACACCGCGGAAGCGTGAAAGAGTGCCCCATGATGCTTGCGGCAGTCGAGACAGTGACAAACGCCGACCCGGTATGGGAGTCCCAACGCCACGATTCGGACGTTGCCGCACAGGCAACCGCCGGTGAACCGGTCCATGCTGCGTCTCCTCTAAAATCAAGCGGTCAGAATGGTTACAACGAACGGCACTGTCATTGCAAATTTCCCGTTGCGGGCGGGGACGCTTCGTTCACAAAGCTCCGCACTGTAAACCGGCCCCGCACTGCCCGCAGCCGCTAGCGCCAAGAAACCCCGCGCCTCGACTGAACCTCACCCGCGTGCTTATCTCGATAATGATCGGGAAAATTGCGTCGGAACCCGGATTTTGAACAAAACCCCGCTCCCGCTGGTTATCCTGCAGAATCGCGAGAGAACGACGATGGATTTCCTCGAGGCGGTCAACGCTGCCGGATCCTGGCTGCAGGCTTTCCTTCTTAATGAGTGGACGCTCTATCAGTCCGCCCTGATTGTCGCCGGTTACCTGCTTTCCGGTTGGCTGGCAAAACGGATCGAGCCGGCACTGGAATCGCGCGCCCGCACCATCAAGGGAAATCCGGATCTGCTTCGCGTCATTATCGCTTTCATGCGGCGAACGCGGTGGCTCTTTCTGATTGTGCTGCTGGCGATTGCCGATGTAGTGCTGTTGCGCTTTGCATGGCCCTCCCACCGGTGGCTGATGGGAACTGCCCTCACCCTGGTGGTGGCGTGGTTCGTCATCTCGGTGCTCACGCGCATCATTCGAAACCAGATGTTGGCGCGTGTCGTTGCCGCCGCGGGCTGGCTCTACTTTGCGCTTTATGCGCTTGGGCTGGACCGGGCGCTTCTTGCAGCACTCGATGACGTCGCCATCAATCTCGGTGCCGTTCGCCTCTCGATGCTGCTCGTCTTGAAGGCCATCGTCCTTTCCGTCGCGCTGATCTGGCTAGCGGTTCTGATCGGCAACATGTCGTCGAACTGGATCCAGAAGTCCGCGGATCTCACGCCGTCCTTGAAGGTTCTCATCAGCAAACTGGTGAAGATAGGGCTCATCGTCTTTGCAGGCACTGTTGGCTTGTCTGCGACGGGCATCGACCTGACGGCGCTCACGGTTTTTTCAGGTGCCGTCGGCGTCGGTATCGGTTTCGGCCTGCAGAAGGTGGTCTCCAACTTCATATCTGGGATCATCATCCTTCTCGATAAATCCATCAAACCGGGCGACACCATTACGCTGGGAGAGACCTTCGGCTCGATTCGCGACCTGCGCTCCCGCTTCGTCTCGGTCATCACGAGAGATGGCAAGGAGTACCTCATTCCAAACGAAGACTTCATTTCCCAGCAGGTCGTCAACTGGTCGTTCTCCAGTGAATATGTCCGCATCGAGGTTGATTTCGGAACCTCGTATGATAGCGACCCGCACGAGGTCGCGCGCATCGCGATCGAGGCCGCCAAGACCATTCCGCGGGTTGCGGGCACCTACGCCCAGCCGGTCTGCTGGATGACGGCCTTTGGCGCATCCTCGCTGGATTTCAAGCTGAGGTTCTGGATCTCCGACCCGAGCAACGGTCTTACAAACGTTCGCGGTCAAGTGCTCATGGCATTGTGGGACGCATTCAAGGCAGCCGGCATTTCGATCCCGTTCCCGCATCGCGAAATCATCATGAAGACGCCTGTCGAGCTTGCCCGCGCATCTCTTCGGCAACGACCAGATGACGGCCGCGCTTCGGGCGGCACACAATCCGGGAACTGAACTGCCTCAAAGACGTTCGGCAATATCCGTTCACGAGGTAACCGCCATGCGCCCTGCCGCTTTTTTGTTGTCCCTCGCACTCGCCGGCTCCCAGCCGCTTGCCGCCGCCGGCCAGGAAGCCAATTTCCTCAAGTCACTTGCCGGAAACTGGCAAGGCACAGGCCAAGTGCTAATGCGCATTGGCAGTGATCCGATCAACGTGCGGTGCAGCTTCGCAACGGCGGCGGGCAGGGTTAACTTCTCCATGAACGGCAGCTGCCGCGGCTTTCTCGTCGTGCGCCGGGCGGTTTCGGCAAATCTGAGGCTCAGCGGCGGTCGCTATACCGGAGCCTATGTCGGGCCGTCGGGACAACCCTCCGTGCTGTCCGGAAGCCGCCGCGGCAATGCCATTGATCTCTCTGTACGGTGGGCCCGCCCGGTGAACGGTGACCGGAACGCAAACATGACCATCGAGAAGGTCGGCGCCGATGGCCTGCGCCTCCGGACGGTCGACCGCGACCTTACCACCGGCAGGCCGGTCATCACCAGCAGCATCGATCTGCGGCGTCAGTAAGCGGCGTCCGGGCACGGCAGTATCAGGTCGCACTCGCCGCCTCCCCTGCCTTCATTTCGGATGCATACACGTTCGTGGCAAGCCGCCCGATGGCCGCCAGAACCAGCACGGCAAGGCCGCCTGCCGCTGATGTCAGCGCCAGCGACCAGACGACGCCGATGGCTCCCATCATGTACGCCAGCGCAAAGGGTGCCGTGGCCGACACGATCAGCCGCGCCGCCATCACCCGGCCCTGCAGCTTTCCATACCCGTCGCTTCCGAACAGCATCAGCGGAAGGGTTCCCGTAACGATGCTGAAGAGGCCATTTCCCAGGCCGAAGACAACGGCGAACGCGATGGCGCCAACGACGGACGGCGCGGTCGGGATTAGCAGGAACACCGCTGCGGCCATAAGCATGGCCGCGATGATGGCGAGCTTGAGCGGCGGCAGGTTCCCGCCGAAGAGCATGTTCGTGAACCTGCTGAGCACCTGGGAGGGACCGAAGAACGTCCCGACCAATGCCGCGGTCGCCCCGAGCCCGAGGCCCGAAAGCACCGGCACCATATGCACGAGGATGGCCGAGCTCACCAGCGACTGGAGGGAAAAGGAAAGCGCCATCAGGACGAAACCGGTCCTGCGTGCCGATGCGGCAAGCGTTCCTTCCACGCGTTTCGCTGGTGAGGCCTTGCCACTCCGTTCGCGGTTGCAGCGCATTTTCCGGGAGAGAACGGCATGGATGGGCAGGCAGATGAGGAGATTGAGGCCTGCGAAGACCAGATAGACCTGCTGCCAAGACATCTCGGCGTGCAGCATCGTGGTGATCGGCCAGAAGATCGTCGAGGCAAACCCGCCGATAAGCGTCAGGTAGGTAATGCTCCGCTGTGCCGCCTGCGGCCGGATCTGCACGAGCAGCGCGAAGGCCGCGCCATATTGCACGAGGTTCGAGGCAATCTCGATGCCGATCAGCGCCACGACGAAGGAAATTCTGCCGGGCACCAGCGCGCAGGCGGTCAACGCAGCCGCGGCGATCGCCGACCCCACGGTCATGATACGCCCGGCGCCGAAGCGATCGATCCATTTGCCGAGCGCAGGGGCGGTAAAGCCGCCGATCAGGAGAGCCGCGGACAATGCCCCGAACACGGCCTCCGGGGGCCAGCCGAGATCCCGCGACATGCCGGGAGCAAGGATGCTGAAGCTGTAATAGAGTGTGCCGTAGCCGATGATCTGCGTGAGGCCAAGGGCGATGATGGCGGCGATCGGCGGACGTTCGGTCATATGGATTTCAGGCTCACGCGCTGTTCGAGCTTATCAGCCTCTTCCTTGCGTTCGCTGTAGCGATCGGTGAGATAGGCGGAGGCGTCGCGGGTGAGCCAGATAAATTTCACGAGTTCCTCGCAAACGTCAACCACGCGGTCGTAATAGGACGAGGGTTTCATGCGGCCGTCCGCGTCGAACTCCTGAAAGGCCATGGCGACCGAGGACTGGTTCGGGATGGTGATCATCCGCATCCAGCGCCCGAGGATGCGCATCTGCCCGACCGCATTGAAGGACTGCGAACCTCCCGACACCTGCATGACGGCGAGCGTTTTGCCCTGCGTTGGCCGCACCGATCCTACGGAGAGCGGAATCCAGTCGACCTGCGCCTTCATGATGCCGGTCATGGCGCCATGGCGTTCCGGCGAAACCCACACCTGCCCTTCCGACCACTGCGAGAGTTCGCGCAACTCCTGAACCTTCGGATGGCTCACCGGCGCCGCGTCGGGCAGCGGCAACCCTTCCGGATCGAAGATCCGCACCTCGCAGCCGAAGTGCTCGAGCAGGCGCGCCGCCTCATGGGCGAGCAGCCTGCTGTAGGAGACGGTGCGCAGCGAGCCGTAGAGGATCAGGATACGGGGCTTGTGCATCGAAAACAGTGGCCGCAGCGCTGTGGGATCGAGAGGCCGCAGATGTTCGCGGGAGGCTGCCGGCAGATCAGACAAGGCGCTTGCCTTCCGCATCGAGGACCTGTTCGCCATCTTCCTTGGCGAAGGCGCCCTTATGGGTGCTCGGCAGGATGTCCAGGACCACTTCTGACGGCCGCGCCAGCCGCGCGCCGAGCGGCGTCACCACGAAGGGCCGGTTGATGAGGATCGGATCTTTCAGCATCGCGTCGAGAAGCTGGTCGTCGGTCAGCGTCGGATCGTCGAGCCCGAGTGCCGCGTAAGGCGTGTCCTTCTCGCGGATGGCCTGGCGCACCGTCAGGCCGGCATCGACGATCATCCTGACCAGCTCCGCGCGCGACGGCGGAGTTTGTAAATACTCGATGACCGTTGGCTCGATCCCCGCATTGCGGATCATCGCCAGCGTGTTGCGCGACGTGCCGCAGTCCGGGTTGTGATAGATGGTGGCCTTCATAGTTTTGCCTCGGGTGAAAGGGTTGGCGACGCGCCCGGCTGCAGCAGCCAGGTGATGAGAAAGAGTGCCGCGACCGCGCCGGCGATCTCGGCGACCCAGAAGCCCGGAAGATCGAGCGGACGAATGCCGGAAAAAGTGTCGGTTAGCGACCGGGCGAAGGCGACAGCCGGATTGGCAAACGAGGTCGAGGCGGTGAACCAGTAAGCGGCGGTGATATAAAGCCCCACCAGCCACGGCACCGCCTTCTGCTCGAAGCGGATGCCGGCGAGGATCACGGCCACCAGGCCGAAGGTCGCGACACCTTCGGAAAACCATTGTGCACCGCCGGTGCGCACCTTGGTCGACAGCTCGATAACGGGAAGATCGAACATCAGGTGGGCCGCGATCGTGCCGATGGCGCCGCCGGCGATTTGCGCCACGACGTAGCAGAGGAAGTCGCGTTTCGGCAGCGAGCGCGACATCGCAAAGATCAGCGAGACGGCCGGATTGAAATGGGCTCCCGAAACCGGCCCGAAGATGGTGATCAGAACCACTAGGATCGCGCCGGTCGCCAGCGTATTGCCGAGCAACGCTAGTCCTACATCCTGCGTGAGCGATGTAGCCATGATGCCCGACCCGACCACAGTCGCAACGAGAAGTGCGGTGCCGAGACCCTCGGACACCAGGCGGCGCGGCAGATCGAACATCACCATTATCCTGCCTTCGCGGGATTGCTCGTCGAGCCTTTCATGGCGCCAATCTGGCGCAGGTGCTGCTCCAGAGCGAGCTTGTCGATCGACGACAAAGGCAGGCTCAGGAAGGCCACGATCCGGTTCTTGAGGAACCGCGCAGCCTGTGCGAAAGCCTGGCCCTTCTCGACTTCACTGCCCTCGACGGCGGCCGGATCCTCAACACCCCAATGGGCGGTCATCGGATGGCCGATCCAGACCGGGCAGGCTTCGCCGGCGGCGCTGTCGCAGACCGTGAAGATGAAATCCATTTCCGGCGCGCCCGGCTCGGCAAAGACGTCCCAGGTCTTCGAGCTGAAACCGGTCGAAGGATAGCCCAGCGCTTGCAGCTCCTTCAGCGCATAGGGATTGACCTCACCTTTGGGCTGGCTGCCTGCCGAAAACGCCCGGAAGCGGCCCTTGCCTTCGGCGTTGAGGATGGATTCCGCCAGGATCGAGCGGGCGGAATTGCCAGTGCAGATAAAGAGCACGTTATAGACGCGATCGATGGTCATTGCAGCTTCTCCGTGGTTTGAGGGGTGCAGCAAGCAGCGACAGCAGCAGCCGGTGCGCAGATTTCGGCATTGCCGCCACAGCAATCTTCCATGAGGAACCGGATCAGGCCACCCAGCGCCCCATAATTGGCAGTGTAGATGATGGAGCGGGATTCGCGCTTCTGGTTGATCAAGCCGGAGCGTTCGAGCTCCTTGAGATGGAAGGAGACATTCGAGGGCGATACGGCCGTCTTCTCCGCAACGATACCGGCGGCCATGCCGTCCGGACCCGCAACCACCAGCATGCGGACGATCTGCAAGCGGGTTTCCTGGGCAAGTGCGGCGAAGGCGCTTAGGGCTTGACGTTGATCCATATTTCAATGATCCTTAAATTGTTGAAATGAGGAATAATGCAAATGAACGCGATCCACAACAGCAAAATACAGGACCGTGACATCAGCCTCGGCCTGCTACTCGACTTCCTCGCAGGCACCAAGGATTCGCCCTTGGTTTTCCATTACGACGGCCGCCCCGTGAACCCGGGCTACCACGTCACCGAAGTCAAGGCCGGCGAGTTCGCAGCGCTCGACTGCGGCGCCAACCCGGAAGCATGGCGAGAGATTTTCATCCAGCTATGGGACATAGAAGAGGGCGACCGCACGCATATGCCGGCCGGAAAATTCTACGCGATCATCCGCAAGGTGACCGAGCATGTGAAACTGGACGGTTCTGCCAGACTGACATTCGAAGTCAGCGACGGCGTGCGGCCGATGCAGCTTTATTGCGCGGCCATGCCGGTCTTGCGCGGCGGCACAGTTCACGTCGAACTTGCACCTCGCCCGGCAAGCTGCAAGCCGCGCGACCGCTGGCTCGCAGAAGAAACACGCAGGGCTGAAGCCTGCTGCGGCCCCACGAGCGGCAAAAATGCCTGCTGCGCTTAGAGGGCATTGAAAAGCCAGGGCGCGCATAGCGACGGTTATCTCCAGCCCTGCCTAATCATATTGGGCAGGTTGATATGTCGCCGGGACACTGCCGTTATAACGTGCCATGAGGTTTGTGCTGTTTTACATCGTAACGTGCGTTTCCATCAGCCTTGCATTGGGCGTCGCCATATATCCGATCTTAGAAGCGCCTCCGGCGCAGGAGTCCTCGCGGCAAAGCTACCGTCCTCAAGCCGCCAGGATGGAGGGCAAGACGTCTCGCCTGATGGCTTGCGCCACTGCCTCGCCCTGCCTCCAGGAGCCAACGAGCGTTAATCCGAGCGACGCCTTTCGTTTCCGTCGGCCGGTTTTTGTGCCGGCCCCTCCCCGCATCCCGTTGCTGGGCTCGCCCGCGAGGCGCGAGCTTTAAATGGTTGAGCCGGCTCCGGACGAAGCCTTCCGCATCGCCGAATTCCCACAGCAGGCCGGGCGAAAGGGGACGGATGCAACGTTTCGTTAACCCTGTTTAGCGTAGTTTCAACAAAACCAAGGAGGTCGGCAGATTGAGGGGGCGAACAGCATTAGCTCGAAGCGCAGCGTATTTCGTGATTGCGTCGACCTTGGCAGGCTGCGTGAGTGGCCCGGATCACACGCCGCCTGAGATGCCTTTGCCGGCAAAGTTCGGCGAGGGCGGGAAGAAGGAGATCGGCGATGTTGCGACGGTGGCCTGGTGGTCGGCCTATCGCGACAAGCAGCTCGACAGCCTGGTGGCGCGCGGCATCGACCAGAACCTCGACGTGCTGCAGGCGATGGAGCGCATCAATTCGGCGTCCTCCAATGTGACGGTGGCCGGCGCCGGCTCGCTGCCGAGCCTGGTGGTCGGCGCCTCGCACACG
>NZ_FWER01000172.1 GCF_900169785.1 Rhizobium sullae
ATATGATCGCCATGGGTATCGTCGACCCGGTCAAGGTCGTCCGCACGGCTCTGCAGAACGCAGCTTCGGTTGCTTCGTTGCTGATCACCACGGAAGCCATGATCGCCGAGCTGCCGAAGAAGGACGCTCCGGCAATGCCCGGCGGCATGGGGGGCATGGGCGGTATGGACATGATGTGATAAGGCGACAGCCTTAGCACGATCCATCCGGATCCGAAGGGCGGCTCTCGAGCCGCCCTTTTACTACTCAACAAAAGACGTTAGCGATCTCGTTGAGACAGCTGGATCCGGCGCTGCATCATCCGGCCTGCTGCCACCTTCTTGGACGTAGAAGTTCTGGCATGGTGATCGTCGCCGGGCGGGCCGTCATTCCGGCCGGCGGCCGGCTGTCGGATTGTCACCTTCCAAGCCGCAGGGGCGTTAGGAGCGGGATCGACCGGGATCTTCATCTGACCCGTTTGGTTGCCGGAAGAGGCTTGTATCCAGGACAGGGGCGATGACGCGAGGTCACGGGAAGGGAAGAATAACCAATATGAAGGCATCACAACCGAAACTCTGAAGCGGGAATCTTCTAGACTCCAGCTTCGAGTTGCGAGGGGGCGCGCTATGGCGAACGCGATATCCGTTCCAAGGGAGGTCTCGCGCGGGTGATGTCACGTTGTCAGCGGCTTAACGGTTGTCGGGTAACGGGTTGGGATGAACAGTCCGGCCGTAAGCTACAAGAACCACCGCTTTCCACCGCAGATCATCGCCCGTGCGGTCTGG
>NZ_FWER01000224.1 GCF_900169785.1 Rhizobium sullae
AGCACGACCCTGGCTGCGGACAACCTGATCCAGCTCACCGCGACCATCACCGACAAGGACGGCGATCAACAATCGGCTTTCCTTGACATCGGCAAGAACCTCAACTTCAAGGACGACGGCCCGACGATTGCCACCACCGGCGTAGAACCGACGCTGACTGTCGACGAGACGGTTCTTGGGACCAACGCCACGCAGAGCTTTGCGGCCAACTTCAGCTCCGCCTTCGGCGCTGACGGAGCCGGCACGCTGACCTACGCACTTGGCGTGACGGCGGCAGGCCCAACCGGCATCGTCGACACGGC
>NZ_FWER01000066.1 GCF_900169785.1 Rhizobium sullae
AGACGCGGGAGAGTCGGTCGCTGCCAGGTCTGCAAAACGCAACTAACAATCTTCTCAACACCAAACTAACGGCCCAAAGCCAAGCAAAACGGGCCGCCCTCAAAGCGGTCCGTTCCGCTTTAAACAAAGAACACAAATATAACGCGGGGTGGAGCAGCCCGGTAGCTCGTCAGGCTCATAACCTGAAGGCCGCAGGTTCAAATCCTGCCCCCGCAACCAAAAGCTGACGACTAATTCAATGGGCTTCGAGGAAACTCGGAGCCCTTTTTGCGTGAAAAAGCACATAGAACGTAACCGGCCGATTGTTACCGCGGATATTTGGCCTTGACGCGGTCGATGAGCTCTTCGTCGTCGACAAAGTCTTTCAGGAAGTTGTTCCAGGTTTCCGGCGAACGGCGACCGTAAGAAAGCATCTCGCTCAGTTCGTCGATGCCACCGTCAGTGAGAGCGGGAGCCCATACATCGGACCCGTCGTGGAACCTCCGTCACTGTGGCGCCGTCCAGCCCAACCTGCATGACAATCTCGAGCTTCTGCTCATCACGCCATCGGCGCCGTCGTTCCTGCCCAAGAATATCGATCCGCATCCCAATCCTCGCCTAAGACACGACATTAAAGACGTCCTTAAAGTCGTATCTTAGGAAACCACGGCGACGCGCGGACGGCGGCGGTCAGGTTAACGCGCGTCTCGGCGATTGCCCTTTGCCGCATCTTCGCCGACTGCCACAGTCATCGTCGATGATCTGAAGCTCAGGTACCCCCGTGATGATCCGCACGACCAACTCATAAACAGTCAGAACAGATAACCCAACATATCGATTTGGCCGATAGGCCAACTTTCGCCTCGTACCGGTTTGACAAGGAAGCAATCCGAGAGGTCGCGCTCGATGACAGCCACACTCTCAACGTCCTCCACGGCGAGCCACTTAGTCATCGCCGGGTCAATGCGCCGAAAACCATTCGCGATGTAGAGCGTGTCAACGTCTCCCATCAAGACCAGGAAGTCGACATTGGAAGCAAGCGCCAGACTTTCGACTTGCTTTAGAAGATCTCCCGCGACGCCGACACCGCGATGCGCTGGCGTAACGCAGAGGTCGATGACTCCGAAGATCCTGATGATCTTTCCACCGGCCCTTATGACGCGGTGATCAACACCTGCCTGGCCAATGACGGTCTCGCCTTCAAACGCCAGCGAGCGGAAGTGCGGCAGTTGCTTGAAATACGTTCTGCCATCGAAGGTGTCAGGAAAACTCTCGTCCAGCAGAGCCGCAATCTGCGCCGTTGTTGGCGCGTCAATTTCGTATTCTGGCGTAAATTTCACAATATAGTTGTTTGCCATTAGCCTACCCGGCCAAAGCCTCAAGAATGTCTTTCGCTATTGCAGCCGAGGACGCGCTCGTCCCGGGTTCAACACGCGAGACACCGTCTACAGTCTCGCTCATCAGGATTTCTGGATCGTTGTCGTTAAGGTTTCAACCGACCAACCTCCCTTGAGAGGACTGGATACATCGGGAACGGCCGAAGGATCGAGGATATCGAGGTCTACCGCTAGATGGGTGTGTAACGTTTCGCGCTCGCCGCTTTTTCGACTGACGATTAGTCGGCAACAGAAACGACGCGGTACCCTCGCTCCAATGCCTGCTTGATAGGCGGCGAGGGCTTCTTGTTTTCGGTTTGAGTGGGACGCTCTTTCAACCGGGTATCGGACATTCTTTCATTCCTTCCAAGTTTTTCAGAGGACAATAGTAGCTACGCGTGGAACGTTATATCATGACCTATATGCAGTCAACGAGTGCCTGCAACGAGTGAGAGGGATTCGATGCGGCCTTTAATAACGGCGCAGTCCCGAATGAACTCGGGTTCTACGGAAACGCTGACAATCGGGAATGGCCGCAATACCAACTTTCGGAAGATGGCCTAGAAAAGCCTCTTCGGTCCCCATTTAGCAATAGTAAGGTCGAAACCTGATGGACATCAATTTCAGTATTCTTGCTCTCTATATGGTGGCGGTCGCAACGATGATTGCCGTTCCCGGTCCAGTCGCGGTTCTGGTGACCGGAGCGGGCCTTGCCGGCGGGCCGACTAAAGCTCTCCGAACAATCTTCGGCACAAATGCCGCTTCCCTCGTGCTGATCCTACTTTCGGCCTTGGTGGTAAAGGGGCTTTTTGCGATCAACGAGACGGCGTTCAATGTCCTAAAACTCGCCGGAGCCTGCTATATCGCCTATATCGGCTGGGACATTTTTCGAGAGGCTGGCGCATCGGACCAAGGCCAGGCGAACATTCAGCCCCGTGTTGGCGGTTTCTCCAAGGGCTTCGTCATGGCAATCTCGAACCCCAAGGATATCATTTTCTTCGCGTCGTTTTTCCCGCAGTTCATTGGGATCACGAGCTACACCAATACTAGCATCGCATTGCTCACAGTCGTATGGATTATCCTGGATTTTGCGACGTTGATGCTGGTCGATCGCCTGGTCAGTAAGCTGTTGAAGCCCACCGTTCATCGAACCACGCTGCGCGTGTCGGGTGCTCTGCTGCTCATGATCGCCGTTGGCGGCATCGCTATGACGGCTGTAGAGCTTTGGAGAGTGATTGGCGCGTGAAGTGTCGCGAACCCTGAATTCCAAGGCGTCGCAAAATTCGGCGATTCATACGACGCAAAAGAATCGAAAGTTTCGCCGGCGACTCGGTGCGGAACTGGCTTTGAACCACTGCATCGACTTTGGAAGACGACGGCGCATCGGAATCTGAAGCCGTCCGATTTGCCGCCGTCTCTCCGCTACAGCCCTATGCCATACGGAACCCCCTTGCGCGCCCGTAACGGCCTGACCCGTCTGGTCCCAGCAGTTGCCAGAAACAGCCAGCAGGAGGCAGGCCAGCCATGCGCGAACCAGATCATATGATCCGTCTCAAAACCGTCCTAGCCCGCACCGGGCTGTCTCGGTCCACTATCTACCGCAAAGTCACCGAGGGCACCTTTCCCGTCCAGATCAGGATCAGCGTCAACGGTGCGGGATGGCATGACTCCGACATCAATTGTGAATCGGCATGGGACGCCTTAGACAGCTATCTGCAACGAAAGTCGGTATCGGTAGTTGCGTGCCCCCTGTACCTTTTTCATGTCGGCGCGTCGGTGTGAGATGGATAGATCGAGCACGGCGCTATCATCCAGAAAAGAGAACGGCAGCGCCCTCGGCCTTTGCGCGATTACCTCCGCAACTTAGGCCTTGATTAATGGTGGGAGGTCCGCAACACTGATGCCACTACTCCCGCGCGCGCTGCACCGGGGAGTGTTTGTTTTGTAGTCTTTCCAATGGCTTGGCGCTCGACCCAATTGAGGATCGTGCTCGCCGTGCAGCGTCGCGCCGATTTGGCCGCGTTCCGGTCCCGGCGTCAGCAGGATCTCGCCTACTGACTTCGGGCACATCGTCGAAACCGACAAGGCATGACAGGCGCTTCTTGAGGAAGATTTCGTCAGCCGTCTAGCCAGGCGGCGAGGCCGTCCAGCGTCTGCAGCCCGTATTCCACCGCGCCGAAGCCGATGACCACCTGACGCCGCTCGCGGCTGGGGTGGAGCTGGCGCATGGTCAGCACCGTCTTGCCGTCGGCCTGCTCATCGAACGTCACTGTGGCACGGAAACGGTCGGGGTCGTCAGGGTCAGGTGTGCCATAGTCCATCACGATCCGCTCGTTCGGCACGATCTCCAGAAAGCGCATGAGGTTCGGGAAGCGCTGCTCCTTGCCCTCGAACACGCCCACCATGTCGAACCGCCAGACCCCACCCTCGCGGATATCGGCCTCGTGGCTTTCGATTCTAAGGCCGGCTGGACCATACCATTCGGTTAGCGCCCTAGGGTCCATCCAGGCGGCAAAGACCTTGTCGCGTGGGTGATTCAGCAGCTTGACCAGCACGATTTCGCGATCGAGCGACCAGGTCTCAAACAGGTTTTCCATGTCCTTCAACATCCTCTTCCGTCTTGTCCAAGTAGACTTCCAGGCGATCCAACCGCTCGGTCCAGCGCCGGCGCTCCGTTTCCATCCAGTCCGCCGCCTCGTCGAAGCGCTCCTGCACCAGCCGGCACCAGCGGCTGCGCCCGCGCTTCTCGCTGGCAATCAGCCCGCAATCTTCCAGCACCTTGAGATGCTGGGCGAAGGAGGGCAGCGCCATGTCAAAAGGCTCGGCCAGGACGCTGACCGGCACCTCGCCCTCAGCCAGCCGCGATACCACCGCGCGGCGGGTCGGGTCGCTGAGAGCGTGAAAGGCGAGGTCGAGGGGGGTCGAATGGTAAGGCATGCGACTCATTAAAATAGCTTCGGGCTCTGGTCAAGGATGGAAAGGTACTTGCCTTAGTGTCCGGCTCTGGATATGAAGGTACATACCTTAGTATCCAGCCCGCTTGATATTGGGGCGGTTACGCAACCACTCATAAGGAGGACTCCAGTGGTAGTTCGTGTCGATCTCATGATCTCGCTCGATGGTTTCGCGACAACGACGGACCAGACGCCCGAAGCCCCATTCGGCGAGGACTGGCCGCGTCTCGTCGGAGCATACGCTGCAACGCGAACCTTCCGCGAGCGCGTGTTAAAGGATACGACGGGAGCAGGGACCACAGGTGTCGACGACGAATACGCGAAGGAGTACTTCGATAATGTGGGTGCCGAGATCATGGGCGCTGGCATGTTCGGGCTCCACAACTTTCCCGATGATCCGAACTGGCGTGGCTGGTGGGGCGACGAGCCACCGTTCCGGGTTCCGGTCTTCGTCCTCACCCACAGGCCACGGCCTTCCTTGGAGATGACCGGCGGGACGACTTTTCATTTCATCAACACCACGCCGGCTGATGCGCTCCAGCGAGCTGTCAGTATGGCGGGCGACAAGGATGTGCGGGTTGGCGGCGGTCCCACTGTCGTTCGCGACTTCCTAAAGGCGGGCCTTGTCGATCGTCTTCATGTTGCTATCACTCCGATTTTGCTGGGGCGCGGTATACGCCTGTGGGACGATCTGCGCGGCTTGGAAGCTGGCTGTACAGTCAAGGCAGAAACGGCACCGAGTGACACCATCCACCTGACCTTCCAACGCTAGCCGCTCGCCTGTGACTTGAGCGATCATGGACTGTCCACAGATGGTCCATGATGTCGGTTTAGCGAGTTGCCAGTGCAGGCGCCGACAGTCTGCTTTCGGCCCCCGCATCAGCCGTTTAAAGCCATTGGCTATAAAATGGCTCCATGGCCGGATTGACCACAGCGCAGTTCGCCTACCAGACCGGCTCCGGCCTGTTCGGCGCGGGGCTTGTCGGCCTGGTTGCGGCCGGTGCGGCCTTTGGTTTGCTGGCGGTCCTTTTCGATACGCTGCGCTCCCCCGATCCTGCCTCCGTGGGGCTGGTCTTCGCCGTGCCCGCGGCCGTCGCTGGATATGCGCGGGTCCATGGTATCACGCGCGAAGCCATGCCCTCCGAAATCTGGCGACAGCTCTTCTGCATCGTCGGCGGTGGTTTCGTCGGCGTCTCAGCGCTGCTACACTTGGATGAGCGACGAGGTTCACATCTGGCTTGTTGCGCGCTACGGCGAAGACGAAAGCCGATCCGGTTTTGGGGATCGGCGGCACGGCCGCCGCTCGCCGGGCACGGCCGTATCATTCCGTCGTCTTCCATGCCGCAGTTCCTACAGTTTCGAGTAGTAGACGGCGAATCGTCTTTGGCCTATCGATGGACCCATGCGATCGTCCCTGGAACATCTGCCGGAAGAAAAGCAGCGCGAGCTTGCCCGCGTCGTTGCGATCATCCATGAGGAGTTCGCCGATGCGCTGTCGGGTACCTCTGCCGCCTTCAAGAAGCGCGGCCGGATCTTAAAGATTCTGCTTTTTGGTTCCTATAGCCGCGACACCTGGGTCGACGAGCCGCACACGATGAAGGGCTACCGCTCCGACTACGACATCCTCGTCATCGTCAATTCCAAGCAGCTGGCGGAGCCACAGTACTGGGAGAAAGCGACCGACCGGCTGATGTGGGACAAGCAGGTCAAAACCCCGGTCGGGCTGATCGTCCATGGCGCCCGGGAGGTCAACAACTTCCTGGCCGACGGCCAGTATTTCTTCGTCGACATCCTGCGCGAGGGCATCGTGCTCTACGAACTCGACGACCGGCCGCTGGCCGAACCTAGGAAGCTGTCGCCTGCCGATGCTCTGAGGGTGGCGAAGGAGCATTTCGAGAGAATATTCAAATACTCGACGTCATTCATCAAGGGTGCCAAGTTCTACCGTACAGAAGGGGACATTAATCTCGCGGCGTTCCTCCTGCACCAGTCCGTCGAGTCGGCGTACTCTGCATTGCTTCTCACGCTGACCAACTACAGCCCACCATCGCACAATCTGAAATTTCTCCGGAGTCTGGCCGAAGACCAGGACCGCCGGCTCATTGACGCCTGGCCGCGCGATCAGCACCGCTATACCGCCTGGTACAACGTCCTCAACGAAGCCTATGTAAAATCCCGCTACTCGAAGCACTTCGAGATCACCGAAGAAGCACTTAGCTGGCTGCTTGAGCGGACCGATCATCTGCACCAGATTGTCGCGGCGATTTGTAAGGAGCGACTTTCGGAACTGGAGCGGGCAATCGTTTGACGGTTCCGCTGAATTCGGTATTGGAGCCAGTGCCGCGCGAGCGGCTTCGTCCAAGGGTCGACAGCGCCCGCGCCATGTCCGCTCTCTTGCCCGCCAATACAGAGATCATTGCCGGGCTTGAGTCGGGCGGCATTCCTCTCGTCACGGCAATTTCGTTGGAAACCGGACTACCCGCAGCATTCGTCCGTAAAGAGGCCAAAGCGTATGGCACTTGTCGCGCCATTGAGGGTCAAGATGTTGCTGGGCGTGGTGTGACGGTCATTGAGGATGTGATCACGACAGGCGGTGCAGTAGCGGGTGCCTATCAACTGGCGCCGCCGAAGGTGCCAATGTTCTTGCAGTCGTGTGTGCTATATGGCGTGGCGACGGCACTCCGCGCATCCACAGCGTTCCTGCCTTGTCGGTGTTGCCAGTGTTTTCGAGGGCCGATTTAGAACGCGCTGGATGAAAGAGCTTGCTCGGGATGTTTGAACAGTTTCGGGCGTTTGGTTAAGTGGATTTACCCTGGCCCTTCCTGGCGGTGACGTGCTGGATCAAAATACGGACGTCGCCACCGTCCTTCGTTCAGCTGAACAGCTGACGATGAAAGCGCGAAGGCTGCTTCAGGGTCGTGATGCCTTGGCCCGCGAATTTGCCGAGGCCGACATCTCGCCGCCCTTCCGGGTCAACGGAACCAGCTCTCTCGACAGTGACGAATACGCTGAACTGGCCGAAGGCAGGTTCAAGCGCTGGAAATTGAAGATAGACGGTCCGGTAGAGCGACCTCGGGAGGGTTTCGCTCGCTGACCTCAAAAAGCTCCCGGCCCGTGCCCAGATCACTCGCCACCACTGTGTCGAGGGATGGAGTGCCGTTGGCAAGTGGACCGGTGGTCCACTCGGGCACCTGCTCGCTTCGGCGGGTCTAAAGATCACAGCGCGCTATGTGGTCTTCCATTGCGCCGATGACGACGACCCCGTCGCAATCGGATCTGTCCTTGTAGACATGGTGTTCGAATGGGCATAGCGACAGCCGGGGGAAGAGTTTAGATAGCCGCAGAACGGATTCACGGCTTCGGTCACACGCGTTGTCTTGCCCACCATACCACCGCGATCAAGGATGAACGCAGCATTACGTTCCTCCCGCGCCGCCCACTGTGGTATGCCCACAGCATCGACTGCATCCTGCTCGGCTTTGGGCAGGCTTCGAAATGACGCGAGGTCTTCGGGCTTCATAGTGTAAACGGCAAGAAATCGGGGCGCCGGCGTTACCTCCCTTGGCTGAGATGGCTATCAGCTTACATGCCGAGCGTCGGGAAACACCCCTGTAGTCCAAGATGTGGCGCGAGGCGCAGGATGGCGGCTGTTGGGGTATAGTTGGCATCCCCGTCATGCCCTCCAGTGCTCGGCACTGCAAAAGGCAGCTCAGTCAATATGGAAGCGGGACACCGCTTACGATTCATCATCTCTATCGCGTCCAACATGGCCGGCAAATGAGAATGACTTAGGCGTAAGGCTCAGACATCTCGTCCATGCAATGCGGTCAAGGCTTATAGCAAGCAGTTGAGACGAAAGCGGTTTGGTGTCCGCCATCGACTGGATCGCTGGGGATGAGCCAGCGAACCTCGCCGCGTTCAGAGCTTTCGTCATAATCATAGCATAAGCCATTGATCATGGTGTTCTCGACAACCCGCCATAGGTCCTACACTCAGGTATCCCTATACCAAAGTATCGAACACACGCGCCCTCCGCACGATGGTCCAGATCCCTTGAGTTTTGCAAAGTGGAGACCCGCAACCCGGTACGAGGAAGACCGAAAATGACCGCCCGTTTCGCGCTTTGAGGCCTAACGCCGTTTATCTTGAGGCTTAGCGGCGTTGACACAGCGTTGACGCCGGAGAGCCTGGAGCATTCGGACGATTTAATGATTGCGGCTGCTCAGCTACCGTCGCGGTTCGCCCTCGACGGGGTGCTAGGCAAACCATCGTTCCATAGATTTGGGGGACGATTTTGGGCTCTGTGGGACTGATTTTTCGAATATCTGGAGTTTGCAATGCGCTTTTACTTTTTAGTGGCCCTTATGATTGGAACGTTCGCGGGTATACCGGAAGTGCCGGCAGCAAACGACACGATCATCGATACCTCCCATTCAATCATCGATGGCAAGTCCGACGTTGACGGGGTCGCTTATCACTACCTTTTGGCGCAGGGTGGGCCGCAAACGGTCGTGTTGCTGCATGGCTGGGGTACCACGTCATATATGTGGCGCCATGTGATGCCGCAATTGGCGACCCAAGGGTATACAGTTCTCGCGCCGGATCTTCGTGGTCTGGGCGACACCGCCAAACCTCTGGCTGGCTATGATAAGGCTTCGATAGCCGAGGACGTTCGAAAGCTGGTGAGCAATCTGGGCATCGGTCCGTTGGTAAACCTTGTCGGCCACGACATGGGCGGCATGGTCGTCTATGCCTATGCCGCTAAATATCCCAATGACGTTGAGACACTTGCGATTTTGGATGTTCCTCTCCCCGGCATTGAGCCTTGGGACGATTTGATCCACGGTCCTCGTACATGGCATTTTCGCTTCCACTCTGTCCGTGACGTTCCGGAAATGCTTATCGCAGGCCGCGAACTCGAATATCTGAAATGGTTCCACAATGCCGAGGGCGTTAACTCGCGCGCCTTCGATAACGAAGCCGACGAAGTTTACGGACGCTCATATGCTCAGCCAGGGGCGCTTCGCGCCGGCTTTGAATACTATCGCGCCTTCCCCAAAGACGTTGAAGCTAACAGATTATTTTCGATCGAGAAGCTGCAGATGCCGGTTCTTGCCATGAGTGGAGTTGGGGGCATGGGAGCAGAGTATGGCAACCACATCCGCCACGTCGCAAAAAACGTACGCGGCGTGGTCGTGGAGGGTTCTGGCCATTGGATCCCCGAGGAGCAGCCTGCAGCCGTTACAAAAGCATTGACCGAATTTCTTCCTGCACCCATGTGATTGCGACCCTCCTATGTCACATGCATTGGAGCCGGCGGCGTATGCGACCGGCTTCTTCCATTGCAGGCCAGGCCGTGTTGCGTTGTGTCAATAAACCATCGTACATCTCAATTTACTTGAAGCCTCCCTCGGCAGGCCGTCGCAAGTGGCGGTTCTCCATGGAGACGAAACTATACTCAGAAGAATTAGACCGGCCTAACCACTCTTTTGCTCGCCCGATGTTTACGCTGTCCTTCGCAGCCGAAAAAGCCGGGACGCAAAGATATCAGTCGTGTTCGACCAGAAGCTTCCGAATGTTCCTGGAAAGAGCATGGTGGGTGTCTTGGTCGAATACGGTCCAGGTGGATTTAGGTCCGCGCACAGGCATGCAAGAAGCACTGTTATCTATACCACGGTGATAGAAGGCGAAATCAGTTCTTCAACTCGAAGGTCGGCAAAAACTCCGTCCTCAAGTACCTTGCGTGCAAGCACATTGAGGCGATCATAGATTGGCGGCACAGCGTTCATGCCGCTGCGTGCCAGCCATCGCGGATATGGCGGTAACCCTGGCGATAGACCGCTTCCGGCGTTTCGGAAAAGTCGCGCCAGACCTTTGTCGCGGCGGCAAGGTCCTTGAGCGCCCGGCCGAAGGCCTCGATCGTCAGCCAGCCGTCGTAACCGCTCGACCGCAGGGCCTTGAACGTTTCCGCCCAAGGAATATGGCCGCGCCCCGGAACGCCGCGGTCGTTCTCAGAAATGTGGACATGGACGATGCGGTCGCTGTTTCGCGTGAAGGCGCTGATGGGATCGGCCTCCTCGATATTGCTGTGGAAAGTGTCGTACATCGCGCGAATGTTCGGGTGCCCGACCGCGTCGACATGGGCCGCCAGGGCGTCCATCGTGTTGAACAGATAGCATTCGAAGCGGTTCAGCGCCTCGAGCCCGATTGTGACGCCGCGCTTTGCGGCATGATCCCCGATCGCGCGTTGTGAGAAGACCGAGCGCTTGAGTTCCGCCGCGCTCGGGCCGCTTCCGGAAAATTGTCCGAGCGTCGAATGCAGCGGCCCGCTCAGCATCGTGGCGCCGAGCGCATCGCTGCAGTCGATGGCCCATTTCATGTAGTCGATGCCGCGTCTGCGGGTTGCGGCGTCGGACGCGATCAGATTCATCGAGGGATCGCCCATGGCGGAAACGGCGGTCCGTTCCAGGCCGATCCGGTCGAGCAGATCTCCCAGCCGGCGGTAGCTGTCGGGCGTGCCCGAAAAGATCGGTATTTCGACGCCATCAAACCCAGTGTTCTTGATGTCGCGCAACAGTCCTTCATGCTTCCGGCCGACACTCGTCGTCCAGAGGAACATGCACATTCCGATCTTCATGTCTCCTCCTTTTGGCCCTGTGGGCCGTGAGCGGCGTTCTACGGCGCCCTTCGCTTTTCCATTATCTGGTAATACCAAATCCGAAAATCTGGTCAAGCCAATCCCAGTTTTCCGATCGCCTGAAAATCTGCGTGAAAACAAGAAAAGGAGCATTAAAGCTCAGCAAAATAAGATGTATCGCCGTTTCTGACTCCACCTTGCAGAGGGCGAAAAATTGCGCTAGAGCTAGCAATTGACAAGAATTGGCCCAACCAGATTGCCGAAGGCAGCGGGCCGGTGACGACAAGGTGACCGTTTGCCGCCGCCATCGGCGATCGAACGAGTTGTAACAGTCTGGGAGGACTTCATGCATCTTTCGACACACAACTGGATGCGAGCCGAACCGCTCGCCGTCACGCTGAAGCGCATCAAGAAATATGGCTACGAAAGCATCGAGATATCCGGCGAGCCGGCACAGTACGACGTCAAGGAGACGCGCGCGCTGCTGAAAGAGTACGGAATCCGCTGCTGGGGTGCCGTCACGCTGACGCTCGGCGAGCGGAACCTTGCCGCAAGGGACGAAGGCCAGCGCGCCAGGTCAGTGGACTATGTCAAGAGCGTCATCACCATGGTCAGCGAACTCGAGGGCGAGATCGTTACCCTCGTACCGGCGACCGTCGGCAAGGTGGTGCCGGATGGGACCGAGGAGGAAGAGTGGACGTGGGTGGTGGACGCAACCAAGGAATGTTTTGCCCATGCCCAGAAGAAGGGCGTGCGCATTGCCGTCGAGCCGCTCAACCGTTTCGAGACCTATTTCTTCAACCGTGCCGCCCAGGCGCTGGCGCTCGCCGATGCCGTCAGCCCCGAATGCGGGGTCTGCCTCGATGCTTTTCACCTGAACATCGAGGAGGATGACATGTATGAGGCGATTCGGCTCGCCGGAAAGCGCCTGTTCGATTTCCACGTCGCCGACAACAACCGTTTCGCCGCCGGCCTCGGCATGCTCGACTGGCCAAAGATCATCGGCACGCTGAGGGAGATCGGCTACGACGGCGCGGTGACGAACGAGTTTGTCGCTCCGGTCGATCGCACGCCGGCGGCCAAGTACCCGGACATGGTGGAGCGCAACCCCGTCGATATCCCGCCGGAGCAGCTGAAGTTCATCCAGGACCACGGCTCAAGCCTTCTCACCGAGAAGTTCTACGACGATCAGATGCGGATCACCGCCGAGACGATCCTGCCGCTGATCAAAGTAACGAACGGAAAGGCATAGGCCCGGCGGCCCGCGGGTCGTGAGGGCGGGAGATCCGACACATGCGTATCAAGACCGTAGAGGCCTGGTGGGTCAAGATTCCCATCGAGGCGAGCCGCCAACATCGCAGCGACTTCGGCGTGCTGACGACCTTCGATGCTGCCATCCTGCGTATCGAAACGAACGACGGCATCGTCGGCTGGGGAGAAGGCAAGAATGCCGCCGGCAGTGCAGGCACCTATGGCACGCTGGTGCACATGCTGAACCACGAGGTGGGGCCGGAGCTCATCGGCCGTGATCCTGCAGACATCTCCGCCATATGGGAGATGCTTTACAACGGCATACGCCACGAGATGGCGGCGATTTCGGGTCATGCCATGCCGCAGATCGCGCGGCGCGGCCTGTCCGTCGCGGCGATCAGCGCGGTCGACCTAGCGCTGTGGGACATTCTCGGCAAGTCGCTCGGCGTCCCCGTCTGGAAACTGCTGGGTGGCCGCAAGGCGGACAGGTTGCCCGCCTATGCTTCGGGTGGTTGGGAGAGCGCGAACCTGATCGGCGAACAGCTCCAGTCCTATATCGCGGCCGGCGGTTTCAAGTCGGTCAAGATGCGCGTCGGCGCGATGGACCGCGCGCCGCATGTCTCGGCCTCACGAGTGCGGGCGGCGCGCGAGGCGATCGGCCCCGACGTCGACCTTATGGTCGATGCGCACGGCACCTATACGGTTGCCGAAGCGAAGCGCTTCATGGAGATGGTGGCGGATTGCGACCTCGCCTGGTTCGAGGAACCGGTGATCGCCGACGACAAGCCGGGCATGGCGGAGGTGCGCGCGGCGGGGAACGTGCCGATCGCTGCGGGCGAGAGCGAGTCGACACGGTTTGCCTTCCGCGATCTTGCCATGCTGCGGGCCGCCGATATATTCCAACCCGATCCGGCCTTCTGCGGTGGCATTACGGAGGCGATGCGCATCAGCTCGCTCGCCAGCGCCTTCAACCTCCGTTTCGCACCGCATCTTTGGGCCGGTGCGCCCTGTTTCTTCTCCGGCCTGCACTTGTGCGCGGCTTCCCCGGCAAGCTTCGTTATCGAATATTCGCTCGGCGCGAATCCGATGATCCATGATCTTGTCGAGGACACTGTGTCGGTAAAGGACGGTATGATAGAGATTCCTGATAAACCCGGCCTGGGCTTCACGATCAATCAGAGGGTCCTCGAGGCTCACGCCCAAAGACTGTGACGATGAAAGAAAATTCCCTCCTCTCCGATCTCGCGGCATATCTTTTCTCGAATTCGAGCGGCAACGGCCGCACGCCTTCGGAGCGGGAGCTTGCGGAGCATTTCGGCGTCAGCCGCGGCCATATCCGCGAGGCGCTCGCGATCCTGGAGGCGATGCGCATCGTCGAGCGCCGCGCCAAGTCGGGTATCTACCTGACGACCACGGAGGCGAGCGTAGAGGCCATGGCACTGTTTGCTCGAGCCGGCGTGCCGCTCGATCCGATCCTGATCTACGAGACCGTGGAACTGCGCAAGATACATGAGATCAAGGCCGCGGAACTCGCCTGCCTGCGGGCGACGGAAGAGAATTACCAGCGCCTGCGCGACATCCTTGCCGCGTCCGAGGCGAAGCTTGCCGCAGGCGAGGGGCTGGCGCGCGAGGACCGAGATTTCCATCTGGAGATCGTCCGAGCCACCAAGAATAGCGTCTTCTATCGCGTGTGCAGCGTCTACTACATGATGGGCGAGCAGCGCCTGCCGATCTATTTTAGCGACGTCGCCCGCCGCTGGCGCTCGCATGAGGAACATGTCCGCATCTACGAGGCGCTGCTTGCCCGCGACGGCAATCTCGCCCAAGCACTGATGAACGCGCATCTCCAGGGTGCGGAAAGCTATTGGAAGGGTCTCATCGGCGGGCCTGCGATGGCCGCCGGATAGGCGTAACTGGTGGGGAGGGCCGATGAGCTTCATCTTTTCCACACATCCCCTGCATCCTGCCGCCGAGGCGGTGCTTAAGGCTGCGGGCGATCTGCGCGTCGCCTCCGCGCCCGACCCCGAAACGTTGCTGCGAGAAGGGCGGGGCGCGGGCATCGTCGTCGTGCGCGCGCCGATCCCGCCGGCCTTCTTCGAGGATGCGCCGGCGCTTCGCGCTGCGATCCGCCATGGCGCCGGGCTCGACATGGTGCCGATGGATGCGGCGAACCGCGTCGGCGTGCTTGTCGCCAACGTGCCGGCTGTGAATGCGTCGACGGTCGCCGAGCACGTCTTCCTCGTGACGCTCGCCCTGCTTCGGCGCTTCCGCCTGATGGACCGGGAACTGCGGCAGAGGGGCTGGGCGGCCGGGCGCGGCCAGTCGGACGGGGCTTCGGACCTCGGCGGCCGCACTATGGGCATTGTCGGCATGGGCAATGTCGGCAAGGCGATTTTCCGGATCGCGAAGTTCGGTTTCGGCCTCGAGGTGGTCGCTACGAGCCGGTCGCCGGAGCGCGTGCCGGACGGTGCGCGCTTCCTGCCGGTCGACGACCTCGTCGCGATGGCCGACATCGTCGTGCTCTGCTGCCCGCTGACGTCGGAGACGACCGGCCTGCTTAACGCCGGGCGCATCGGCCGCATGAAGCCCGATGCCATAGTGGTCAACGTCTCGCGCGGCCCGGTGATCGATGACGCGGCGCTGATCGAGGCGCTGCGCGAGGGACGCATCGGAGGAGCCGCGCTCGACGTCTTCGCGATCCAGCCCCTTCCGCTCGACCATCCATATTTCGGCTTCGACAATGTCATCGTCACTCCGCATCTCGCCGGTCTTACGGACGAGAGCATGATGCGCATGGGAACGGTCGCGGCAAGCGAAGTCCTGCGCGTCATGAAGGGCGAACTGCCCGTCAATCTGCGCAATCCCGAAGTGGTCGAGCACTACCGCCGGCGCTTTCCCGCATAGCTCAGCCCCTTCGCGACGATCCGAAACGCTGGCGGCCCCTGCGGTGTCACGGAAGCCGTTGGCATCTTTCCAACCTATCAGGTCAGCCCGCATGCCGCAGGCTGACGCCGCTTCCGGTGTCGAACAGCACGACCTTCTCCGGATTCCACGAAAAGCGAACCGTATCCTCGATCCGAAGCACCGTCTGCGCCGGCACGGTCGCGTGGATGAAGTTCTCGCCGGTGCGCAGCGTCACGATCTTTTCGACGCCATGGTTCTCCACGTCGTGCACCCGTGCTTCCCCCGGGGCACCGCTGTCGAGGAAGAGGTCTTCGGGGCGGATGCCGAAGGTGAGCGGGCGACCGTCCGTGGCAATCCCGTGCCCGGAGCCGAGCGGCAGCCGGTAGCCCTCGCTGGCCACTGCCTCGCCGCTGGCAAGCGTACCTGCGATCAGGTTCATCGGCGGCGAGCCGACCGCGCGCGCGACGAAGGTGTTGACCGGGTTTCGGTAGATCTCCTGCGGCGTACCCGTCTGCACCAGTTGGCCGTTGTTGAGAACGCCGATCTTGTCGCCCATCGACATGGCCTCGATCTGGTCGTGGGTGACGAAGAGGAAGGTCGCGCCGAGGTTCATCTGCAGGTTTTTCAGCTCGGTGCGCAGCGCCTCGCGCAGTTTCGCGTCAAGAGCCGAGAGCGGTTCGTCCATCAGAAAGACGCGCGGCTTGCGCACGATGGCCCGGCCGATCGAGACGCGCTGCATCTCGCCGCCCGATAGTCGGTCGGTCTTGCGGTCGAGCAGGTGCTCGATGCGCAGGGTTTTCGCAACCCGGTCGACGCGTTCCTTGATCTCAGCGGGTTCGACGCGGCGAATGCGGGATTTCAATGGAAACTCCAGGTTCTCCCGCACCGTAAAGCGCGGGTAGAGCGAATATTGCTGGAGCACCAGGGCCACGTCGCGCTCGGCGGCACCCCAGTCGGCGACATCCTGCCCGTCGATGAAGATCTGGCCTGCCGTCGGCTTTTCGAGACCGGCGATCAGGCGCAGCGTTGTCGTCTTGCCAGCGCCGGTCCGGCCGAGCAGCACGAAGAACTCGCCGTCAGCGATGTCGATGTTCAGGTTGTTCAGCGCCGTGTGGTTGCCGAAGGTCTTTGTGATACCCTTGAGTTCGATATGCGCCATCAGAGTCTGATCCCGAGCGACGAGCCGGTCGCCGTGTTGAAGAAATGCGCCTGGGCGGGGTCGATGCGCGCCCAGACGGCTTCGCCCGGGCCGGGCACGAATCCGCTCTTGGTGCGTGCCCTGATCATCTGGTCGCCGACCTTCAGGTCGACGATGTCGTGCGACCCGAGCGGCTCGATGATATGTGCCTCGACCGGCATGAAGCCCTCGCGGGCCTCGCGCGAGATCAGCACGCCCTCAGGCCGGACGCCGAGCGTCAGCTTGCCGTCCTCGGCCCCCGCGTCCGAGAGGCGATTGGCAAGGGCGGCCGGGAACTCGAAGCCCTTTACTCCGTCGCTGACCCGCACGCTGGCATGGCCGCCCGTTTCGCTGACGGTCGCCTGCGCCATGTTCATGACCGGGCTGCCGACGAACTGGGCGACGAACATGTTGGCGGGCTGAGAATAGACTTCTTCGGGCGTGCCGACCTGCTGGAGGATGCCCTCGTGCATGATGACGATGCGGTCGGCGAGCGACATGGCCTCCACCTGGTCGTGAGTCACGTAAATGGTGGTCGAGCCCTGCTTGATATGTAAGCGCTTGATTTCCGCCCGCATCTCCTCGCGCAGCTTGGCGTCCAGCGCACCGATCGGCTCATCCATCAGCATGGCCTTTGGCCGTCGCACGAGCGCGCGGCCGATCGCAACACGCTGCATGTCGCCGCCTGATAGTGCCGAGGGCTTGCGGCCCAGCAGGCCGGTGATGCGCAGCACGCCGGCGATCTCGCGCACCGACGTATCAACATCTTTCCGGCTCATCCGGGTGGCGCGGAGCGGAAAGGCGATATTCTCATAGACCGTCATGTGCGGATAGAGCGAGAAAGACTGGAACACCATGGCTATGTCCCGGTCGGATGCTTTGATATGCTGCACCGGCTGGCCGTCGATCAGGATGTCGCCTTCGTCGATGGTCTCCAGGCCTGCGACGGCGCGCAATGTCGTCGTCTTGCCGCAGCCGGATTGGCCAAGCAGCACGATGAATTCGTTGTCGGCGATAGCGAGATTAAGGTCCTTGATGACCTGGACGGCACCGAAATATTTCTGGATGCCGCGAAGTTCGATCTGCGTCATGAATGGCTGCCTTCGTCTGGTTGATCGTCCCGCGGGATTTTGGTCGTCACCATGAAGGCGATCAGTCCGACGAGCGTCATCGTCATGCCGTAGCGGTGGAGAAACAGGTTCCAGGGCTGGCAGAGCGCGATGATGCCGAAGATCATCAGGTACTGCGAACCGGGTTCTATATATTTCTGGTTCAGGGCGCGGAAGGTCATTTGCGGATCGCTCCGAAGCTCATGCCGCGCAGGAGATGGTTCCTGAGCAGGAAGGTGAAGATGGCGACCGGTAGCAGGAACAGGAACGTGCCGGCGGCAATCACCGTCCAGTCCGGCAGGCCGGAGCCGACCTGGCTCGGGATGAACGGCGGTGCGGTCTGCGCGCGCCGGTTGGTCATGATCAGCGCGAATGCATATTCGTTCCAGGCCGTGATGAAGCAGAAGACGGCGGTGGCGGCGATGCCGGTGGCGGCTTCCGGGATGACGATCTTGAAGAAGGCCTGCATGCGGGTGTAGCCGTCGACGAGTGCCGCCTCCTCATATTCCTTCGGGATTTCGTCGATGAAGCCTTTCATCAGCCAGACCGAGAAGGAGAGGTTGAAGGCGGTGTAGAGGATGATGAGGCCCCAGTGGGTGTCGTTGAGCCCGACGGCGCGGTACATGAGGAACATCGGAATCGCCACGACCACGGGCGGCAGCATGCGCGTCGACAGGATGAAGAAGAGCAGGTCTGCTTCCCCCTTGACCTTGAAGCGTGAGAAGCCATAGGCCGTGAAGGTCCCCATGCCCACCGCAAGCACCGTGGAGGTAATCGCGACGATGAGCGAATTCATGAAGCGGCTGGGGTAGCCGGAGAGCTGTACTTCGCCGCGGCCGGACCGCACGACCTTCTCGCCGCCGTCGAAGACGAGCCGCTCCCACCATGGGGCCGCGGCATAGTGTTCCGGCGTCGGCCGTTCGCGAAGCTGCGAGCGCTTGGCAAAGAGTTTTACGAACGGCGATACTTCCGGCTGGAAGACAATGGTCGGGGGTATCGTCGTGGCAAGGTTGCGCGGCTTGAAGGCCGTCGACGTGATCCAGTAGATCGGTGCGAGGAAGATGAGCGTGATGACGAGCACGGCGGCGATCGCCACCCGGTTCAGAGCACGCTCGGAGCGGGTTCGGACGGCGGCCATCTCAGCGCTCCTTCACCTTGTTGAGGTACTTGACGTAAATGTTGGTGATGGCGAGCACCATGATGAGCACGATATAGGCGAGCGCGCAGGAGCGCCCCGTCTGCCATTCCTGGAAGGCCATCTTGTAGAGGCGGATCGAGATCACCTCGGTCGTTGGCTGGCTTGTGAGGATATAGGCGAGGTCGAAGGTCTTGAAGGCCTCCATCGTGCGGAAGATGATTGCAATCATCAGGATGGGGGCAACAAGCGGCAGCGTGATGCGGAAGAACGTGTAGAACGGTCCGGCCCGGTCGATTGCCGCGGCCTCATAGAGATGCTTCGGCACAGCCGACAGACCAGCGAGCGAAAGCAGCATCACAAAGGGCGACCACATCCAGATGTCGGTGATCGCGACGGCGTAGAGCGCCATATCCGGGTTCGACAGCCACTCGAAGCGGCCGAAGCCGAGCGCATGGTTGATGATACCAAAGGACGGGTCGTAGAGCAGCTTCCAGAACAGGCCGACGACTGCCATCGACAGCATCATCGGCAGCAGAAGCAGTGTGGTGAGCAAACCTTTGAACGGGATGTCACGGTTGAGCAGCATAGCCGTGCCGAAACCGACGATGACCTGACCGGCGACCGACACGATCACGTATTTCGCGGTGATGGCGAAGTTCGACCAGATGAAGGGGTCGTTGAGCAGTTCCCGATAGTTCCGCAGGCCGACGAAGTTGGCCGGAGCGCTCGTTGAGGCACGGAAGTCGGTGAAGGAGTAGCCGAGCGAATAGATCAACGGGAAGATGTTGAAGATGATCAGGAACAGGATCGTCGGGATAATGAACAGATTTCGAATCTTGATGTCGCTCAAGCCCCGCGAAAAAGCACGCGACTTCGAGTCCAGCGATGTCATAACTACGGTGGCCAATGTGCTCCTCCTCCGAGAGCCGCGCGCTGGCCGCACTTTCGGCGTCCTGTTGCGCATTGCCTGAACGCGGACGTCGTGTCCCGCGAGCACCATTGCGGTGCAGAGTTGAAAAAGGGGAGGGAGCCGGGCCCCCTCCCGCGACGTCTCACCCGCTAGTGGCGGCCGTACTTCTTGAAGGTCGCGTTCCAGTCCTCGGCGAGAGCGTCGAGCGCCTCCTTTGCCGTGCCCTGGCCGGCGGTCACATAGGGGTAGATACGCTGATTCATCTGGATCAGCAGCTCGGCATATTCCGGAGTTGCCCAGAAGTCCTTCACCTTGAACATGGTCTCGTAGAACGCCTTGTTATAGGGGGTCGCATTCTGGAATTCCGGCGATTCAAGCACCTTTGCGCTTGCCGTGTAGCCGCCGAGTTCGGCCCAGCGCTTCTGGGTCTCGTCCTTGATAAACCATTCGAGGAATTTCATCGCCTCTTCCTGGTTGTCCGAGTAGGAAACGATCGAGATGCCCTGCCCGCCAAGGGCTGCGAACTGGTGGCCGTCCGGGCCGGCCGGGTTGGCGAAGAAGCCGGTGACCTTCGCGTTCGGGTTCGATGCTTCGTTGACGAGCGCCGGGAAGAAGGCGAAGTAGTTCATGCTCATCGCTGCCAAGTTCTCGGTGATCGCCTGGTTGTTCTCGACGAAGAAGCTCTTCGCCCAACCCGGAGGCGTGAACCCGTAGAGCTCGCGGTAGGTTTCCAGAGCCTTGACGTTCTTCTCCGAGTTGATCACCCCGTCGACCTTGTAGGTGCTGTAGTCGCCGAGTTCTCCGCCGAAAGAGAAGATGGCGTTCTCGACGCCCATTACGAGGCCGTCATAAGAGTTGTCGGTGTAGATCGCGACGCCGTAGCGCTTCTGGTCCGGACGATGGAAGAACTCGGCGATGTCGCGTAACTGCTTCCAATCCTTCGGCGGAGCGAGGTCGTAGCCGTATTTGGCCTTGAACGCTTCCATCTCCTTGGGGTCTTCGAACCAGTCCTTACGGTAGGACCAGCCGACGGCGTCACCTTCCGCAGGGATCGACCAGTACTTTTTCGAGTTCGAGGGATACTCGGCGTAGTATTTCACTGTTGCCGGAGCCATGACTTCGTTCAGCTTGTGCTTGTTGAAGAAGTCGGTGAGATCGACATAGTGCCCGGCTTCGGACGCAGCACCGATCCACTGGCTGTCTCCGACGACCATGTCATAGGCCGAGCCCTTAGCATTGAACTCGGTGAAGGCTTTGGTCTGGAAGTCGGCCCAGGGCGTGGTCTCGACAGTGACCTTCACGCCCGTCTGAGCCTCGTATTCATTGACGAGCTCCTGAAGGTAATTTGCCGGGTCCCACTCGGCCCAGAAGATCGTCAGTTCCTGGGCCTGTGCGGACGTTCCGCAGGCCCACATCAAGCCGACACCGGCCAAGAGACCGGTCACAGTTTTGCGCATAACGTTTCCTCCCATTTATGCACGCTTCCCGCTTCATCGCGGGCCTTCCGATCCGGCCTCCCGATCCTCCTGGGCGGTGTTCGCGCTGGGGGTTCTCCCGACCCTTCGCTCCGTTTCAGATCTCAAGCCTGAATGCTATTTCCCTGATCTGGTAGTACCAAATTTCAATATCGTCAAGTGCAACTTTGGGCGGGGCTTCCGCCAAAAGTCGTCTTCAAAGTTTCCGTATCGCCCCAATAATAGCGCGTTTCTTGACGCAGTCTTGCCGGACAGTCTGATTCATCATCACCGATCTGGACAACGACATGAAAAGAATATTAATCAAACTGGTCGTACCAGTTGTTACTTCAACTCGGAGGGCTGCCAATGTCATGCCACGCTCCCCGCCTCCTGTATCGCCGCTTCAACGAGGGCCTTGGCCGCCCATTCGGCAACAGATTGAGCGTTTTCGGAGGTCAGTCCCCAGATATCTTTCAACACGACCAGGACCTCGACGCCGAAGACAAGGGAGAGCGCCTGTGCCAGGCGCTCCCGGGATTCGGGCGGCACGGTGCCCTGCAACGGCGCAGTTGCGCTCTCCAGGAGACCGACGCGGTGGCCCCGCGTGAACAGCGGCTCGTTGCCGAGCGTGCCTGCCTGGCGCTGCGCCCACTGGTCCAGCGAAAGCTTCAGCGCCGCCTTGAAGGTGGCCTCGAACTCGTCGATGCGCGGCATCGCGGTCGCCAGCAGGTCGGCAACGCGGGTGTGGGCATCGGGACTGTCGGACGACCAGTCGAGTATGGGCCCAAGAGCCTCGTCCACCACCGCATGCACGAGCGCTGCCTGGCTTGGAAAGTAGCGGTAGGCCGTGGCGCGCGACACTTCGGCAGCCTCGGCGACTTCGCTTACTGACGGAGTGATGCCGGATTGCATGAGCCGGGTTGCTGTTTCGAGCATCAGTTTTCGCGTGCGGGCACGAGGGCCTCGCTCGGCGGTTCTGGCAGTTTCGTTCTGTTGACGTGAGACATCCATATCTTTATGATACGCGCGTCTCATAATTTTGCAAGCGTCGTTCGAATGGTCGTGAAAGTGAGGCAAGGCGGGGGGTGGACCACTTGGTCGCGGAGGGGAAATGAAGCATATTTACGTGGTCGGCACGGCCGACACGAAGGGCGAGGAGCTTGCCTATCTGGCCGCTTGCATCGAGACGGCAGGCGGCGCTGTGGTGCGGGTAGATGTCGGCACGCGCGCGCCTGCGGCCGCCGTCGATATAAGCGCCGGGACGGTTGCGGCATGCCATCCGCAGGGTGCTGGGGCCGTTCTTGGCTGCGACGACCGCGGCACGGCAGTCGAGGCGATGGGCATTGCCTTCTCGCGCTTCCTCGTTGAGCGTCGGGACATTGCCGGGGTCATCGGTATCGGTGGAGGCGGGGGCACCTCGATCGTCACCGCAGGCATGCGCCAATTGCGGCTCGGCCTGCCAAAGATCATGGTCTCGACGCTCGCGTCCGGCGATGTTGCTCCCTATGTCGATGTTTCCGACATCGTGATGATGCCCTCGGTCACCGACATGGCAGGCCTGAACCGGCTCAGCCGGGTCATCCTGCACAATGCGGCCCAGGCGATCACGGCCATGGCCAGCCGGCCGGCCGAGGTAACGGCATCCAAACCGGCCCTGGGGCTTACCATGTTCGGGGTCACGACACTTGCCGTAGCCGCCATGGTCGAGCGGCTCAGGGCGGACTACGACTGCCTGGTCTTCCACGCCACCGGCACGGGCGGGCGCACGATGGAGAAGCTTGCCGACAGCGGGCTTGTATCGGGCGTGCTCGACATTACGACGACCGAGGTCTGCGACCTGCTTCTCGGAGGCGTCCTGCCTGCCACTGCGGACCGTCTCGGCGCGATTGCCCGCACGGGCTTGCCCTATGTCGGCTCCGTCGGCGCGCTCGACATGGTGAACTTCTGGGCGCCAGAGACGGTTCCCGCGCACTATGCCGGCCGGCTTTTCTACCGCCACAACCCGAACGTCACCCTGATGCGCACGACGGCTGCCGAATGTGCCCAGATTGGGCGCTGGATTGGTGAGAAGCTCAATCTCTGCAACGGCCCCGTACGCTTCCTCATTCCCGAGAAGGGCGTCTCGGCCCTCGACATCGAAGGCGGTGTATTCTTCGATCGGCAAGCCGACGCCGCGCTCATTGCCGCGCTCGAGGCGACGGTGAAGCCGACGGCGTCGCGACGTATCGTCCGCCTGCCGCTCCATATCAACGACCCGCAATTCGCAGAGGCCGCCGTCGCGGCCTATCGTGACATCGCCAACCCCTGAGAGACAAAATCGATGCCAGCCATACCTCGCAAGACCATCCTCGAAAAATTCCACGGCATGATCGCAGCCGGCGTGCCGATTGTCGGCGGCGGCGCTGGCACGGGCATCTCCGCCAAGGCCGAGGAGGCCGGTGGCATCGACCTCATCATCATTTACAATTCCGGGCGCTACCGTATGGCAGGCCGCGGCTCGGCGGCAGGCCTTCTTGCCTATGGCAATGCCAACGAGATCGTGAAGGATATGGCGCTCGAAGTGCTGCCCGTGGTGAAAACGACGCCGGTGCTTGCCGGCGTCAATGGCACTGACCCCTTCGTGCTGATGCCGCGCTTCCTCGCCGACCTGAAGGCAATGGGCTTTTCCGGCGTGCAGAACTTCCCCACGATCGGCCTCTTCGACGGCCGGATGCGGCAGAGCTTCGAGGAGACGGGCATGGGCTACGGTCTGGAGGTCGATATGATCGCCACCGCCCACGGGCTCGACCTTTTGACGACGCCCTATGTCTTCAACGAGAGCGAGGCTATCGACATGACGGTTGCCGGCGCCGACATCGTTGTGGCGCATATGGGTGTGACAGTCGGCGGCACGATCGGCGCCACCTCCGGCAAGTCGCTCGATGATTGTGTCGATGAGATCACGGCGATCACCAAGGCTGCGCGCTCCGTGCGGGACGACGTCATCGTGCTCTGCCACGGCGGCCCGATCTCCATGCCGGAGGATGCGCGCTACATCCTCGAGCGTTGCCCCGGCTGCCACGGCTTTTACGGCGCAAGCTCGATGGAGCGCCTGCCGGCAGAGGCGGCGATCCGCAAGCAGACGGAAGATTTTAAGGCGCTCGCCATCGGAGCGATCGTCTGAGCACGAACATGGGGGGCCTATTTCATGGCAAAGGACAAGTACTTCATCTATCCGGAGGATGTGAGCGCCTTCGGTTTCGACTGGGGCAAGCTATCGCTGACGGTGGCGCCCGAGGTCAACGGCGCCAGCCGATTTTCCGGTGGTGTTGTCGATCTGCCGAGTGGTGAGGGTCATTCCCGCCACAATCATCCCGGTGCCGAGGAAATCATCTTCGTGATTTCCGGCGAGGGTGATCAGATGGTCGAGGACGAGAACGGCAATCCGATCACGCAGAAGGTCGGCCCCGGCTGCACCATCTATGTGCCGGAAAGCCGCTTCCATTCGACGAAGAACACTGGCGCTGGCACGATGCAGCTTTTCGTCGTCTACTCGCCGGCGGGGCCGGAGCTTGCGCTTCGCGCGCTGCCTGACTTCCGCCTGCTGCCGCCGGGTCACTGAAGCGGCCATACATTTTCTGGGAGGAAAACGGTGAACAACAATGCAGGGAATACAAGGCCCGCCGTGCCGCCATTCGATACGGCCAAGCTTGACCGGCTCATGGAGGAGGCAGGTATCGACGTCATCGTCGCCACCTCGAAGCACAACACGCAATATCTGATGGGCGGCTACAAGTTCATCTTCTTCGCCGCCATGGATGCGATCGGTCACAGCAGGTACCTGCCGATGGTGATCTACCAGAAGGGCGCGCCAGACCACTCGGCGTATGTGGGCAACCGCATGGAAGGCGCAGAGCACCATAACAATCCGTTCTGGACGCCCGCCGTGCATACGGCGACTTGGGGCACGCAGGATGCTGCCGGGCTCGCCGTCGATCACCTGAAGAAGATCGGCAAGGTCAGCGGGCGCATCGGCATCGAGCCGGCCTTCCTGCCATCCGACGCTCGCGATCTCCTTGCCTCGCGGCTCGATGGTGCCCGGTTCGTCGATGCCACGCATGCGTTGGAGCGGCTGAGGGCCGTCAAGACGCCGGATGAACTGGCAAAGCTGAGACGCGCCTCCGAACTAATCACCGATTCGATGCTGGCGACGATCGCGGCGGCCCGCGCGGGCTCGACCAAGACGGAAATCATCGAGCAGCTCCGGCGGGAGGAAACGAACCGCGGCCTGCACTTCGAGTATTGCCTGCTAACGCTCGGCGCCAGCCACAACCGCGCCGCCTCGCCGCAGGCCTGGGCCGAGGGGGAGGTGCTGTCGATCGATTCCGGTGGAAACTATCACGGCTACATCGGTGACCTCTGCCGCATGGGCGTGCTCGGCAAGCCGGATGCGGAGCTGGAGGATCTCCTGGCCGAAGTGGAGTCCATCCAGCAGACGGCTTTCGCGGGGGTTAGGGCAGGGGCTACGGGCAGCGAGATGATCGTGGCGGCGGAAGACGTGCTCAAGGCCTCCCCGTCGGCGGCCTTCACCGACTTCTTCTGCCACGGCATGGGCCTCATCAGCCACGAAGCGCCGTTCCTGATGACGAACCACCCTGTCGCCTACGAGGGCATCGATGCCGACAGGCCACTGGAAGCCGGCATGGTGATCTCGGTCGAGACGACGATGCTTCACCCGAAGCGCGGCTTCATCAAGCTGGAGGATACGCTCGCCATAACCGATGGCGGCTACGAGATGTTCGGCGACCGCGGTCGCGGCTGGAACCGCGGCGGCGTGTGATTGCATCCCAACCGTAAAAAAGAGCCCGGCGGGTGTTATGCCTGCCAGGCCTTTCGATTCTGCTCCCGGCGTCTCAAGCGTGGCGGATTTCCGTTCCCAGCACCTTCAGGCATTCCCGGATGAAGGCGGCGAGCGCAGTCCAGCCCTTGGCCGAAACCATCGTGCCGTCGACATAGGCCTCGGTTGGAGAGAGGTCGATGTATGTGCCGCCTGCCAAGGTGACTTCGGGTTCGCAGGCCCCAAGCGCACCCACCTTCTTGCCGCGAACAACGCCATCGACCGCAATCAGGATTTGGACGCCATGGCAAATGGTGAAGATCGGCTTCTTCTCCTCGTGGAAATGGCGCACCATCGCCTGCACCCGCTTGTCGGTGCGGATATATTCCGGCCCGCGCCCGCCAGCGCAATAGACGGCGTGATACTGGTCGAGCTGGTCCTCGGCTTCGGAAAACGTCTTGTTGATGGTGACGTTGTGCCCGAGTTTTTCGGTGTAGGTCTGGTCGCCCTCAAAATCGTGCAGCGACGTCCTGAGGATGTCGCCGGCCTTCTTGTCCGGGCAGACGACGTGCACCGTATGGCCCACAGCCTCCATCGCTTGCTGATAAACGAAGATTTCGTACTCCTCGGTGAAATCGCCGGTGAGCATCAGGATTTTCTTGCCTGGCATGGGTTCTCCTCCTCGTTGTCATGTCTGGCGGGCACGTCCTTGCCTGCCGGGGGTTGCTCAGATCTCGTCGAACGCCGGCAACAGCCGGTCGCGCGAGTGTTCGATATGGATGCGCATTGCATTCGCCGCCGCGTCGGGGTCGTGCGCGGCGAAGGCATCGAGCAGCGTCTGGTGCTCGCCGAGCGCCTCCTCGGTCACGCGGCGATGGAACATCAGGCGGAAGATGTGAAAATGCGTGTGCTGGAATGCTAGCATCTCGCGGATCAGCTCGTTGCCGGCAAATTCCATGATGCGGTCGTGGAAAATGGCGTCTTGGCGGGCGAAGGCCGAATAGTTCGCCCGCTCGTCGCTGTTGTCGCTGCGCGTCATAACGCCTGCGGCCTCCGTCAGGATCGCAAGCCTTTCGTCATTCATCGCTTGGGCCGCCTTCGCAGCGCCGGCCGGCTCCAGCAGCAAGCGGAGTTCATAGAGCTCGTCGAAGCGGTGGCGTGTGATCTGAGGCGCGGCGCGATAGCCGACGAGGTGCTGCTTGACGACGAGGCCCTCGCCTTCAAGCCGGCCGAGTGCTTCACGGATCGGCGTTTGGGAGACGTTGAACTCCTTGACCAGGTTGTCGACGGTGATGCGCGCGCCCGGCGCGATCTTCAGCGACATGAGCTGGTTGAAGATCGCTTCGTAGACGTCGCCTGCCAGACTGTTGGCGCGCGGTATCTGGGTCGTAGCCGCTGAAGGTTCTTTAGGTCTCGTCGAAATCATCTGCCGCCTTGCCTCTTGACAGGTTCAATCGCTAGCATGATGCTGCGGTCAAACGCAATCCTATATCCTATACGATTTAATATAGGGAGGAAAAATTATGCGAATATCGGAAGCGGCGGCCCTCGCGCTCGCCACCCGCCTGCTGGAAGAGCACGGCGCACCGCGTGACCATGCGGCTCTGCAGGCCCGCGTCCTAGTGACGGCCGAGATGAAGGGGCACCCGTCGCACGGCCTGCACCGCCTTCAGCGATTGCTCGAACGGATCGAGCGCGGTGTCATCGACCCGGAAACGAAGGGTACGCAGTGCTGGCGGGCGGATGCCGTGATGGAGGTGGAGGGTTCGTCGGGGCTCGGCCCTGTCGTCGCCATGGCCGCGATCGAGCGGCTGGCGCCCCACATTCCCGATCTCGGCATCGGTCTCGTCGCGATTCGCAATGCGAACCATCTCGGCATGCTAGCGCATTATGTCGAGGCCATCGCCGCATTGGGTTTCGTTGGCATCGCGCTCTCGTCGAGCGAGGCGCTGGTCCATCCCTTCGGCGGTACGCGGGCCATGCTCGGCACCAACCCCGTCGCGATCGCCGTGCCGACCGCCGCGGAGCCGCTCGTGCTCGATCTTGCCACCAGCCTCGTGCCGATGGGCAGGATCCATCACCACGCAGTGACCGGCAGGCCGATTCCTGAAGGATGGGCGCGTGACGCGGATGGCCACCCAACGACTGATCCGGTGCGTGCAAAGGCCGGCGCGATAGCGCCCTTCGGCGACGCAAAGGGCTATGGCCTCGGCATCGCCATGGAGCTGCTGGTGGCAGCGCTTGCGGGTTCGGCGCTCGCGCCGGATGTGCACGGCACGCTGGACAGCCAGTCGCCATGTAATAAGGGCGACGTCTTCATATTGATCGAGCCCAGCCTCGCGCCCGGACTTCCGGCGCGGCTGTCGGCCTATCTCGATGCCGTGCGTG
>NZ_FWER01000296.1 GCF_900169785.1 Rhizobium sullae
GCGATCGTCGGTTCCCCGATCATCTCGTGCCACTGGGCCACGGGCAGTTGGGCGGTGATCAGAGTGGATTTCCTGCAATAGCGCTCTTCGAAGATTTCCAGGAGATCGAGCCGCTGCTGATCGCTGAGCGCATGGGTTCCCCAATCGTCGAGG
>NZ_FWER01000062.1 GCF_900169785.1 Rhizobium sullae
AAGGGTCGCGACGGCAGCAAGTTTCCTGATCGTGATCATGACGCATCTCCGGTCTTCGGAGCCTGCTGCTCATTCTGCTGACGCCAGGGTTTGGGATCGACCGGTTGACGGGAAACATAGCCGGAAATGGGCGAGTGATATCGAACCGGACGCACAGAATACGTCTGTTCAACNCGACCGGTTGACGGGAAACATAGCCGGAAATGGGCGAGTGATATCGAACCGGACGCACAGAATACGTCTGTTCAACGTCCGTCGATGCAATGACATCGGGAGGTAATGTGGATGCGCAGCCACCTATGATAAGGGCCAGCCCCACCACCAATATGGAAGGTCTCATTTTTGAAAATCCGAATAATAGACTTCGAGCGGCAGACCCGGTGATACCGGGAATGCCCTGCGGACCCGGCAATGCGGGTTAGTCTCTATTCAGATATTCGGGGGACGGTGCAGGGGCGGCAGCTCGCCAAAGGTTTGCTGATCGTCGATGAACTGCCGGATGGACGTCTCGACGGGTCCGCCGACGTCGGGGCCTTCACAAATCATGCCAAGCCCGCCGCAGAAATCGCTGCAGCATTCCTGCTTGACCAATTTGGTGCCGTCTTTGTCACCAGCAGCATGATCGCGTGAGTGACCGTGGGGAGACATTTGCTTCATGTCACGATCGCCGTTCTGCATGGCTTGCGAAGCGGCTTGCTCGAACTCAGGAAATGGCGTGCCGTGCATGGCCGCGTTCGCATTGGACAAGCTGTAGCCTGCCAGCGATACGACGATCGCCAGCCGCACAATCAAGAGCAGTTTGCTCATTGCGATTCGGTACATTCTGCCCATGCTCCATCGACTACTATCAAAGCAGTCGATTTTCAATTGCGACGAATAGCTGCCAACGATTCGCGTCGTTTCTGTGGCGCGAACAGCACTCGTTCGTCTGGTAAGCATTCCTACCATTGGAAGGTCGAGCGTTGTCGTGCGAAGTATCCAGGGTCGAAACCAGCGTAGCTGCCATAATTCAATCTCATTTAGTCAGCAGCTGAGTTTTGATGAAAACCTTTCTGTCTGTTTGCTTGATATCGTCGTCTTCCGCGATCCCAGCCTTTGCTGATCACGGGTATGATGAGGCTTATCGCGGCTATGTAGGAGCTGCCTATCGCCACTTGGCGACTGTCTACAACTGTCGAGCATTGATTGGACGTTCTCGGTATAATAACGCCCGTGTTGCAGCGGAGAACAGTCTGAGGCTCAGTGGCATGCCGACAGATATCGCGCTCCGCTCAGTGGAAAAAATGCTGGAAAAGATTCGAAGGGATGAGAAAACAAAGTCGCATCTCTCCTTTGCCCAATGCGCAACGAAAGCTGCGATGACACATGCGGAGTTGCAGGCGAGGGAAAGGAAATTACAATCTGAGCGCCAATTCAAGAATTGGGTTGCGGATAAGGATCTTCCGTCAGAAGCGCCCTGAGGTTGGTCGTAATCACCCTGTTCATCTCTGAAGCTGACTCATTACAAATACGAGCCGGTCCTTTCTGCGGGAGCCGCCAAGCTGAAATGAAGTTCAGAAATTTTTCTAGCAGCTTCTTCTGGTCTGTCCTCGAAGGCTGAACGCCCATATTGATCGATATCTCCACCTATCTGGGACTGTTTTTCGCGGCATTGGGCGCGGCGTCGGTATTGCCGATGCAGTCGGAGCCAGTCCTTGTCGGGTTAATTTTAACTGGCAAGTTTCCTTGGCCTGCGCTTTTGGTCGTCGCCAGCGTCGGGAATACTTTAGGTAGCATTTTGAACTGGTTCCTCGGGCGAGGGATCGAGCAATTTCGGGATCGACGTTGGTTCCCGGTGAGTGAAAAGGCTCTTGAACGGTCGTCGCGTTGGTATCGACGGTATGGAAAATGGTCGCTGCTACTGTCATGGATGCCGCTCTTTGGAGACGCCCTGACAGTCGTAGCAGGCGTATTGCGCGAACCGCTTCTGACATTCACAATCTTGGTATTCATCGCGAAAACGGGGCGCTACTTGGTTCTGGTTTTCGCCACTCTGAAATTGATGGCGTAATTCAAGAGGTCGTGCGTCTGGGAATGATCATCCGGTCGACCGTTTCGTCGCGCCAAACAAAAGTGTGCCAGGCAGCTGCAGCAATATGCAGTGCCAGCAGCCCGAGAATAACGCGCGAGCCCAGAACATGGAATGAACCGATCCCGAACCAGAAATAGCTTGCAACGAACCCCATAGCTGCTTGAGCGATAACCGCTGCATAGAATGCAAAATGCATCGCTTGTGCAAGTCGATCCACCGGACCCCTCGCGGATATTTTCAAAGCTCCTCGGTGAAATATGCGAAGCGTGAGCCGCGCAACCATGAGCGCCCCGATAGCGATCCCCGCATAGTTGTGGATCTGATGCTGGATCACGTCCCAAGGGTCTGGGGACAGGCCCATGTGAACCGCGTGATGCGTCCGCTCGATGCTTCCGCCCGTCCAATACTGGATGGGTACCAGCACGGCCACAGCCCAATGGAGCACAATCTGCGAAAGTGAGTAGCGCGGCGTCATATCAATCCCCCAACGCCACCAGTCGTACCGCACGTCCATTGAACTTCGGTTAAGGGTAAAGCGGTTGTCTTCTCGCACGGCTGGCCCAATTCAGAGGGTAACGGAACATCTTTCTACCGCGAGAGTTCTCCGGCGGAAGGGAATCTCGACGTATGGTCAGCTGGAGTAAGATCTGCCGTCTAGTCGTCGTGCTGCTGGTGGCGTTGACCTTGGTTAACATTCCGGGCCGCCTCGCCAATGCCGGCGATGAAGGCTGCATTTCTCTGCGTGTGCCTGCGGGTCACTCGCAAAGTCATCAGCTGGATCGTCTCCCGGGATTGTGCTGTGTGAGCATGCACTGCTGCCCGATCATGCCCACACTTCCAACCGCCGCGCAGCCACTTTCGGAGCCGCTCGTCGTTCGCCCATCGGTTGCCACCTCCAGTCCGCTTCTCCTGATCAGGCCGATTGACCCACCGCCGAAGGCTACCGGCGTCTGAAGGTCTTCAAGCATCAAACGATCTCAAAAGGAGAATCCAATGAACGTTTTCATGAAAACTTCGATCGCCATGATCGGCGCAACTGCTCTGCTGTCGCTGACTCCACTTGCCGCATCGGCCCAGGAAATGGCCTATCCCGAAAAGTGCAAGACTGAAGGAATGGACATGTCGAAGATGGGCATGTCCATGGGTGGGGATACGAAGACGGGCGACATGCCCAAGGGCGAGATGACCGACTATCAGAAGGCATCGATGGACGGAATGAAGTCCATGCACATGAACATGATGCAGGGAATGATGAAGAAGGACGCCGACGTGTCCTTCGTCTGTGGCATGATTGCTCATCACATGGGAGCGATCAGCATGTCTGAGGTCGAGCTGAAGTACGGCGACAACAAGGAAGCCAAGGCTATGGCCCGAAAGGTCATCGATGCTCAGAAGAATGAGATTGCCCAGATGACCAAGTGGGTCAACAAGGAATCCAAGTAGGAGATCGATCATGCATCACCAATCAGCTGAGATGAAACAATGTATCGACAACTGCCTCGCCTGTTATCAGGAATGCCTCTCGACGGCCATGTCGCACTGCCTGGAGATGGGCGGAGAGCACACGAAGCCAGAGCACTTCCGGCTCATGATGGCCTGCGCTGAAATCTGCCGGACATCGGCGCACTTCATGCTGATCGGCACAGAGCACCACAAGCATACCTGCCGGGAATGCGCAGAAATCTGCCGCGAGTGTGCGGTCGACTGCGAACGCGTCGGGGACATGGAAAGCTGCGTTGATGCATGCCGTCGTTGTGCGGAAAGCTGCGAGAAAATGGCAGCTTAAATGCTGCGATCAGAGGAGGTGGCTACCGCCTCCTCTTGCAAATCATAATATTATCAAATCGCATATCGCGCATCTATTCTCTGGGCGAACCGGTGATCCTTATGAGATTGTTACAGGCGCGTCTTTTTCTCCTCCTCGTCATTGGATTGGGCTCTTTAGCCGACGCAAGCTTTTCCGGAAGTGACCTGGTCCCGTTGCGAAAGCAGGATATGAAAGACATCTCCGCGGCGGCTAAGGCGATCTCTGACATGTTTCTCGATCCGACCACTTATGACGCAAAAGCGCTTAGTAGCGCTGCCCAGACGATCAGCGCCAAGTCTGGACAGACCATCATCGAGCACTTCAGTTTCGAAATTCCGGCGGCGGGGTCCGACGCCAAAGCAAATATCCTTGAGGATAGGAATCGCTTCGCCCGACTTGCCGACGATCTCAAGGCGTACGCCGATGCATTGGGAGCGGCGGCGCAGAAAAATCCGGGCGAGATGACCAACGACATGCGGATGAAGCCTGGAAAGCCGATGAGCGGCGGCCCTTTCGGCACGGACGTCTCGGCTGAGATGCTTGGCTCGATCCCTGCAGAACACTTATTCCACCTGATGCTCCAAACGTGCAAAGCATGTCATGCTCGATTTCGGGAGAAACATCAGTAGACCTGTCGAAGGTTCGCTCTGCTGAGGGCGTGTAGGGGGTGCTCGCACTTCGGTTGCAGTAGGGATTCGTTGGTGGATTTGCTGTGATCCGAGTTGATAAGAATTATGCCAAACGCGACAGGAGCGACGATCTACCGCTGGCCCAATTTGGAGCTGTTGCAAAAACTCTTCGCGAAAATCTGACTCTTGCCAGCTTCGAGTTGTAATCGAAGCTGGCAAGTCTAAGTCATTTGCTCGGTGAGAGAATGCGATCCCGAAGCCGGAGAAAGCTCCTCTCCACACAGAACCACAGCACAAATGCTACGGCGAAGCTGGTGACCAGATAGACGACGAAGCCGGAACCGCCCTGGAGGTTCGCTTCTCCAAAGATGAGCCTGTCGACATGGAAGGCCGACTTGTGGGTCAGATACAGGCTGTATGACAAGGTGGCGACGACCATGGCACCAGGAACCGGCCATCGTTTCAAAACATGCTCCAGGTCGAGCAGAGCGCCGAGAATGAGAGCGATACCGATTGAAATGAGCGGGAATCCAGCAACCGAACCAAGCTGCGCCTGAAAGACGAGAAAGAGATCTGTTCCGGCAAGCGGCCCTCGAATCGAAAACAGCACAAGAGCGGCCGCGACGAGGCCGACGCCTATCGGCAGGGCCACACGCGGAGGCGCGTAACGCTTGCAGAGTTCCGGTTTAAAAAATCTCGCCGCAGCAAGGATCACACCGAACATCAGGCCATCTAGGCGGGTGTATGTCGGGTAGTAGACATCCCTGAGATAGACGGCGAAAGCATCTCTCAGCTTGTCCGCGTCAACGAGGGCTCCGATCTGGCTTTCCCAGATTGTGTACCGAAGGATCATTCCCGCAATCACCATTGCCGCAGCGGTGACAAGCGTCCAGCGCATGCTGATCCGGCGGTGCAACATCAACACGAGTAGCGGCAAGACCAGATAAAAATGCTCCTCGACGCAAAGTGACCAAGCCTGTGTAAAGGCCCGACCTATGCGCGGGTCGAAGTCGAAGTTCACAGTGAAGGTCGCAAAGCTCCAGATCGATTGCATCGTCGGGGCGTCCCGGAGAATAGGGAAAATTGCGTAAAGGCCGAGAACAGCGAAAAACGCTGGAAAAATACGGAAGGCGCGGCGGAGATAGAAGGACTTCAAATCCACGTCTCCCGTCCGCGAGACCTCTTTGAAGAGTTGAGTTCCGATCAGAAAACCGCTCAAAACAAAGAAAATATCGACGCCCACCCATGCATAGGTACGGACACCGACGAGCATCGGCGGTGTCGCCTCGATAGGAAGGTGCACGAGCATAACGAGAAGGATCGCCAATGATCGAAGAACATCGGGACCAAACGCCCTGGATTGCACCTTCTCTATGGTTTGAGATAAGAGACTTCGCGCTGACGGAAGATGTGCTGAATCTGCATTAGCAATAGTATTCATTGCGACGATCCGTGACTGTCTCTGAAAGATTGGGACACGCCAAAGGGAGGTGTTGTTGCAACCTAAACTTTCTTTTTTCAGGCCGAAACAAGCAGATTTGGATCGATAAAATTAACCTAAATTTTTCGTAAATTTCGATGTGTGAAGATACATTTGATTTACATTTTAGTTAGGTGATGGTCACTTTTCCCTCCCTTCGGGCTTTTGAATCCACAGCAGGAACCTGCTGAGACACGACTGGGTGGTGGAAACCGAATGACGAGTTTGAAATGAAGCCAGGCGTTTTATTCTATGCGATTACCTATTGCTTTGCGCTTGCGTCGGCGGTCGTTGCTGCTGGCGATATCGTTGCGCTGAGGCAATCCGATATGAAAGCGATTGCCACCGCCACGAAGACCATCGCCGGAATGTTTAAGGAACCAGCGACATACTCTCCAGCCGAGTTCAAGTGGGCCGCCGACACCATTCGCGACAAATCCGGAGAGGTACTGGTCGGCCATTTTGCAGCCGAAGCCGCCAATCCAAAGTCGAAGGCAAAACCAAATATCGTCGAAGAGCGCGAGCGGTTTGATCGTCTAGCGAACGATCTGAATTCATACGCGACCGCACTAGACGCAGCCGCCGACAGAAATCCTGCAGCGATGACAGAGAGCATGCGCATGAAACCGGGGGAGCCGATGGGCGGCGGACCGCTCGGAACACATGTCAAGAACGAGGCGCAGTTGTCCTCCATACCGGCCGAGCACGCCTTTCATCTGATGCTGCAGACCTGTACGACCTGCCATTCGCGATTCAGGATGGAGTGACGGCAACGGCAGCCGACCTAACCTTTCATACAGCGCAACAACGGCGAGCCACATTAGATGTTCTGACGACAACCTTTAATATGGAACGTCGTCAGGGCGAGGACTGCTCTGTCCTGAAGCCGTTCACTCCAAAACGAGCATTGATGCCAGGCAGATCATCATCTTTTTGGCCTGAGTTCGCGAACTCCTCGATGATTGGGCAGTCTGGCCGGTTATCTCCATGGCAATGATTTGCAAGATGTTTAAGCGTTTCAGTCATCGCTTGGATCGCGGCAGCCTTACGCTCCAGTTCAGCAATGTGCTCAAGAGCGATGCTCTTTACATCTGCGCTCGCGCGTGACCGGTCTCGCCACAGCGCGAGCAAGGTTTTCATCTGTTCAACCGAAAACCCGAGATCGCGTGCTCGACGAATGAAGCGGAGCGTGTGAATGTCGTTCTCAGCGTAGGTCCGGTAACTCGATTCCGTACGATGGGGGGGCGTGATAAGCTTGATCTGCTCGTAATAGCGGATCATCTTCGCCGAGACGCCGCTGGCTTTCGCTGCTTGTCCGATGTTCATCTTATTTTCCTTCATGCGAGGGAGCTGCACCGGGAATCCGCGATGCAGCTCTGCTATCAGTTGGCTTGGTAACGACGCAAACGAAGCGCGTTGCCCAAGACGAAGACGCTAGACATTGCCATTGCGCCTGCCGCGAATACCGGCGAAAGCAAGGTGCCATTTACGGGATACAGGACACCTGCTGCGACCGGCACCAGGCTGACGTTGTAGGCGAAGGCCCAGAACAGGTTCTGCTTGATGTTCTTGATCGTTGCCCGGCTGAGTGCAATGGCGCGAGCCACAGCTCTCAGATCGCCTGATATCAGTACGACATCCGCACTTTCGATGGCTATGTCGGTGCCGGTACCGACCGCCAGGCCGACGTCAGCTTCAGACAGGGCCGGGGCATCGTTGATGCCATCGCCGATGAACGCAACCTTCTGGCCGTTTTTGCGAAGCTGTTTAACGGCCTCGACTTTGCCGTCCGGAAGAACCTCCGCGAAAACCTGATCAATACCCAACTGCGCGGCAATTGCGTCTGCCGTGCGACGATTGTCGCCGGTAATCATCACAATCTTCAAGCCTTGGGCGTGTAGTGCTTGGATTGCGGCTGGCGTCGTTTCCTTTATCGGATCGGACACCGCAATGATGGCTGCCAGCTGTCCGTCGACCGCTGTGTAAAGGGGCGACTTTCCTTCCCGACCAAGATCGCTCGCGAGGTTGGCGAAGGCTGTGACTTCAATGCCTTCGCGGGCCAGCGCTCGGTCAGCACCGACGAGAATTTTACGCCCGGCAACGATACCGCGCACGCCGAAGCCCGGCGATGCCTCGAAACCAGATACTTCCAGGTTCGGCAGCCCACCAGCCTTTCCTGCTGCAACAATAGCTTCCGCAACAGGATGCTCGGAGAGGGTTTCAAGGCTGGCAACCCAAGAGAGCACATCATCACGGCCATAGCCGGGCAACACCTGGAATTCGGTGAGTTCGGGCTTGCCCTTGGTCAGTGTACCCGTCTTATCGACTGCGATGATCTGTGTATCCCGAAGACCCTGTAAGGCTTCGCCCTTGCGGAACAGGATTCCCAGTTCGGCCGCGCGCCCGGTACCGACCATGATCGAGGTTGGCGTCGCGAGGCCCATGGCGCAGGGGCAGGCAATGATCAGGACCGCGACCGCATTGACCAGCGCAAAGCTCAAAGCCGGTGACGGGCCAAATACCATCCAAGCGCCGAACGTCAGGAGAGCTGCGGCGATCACAGCAGGCACAAACCAGCCGGTGACCTTGTCAACCAGCGCCTGGATTGGCAGTTTAGAGCCCTGCGCGGCTTCGACCATCTTGATGATCTGCGCGAGCAGGGTGTCGCTTCCGACTTTCATCGCCCGGAACGTGAATGAACCCGTCTTGTTGATCGTGCCGCCGACCACTTCGCAATCGGCTGTCTTCAAGACTGGTATCGGTTCCCCGGTGATCATGGCCTCGTCGACGTAGGATTCACCTGACACCACGGTGCCGTCCACAGGCACTTTTTCGCCCGGACGAATTCGAATAACGTCGCCGACCACCACGTCGCTGATCTGTATTTCTACGAATTCACCGCCATGATCGACAAAGGCAGTCTTGGCCTGAAGGCCGAGCAACCTCTTGATTGCCTGGCTGGTTTTGCCTTTCGCCCGAGCCTCAAGGTACCGACCCAGGAGGATCAGCGTGATGATGACAGCCGCTGCCTCATAATAGACATTAGCGGTACCAGCGGGCAGGGCGCTCGGAAGAAACGTGGCGACTACCGAATAGGCCCACGCCGCCGTTGTCCCGAGAACCACGAGCGAGTTCATATCAGGTGTCCAACGCAGGAGGTTTGGTACACCCTTGCGGAAGAAACGAAGCCCCGGGCCAAACAATACGAGGGTTGCCAGCCCGAACTGGGCATACAGGCTCTCACGCATTCCGACTGTATCCATAATGTATTCATGGATCGCGGGAATGAAGTGCGACCCCATTTCCGCGATGAACAACGGCAGCGTTAAAGCGGCGGCGAGAAGTAGCTGTGTGCCGAGCGACCGAATTTCAACGTCGCGCCTGTATTCTTGATCCTCGGGGGCAACATTGACGATGGCCTTGGCCTCGTAACCCGCATTGCGGATGGTGGCGGAGAGAGCCGCTGAGGTCGTTGCGCCTGAGACATAATGGATTGTCGCCTTCTCCGTCGCAAGATTGACGTTGGCTTCCGTAACGCCTGGAGCCGCCTTGAGAGCACGCTCGACGCGCGACACGCAAGACGCGCAGGTCATACCCTCGACGAGAAACTCCTGCGTTACGATCTTTGCTTCATAACCAGCATCCGCGATGGCCCGCACGACGGAAGCGGTATCGACCGCATCCTTGAAAGTTACCGTTGCTCGCTCTGTCGCAAGGTTAACTGACGCGGCATTGACGCCGGGAACAGATTTGATGGCTTTCTCGACCCGGACGACGCACGACGCACAGGACATTCCTTCGATCCCGAACTCCGTCGGGATGGGCAGCGCGGTCGATTTTTCGATTTGTGATACGGCAGTCATGGGACGATCCCTCATTGAACTGCATACATAAGTAATCCTTCCCATGATGGGAAGGTCAAGGGCTCTTGTTGGAGATGAGTTCCAGAAGTTGCTTAGGAAGCAAACGCAAGCGAGAATGCGGCACTGCGAGGGATCAAATCGTTGGGTCATGGAGAGCGATGTGAGGCAGCGAGAGAATCTGGAGAAAGCACCGGCCACCGTTGCGTTCATAGATATTGCGGGATTCAGCGCTATTGCGGACGTTTACGGAGATGCTGCCGCGCTTGACGTGCTTGAGGTATTCGAGAGCATGGTCCGCGACGCCCTCAGTGGCTATGAGCCTCCGATCAAATGGATCGGCGATGAGGCAATGCTCTCGTTTCCTGAGCCCGATACAGCGATCCAGGTGCTCGGAATGCTGTTGCAGGCATGCCGCAAAGAATCGCGGCTACCGCTCACTCGGGCGGGGCTGAACCATGGGCCGGTCATCCGCAGAGCAGGCGATCTCTTTGGATCGACCGTCAACATTGCAGCACGAGTCGCCGCGCTCGCATCACCCGGTCAATTGCTTGCCACTCAACCCATCGCCGAGGCGGCTGTCACCAGAGGCATCCTGGTGCGAGACCTCGGAATGGTGGCGCTTAGATCGGTAGCCGGGGAAGTCCCTCTTTATGAGATCGAGCTTGCTCCGTCGGCTGACCCGGCCTGGATCGATCCCGTGTGTAAGATGCATGCACCATATTCAGCCTTTAGGCGGGCCGCTCCGCAGGGGCCGTGGTTTTGTTCGCCGCGTTGTGAAGAGGCATATCGACGGTCGCCGCAGACCTATGAGTTGCCCCGGTGACAGTAAACCGATGGGACACCTGTTTAACTTGGCGGCCCGCTACGGAACTCAAATGTGCTTGAAGCTGGACGGATAGCCCACTTTTTCGATGGCAGCGTTGATGGCCGCCGGTTCGAGCTTGCTCTGCACTCTGGCAGTCCTGGCCGTAAGATCGATGGTAGCGGACGCTTCCGGGTCGGCTGCTTTGATTGCTTTTTCGACTGTGCTCGCGCAATGGCCACAGGTCATATTCTGAATTTCGAACTCGTACATGGTCGTCTCCGTAATTTGCGATCATTCACATGTGGGGCTTCCGATCATGGGAAGGTCAAGAAGTCTTGTGCGAAAAAGATTTGCCGCGCTTTGCCAGTTCTCGATAAAGTGCTTCTGCCGACACTCCGATCTCATCGGCGAGGTTTTTCCATTCGCCTTTTGATGGCAGCAACCCGTCATTCCATGCAAGCCACGCGTTTAAGCGAGCTGCAACGGTTTTGAGGCTCGCGATCTCAGCACGCTTTCGTGCCTGTTGCAGCTGATACGACAGATAGGAGGCCCAGGTTCCTGCGAATGCGTGATCTCTCCGCAGGAGCCGCCGGACTGAGTTGACGGGAACGATCAGCGCCGCCGAGTTCGTTACAGCGACGGCATCGCAATGATACCGGGACGAGAACACTGAAGCTTCTGCGAGGACCATACCGGGCAGGGCCCGCTGAAGCACGGCGACGTTCCCATCGGCTTGGTGTCGGACAAGATGGATTGTACCGGCCTGCATCAGATACAGCCGTGTGATCGCGTCACCTTGATTGAAGATGTGCTGTCCGGCAGCAAAGGTTGCTTTGCCTGTCGAGAGTTCCATAAAATGGTCGAGGAAGAGATCGGACATGATAACTATCATGTCTCACGGAGCGAAAGCGGGCAAGAGTGGAGGGCGTCCACCTGAGGAACCCTCATGAATGTTGTTTCGACTATCGCCGTCGTTCTTCTTTCCAATGCCGCCTTCGCGACTGAACAGCACCAGCACCCCACGATGTCACCATACACCGAAGAGACTGGACGCCAGATCAAATCGCTTTCCGAAGCTGACATCGACGAATTGATGCGTGGGGGCGGTTGGGGCCTTGCGAAACCTGCGGAGCTGAACGGGTATCCTGGCCCATCGCACCTGCTTGCGATGAAAAATGAAATCGGGCTTACGCAAGAGCAGGTTCATCGCGTCCAGTCCATATTCGCCGACATGCAACGTCGCGCGATACAGGAAGGGCAGAGGTTCGTGGCGGCCGAGCGCGAGCTTGATGCCGTCTTCCAGGACAGGTCGGTTGCGGAAAGCCAACTACCGGCCCTGATCGATAAAGCTGAGGAAAGCCGCTCACGCCTGCGAATGATTCATCTTTCAGCGCACTTGGAGGTAAAAGCGATCCTGACGCCAGAGCAGATTGCTAAATACAATGAGCTTCGCGGATATCGAGAATAGCACAAATTTTCGTGAGCCCGCTTTCTTCGGCCAAGGTGGCATGCGAGTATAGGCAGATGAAGTTCGCCGCTGCCATTCAACGCCTGCTTTGCGTCCTTGCAATGCTCGGGGTCATTCTTGGTCCCGTGAGTATGGGCGTGGCGGGAACCGCGATGGCCTCGCCAGCACCTGCCGCGATGGCAGGCATGGACATGCAGATGGCGTCTGCGGACACCGCTTCCACGACCGAGGAGATGCCTTGCTGTCCGGACGAGAAGCAGCCACCGATTGACTGCTCGAAGAATTGCCCGTTGGCGCTCATCTGCGCGTCCATGCTTCTTGTGCAAGCCTCAGACGCCGCCAGCCTATCGGTGTCTTATTCGGGAGCGCCGTCTTTCGCGGTCGGTCATGACGCAAGTTTGGCATCCGCCCTGGTGGAGCCTCCGGCACGACCGCCACGCGTCTAGTTTTCATCCTCTTTTGACCGTCGCTGCTTGCGTGAGCGCGAGTGCGGCTACCTGTTTCCTGGCGAGGCCGTGGCCCGCCTATAGAGATGTGAACTATGAAAACCACAAGGAACTTTGCGCGAGGAAGCCTCGCCGCGGTTGTCGTTTTGTCAGCCTCATCGACATTTTCCTATGCCAGCCCTCAGGACTATGAGTTTCAGCTTCTGTCAGAAGAGGTGAGACAGGGATCCGACGCCGAAGTCTCTGTTCGTCTCGTCGATAAACGAAACGGTCAGGCCGTATCTGACGCGGTTATTTTCACCACCCGTATGGACATGGCCCCTGAAGGTATGGAGACGATGACCACGCAGGTCCAGGAACTGCCCTCGGAACAGGCGGGGACTTACAAATTCAAGACCAATCTGAGCATGGAAGGCGGATGGCGCTTTCAGCTTGGGGCGAAAGTTCAGGGCGAAGGCGAAACCGTGACAGGTGAAGTCGTCGTCAAGGCCACCCCGTGAAGACCGCAACATGGCTGGTCGCCGTTACCTCCCTCGCCGTAGTCGGCGGGGGAGCGTACCTGGCTGGTGCCCGGGGAGTAGGCCAGCAGCAACTCCACATGCTCGTCGACATGGCCGTCGCCGAAGCTCAGCCGAGCAAGCCTGAAGGGTCGGGGCCGATTATTTATTACCGTCATCCCGACGGCCTTGCCGAATATTCTGCCAAACCCAGGAAAACACCCGATGGGCGCGAATTCGTGTCCGTCCGAGAAAGTGAAGACGTCAGCTTTACAGCCTCAGGCATCACAACGACCGAAGCCTCCGACCAGCCAAAAACGAAAGCGTCACGGTCGGCCGCGACGAAACGCAAGGTGCTTTATTACCGCAACCCAATGGGGCTTCCGGACACTTCCAAGGTGCCGAAGAAGGATTCCATGGGAATGGACTACATTCCGGTCTTTGAAGGCGATCAGCCCGACGCATCGACGGTTAAGGTCTCGCTGGGCAAGCTGCAGCGTACAGGAGTCAGGACGGCCACGGCGGAAATGGCGAGCATTTCCCGCAAAATCCGGGTGCCCGGAACGGTGGCCTTGGACGAGCGGCTTATCAGTGTCATTTCCATGCGCACAGATGCCTTCATCGATGACGTGGCGAATGTGACGACGGGTGACCGCATCGGCAAGGGAGAGAGCCTCTTCAACTTCTATTCTCGGGAGATCGCCACCGCTGGGTCGGAATTCGCTGCGGGGAAGGGCGATCTGCGCAGCGATGCTGGTTCGGCGCTTCGACTGAAGAACCTGGGTGTACCGGACGAAGTGATCCGGAGCATCGCCGAGAAGCATCAGGTGCCAGCCAGCATCGAATATGTTTCCCCGCGCAATGGGGTTGTCCTCGAACGCATGGCGACAACCGGAATGATGGCGAAACCGGGTGATCCGTTGTTTCGGATTGCGGACACCTCCCATGTCTGGATCATCGCCGACATCCCGGAATTCGATCTGGCTTCCATTCAAAAAGGAGTTCCCGTTGCCGTGAGGGTTCGGAGCCTCCCAGGCCAGATCTTCGAAGGAACCGTCGATCTCATCTATCCCGAAATCCAGCAGGAGACCCGGACAACGAAAGTCAGGATCGAGCTTCCAAACCCGGACGGTATTCTGATGGCCAACATGTACGCCGACGTCGAGATCGAAGCTGGCGTACAGGAGCCCGTTGTCGCCGTGCCCAACAGTGCAGTCATTGATACGGGCGACCGGCAGGTTGTCTTCATCGACAAGGGCGACGGTAAATTCGAGCCGAAGGATGTCGCCCTCGGCATGCGCGGCGAGGAGCAGACCGAGATCACCAAAGGCATCGCAGCAGGCGATCAGGTGGTGGTGGCGGCGAACTTCCTTCTTGACGCCGAAAGTAATCTCAACTCGGCCCTAAGCGGCATGGCGACAGAAGAGGTGAAGCCATGATCGCCCGCGTCATCTCCTGGTCCGCTCACAATCTCGTTCTTATCTTCGTCGGCGCGGCGCTTGCCATAGCGGGCGGTATCTATGCCCTACGGTCCCTTCCGCTCGACGCCATTCCCGATCTCTCAGACATCCAGGTGATCGTCTACACCGAATATCCGGGGCAAGCCCCGCAGGTGGTCGAGGACCAGGTGACCTATCCGCTGACAACGTCGATGCTGACGGTGCCGAAGTCGAAGGTCGTTCGCGGCTTCTCCTTTTTCGGCGTCTCCTTCGTCTACGTCATCTTCGAAGACGGCACCGACCCCTACTGGGCGAGAAGCCGGGTGCTGGAATATCTGAACGCGGCGTCGAGCCGCTTGCCCCAAGGAGTGACACCGACGCTCGGCCCAGATGCCACGGGTGTCGGCTGGGTCTATCAGTACGCCATCGTCGCCAAGAACCTGACCCTTGCTGAACTCCGCTCGCTGCAGGACTGGGTCGTGCGGTTCGGTGTTTCCAAGTCGGAGGGCGTGGCGGAAGTGGCCAGCGTCGGAGGGTTTGTGAAGCAGTATTCCATCGTCGTTGATCCCTCTCGGTTGAAGGCTCAGGGCATATCGCTTACCGACATTTCCAATGCGGTTCGGGCCAGCAACACGGATGTCGGGGGCCGAACCATCGAGCTTTCCGAATTCGAGTTCATGGTGCGCGGACGCGGCTATCTGAAGGGTATCAGCGATATTGAGAACATCGTGCTCAAGACCCAGCGCGGCGCGCCTCTCAGGCTGGGCGACGTCGGCAAGGTGGAGCTTGTTCCGGATGAACGAAGAGGAATAACCGAACTGAACGGCGAAGGCGAGGTCGCAAGCGGCATTGTCCTGCAGCGGTTCGGATCCAATGCCCTGACCGTGATCGACAACGCGAAGAAGAGTTTGGCTTCGGTCCAAAGCAGCCTCCCCGGCGGCACGAAGATCGTGCCGGTCTATGACCGATCAACATTGATCCAGTCCGCCATCGAGACGTTGAAAGGCACCTTGATCGAGGAGTCCATTGTCGTCGCAATGGTAACGGTTGCCTTCCTTCTGCATGTTCGCAGTGCTCTCGTGGCAATCATCATGCTGCCGGTGGGCATCCTCATCGCCTTTATCGCGATGAAGCTGCTCGGTATCGGCGCAAACATCATGAGCCTTGGGGGTATCGCCATTGCCATCGGGGCGATGATCGACGCGGCCATCGTGATGATCGAGAATGCCCACAAGCATCTCGAACGCGCTGCGCCAGACAAGCCCAGGATCAAGATACTGGTCGATGCCGCCAGCGAGGTCGGTCCGGCACTGTTCTTCAGCCTGCTGATCATCACCGTATCGTTCCTCCCGATATTTACCCTGGAGTCTCAGGAGGGACGGCTGTTCGGGCCGCTCGCCTTCACCAAGACGTTCGCCATGGCGGCGGCAGCATTCCTCTCAATCACACTTGTTCCTGCCTTGATGATCCTTTTTGTGCGGGGCCGCATTGTGCCGGAGCATAAGAACCCGCTGAACCGCTTTTTGATTTGGATTTACCGACCGGTGATCGCGGGCGTCCTCAACGTCAAAACGCTTACCATCCTGGCCGCTGTCGCGATCCTGGCGGCAACCGCATGGCCGGTCAAGCACATCGGCAGCGAATTCATGCCCAACCTCGACGAAGGCACGCTGATGTATATGCCGACCACCTTGCCGGGCATATCAGTGACGAAGGCGGCCGAACTGATGCAGACGCAGGATCGCATCATCAAATCGTTCCCCGAAGTCGAGAGTGTCTTTGGGAAGGCAGGCCGTGCATTGACCGCCACCGACCCGGCTCCGACAGAGATGTTCGAGACGATCATCACTCTCAAGCCGAAGTCGCAGTGGCGGCCGGGTGTGACGACCGACAGCCTGAAACAGGAGATGGACGCCGCCTTGCAGTTTCCAGGTGTCTCAAACGCCTGGACGATGCCGATCCGGGCCCGCATCGACATGCTGTCGACCGGGATCAGGACGCCCGTCGGTGTCAAAGTCTACGGTACCGATCTCGGGGAGATGGAAAAGGTCGCTCGCCAGATCGAAAGCGTCCTGAAAACTATCCCCGGCACCTCCAGCGCTTACGCTGAGCGGGTCATCGGTGGCTATTATCTCGACATCGTTCCAGATCGTATCTCCCTCGGGCGATACGGCCTGACGATCAACGATATCCAGGATGTCATCAGCATGGCGCTCGGCTCTGAAGTCGTCACCTCGACGGTCGAGGGACGGGAGCGCTACGGCGTGGCCATCAGATATCCACGAGCCTCCCGAAGTGACCCGCAATCTATTGCCCGGGACGTGCAGGTATCGCTGCCGGGCGGCGGGTCGGTGCCTTTAGGGGAAGTGGCCGATGTCAAACTCACACGCGGGGCCACGACAATCCGGACGGAGAACGGTCAGCTTGCCGTTTACATCTTCGTTGATATCGCCAATCGAGACTTGGGCGGCTACGTGGCGGAAGCTCAGGAGGCCGTCGCAAAAAGCGTGAAGATGCCAGCAGGCTATTCCGTCGCCTGGAGCGGTCAGTTCGAGTATCTCGAACGGGCCAAGGCGCGGCTTGCCGTCGTCGTCCCCCTGACGCTGGCGCTGATCTTCCTGCTGCTCTACCTGAACTTCAAGAGGCTGACGGAGACAATGATCGTCATGCTGTCCCTGCCGTTCGCCCTGGTCGGCGGCATTTGGCTGATGTGGTGGGTGGGATTTAACGCATCGGTCGCGGTTGCCGTCGGGTTCATCGCGCTTGCGGGCGTCGCGGCGGAGACAGGGGTGATCATGCTGATCTACCTTGACCACGCCATGAAGGAGCAGCGCGCGAAATGCGAGGCCGAAAAGCGGCTGTTCACGCGAGGTGATCTCAACAGGGCCATCATGGTCGGCGCGGTCGAACGCGTCCGGCCGAAGATGATGACCGTCGTCGCCATCATGGCGGGTCTGGTTCCCATCCTCTGGCGAACCGGAACCGGATCGGAGATCATGCAGCGCATCGCCGTGCCGATGATCGGCGGCATGGTGTCGTCGACCCTGCTGACGCTGGTCGTAATTCCTGCCGTCTACGGGTTAGTCAAGGGATGGCGGCTTCCGTCAGCATCGCTGTCCGATCAGCTCATCGAAGAGAGCGACGACAGGCTCGAGGCGGCTGAGTGATGAAAGGAGAATGCGATGATGAACGATATCATGGGCGGCGGCATGATGTGGGGCCTGGGGCTTGCGCGTCTCCTGGGACTGGTCGTGGTCATCCTCGTGATCGCCGCGCTGATCAAGTATCTGTTCTACCGCTGAAATGTGCGCCCGCGTCGTGGACAGTCGTTTCACAACGTGAGCGTCGGGATGCGGTCAGACGCGTCACGGCTTGTGTTCGACGCATTTTAGCGGCATCTTCTCTACTGCTATGAAACGCTGGTCGGCTCGCAGCTTTGTCGCCGTGTTCCTCGCGGTCTTCGTCGCCGTGGGGATGAGTCTCTCCGCCGCTCAGGCAACCGGCATGTGGATGAAAATGGCGATGACCTCCGACATGACCGGTTCGATGCATGACGGCTGCCCGGACTGCCCGGCGGGCAGTGACGACGGCATGAAGGCGATGGTATGCAGCGTCGTTTGCACGATGCCCGTCCTCGCCGTGCTTCCCGAGGGAGTATCCGTGCCGGTTGTCAGACAGCTCGTCTCGTTCTCCATGAGTGACTCGCTCCTTCATGGCACGCGAGCGCCACCCGATCCTGACCCTCCGCGAACCACCGACATCGGCTGACGTTCCGGCCGTCGCTTAAAGCGATCAAGCCGGGCGAACGAACGCGTCTGCGCTTTTGTGCGCATCGGCCCGGAGGTGATCCCAACCAACAAGGCCACGCGTCCCGTCATCAACGATGATCGGAAGGATCGACCGTGAGTACCGAATTCAATGGCCGCATGTCGCGTCGGGGTTTTCTCCAGGCCGGTGCGGGCCTCTTATTGGCCGCTGGGCTGCCGTCATCGCAGGTGCGTGCAGACTCGAACGAGTACCGAATCGTCGCCGCCCAGGCGCGCTCGCGTCTCGCAGGCCCAGATCGTCCGGAGACCGGCGTTTGGGCCTACGACGGAACCGTGCCGGGGCGGCTCGTGCGCCTGCGGCAAGGCGAACCGGCTCGGCTCGTCGTCGAAAACCGGCTCGATGAGGACACCACGGTCCACTGGCACGGCATCAGGCTGCCCAACGCCATGGATGGCGTGCCGGGCCTGACGCAGCCGCCGATCAGGTCCGGCGAGAGCTTCGTCTACGAGTTCACGCCGCCGGACGCCGGGACGTTCTGGTACCACCCGCACGCCAACAGCCTTGAGCAGCTTGGCCGAGGCCTCGCCGGAGCCGTGATCGTTGAGGAGCGCGACCTGGTCGCCGTCGACCGCGATCTGCTCTGGCTTCTGGCTGACTGGCGGCTCAGGGAAACGGGCGAGATCGCCTCGGGCTTCAGCAACCGGATGGAAGCGGCGATGTCCGGCCGCATCGGCAACACCGTCACCCTGAACGGCGAGGTCTCGGAGACAGAACCGGTCCGAGCCGGCGAACGTGTCCGCCTTCGCCTCGTCAACGGTTCGCTTGCCCGGATCATGGCGCTGCGTTTCGAGGAGCACAATCCGGTGGTCGTCGCGATCGACGGTCAGCCCTGCGACCCGCATGAGCCCGAGGCCGGCCGCATCCTGCTCGGTCCGGCCATGCGCGTCGATGTCGTGCTCGACATGCAGGGGGAAGCGGGACGGCGCTACGGTGTCGTCGACGATTTCTACGACGGTCTCTCCTACCAACTGACTGAGCTCGCCTATGAAGAGGCTCCGCCGCTTCGCTCGCATCCGCTCGATGCTCCGTTCGTGTTGCCGCGCAATCCCCTGCCGGACCCCGACCCTGCCGCCACCGAACGTCATGACCTGACGCTCCAGGGCGGCATGATGGGCGGAGGCATGATGGCGGGAATGGGCGGAATGAACGGTGGTGGAATGATGCAGGGGATGATGGGGACGGCCGGCGGCCCGGCCTGGGCGATCAACGGCATGTCGATGACCGGCGACGGCCATGCGGACATGAAGCCTGCCCTCACGTTCCAGCGCGGACGCAGCGTCGCACTGATCCTGCGCAACCAGACAGCCTGGTGGCATCCCATGCACCTGCACGGCCACAGCATGCGGGTGTTGAGCCGCAATGGCGAGCCGGTCCCGCACCGCCAATGGCAGGACACGGTGCTGATGGCGCCGAAGGACGTCGTCGAAGTCGCCTTCGTCGCCGACAACCCCGGCGACTGGATGCTGCATTGCCACGTTATGGATCACCAGATGAGCGGCATGATGACCGTGCTGCGTGTCGCCTGAACTTAAACCTGAAGAAAGGACACTCTCATGCAAAGACGAACGTTTCTCCTCGCAGGGACCGCCATGCTGTTCCTGCCGATTCCCGCACTGGCCGAGCCCCTCCAGGCAACGCTCTACAAGAACCCGCAGTGCAGTTGCTGCGAGGGCTATGCCGTCTATCTCCGCGACAACGGCTTCAGCGTCCAGGTCAAGCCCACCAACGACCTTGCCGAGATCAGCCGCAAGGCGGGGGTGCCGGCGGAGATGCAAGGCTGTCACACCATGTTCATCGACGGCTATGTGGTCGACGGGCACGTGCCGGTAAACGTCGTCCGCAAGCTCCTGTCGGAAAAGCCCGCCATCGCCGGCATCACATTGCCAGGGATGCCGATGGGCTCGCCCGGCATGGTCGGCACGAAGACCGAGACGTTCACGATCTACTCCGTCACGAAGGACGGCAAACCTCCGGCCGTCTACGCGACGGAGTGATCGAGGACGTCAGAACATGTCCGTGACTGAAATCAGCGCAGGGGGAGAGACGCTATGAAATCATTCCTCATGGCAGCACTCCTCGTTGTCCTGGCATCTCCCGTCGCCGCCGAGCCGCCGAAGAACTTTGTGCTACGCGATACGCCAGAGCCAGTTCCCGCGCTTCAATTCACCGATGAAGCCGGCAGGCCGCAGACGTTGGAGATGTTTCGCGGCAAGGTCGTCCTCCTCAATCTCTGGGCGACATGGTGCCTGCCCTGCCGGGAGGAGATGCCGACGCTCGATCGGCTTCAGGCAGTTCTCGGCGGCCAGGATTTCGAGGTTGTGGCGCTTTCGATCGATCGCGGCGGGCCGGAGGCGGTGAAGAAGTTCTATGACGAGACCGGCATCCAACATCTCGCCATCCACGTTGATGCGACGAGCAAGGCAGGGTTTGCGCTCGGCACCATCGGCCTACCCACGACGCTGCTCATCGACCGGCAGGGACAGGAGCTCGGACGGCTCGTGGGGCCCGCCGATTGGTACGCACCCGATATGATTTCCTTCCTCGGATCGATAATCGGGAAAGACAGTATGCCACCAGGGGCTCCTCAGACCAGGCAGGACAAGGAGAAACCGTTATGAACAAACCGAGTTTGGCCAAGGCACCTCCGCACGCTACCTCCTCGCGGCCGCTCGCCGGCCGGCTTCCTTCCTGGCTGCGAGGGCAGCGCGGGCTCGTCGTCCTCGGAGACCTAATGTTTGCATTCGGCCTGGGACTAAACTGGAACTGGCTGGTCGCTGCCGGTGTTGCGCCATTGATTCTGAGCGCGCTGCCCTGCGTCGCCATGTGCGCGCTCGGGCTCTGCATGAACCGCATGGCCGGGCTTCAGGGCAAGGCATCATCCGCGGTCCGCCCGCAGATCCAATCCGACTTTCTTCCGATCGGGCCACCGCGGTCGTGCTGCTCGTCCGGGCAAGACGACGCGGCCACCGCTGTCGAAAGGTGACGACCCATGCGCACATTGCATTCAGCCCTGCTGGCCATCGCGGTGACGGTGGCTTGCGTCGCCTCGGTACTGGCGCATTCGCTCGGTGAGGTTGGCCAGGACCTCCGCGCCAAGGAGACATACTTCCAGCCGGTCGACAGCGAAGCGCCCGGATTCACGTTGGAGGATGCCGATCACCGCGTCGTGAGCCTTGCCAGTCTGCACGGCAAGGTCGTCGTGCTGAACTTTATCTACACCAACTGCCCGGATGTGTGCCCGCTTCACAGTGAACGAGTCGCCGAACTCCAAGCGATGATCAACCAGACGCCGATGAAGGCGATGGTCGAATTCGTCACCATCACGACCGACCCGAAGCGCGACACCGGCGAGGTCCTGCGCGATTACGGCAAGGCCCACGGCCTCGATCCGGAGAACTGGATCTTTCTGACCGCCGCGTCGGATCAGGCCGAAGACAGCACCCGGAAGATCGCCGAGGCCTATGGCCTCAAGTTCACGGAAAGCGAACAGGGCATGCAGATGCACGGGATCGTCACTCACGTCATCGATCAGGACGGCCGCCTTCGAGCCCGCTTTCACACGTTGAAGTTCGAGCCGGTCAACCTCGTTGTCTTCGTCAACGCGCTCACCAACCGAACCCAGAAGCCTCACGGACATCCAGAGCCGAGCCTATGGGAGAAATTGGAGGGACTGTTTCGATGATACCGAACCTCTCCGACGATTCGCTTTCCGATGCAGCCGGTTCCCGCTCCGCAGCCGCGCAGACGGTCGATGACGAATGTCGACGTCCTCTTTCCGGCTCCGGGAAACGTGCCGATGCTCGTTTGCATTGGCTGAAGTGAGGAAATGGCAATGACATCTGCCGTCATTCTGGAATCCATGTTGACCTGCCCGTATTGCGGCTTTGCCAAACGCGAGACCATGCCCACGGATGCCTGTCAGTTCTTTTACGAATGCACCAATTGCAAGAAGCTGCTGCGTCCAAAGCCCGGAGATTGCTGCGTGTTTTGTTCGTTCGGCTCGGTGCGGTGTCCGCCGGTTCAACGGCAGTGTGGGTGCTGCTGATAGGATCGGTCGTGGCAGGCCGTCATTGTTTCGAGTGAAGACTTGCGATTGAGAGGTAGGCGTCGGTGAGCGGACTACGAACGCAAGGCGGCTCGCAACCGTCACCCTCATCGCTCGACGCTTCGAGCGCACGCAGCAGATGTTCGGCAACCTCCCATCGGCTCTGGCGACAGGCCCGGTTGAACAGAGTGAGGATGTTCTCTTCGAGTTGATCGGGGCGAGTGCGCATCGAGGCAACCTCTACCTTTTCCGCAAGCCTGAGGTTTCCAGTGGTGGTAAGTCAAGTCCCCTTGCAGCGATCTTCACAAGCGATCGTTCCCGGAGATCCGGCGAGATCATCGCCGAGGCGTTACGCCATCCGGTCACGATCACCCAACGCAACAAACCGCGCCTCGTGCTTCTCAACATCGATGACTACGAGCGGCTGATGCGGGCAATTCGGTGCTCGGACAGTTGGCAGGCCTGAAACAATGCCGCGCGAGCTGCTCGACGAGTTCGAGGCCGCGGTCGACGCCTATGCGGGGACCGATGAGGTCAACCGATCAGCGTCGACGGTGACGTCTAGACCGCGACGGTCTCCGTTATTCCGATCTTTGGGCGAGGGAGGTCGGCAAGGGTGAGACCGAGGGCCGTAAGGTCGGCCGGTTGCCGTTGGCGTGAGGCTTTCACGACATGACGGTGATTTGGACTGTTAACCGCGATGGTCTCAATCTCGGTGATTGTTTTCATCACGCTTTCGGATGACGCTGGAATCTGATTTCCCCTGATGCGTGCGATCGACTTTAAAACTGTCGTTTCTGCCATCTAAAGATGTATGAGTGGCAATAATGAATTGCTCAGATCTCCGCGCGCTCCGGTTTCAAGTATAACTCAGAAGCAACCGCAAGAGGATTACTTAAGATTCCGAGGAGGAAAAAGCGAAAACCTATCCCTTTTGCTGACGAAATACGGCCGTCAACTCGAACAGACCTCATTGTGCCAAAATGATCTAATTTGTTATACTCTCGACGAAGAGGGTTCGCGATGCTGCTCGACCGAGAGGGTCCACTCGAAGCTTTGCTGAGTGCAATGCACAACGCTGCGGCCGGGCACGGCAGCACTGTGCTGCTCGAAGGCGAAGCCGGGATTGGTAAGACCTCCCTCCTGCGCGCGTTCGCGGAGCATGCCGACAACGGTTGCCAGGTCTTGTGGGGCTGGTGCGAGGCGCTTTTCACGCCGCGCCCGCTCGGACCCTTGCAGGACATGGGGCACCTGCTTGATCCGCGCGTTGCAGCACTGCTCGATCAGGCGGCTCCGCAGGAGCGGCTCTTTCCGGCACTGCTGAATGTGCTCCAGCACGCCAGTGGTGTGATCGTACTGATCTTCGAGGACGTCCACTGGGCCGACAACGCGACGCTCGACCTCATGAAATACCTCGGCCGCCGCATCTCCTTGCTTCCAACCGTGCTGGTGCTCAGTCTGCGCAGTGATGAAATCGGCGCCGATCATCCCCTGACGCATGTGATCGGCGATCTTCCGTCCGCATCAGTCACCCGCATAGCGCTTGGGCCGTTGTCTCCCGAAGCGGTGACGGTATTGGCTGAGCAGGCCGGCCGCAGCGCGGCCGACCTTTATCGCGTTACGGAGGGCAACCCCTTTTTCATCACCGAACTTTTGGCAAGCGGCGAGGTGGAGCCCGGGCGGGTGCCGGATTCCATACGCGATGCGGTCTGGGCGCGCCTGTCTCGGCTGACAGCGGGTGAGCGCAAAGTGCTTGAGGTGATCAGCATAGTGCCCGGCAGCGTGGAACCGTGGCTCATCCGGCCTCTGCTCGGCGTAGAGGCCGAAGCACTGGTGGACGAATGCGTGGCGCGCGGATTGTTGCGGCGAGACGACCAGGGCGCCGTGATGTTTCGACACGAACTTGCCCGGCAGGCAACGCTCGACCGGCTGCCGCCGAGCCTTCAGAGGTCGCTTCATGCAAAGGTGGAGGCGGCGATATCGCAACTCATCACGACCCATGCGTCTGGCTTGCTTTCACGCCGGATACACCACGCTGCCGGGGCTAACGATGGGGCGCGCGTTCTCGAACTCGCGCCACAAGCCGCGGCACATGCGGCGCGCCTTGGCGCACACGGAGAGGCGGCTTCACATTTGGCGACAGCTCTTAGATACGTCGCACAAGCTACACCGGAGCTCGCCGCACACCTTTACGAGGACTGGGCCTATGAGGCGGGAATGGCTCTCCTACTCTATGAACCGGTGATTGAGGCGCACCATCGTGCTATCGCGATTTGGCGCGACCTCGGACGCATCGACAAGATCGGTCCTAATCTGTGCAGGCTGTCACGGCTGCACTGGCGCCGCGGCGAAGGCCAGCCGGCGGAGGACTACGCAGACCAGGCGGTGCGCGAAATGGAAAACTTGCCGCCTTGCTCGGAACTGGCGATGGCCTACAGCACGCGCTCTCAGCTTCACATGCTGCATTATCGCTTCGACGAAGCGATCGATTGGGGCTTGCGCGCGATCTCACTGGCCGACCGACTGGGCGAAATCGAAACGCGCGTCCACGCTTTGAACAATGTCGGCACCGCGCTTCTTTTCGCCGACCGTCCGGGCGGCCGCGAGCGGCTGGAGGAAAGCCTGGCGCTGGCGCTCGAGCACGGATTTCACGACGATGCGGCGCGAGCCTACACCAACTTCGCGGAATGCGCCGTCGTGTCCAAGGACTTTGTCCTGGCTGAACGCTTGTTGGCCGAAGGTATCGCGTTCGCCACCAGGCACGACCTTGATTCAGCGACGCAATACCTGCTCGGCCGGCAGGCGCAGCTTCACATGGAGCAGGGCCGTTTTCGCGAAGCTGAGACCGTTGCGCAGGGGGTCATGAACCTGGAACGCCTACCGATGGTCATGCACCTGCCGGCGCTCACTGTGCTCGGAAGGGTGCGCGCGCGACTAGGTGAGCCCGGCAGCTTGGCGCTTCTCCAGCAGGCGCTCCAAGAGGGATTGGCGACCGGCGAGCCCCAACGCATTGTGCCAGTCCGCCTTGCGCTGGCTGAAGCGGCCTGGCTTGACGGAGACGACAGTGCCGGCCATGAGCAATTAAGCGTCCTCGTCAGGATGGATCTCGATAACTTCCGTACTTGGGATTTCGGCGAACTGGCAGTGTGGTGGCGGCGATGCGGCATGACCATCCCGCTGCCGGCGCCGAAGGCGCAGATTCCCTTGGCGCATTCCGCCGAGCTCCGCGGCGATCCGCTGGCGGCGGCAAAGGAGTGGGATCGCCTGGGGCTTCCTTATGAAGCGGCGCTTGCCCTGATGCAGGTTCGCGGAGCCGATGCCGGGCCGGCATTGGGTCGTGCCGTCACGACGTTCGAGACCTTGGAGGCGCGTCCCGCTGCGGCGCTGGCCCGAAAACAGGCGCAGCGCCTGGGTGTTGCAAGCCAGTTGCCGAAAGCCCGCAGAGGGCCATATGGGGTGGCCCGCCATCATCCGCTTGGTTTGACGTGGCACGAACAACAAGTGCTCGCCTTAATCGCAGCGGGCATGAGCAACAAGGAAGCCGCCCAACGTTTGTCGCGCTCCCCGCGCACGATCGAGCATCAGGTTTCCGCCGTGCTCGGCAAATTCAACGCCGCCAATCGTATGGAGGTCCTCCTGCGCCTGCGCGGCGAGCCATGGCTCCTGCCAGCCGCTGACGCTCCGCGCGCTGTCGATAGCTAATTCGAGCAAGCTTGAGAATTTAGGGTACCAGTCGCCGGGAAATTGGGTGACCGTACCGATGTGCCCGAGCTGCTCCGCGCATAAGCTGCGCTTGCCGTCATGGGAAGTGAATGCCCAGGCAAGTGATGGTTCGCGGAGGAGGGATAGTGATGACCAGAGGTTCTACCGCATTTGCATTGGCCTTACTCGCCACGACAGGCGCCGCCGCGGCGTCGGAACTGGCGCCGGGGAACGGCCACAGTATTCATCTCGACCGCTTCAGTGGTGCGGTGTATTACACGGTCGACAAAGACGGCGGCTACCAGGTGGTTGCGACCATGGCTTCCGGAAGTGAAGTACAGCCGATCCGCTTCGTGTCCACACTCGCACCGGGCCAGCGGCTGATAATCTCCGTGCCTCAAGCATTCGGCCAGCCGTCCGCCGACTTCGAGATCATACGCGATGGCGACGTCCTTCTCGTGCAGGAGCCCAGCGTCACTTTGATCGATAACGTGTCGACCAGCGCCTTATTCGAGGAGTGATCCTCTTGGCCGGAATCCTCGGGCGATGAAAGGGTGATTCCGACCGTACCCATCTGGCCATGCCGGGCGAGCGGCCCAACATACTTGCTGTCTACGATGACAACGCAAGGACCATCAACCCGGAGGGCTGGTCGGGGAAAGAGCCGAGTGAGCTTTGTGTGCGAGAAGGCGACTTTTCGAGCGCAGAAAGCTGGCTCGGCTTTTCCGGCAGGGGCTTGTGATACAGTTGGGGCTTGATCCTTTACGCTATTGGTCCGCACGAACTCGCCATCGGACAACGTGGCCGATCGAGCCGCCAAGCGGCTTCTAAGGTAACGGGAGATGCGTCCATTGCAGCGCCTGGTACTGTTCGCTGTCGTCGCCTGTGGCGTCGCGGTCGGTTCCGGGCGATGTTCGCAGGAGGCCGCGGCCGCCGATAAGCTCTACAGAGTGGTCGAGGGCAAGGCTGATGCGCGGACCTACAACGGTTACCGGCGCTATCATGGTGGCTGCAACCATTGCCACGGGCCCGATGGCGTCGGCTCGACTTTTGCGTCCTCTCTCGTCGACCGGCGCCTCGATATCGAGACATTCAGGCGTGTCGTCCGCGACGGGCAGAGCAAGAGCGGGAGCTCGGTCATGAAAGGGTTCGCCAACGATCCCAATTTCGCTCCTTATATCGATGACATTTATGCCTATCTGCAAGCCCGCGCCGACGGCGCTCTCGGCCGCGGTCGGCCCAAAAAAATGGATCCGTAGAACCGCGTCGACCCGAGGAGTGGTTCGGTCGAACAGGTTGCTGGAACGCGCCTCGCCACCTCGCGGATCGACAACGCCTCCTGTCCGGCGAGTGCCTTGACAATAGCGAGGCGGGAAGGAGCAAGCACCCGATGCATGTCGTCATAGGACGTGAAATTGACCGAAGGCACGGCTTCAACGGTATCACCCGCTAGCGCGCACCTTCCGGCCTCGACAATGCGGGCCTTGGCGTCCGCTATCGTACTCAAGCGCACGGTCAAAGTGGTCATCTAAGCATCCTTCACAATTTTTCGGCCTCGAATCCTGGATAGACGAATGCGCCTTCAATGGTCCTGCAATCGCTTTCAGATACTCCCGCTGATCGGGCAATATTGTACCATGTCGTCCGAACGATGTTTGTCATGTCTTTTATAATCTTAACGGCCTCCTCCTTATCTAAGAGGAAACGATGGCACTGAGAGAGAAAATTGCTTGCGCGAGCTATCCTACCTTGATCTCCACAAATGAGCGCCAAGTCTCTTTGTTCAACACTTATTGGCGTCGAGGGAGTCAGGTCATAGGCGGGCGACAACTTCCAGCTCCGATTCTTTGCAATAGCTGCGTGATTTCGGGGATGGTCATCGGTGTTCGAAATAAGTGCATTGAAGCACATGCGTTTGAATAACTCTTGTGCCTGACGCTGCGGTTCTGCGCACACACGACGTAATTCTTCCGCAAGTAAAATGTATGACCATAGACCACGAGAACGGTGGCTGTCCTCTGCACGGAGCAAAGTCAATCCGCTCACCATCCTCGTTCTATAATAGCCGTCTTCGGATTTTTCTCGATCAAACCGTTTCACTAAAAGGACATCCCGCCCGGCGACTGACGTAATGCGGCTATCAGCCGTCACCAGGCCGCATTCGCGGCCGAGTAGTAGCATCGCATGCTCCACTCGCGCTTGATTCCAACGATCGTCGGTGCGGTTAAATTTGGCGAGCCATAGGCCGCTCTCGTCTTCAACGACTGCTTTCGGTCGTGCACCGCCCATGGACGTGCCGAGCAATAAGATTTTCTCGATCTGCTCTCGATCGGCAGCTTCGTCGACCTCCTCGTCGCGCACTATTGTGTCGGCGATTTCTTGTAGTCGTGCGAGGTCAATAGTCTGATTGAAATGATGGCTCGGAGCAGGTGGATCGACGTTCAATCCGAATCCTAATGCGCCCGCGCGATCGTCAGGGGAATGGAGTAGATAGTCCAGTTCGCCCAGAGGCGCTTTGCCAGCGCATTTCTCGATCAGTCTACGCCCCCAGTGGTCTGGTCCTGCGTCGCGTAATGAACCAAAGATACCACCCATTGCCGCTGTTTCATAAGTTCGAGCGGCAATTTGTAGTTCGGCAGGGTCAATCTCTACGGCTTCCGGGTTTTCCCGATAGGTCCGACCGTAGACAAACTGGCCCACGTTTGTGCCTTGCCGATCCTGCTTTAGCGAAAAGCGGCCAGCGGTTACCGGCTTGGTCTTTTCTGGAAGCGTTATATAAACAAAGCAATTCGAAGGACCGTCTTTAGAAATTGTCATCCAATGTTCTTTCCTGTCGTGCCCGCTGAGGTGCCCGTGCCCTTTCGAGAGCTCTCCCTTCCTGATCTGTTTCGGGATCGGCAACTTGCATGAGTTGTTCCGTAAGGCCATAGACCCAAAGCAGCGCGACATATACGGCAATGCTTGTTGAGGGCTTACCCTTCTCAGCGTCTGAAACCACGCGCCTGATGACACCGATCTTTTCAGCGACCTCCTGAAGCGTAAGATTTCTACGAAGGCGAGCTGTCTTGAGGTTTGCCCCAAGAACGTTCAGTGAGCGCTCTACAGCGTAAGGGGGTGCCAAAAGTAATGCGCTTCTTGCCACCATGATGCCTTGAAAGCTCCTTATGTGCCGTAAAGTAACCTCAAGAGAACATTTGCAACACTTACCCCAATATGTCAAGTGATGTCATCTCAAGGTGCCATAAAGCGCGATAGTGGGCCGTCAAGGTGACATTATCGGATGAGTGCATCAAAACACCGGATAGCAAAACCGTTCCAAACACATGGGAGAAGGGCGCCTCATCAACAGGCAATTGGATCTACGCAGTTTGAGGCAGCAGCAGTCACGAGCCGATTCGCTGTACTCCACACCGTGACGCAGCGTATTGTAGAGCAAGACGTTTTGCGGGCCGTGTCCGTGACCGCGTTGGCCAGTGGTGTCTATCTGCGCGGATTCACCAAATTTTCAGGGGTAAGCAAATGAAGTTGCTTGTCTTCCTTTGCTAAATCAATAACGTCGCTTGAAAAACCAATTCTACTGAAGAACAGAAAATGCTTATTGGCCGCACCTTTTCCGTAAGTTGTTTTTTCTGACCGCTGCCGTAGCAGCCGAACGTGGCCAAGATCGATTGTGCTTGTCCTCCACTTGCACTCCCCGAAGAAAAACGCACCGTTCAGCAGTCTCCCCGCGACATCAATATCAAAATCCGAATGATCCCAGATTTGGCCAACTTCCTGGGCAGGCACTCCGAGTATCTCTTGAATGTGAAGCTTGGCATATTCCAGTGCGATACCTTCGAACTCGATGCCCATATACTCTGAAAACTGAGGCTCTACGACGCAGTCATAAACGTCTTCGCCGAAACCGCTGCTGATCGCAGTCAGGTTTGGGCGAACAAAGCGATGCCAAAACGAAATCAGGCTGTCTGCGACCCGATAGCGGCGATTTCGACCTTTCTCATCGGCATCTAACGACTTGGGATTGCTTATGAGGTCGAGGGCCTGCAGCTTTGCCCTGTATGGCCCGATGTTGTCTGCTTTGACCCCGAGTCGATTTGCAATCTCTGATTTGCTGTTACGGCCATCGGAAACAGCCGCCAGGATGCTGGAGTAAAAGGTTGGCTCCCTTAGCTCGGTCTGGAGCAGAGTGAGTTCCCGCTCACGGCCTAAAAATTTCAATCGCGGCTCCATAAGGTAATCTAAATTACCTTAATCGTAATTACCTTAGTCAAAAATACAGTAATTTAAACTACCTTAATCGGAACCGAAGTTGGCAGGGTTGCGGAGGGTTGTATCGCTTTCTCGCTCCTAGGTCTCGATCTCACCGATTGTGCCGAACGGCCCCGTGACCAGCTGAAAAAGGTTCCTTCTCCGATCTCCAAATAGCTTTTGATGGCAGCGACCCGCTACGACGTGATGGTGCTGAGGGAAGCGGCGGTCGAGGCGGGCGAAAGGGCGGAGCGACCCGCTGGGAGCTGTCAGGTGAGGGTGGCTGAACGATCAGATCAAGGCGGCAAATGCGGAACCGGAAGGCGGATCCCCTTCTGAAGCGTGTAAATAGTACTCCAGTCCGTGTGATGCTTGTTTTTGCCGATAGCCCGTTCCATGCGTCCGGCTGGTGAATTTCCGCGGACTGGATTAACATTGAATGATAACGGGGCGCATCGGCGTGGCTCCCACGGGTGCATTCGCCCATCGGGGAGGCTCATATGCAAAACGGAATTTCTCCAGACCACATCCTGCAAATTGGCTTTGGATTCTGGCCAGCCAAGACATTGTTGAGCGCCGTGGAACTGGGGCTCTTCTCGCTGCTTGCGGACGGCCCCAAAACGGGCCTCGAACTGCAAGGCGCCATGGGGCTGCATCCGCGCGGAACGTATGATTTTCTCGACACCCTTGTCGCGCTCGGATTGCTGCAGAGGGACGGCGCCGGTGAAACCGGCAAATACGGCAATACGGCTTCAACCGCACTGTTCCTGGACAAGCGGAGCCCCCAATACATCGGTGGAATCCTCGAGATGGCGAACGCACGCCTGTATCGGTTCTGGGGCGATCTCACACAGGCGTTGCAAACCGGAAAGCCTCAAAACGAGATCAAGGAGACAGGCAGGTCCATGTTCGGCGAACTCTATTCGGACCCGGCGCGCCTAGAGCAGTTCATGGACGCGATGAGCGGCATCTCGATGGGCAATTTCACGGCGTTCGCCGAGAAATTCGACTTTTCCAAATTCAAGACGCTGGTTGATATAGGCGGCGCAACCGGGCAGCTTTCGGCCATCGTCGCGGCGCGGCATCCGCACATGCAATGCCGGACGTGCGATCTCGCCGATGTGCAGCCGATCGCGGAGCGGCGCGTGAGGGAGCGCAACCTCGGCGGCCGGGTCACCACCGAGGCGATCGACTTCTTCGCGGACGAGTTTCCCAAGGCAGACATTATCACGATGGGACTGATCCTTCACGACTGGAATCTCGAGAACAAGAAGATGCTGATCGCCAAGGCCTACCGTGCGTTGCCGTCCGGCGGCGCGCTGGTCGCCATCGAGAACATCATCGACGACGAGCGCAGGCAAAACAGCTTCGGTCTGATGATGTCGCTGAACATGCTCATCGAATTTGGCGAGGCGTTTGACTTTACCGGCGCCCAGTTCACCGAGTGGTGCAAGGAGGCAGGGTTCGGTCGCTGCGAGATTATTCCGTTGGCGGGACCTGCAAGTGCAGCGGTGGCTTACAAGTAGAGGCTTGGCACCCGCGCGCAGTTCG
>NZ_FWER01000305.1 GCF_900169785.1 Rhizobium sullae
GTTGCGCAAAAAAGGGATCAGCCAAGCTACTGGCCAAGGTCGAAAGCGTGCTCGAAACGCTTCCCATACTGCCCATGGATATCCCCGCCGACATCAAATACGGCGCCATCCGTGCGGAGTTGGAAGCAGCGGGGCAGACGCTTGGCCTCAA
>NZ_FWER01000107.1 GCF_900169785.1 Rhizobium sullae
CGGGTGACCGCAGACAAAGTTCTGCTATTGTCGGAATCAGCCATGATCCGAGCTCCCATAAGCTTGGTTGTGGTCAGATCGAGCAGGTGTTCGCGCACCTGTTCGATCGCCGAGGGGTAATTTTTACTACAAAATGTATGAAGTCAATCAGAAAGTTTGCCTTGCGTAACGATATTCTTACAATGGAGCAGTGCCGTGGTGCGCGAGCTATGTTGGGCTGGAGCCAAGCGGAACTCGCCATAGCGGCTAGCGTGTCTCGCCAGACCGTTGCCGATTTTGAACGGGGGGCTCACGTGCCCATCAGCAATAATCTTGCGAGCATCGTCGCGGCGTTCGAAAAGGCAGGAATTGAATTCATCCCTGAAAATGGTGGCGGCGTGGGTGTTCGTTTCAAGAAGTAGTGGCAGGCTGGTGCTATTCATGCCCCGAACCGGTCACGGGCCGGGGATGTCGGCAGGACCCCGAGTCCCGTGATCAGCGAATTGATTCCACATGGCTCGCGGATTTCCCGATCGTCCGCCGATCGGAACTTTTGCCGTGCATAGGCACGTGAGCGGGCCATCTCTACTCGACGCAACGCTGTCAAACGGGGCTTATTGTGGAGGTTCATTTGGTCCCGGCACAGACGTCCCGGACGGGGATGATTAAAAGAGCGCAAATTGAGCCGATTCAACAAGTATCTAACGGCAGGGCGGCCATGGCGAAGAAAAGGCGACAATCGGCGGGATTGGAAATCCCATGATTGGCAGTGATGAGCTATGCCTACGCTTGTCGAAATCAGAAAAGGCAATGCGATGAGCAATAATCCGGGAAAAAAGTAAGCCGGCAACTTGGGACAAGCGGGAGCGCGAAGATCGGGACCGCACGCTGTCCGGGTATCGGCGGGCACATCATCCCGCTTATCGGGGCATGGCACGACGCTCGTAGCCAGATCGGCAGGAAAGCGCGTGCGGAGGCAGAGCCCTTTTTCCGGGGTTGTCGGGATTCAGCCAGTCGATGAAGCACGCCGACAAGGCGATCAGCGCCTAGACGGCTAATGCGATCGATCTTTTCCGCGATCACGACTTCGCCCGGCTGAGGGTCCGCGATCAGCCGCAACAAGTCCGGCCGATCGGTCGAGCACCAGAGGCTTTTTCGCGATAGACGCAGGCGATGTAATATACCCGGCCGTCCTCTCATCTTCGATAATCGACTCCTGTCGCTGTAGATCCTGCTCCTGGGAACTGACGCGCGGATGAATCCTGGCGATGCGTAGCGTCATGCCTTCTTGACCTGAGCCGGGGCGGGCTTGCATATCGACAATAGCGGCGACAGCACCCAAACCGGGCTTCCGTCGGCAGGTCAGCGTCAAGATCGGATATTGCACCTGTTGCAGAGCTGCCTATTCTGCGATGACGCAAAAGTCAGAAAAACAAGTGTCGCTTTAATCGGGGAGTTTCGCGACAAGGAGGTAATCGATTTTGATCAGCGCATTGATGGTCGATGTGGATGGAGTCTTGGTTTGCGGTCGCCCTTCAGACGGCAGACCTTGGGCATCCACCATCGAGGATGATCTAGGTTTTTCAGCCGCGGACCTTCAACGAGAGTTCTTCATTCCTCACTGGAACGAGATCGTTGTCGGGCGCTGCGGTTTGGCTGATCGCCTGAAGCCCACCTTGGCAAAGATAGCTCCGCATCTGTCCTACGATGATTTTGTTGCCTATTGGTTCGAAAACGATGCCCGGCTGAACACTGAGCTGCTTGAAGAACTTCGCCAGGAGCGCGACGCCAGAAAGAGAGTTTATCTGGCGACCAATCAGGAGCACGTCAGGGCAGCGCATCTGATCGAGGTGCTGGGCTTAGGTGGCCATTGTGATGGCATCTACTAATTCAGCAGCGTTGGGAATCCGCAAACCCGATCGTGCCTTCTTTGAACAGGCAGCTAGCCTTTCAGGGCTTCCGGCAGAGCAACTGCTTTTAATAGATGATACGCCTGCAAATATCACGGCCGCACGAGCGTCTGGCTGGAAGGCTGTCCAGTGGCTGGAAGGAAGCTCCCTGTCCGCTACGCTGGCAAAACTCCGATCCGATCTGTCGCAAAAATTCTAAAACCTGTTACGTCACCGGTTCTAGTCGCTTAATGTGTCGCACGTTTCGGGCAGACCGTGTCAAAAGTCGGCAGATAGCTGAATAGCGATTGGCCCGACGTCGTCTCGGGGATTTTCGACGGTACTTGTGCTGATTGACGGTACGAACTTGCTTTGTTCGTTCGGCCCCCTTTTGGCGGGAATGTGCCATTCTTGCGGGATAATGGCCTCTCACGCCCTGGCAGCAGCGATTAGGCCGGAAACGCCGATGAGAGTGATGGCTCTTCGAATATTATAGGCGAGCGCCGTCAAACTGAATTCGCCCCGGACGTTTTCCAATCGCCGCATCAGGAAAGCGGCCTGATACATCCATTGTTTGATTGTCCCGAAGGGATGCTCAACGCTTTCGCGGCGCTGGTCAAGCACTTCGGGTCTGGCTGCAAGGCGTGCTGCCATCCGATCAAGAACCTCCTCGTTCTCAACACGGCCGACCCGTCGATACCCATGGGTGCAATGCGCCTTCAGATCGCATGACCTACAAGCTTCCCGATTGCAGTATTCGACAAGCTTCAGGTCGCGCGTTTTCTTCTCATATCGCGGTGAGAGGTGCTCTCCCGCAAACGTACACGTCCTTCTCGGTATCATAGCGGAACTCGTCCTTGGAAAAGAATCCCTCGCGGACGGCCGCTCCTCGCAATGGCTTGGGGACATACGCGGTGATGCCCGCCTTCTCGCACGCCTCGATATCCTCGACCTTGAAGTAGCCGCGATCGGCAACCACCTCGATCCGCGCGACGCCGAGATTGTCCATCGCCGCCTGCGTCGTCTGCGTCAGCAGTCCCATATCGACAACCTGGCTGCTAACCTCCTGCTCAGCTATCAGCTTGTGCTTCACATCGACGGCAAGCTGGACGTTGTAACCGACGCCCACCTTGGTCATGCGCGCCATGGCGCGGCTATCGGGATCGGTCAGTGATATCTGGTCTTCACCTGTGCGATCCAGCTCATCGAGCAGGGCCTTGTGCCGGTCACGCTTTCCTTTGATCGCCGCGATCTTCTCAGCGAGGTTTTTTGCTCGCGGTCCGCTGCTTCCGGTATTCTCTTCCTGTGCATCGCCGTTGTCGAGCCGCTTCATGTACTCGGTCAGCCGTTCGTCCGCCTCGCGGATAAACTTTGTCAGCGCCGCCCGCGTGAAGTTGCGGTCCTTGTTGTTGACCGCCTTGATGCGTGTGCCATCCACCGCCAGCAGTTCCCGGCCAAACAGATCGAGCTGGCGGCACAGGATGATGAACTCCCGGAACACCTGCCGAAAGGCGGCATGGTTCACCCGGCGAAAGTTGGCAATGGTCTTGTGATCGGGCTTCAGGTGGCGCAGCAGCCAGATCACTTCGATGTTACGATGCGTCTCGGTTTCCAGCCGGCGGCTCGACCGCACCCGGTTCAAATAGCCGTAAAGGTAGAGCTTCAGCAGATCGGCCGGATCGTAACCCGGACGACCCGTCAACTTTGGCTCAACCCGTATAAATCCAGACGCCTGCAAATCCAGTCCATCGATAAAGGCCTCGATGAACCGGACCGGGTTGTCCGGTCCGACATAGTCGTCCACCACTTCAGGCAGAAGCAGCATTTGCGAGCGGTCTGTTCCTGATAAATGTGCCATGGCAAAATATACCATGCAGTCACAAACATCGGAATCCACCGTCAACACGAAAGGAGAGCGGTATGCATCCCCAGGACCACATGAAGCTTTACGAAGCCAGAGTTAATCTGCGGCGCTTCGATGAGGTTGCCCCGCTTATATCAGCAGAGGCGGTCTTCTGGTTTACCGACGGCACCTATCGCGGAATCGATGCAATCAAGGCCGCGTTTGAAGAGACGTGGCGCAAGCTTCATAACGAGGTGTACTGGCTGGAGGATGTCGACTGGATTGCGGTGAGCGATACCGTCGCAAGCTGCACATACCGCTTCCGATGGAAGGCCGACATTGAAGGGAAAACCTACGAGGGCGACGGTCGCGGTACCACTATATTGAAAAAAGAGGACACGCAGTGGAAGATCGTCCACGAGCACCTCAGCCGCTTTCCAAAATAATCAAGCTGCTTTTGACACGGTCTGCCCGATTAAAGCGACGGTTTTGCAACCGACTTTTGCACCGTTGCAGAAGTCAACTTTTGCGACACGGTTTCTTGCTTCGCGATGTCGTGCTGATGTCGAGCCCAAATGCGTTTCACCTGTGCCTCGCTACATCCAGTAAGTTTCGCAGTCCTGCTGATATTGTTGCCGCCAGACCGGAAGGGCAATAATGCGTTCGTGTGTCACCAGGTCAGCTTGGCGTCCGGCATACTTCCCGCTCGCCTTTGCCAGTTCGATGCCCTGCCGCTGGCGCTCTCGGCGATCCTCGAAATCATCCCGAGCCATTGGGGTCGGCTCCGGCTGGGGGCGGAATGACACTCTAAGCCGTTTCTTCCTTGGGCCAGAGATATTCGCCGGTCAGTAATATGTGTGCCCAACCCAGCGGAGAGATATGCGCCAGAAGTTCGGGCGGCACATCAAGTCCTTCATTCCGGCGCTCTGCGACTGCATGGCCGAGATGGAGGGTGTTCCAGTAGATGATGATTGCGGTGAGCAGATTGAGTCCGGCGATCCGGTAATGTTGGCCCTCGGTGGTTCGGTCACGGATTTCACCCTGGCGACCGATGCGCAGCGCATTCTTGAGAGCGTGGTGGGCCTCGCCCTTGTTGAGGCCGATCTGGGCACGCCGCTGCATGTCCGTGTCGAGGATCCACTCTATAATAAAGAGTGTCCGCTCCACGCGGCCAACCTCCCGCAGCGCAACCGCCAGATCGTTCTGGCGTGGATAGGAGGCAAGCTTGCGGAGCAACTGGCTCGGCTTGATCTTGCCGGAAGCCATGGTCGCGGCGCAGCGGAACAGGTCGGGCCAGTTCGCAATGATCAATTCCTCGCGAATCTTGCCACCGACCAGTTTGCGCAAATCCTTGGGTGTCCCTGCGGGATTGAACACGTAAAGGCGCTTCGAAGGCAAATCGCGGATGCGCAGGACAAGGCGGTATCCGAGCATGCCGCTGGTCCCGAACAAGTGATCGGTAAAGCCGGCCGTATCGGCGCCCTGGGCCAAGATAGCGTCGGCGATGGTCGCATTTGTGGCGATGGCGTCGATCGAGATGAGCGCCCCCTTCAGCCCGTCGTCCGCGCCAAGCCGCTCCAGAAGCGTTGGGATTGCCGTCAGCTCGTTCGCCTTGTCGGGCACAGCTTCCTGGCCCAGCACCAGCCGGCTCGTTGTCGCGAAGGCCGAGACGAGATGGATCGATCCCGTGCCTTCGCGGCGGTCGTGGCTGCGGCGGGACGTCTTTCCGTCGATGGCGACAAGGTCCAGCCGTTCGGGCCATGTCTCGCGCACCCAGCCCGTGAAGGCCTCGGAAAACAGCGCCGGATTGATCCGGTTCATCAGGATCGTCAGCCAGCGCTCGCCGGGAACGCCGTGCTCGTGGGGCAGGTAGCGCCGCAAGAACTCAAGATGCGCCTCGCTGTCTTTGGTTGATAAAGGCCTTTCACGCTCAACCAGAACGGTGAACCTAGATTCCACTTCTGGGGTGTAATCACTGTCCGTGGTCCTTTCTCGGATCACGGCAACGGCTGATTTGCGGCCTGAAATGCTGTCTCAGTAAATTGTCAATATGATAATTACACAGGTTGCAAGCTTCCTTTCCAGCGGCTGTAACACCTAACAATACAACCGAGAGCCGTGCAGTTCGGGTGGACGTTACTGTATCTTCTACGTCGCAGTTTTCATCTTCAGCGTTTGCGGCAGTCTCAATCAAAAGGTCTCTGGCACTGAAGATGAAAATTGGCGCGTTCATGATGCCCGCTCATCCGAGTTATCGGACGATTCGCGATGGCCACTATCACGACCTCGACACCTTGAAGTTTCTTGATGCGATCGGCTTTCACGAAGCCTGGATCGGCGAGCATTACATGATGCCGGCCGAACCATGCCCTTCGCCTGATTTGCTGATAGCGCAAGCGTTCCTTGAGACAGAAAACATTAAGCTGGCTCCCGGCGCGTTCATGCTCCCATTCCACCATCCGGCTGAATTGGCTCATCGTATTTGTCTTCTCGATCACATCGGAGACGGCCGACTTATGGTGGGCATTGGGGCGAGCGGGACCAATTCGGACTTGGAGATGTTCGGGATCGACTACCAGACGGGTATTCACCGAGAAATGACCGCTGAATCTATCGCGATTATGACGCGCTTCTGGGAAAGCGAAGGGCCGTTTGAGTATAAGGGGCGGTTTTGGTCAGCGCGCAGGCCAGAAGATCAACTGCGGAAGCGATCGGGGTACCATCTGAAACCATTCCAGAGGCCTTATCCACCCATTGGCGTCACCGGCTTATCCGCGGCTTCTCCAACGCTAAGGCTGGCGGGAGTGAATGGCTGGATACCGATCAGCTTTTGCTTCACTCCCCAGTATCTCCATACGCATTGGGAGGTCGTGACGAATGGTGCGCGGGAAGCTATGCGCATGGCCCCGTCGCGGGAAGATTGGCGCGTAAGCCGGCCATTCTTTGTCGCAGACACCGACAAGGAGGCTTGGCGACGGTCCGTGGAGGGCGAGATGGGGCGATATTTTCGTGAAGACTATTTGCCGATGCTTGCCGGGAATAAAGCGCTCGGACTTTTGAAGCATGATCCCGAAGTTCCCGACAGCGACGTGACCGTTGAGTACGTTGCGAAGCATTGCTGGATCACGGGTTCGCCCGAAACGGTAGCGGACCGTATCGAGGAGATGGAATTCTTGTCGGGCGGTTTTGGCGTCTTGCATGTGATGTGCTTCGACCATCTGGACGACGTACAAGCGACCAGACAGAGCTATTCGGCGCTGGCTGACATCGTTTCCGCTCGGCCTCAATAGGTCCATTTGAAGAGGGTTGAATGCGTCCCGAAAACAGATCCTCCGGCAAGATGGCCATTCTGGTCGTCGACATGCAACATGACTTTATCGACGAAGACGGCCCCATACCCTGCGTCGGCGCCAAGAAAATCGTCCCCAATCTGCAAATGCTTACTCGGCTCGGTCGCGAGCTCGGGATTCCCGTCATCTATACCAAAGAGTCGCACCGGAAGGAGAAGGTGGATTTCGGTCTGGAGCTGGAGTACGGCGAAACCGAACATTGTCTTGAAGGCACTCGAGGGATCGAAATCATCGAGGAACTGGTCCCTCAGCCCAGCGATTTCGTTCTCGTGAAGCGACGATATAGCGGCTTCTTTGCAACAGACCTCGATCTGTTGTTACGAGGGCTCGGCGTCAACACGCTAGTCCTGACTGGAGCCGCAACCGACGTCTGCGTGCGGGCGACCGCACAAGACGCCCTACAATTAGATTATCGTGTAATCGTTCCTGAGGAATGCGTAGCGGGTACGAGCGCCGCGCGCCATTCAGCGGCGCTCGAGCACATTGGTTATGTTCTCGGCCGGGTTTTGTCTTTGGATGATACCGTTGTCGAATTGCGCCGTTCGTCGGCCGCTTGACATGGATAGCGGATCCTCTCGTCAGCCTGACCAAGGCACCATCTACACCGAAGCCATCCGAAGATTGGTAGAAGAGAGGATCGACCTTACCCAGCAGGAAGCGAGTGCCGTCATCGACGGCATCTTGGATCAAGAGTTTAGTGACCTGCAAATCTCGGCGTTAATCGCAGCGCTCGCCCAAAAAGGAGAGACCGCGACAGAAATTGCCGGTGCCGTGGAGGCCATTCTGAAACGTAGCAATCCCCTGCTGACTGGGCGCCACGACGTTCTCGACATCGGCGGCACTGGCGGTGATCGAGCCGGTACATTCAACATATCGACGACGGCGGCGTTTATCGTCGCAGCTGCTGGTATTCCCGTCATCAAACACGGGAACCGCAACGTCACAAGCAAGTGCGGAAGCAGTGATTTGATGATGGCTCTCGGAGTCGACATCGCAAACTGTAGCAAACCCGAACAGGTGCTGGCCTCTCTCGACGCTTGCAATTTTGCCTTCGTGGCAACCTCCCATTTTCATCGATTTGCACCTCGAATCGCCGAGATTCGCCGGGAAGTCGGGATCAGAAGCATATTCAACTTGGCCGGCCCGCTGGTGCATCCGGCACGAATCCGCAAACAAATCGTAGGTGTCGCAAAACCCGGGCACGTGGCGCTCTTGGCCGATACTCTTTCCCACCTTGGACGCGACGATGCCTTCGTGGTCCATGGGGCAGGCGGCCTGGACGAAATAAGCTGCATCGGTAAGACGACGGTCGCGCGCGTAGCACGCGAAAAAATCACTATGTTCACCGTCTCACCCGAAGATTTCGGCGTTTCTCCTTGCAAACGGCAGGACCTCCTTGGCGGCGACCCGGCGCGCAACGCTGAAATCTGTATTGAGATCCTTCAGGGGCAACAAGGACCCCGCAGCGACGCGGCCGTTATTACCGCGAGCGCGGCACTGGTGCTGGGGGGGAACGCTGCGACCTTTTTGGAAGGGGCAGCTATGGCGCGCGCCGCGATCACATCTGGCGTTGCACGCAGGACATTGGAAAAATTTTTGAGGCAGGGAAATGCGAGCACGCGTTAAAATTTGCGGAATTACCTCTTTAGAAGATGCGCGAGCGGCCGTTGACGCCGGCGCGGATGCACTGGGGTTCGTTTTCTCCAGAAGTCCGCGGCAGGTTAGCCCGAATGAGGTGCGCCAGATTGTCTCCGAGCTTCCGCCTTTTGTGGCTACGGTCGGCGTGTTTGTCGATGAACCGATCGAGTTTGTATTGCAGACTATTGAAACATCGGGAATTTCAATCGTGCAGTTGCAAGGATCGGAAACAAATGAATACTGCAAAAAGATTGGCCGACCGATCATCAAAGGCTTCAAAATCGGCGATGACTTTCCGGTTGAAGCGGTGAATTCCTTTGAGGTGGAAGCCTTTCTCTTCGATACATATGTTCAAGGACAGGACGGTGGGACTGGCAGAACTTTTGATTGGACCATCTTAGCCAACCTAGCGTTTCGCCGACCCTTCATTGTGGCTGGAGGGCGATGTCACGTTGTTTGATCAAGGTCGGAACAAGGCGCTTATGTGAGACGTCAGGCGGTTGCGCCGGTCACGGCTTTCCACTGCGCCCTTGCGCGGATCCGATGGATGTGGATGG
>NZ_FWER01000017.1 GCF_900169785.1 Rhizobium sullae
GGCGACGCCGTGTTCGCGGTCGGCTTCGATCACCCCGACTGGCACAACGGTTTCGAACATGACCCCGAGGAGGCTGCCCGCGTTCGGGTCCGGCTTTTGCAGGAGCTGGCAGCGAGCGGCGAACTGCTGGTGGCAACTCATATGCCGTTTCCCTCTGTTGGCCATGTCGCAGTCGACGGCAACGCCTTTCGTTGGGTACCGGTCTTCTGGGACTACTGATCGCATGTTGAATTAAGGCCGAACCAGAGCGTGCATCCTTGAAGGCCGTGTCCAGCTCGGCCTTCAAGTCCGAGCTTCAACCAGCCCTTCACCAATCCACCTATTGAACCACGCGCACCGCATGGGCGCGCAGCAAATGGAGCATCTTATGAAAATCGTAATTATCGGCGGAACCGGCCTGATCGGTTCCAAGACTGCAGAGCGCTTGCGCAAGAAGGGGCATGAGGTCATTGCTGCTGCCCCGAAAACCGGCGTCAATACCCTCACCGGAGAGGGCTTGGCGGAAGCGCTGAAGAATACTGAGGTGGTGATAGACCTCGCGAACTCGCCATCCTTCGAGGATAAGGCCGTGCTCGAATTCTTTCAGACCGCGGGCAGGAACCTGATGGCAGCGGAAATCGAGGCCGGCGTGAAACACCACGTCGCGCTTTCCATCGTCGGCACGGATCGGTTGCCGGATAGCGGCTATCTTCGAGCCAAGGTCGCCCAGGAAAAGATCATCCGGGCAGCCGGCGTTCCCTATACGATCGTGCGTTCCACACAGTTCATGGAATTTCTCGGCGGCATCGCCCAGGGGGGCACGGTTGGCGACACGGCCCGCTTGTCGACGGGTTCCCTGCAGCCGATCGCGTCCGACGACGTCGCCGATTTCGTAACGGACGCGGCCCTTGCCGCGCCGACGAACGGCATCGTCGAAATCTGCGGCCCCGAGCGCGCGCGACTCTGCGATTTCGCCGCGCGATACCTCAAGGCGATCGGAGATTCCCGCACCGTTATCGCGGATCCGGATGCCCGCTATTTCGGGACCAAACTGGAAGACGGTTCACTCGTTTCCGACAATCAACCACGCATCGGCCGCATCGGTTTCGATGATTGGTTTGCGACAGCACCCAGAAGATAACGACTTGCATATGGTCCGCCTCAGAGGCGGGCCGGTGCCTCAGTCACGAAAGGACGATAGACATGATCAAGTCATTGCATTTTGCCGTTGCGTTGACGGCTCTCCTATCAGGTTCGGCTCTTGCACATGATACGCCGGGTGGTGGCGAGGGCGCGAAGGTTGCGCTGGTCTATGAGCATGAACTGCCGAACGTTCCAGGAAAGAGCATGAAGGGCGTTCTCGTTGAATACGCTCCCGGCGGCTTCTCGGAGGGCCATACGCATCCAGCCTCCGCCTTCATTTACGCGACCGTCCTCGAAGGCGCGATCCGCAGTCAGGTCAATGATGGCCCCGTCACAGTGTATAAGGCCGGTGAAAGCTTTTCGGAATTGCCGGGCGATCGCCACGGTGTCAGCGAAAACGCCAGCAAGACCAAACCGGCAAGGCTGCTTGCAGTCTTCGTCGTCGATAGCGCCCAGCAAGAACTGACATTCCCGATCAAGAAATAGGCTATCAGGCCGGGCCTGCAGTGCCGGGCCCGGCCACCCCTTGACGCAACCATAATCGGTGATTCCTGCCATGTTTGGTGATGACAATTTCGTGCCGCTTATTCTGGTCAACCTTCTGGGAATTGCCGGCATCGTCGTGTGGCACATCCAGGGCGGCAACCGTCCGACGGGCCGCTTGATCGTCCAGATCCTGTTCTTTACGGGCATGAGCCTCGTGCTCTATATGGCGGGCATCGCTCCGCACCAACCCGACGGTATCTATACGCAAAGTTTTGGCGCGCTGCTTTCCAAATCGGCCAGAATCCTCTGGTGGACCCATCTCGCCTGGACGATCATCGGCTTCATCCAGATTTATGTCAGATTGAACCGCAAGCCACGGGAAGCACATCTCATCCAGGATATGGCCATTGCGGTCATCTATCTAGGCGTGGCGCTTTCCGTCATCGGTTTCGTCTTCGGCATGCCGGTCGGCACCTTGGTTGCGACCTCGGGCGTCATAGCCGTCATCTTCGGTCTTGCGTTACAGAACACGCTCGGCGATGTCTTTTCCGGCATCGCGCTGACACTCGGAAGGGCCCATGCATTAGGCGACTGGGTCCAGTTGACCGACGGCACTGAGGGCCGCGTCATCGAAACCAACTGGCGCTCCACCAACCTGCTGACCGTTACGCACAATGTCGTCGTGCTACCGAACAGCATCCTGGCAAAGCATGGGCGTGACAAATCTCAGCCGCCCTGACGAGACGCACCAGATCACGTTGCGTGTGCGCATCGCTGCAACGCAAAGACCACGCCTGGTCGAGGAAGTCATGCGGTCTGTGCTGCAAGCCAGCATCCTAATCATCAAGAACCCGCCGCCGGTCGTTGCCATCAAAGCCATCGACGCGATTGCGATCGAAGTCGAGCTGCAGTTTCGCGTCGACAGCGTCGCCATCCGAACGCCCGCCAAGAACGAGATCGTCGACTTGCTTCATGACCAATGCGGAGCAAGTGGGCTTTCGTTGGCCATGCCTGCCGAAGGCCTCGCGTTCGTACCGGCACTGATCGGCAACCAGTACCCTGCCGTGAGTAACGACACGCATTCATCCCGGCCGGTCTAGGATACCGTCTCATAAGATCGTAGCCAGAGCTGGACGGATGCGAGATAATCGCGCATTTGCCGTATCTAGTTGCGATGGCAATTAAGAATTTGAATATTTCGAAGATCATTCATCAGGTTGCGTTATTCATAAGACCGCGAGCTGAAGATCGCCCTGATGTCCGATGGCTGCCGCGGCAGAGCGAGGGCCGCGAACCGATAACGGACGCTTTATGGATGCGATGTTCTGGATGGGCCGTAAGGGTGCGCGCAGGCGCGACCTGCCAGAGCGATTGGCGATTGTCACACGGTCAAGCGGCACCACTATGGACTGGGTGGAGCGGGGCGTGCTGCAGGACCACTTTGACAGCCTCAGCCATGATGGTGATTTCGAATGGTTGTGCGTGAATGCCACAATCATTCGCGCTCATCAGCATGCCAGGCGCATGCAGGCAAAAGGGCCTGATGCCGAAGGTCTGGGACCGTTTCAAGGCAGGCTCAGGCGCCAAGCTCCATGTCGCGACCGACCGGAACCGATCGATGAATTGACGGCACGCGTCACGAGCACACCGGAATATGGCAAGCTGCGCTCTTGCAGAGAGCGCAGCTCGTGTCGTGATGCGATCAGAGGTCCGTCACACGCTCCGGATCGGCGGAAGCCAGCGCAGCGGCGCGCTCGGGCTGCGGCGGATAGATCCAGACGGTGTTGATTTCCTGCTTGGTCGCCTTTGCTTTCTCGCCGACCATCTCCACTTTGCGATCCCAGCCTCGGGTAAAGAGGGCTCCGGCATCGCCAAGGTCAAGGCAGGTGACATAGGCTTCCTGATGATATTGCCGTGCCTGCACGCCCAGCAGTTCAGCGGCGGCATTGTTGCCCGCGAAGGCGCCCATGCGAGTGGCGTGCTGGCACGACATCAGTGCATAATTGCCGAAGTCATCGCAAGCGGCGCGAGCCGCATCCCCGGTGGCGAAGACACCGGGCACGGACGGCACGCGCAGGCAGCCATCGACCAGCAGCCGGTCGAACTTGTCACGCTCGCCGGGAATTTTGGTGGTTAGCGGATTGGCCCGCATGCCTGCCGCCCAGATCACTGTCATGGTTTCGATGTGCTCGCCGGTGCTCAGCGTAACGCCGGATTTATCCAGCGACGAAACGCCGGCATTGAGCCGCGTTTCCACGCCGAGCTTGCGCAGTGCCTCCTCGATGATCGGGCGCGGACCTTCGCCCATGTCGGGGGCGACTGCGCTGCTGCGGTCGACGATGATTACGCGCGGATTGGCGGTTTTGTCGAACAGGGTTCTTAGCCGCGAAGGCATCTCGGTCGCCGCCTCGATACCTGTGAAACCGGCGCCCGCAACAACGATGGTGTCGCGCGCGGCCGAGGCCGGCATCTTCGCAAGCGCGTGGAGGTGGCGATCAAGGGCAATGGCGTCATCGATGTTGTCGATGCTGAAGGCGTATTCGGCAAGGCCCGGAATATTGGGGCGGAACAGCCGGCTGCCCGTGGCGAGCACAAGGCGATGATACTGAAGGCTCTTTCGTTCGCCCTTGGCATTAACGACATCTGCGGTGCGGGCCTTCGTGTCGATCGCTTCGACGCTGCCCTGCATGTAGGTGACATCGATGGCGTCAAATACATCCTGCAGAGGTGCCGTCAGGGTCTCGGGTTTCGGCTCATAAAGCCGGGGGCGGATGACGAGCGTCGGTTCCGGGGACACGAGCGCGATTTCGAGCTCTTCGGGCGAAATGCCTTCGATATCGCGCAGGCGGGCTGCGGAAAGTGCGGCGTACATGCCGGCGAAGCCGGCGCCCACGATCACAAGTCTCATGTTATTCACTCCGTTGTTTGTAGTTTCAAAGGGCCGCGCGTCACCGTCGCCGCTCCTGATGGGCGGCGAGGTGGTCGGCAATCGATGGCGCGCGGATCGGTGAAGCGACTTCGCTCAGGCCGTGATGAAGGCCAGCATGTCGGCATTGACGACATCTGCATGGGTCGTGCACAGCCCATGCGGCAGTTTCTCGTAGATTTTCAGCGTGCCGGCCTGCAGGAGCTTCGCCGACAACAGAGCGGCGGCACCGATGGGAACGATCTGGTCGTCATCGCCATGCAACACGAGCGTCGGCACGGTGATGCTCTTCAGGTCCTCGGTGAAATCCGTCTCCGAGAATGCCTTGATGCCGTCGTAATGTGCTTTCGCGCCGCCCATCATGCCCTGACGCCACCAATTTGAGATGACCGCCTGCGAAGGCTCGGCACCCGGGCGGTTGTAGCCGTAGAAGGGGCCGCTCGGAAAATCGCGATAGAACTGCGAACGGTTGGCAGCCAGCTGACTGCGCAATCCGTCGAATGCCTCGATCGGCAAACCGCCGGGATTGGCGGCGGTTTTCAGCATCAATGGCGGCACGGCAGCAATCAGGATCAGTTTGGCAACGCGACCCTTGCCATACCGCGCGACATACCGCGCGGCTTCACCGCCGCCGGTAGAGTGGCCGACATGGATCGCGTTGTGAAGATCGAGGTAGTCGATCATTGCGGCAGCATCGGAGGCGTAGTGATCCATGTCATGACCGTCGCTCACCTGGCTCGATCGGCCATGACCGCGGCGATCATGAGCGATCACGCGAAAGCCCTTGCCGAGGAAGAAGAGCATTTGATTATCCCAATCGTCGGAGCTGAGCGGCCAGCCGTGGTGAAAGACGATCGGCTGAGCGGACTGCGGTCCCCAGTCCTTGTAAAAAAGTTGAACACCGTCGCTGGTTGTAATGGAGGTCATTGTGCTGATCCTTTGTAGGGCCCGTCATCGAATCGGACGGACAGTTGCTAAAATCGGGTATGCAAGCCGCTACGGGTCGCTTCGTTGCGATTGATCCGTAATCGGTGCCCAGACCATCCTTTGTCTCCGCAGGATCCGTTGGTACGGGCGCAATGGTGTTTTAGCGAAACAGGTCTGCGGCTGCGCCAGAGGGATTGGCGCCATTGCAGAGCAATTGCGGTTAGCGGATGCGCGCCGCGCATCGCCCGGCGCTTTACCGGTCAGCTTTCGAAATGCGGCGGCCAAGGCTGTTTGCGAGGCGCAGTCAAGTGGGGCCGCGACCAACGCCATGCCAGTGGAATCGCGTGGCGTGTCGTCGCTTGTTCGAGCCGATGACGTCGCAGCGGAGAACGCGACAGTCCGGAATCTGAGGCGAGGCGAAAGAAGATTTCGGTCAGCCGTGGCGCCGCCGCCAATCGGTCGGTGTTTCACCGGTCAATTTTCGGAATGCAGCTGCAAATGCTGTTTGCGAGGCATAACCGAGGGAGGCCGCGACCAACGCGATCGAATTTTGAGGATCACGTAGCATGTTTATGGCCTGCTCGAGCCGATATTGACGGAGCCAGTTGTGAGGCGAAAGTCCTGTGCTTTCCTTGAAGGCGCGACAGAAATGAAAACGCGACAACCCGGAATCGGCAGCGAGGGCCCCGAGGGAGACGTCCGCGTCGGCGTCCGACCGCAATCGTTCGATGGCCCGGCGCAGCACGCTCGGCGCAAGGCCGCCCAGCGCCGGCTGATAGCTCGGTGCCTTGCCGGTGTGCGCAGCCAGCAGGCGCGTGGCCAGAAGGTCAGTCAACTGCTGCCTGAACAGTGTATCCAGTGCCGTATTGCCCTCCAGGACATCGGCTGCGCTCAGGAGCAATCGGGATGTAATGAGGTCCGGATGCGCCGTTCGCTCCAAGAGATCGGTCGGCGTGAAGGTATCGGTTTCGTCGGCAATGCGCGTCAGTGTCGTGCGGGGAAGATAGAGCTGAACGACATCAACCGGTTTTGGAATATCCCATCGGGAGCTTGATCCAGCCGGGATGATGATCACAACCCCGCGACGAAACGTTCCGCTCTCGATCGATCTTCCGGACCGCCGTTCCATGCGCTGTATCACGCCGTTGTAAGCCATGATGACGTGGTCGGTCATGGGCTCGACGACGTCATGCAATGGGTCGTGATTCCAGTGCGCGATTGCACCACCGGAGGGGTCCGCGGCAAGATGAATTGGCGCAGTCCTCAGAACGCGCGACATCTCGTTAGCAGGATTCTGATCGGCGGCCGGCATTTCCTCCCGGCGCGCGCCGATTGTCTCAGCCGGCAAGCTCTCGGGAGGATCCGAGGGGGAAGACAAGCTCATGGATGCGTGCTCGTCGATTGGCGCTGCTTGCGTGCGATTCTTGCAACAATTGCCAGCTCGTCGAGCACCCGACTATAGTGGCCAGCCCTGTTAGTCTTATTACGCATGACATCCCCATGTCCTGAGCAATTCCGCTGTGCTCTGGTTATTCGCGCGTTGCTAGATGCAGCGAGGATATCAAGATTTTTCGCGGGCGAAACCTATTCTCCAGGATAGGTTGCGTTCGCGATTTGGCCTCGTTCTGGGAGCTGCCGACGACAATCGTGTGCTCTATCACGATAGCGCAGTTTTGACGCGATGTGCCAACGTATTGCTGTAAGAGTGGAAACTGTCAGGCGTGTCACGAGAGACGATGGTGTATGGCCGTAGCCGATGTGCGAGCTCTTTGAGATCAGTGAAACCACCGGCAAGAGACCTATTGAATGAAGGAATTGCCAGCGCACGGACATTGAACCGGCAATTCGATGGCGTGTGTTCAGGCCCCAGTGCCATAATTCACTTTGATCGCATCTGGTCGAAATACCGCGTCGGCGATTCCAATCCGTTCAAGGCGAGGGAATGCAACGCTTTGTTTCCTTAGCCAGAGGCGACCTCGAGGGTGCTTTCGTCGGGCAGAGGCTCATTTCCGCAAGCCGGCCACTGAAAGTGTTGTCATCGAAATTGCCCGGCGGCGTGGGGAGTTTTCTGTCACGACTTGGCTAGATGGCAACTATTTGGATATGGCGCGCTCACAAAAACGAGCTTGCTCTTTTTCCGGCGACCGCACGATCACCCTATATCTATAGGGGCAAGCAAAGCGCTAAGCGAAGAGGAAAAACTTGAACGAGATCCACATCACCAAGCGAGAGAGGGAAATCTTGACGCTCATGTGCGACGGAAAGAGCGCGCAGGAGATTGCGATCATCCTCGGTTGCTCGGTGCATACCGTGCGAACGCATATCGAATCGCTGAAGGATACATTTGCAGTCTACAAGGACACGGCTCTGGTGGCGGCGGCGCTACGGACAGGCGTGATTGAGTGAAATGCATCACGCAGTCCAGGAAACGTGCTCCTAGAAATGACTGGCGTCGTCTCCTCCCGTGCCGCGCCAACCCTGCCGTATGCCCGTGAACGCATTTTTTCATTTTGATGCAGGCAAAGACCCAGTATTGCATAGGCAATCGTATCGGGAATGGCTTGATTTGAAAACAGGACGGCGGCTTTCGGTATCTGGCGCATCTAAAGGACGGGATCGCAATGATGATCGTCCAGGCATCAGCCCGGTTGACATTGCAGACCACAATTCGCGAACGGCCTTGGGGCTCCTGCGCCGCTTTGGGCCGCTTACCCGCCAGGAACTTTCCAGGCATCTTGGGCTCACGGAGCCAGCGATAACGGGGATCATGCGCCGGCTGGCCGATGCGGGCCTGGTCAGCGGGCAAAAACGGCCCACAACTGCGCATTACACAGCGGTTGAGTTCTCGTTGCGAGCCGACGCCGCATATTCCCTGGGAATTCGCCTCGGTGCGGATGGTGGCGAAACTGTCATGATGGATCTTGCAGGTAAGATTCTTCAGCAGCGCGCCTTCACAGGACCCGAAGGGATCAATGACGCTGTTTTGCACATCCGGGGTGCCGCTGGCACTTCGGGCAAACTGCTCGGATGCGGCATTGCCCTTGCAACCGGCTTCCCTCTTGATCGGAGAGCTATCGAGGATACCCTTGAACGGGAGGTCGGCCCGCTCTTTTTTCTTGATGACACCGAGGCGGCGATCAATGCCGAGCGTATGCTCGGCATTGGCGACCGCGAAGGTGGCCTGGTGATCATCATCGTCGACGAGACTGTTCGCGCCGGACTTTTGATCGGAGGGCGGCCGTTCCGCGGTTTCCACGGATTGGCCGGCCAGATCGGCGATATGTGCTCGGGTGTTGACGGCGCGAGCCTAAACGACGTCGCGACCTTGCCCTCGCTCAAAAAGCACCTTGCAGCCCACCCGGGTGAACCAGATGCTTGGGTTGCGATTGCAGCGCGGCATCTTCATGAGATGGTCCTGGCGATTTCAGGATTTATCGCTCCGGGCGCTATCCTGATCGGCGGTGCTCTGCCCGATGATGTTTTTGAGGCAATCATTGCGCGCTTGTCGCGTGAACGGGATGATAAAATTCGCGATCTCGTGATTGCGCCTTGGATACCATCCGTGCGGCGTGCTTCCTTTCCTCGGGCAGGGGTCGCCGTTGGCGCCGCATTGCGTCCGTTCTCCGAGACACTTTAACCCGATACCCGTCCGTGACCTCTCCGCCGCCCGACTGTTGAGCGGCACTGCCAACTGTCATGTGACCGTGATCGGGTCCTGGGCCTGCCGGCTGCTGATTGGATTTCGAAATCTTTGACCCGGTTCGGCAGACGGCAACCCAAGACGATGAGCCAGCGGGATCGCAGCAGCACCGAGAGCTGCGGCATCTTCAGAGCCTGCTGCCCGGTGAAGGGACGGCGCTCGTGCGCCAAGCCGGGTGATCTCCTCGTGGACGTAGACGAGCAGTTCATCAATGAGGCGAACAGGAAAGCGGCCGCCGATGAGAACGCCTTCCGGGTCGACGATCAAGCCGATATCGACAATTGCTTGGGCAAGCTTGATGCTGATCTTTCGCAGCCAGGCACTGACGAGGTTGCGTCCCCTCTCGTTAAGGTTGAGGAGATCTCCCGGTGTTGTCGCCTTGATGCCATTGCGCCCGAGATAGTCGAAGAGGATAAAGAGCGAGAACATTTCGCCAAGTGGTTGCGTGCTGCCCGCAAACGGGCCATCGTCAAAGACGACCGGCAGCCACCCGATTTCTCCACCGATTCCGCTGGCTCCCTTATGACGGACCCCATCTATGACGAGGCTGCCGCCAAGACAGGCATTGGCGAGGATGTAGAAGAAACTGCCGATTTCCGTGCCGAGACCATACTCGATTTCACCGAGCGCAGCTGCGTTGGCATCATTGTCGATGAACACTGGGTGATCGGACATTGCCTCCAGCGCGCCGCGCACGTCATAGCCATTCCATTGCCGGTATTCTGATGGAAAGCCGATGACTTTAACCTCTCCGAGCCAGTCAGGAATAGCAAGGCCAACTCCCGCCAGACGAGCTTCTTCGATGACCCTGCGGCGGCGGAAGGAGGATAGTGCATCTGCCATCAAGCCCACGAAGTCGTCTGGTAACAGAAAACGCCTTTCGTGATGGATGCGTCCGCGCACCGTCCCGGCCGCATCCACAGCGACGATCGTAAGGTGATCGCGATCGATATTCGCGCCAACCGAGAACACTCCTTCGGGATCGATCTCCAGCTCGATGGCAGGTTGTCCCCGAAGGCCGTGCCTGCGGCGTGCCTCCATAACGAGCCCTTCATCGAGCAAACGATCCACGATGCGGGTCACGGCCTGCTTCGTCAATCGCGATTGGTGGGCAAGCTCCGTGCGCGAGATCGGGGCGCCGCGATGAATCGCGGCGAGAATCATCGCACGATTAGCGGCTGCAGCCTGCTCCGTATTCGAGCCCGACAATATCAATCCCGGTGTCCCTTCCCACCTGATCCAATCCGGACGGAGACTAGGCGATGTCCTGCATGCGAAACGCGGTCGAGGACCTCTTGCATCGACCGGTATCGCATCAAGTCTTCGTTACGCGCCAGCTTTTGACCTCAAACGGCCGCAAACCGGTATTCGGGACCTTATCCATCGGGTCTTCCAGGATACTGACAACGCCGTGGTTCTGCCAACGGTCCGGAAGACATAACTCAAAATTACCGCGGCGTCCCGCCGGTTCGTACACGCGCACGATGAGGCCGTCACCGTCCTCCGAAGATTTGACGGCGGACAGCGCAGCATCAATGCCAGCCGTTGCGAGCGGCTGCCACCTGCCCGTTGCGCGATCGGCAACCGGGACCGTCAATAGAGGCTGGTTTAGGTCCTCGGCTTCCTCCCTGACGCCGCCCTCGTACCACGCGCCTTCGTGCGGCATCAGCGAATAGGTAAAGGTCTGGATGCCTTCGTCGGCGAGGGGATCTGGATAGATCGGCGCGCGCAGAAGGGAGAGGCCCAGGACGTTGCCGCGCACGCTGTGGCCGTACTTTGCGTCATTGAGGATGGCAACGCCGAAGCCGGGCTCCGAAAGATCGGCAAAGCGGTGGGCGGGCGCCTCGAACATCGCCGCATCCCAGGAAGTGTTCGAATGCGTCGGACGTTCCACGACGCCGTAGGCGCATTCGCAGGTTGCCTTCGCGTGACGCACGGCAACGCCCGTCAGGGTGCGAAGGAAGACACGCCGGTCATGCCAGTCAAGTTCTGTCTGTATGTCCAGCCGCAGCGCGTTGGCACCAAGCGACAGNAAGGAAGACACGCCGGTCATGCCAGTCAAGTTCTGTCTGTATGTCCAGCCGCAGCGCGTTGGCACCAAGCGACAGAAGCTGCGTAATGCGCGAGTGGCGCCAGGTTCGAACGATCTTGATCGCCGCGCGATGCGGGCCGTTCTCGATCAGTTCAAGGCTGTCGAGTGCAGTGATCTCTTCGCCGCGAGCGGCGTAATCTTCCTCGACATCCCAGGCGTCCCAATTGCGCGGCTTATCGGCTGGATAGACGAAAAGGCGGTTGCCGCACCCCTCAAGCGCCTCACGCCCTGTCGGCTTATGCAGAATGCTGGCGATCGAGCCATCGTTGGCAAGTGTCACTTTCAGCACAGCATTTTCCAGATGGTCGCGCCCGGCCGAAAGGCCGGTCTTCGGCTGGAGTGCTCCGGTATCCAGAACGGCAATGCCAAGGGGCGCAATCTGTCCCTCAGCTGAGACTGTGCTTCCATCCGATAGCGTCAAGCGGATTGGACGTTCAGACAGCGACGGATTGACGACCAGAACATTGTTGCCTTCTCCAATCGGCAACTGCGCAGCTATTGCTTTCATCGCCGCTACTTGGGCGAAGTGCGCCTCTGCCGCGACTGCCTCGAGTTCGTTGGTAGCATCGGTATAGACCTCGGCGATCGACGACCCGGGGAGGATGTCATGAAACTCGTTCTTTAAGACGACACGCCATGCCGGCTCCATTGATGCCGGCCGCTCGCCTCCCAGAAGATAGGCAAGGCTGGCCAGCGTCTCGGCGGTAATCAAACTGCGCTCTGCTCTGCGGTGAAGCCGCTTGACGGTGCTCTGACTTGTAAGGGTTGCGCGGTGCAGTTCGAGGTAGATCTCGCCTTGCCAGACGGTCAAGTCTTTCTTGGCTGCCGTGTCGTGCGCATCCTCGAAGAAGTCGTGCACCCTTGTCCACCGTGCATGCGGCAAAGCCGGGAAGAAGCGCAGTTGCTCTTCCCGCATAATCATTTCCGGCGTCACGCCGCCGCCGCCATCGCCGTAGCCCACGGCAAGCAGGGTGGCCTTGTGCTTGTCCTTCTGGCGGAAGTTCTTCCAGGTCGGCACGAAGCAGTCCGGGCGCACGAAGCCATTGTAACCCTGCATCGGATTGTCGAATGTGTGGGCGAGAACCCGGCTCCCATCAAGGCCTTCCCACCAGAAGAGATCGGCCGGGAACTGATTGGTTTCCGACCAGTTGACCTTGATCGTGAAGAAGCTGTTCATGCCGCCCTGACGAAGAAGCTGGGGCAGGGCGCCGGAAAAACCAAAGCAATCTGGCAGCCAGCAGACGGTATTGCGAGTCCCGAAGGTCCGTTCGAAATAACGCTGGCCGTAAAGGATTTGCCGGCTGAGGCTCTCGCCGGTCGGCATGTTGGTGTCGGGTTCGACCCACATGCCGCCAAGCGTTTCCCATTGGCCTGCCTTCGCACGCTCGATGATGCGCTCCAGCAAATCCGGATCGTCTTCGGCGATCTGCGCGTAGTAATGGGCCGTGGACTGGTTGAAGCGGAAATCGGAGGACTGCTCCATGAGCGACAACGCCGTATGGAAAGTACGGCGCATCTTCCGCCGGGTTTCGCTGTAAGGCCAAAGCCATGCAAGATCGATATGCGCATGGCCGGTCAGCGCGATCTCGCCTTGCGGCGGAAAACGCTGGCGCAGCTGCTTGAGCTGTCCAACAAGTGTGTCGTAGGCTTGGAGCACGCTGGCGCGCTGGCCTTGATTGAGACCCTCGGGCGTGGCCTCGAGTGGCGGCAGCTGCCAAATCTTCTGTTGCACCGGCGAAGGCGCCGTCCGTGCTACATAGGCGGCCGTGGCCGACGGCCAGTCAAGGCCGCGCATGGCGTGTTCGGCAATATCCAGGAGATGCGGAACGGCCTCGTGGCCGTCGAGGATATCGGCCGCCTCGGTGATCTGGCGCAAAAGCACCCAGAGCCGGTCGACGGCCGTGTCCAGCCAGATTACTGCCGCATGTTCTAGCCTCGGGTGCCGCACGGGCTCGCCGAAGGGCAGGCGGGCGACGGTTTCGGAAGAGATCCGGATGCTGCGCGAAGGGACAAGGAATTCCCGATGATAGGGATCAAGGCCAAGTCGCGTTTCATTCCCGGTCTCGTCGGTGACCGTGATCAGGCCCTCGCCGCCGAGGTCGAGCACGAGCCGAGCATCGTCAAGGGGCCAATGGCCGGGCAAGGTGGTTGCGCCGGAAAAATGCACGGGACCATCTTTGCGCGGCCACGCATCGCCGATTGCAATGGGCTCCCCTTCAAACGTCCAGGCATCTATCTGCATTGTTTGGCGCGAACGCCAGTATTCCAGCTCTGCGATGCGGACGCGAATGCGGTCGAGGCGTTGGATAAGAGTAAGCGTCATGATGATATCCTGAGATGTGAATGCAATATCAGCCCTTGACGGCGCCCTCCGTCATGGCGCCGAGGATGAGCCGCTGGAGGGTGAGAAAGGCAATAATGGCTGGGACGACCGATACAAGGCAGGCGGCCGCCAGCAACTGGAGGGAGGAGTCGTTTTGCGTTCCGGCGTATTGAAATATCCCAACGCCGATCGGCGTGAGGGATTCCTTGCTGATGAGGAGAAATGGGACGAGAAACTGCGACCAGCCGGCGATGACCGAGATGATGAAGGCTGAGGCGATGCCTGGCGCCGACAACGGAAGTATGATACGCCAAAAGACGGCGAAATGACTGCAGCCGTCAATAAGTGCGGCCTCGTCGAGGCTTTTCGGAATGCCGTCGATTGAGCCCTTCAATATCCACGTCACCATTGGTACCGCGAGTGCAATATAGACCATCGTTGCGCCGAAATGGCTGTCGGTCAGGTGAAGCGCTGCCATGTAGCGGTAAAGCGGCACCATGATAACAAGTGGTGAAATCATCTGAAAGGCAAGCAGGACCATCATCCAAGGTCCTTTGCCGCGAAATGGAAAACGGGAAAAGGCATAGGCGGCCGGCAGCGCCACGATCAGGCAGCCGATTGCGCTGCACGAGGATAGGACGAGCGCATTCCAGAGATACCCCGCGAACTTGTCGGAGGATAAGATGGCGGCGAAATTTTCCAAAGTCGGCGCCTTCGGGATAAAGCGGCTCACGCCCAAAAAGATTTCCCTGCGCGTTCTCAGCGCGAGCGACAGCAGCCAAAGCAAGGGCCAGGCGAAGAAAAGAAACGTCATGGCGAGAAACAGATAGCTCAGAGCATCGCCAACGCGATCTTGTCTGGAAGCCCTCACGACGGTTCTCCTTTTGGCAGAAAACGAGCATATACGAGCGCAAGGCCAAGGCTGATTGCGAGCATTAGGATCGACAGGACGGCGCCGGCCGCAAGGTCGTAATTACGGAACACGACGTTGAAGGTGTATAGCGAGAGAACCTCGGTCGCGCGGCCAGGGCCGCCGCCGGTCAGAGAAATGATGGCGTCAAACGTGTTCAACGTCTGGATTGTGATGAGGATCATGTTCACCAGGATCGCGGTCCGCAGCTGGGGTAGAGTGATATAGATCAGCCGCTGCCATGGATTTGCGCCGTCAACGTCCGCCGCCTCGTAAAGAACAGGATCGATGGCCTTGCTTGCCGCATACATCACGACCATCGAGAACGCCGTGCCGCGCCAGACATTGGAAATGACGACCGACCACATGACCATGTGCGGATCGGACAGCCATTGGACAGCCGGCACGCCGATCACGCGCAAAAGGCTGTTCAACCCGCCAAATGGCGCTTCGTTGAAGAGCATTTTCCAGATGATGCCGCCGGCAATACCTGGAACAACCCAGGCGACAAGGGCTGTGGTTCGCACGATCGTCGTGCCGAAGAGCCGGCGCTTCTCGCCGTGCAAAACAATCAAGGCAATGAAAAGCCCGAAAAATTGCTGCGCAACAACGCTCGACGCGGTGAATACGAATGTCACCCACAGGATTTGTAAAAGCTCGGGCTTCGACAATGTGCTGACGATCGTCTGCAGCGTATACTCCTCGTCCCTGCCAAGCAGCGAAACGTTGGTGAATGCGAAGCGAAAGACGTCCAGCAAGGGGTAAAGATAAAAGACGCCAAGGACAAGAATGAGCGGCATAAGCCAAGGCAGCGGGAAGGGACTATGCCGTCCGGCGGTTCTCCTGCCGAGTCTTCGGGGGCTCTTGGCGGCAATGCTTGCATCCATCATAGGTCCGGTCCGGCCATTTCATCGCTGGGCAGCGTTTGCACAGGTTGACTGGCGGTGAGGGTCTCGGTCCACGCCGCCAAGTCCTTATTTTAGCTGCGTTTGAAGGCGCTCAGCGAAGCGCTGAAGGCCTCGTCCACGGCGGCCTCGGTCGGCTGGGTACCCGTCAGCACCTTGCCCATCATGATCTGAATCTGATTGGAGATTTCAGGATAGACAGGCGCGCCGGGCCGGGCTTGTCCGTCCTTGAGTGCTGCCGCAAAGGTCTTGTTGGCCTCTGACGAGAACACCTCGTACTTGTCATAGAGATCGGCGCGGGTCGGAAGCTGTTCCTGCAACGCGTTGGCCGGCCCCATATAGATGTCGCGGGCAAGTTCAGCGCAGAGCTTCACCTTTTCAGTGTCCTTGCTGAAAGCCGCCACCGTCCAGCCGCCTGTACCTGTTGATCGCTGGTCCGCTGCCGGGCCAGGAAGCGGGGAGAAAACCCATTTGGCGAATTCATCTGGGTCAAGCGCTGTCCTGAGCTGTGCATATTGCCAGTTGCCACCGACGAAAAGCGCAGTCGTCCCGGCCGCAGCCGCTGCATTGAAATCGTCGTAATCGCCGATGGTCGCCACACGTTTGGGAGCGGCTCCGGACTCAACGAGATCGCGATAATAGTTGACGGCCTTGATGAATTTGTCGCGATTTTCACCCTCGCCGAAAACCGGCTTGCCATCGTCATCGACCAATTTGCCACCCTGTGCCCAGAAATTGGCGAGCCAGTCGAACGTTGTTCCTTCATAGCGGCCGCCGTTGAACAGAACGCCTTCCATTCCCTCCTCGACTGAGGAGAGCGCCGCCTTCTTCAAATCGTCCCAGGTCTGCGGCGCATCAGGAACAATCTCCTTGTTCCGGTAAAGAACACGAAGATCCGTCGACCACCACCATGCGTAGATGTTGCCGTCCGAGCCGGTTATGCCCTCGCGGATAAAGGGGAAGAGCTGGTCAATTTCCTCTTTGGTGAAATAAGGCGAGAAGGATTGCAGGACGCCGGCTTTCTTGAAGAGCGGGAGGACGAATGAGTCGACGGCCGCACAATCCGGGGCCGATCCCGATTTGGCCTGCTCGAGCATGCGCGCCTGTTCCTGACCGATATCCCCCGACATCATCTGCAACTCGATCTGCCAGTCGGAATGCTTGGCGATGAAGTCATTGAACAGCTTGCTGTAGCCTTGAGCGTAGGCCGGCTCGTTGTTGCGCGGGCCATCCGTGGTCATCCGGAAAACCAGCTTGTTGGGCGCGTCGGGCTTGCCGACGACGTCGCCCGTGATGGCCTCTTGTGCCGGGCTGCCATGCGGTGCGGCTAAAACGGTGGTTGCCGCCAGTGCAAGAATGAGTGCTGTATTCCTCACGAGTTCTCCTCCCAGGGTCAGGATCAAACTTGAGCCGCTGCCTCCAGCACAACGGGCTCGGGATCCGAAAAAATAGATTAAGTCACATTCGTTTGATGTCAAGGTTAGTCCCGGAGGACCGCGAGGTCCGCCAAGCCGTCCCCAGCTGCTATCATCGGTTTCGTCCGAAAGAGAACCGGCGGTAGGGAGAGGGCGTCACAGGACCGACCCGGACTTGTCAGGTCGGTCGACCTCCAAGGACAGAGCGCTCAGGACGAAAAAGATCGGCGCGATTTGACATCGCGCTGTCGAGCTTCAATGGGCGTTTCGCTGCACGGCGGATCGTTCGGGCCGGATTTACAGGACAACAGGCCGGTTTTTTCCACGAAAGAAGCTGGTTTGCCGCCACCGGCAACATCAAGGCAAGGCCAATCAGGGATGAGATCGGCTCTTGTACGACAAGCACGATGGCTGCGACCACCAACAAAGCCCTCTCCCAAGAGGTCGCACTGTCCAGAAGAAATCCTGAAAGAGCCGAGCCAAGGCAGGTCATGCCGAGCACGCAGCCGACGAAGGCGATCAAGAAATTGCTCCGACGATGATACCCACCGTCGCCGCCGCGGCGCCGACGGCGAGTGCGTATTTGGCGCCGTCGCGCAGGCTTTCGAAAACCTCCCCGACCAGTCGTTCCCGGTCGCGTTCGAGCGTCGGCGCCGGGTTCCTTTGCAAGGCTTCTAGCGTCCCTTGCCGATGCTTGCATACATGCCGGTGGTTCGGAACTCCGTGGGGGTGATGCCGTAAACGCGGCGGAAGACTTTGGAGAAATAGTTGGAATCTTCGAAGCCGCACATGATCGAGACCTCCTTGACCGGCAGGAAATCGGCCTTTGTCAAAAGCTTTGCCGCGCGCAGCAGCCTTTGCTGAAGCACATATTCGGCAGGCGGCATGCCTTCGCTTTCGGCGAAGCTGCGGGAAAAATGCGCGCGGCTGAGGCCGACGATGCCTGCAAGCTCGCTGACTGGCAACGGCTGGTCGAGATTGGCATGGATATGGTCAATCACCGACTGCATGACGCTGAGGTCTGCTGCAAAAGCCGGTGAGCCGAAGACATCGTCGTAAAGCGCCATGGCCGCTTCATAGGCGATTGCGGACGCCGCGCCGGGCGTCGTTGCGCCTTTCACAAGGCGAAGACTGCAGTCGGCGAGATGATCGATGGTCGATGGCTGGAGCCTTAAAACCGGACCGGCAAGCCCGAGGACCATCTTGTGGATTCTCAGCGTCTCCTCGCCATGCATCGATATCCAGAAATACTCCCAGCGGTCGCCCTTTTCGAGCCAGTAGCGATGATTGTGCGGAACGAGAACCAGCAGCGTATCGCCGCTTTGTAGCCTGTAGTTGCGGTTCTGATAGCGCAGATGGCCGGTGCCACTGATGGTATGCTGCAGAACGGTAAAGGGGGTCTGGCCGCGCCGCCTTCCATCCCAATCGTAGATCTCGTTTTCCCGCACCTCATAGCCAGCACTTGTCGGCATGGCGTGCAAGCGCTGGCGCCCGCGCGGCAGGGAAACCGTCCTCATGGACTGCCCGTTGGCGATCAAATCCTGCAGCACAAAATTACCCTCGAAAGCATAATCCTTCTCTGGCCACCTCCGCGAATATCCGCATAATCGCTTTTCATAAGAGGAAGAGATCGCGGTCGAGAGAACGGCCGGGAGGAAATATAGGCGCTATTTTGCTTTTTCGGGCTGCATGTGCCGGCATGTGGTCAATCCTCCCCTGTCCGTCCTTTTACCTAGCATCTGATCGGATTGAGGTGAAGATTATGAGTTTCAAAATCGCTATCATCGGTGCGGGCAGCGTCGGCTTCACCAAGAAGCTGTTCACGGACATTCTGTGCGTTCCGGAATTCAAGGATGTCGAATTCGCGCTGACGGACCTCAGCGAACATAATCTTCAGATGATCAAAGCGATCCTCGACAAGATCGTCGAATCCAATAAGCTGCCGACCAGGATCACGGCAACGACCGACCGCCGCAAAGCGCTCGAAGGCGCGCGCTATATCATCAGCTGCGTGCGTGTCGGTGGTCTCGAAGCCTATGCCGACGATATCCGCATTCCGCTGAAATACGGCATCGACCAATGCGTCGGCGATACGATCTGCGCCGGCGGCATTCTCTACGGTCAGCGCAACATTCCGGTCATCTTGGATTTCTGCAAGGACATCCGTGAAGTCGCAGAACCGGGCGCGAAATTCTTGAACTACGCAAACCCGATGGCGATGAATACATGGGCTGCGATCGAATATGGCAAGGTCGATACGGTCGGCCTGTGCCACGGTGTGCAGCACGGGGCCGAACAGATCGCCGAGGTGCTCGGCGCCAAATCGCCGGCGGAACTCGACTATATCTGCTCGGGCATCAACCATCAGACATGGTTCATCGATCTGCGCCTCAACGGCTGCAAGATCGGCAAGGACGAACTCGTCGCGGCCTTCGAAGCCCATCCGGTCTATTCGCAGCAGGAGAAGCTGCGCATCGATGTGCTGAAGCGCTTCGGCATCTATTCGACGGAAAGCAACGGGCACCTTTCCGAATACCTGCCGTGGTACCGCAAGCGTCCGGACGAAATCACCAAGTGGATCGACATGTCCGACTGGATCCATGGCGAGACCGGCGGCTATCTCCGTCACTCGACGGAAACGCGCAACTGGTTCGAGACGGAATTCCCGCAGTTTCTTGAATCGGCCTCGAAGCCGATTGATCCGGACAAACGCTCCAACGAACATGCTAGCCATATCCTTGAGGCGCTGGAGACCAACCGCGTCTACCGCGGCCACTTCAATGTCAAGAACAATGGCGTCATCACCAATTTGCCGGCTGATGCGATCATCGAGTCGCCTGGCTTCGTCGATCGCTTCGGCATCAACATGGTCTCCGGTGTCACCCTTCCGGAAGCCTGCGCCGCAACGTGCATCTCATCGATCAATGTCCAGCGCATGTCCGTCCATGCGGCGATCAGCGGCGATATCGAGCTTCTGAAACTTGCGGTGCTGCACGACCCGCTGGTCGGTGCCGTCTCGACACCCGAAGAGGTTTGGCAGATGGTCGATGAAATGGTCGTGGCTCAAGCTCGCTGGCTGCCCCAATATGCCGACGCCGTTCCGGCTGCGCAGGAGCGTCTGTCGAAGTCCAGCGTAAAGACCCGTGATTGGGCGGGCGCTGCACGGCGCAACGTGCGCTCGATCGAGGAGCTGCGCGCCGAAAAGGCGGCCTTGAAACAGGCCGTTTGAATTTCGTGGAAGTCGGGTGGGCGGATTTCCGGGAGGGAAAGCCGCCGCGTCAGACCCGGTTTCATGCCGTTAGAGGAGAACCGGAGCGCCCAAGCGCTCCGAACAAGAGGGAGAGACGATGAGAAATTTTCGCAAAATTGGCATTCTTGCCGGGCTGGCGCTGAGCGTCTCGGCCGCAGCCTTGAATGCATACGCATCCGAACCGACCATTCCGCCGGAGCCGGCGCCGTTTCCAGCTGAAGGCAAGATCAAGTACGTGGCCCGCGACTCCATTTTGGAGTTCAAGGCGCTGCCGGAATATAATGAGCCGGACTGGGTCAAGGCGAATTTCGTCGATACCGGCAAGCTGCCGTCGATCAAGGACCGGCTTCCGAAGGAGCCGCTGGTTTTCAAGACCGAGAACATGCCGGACGGCATCGGCGCGTACGGCGATACAATGCGCCATGTCATCGGCGGGCGCCCTGAAGGCTGGAATTATGGCGCCGGGCAGACGCAGGGCTGGGGCGGCATTGATATCGGCCTTTCGGAATGCCTGACGCGCACTGCACCGCTCTTCCAGGTGGAGGCCAAGGATACCGAACCGCTTCCGAACCTTGCCAAGAGCTGGGAATGGTCCGAGGACGGCCATAAGCTCACCATGCACCTGATCGAAGGCGCGAAATGGTCGGACGGCGCCCCCTTCGGTGCCGACGACATCATGTTCTACTGGGAAGACGAGGTCATCGACCCGAACGTCTCGCCGCTTGGCGGGGGCGCATCACCGGAAGCCTTTGGTACGGGCACGACACTGAAGAAGATCGATGACCATACTGTCGAATGGACGTTCAAGGAGGCCTTCCCAAAACAATATCTCTACACGATGGCCTATCCCAATTTCTGCCCGGGTCCATCGCATATCCTCAAGCCCCAGCATCCGAAATATTCAAAGAATACTTACGACCAGTTCAAGAATGCCTTCCCGCCGGAATATATGAACATGCCGGTGATGGGGGCTTGGGTGCCGGTCGAATACCGGCCGGACGACATCATCGTCATGCGCCGGAATCCATACTATTGGAAGGTCGATGAGAAGGGCAATCAGCTGCCCTACCTCAACGAACTGCACTACAAGCTTTCGACTTGGGCAGACCGTGACGTTCAGGCGGTTGCCGGATCGGGCGACTTCTCGAACCTCGAGCAGCCGGAAAATTTCGTCGCTTCGCTGAAGCGCGCTGCCGAAAAGACGGCACCTGCCCGTCTCGCCTTCGGTCCCCGCCTGATCGGGTATAACCTGCGCATGAATTTTTCGGCCAACGGCTGGGGCGATCCGGACGGGCGCGGCCAGGCGATCCGCGAGCTGAACCGCAACGAGGATTTCCGCAAGGCTGTCACCATGGCCTTCGATCGCAAAGCCATCGGCGACTCGCTCGTTAAGGGGCCGTTCACGGCCATTTACCCCGGCGGCTTGTCGTCCGGTACGAGTTTCTATGACCGGCAATCGACCGTCGCTTATCCATACGACCTTGAAGGCGCGAAGGCCGGGCTTGCAAAGGCGGGCCTGAAAGACACCGATGGCGACGGCTTCGTGAATTTCCCGGCCGGACAGGCGGGCGGAAAGAACGTCGAGATCGTGCTGCTCGTCAACAACGGCTATGCCACCGACAAGAGTCTTGCCGAAGGCGTCGTCGGCCAGATGGAGAAGCTTGGCCTCAAGATCATCATCAACGCACTCGACGGACCGAAGCGCGATGATGCACACTATGCCGGCCGCTTCGACTGGCTGATCCAGCGCAACACCACGGAACTGGCTTCGGTCGTGCAAAACACCGAGCAGCTCGCGCCTGTCGGCCCGCGTACCAGTTGGCACCACCGTGCCGGCAAGGACGACCAGCTTGATCTGATGCCCTTTGAAAAGGAGCTTGTCGATATCGTCAACAAATTCAGGACAAGCCAGAACAATGACGAGCGTGTCAGCCTGATGAAAGAGTATCAGAAGATCTCGACGGAGCACGTAAATACTGTCGGCCTCACGGAGTATCCAGGGGCACTCATCATCAACAAGCGCTTCTCGAACATCCCGCAGGGCACGCCGATCTTCATGTTCAACTGGGCTGAAGATTCTGTCATCCGCGAGCGCCTGTGGGTGGCTGCCGACAAGCAGCAGAAATATGAACTTTTCCCCGAGCAACTTCCCGGCAAGCCGGGAGAGAAGGGTCCGTTGAACTAGAGCTCCCTCCCAAATGAAGTGAGCATCCGGCCGCGCGTGGTGCGCGGCCGGACATAACCAACAAGCCGGCCGCGCTGACGAAGAGCGACTGGCGGCAAGGAGAAGCGAACCGTCCGATGTTACGATTCCTGCTCATGCGCACAGCCTCTGCGGTTCCCGTGCTTTTCATCCTGAGCGTGGTGACCTTTGCCATCATCCAGGCGCCGCCCGGCGATTACGCCGATTACATTCGATCCCAGCTGATCAACCAGAGCGGCGCGTCCTTCGCGCAAGCGGAAGCGCAGGCGCAGGCCTACCGCGTCGAGCATGGCCTCGATCAACCGATGGTCATCCAGTACTTCAACTGGATCGGTGGCATCGTCACCCGCGGCGATTTCGGCTACAGCATGTACTACAACAAGCCAGTTTCCGACGTCGTCGGCGAGCGCCTGCCACGCACGCTGCTCCTGGCCCTCGTCTGCCATCTCTTCGCTTCCGTGCTCGGCATCGGCTTCGGCATCTGGGCGGCAACACGCCAGTATACCTGGATCGACAGCCTTCTTTCCGGCATTTCCTTTCTCGGCATGACGGTGCCGCGCTTTCTGATGGCACTGATCATCGTCTACCTGCTGGTGTTCCAATTCAACATTTCTGAGATCGGCAGCTTCTTCTCGCCGCAGTATGGCGGCGCGCCATGGTCGTGGGCGAAGTTCGTCGACCTCGTCAGCCATGTCTGGCCGGTCGTGGCGATCGCGACGTTCGGGGGTCTTGCCTACAATATGCGCGTCATGCGCGGCAATCTCCTCGACACGCTGAACGCGCAGTATGTCGAGACCGCCAAGGCGAAAGGCTTGACCGGGAGCGCGGTCGTCATGCGCCATGCCGTGCCCAACGCGCTGCATCCGCTGGTCATGTATCAGGGCGTCGTGCTTCCCTACATGCTAACCGGAGAAATCGAGACGGCGATCATTTTCGCCCTGCCGACCGTAGGCCCCGCCATTGTCGGCTCGATGGCCATCGGTGACGTCTACGTCACCGCGACCTTCATGTTGGTGCTGTCGGCGACGCTGATCGTCGGCAACATAATTGCCGATATGTTGCTTGCCATGCTGGACCCGCGCGTCCGCCAGTATGGAGGAGCCTGACATGTTCGCCTTCGACTCCTCCCTTCCTCCGCCACATGAAGAATCCGTCAAGAAGCCGCCGCATGGCAACGAAAGCTATATCGCGCTCGTCTGGCGCCGCCTGAAGCGCTCCTGGACGGGCATGATGGGCCTCATCCTCGTCGGTCTGCTGATCATCATGGCTGTCTTTGCGGATTTCTTCGCGCCGATGGACCCAAAGGCAACCGATGTCGGTTTTGCGCCACCGCAGGTCATGAGCTTCCACGACAAGGACGGCAATTTCGTCTTCCGGCCGCGCGTCTATGCGCTCGCCGATTCAGACGAGCTCGACCCCGTCACGTTCCAGCCAATCGTTGGTCCGGATTATGACAATCCGCGCTACCTCGGCTTCTTCGTGAAGGGGGCGGGCTACAAGCTTTTCGGCCTCATTCCGGCCAACCGGCATTTCTTCGGTTCGACAGATGGTCAGTCGGTGCATTTTCTGGGTACCGACAAATTTGGACGCGACGTGCTTTCGCGCGCAATCATCGGCTCGCGCATTTCGCTGGTGATCGCACTGACCGTCGTCTTCATCGTCACGATTGTGGGTACCACGGTCGGCATGGTCTCCGGCTACTTCGGCGGTACCTTCGATGTCTGGGTCCAGCGGTTCGTTGAGCTGGTGCTCGCCTTCCCGCAATTGCCGCTCTATCTGGCGCTGACGTCGCTGATCCCTGTCACGGCTCCGACGAACGTCTTCCTTGCCTTCGTCATCATCGTCATGTCGGCACTCGGCTGGGCGCAGATGTCGCGCGAAGTTCGCGGCAAGACGCTGGCTCTGGCGCGCATCGATTATGTGCGGGCGGCGATGGCTGTCGGCGCGACCGACCGGCGTATCATCTTCCAGCACATTTTCCCGAATGTCATGAGCCACGTGATCGTATCGGTGACCCTGCACATTCCGAGCGTCGTGCTGCTTGAATCCTTCCTCGGGTTCTTAGGCTTTGCCGTAAAGCCGCCACTGATCTCCTGGGGCCTGATGCTGCAGGATACGGCGAACTATTCCGTTATCGGCACCTATCCCTGGATCCTCGCTCCCGTCGGCTTCGTGCTTGTGACCGTCTTTGCCTTCAATGCGCTGGGCGACGGTCTGCGCGACGCAGTCGATCCTTACTGAGGTGATGAAGATGGCCCTTTCTCTTGTCAGTTCTTTCGCGCCGGCCATCCGTCACGACCACGATGGCCGCAAGGAAAGCCCGATCATCGACGCGCGCAATATCGCTGTGAACTTCAAGGTCGAAGATGGGCTGGTCGAGGCGGTTAAGGATATCTCGTTTCAGCTCTATCGCGGCGAGACGATCGCGATCGTCGGCGAATCCGGATCCGGCAAATCGGTAACCGCGCGCACCGTGATGGGGCTTCTTTCGAAACGCGCTGCCGTCTCGCCGAAATCGACCATCGACTATGACGGTGCCAATATCCTGAAATTCTCCGAACGCGCACGGCGCAAGCTGCGCGGCAACCGCATCTCGATGATTTTCCAGGAGCCGATGAGCTCGCTAAACCCGATCTACACGATCGGCAGCCAGATCGTCGAAGCGATCCGGGTGCATAAGAAGATCGGCCGCAGGCAGGCCGAGGCACGGGCGCTGGAGCTTCTGAAGCACGTGCAGATTCCGGATCCCGAAGCGCGGCTGAAACAATATCCGCATCAGCTCTCGGGCGGCCAGCGCCAGCGCGTGATGATTGCCATGGCGCTCGCCAACGATCCGGACGTCCTGATCGCCGACGAGCCGACGACGGCGCTTGACGTCACCGTGCAGGCACAGATCCTGAACCTTATCCGCAACCTGCAGAAGGAACTGCGGATGGCGGTGATCCTGATTACCCACGATCTGACGGTCGTTCGGCAGTTCTCGGACTATGTCTATGTGATGCAGCATGGCGAGATGCGCGAGCACAACACGACCGAGCGGCTTTTTGCCAATCCTCAGCATCCTTACACGAAACATCTGCTCGGCTCCGAGCCGCGCGGCCAGGCAAACCCTTTACCGGAAAATTCCGAGATCATTCTTGATGCCAAGAACGTGCGCGTTTCCTTCATGCTGCGCCACGGCACCTTCTTCAGGCCGGAAATGCGGGAGCTCGTTGCTGTCGACAGTCTGAGTCTCACGCTTCGTCGTCATGAGACGCTTGGTCTCGTCGGCGAATCCGGTTCCGGCAAAACCACCTTCGGTCAGGCGCTGGTCCGGCTGAACGACCCGGACGGCGGCGAAATTTACTTCGATCACCAGCCCATCCACGGCCGCTCGCGCGCCGAAATGCGGCCGCTGCGCTCGCGCATGCAGATCGTCTTCCAGGATCCGTTTTCGTCGCTCAATCCGCGCATGACGATCGGCCAGATCATCGAGGAGGGACTGGTCGTCAACAAGCTCGGCGCGACCAAGTCCGAGCGCATGGACCGGGTGCGCGAGGCGCTGATTGCGGCCGGCATGCCGGGTCACATTCTCTCGCGCTTCCCGCATGAATTCTCCGGCGGCCAGCGCCAGCGCATCGCCATTGCCCGCGCGATCGCGCTTGAACCCGAATTCATCCTGCTCGACGAACCGACCTCGGCGCTCGATCTTTCCGTCCAGGCGCAGATCATTGAGCTCCTTCGCAGATTGCAGGACGAGCGGGGCTTGAGCTACCTCTTCATCTCGCACGATCTCAAGGTCGTGCGGGCGCTGTGCCACCGTGTGATCGTCATGCAGCACGGCCGCATTATGGAAGAGGGGCCTGTCAACGACGTTTTATCCAACCCCAAGACCGCCTACACGGAACGGCTGGTGAAAGCCGCTTTCGAGGTAGCATGATTGCTGAATGCCGGAGGTTATAATGGCACGAAATCCCAAGATCACGTTTATTGGAGCAGGCTCCACCGTCTTCATGAAAAACATCGTCGGCGACGTTTTGCAGCGCCCGGCGCTGTCGGGTGCTACGATCGCGCTGATGGACATCAATCCGCAGCGGCTTGAAGAAAGCGCCATCGTCGTCAACAAGCTGATTTCGACGCTCGGTGTCAAAGCCAAGGCCGAGACCTATTCCGACCAGCGCAAGGCGCTTTCGGGCGCCGACTTCGTCGTCGTCGCCTTCCAGATTGGCGGCTATGAGCCCTGCACGGTCACCGATTTCGAAGTGCCTAAGAAATACGGTCTGCGCCAGACCATTGCCGACACGCTCGGCGTCGGCGGCATCATGCGGGGCCTCAGAACAGTCCCGCATCTCTGGAAGATTTGCGAGGACATGCTCGCCGTCTGCCCGGATGCGATCATGCTGCAATATGTAAATCCCATGGCCATCAACACCTGGGCAATTGCGGAAAAGTATCCGGCGATCAAGCAGGTCGGCCTCTGCCACTCGGTGCAGGGCACGGCGATGGAACTGGCACACGACCTCGACATTCCCTACGAGGAAATCCGCTACCGCTCGGCCGGCATCAACCACATGGCCTTTTATCTGACGTTCGAGCACCGCCAGCCGGACGGATCCTACAAGAACCTCTATCCCGATCTTGTTCGCGCCTATCGTGAAGGCCGGGCCCCGAAGCCTGGCTGGAACCCGCGCTGCCCGAACAAGGTGCGCTACGAGATGCTGACGCGCCTCGGCTATTTCGTCACGGAAAGTTCGGAGCACTTTGCCGAATACACGCCCTACTTCATCAAGGAGGGCCGTGAGGACCTGATCGAGAAGTTCGGCATTCCGCTCGACGAATATCCGAAGCGCTGCATCGAGCAGATCGAACGCTGGAAAGGCCAAGCGGAAGCCTACCGATCGGCTGAGAAAATCGAGGTCGCGCAATCGAAGGAATATGCCTCGTCCATCATGAACTCGGTCTGGACCGGCGAGCCGTCCGTCATCTACGGCAACGTCCGCAACAACGGCTGCATCACCTCGCTGCCTGCAAGTTGTGCCGCCGAAGTGCCCTGCCTGATCGACGCCTCAGGCATCCAGCCGACCTTCATCGGCGACCTGCCGCCGCAGCTGACGGCGCTGATCCGCACCAACGTCAATGTTCAAGAACTGACCGTCCAGGCGCTGATGACGGAGAACCGCGAGCACATCTATCACGCCGCGATGATGGACCCGCACACGGCGGCCGAGCTCGACCTCGACCAGATCTGGTCGCTCGTTGACGACCTTTTGGCGGCCCATGGCGACTGGCTGCCGGCTTGGGCGCGCACGGGCAGGAAGGTACAGGCAGCTTAACGCTGCAAAAGCAGCGGTGGCGCAGGGCTCACCGCTGCGGATGGCGTTCACAGGCCCTTCACGCCCTGACTGGGCAATGAAAGTACGACGCCGCCAGCCGGATTTTGCCTTTGCCTTATATTCAGAAACGTCTATTTATGTCGGCGCAAAATGCGATTTGCCGGACGAAAGTGCGGCAGGGTTAAATGATCAAAGGAAGACGCTATGGCGACCGGTACGGTAAAATGGTTCAATGCAACGAAGGGCTTTGGTTTCATCCAGCCGGACGACGGAAGCGCTGACGTCTTCGTCCACATTTCCGCGGTCGAGCGGGCTGGTATGCGTGGCCTCAACGACGGCCAGAAGATCACCTACGAGCTGGTCAAGGACCGCAAGTCCGGCAAGATGTCGGCGGACAATCTGCAGGCCTGAGCCTGATTTCGATGCGACAGTCGGAAGGCCGGGTTCGCCCGGCCTTTCGATTTCAAATGTCTCGGGCATCCACGCCTTGTTGACTTCGCCGTCTGATGCGCAAAGCCGAAATGTAGTTGTCGGGCGGCCATTGCTCCGCGCCATGCAAGACACGAATTAACTCGACATCGTCGGAAACCAGATAGACGACGATATACGGCGTTCCGGACACCACCAGTTCCCTTGTTTCCGGCATTCGTCCGGCGCGGCCGGAGCGAGGAAAATCAGGTAACCGTTCGACCTGGCGCTCAATTTCATCCCACATATCGAGAGCTGCCGAAGGATTGTCCAAAGCAATGCGATCAACGATCCTGTCGAGATCAATGGCATAGGAATCACGCCTGATGATCCGCATCTATTCAACGATCCTGCGCACCGATACGGCGCTGTAGGTCCGCTCGCCTCAGCCGCGACTTTTCCGCCCATTCGTCCTCGGAAATTGCACGGTTCGAACCATCCTCAATACCATCCATCGCCTTTTGCACCTGGCTTCGGAACCATGCGTCGTGTTCGCCGGCCTCATGTAACTGGCGCTGACGTTCCGCTGTGTCGGGCCGCTTCCGCTCTACGGCGGCCGGATCATGTTCGGTCATGTCGATTTCGAACCGCGCAAGCCCGAGCTCGTCGCGAACATAAGCGGCAGCCGTGTTCAGATTCCGCCAGATGCGCATGCGGCGGGACCTTTGAGCGGCGACCGCTCTTTCATTTGCCCCATATTTTACAAGAACGGCAAACCCGCCGGGCTGGCCAAAAACGACGGCGCCGTTGAGTGCGTGAGCGATTGCGAGGTTTTTGACGGCCTTGCCATCGATAGTATCCGGCTGCATGGCAATCCCATCTGATAAAAGCGATGCGTTTATCCAATAGTCGCATAATCTCACCATTCTAGCAACGACTTCGCCCCATTGCGGGGGACGATGCGGCATCGCGCCGCGTAATAGCATGGATCCCGCATCTGTATGTCTGCCCTGACCGTACCTCTCGTTCGGCCGTCTCCGCTTTCAAAAGCTGCGACAGGATCGGAATAGCGGCTTCAAACACCGGCGATCCTTGCTCTGTCAACTCGCCGACGGCCTGGGCCATGCCGTGCATCTTCAACTGCCGCAGCATGATGACGATCGCGCCGATTGCCGGGTTATGACGCATGGCGAACCTCCGTCTTTCTCAAGGTATCGTATCGGTCGACATTGGCCTTGGGTTCATTGGTGAGCGTCAGCGCCTGAGGTGCGTCGAGGGTTGGCGGCGTGAAGGATTTGCCGTCGACGAGGCGATGCAGCAGGTTCAGCACATGCGTCTTCGTCGAGACGCCGAACTTCAACGCCATGTCGACGACCGACAGGACGGCCTGCTCGTCGTGTTGAAGAACGAGTGCCAAGATATCGACCAACTCGCGGTCGCCGCCTGGCTTCTTGAGCAGGTATCGCTGCAGGTACGGAATGCGTCTGGAAGCTCGGCGAATGGAGCGCCATTACGAAGAGCGCCGGGCTTGCGCTGCACCACCGCCAGATAATGCCGACGAGTCGTAGATGGTCTGCCCATCCTACTTGCGAACAGGGCGGGCCATACGTTTGGAATGGCCCACCCTTCCGGGGACGGCGAGTATGATGTCCCTTCCATAATCAACAGCACTGGCCTTTTTGAAGAGACGTGAGAGCGCTGGCAGCCAGATAACCAGACCAATTATCGCCCCGTGCTTTTTCGCCACTCCGCATAGTCGGCCTGAGCCTTGTCGGTAGTCGGCGGATAGAGGCCAATGACGGGAGCGCCGCCGAGGACCCGTTCCAATACAAAATCCTCGAAGCTTTCCATTCCGGTGCATTCCTCGGCAATTTCATCCGCCAGATGCGCGGGAATGACCATAACCCCGTCCCCATCGCCCAACACCACGTCGCCAGGAAAGACCGGGGCGTCACCGCATGAGATGGGTACGTTGATATCAAGCGCCTCGTGCAGCGTCAGGTTCGTCGGCGCCGAGGGCCGCTGGTGATACGCTGGCATGTCCAGCCTGCCAATACCCTCGGCATCGCGAAAGCCCCCATCCGAGACGACGCCGGCGCAGCCACGCATCGCAAGTCGTGTTACAAGAATGGAGCCGGCTGATGCGGCCCGTGGGTCCTTGCGGCTGTCCATCACCAGCACATGCCCCGCCGGGCAGGTTTCCACCGCCACCCGCTGCGGATGGTCAGCGTTGCGGAATACTGTGATCTCGTTGCGGTCCTCCCGCGCCGGAATGTAGCGCAAGGTAAAAGCCTGGCCGACCATGTTGATGCCCTTCCACGAGACTGGATGGACGTTCTGGATGAACTGGTTACGCAGTCCCCGCTTGTATAGGGCCGTCGCCACCGAGGCTGTCGAGATTTTCATTAGCTTGGCGCGGGTTGCGTCGGAAAGGATGTAGTCAGACATGGAAGCCTCCGGATTTTGTCAGTTGATTGCCGGCTCGTCGACCCGGGGGCCGAAGTCCGTCGTGAGGAAGTCGAAGTCGCAACCCTTGTCGGCTTGCTCGATATGTTTGGAAAACATCAGGCCGTAGCCTCGGCCATAGCGCGGCGGCGGCGGTGTCCAGGCGGCGCGCCGGGCCTCCAGTTCGGCATCTGTGACAAGCATGTTGAGGCTCCGCGCCGGTATGTCCATCTCGACCATGTCCCCGGTCCGGAGCAAGGCGAGAGGGCCGCCGACATAGGCTTCCGGTGCCGCATGCAGCACGCAGGCGCCGAAGGACGTGCCCGACATGCGAGCATCGGAGATCCGCATCATGTCGCGCAGACCGAGCTTCAACAATGCCTTCGGCATGGGGATCATTCCCCATTCCGGCATACCCGGCCCGCCTTGAGGGCCAGCGTTGCGCAGCACCAGAACCGTGTCTGGCGTTAGTGAATAGTCGGGATCGTCGATGATTTTCTTGAGCTCGGCATAGCTGTCGGCCACCAGCGCCGGTCCCGTGTGCCGATGGAATTTGGGATCGCAGGCGGCGGGCTTGATCACGGCGCCATCCGGGCAGAGATTGCCCTTCAGGACGGCCAGCGAGCCTTCGTAATAGACGGGGTTCGTCAGAGGCCGGATCACGTCCTCGTTCCAGATCTTCACCTCTTCAAGCCCGTCGGTCAGCGGCTTGCCGGTGACTGTGATCGCTGAGCTGTCGAGCTTGTCGCCGAGCTGCTTCATTAGGGCACGCAGGCCGCCGGCATAGTAGAAATCCTCCATCAGGTAGGACGTGCCGGATGGCCTGATATTGGCGATGACAGGCGTGGTCCGGCCGATGCGGTCGAGGTCGTCGAGTTCCAGCGGAATGCCGGCGCGCCGCGCCATGGCGATCACATGAATGATCGCATTGGTGGAACAGCCCGTTGCCATGGCGACGGTCACGGCATTCTCCACCGCGACGGGCGTAACGATCCTGTCCGGCGTCAGGTCCTCCCAGATCATCTCGACGATACGGCGGCCGCATTGCGTCGACATGCGCTGATGGCCGGCATCGGCGGCGGGTATGGACGAGGCGCCCGGCAGAGTCAGGCCCATGGCCTCGGCGATCGCCGTCATCGTCGAGGCGGTTCCCATGGTCATGCAGTGGCCGTAGGAGCGGGCGATTCCGGCCTCGATGCCCTCCCATTCCTCCTTCGAGATGGTGCCGGCACGGCGCTCGTCCCAGTATTTGAAGCCGTCCGTACCAGAGCCCAGATACTTGCCGGCGTAATTACCGCGCAGCATCGGTCCGGCCGGAAGAAAGATGAAGGGCACGCCCATGCTGAGCGCGCCCATGATCAGGGCGGGTGTGGTCTTGTCGCAGCCGCCCATCAGCACGGCGCCATCGACCGGGTGTGAGCGCAGCAGTTCTTCCGCCTCCATCGCCAGCATGTTGCGATAGAGCATGGTGGTGGGCTTGACGAAGTTCTCCGACAGCGACAGCGCCGGAAGTTCCATCGGAAAACCGCCGGCTTGCAGCACGCCGCGCTTCACCCACTCCACCCGATCCTTGAAATGCATGTGGCAGGGCTGCGCATCCGACCAGGTGTTGAGGATCGCGACGATCGGCCGCCCCTCCCAGTCTGCCGCGTCGTAGCCCATCTGCATGGTCCGCGAGCGGTGGCCGAAGGAACGCTGGTCGTCGGGAACCATCCAGCGCGCCGATCGCAATTGTTCGTAGGTTTTTCTCGGTGTCATCTGCGCCTCCGGTTTCGCTTGGACCGCCTTGCTATCGCTCAGAAGCGGATTTCATTTGAATTGATGAATGCGTGCAGCGCTGCTTGTTGGGTATCAGTCAGCGGCCAGGCCGACGGCGCACGTGTCGCCCCGCAATCATGGCCGATGGCGGCCAGCGCGGCCTTCACGCCAGTGACATTGGTGCCATTCAACTCCTCGGCGCGGATATCCTCGAAGGCCTTCATCCCGGCAATCAGCCTGTTGGCCTCGCGGTAGTCCCCGGCTTCAAGGGCTGTATGAATGGCAACCGAGCGCTGCGGCCAGACATTGATGAGACCTGATGTAAAGCCGCGTGCACCGACCGCGTAGAAGGCTGGCGCCCAAACTTCGGCAAGCCCACCGACCCAGACGATGCCGGGATCGGTGGCGCCGATCGCCTCGGCCAGCTTCAGCGGATTGGGCGTGGCCCATTTGACGCCGATGACGGAGGGCAGTTCGCAAAGCTCCCGGATCGCCTTGATGCCGATGGCATCGTTTCGAAGGTAAAGCACGATCGGCAATCCTTCGGCGGCGTCGGCGACCGCGCGCAGGTAGTCAACCAGGCCGCGCGGTGCGGAAAAGGGATCTGGCGGTTGGTGGATCATCAACGCTGCGGCGCCTGCTTCCCGCGAGGTTCGCGCCAACCGGCAGGCGTCGCGGACGCCGCGCCCCACTCCTGCCAATAGGGGCACACGCCCGCCCACATATTCCGCCGACGCTCTTACCATGATCTCGGCCTCATCGATCGTCAGCGCATAGAACTCACCCGTATTCCCATTGGCAACAAGGATGTGAATGCCCGCAGCAATTGCCTTGTCGACGATCGGCTTCTGGCGTACCGGATCGATCTCGCCCGTCTTGCCGTAAGGGGTGACCAGAATACCCGAGATGCCTCTCAGGGCGGAGCGAAGATCTGAAGTCATATACCGTCTATCCTTCTGTCTGGCGTCGTCGCGCACGTCATTCCGTAAATGCTTCGTCACGTTTGCGGCTGATGCTCGGCGCGAGAACAAGTGCGAGAACGATCATGGCCGCTACGAGCAGCGCGAGGCTCAGCGGGCTTTGGACGAAGACGGTCGGATCGCCTTGGCTGATGAGCATCGCGCGCCGCAGATTTTCCTCGAGCATCGGCCCTAGAATGAAACCGAGCAGCAATGGCGCGGGTTCGAACCGCAGCTTGCTGAGTGCAAACCCGATCACGCTGAAACTGGCCATGATGAACACGTCGAAAACACTGTTGTTGATGCTGTAGGCACCGATGCAGCAGAAGCCGATGATCGCCGGAAACAGCAGATGATAGGGGATGGTCAGCATACGGACCCAAAGGCCGATCAGCGGCAAGTTGAGGATAACCAGCATCAGGTTCCCCGACCACATCGAAACGATCATGCCCCAAAACAGCGCCGGTTCGTCCGAGATCACATTCGGCCCTGGCGTGATACCCTGCAGGATCATTGCACCGACCATCAGGGCCATCACGGGATTGCCCGGAATGCCAAGGGTTAGCATAGGGATGAACGACGTCTGCGCGCCGGCGTTGTTCGCCGCCTCCGGCGCCGCCACGCCCTCGATCGCGCCCTTTCCGAATTCGGCCCGGTTCGGCGAAACGCGTTTCTCCATCGCATAAGCCGCAAACGAGGCGAGCATGGCGCCCCCGCCGGGTAACACACCAAGCAGCGAGCCCAGCACTGTGCCGCGTAGCACCGGACCGCGAATGCGTCTGAAATCGTCGCGGTTCAACATCAGGCCGGTGACTTTCTTGACACCGACCGACCGCTCCTGCTCGTGCTCGAGATTACGCAAAATCTCGCAGATGCCGAATATTCCCATGCTGACGGCGACAAAATTGAGACCGTCATAGAGCTGCGGCACGTCGAAGACGTAGCGTGGGGTGCCGCTCTCGACATCGGTCCCGATCGATCCCAGCAAAAGGCCGAAGACGATCATAGCGAAGGCTTTCGACAGCGAACCGCTTGCTAGCGCCACGGACGCCACCAATCCGAGGATCATCAGCGAAAAATACTCAGCCGGTCCGAATTCCAGCGCGACAGCGGCAAGTGGCGGAGCCGCAACCGCAAGAAGTACCGTCGCCACAGTGCCGGCAAAGAAGGAGCCGAGCGCCGCTGTTGCCAGCGCAGGACCTGCCCGACCCTTGCGCGCCATCTGGTAGCCGTCAATCGCGGTGACGACGGACGAGCTTTCGCCGGGCAGGTTGATAAGGATCGCAGTTGTAGAACCACCATACTGCGCGCCATAGAAGATGCCGGCGAGCATGATGAGCGCCGATTCCGGCTGCAGTCCAAAGGTGATCGGCAGCAGCATGGCGATGGTCGCCGTCGGTCCGAGACCCGGCAGAACGCCGATAGCCGTGCCCAGAAGGCAGCCGATGAAGCCATAGGCCAGGTTCACCGGCTGAAAGGCAGTCGTGGCACCCAGCCACAGGTCGGAAAAAATATCCATTACAAACTCCCGGCGGATGGTGTCGATAGGCGTTTCCCGATTTCAGCCAAGGAACGGGATCCATGGCCCAAAGGCGCTGACGGGAAGCGACAGGAGCCGCGTGAACAGGACGACGGAGCACACCGCCAGGAACAGGGCGAGTGCCACCGAACCACGCCAGCCGGCATATCTGCTGGCGAAGCTGACCGCGATGATCATCAGGAACATCGTCGGTGCCAGCCCCAGACGAGACAGCGCCAGCCCGAAGAAAACCGGTGCGAGGATGACAAGCGCGCAGGCCTTCCAGTTTGGGGCTTCCGCTGGCTCTTCCCCGGCGGCAATGACGAGAGACTGCAGGATGATCAAAGCCCCGATGGCGATCAGCAGCAGGCTCAGCATCCACGGGAAATAGCCGGGTCCCATCTGGAACGAGTTTCCGACATCGAGTTCCCGGCCGAACCAGATGAACAGCAGGCTGACGACGATCATCGCCACGCCGCCGCCGAAGTCGCGGCCGTTTCTAATCTTCAACATGGCTTCAAGATCCAAAGGTCAGGATGCACCGACCGGCGCGGTACGCCGGCCGGTAGGCGAGTGTCATTGCAGCGGGACGTTCGCCGCCTTGATGACTTCGGCCCATTTGTCCGTTTCGCCCTTGATGAAGGTGGCGAATTCCGCTGACGTATTGCCGACCGGCGTTGCGCCCATGCCTTCGATCCTTTCCTTCATGGCAGGTTCGTGAAGGATGGCCTGAACCTCATGGCTCAGCTTCTCGACGATTTCCGGCGGTGTGCCGGGCGGCGCGAAGATACCGTGCCACGACGTGGCCTCGAAGCCGGGAATGACGCTGTCCATGGTCGGCACGTCGGGCAGCAGCGATGCCTTGTCGAGGCTGGTGACGGCCAGCGCGCGCAGCTTGCCGGCCTTCACCTGCTGAGCAGCCGTCGGGATATTGTCGAACATGAAATCGATGTGGCCGGCGACAACATCCATGATCGCCTGGCTGCTTCCCTTATAGGGCACATGCGTGATCTTGAGCCCTGCCTTGGTGGCGAGCAACTCGCCCGCGAGATGGATGGATGTTCCGACGCCCGACGAGGCGTAGGTATGCTTGCCCGGCTCCTTCTTGAGCAGTTCGATCAGTTCCTCAACCGAATTGACCGGCAGCTTTTCCGGATTGACCACCAGAACATTGGGCATCCGGGCGATCAGCGACAACGGCGCAAAGCCTTTTTCCTTGTCGTAGGGAAGGGACTTGAACAGGGTCTGGTTGATGGCGTTCGAGCTGACCGTGCCCATGCCGATCGTGTATCCGTCCGGCGCGGCGCGTGCGAGTTCGCCCAGTCCGACATTGCCGCCGGCGCCCGGCTTGTTTTCCACGATGAAACGTTGGCCGAGCCGTTTATCCAGTTGCTCGGCGACCAAACGGCCGAAGGCATCGGTGTTGCCCCCTGCGGCAAACGGCACGATGACGGTAACCGTCTTGTTGGGATAATCATCGGCACGGCTCGTCGGGGCCGATGCGGCATATACGGACGCGGCAACGGCCGCGGCCTTGAACAGTCGTTTCAGCATCATGAATTCCTCCTCAATCGGCGCCATTTGCGCCAGCGTCAAAATACGCGATCTCCGGCTCCTCCCGGATATGAAAGCGCTTTCATTTTAAAGCGATGTGTCGTATTGGCAAGTGCAGGCTTCAATAAAATAATCACTGAAAATCAGTATATTAGCGCTACAAAGACAAAAACTTCCCGAATTCCCTTGCATAATGACAAAATGAAAGCGTAGATCATTTTGTTCGGGAGTTCATGATGAGAAGACGCGACAAAACGAGCCAGTCTGATCTGGTAGGTCCCGTTACCCTGGCGGACGTCGCAAAACTTGCCGGGGTTTCACCCGTCACTGTTTCTCGCGCCATCAATACACCCGCGCTGGTAAAGCCGCGCACACGGGAAGCCGTCGAGAGGGTAATCGCCAAGACCGGTTACGTTCCTAATCTTCTGGCGGGTGGATTAGCGTCACGCCGGACCCGGCTGGTCGCGGCAATCGTGCCTTCGGTTTCGAGCACGATCTTCGCAGAGGCGATCGAGGGCTTGAACGCCGAGCTAGTGGCGGAAGGCTATCAGTTATTGCTGGGTCTTTCAGGATATGATCTGCAAAGGGAGCTTGAGCTTACACGGGCCATCCTTGCCCGACGGCCCGACGGCATCATCCTCACTGGCATCACGCATTTGAAAGAGACGCGGGCGATGCTGACTGGCGCAGGGTTGCCGATCGTCGAGATCTGGGACTCCACACCTTCGCCGCTCGACACGGCCGTGGGCTTCTCCCATTACGATGTCGGCGCACTGGTCGCGGAGTTCCTTCTGGCCAAGGGCTACGATCGCTATGCCCAGATCGGCGCCAACGATCCGCGCGCCGTACAGCGCAGGGACGGCTTCATCAACCGGCTTTTGGGCATCGCCGCCGTTGAACTGCCGGCTATCGAGATGCACTCTCCCTCGACCTTCCGCGATGGTCGCGAGGCGCTGGCGCAACTGCTCGACCGTGGAACTGGTTCGCTTGCGGTATTTGGAAGTTCCGACGTGGTTGCTCACGGAGCATTGACGGAAGCGATTTCCAGGGGATGCCGGATACCCGATGACGTCGCGATCATCGGCTTTGGCGATTTGGACTTTGCGCCGCATACCTATCCATCGTTGACAACCGTTCGCATTGACCGCCGCATGATCGGCACCCAGGCGGCGCGCTCGATCTTGGCCAAGATTGCAGGTAAACCCGTTGCGCCACTTATCGAGATCGACTTTGAGATCGTCAAGCGACTGTCAGCGTAGGCAGAATGCTCATCTCAAGCGAGAGTCCTCGCATTCTGGTCTTCCCACCTTCCCCAATACACAGCCGCGCCCGACAGGATCCCATAGGTGATGGCTGACAGCGCCACGATGACGTAAAGCGTTAAAAGGTCCAAGCGGTGGCGTCGCTTTGACGGATTGTGCTGAGCGAAAAGCTCCGCACACGAGCCTCACCGCGGCTGCGATTAGTTAAGGTGACGCCACCAATGGGTGGTCTGCACGAGCAATTGTAAACGGCTGTGGAGAGCAGGCGGAGGAACTTTAAGGAGTTATGGCGAACCACTCTCGGCGTCGAGCTGGTAGAGATGTCTGCCGAACGCTTAGGGAGCGATCCCGTCGCCTCAGATGACCCGGCCGCCCGTTCAATCAGCGTAAGATTTTTGCAGCCAGTGCAATAGTGTTTTGTTCCGTCCCTGGTTCATCCCGAATGGATAGAAATGCATAACATTGTCTCGGAGCTGGAGAAAAGAAGACGGTGATGCAGCCGCGCCCGGCCAGCTGCCAAGCAGACCGCTCTTGGTCACCATGAGGAGGAACATATGAAAAATCGAGTATTGAAGGCGGCGTTGCTTACTGGTTTGGCTGTCTCGGCCACTCTGGGCTTCGCCGGAGCTGCTCTGGCGGATGGCGAGAAATACGTTCTCATCCATCATTCGCCTGACAGCGAGACGTTCTGGAACACCGTGAAGAACGGTGCCAGCCTGGCCGCCGAAAATGTCGGAGCGACCGTGAGCTTCCGCAACCCCCCGACCGGCGACCTGGCTGACATGGTGCGCATCATCCAGCAGACCGCCGCCGAAAAGCCGGACGGGATCATCGTCACTATTCCTGATGTCGAGACGGTCGGCGGCGCCATCGAAGACGCGGTTGCCAAGGGCATCCCCGTAGTCACGATGAACACCGGCACGGCAGAAGAATCGAAGACGCTCGGCGCCCTGCTTCATGTCGGACAGCCCGAATTCGACGCAGGCAAGGGTGCCGGGGAGCGCGCGAAGGCGGCCGGCATCACTTCGTTCCTCTGCGTCAACAGCCTCTTCCCCAACATCGCGGGGCAGCAGCGTTGCGAGGGCTTTGCGGCAGGCCTGGGCGTGCCGCTCGGCGATCAGATGATCGACTCGGGTACCGACGCGACCGAAATCGCAAACCGTGTGAAGGCGTACCTTTCCAACCACCCGGATACGGGCGCCGTTCTGACTCTGGGGCCGATGACCGCCCTGCCGACGATCAAGGCGCTCAAGGATACCGGTTTGGCCGGCACGGTCTTTTTTGCGACCTTCGACCTCACTCCGGAGATCTCGCAGGCGATCAAGGATGGCGTCATCAACTTCGCCATCGACCAGCAGCCGTTCCTTCAGGGCTATCTGCCGGTGATCACCCTCACCAACGACCTTCGCTACGGCGTCCTGCAGGCGAACTCGGTGTTGTCCGGTCCCGGCTTCGTGACCAAGGACAACCTGGCTCTCGTCGAGTCGCTCGCCGGCAAATACCGGTAAGCGAACGACCTCCCGGACGGAAGCGGCGATCGCCGCTTCCGTTTGGACCTTACGACAGCTTCAGGGTATCGCAATGACCACGACAATCGGCGCTGACGAGCGCGTTAAACACACGTCAACTCTCCGCCGGGCGCTCGTCCGTCCCGAGCTTGGAGCCATGGGCGGCACCATCGCGGTGTTCGCATTCTTCATCATCCTTGCCGGCAACACGCAGATGTTCGCCTTGGACGGGATCATGAACTGGAGCACCGTTTCGGCGCAATTCGTCGTCCTCGCTGTCGGCGTCTCGCTGCTGATGATCACCGGCGAGTTCGATCTCTCGCTAGGTTCGATGGTCGGCTTCTCCGGCATGATGTTCGGTCTGCTAGCTGTCTATGTTGGCTTGCCTGCGTGGGCGGCCATCGGCGTCACCGTACTAGCTTGCGGTCTGATCGGGGCGATCAATGGCCTGCTGGTCATTCGGACCGGACTGCCTTCGTTTATCGTCACGCTGGCCTTCATGTTCATTTTGCGCGGCTTGACGATCTGGAGCGCGATCACCTTCAATAAGCAGCCGGTCGTGTCGGGGATTGCCGATATCTCCGCAGGTGATCCCGTAGCCTGGCTTTTTGGCGGCAAGGCACTCGGAGCGCTGTTCGCATGGCTCGGAGAGCAGGGGCTGATCGCGACCTATACCCGCGGCACCCGCCTCGGGCAGCCGATCGTTGACGGCATTCCGATGTTGATGATTTGGGCTATCGTCATGGTGATCGTCGGTCAGTGGGTGCTAACAAGGACCAGGTTCGGCAACTGGATCTACGCGTCCGGCGGCGACCCGCAGGCTGCGCGTTATATCGGCGTACCTGTCGCCCGCGTGAAGGTGGCGATGTTCATCGTTGCGGCGTTGTGCGCCATGCTCTTGGGAATTTCCCAGGCGGTGGAGTTCGGCTCGGCCGCATCCGATCGGGGCATGATGAAGGAATTCGAGGCGATCATTTGCGTGGTCATTGGGGGCGCCTTGCTGACGGGCGGATATGGCTCCGTCGTTGGCGCCGCGCTGGGGGCCGTTATCTTCGGCGTCGTGCAGCAGGGTCTGTTCTTCACGAATGTCGAGAGTTCCCTGTTCCGGGTATTCCTCGGATCGATCCTCCTCGCCGCCGTTATCGCCAACACTTACATCCGCCGCGCGATCACCGGAGAGCGATGATGTCCGCACCAATTCTTGAAATGACCGATATCCAGAAGCACTTCGGTCACATTATTGCCCTCTCGGGCGTGTCCTTCGATGTCAAGGCAGGCGAGTGTCACTGCCTGCTCGGCGACAATGGCGCGGGCAAGTCGACGTTCATCAAGACGATGTCCGGTGTACATGCTCCCACGCACGGCGAGATGAAAATCCAAGGCGAGCCGGTCCACTTCACCAGCCCCCGGGCGGCGCTGGCGGCGGGAATCGCAACGGTCTACCAGGACCTGGCAATGATCCCGCTGATGAGCGTGAGCCGCAACTTCTGGCTTGGCCGTGAACCCGAAACCGGCTTTCGCCCTTTCAAACGGATCGACTTCAAGAAGGCCGATACAATCACGTTCGAACAGATGCGCGAAATGGGCATCAACCTGCGTGAGCCCGGACAAGCCGTCGGGACGCTCTCGGGCGGCGAGCGCCAGACGGTGGCAATCGCTCGCGCGGTCTATTTCGGCGCCAAGGTTCTCATTTTGGATGAGCCGACATCCGCCCTGGGCGTGCGTCAGACGGCCAATGTCCTGTCGACCATCGACCGTGTGCGGAAGAAGGGGGTAGGGGTGGTGTTCATCACCCACAACGTCCGACATGCCCTTGCTGTCGGCGATCGCTTTACCGTCCTCAATCGTGGCAAGACCCTCGGCACGGCCGATCGCGGCCATATTTCCTCCGAGGAGCTTCAAAGCCTGATGGCAGGCGGGCAGGAGCTCGCCGAACTCGAAGCCTCGCTCGGAAAGACGGTGTAGCGTTTCCGATCGAAATGCCCGACCGAGGGAAAAACACCATACGGTTGAGGCATAGCTGGCGAGGTGGATGACATCGCTCGTCACCTCGTCGAGGGTGCAGTTCAACAAGGTTTGACCGCCCCCCCGAACATTTGCGGGTTTTTGGAAGGGATAACCGTCAGTGGCGCCGCTTCCGTCATTCAGGGAGAAGGAAATGACCTACGCGATCGGCGAAAGTGCTGAATTTGGTATCGCCTGCCTGGGCATCACGCACCCGCACACCTCGGGACGCGTGAAGGCATTTCAGCGCATGCCCGGAGCTCGGCTGATGGGAGCGTACGACGAAAGTCCGCTGCTCACCCCCTTCGTCGACGCTCTCGGGCTGGAAGCCAGAACAAAGGAAGCGATCCTCGCCGATCCCGGCGTCCACGCGGTCCTCGTGCATCCCAAGAGCCACAGCATGGCCAACCTGACCATCGAGGCGCTTGAGGCCGGCAAGGCCGTGTTGTGCGAGAAGCCAGCGGGACGGGGGTCTGCCGATACCGCCCGGATCGTCGAGGCCGTTGAGCGGACGGGCGGACTGTTCCAGGTTGGTTACTGCTGGCGTTTTGCTCCTTCGGTGGACAAGATGCAGGAGGTTCTTTCGAGCGGCCGGCTCGGCAAGGTGCTGCAGGTGAGGGCGCATGCGGGCTGCTCGCACAATGAAGCCGCCACGCCGCACATTAACCAGCCCGGGGATATTGGTGGCGCGATGTTCGTTATTGCCTGCCACCTCATCGATCGGATTCTGCTCCACTTCGGCGTGCCCCAAAGCGTGAACGCGCGGATTACGAAATTCGCATCGGCTTTCGGGAGCAACTCCCGCGAGGACGCCGGCGGTGCGATCCTCAATTACGCCGACAAGCTCGTCACCGTCGACTTCATGTCGTGGGATCCTCTGTCCTGGACCGAAAGTTGGGATCTGTCGGCATATGGAACGGAGGGCATCATGCACTCTTGTCCCTTGCCCTCGTCCTACAAGATCTATGACAGCGGCAGGAACGGGTTCCAGCAGGGTTGGACGGAGTGGCGTGAGACGAGCTTTCCGGAAATCTGGGCCACCAAGAAGACCGTGTACTCGCCGGAGATCGCAGAGATCGGCAACCCGATCTACTTCGACCGGGAGGCAGCAGCTTTCGTCGGGTCGCTGAGGTCTGGGTCGGCCTCGGCCGTTTCGGCGACACAGGCGCACAACGTGAACCACTTGCTCGAGGCCCTGTTCAAGTCGTCCGCTCTGTCCGGCGCCGAAGTGGAGGTCGCCGTCTGAGTCCAACAATTGTCAAGCCCGGGGTCTTCGGCATCGGGCTTGTGTGGTGCACCAGGCGTGGCGCGGAGCGCCGTGATCGGCGCTGCCTTCTCATCATCGATTTCGTGCCATTCGCGAGCGCAAAGTCGAAAGGGGAAGCCACATTCGACTTCGTTTTGAAACCTTTCCAGCTCGCGTCCTCCCAGGCGCCTCAGCGAGGCAGCACCCTTCGACGGGCGTGCAGCCTCGCTCTTTTTTCCGGGGGCTTGAGCATCGTTCGACAGGCTCTCCGCTGCTCCAAACTCGCAAGCAAGACTGACCGCACAGTCTCACCGGTCCGAAATTTGCACCTTTGATTTCTGGGCGGACAACTCTACCGAAAGCTGCTCGGCTCAATGTCTGGAAAGGCGAAAGAACTCGCGGAACAGCACCCGTACTTCGACCGTGTCAAAGGTACGAACCATGCGGGTATGCTGCAGAAGCAGCGGCACATCCCGGCGCCATTTCACTTAGGCGTTCAGTTGCACCAGGATCTTCATCTTGTTGCCGGCCGGATCGAGGAGGGGTCTGAATCCCTTCTCGACGATATCGTCGACGGAGATCGTTTCGTCGATCAGGCGCTCTACAGGCAGGCGTCCGCTCTCGATCATCGAGTAGATCCTCGGCCAAAGCGTCGTCGGATAACACAGTGACCCCTGCAGGCGGATGTCGCGGGTGATGACGTCGAATGGGGAGAACTCCACCTTGGCATTTGTGAGTCCAATAAGGACCACTGTCGCCTGCGGACGGACCGCCTTGATGCAATCGGTTATGGCGCGAGGGTTGCCTGCACACTCGATAGCGGCATCGAAGCCGAGGCCTTCGAACGTATTGTCGCGAGCAAACTGCGAAAGCGAAACTGCGAGTGGGTCCACTGTGACGACCGGGATACCGAGGTTCTCGATACGCTCTCGCCGGGTAGCGTTGGGTTCGCTGACGACGATCTTGCCGGCGCCAGCGACGTGCGCCGCCATGACGGCGAGGGCGCCAATCGGGCCGCCGCCGGTGATCAGGATCGCGCCCCCAGGTTCCAGGCCGCTTCTGTCGATGGCCGTCACCGCAACCGCAGCAGGCTCGACCATTGCACCCTGTTCGTAGCTCAGCTCGTCCGGCATTTTCACCGTGGCGTAGGCCTTCATGACCGCATAGTCGGCAAAGCCACCCCAGTTCCAGGTCAGGCCGGTGGCAGCGCCCCGCGTCCCCAGGAAATGCAGGCCGCGTACCCCGAAGTATCCGTCGGCTGGTCCCATGTGGGGCTGGATCGCAACGCGGTCGCCAGGATGCAAGTGTTTGACGTCTGCGCCGACAGCTTCGATCTCGCCGCTGAATTCATGCCCCAGGATCGCCGGAATGGAGGCCCCGGAAAAGGCGTTCGGCACGTCCGAGATGAAATGTGGGCCATCGGCGAACTCATGCAGGTCGGTACCGCAGATGCCGCAGAACTTGTTCCGAACGAGCACCTCGTCCGCTTGGAGCGCCATTGGCTTGTCGATATCTTCGACACGTACATCGCCTTTGGCATAGAAACGAGCTGCTTTCATTTCGAGGTTCCTCCTACAATAGTGGTCGACCGCCTGGCCGTGGAAATCAAATGAAGCGTCAGCGCCGCGGCTGGGCCAGCAGCGCCGGCGACCGTCACGCCAAGCCAGCCCTGGGTCTCGAAGGCCCAGACGCCTATGCTCGCACCAAATGCGCCCCCGACAAAGAACACTGCCATAAACAGCCCGTTGAGACGGGCACGCTGTTCGGGGTGTGCAGCAAAGAGTTCGCGCTGGCTCATCACCAGGGAGACCGGCACGGCGCCGTCGAGCACGATTGCCCCAAGCGTCAGGACGATGACACCGATTGCACCGCCGGATGCGCCGAATGCCACGATGACCCAGGCCAGAATCCCGACCGCGAGGGCGATCGTCGTACCGGGAATGATGAGTCCGCGATCGGCAATCTTGCCGGCAACGGGAGACATGGCGGCGCCGCTCGCTCCCGCGAGCGCGACGAGACTGACCTGCAAATGGTTCATCCCATAAGCCGCCCCGAACAACAGCAAGGGTAGCGCGGTCCAGAAGAGCGTATAGGAGTAGAACATGAGGAACTGGTAGGCCGCGCGACGCTGCAATAGCCGGTTGTTCGTGGCCGCAGAGAACAGGGATCGGATGATGCCGGCATAGCTTGTCGTACTGTCCGGCTTCCGAGGCGGCATGCGGCGCCAGATCGAAACGGCCGCGAGGACGCAGACAACCGCCGCCAGCCCAAAAACCGATCGCCATCCGAGCGCGCCGGCGATGAGCGCGGAGACGGGCCGGGACAACATTATGCCGGTCAGGATCCCTGCCATAACCCGCCCGACAACCACGCCTTGTCGCTGCGGGTCCGCCAGAGCCGCAGCGTAGGGCAGGAGAATTTGCACCGACACCGAACCAACGCCGAGCCCGATGGATGCCAGCAGAAAAACGAGGTGCGATTTCGTGACGGCCATTGTCACGGCCGCGATGAAGCCGACCGCCAGCACCGAAAGCGCCAGTCGGCGGTTTTCGAGGATGTCTCCGAGAGGGACGAGCAGCAGCAAGCCGCAGCAGTACCCCAGCTGGGTAAGGGTGACAATCAGGCCTGCCCGCTCGGGTGACACGCCCAGCGCAACGCCGATTTCGCCGACCACAGGCTGCGCGAAATAGAGGTCGGCGACGATCGCGTCGCAGACGACCGCAACGATGAATTCGAGGCCGCCCGCAATTCGGGCGGCCGAACCAGAGGCGGTCATGTCAGACGATGGAGCGGACAGAACCGCCATCGACGCCCCAGACGGAGGACGTCACATAGGATGCCAGATCGGAGGCCAGGAACACGATGACGTTGGCGACTTCTTCCGGAGTGCCAAGCCGCTGCAACGGCAGCTGGCGAAGCTTCATCTCATGTTCGACGGCGGCATGCGGTTCCATCTTGTGATACTTGCCCATGGTCTCGGCGAACCCGCCGGGCTTGTCCCAGAAGGGCGACCAGATGGGACCGGGCGCCACTGCGTTGACGCGGATCTTGGGTGCTTCTGCGCGAGCCAACGCCTTGGTCAGGGCGAGAATCGCAGCCTTGGAAACAGAGTAGTCAACGGGAACCGGTTCGGGCTGGCGGGCGAGATCCGAAGCGTTGTTGATGATCACGCCACCATTTTCGCGGAGGATCGGCAGCGCCTTCCGGATTGCCCGAACGTAGCTCATGAAGTTGAGCGACAGGGTCGACTGCCAGGCATCATCGTCGACGTCGTCGAAGCTACGAACCGCGCCGGCGCCGACATTGTTGACGAGTATGTCAACATGGCCGTCGAGCGCCTCCAAAAGCTCGCTCATGCCGCCATCGACGCCATTCGCGGTCGAGAGATCCGCCTCCGCGGTTATCGCCGCGCCATCATGCTGCCGTACCAGTCCGGCCACTTCGTCGAGGCCTTTGGCGTCGATATCGAGAAGGCCAACAATCGCGCCCTCCTTGGCGAAGGCAAGAGCTGTAGCGCGCCCGATACCGTTGGCCGCCCCGGTGATTATGACCTTCTTGCCGCTGAGCCCAGATTCCATTTTTTCCTCCTATAAAAATAGCTCTCAGACCGAGGCGCCTTCGGCGCCGGTCCGGAAGTCGAAGCCGGTGGTCAGCCCGCCGTCAGCAATGATGTCCGCGCCCAGCAACGCGGACGCCCCGTCGGACAGAAGGAAGAGAGCTGCACAGGCAACTTCCTCCGCCTCCAGGATCCGCCCTTGGGGCTGTCGGTTGGCCCGCGTCGCGACAAACTTCTCGGTGTCGGTCGCGCTTTCCGCGTGGCGCTTGAAAAGTCCTGCCATCATGGGACCGGGGCTCAACACATTGATGCGAACGCCCTTTCGGGCATGATCGAGAGCCGCCGTTCTTGCCAGTTGGCGAACAGCCGCCTTGGAGGCGTTGTAGATCGCGAGCTGCTGCTCGGCGAGGCTGGCATTGATCGACGCGACTGCGACGATGGATCCGCCGCCTGCCGCCTCCATGCGCGGGATGAGCGCCGCCATTCCGAGCGCCGTGCCGGTTACGTTGACGGCCATCACCTTGTCGATGGTCGCCCGGCTGAAGCTGGGAACGGTGCCCACGTCGAGGATCGCCGCGCAGGACACAAGGCCCAGTGAGCCAGGGCCGGCGCTATCGATGGCCGAGGTCACGCGATCCCAGGTTTCGCTTTCGGCAATGGACGCGGTCACCTGCTGGTAGCCAGCCCGTCCTTCGAGCTCCGATGTCGCGGTGTCGACCCCGACAACGCGGCAGCCCTGAGCCAGCAAGAGCCGTCCCACATCCAGTCCGAGGCCGGACGCCGTGCCGGTGACAACAACAGTATCGGGAAGCGAGAATTGAATGGATGGCATAACCTTACTCCATAACCGGGGGGGAGCCGGCCCAAGCCCGCTGAAGCAAGCGTTCCAACGGCTCACGTTCGAGCGGACGCGGGTTCCAGTAGGGATTGGAAAGGGCGATCGAGCAGGCTTCCGAAATGCCATCCTCCGGCATTCCGATATCCTTCAACGCTCTGCGCGCACCAACGGCGCCGGCGAGGTCGTAGAGCGCGAGGGCAGGGTTCTCGAAACCCAGGACGCCCCGAAGGCGCTCGATGACGTCGGGGATGGCCGATGCATTGTAGGCGAGGGCATGCGGTAAGACGATCGTGTGCGTCTCGGCATGGGGAAGATCGAAAGTACCGCCGAGTGTGTGACATAGCTTGTGGTGCAGCGACATGCCGACCGCGCCGAGGCAAACGCCGGCAAGCCATGCGCCATACAGAGCCTTGCGTCGAGCGTCCGTGTTGCCTGGATCGAGGCTAATCGCCGGAAGCGCTCCAGCGAGAGCGGCGATCGACTCGCTCGCCATGAGGTCGATGATTGGGTTCTTATCCCTTGCGTAGAGAGCCTCAACGGCATGCGCGATTGCGTTGATGCCGCTCGTCCCTGAGAGCGATGCCGGCAGAGACATGGTCAGGTCAACGTCATAGATCACGACGTTCGGAAGGACCTTCGGCGTCGTGACGGTCTTCTTCACGCCATCCGCTGTTTCGCCGAGGATCGGGGTCATTTCGGAACCGGCATATGTCGTCGGAATGACGATCTGCGGAAGACCGGTGCGCAACGCCAGCGCCTTGCCCAGACCCGTGGTTGATCCACCGCCGGCGGCAAGGATCCCGTCAGCGCCAGTCTCCGCGGCGACCTTCATCGCTTCCTCTGTCACCGCGACAGGTGTGTGCATCGTCGCGCCGCTGAAGATACCGGCCGCCTTGTCTCCCAACCGGGAGGAGAGCGCCTCGGCCAGTTCCACCTGCTGGGGTGTGGACAGGACCAGCACTCGCTTGAGGTCAAGTCGTTCGACCTCGGACGGCAGGCTTTCGATCGTGCCTGTCCCGAAGACAACACGCGACGGGTTCGCGTTGTAGACAAAACGGTTCGGTAGGCTCTGCATCTTCTTACTCCCGGTTGTCGACACGCAGGCTGAATGGATGGATGGAAATTTCCTTCCAGACATTGGCCTGATTGAATGGGTCGGCCCTGTTGAAGGCTTCGACTTCTGCAACGCTCGAAGCATCAAAGACGAACAAGGAGCCAATCATTGTGGTCCTGTCGGGAGCGAGAAGAGGACCGGAGATCACGGTCTTAACGCTTCCCGCCGCAAGGTATGCCCGGTGCGCGGCATAGTTTTCGAGGCGCCGCTCGAGGGCGTCCGGAAAATCGACACAGTGAACGGCAACGTGCATCGTCATTCCCCCGCATTAAGTGTGTAATCAACCTGATAGCGCTGAACCCGCACCCCCTGGAGTTCATCACGGATTTTTAGATGCGCAGGGTGTTCCGCGTAGGCGGCTAGCGCCTCGGCGTTCTCGAATTCCGTGTACAGCACCACGTCGCAGGCATAGTCCACGCGGCTGAAATCGACGCCCACTTCGACCTGAAGAAGGCCCGGTACGACACCCCGCAGCGCTTCGAACTTCGTTTTCACGGCTTCGATGGAAGCGGTCTTTTTCCCATCCGTATCGGCGAGAAGGTTCCACATTACGATGTGCTTCACCCGAGCATCGTTTCGCATATCCATAGTTCGGTCCATCTCTTCCAGCATTCGAAAACGGTTGGTTCGATGCATGTTCGCATTTGCTCTCGGCGCGATGAACTGTAGATTTGCCAAAAGTCTTTTTCGCTGGAGGCAAAAAGTGAGTGTCAGGAGTAAAGTCGACCGCTGGGCCGAGATCGAGGTTTTTGTGACGGTGGCGAGCGAGCTCAGCATGACGCGCGCCGCCGATGTTCTCGGTGTTTCGGTGTCGAGCGTGAGCCGAAACCTCATGGCTCTCGAACAAAGGCTTGGAATCCGCTTGGTGCAACGTTCGACCCGGAAACTGAGCCTGACGAGCGAAGGCGAACAGTTCTTCGTCAATGCCAAGGAACTGATGGCCAGTTGGGATGAAGCCGAAGCAGGCGTGGCGTCCAGAGCGCATGCTCCCACCGGCCGACTGAGGATCGGAGCATCGTTGTCGTTTTCATTGCTTCAGCTTATGCCCGTCGTGGAGCTGTTCCGGAACCGATACCCAAGCGTTCTGGTCGAAATAGTCGCATCAAACCGCTACTATGACATTATCGAAAACGGACTGGATCTGGCCATCCGGTTGAGACGGGTAGAGGCTGACAGCTCGATCACCATCCGCAGGCTTGCAAGGTGTCGCCGATTGCTGGCGGCCTCTCCTGAATATCTGGAGCGGAAGGGCATCCCGCAACATCCAAACGACCTGCATCAACACGATCTTATTCTGTACACACTCGCCGACAACTGGAATGAACTGCGCTTCAAAAAAGACGATCAGTCCGTGAAGGTCGAAGTCGACGGCATCATTAACGCAAACGACGGACAATTAATCCGCGAAGCAGCCCTGAAGGGCCTCGGGATATTGGCGCAGCCAACCTACATCATTCAAAATGACCTTGAGGCCGGGCGTCTGGTTCGCGTTCTGGATGACTGGCACCTGCCCGTATTGACCATGAATGCGGCCTTTCCGACGAAGGCGTTTCTCCCCGCCCGCACGAGGCTGTTCCTTGATTTTCTGGTCGAGCATTTCCGCACCCATGACTTCGAGGCGGTGTGGATGAGTTGAGTCAGGTGCTTTTTGCGCGGGGTGCAACACAGTTTCCAAAGATCGGCGCTTTTTCCCAATGATGCCAAGGATGTATGACGGATCGATCACGCTGGCGATGGCCAGCCTCGCCTATGTAAGAAAGGGACAATCATGGCCGCGGGTGTTGAGCTCCTAATTTCGTATTTCGCCATATCTGGCGACGTTCACCCCTTTGGACCCACCGAAATCAGCCCGTTCCCGTTCAAGGATCGCGTGGAAGCTGCCGCGCGTGCCGGTTTCGTCGGCTTTGGCCTTCATCCTGACGACGTGGCGGCGACGAGGGACCAGATCGGCTATGCCGAGATGCGCCGCATTATCGAGGCCAACGGGATCAAGTATCTCGAGATTGAGGCCGTCGTCGACTGGTACAAGACGGGCGAGGAGCGTGCCAAAGCCGACCTGCTGCGGACCCAGATTTTCGAAGCGGTGAACGAGCTCGGCATGCGCGACATCAAGGCGCTTCCCGACTTTGAGGGGGGCGAACCCAAAATCGAATTGATGGGCGAAGAGTTCGGCAAGCTTTGCGATCAGGCGGCGGCCACCGGAACTGAAGTCGTCCTGGAAATCATGCCCTGGTCCAACGTCCGCACGATCGAAGCCGGCGTCGGCATCATGGAGGTCGCGAACCGGAACAACGGCGGCCTGCTGCTCGACATCTGGCACATGGCGCGCGGGAACATCCCTTACGCCGACATCAGCAAGATTCCGGCGCACTTCATCAAGGCCATCGAGATCGATGATGCTTTGCGGGAGCCGCCTGTTGAGAACATCTGGGATGACACTATCCATCACCGGATGCTTCCGGGCGAAGGGGAGCTGGACGTGCCGGCCTTCCTGCGGGCAGTAAAGGCCGCGGGCTATGATGACGTCTATGGCACCGAAGTCCTGTCGGCGGACCACAGGAAGCGTGGTCTCGATGAAATGGCTCGCCGCGTCTTCGAGTCGTCCATGGCTCAATTCGCCAAGGTCTGAGGGCGCTCTGGTGCCCACAGCACGATCCACCGTGATCGTGCCGGCCGCCTTGGCGTCGCTTGCAGACACTTTGCCCGCTGCGGGCTCCGGAGGACGGCTACACACCGCATTGGCCGGACTAGCAACCCTTGCTTCCGCAGCATTTACTGACGAACGTTAGGGAGGACCGAACCATGATCCACTATTTCTCAGAAGAAAGCTCGGTCGAAACGGTCAACGCCCGCATGGGTGGCGACGTCTCGCCGCGCATGGCGGAGGTAATGGCTTGTCTGGTCAAGCACCTGCACGCCTTTGCGAAGGAAATCCACCTGACCCAGGCGGAATGGGAGATCGGCATCGACTTCCTGACCGAGACCGGAAAAATCTGCTCGGGCGAGCGCCAGGAATTCATCCTGCTTTCTGACGTGCTGGGCTTTTCTATGCTGGTCGACGCCATCAACAATCGCCGTCCCGCAGGGGCGACGGAGAACACTGTCTTCGGACCGTTTCACGTCGAGAATGCCCCCGTCCGCGAGATGGGCGAGAACATTTCTCTGGATGGGAAGGGCGAGCCCTGTTTATTCGAAGGTAAGGTGATCGACCTTCACGGTAACCCGATCGAAAGGGCATGCGTCGATGTTTGGTCAGACAATGCCGATGGCTTCTATGACGTGCAGCAGCCAGGCATCCAGCCCAAATGGAACAACCGTGGCCGCTTCCTCACCGGCGGAGACGGTGCCTATGCCTTCCGCGGAATCAAGCCGACCTCCTACCCGATCCCGAACGACGGGCCGGTTGGAAAAATGCTCGGCCACATGGGTCGCCATCCCTATCGCCCCGCACACATGCATTTCCTTGTCACCGCGCCGGGCTTTCAGAAGCTGGTGACTCACACATTCGTCGGGGACGACAGCTATCTCGAAAGCGATGCGGTCTTCGGCGTGAAACAGACACTGATCGCGCCGTTCGAGCGGCTTGACGGGGCCGACACGCTGTGGCGGTCGCCATTCGATTTCGTGTTGACCCCGGTGTGAAGGACGCACCATCCCGAACTGACGAAACACTCTACCCCAGCGTACGCGAGCAGTTGGCGAAAACCTTGGGGCCGGTACGCGACATGCTGTGCCATGACCTTTCGGTCGATGTGCCCGCCTGCCGGTTCGCCATGCTGCCCGTGTACGCCATGCTGGATCTGCCGCGCGTCAACGTCGAGCTCTCGATCATGCCCCGGGCGGAGCGCACGCGTGACCTACTCATGTCTGTGTGCGCCAAGCTGCGCGTGATGGTTTGCGATGCCAGGGACACCAATGAAAGCGACCGAAACCCTGACGTTGATTCCTGTACGGAAACCATGTCTGCTAATCTAGCTTAGGGGGCGCGTAGAGGCAGTCACGTAATCTTACCTCCTGTGAGCCCGGAGGGGGTGACCCTGTTGAAGGAAGTGCGGCGACGAACATCAAAAAACTGGTGCGATATGGCTCGAATATCGGCGCAAAGGCTTTTCAAATTTCGCCCTCAGCCGACGCGACTTACAATGAAATGGTCCAAGCTTCGCCCGGTTTGAGCGTTCGAAACCGCGCACGATCGATGTCGAGCCGGTCAAGTTCGTGTCCAAGTCGTTGCAAAGGTTCCTCCACCGGCTCGTCTGTCAAATTAAAGGTACCGAAATGGCAGCCGAGCGCGTGGCGCGCATTGAGAAGGTCAAACGACGCGACTGCTTCTTCCGGCATCATGTGTGCATCTTCCATGAACCATCTAGGCTCATAAGCACCGACCGGCAATATGGCCAGGTCGTAGGGACGATCTTTCCGCCTCGCTCGCTGGGCCCACCAGCCTGCCCCAAAGCCAGTATCGCCGGCAATGAAGATCGCATGCTCTCTCCAATTTAAGACAAAGCCGGCCCAAAGTGCGGCGTTGCGATCACGAAAACCGCGCGCTGACCAATGCTGCACAGGCACGGCCGTAACCGAAAGGTGTTGCCAATCCGAGCGTTCGTCCCAGTCGAGGGCGACGGTTCGTGCCCTCGGGATCGCTGTGCGGATAATCACGTCGTTGCCTAGCGGTGTGACGATGACGGGGTCATGTTTGTCGATGAGCATCCTCAGCGTTTTCAGGTCGAGGTGGTCGTAATGATTGTGGCTCACCAGCACCAGATCGATCGGCGGCAGATCGTCAATCGCCAGACCGGATTTGCGCACCCGTCGCGGACCGGCGAAACTCGCTGGACTGGCTCGCTCGGACCAGACCGGGTCAACGAGAAGATTGACACCCTCGAGCTGGATGAGACAAGAGGCATGCCCGATCATCGTCACCCGCACCGTGCCCGGCTCCGCTTGGGGCAGTACCGGATCGGGATCCGGGTTATCAAAACTTCTCGGCCAGACCGCACGCTTGCCGCCAAGACGCCAGCGCAGGATGTGCGATAGCGACTTCCGGCCCGAGTGGACGGGGCCAAAGAAGCGCTTGCCATCGAAATGGTCGCTTACGGGTCCTGTGTAATAAGTCGGCATTTGCGTCACTTTCGTGTGGAATCGTGGTTGTGGGAGGTGAGAAACGGCACGATGGAAACATGCGACAAAGGCATCCGACTGGCCGGTCGGCCTATTACGCAAGGTCACCAACGACAATCATTCGTCGTCAATTGCGCCGAGTGTCCTACGTGAACGCTATAGCAGCTTGTCCAATGTTATCGGCAGGTCGCGAATACGACGGCCTGTCGCATTGAAGATGGCGTTTGCTACCGCCGCGCCGACACCTGTAATGCCAATCTCGCCGATGCCGCGTGCGCCCATCGGTGCGTGCGGATCGGGTATATCCGTCCAGATCACCTCGATCTCGGGTACGTCCATGTGCACAGGCACGTGGTACTCGGCGAGGCTTGGGTTCATGATGCGCCCGAGCCGTTCGTCGAACTGAAGACTGCTGCAGTTTTCATTACTTTCATGGCGGGATTGAACCTTTCGTTTGGATTCCGGATCGAGCGACACGTACAGCCAGGCCCTCGGTCATTGCTGCTGTGTCCAAGCGCCGAAACTGCATAGCGCTCGGTCTCTGCGAGGCGTTAGCTCGTTCCTGTTGAATTCTTGCCTGATACTCTGGAAATCAAATTAATGTGATAATGCTGGTGTACTCCCTTCGTATAGAAGATAGTCGGGAAACCAGTTCGATGGAGAGCATTTTTGGCCCACGCGGAGAGTTTTCAGGATCAAACGGCTGGCATTCGTTCGCGGATTCTCGACGTGCTGGCGCAATTGCCGTGGGATGGCATCAATTTCAAGCACGAGATACCGGGCCTGTCGCTCTATCGCGTCGTCGAGCCTGCCGGACCCTTCTTCACATTGTATCAACCCAGTCTCTCGGTGATCATCAGCGGGAGCAAGCGCGTCCGTGTCGGGGACGAAACACTTGTCTATGATGCGTCACACTTCTTCCTCACGACCATCGGCCTGCCGATGACCGGCCAAATCTGTGAGGCGAGCAAGGTGGAGCCTTATGTGGCTGGCCAGTTGCGCCTGGATCTCGAGGCGCTTCGGCGTCTGATTGCCAATCACGATCTGCATCCGACAGATACATCCGACCGCGACCGCGGCGTCGTCGTGGGTACGGTTACGCCGGAACTTTACGACGCCTTCGGGCGATTGATTTCGCTGGCAAATTCGACTGACGATATTCCGTTCATGGCGAACCATATTCAGAACGAAATCTACTACCGACTCCTCACAGGTGAACATGGTGCGCGCCTGCGCCGCTTTGCGCTCGCCGGAACGAATAGCAACCGCGTGGCAAAAGCGGTTGCCTGGCTGAAGGAGAACTATGCCATGCCTCTTCGCGTCGAGGCGTTGGCGGACATGGCAAACATGGGCGTTTCGACGCTGCATCATCATTTCCGGGCCATGACCGCCATGAGCCCGCTGCAATTCCAGAAGCATCTGCGGCTTCACCATGCGCGGGAACTGATGCTGTCTGGCTCGCTGGATGCGGCGACCGCGGCGCTCAAGGTTGGCTATGAGAGCCCGACGCAGTTCAGCCGGGAGTATCGCCGCATGTTCGGTCATCCTCCTCTGCGCGACGTCAGGGCCATCCTCAATGCCGGCGATTCAGCCAGCCGCAGCTCCGTCGGCTAGCGCCATCACCAGCCTTTATGGCCGGTCTCGGTCCGTCCGAAAGTTCAATCCTGCAAATGGCAGAAAATAATCTATGCGACAGGATCGGGCAATAATCCGACAGGATCGGCTCTATCAGGCTTCAATATCGTCTTATAAGCTTGCCCGGCAGATGACGATCGTCAGGGAAGCGCGGACCGGTATGGCCGGGGGCGGCGCTCCGTGATGGCGCGTCATAACGCGAGGAGAACATCATGGTGACTTTGACGATCAACGGCAACGAACATCAGGTCGAGGCCGAGGCGGATATGCCGCTTCTCTGGGCAATCCGCGATCTCGTCGGGCTGACAGGGACGAAATTCGGTTGCGGCATGGCGCAATGCGGCGCCTGCACCGTCCTGCTGGACGGCGCGGCAGTGCGTTCCTGTCAAACATTCGTCGGCGACATTGGCGACGCGAAAGTGACGACCATCGAGGGGCTTTCGGGCAAGGTGGCACAAACCGTGCAGACGGTCTGGGCCGATCTCGATGTGCCGCAATGCGGCTACTGTCAGTCCGGGCAGATCATATCGGCGACCGATCTGCTGACGAACAATCCAAAGCCCACCGACGATGATATCGACGCCGCGATGACGGGAAATCTCTGTCGTTGCGCCACCTATCACCGAATCCGTGCCGGGATTCATGAAGCTGCCAAGCGTCTGGAGGCTTGAGCGATGATCCCGAAACTGATGCAATCCCTGGTGCTGCCCGTGACAAAGACGCAGGCATCCCGCCGGCAGTTCATGCTCGGCGCGCTCGCGGCCGGTGGCGGTGTTGCCGTCGGCTACCATATTCTGGCTTCGTCGCCTGCCACCGCGAGCGAAACTGCGGCGGATGCGAACAAGGCGGCTGCCTTCACCCCTTATCTGACGATCGACGGCGACGGCAGGGTCATGGTTCTGTCGTCCCAGTTCGAAATGGGACAGGGTTCCTATAACGGTCTTGCAACGCTCGTTGCGGAAGAACTCGACGCCGATTGGTCGTCCATCGATGTCCAGGGCGTCGCCGGCAACGTGAAGGCCTATGGCAACGTCGCCTTTGGCGGCGCCATTCAGGGAACGGGCGGGTCCACCTCGATGGTCACCTCCTGGGAACGCTATCGAAAAGCAGGCGCGGCGGCGCGCGCCATGCTGGTGGCCGCTGCGGCATCCGAATGGGGTGTGCAGCCGGCGGAGATCACCGTCGAAAACGGCGTGCTGGCACATCCGTCCGGCAAGACCGCCGGCTTCGGTGCGTTTGCCGCCAAGGCGGCGGCCATGCCCGTGCCGGCCGATGTGAAACTCAAGCAGCCGGCCGACTGGAAGCTGATCGGCAATGCCAAGCTGAAGCGGTTCGACAGTGCCCGCAAGACCAACGGAACCGAGCAGTACACGATCGACGTCAAGCTTCCCGGCATGCTGACGGCGGTGATGATCCATCCACCCATGTTCGGTGCCAAGGTCAAGTCCTTCGATGCCGCCGCGGCGCGTGCCGTCAAGGGGGTCGTCGATGTGGTCGAGACGCCGCGCGGTATCGCCGTCGTCGCTGAGCATATGTGGGCGGCGATCAAGGGCCGCGAAGCCGTCAAGGTCGTATGGGACGAGACGGCGGCGGAAAAACGCGGCACGCCCGAACTCATGGCAATGTACAGGGATCTCGCGGGCAAGGCTCCCAAAGCGGTCGCCCGCAAGGACGGCGACGCCGACGCGGGCTTTGCGGCGGCGGCCAAGGTCATCGAGGCGACCTTCGAGTTCCCCTATCTGGCGCATTCGGCGATGGAACCGCTCAATGCAGTCGCCCGCAGGAATGACGACGGCACGCTGGAAATCTGGGGCGGGCATCAGTTCCCCGACGTCTATCAGATGCTGGCCGGCCAGATCGTCGGCATCACGCCAGACAAGGTGCAACTGCATGTCATGAAGACGGGCGGCAGCTTCGGCCGACGCGCCGTGTTCGATGGCGATGTGGTCGTCGAGTCCGTCTATGTCGCCAAGGCTATCGGGTTCCGGGCGCCGGTGAAGGTGCAATGGACCCGCGAGGACGACATGCGCGCCGGCCGATATCGCCCATCCTATGTCCATACGCTCAAGGCCGGGATCGATGGTGACGGAAAGCTCGTGGCCTGGAGCAACCACATTGTCGGTCAGTCCATCATGGCAAAGACAATGTTCGAAGGCGCGATCCAGAACGGCGTCGACCCGACTTCGGTCGAAGGGGCGAACAATCTGCCCTATGCCATTCCCAACCAGACGGTCGGCCTAACGACCACTGAAGTCGGAGTACCTGTTCTCTGGTGGCGCTCGGTGGGTTCGACGCATACGGCGTTTGCCGCGGAGACTTTCATCGACGAAGTTGCCGAAGCGGCAGGGCGCGATCCGATCGAATATCGCCTGTCGATGCTCGAACCGCAATCGCGCCATGCGGTCGTCCTTAAGCTGGCGGCGGAAAAGGCGGAATGGACGAAACCCTTGCCGAAGGGCCGCTTCCGAGGTGTCGCCGTGGCCGAGAGTTTCGGGTCGGTGGTGGCTCAGATTGCGGAGGTTTCGACCGACGAAGGTGGAGGCATCAAGGTTGAACGCGTCGTCGCCGCCGTCGATTGCGGTCTGGCGGTCAATCCCGACCAGGTGCGCGCCCAGGTTGAGGGCGGCATAGGCTTCGGCTTGGGCGCCATCATGGGCGAGGAGATCACCCTGACGGAGGGCAAGGTCGACCAGGGGAACTTCGATATGTATGCGCCGCTGCGGATCGACGCGATGCCGGCGGTGGAGGTCCACATCCTCGCCTCTGCCAATCCGCCCTCGGGCATCGGCGAACCGGGTGTTCCGCCGATCGGGCCAGCGGTTGCCAATGCGGTCTACAAGGCTCTTGGCAAGCGGATCCGGGCCATGCCCCTCAGCAAGACACTCAATGTGTAATCTCACATCCCCGACCGGTGCGTTGGTCGGGGATGTCATCGAGAGCATTGATCCTTGGACGTCCCCGCAGAACTGGGATCCTCGGTCCTGATCCCATCAAGCGCTGTGACTGCGGGAGGAGCGGCCTTTCAGCTCATAATTCTGCGGCGCGAGAAGACGCTGTGGCGCGAAGCCGACTCTATATTTCGCTGAATGATGGGCCCCTTTGGGTCGAAACCGGTACTTCGGTTCCGGTACCAAGTTTGGTGATTACTTCAAGCGCAGGACCATGATCAACTCCTCGTTCTCGGTGCCGTGGCCAAGGAAGCCGTTTGGAATGCGACCAACCTCTACGAAACCGTGGCGTTGATGGAATCGTATCGCTGCCGAATTCTCCGCATTCACCGCGAGCTCCAGCTGCAGAACACCGTGGTTTCGTGCATGCTCTGTAACCTCGTGCAAAAGGTTTGCGGCAATCCCGGTTCCGCGCAGCCCTTGCGCAGGATCACGGGCGAAATGAACTTATCTTCGATGACGTGTTGAAATCGCTTGAGGCCAAGCGTTCGCCGATCGTTTTGACCGAGCGAAAGGACCATCTCGATTATCTCCAGCAGAAGTTCTCGCCGTTTGTAAAAAATCTGGTGGTGCTGCGCGGCGGCATGTCGGCGAAGGACCGCAAGCAAGCCAATACTGCATTGAATGTCGCCGACGATGATGAGCGCCTGATACTTGCGATAGGCCTTACATCGGGGAAGGCTTCGATGACGCACGGCTCGACACATTGTTCCTGACCATGCCGATCGCCTGGAAGGGAACTCTGGCGCAGTATGTCGGCCGTCTGCATCGCCTACATGATGGTAAGAGAGACGTCTTGGTCGTCGACTATGTCGATAGCACCGTTCCGGTGCTGGCCCGGATGGCCGCAAAGCGACGAGTGGGTTATCGCGCGCTCGGCTATGTAATCGAATGATGGCGCCCCGCAGTGAGCGGGGCGCTTATCTCCTCCCCCGGAATTATGCGGAGAGAAATCCGCAGAAATCACCGGCAAATCCGGCCTTCAGCGACCGACACTCTGCATAGTCACGTTCTCAGCATAATCGACATTATGTGGAGCTGCACATAACGTCGAGCTCGGCGCCGCCTGGCAGAAGCGCTCGGAACAGACGGACCGCGACTACCTCTCGGTCAAGCTGGACGACCCGAGCTTCCCGGCTCCGATCTACGCAACGCTGGCCGAGGTCGAAGGCGAGGACGGTTACCAGTTGATCTGGTCTCGCCCCAATCGCGACTGAGTTCATCGAGGCTCCGCCCATCGGGCGGGCCTCTTCGTTGTGACTTCCGCCGTCCATTAGTTCATATTGGATGAAAATGGATGGAAAAATGGATCTCGATGTGCCATATCCCATTTGGATGGAAACGGATGGGATAATGGATGACAGTCCTTAATCTTGCGAAATTGCGTATCACGCCTGAGATCCTGTCGTTGATCGCCGAGATCGACGAATTCAAAGGTGCGTGGCGAGCGCTCGGCCGCATCGCGCCCGACCGGTTGTCCAGTTTGCGGCGGGTGGCGACGATCGAAAGCATCGGCTCGTCGACCCGCATTGAAGGCGCAAAACTAAGCGACCGCGAAGTCGAAAGGCTGCTCTCGAACCTCCGTATCGGCTCGTTCACCAGCNATTGAAGGCGCAAAACTAAGCGACCGCGAAGTCGAAAGGCTGCTCTCGAACCTCCGTATCGGCTCGTTCACCAGCCGAGACGAACAGGAGGTCGCAGGCTATGCCGAGGTGATGGAAACAATCTTCTCCGCCTTCGACGCGATCCCGCTTGACGAAAATCACATCCGCCAACTCCATCGGGATCTGCTTGCTCACTCGACCAAGGATGAGCGACACAGGGGAAACTGGAAAACCCTTGCCAACAACGTCGAAGCCTTCGACGAAGATGGACGAAGCCTGGGCGTCGTTTTCGCGACAGCATCCCCGTTCGATACGCCGAGCCGGATGTCAGAACTGGTGGCCTGGCAACAGGCTCAGGAGAAGGATGGGACGTTCCATCCTCTGCTCATCGTCGCTGTCTTCGTTGTGGTCTTTCTGGAAATCCATCCTTTCCAGGACGGCAATGGCCGCCTGTCGCGAGCCTTGACCACTCTGCTGCTATTGCGGGCGGGTTATTCCTACGTTCCGTATAGCTCTCTCGAAAGCGTTATCGAACAGAATAAGGAATCCTATTACCTCGCGCTTCGTCGAACGCAGGGCACAATCCGGTCGAACCAACAGGACTGGAATCCGTGGGTCGAGTTTTTCCTACGGAGCCTGCAGCGCCAGAAGCAGCGGCTCGAGCGCAAGATCGCGCGTGAACGCATCCTGCTGGGCGACCTGCCGGAATTGTCGGTCGCGATCCTCGAACTGGCGCGTGAGCGTGGGCGGGTTACGGTGATGGACGCGGCCAAGGCCACAGGCGCAAGCCGCAACACCGTCAAGGATCATCTTCGGGCGTTGACCGAGCAGGGGCATCTGACCCTTCATGGAGCGGGTCGCGGGACCTGGTACTGCCTGAACTAAGGCCGGAGTGATTGGTCCGCCGATGCGCCGAGACCACAGCACGGCCCAACTGTGTGCGGCGGCCATTGCCACGTCCCTTTGCCTGACGTTAGCGGCGCTCCATGTGCGGGCTCGATGAGGCATGTCTGACCGGAGAGCGGCTCCGCCTCGATCGTCCTCCCGCAACGGCCATCCGAAACTTTCTTCCCCTGACGGCATTGCCGCCATTCCTCGCGCGGCAACAAAGTTCCTCCCGGCCGCCCTCCATCGGACGTATCGGATCCGCTGGGAAGGCGGTAGCGGTGGCGCTCTTTCTGCTGTGTGACGACTCTTCCTATGTTACAGGTAGCCAATACGCTGTTGATGGCGGGTTGACGCTGCCATGAAATTTCACAGCTTCTGTTCGGTCATTTTTCTGATGCCATTGCTCCCAATAGCTTTGGAAGATCACCGAAGCGGGCGATCAAGCCGAATATGAGGGCAGCTGTCGCGACGAAGAGGATCGTGACAGACGCCATCGTCGGCGTATAGCCGTAACGCAGCGCGTTGAAGATCTTGATCGGCAAGGTCTCCAGCGTGAAGCCCACTGTCATGTAGGCGACGATGTACTCGTTCAGCGACAGAACGAAGGCAAAGGCGTAGCCCGAGACCAGATAGGGCCGGATCAGCGGCAAGACGATTGTTGTGAAGATCGTGCGATCATTTGCACCCATGGTCGCGGCTGCTTCGACGAAGGAGCGGTCGATCGACGTGAAGCCGAGCGACAGCGTCACCAGCGGTAATGTGACGAAGAAGATTGCGTGGCTGATTACGGCCGTCCACGGCGCACCGTAAAAGCCGGTGGTCGCCCAGAATGTCAACAGCCCGAGCGCAGTGATGACGGGCGGCAGGGTGAAGGGCGCGATGCCCAAGAGCTGGAAGATGTTCGCCCATGGGGCAATTCGCCGCCATAAAAACCAGGCAAGCGGCAAGGCGATGAGTACTGCAAGTGCTGCGGACAGAATGGCCAGCGTCAGCGAGGCGAAAAGTGCGTTCCGCCATTCGGGATTGGTGAAGACCTCACCATACCAGCCGAGCGAAAAGCCCTGGGGCGGGAAGGTCAGACTCTGCTTCGCGTTCACTGAGACGCCGGCAACGACGATGATAGGTGCTGCCAGGAAAAGGCCGATCAGAGAGAAATACAAGCGGTGGAGAAAGGTGTTCATGCCGTTTCTCCCTTGCGGCCGATCAGCACCGTCAGTCCGACCATGGCGAGCGTCACCAGTACGAGAAATACGGCCATCGCGGCGGCAAACGGCATGTTCGACTGGTAGACGGCTTGGTCGGTGATGAGCACCGAAAGGGTCCAGTGCGATGGACGTCCGAGAATCTGCGGCAGCAGGTAGGAGCCGAGTGCGAAGATGAAGACCATGATGAGCGTCGCGATGATGGTGTTGCGCAACGCAGGCACGACGATCGTGAAAAATGCCTTGACTGGCGAAGCGCCGAGAGTACGTGCCGCTTCCGTCAGGGTCGGATCAAGCCGGACGAGGGCGGGATAGAGGATCAGGATCGTGTAAGGCAGGGCCTGATAGACCATGCCGGCCAGAACCGCGCTGAAACTCGGCGTCAGCGCCACGGCCTGCTGCATGACGCCCGCCATGACAAGCAGATTGGTGATGCCGGCGGTGCGCGAAAACAGCGTCGACCAGGCAAAGCCGATGATGACTTCAGAAAGCGAAAGGATCGACAGCAGCGCGACCAGCCAAACGACCTGAGCCTTCCGTCCCATGCGCGTCAGCAGATAGGTGAATGGAATGCCAAGCACGATGCAGCAGATCGCAACAGCGATTGCAAGGAACAGTGAAAAGCCGAGTACCTTGCCGAAGAATAGGCTGACGAAGCGAGCGTAATTGTCGAACACGAAGGCGGGTGTGTAGAAGCCGCCCTGCTGCCGCTGGAAAAAGCTCACGGCAATCATCGTTGTAAAGGGAATGACGAAAAAGACCGTCAGCATTCCGGCCGGGAAGGCGAGTGGCCAGTAATCGGCAATCTTGTGCGGTGGTTCGCGCCTCATTTCTGCAGCACCACGCAGACATCGGGCGAGAGCTTGACGCCGACCTCATCGCCGACGTTGACGAGCGGCCGTTCGCGCGGCGTCGAAACGGCGACGACCTGCGTCCCGGAAAGATCGAGGAACGTCTCGATCGTGCCGCCGAGATCGCGGATGAAGGTTACCTTGCCGCCAATGGTGTTGCTGCCTGGCACTGTCAGGTGCACGTCCTCCGGCCGCACCGATATCGTTGCCTTGCTAAGGCCGGGCGGAAGCAAAACACCTTCGATCACCTTGCCGAGGACGGTTGCCCGGCCGGCGCTGTCGGCCTCGACGTTGAGCAGATTGGTCGAACCGATGAAGTCGGCGACGAAGCGGTCGGCGGGACGGCGGTAGATCTCGATCGGGCTGGCCGCCTGGCGGATCTCTCCGCTGTTCATGACGACGACGGTATCGGCCATCGTCATCGCTTCGCGCTGATCGTGGGTCACGACGATTGTCGTGATGCCGAGCTTCTGCTGAAGCTGGCGAAGCTCAACCTGCATCGCCTCCCGCAGTTTTGCGTCCAGTGCCGAAAGCGGTTCGTCGAGGAGGAAGAGCTTAGGCGAAATCGTCAGCGCACGCGCGATCGCGACACGCTGGCGCTGGCCGCCGGAAAGCTTGTTCACGGGACGGTCGGCATATCCGGGGAGATGGATCATCGTCAGCAATTCGTCGACGCGCTTCTTTTGCGCCTCCTTCGCCGTACCGCGGATGCGCAGCGGATAAGCGATATTTTCGCCAACGCTGAGGTGGGGGAAAAGCGCAAGCGACTGAAACACCATCCCCAAGTCGCGCTTGTGGGTCGGGATGGCCGTAATGTCGCTGCCGTCGAGCACGATGGCGCCGCTCGTCGGCATGTCGAGGCCGGCGATCATGCGCAGCAAAGTTGTCTTGCCGCAGCCGGAGGGGCCGAGTAGGCAGACGAACGTGCCATGCGGAACGCTGAGCTGTACGTTGTCGACGGCGGTGAAGGCGCCGAATTGTTTGGTGACGTTGTTGAGTGTCAGTCCGGACATGGATCCCCCGCGTGAGCCGCGTGCGTATGAAGAATGCCCCGCATGCGCCTTGCCGTCAAAGCCGGAAGGCGCATGCCGATCATTGGGGAGCATTCAGGCTTCGAAACTCAGCCGACGATGAGTTCCGTCCATTTCTGGTTCAGCCAATCGGACTTGCTCTGGTAGAGATCGTAGCGCGGCGTGATCGGCTCGATGTCGGAGGAGACGGCTGCGAACTCCTTGTCGGTCAAGTCGAGCAATTCGCGCTTGATGGTCGGTGCTGTGCCCACTTTGCGCGACATCAGCGCCTGGATGGCCGGCTGGCACATGTAGTCGATGAAGATATGTGCCTCTTCCGCCTTCTTGGAAGTGCGCGACAGCGCCCAGCAGCCGGAATCCTGGATGCCGCCTTCCTTCGGGAAGGTCGAGCGGACCGGGAAGCCGTCGGCGGCGGCCAGCCCGGTGACATCGTGGTAATACTGGCCCATCGGGATTTCACCGGACTTCAGCGCCTGCTCGAACTGCGCCTCGTCGCGATACCAGAGGCGGACATTCGGCTTCACCTCAGCAAGCTTGTCGAACGCCTTCAGGATGCCTTCCTCGGTGTCGAGCGCATTCGTACCGCCGAAATGCGTCTTGGCCGTCACTTCGAGTAGGAATGAGTTGGAGACGAGGGCAAGCAGGCCGAGCTTGTCGGCATTTGCCGGATCCCACAGCGCGTTCCAGGAGGTCGGAGCTTCCTTGTAGACATCCGTGTTTGTGACGAGCGTGATGTACCACGCCACGGCACCGACACCGGCAACGCGGCCGTCCGGATATTTGTTGACGAAGCGGTCGATGAGGCCGGAGGCGTTCTTGAGCTCTGCCATGTCGATCGGCGTCCAGAGCTCGGTTGCCTGGCCCTTTAACATCGCGACCTGCGACATCATCGAAAGGTCGGCAGGCGCCTGGCCGGCCTTGGCGGCCTGTTCCAGCTGCACCAGCCAGGCCTCGCCTGTCGGTTCGGCCACCGATTCGATGGCAATGCCGGTTGCCTTGGTGAATTCCGGAAAGACGTTCTTGTCGAACGAATCCTTGAAGTAACCGCCATAGACGCCGACCTTCAGCGACTTGTCCTGCGCGCGCAGAACGGCAGGCATGGCGAGCGTGCTGGTGGCGGCGAGGCCGGTTGCCAGCACGTTTCGGCGGCTGACCGCCTTGTCGAGAATGGTTTTCATGGCTTTGTTCCCTTTTTTGTTTGGTCTGTCATGACGTTGCAGATTCGGTCGTTGCCGGGCTCAATCGCGCTTGCTGCCGATGGATGGGCTGAAGACCATCAGGCTCAGGATTTCGAACAAGACCTGGGCACCGGCGTGGGCGGTATTGGTCGTGGCGTCATATTGCGGGGCGACCTCGACAACATCTCCGCCGACAAGATTGATCCCTTTCAGGCCGCGGATCAATTCCAGAACCTCCCGCGTCGTCAAGCCGCCGACTTCCGGTGTGCCGGTGCCGGGCGCAAAGCTCGGATCGAGGCTGTCGATGTCGAAGGATAGATAGGTGGGAGCTCCGCCGACGATCGCCTTTGCCCTCTCGATGATCGCCGGAATCCCCATGCCCGTCACCTCCTCAGCATGGATCACCGTCATTCCAGATTCGTAGGAGAACTCCCAGAGATATTCGGCCGAACCGCGGATGCCGATCTGCACAGTACGGGTCGGATCGAGCACGCCGTCGAGGACGGCATTGCGGAACGGACCGCCGTGGTGGAACTTTGTCTGGTCGAACGCGCCCCCCGTATCGCAATGCGCATCGATGTGGATCAAGCCGACCGGTTGCTTCTTGCCGACGGCCTTCAGGATCGGGTGCGTTATCGAGTGATCGCCGCCGACTGAAAGCGGTACGACGCCTGCATCAATGATCTGATTGATGCGCTTTTCGATGTCGTCATGACTGAGTTCCAGCCGGTAACGGCTCTGGAAGGGGACGTCGCCGATATCGGCGACGCGCAAATCAAACAGCGGCGCCGTGCCCAGCACATGATTATAAGGACCAATGCGCTCGATGGCGCGCAGTGCGCGCGGTCCGAAGCGCGATCCCGGACGGTTGGTGACGCCGAGATCCATCGGGATACCGGTGATTGCGACCTGCAGATTGCCGAAATCCGGCTCATCGGCGGCGACCGGCATGTAAGGGGCGCTCAGGAATGTCGGAATGCCGGCGTAAGGAGCAAGGCGCGTGCCGGTTTTTGAAAAGATCTTATCGGCCACCTTGCGGAAGTCAGGATCGAGTATCTGGCCGCCGTGGCTCTCGGCGAATTTCGCACGTAGTTCTTCGAGTTTCGTCTGATCCCAGGCCATTCCGGTTCACCTCTTGTCTCAAAAGGTGGGAAAGCGGAACCGCGCTGCGGTTCACGACCATTCCCCTTGCTGTCGTTTATTTTTTGCATTACCCGACAAAAAAGTTGAAAATGCAATTCACATTGTAATAGCAATTAGCGTGAGATTTTTTCACATTAGGTTGCCATGTTCAACCGACTGCCGCCGCTGAATGCATTGCGTGCCTTCGAGGCCGCCGCTCGCCGCGGCTCGGTCTCGGCGGCTGCGCGCGAGCTCAATGTTACTCATGGGGCCATCAGCCATCAGATCAAGGCGCTGGAAGCGGTCTTCGGCACGCCGCTTTTCGAGCGCAACGGCAAGCGGCTGAAGCTCACGCCGCAGGCTGCTCTGCTTTTACCGGCTCTAACAACTGCATTCGAGACGATCGCAGCGGCAACGGCGCTGGTGACCCGGCCATCGACCAGCGGCAGCCTTAGGATTTCATGCGTGCCGGCTCTGCTCTCATTCTGGCTGATTCCGCGCATGCACCAGTTCAGCGAACAGTTCCCGGATATCAGCCTGACGCTCGTCGCCTCCAACGACCCCGACCGGCTTTACTCGCCGGATATCGATGTCTGCATTCTTTATGGCGACGGGACCTGGCTGGACTGCTGGGCGCGCCTTTGGAGCAACCTGCAACTTTTCCCCGTCGTCAGCCCGACCCTGATGAACAGCCGCGCGTTGCGCTCTGTGCGCGATCTGCGCGATCACGTCCTGCTTCACGGCGACGATGGACGCGAATGGAACACCTGGCTTGCTGCAGCCGACGCGTTGGACATGCCGCGCGGCAGGCAGCACTTCATGAGCGATGCGCGGCTATCCACGGAGGCGGCCTTGAGCGGGCAGGGGGTTGCGCTCGGCGATGCGATTACGGCCGGCAGCCTGATCGCTCAGGGCGAACTCGTCGTACCCTTTGATCTCTCCGTTCCGGCCAATGATGCCTTTTATGTCGCCTGCCGAAACGAAGTGCGCGCCGCGCCGATCGTTAGGGTCTTTATCGACTGGTTCTTCTCCGCCCTCGAAAGAGATCGCGGGGCAGAGCCGCAGACGTCGGCCCGGCGTGTGATCCGCGGGCGCGGGCGAATTGACGCTCCGGCGGCTACAGCCGAAAGCTTCACGCCTGTCTCGCGCGCTCGCGCCGCCGCCCAACGGCCCGTCAAGCGCCGCCTGAAACCGTAATCGATCTCTCAAGGAAAGCCCGGAATGCCGCTTGCCCATCCAAATCCGCTCGTCTCTCGTTTGTCGCCGCCACCCATCCCTTCTGTGGTTGCCTGGGCGCGTGACTATAATGGCGGCAAAGGACCGCTGATCGACCTGTCCCAAGCCGTGCCCGGCTATCCCGCTCATCCAGAGATGCTGCGGCTTCTCGGCGAGGCGGCCGCCTCTCCAGCTATGACCGGCTATGGCGCCATCGAAGGGGAGGAGGCGCTCAGGAAGGCTTATGCGGCGCATATGTCGGACGTCTATGGCACGAGCGTTGCTGCCGCCAACATCCATATCACCTCCGGCTGCAATCAGGCCTTCATGTGCAGCACCATCGCGCTTGCCAAATCGGGCGAGACGATCGCGCTCACCAATCCCTTCTATTTCAATCACGAAACCACGCTTTCCATGCTGGGCATCGGACGTGTTCTCGTCGATTGCGATGCTGCGAAAGGCTTCTTGCCGAGCCTGGCATCGGCAGAAAAGGCCTTGTTATCGGGCGTGCGTGCCCTTGCGGTCGTCACACCGAACAATCCGACCGGCGCAGTCTATCCGCCGGCGTTGCTTCGCGAACTCTTCCATCTTTGCCGGAAATATGGAGCCTGGCTGATCCTGGACGAGACCTATCGGGACTTTCTGCCGGCCGATGCCGGAGCGCCGCATGATCTGCTCTCCATCGAGGGCTGGGATGAGACGCTTGTCCTGCTCTACAGCTTCTCCAAATCCTTCTGCATTCCTGGACACCGGCTCGGTGCGATAACAGCCGGTCCGCGCATCGTCGGCGAGATCGCCAAGATCATGGACAACATGCAGATCTGTGCGCCGCGGGCGGCTCAGGCCGCCGTGGCAACTGCCCTTCCGATCCTGGCGGACTGGCGCGCTGCAAACCGGCTGGAAATTTCGCGCCGCGCTGAGGCGCTGAAAGCGGTCATGGCAGAAACGAACGGCTGGTCGATCGCCGCAATCGGCGCCTACTTCGCCTTCGTCCGGCATCCTTGTGGGGATCTGCCTTCCGCCACGGTGGCGGAAAGGCTAGCCAAGGAAGCCGGAGTGATTTGTATCCCTGGAAGCTATTTCGGCGAGAGCCAAGACGGTTATCTCCGGCTTGCCTTCGCCAATGCCGATGTTGGCGTGATCGGGCAGTTGCGCGAGCGCCTGCGATAGGCGGTTTGCGCGCAATTTTTGTGATAGTGTCAGCGCGACGATCCGATGGAGTTTGGAGAGGGCACCGATGAGGCGCTCCATGGGGAAGGCCGCCGGAAGACTTGCGCCGATCGCAGGTGCGTTCATCGCTGTCTTTCTTGCCAGCCACCCCGCCGGTTCACAGCCTGAGGGGAGTGCCGCGCCACCGCCATGTCTTTACTCTCTGCAGGCTTCTTCCGGCGGGCCGGCCCTTTGCGTCCGAAAGGACAGTTTCAGCACGGACATCTGCACGGCCATCGATCATTTCGCGCGCGCCAACCAACTTCCCCCTGATTATTTTGCGCGGCTCATCTGGAAGGAAAGCCATTTTCGCCCCGATGCACTCAGTCCGAAGGGTGCGGAGGGGATCGCGCAGTTCATGCCGGGCACCGCCAAACTGCGCGGTCTTAAAAACAGCTATGATGCGCTGAGCGCACTGCAGGCATCGGCGGCCTATCTCAATGAGTTGCGCAACCGCTTCGGCAATCTGGGGCTTGCGGCGGCAGCCTATAATGCCGGCGAAAATGGTCTTTCGGCTTTTCTGGAAGCCGGTTCCCTGCCTTTCGAGACACGAAGCTATGTCACGGCGATAACAGCGCACACCGTCGAAGAGTGGAAAAACAGCCCACCCGACAAAGCAGCACTTGAACTCGATAAGGACAAGACCTTCCTGGAGGCTTGCATCGCTCTTGCCGAAAGCCGCCGTTTCAAGTCTGCTCCTTGGCAGCCCGAAGGCGAGTGGGCGCCTTGGGGCGCACAACTCGCCGCGCACTTCGACCCCGCAGCGGCACGCAGTCTTTTCCTGGAAGACGTTCGCAAGCTGCCGGTGCCCCTGAACGCCGAAAAGCCTCTCATTTTGCGCCAGCGCGACCGCAGCTTCGGTTACCGGCCGCGCTATGTCGCCCGCGTTGCGCGTCAAACGAGGGGCGAGGCAAATCAGGTCTGTGCGGCCGTGCGCAAAGCTGGCGGCGTATGCCTGGTCTTCAAGAACGACTGATTAGCTTTCTTATCCGGCTGCGGAGCTCGATCGTGCCGCCCGATCGGGATGAGCCGCAGCAAAGGCCGGCAGCCGTTCGCATTTTTCCGCAATCGCCGTAGCGCGCGGATAGGCGGAAAGATCGACACTCCACCGCCGGGCATTATAGATCTGCGGCACGAGGCAGAGCTCAGCCATGGTGGGCTGGTCTTTATGGCAGAATTCGCCGGTTTCCGGCCTGTCCAGCATTAGCTCGAAAGCGTTAAGACCGTCCCGGATGAACCTGCCCATCCATGCCAGCCGGGCGGCGTCGGGATCGTCCGATTGCTGCATGATGTGGGAAACGACGCTCAGATTGCAGATGGGATGTATGTCCATTGCGATGGCGTAGGAAAGGGCCCTGACACGTTGGCGGCCCAGCGCGTCTGGGGGCAGAAGCCCCGTATTCGGCCGTGTTTCCGAAAGATATTCGATGATGGCGAGCGACTGGGTCAGTGTCTCGCCATCGATAAGGAGTACAGGCACCAGTCCCTGTGGATTTCGCGCGAGATGAGCGGGCTGCCTGTGCTCCGTGGCCAGAAGATCGATGGCAACGGTCCGATAGGGGATCGCCAGCATGTTAAGCGCGATCCGGACACGGTAGCTTGCAGAAGAGCGCCAGTAGTCGAACAGAACCGTATCACTCACCATGTCGGCCCTCACTGCTTTTCGTATTTCGCAACGGTCTGCTCGATTGCTCCGAAGATCGAGTGCCCGTCCGCATCCTTCATCTCGATGCGGACAGTATCGCCGAACCTCATGAAGGGTGTTGCGGCAGCGCCGGTCTCGATCGTTTCGATCATCCGGATTTCGGCGATGCAGGAATAGCCGGCGCCGCCTTGGGAAATCGGCTTGCCAGGCCCGCCGTCCAGCTTGTTGGAGACCGTCCCCGAGCCGATGATGGTGCCGGCGGAAAGCGGGCGGGTCTTGGCGGCATGGACGATGAGCTCACCGAAATTAAACGTCATGTCGATGCCGGCATTGGCGCGCCCGAAGGGTTTGCCGTTAAGGTCGACAATGAGCGGCAGGTGCAGTTTGCCGCCGTCCCAGGCGTCGCCAAGCTCATCGGGCGTTACCGCAACCGGCGAGAATGTCGAGGAGGGCTTCGACTGAAAGAAACCGAAGCCCTTTGCGAGTTCCGACGGGATCAGCCCACGCAGGGAAATATCGTTGACGAGCATTAAGAGCCGGATAGCGCTACGCGCTTCGTCGATCGCGGCGCCCATTGGCACGTCATCGACGATGACGGCGATCTCGGCCTCCATATCGATGCCATAGGATATGTCCGCCGCCAGGATGGGGTCGCGCGGCCCAAGAAAGCTGTCGGAACCGCCCTGATACATCAATGGCTCGGTCCAGAAGGTGGCTGGCATCTCGGCTTCGCGTGCCCTGCGGACCAGTTCGACGTGGTTGACGTAGGCCGAACCATCCGCCCATTGATAGGCGCGCGGCAGCGGCGATGCGGCGTCGTGCTCGTGAAACCGCATGGATGGCTGCGCGCCGGTTTCCAGACCCTCCGCAACGGCGGCAAGACGTGGTGCGATGTGAGCCCAGTCGTCGAGGGCAGCCTGCAGCGTCCGGGCGATATGGTGGACTTCGGAGCACCGGCTGAGGTCCTTGGAAACGACCACCAGGCGGCCGTCACGGGTGGCGTCTTTGAGCGTGGCGAGTTTCATGCTCTTTGAATTCCAATTCTTGAATGACGAGTGAACTGTATCACTTGATACCGGCTGTTCCGTCGAATTTGCGTTTTAGACCATCCCAGCATTCGAGGTAGTCGTCCTGCAGCGTCTCAAGCTCGGCTGCGTACCGTGTCAGCTGCTGCGGATAGCGGGTCTCGAACATGAAGGCCATCGTATGGTCAAGCTTCACGGGTTTCAGCTCGACGTTGGACGCGTTTTCAAAGCCCGTCGAATCCGGCCCATGCGGCAGCATCATGTTGTGCAGGCTCATCCCGCCCGGGACGAAACCCTCCGCCTTGGCGTCGTACTGACCATGGATGAGCCCCATGAACTCGCTCATGATGTTGCGGTGATACCAGGGCGGGCGGAATGTGTGTTCGGCCACCAGCCAGCGCGGCGGAAAGATGACAAAGTCGACATTGGCGGTCCCTTCTTCGCCCGAAGGCGCCGTCAGAACCGTGAAGATCGACGGATCCGGATGGTCGAAGAGGATTGCGCCGACCGGCGCGAAAGTCTGCAGGTCGTATTTGAACGGCGCATAGTTGCCGTGCCAGGCCACGACGTCGAGCGGCGAATGGCCGATCTCGGTCACATAGAACTTGCCGCACCATTTGACGTGCAGGCGGCACGGCGTTTCCTTGTCTTCGTAGACGGCGACCGGAGTCTTGAAGTCGCGCGGATTGGCAAGGCAATTGGCGCCGATCGGCCCGCGATCCGGCAACGTGAACTTGGCGCCGTAGTTCTCGCAGATATAGCCACGCCATTCGGATCCGTCGCCGAGACGGGATACCTTGAACATCATGCCGCGCGGAATGAGGCAAATCTCCAAGGGCTCGACATCGATGATGCCCATTTCGGTGAAGACGCGGATGGCGCCGAGCTGCGGAACGACCAGCAGTTCCCCGTCTGCATTGAAGAAATAATCATCGATCATGTCGGCGTTGAAGACATAGGCATGGGCCGCCATGCCGGTCTGGGTCATGACATCGCCGGCCGCCGTCATCGTGCGGATGCCGGCGAGGAAGTTGAGCTCTTCCGCAGGCGCCGGGATCGGGCTCCAGCGCAGCTGGCCGAGCGGCAACGTATGATCGTCGAGACACGGCGACGATTTCCAGAGGGGATAACTGGCATTGGAAAAGCGGCCCGTGTGGCGCACGCTCGGGCGAATGCGGTAGAGCCAGGAGCGTTCGTTGGTGCCGCGCGGTGCGGTAAAGGGCGAGCCTGACAGTTGTTCGGCATAAAGCCCGTAATTGCATTTCTGCGGGCTGTTCTGGCCCTGCGGCAGAGCGCCGGGCAAGGACTCCGTCTCGAAATCATTGCCAAAGCCCGGCATGTATTGCGGGTTATTTACGACCGCATCGGCAGCCGTGCTCCTCGTCTTCTCCAGCATGCCTTGCACCTCCTCTTTCAATATGGTTACAAACGTAACTGTCTATTTTGTAACTATCAAGGAAGCCATGGATACCGGCCAATTCGATCTCGAGCAGTTCCTGCCCTTTCGCCTAAACCGCGCCGCGGAATTCATCGCGTTGCGCTTTGCGGCGGCCTATAAGGCCAAATATGGCCTGACGCGGCCGGAATGGCGCACGCTCGCAGCACTCGGCAGCTCCGGGCGCATGACGGCGAAGGAGGTGGGCGTTCATTCGACCATGCACAAGACCAAAGTCAGTCGCGCGGTTTTCTCGCTTGAGAAACGCCGCTGGCTAAAGCGGGCGCAGCATGAGGATGACCGCCGTGTCGAACATCTGGAACTGACGGCTGCGGGGCGAAATACCTATCGCGAACTGACCATGCTTGCCTGCAGCTATTCGGCGGAAGTGGCGTCGCTTCTCGGACAAGACGGCCTGCAGGCGCTTTCCTCCGGCCTCACCGCCGTTGAGGCCGCCATGGTGACACCGCGTCATTAGCTCATCTTATCCGTGACGGGTCGATCTCGGTGGCGTGGATGAGGACGAGCGCTGATGGAAAAAAGAGCCGCTATCCTTGGCGTCCATCTTCTCGATCATGCGCGTGTCACCAAAGGTTAATCCGCCTCGCATAGCCCCGCGCGGCCCGCCTCGCGGCGATACTGAAAACAGCTATTTGAATGAGAAGTGACTGATAATTTTCTGCGAAAGCTTTGCAGCGAAAGATCGACGCCTTCTGCAACCTCCACCTCTCGCTGATCCAGACGGCCGGCGGTTAATGGAAGGACCGCCGGGCGATGATTGCGGTGTCGACGTCGGTCTGCTCGCGACGAATGCGCGACAAATAGATCCTGGCCTAGACGCGATTGCACCTTCGATCAGGGCGTCCCTCTCCCACCGGACGCCGACAATTTTTCGCCTCCCGAAGGCGGCGGCAGTGCTGCCATCAGACGAGGCCCGGCAAGACGAAGACCGACCAGGCAACGATCGGCCCGATGATGGCGATCAGCGCGCTATAGACCAGCAACTGCCGTAGAACCTGTTCGCGCTTGTCGTCCGGGGCGTTGGCGACGACGAGGGCGCCATTGGTCGAGAACGGGCTGGTATCGACGATTGTTGTCGAGATCGCGATTGCCGCAACCACGCCGACGGCACTGATGTGGCCTTGCAGCAGGAACGGAACAGCCAGCGGGATGATGGCGCCAAGCAGCGCGGTCGAGGAGGCAAAGGCCGAGACAATGGCGCCTGTGAAGCAGAGTAACAGCGCGATCAGGAGCGGCATGCCGAGGCTCGATATGCCGTTGGCGACATAGTCGACGGTGCCCGCCTTCTCCATGACGCCGACATAGGTGATGATGCCGGCAATCAGAAGCACGGTCGACCAGCTTACCTTGTCGATTGCCGCCTTCTGGGTCTTCGGCGAAATGAGGGCGAGCGCGACAGCGACGGTGATCGCGACCAGACCTACATTGAACTTGAAGACCAGAGCGCCGATGCCGAGCGCCGTCAGGCCGATCAAGGTGAAGATCTTTTCCGGAGTCAGGCGCAAATTCTGAGCGGTGTCCGCCGCCGTGCCGTAGACGTGCTCCCTGATGGGCCTGGCCGGCGTGCCGCCGTGGCCCCGGATCGCCGCCGATACACCCTCGGGATGCAGTTCGGGCAGGGGACCGGTAGCAGCCGGTATCTGCTTCATCACGCGAGCGCCACCGAAGACGAAGAAGACCAGCACGGCGATCGCCAGATTGAAGAAGAAGCTTGAGAGGAAAAGCGATGTCGGGGCAAAGGGCAGGCCGGCCTTGGCGACGATCTGATTGGTGATGCCGCCATAGACGCTGATCGGCGAGAAGCCGCCCGCCTGCGCGCCATGGATGACCATCAGCCCCATCATCGCAGGGCGGATCCGGTATTGCACGGCAAAGCTCAACGCGACCGGGGCGAGGATCGCCACCGCCGCCGGCCCGAGCGCACCGAATCCGGTGATGATCGCGGCAACGACGAACATCACCCAGGGAATCCAGACGACATGACCGCGCACCAGCCGCACGGCGCATTCGACGAGCCAGTCGATGGTGCCGTTGATCTGCGCGATGGCGAAGAGGTAGGTGACGGCGACGAGCGTCAGGAATAGGTCGCTGGGGAAGCCCGCGAAAATGTCGCTGGCCTTCATGCCGATGATAAGCGATCCGAGCAGGAAGGTGCAGCCGAAGGCCAGGGCACCCATGTTGATCGGCTGGATGGTCGCGATGACGAACATGGCGATAAGCAGCAGTATGGATAGGATTTCGATGCTCATGATTCCCCTCCCTCCGACGCCTCCAGCGCCGGTAGCTAATGTTCTTCAAGATTGGACATATCCGTGCGCCTTCCTCCCAGAGGGCGCGCGGTTGGCTCACGTCGTGATGTAAAGATCGGCGTATTGCTGCCGCAGGACATTCTTCTGGACCTTGCCCATGGTGTTGCGCGGCAAGTCCTCGGCGAAGATGATGCGCTTCGGCTGCTTATAGCGCGCGAGCCGGTCCTGGAGCGCGCCAAGGATCGCCTTTTCATCGAGCGCCGTGTCGGGCTTGCAAACGACGATGGCGGTAACGCCTTCGCCGAAATCGGGATGCGGAACCCCGATGACCGCGCTCTCAGAGACACCCTCGAGTTGGTCGATCTCGCCCTCGACCTCTTTCGGATAGATGTTGTATCCGCCGGAGATCACGAGGTCCTTGCTGCGCCCGACGATGTGGAGGTAACCGTCCTCGTCGATCTTGCCGAGGTCGCCGCTGATGAAGAAGCCGTCGGCCGTGAATTCCGCGGCGGTCTTTTCCGGCATGCGCCAATAGCCTTTGAAGACGTTCGGTCCCTTGATCTCGATCATGCCGGTTTCCTCGGGCGCAAGCTCGGCGCCGGTCGCGGGATCGGTGATGCGCAGCGTCACGCCGGGGAGGGGCAGGCCGACCGTTCCGGCGATCCGCTCCCCGTCATAGGGATTGGACGTGTTCATGTTGGTTTCGGTCATGCCGTAGCGCTCAAGGATTGCATGCCCGGTACGGTTCTTGAACTCGATATGCGTCTCGGCGAGCAGCGGCGCCGAACCGGAAATGAAGAGGCGCATGTTCGCGACAGCCTGCCGGTCGAAGCGGGGGCTCTGCAGCAGGCGCACGTAAAAGGTCGGCACGCCCATCAGGAGCGTCGCCTGCGTCATCAGCGACATGACCCCGTCCGGGTCGAATTTCGGCAGCAGGAACATCGAGGCGCCGGCAAGCAGCGTGACGTTCGTAGCGACGAACAGCCCATGCGTGTGGAAGAAAGGCAAGGCATGGATTAGCCGATCATCGGCGGTGACGTGCCAGCAGTCGCGCAAGGTTACGGCATTCGAGAGCAGGTTGCCGTGCGTGAGCATCGCTCCCTTGGAGCGCCCGGTCGTTCCCGAGGTATATAGGATCGCTGCCAGGTCGTCGGCGGTGCGCGAGGCATCGACGAAGTCGGCCTGTTCGTCTCCTGCGAGATCGAGAAGCGAGCCCGTACCATCGGCGTTAAGCGTTTCGACGATCGCGCCGTGCGGCTTTGCGATCCTCTCGACGCTCTCGCGGCCGGCCGACGGGACTATGACCAGCCTAGGTTCGGCGTCGCCGATGAAATAGTCGAGCTCGGCGAGCGTATAGGCGGTATTCAGCGGCAGGTAGACGGCGCCCGAGCGAAGGCAGGCAAGGTAGAGGATCAGTGCCTCGGCACTTTTTTCGACCTGCACGGCCACTCGGTCGCCGGGGCGAATGCCGAGCGTATCGATCGCGCTCGCGATGCGGCTCGAAAGGTCCAATGCGTCATCATAGGCCCATATGTGACCACCATTCATCCGGATGAACGGCGCGTTGTCGCGGGCCGCCGCCCGTATGGCGTCGAAAAGATGGTTGCTCATTCTTGCCTCCTCCAATCCTTCTCGTTTACGACCTGCGCACCCGGCCGCGAAACCCGGCGACGTTAGCTGTCGCGCCGGCTTCGCCGTTCCGGTTCATCAGGTTCTTGACAGGCGGCGATGCAACAACCTCCCCGCGCTGCGCCAACGCCTCGTGATTGGTCACGATGTCCTCGAGCTTGTAGAGGTAGTTGACCATCAGGCCGTGTGCCTGCTGCATGGCCTTGGCCGAGCGATCGCCGAGAAAATTCAGTCTTTCCAGCCGGGCGCCGTTGCCGAGATGGAAGCGGGCGACTGGATCGACCGGGCGGCCGTCGGCGGTCCGTGCGATCAGGAAATAATGCGCCGCGAGCCGCAGCAGGACGCGCTCTACCTCGGCCGCCCTGTTTTCGTCGTCGGCCCACGCCGGGTCATCCAGCAGCGTCAGCGCCTTGCGATCCGCATCCGACAGCAGCGGGTCGCTCGCCGAAGCACGCGCCTTGGCGAGCCAGCGCGCAAAGCCCGGAACGGGCGACAGCGTAACGAAATTTTTGAGGCCCGGCAGATCCCTGTGCAGGTCGTCCACGACCTGCTTGATTAGGAAATTGCCGAACGAGATTCCGCGCAGGCCGTCCTGGCAGTTGGAGATCGAATAGAAGACGGCCGTCGTTGCCTCGTCGGCGGCAATTTGCACCCTGCCTTCGTTGAGCACGTCGGCGATGGAGTTCGGCACGGATCGCGCGAGCGCCACCTCGACGAACACAAGCGGCTCGTCGGCCAGCCGAGGATGGAAAAAGGCAAAGCATCGGCGATCAGCCGGCGCAAGACGACGACGCAGTTCATCCCAGCCGGCGATCTCGTGCACGGCCTCGTATTTGATGATCTTTTCCAGGATGTGCGCCGGCGTCGACCAGTCGATCGGGCGCAAAGTCAAGAAACCGCGGTTGAACCAGGAGCCGAACAGATGCGTAAAGTCGGCGTCAAGCGCTTGAAACCCAGTCGTTTGCTCTTTCGAGGCAAGAAGCTGCTGACGTATCCGGACGAGCTTTGCCGTACCGCTCGGCGCGTGATTCAATCGGCGCAGCAGCTCCTGCCGCCGCGGTTCTGCCGCCTGGTGGAGAGCAATGATTGAAGTTGAGCTCTTGTCGGTGCGGTAGTTTTCAACCGCCCGGTCGAGCTTCGCCGTGTCGGGTCCGAATTTGTCGGAGAGCACGTGAAAGAAGTGCTGCACCCTTTCTGCGTCGAGTGCGCTCCAGCGATCGAGTATCTCGGCGGCAATGGCCATGCCCGAAGCTTCGCCGCGGCTCGACAGCAGCATTTCGCAGAGGGTTTCGAGATCCGCCTCGGCGGCGACCTCAGAGACACGTGAGCTGGAAAATAAGAGCTTACGTCCGCGATCGGTGATGCTCTGCAGCATGTCCGTGAAAAAAGAGGTCTCAGGCATGCCCATTCTCCCCCTTCTCAAATCGACTGGTTGCGGCGAGTGCGGCTGCTTCCCATCGCATGGTTTCACCGGTAGTATGTAATCTGCCACAACACGTACACGATGTCAAGTATCGTGTATACAAGAATCGTGCTTATGTATAAGGAACTGCAACCAATGTCCGAGAATGTCGGCCGATGGCTCCGGGATGAGATTGAAAATGCAATTCTTTCCAATGAGTTCTCCCCAGGCGAGCGGCTGGACGAAATGGTGCTCGCCAATCGGTTCGGAGTCTCGCGGACGCCGGTGCGCGAGGCGCTGATGCAGCTCAACGCCATCGGCCTGATCGAAATACGGCCCCGCAGAGGGGCCGTCGTCATCGATCCGGGACCGCACCGCGTCTATGAGATGTTCGAAGTGATGGCGGAACTGGAGGGGCTCGCCGGGGCACTGGCTGCCCGTAGGCTCGACGATGAGGCCCGCGCAGCGATCGCGGCAGCGCACAGGCGCTGCGAGCTTTCAGCCGAGGCGGGCGACAGCGATGCCTATTATTACGACAACGAGGCCTTCCACAAGGCGATCTACGCCGCGAGCCGGAGCGACTTCCTCGAGGAGCAGTGCACCCAATTGCACCGGCGCCTGCGCCCCTACCGGCGGCTGCAACTGCGCGTGCGCAATCGCCTGGCGACGTCCTTCTCGGAGCACTGCGCGATCGTCAACGCGATCTTTGCAGGGGATGGGGAGGAGGCGCGGCGCCTGCTCAGGGCGCATGTCGGGATACAGGGCGAGAGGTTCAGCGATCTGGTTGCAAGCATGGCAAGCAGATGACCTCGGATCCGGTGACGTCGCCGAAGCGTGCACAGCGGTCGGGGCGGGGCCGTTGGGCAAGAATTTCGTCCCGGACTATTCTGGCCATCGTCGCGGAACTCGCCATGCCAGAGCGATGTGTAGCATCCGGGCTTCACGGTTGTGACCAGTGGCTGGTCAAGGGCAATGCGACCTTCAGGACGGCGCCGATTTATCATTGGTGGGACTCGCTATCCGGAGGGCTCGCCGTTCGATTCCCGGCATATCGTGAGGTGAGATAATATCCGGTTCGGCAGATGGCCAAGATGGCAACAATGAAGTGTTCGATAAACGGATGATGAGGCGTCTTTCAAACGCCTCATCATCCGCGTTCACGGCGCGCTTGGTCAACGATGGATCGGATCGATCCAGCGGACCTCTTCCGGCTTTTCGACCGGTTCGATATCGAGATTGACGACCACCGGTTCCTGGCCCGAGCGGACGAGGACGCATTCCAGCGTTTCGTCGCGGCTGGCGTTGATTTCCTGGTGCGGCACATAGGGTGGCACGTAGATGAAATCACCCGGACCGGCTTCGGCGGTGTATTGGAGGTTTTCGCCCCAGCGCATGCGGGCCTTGCCTTTTACCACATAGATGATGCTTTCGAGATCGCCGTGGTGGTGAGCGCCGGTCTTGGCGTTGGCATGGATCGTCACCGTTCCGGCCCAGATCTTTTCCGCACCGGCGCGCGCCTTGCTGATGGCCGTCGCCCGGTTCATGCCGGGCGTCTGGGCGGTATTCGGATCGAGCGAATTGCCGGGAATGACCTTCACCCCATTGTCGCGCCAATGGTCTTCGGCATGGTGATGATCATCATTGTGGTCATGATCGTGATGGCTGCGGTCGTGGGTCACTTTGTTCTCGTTTGCTTGAGGCGTCTCTAGTTAGGATCAGGCGGCGGCGCGCGTGGCAAGCTTGCGCACCGCGTCGATGACCTCTCCGGGTTCGGTGCCGACCAGCCAGTCTGGGCTGAAATCGGCAAAGCGCACATGGCCGCTTTCATCGATGACGATCGTCGCCGGCATTGGCAGTTCCCCCGTGCCGGTACCCGTCACTTCGCCGATTGGCGCACCACCGGCGATCGACGACTGCTTCGAAGGTTTATCGAAAGTGTAGAGGATACCGAAGCGGCGACCAAGGGCATTGTCCTTGTCACTGGCGATTAAGAAATCGAGCTTGTGACGCTTCTTGATCGCGACCAGCCGTTCCGGCACCTGCGGGCTGATGCCGACCAGCGTTGCGCCGAGCGTCGCCAGTTCCGGAGCGAGATGCAGATTATAATAGGGCAGGGCGATATTGCATGCCGGGCATCCGGCAAAGCGGAAGAAGACGAGGACGAGCGGACCATTCTTCAAAAGCGCATCGCGCGTCAGTTGCTCGCCGCCGACCTCGATAAGCTCGAAAGGCTGGCGGACATCCGCGAGGATGACAAGCGACAATCCAGTGAAGCGAATGTCCGATGCCGCCGATCAGGAATATCTTGAGCCGACGAACTCAGATCGGAGTTCGTCGGCGGCCCCCGAGCCGAACCTGATATCGTTTGCCGCTCGCGAAGCGGCTCCTTCAGGAACCCGATGCCGCGCCGCTGCGCCCTCGGTCAGAGCTTGCCCTTCCAGGGTACGAGGAACGCCTCCAGAAAACGAATGGCGGCGGAGAAGATGAACGCGCAGATCGCGATGATGCCGATACCGACAAAGACGACGTCGGTCGCCAGGAACTGTGAGGCCGCCATGATCATGAAACCGATCCCGCGCGTGGAAGCGATCAATTCAGCTGCAACCAGCGTGCCCCAGCCGACACCGAGCGCAATTCGAACACCGGTGAGGATCTCGGGCAGGGCGGATGGCAGGACGATGTCCAGGAAGAGCTGCAGCCGGTTCGCGCCCAGCGAACGCGCGGCATTGACGCGTTCGATCGGGAGCGAGCGAACTCCGGCCTGTGCCGAGAGGCAGATCGGTGCGAACATCGCCAGCACCAGCAGTGTGATCTTCGACGTCTCGCCGATGCCGAGCCAGATGATCATCAGCGGCAGGTAGGAGAGCGGCGGAAGCGGCCAGTAGAACTCTATTGGCGCGTCGAGAACCCCTTTTGCCCAGCGGTTCAGGCCCATGAGCAATCCGAGCGGAATGCCGGCGGAGATGGCGATGAGGGCTGCGGCTACGATGCGGAACAAACTTGCGGAGACATGCTCGGACAGCGACGCACCGGCGTAGCCGTCGCGATAGATGACGTCGATCTGCGTCAGCACCTCGTCTGGACGCGGCAGGAACAGGTGTGGAACGACACCGAGTGCGGATACAAACCACCACAGCAGCAGTATGGCCAGCGCGGTGGTAGCGCTGATGGCCGCTGTCGATTTTTCGCCGGCTCCGAAGCTTGCCATTTTCACCAGCTTGATCTGATGGTTCTGTATATGTGCCGCAATCGGCGGGGCCTGAACTATATCGCTCATGCGGCGCTCCTGAGGTCTTCGGTGCTGTGCAGAATGGCGCGTATCTCCTCGCGCAACTCGGCAAATAGCGGCGACGCCTTGATTGATCGGGCGTCGCCGGTTTCGGCGAAACGGCGAACGAAATCGAGATCGAAGCGTGCCACAACGCGTCCTGGTCGAGGTGACATGACCAGGACCTGCGTGCCCAGGAACAAGGCCTCTTCGATCGAGTGCGTGATGAAGAAAGCCTTCTTTGCCGTTTTATCCCAGATGGAAACCAGCAGTTCCTGCATCTGCTCGCGCGTCAGGCTGTCGAGCGCGCCGAATGGCTCGTCCATCAGCAGGATGCCGGGACTTGTTGCCAGAGCCCGCGCGATGCCGACGCGCTGGCGCATGCCGCCCGACAGCTCGTAAGGAAAAGCGCCGGCGAATTCGTCGAGGCTGACGAGCCGGAGCAGTTCCAGAGCGCGCGTTTCGCGCTCCTTCCGCTTTACCCCGGCGAATTTCAAACCGAGCGCGACATTGTCGACGACGGATTTCCAAGGCAGCAGCGCGTCTTTCTGAAAAACGACACCACGATCCGCGCCGGGTCGTTCGACCGCGCGACCATCGAGTGTTATCCGGCCATCCGAAAGCGGAAGGAAACCCGCAATCGCGTTGAGAAGGGTTGATTTGCCGCATCCCGACGCCCCGAGCGCGACGACGAAGCCCCGTTCGGGAATATCGAAAGAAACGCGATCGAGCGCGTGAATGGTCCGCCCGTCGCGGGCTGCGAAGAAAACGCTAGCGTGATCGACTTTAAGCATGTTGCTGCTCGCAAGTTCGACGCCGGCGCAGGGATTGCGCCAGCGTCAGGGAGGATCAGTTGCTGACGCCGGTGAGCGCGTCTGCGGTTACGAAGGCCCCGTAATTCGCCAGCACGTCGGAAACCTTGCCCTGTTCTTTCAGAAACGACGCCGTGTCCTTGAGGATCTTGGCAGCACCCGCCTTTTCGCCGCCGCCGAGCCAGGCATCCGATGCCTGGACCTCAGGCGTCAACAGGGTGAGGTTCTTCAAGGCCGACGCCTGCTGATCGGGCGTTCCGCCAATGAGTTTCGCAAGCGACTTGGCGTTGTCGCTGTCGGGGCTCCAGGCGGATTTGTCGGACGCGAAGGATGCGTAGTATTTGTTGACGACCGAAGCGAAAGCCTTCAGAAATTCCGGGTTGTCGGCGGCAAACTTCGAGGTCGCGACCCATGCCGAGAATGTTGGCGCACCCTTGTCTGCCACGTCTTTGGAGGTCACGAGGACCTTCCCGTTCTTCTTGAGTTCGGTGAGCGCCGGATCCCAGACGAAGCCGCCATCGATGTCGCCGCGGTTATAGCTCGCGACGATTTCGGGCTGAGGGATTGCGAAGACCTGAACGTCCTTTTCGGTCAGGCCCCGCGATTTGATGAGCGCCAGGAGCTGATAGTGGTCCGTGGACACCGGCGCTGCAGCAAGTTTCTTCCCCTTGAGATCATTCAGGCTTTCGATGCCGGAGCCGTTACGGACGACGAGAGCCTCGTCGATGCCTGAGATGGACGCAAGGTAGAAGGCCTTGACCTCGAGCCCGCGTGATGCAGCAGCCGCAAACGGGCTGGAGCCGACATAGCCGACCTGGACATCGCCGGATGCAATCGCCGCAAAGATTTCGGCGCCTGAATTGAACCTGCGGAAGTCGATGTCGTATCCCGTCTCCTTGGCGAATTCGCCATTGGCGATCGCCACGGAAGACGGCAAGGCGTCGGTTTGGTAGGCGACGACGACCGTCTTGTCCGCCGCTTGGGCGACGATCGCCGTTGCAAGAGTGCCGACGCCGACTGCGATCGCGGCAACTAAGTTCCTGAAATTCATCTTGAGCCCCTTTGTTCAGGGCCCGCACGGCCCTTGATCTCACCTCAAAAGCGTAATGGTTCAGAAGGGGCTAGCGGGAGAAATAACAAACTATATTTATAGACAATAGAGATAATTGTTTTCGTCATTGCGCCGGTTGCGCGATCCGCTGGTCCGGCGCGCGGCGTCGGGCTTGAAAGAAGAAATGTCTCAATGACGTTGCGAAGCTTCAGGGAGAATGCGTCGATGTATGATGTTATCGTGGTCGGTTCCGGTTTTTCAGCGATAGCTGTTACCTGCAATCTCATCGAACAGCTTCCCGCCTCGGCGAAGATCGCCGTCATTGGCGATGATCCCGGTTTCGGCCGCGGGACGGCCTACCGGACGGAGCTCTATCTCCATCGCCTCAACGTTCCCGCAGGCCGCATGAGCCTGCTGCCGCATCATCCCGACGACTTTGTCGACTGGCTGAAAAGCCGTGGACGCCGGTTGCAGGCAGGGGATTTTGCTTCGCGGAGCGATTACGGTCTTTATGTCCGCGATACGCTTGCACGGCTGCTTCGAAAGCGGGACGGCCGCTGCCGGGTCGACCTTATCAAGGCCAAGGCGGCGGGATGCGTGGACCGTTACAGCAGCACGCTGGCCTTCCATCTTGGTAATGGCGACGAGATTACCGGGAAGAACGTGGTGCTCTGCCTCGGTGTCGGGAACGCGACCCTTCCGGTCGATCTGGAGGGAGTCCCAGCATCGGCGCGATCGCGGATCATCGAGAACCCGTGGCGGCTCTCGTGGCTGAGGCGCGTCGCACCGTCCGATGCGGTCTGCATCCTCGGCTCCGGCCTGACGATGATCGATCAGGTTCTTGCTCTTCGCGCCCATGGCCACAGTGGCCGGATCGATGTGCTTTCGCGTCGCGGGCTCGCACCGCTCGGACACGCGAGCAAGCCGCAGGTGCCGCTGCCGATCGACGTTCAGATGCTTCCGGATACGATCAGCGGCATATTGAAGATCTTGCGGGCGAAGAGCAGGGCGGCCGCCGACTGGCGAGGCGTGATGGACGGTCTGAGACCCGCGACGCAGGCTCTTTGGCAACGGCTTTCGAGCGAGGAGAGGGCACGTTTCCTGCGGCACGCGCTTCCCTGGTGGAACATTCACCGTCACCGGGTCGCGCCCGACGTGTTCGACAGGTTCGAGAAGTTGGTCACGGAAGGAACCGTTCGTTTCCACGCGGGCTTCTTGAAATCGCTCGGGGCCGAGGAGGGCAGGCTCGCTGCGAGCTACAGGGTCAGAGCGACGCGAACGATCGCCGAGATCAGCGCGGACTGGCTCGTCAACTGCACGGGAATGGAGCGCGCCGGGATCAGTCACTCACCGCTTTTGAAGGAAATGAGCCGGTTTCACTTGATTGCCCCTGATCCTCTCGGTTTGGGCATCGAGGTGAATGCCGCTTCCGAAGTGATAGCACCATCTCGGATTTCACCTGCTCGACTGTTCGCAGTCGGCGCCTTAACGGCGGGACAATTCTGGGAAATCACGGCCGTCCCGGATATCCGGGTACAGGCCAAGGCCGTGGTTGAAGAGATCGCCGCGAACGGCTGACTCCCACGCATGACGATGAGAATGCGGTTGTCTCTTTTCGATTTGGCATTTGAATCTGAGAACACGAGCGGCTCGGGTTCTCAGATTAATTGCTACGTTCCGCGCCAGCCTTGACAGCCCGGTTCACGGCCCGCCAAAGCTTCAAGGAAGTAGATAAGGCTTGGCGGGAGCGCAGGCGGTCCGTATCGGACGGTGGCAAGCGGAGGCGTCGCAGTCCTTGACCGGTTGCAATCGAAAGCCTCGTGCAGAAATCCGATACCTAATCCGCAGCGCTGTTATCGCTCGCGGAAATCGCCAGAACGACAAGCATTCGAATGGTGAGCGTCGAAGATTCGTCGAAACAGTTTGTAATTGAAGGCAGGAAACTGCTGCCGATATCAGTGCGGTTCACGGACTCGTCCAAATCAAGCGTCTCGTCACATAGCAGCGCACCAATTCCAGCGATTTTGATAACACTCGCTGCAATGCGAGGCTCTTCACCCCGAACCGAGACTAGCTGGTCATCATGTAGAAATGCGAAAGAAGCGGAGCGCCCCGGATCGGACGCGAAAGCCAGAAGTTCATTTTCGATCTGTTGTAGGAGACCGGATGTGAGCATAGGCAGGTCATTCCAATGAAGTCAGGGCAATCTGCGACAACTCTACACTACCGCGCTGGCACCGCCACGGTGATCGTGCAACGCTGCTCCTTCCTCGTCATCTCGGCCTCTGAACATGCGTTAGTTCGGCCATTCCTCGACCGGCCAATCCCGCGATGTATGGATGACTCGCAGGATCACGACGCTATCGCGGCCGGCCACCTGTCGCAGCTCATAGGCGATGATGTACGGATGCCGGGCGAGGCATTTTTCATAGGTTCCGCTCACCCGCCCCGGCCTCCCGGTCGCGAACTCGCCCAGCTTATTGCCGGCGTCCTCGATCGCGTCAACGACCCGCTCGGCGGCAAGTGGGTTGTCCTCGGCGATATAGCGCAAGATTTCGAGGTTATCCCGATGCGCTTCAATCGACCAGACAACCGGCCTCATCCGTGCGCGGCCTTCCGGCGCTTCGCGTCCGCAATGACCTCGCGCATTTCCGCGACGGCTTGTTCATGGGGGATGACTCTGCCAGCTTCGGCGTCGGCCATGCCGCGTTTGATCCCATCGATGATTTCAAGTTCGCGCTCGACATAGGCGGAAATGGCTTCGGCCGCGAGGAACGATTTGCTGCGGCGGGTGTCCGCCGCGATCCGTTCCAGCTTCGACTTAGTTTCGGGAGAAACCCGAATTGTCATGGTGGTGCTGGCTGTCATCATGAAAACCTTGTGTTGAATTGTGTACAAAGTAACACGATCGGCGATGTAGGACAAGGAAGGTGTGCATCCGTGCAACTGTGCACAACACAATTTGGGCACGACATATACGCCTGCGTTCCTCGAATGCCCGCTTGCGACGGGTCCGCGAGCTCGGCGCTGCATTAGGCGCGACGGTGCCGTCACCGGCCTGCACTTAACGAGGGCCAGAACCGCCGCAGGGCCTGCTAACGCGGCCCGAACAGCGGCGTCCGGCTATTTTCGCGTAGTAGATATAAACCTAGATCGGGATTCTGTCTGTCTGGCGGACTCACGTTGTTTCACTGACTTCCCAAGGCGGGCGAGGCGCTATCCCAGGGGCGTATCACCCAACCGGAATGCGTCAGCTCGTCCGGCTACATCGCATCCATGTGAGCCTTTAGCTCTGCCTCGCGGTCCTTGGCGCTGCTGCTCGAAATCCTCGGGCAGGGCAGGCTCGCTGCCAGCTACAGGGTCAGAGCGACGCGAACGATCGCCGAGATCAGCGCGGACTGGCTCGTCAACTGCACCGGAATGGAGCGCGCCGGGATCAGTCACTCACCGCTTTTGAAGGAAATGAGCCGGTTTCACTTGATTGCCCCTGATCCTCTCGGTTTGGGCATCGAGGTGAATGCCGCTTCCGAAGTGATAGCACCACCTCGGATCTCGCCTGCTCGACTGTTCGCAGTCGGCGCCTTAACGGCGGGACAATTCTGGGAAATCACGGCCGTCCCGGATATCCGGGTGCAGGCCAAGGCCGTGGTTGAAGAGATCGCCGCGAACGGCTGACTCCCACGCATGACGATGAGAATGCGGTTGTCTCTTTTCGATTTGGCATTTGAATCTGAGAACACGAGCCGCTCGGGTTCTCAGATTAATTGCTACGTTCCGCGCCAGGCTTGACAGCCCGGTTCACGGCCCGCCAAAGCTTCAAGGAAGTAGATAAGGCTTGGCGGGAGCGCAGGCGGTCCGTATCGGACGGTGGCAAGCGGAGGCGTCGCAGTCCTTGACCGGTTGCAATCGAAAGCCTCTTGCAGAAATGCTGTCTCGCGATTGTTGTAGGCAATATAACTACTTCATGGAGATTTTCATGGAAGAAGCTGTTTCGGCAGCGGATGCAAACCGCAAATTCTCCCTCATTCTGCGCAGCGTCAGAGACGGGAATAGCTACGTCGTCACAAGTCATGGACGACCCGTGGCGCGGATTGTTCCTGCGGACAGGCACGAGAACGTTGTGGTTGGTGCTCGCAACGCTCTTTTGTCCCGCCTTGAGCAACAGCCTGTTGTAAGTGCCGAACGATGGACGCGCGATGAACTTTATGAGGATGATCGGTGAAGGTCGCGCTCGATACCAATCTTCTGGCCTACGCGGAAGGTGTAAATGGAGCGGACCGGAGGGATATCGCCCTTAACTTTCTAAGGCGCTTACCGGCGGATGCTGCGGTTATTCCGGTTCAAGTGCTCGGGGAGCTTTTCAACGTCCTTGTGCGTAAGGCGGGCAGGTCAAGGGACGAGGCGCGTGAAGCCTTGCTCGGCTGGCGTGATGCATTCTCCATAGTCGAGACATCCGCAGAAGTCATGCAAACGGCCGTAAAACCCCGGACCGATGCCCGCCAGTATGCGCATGAAGCCTGGAGAGGCCATGGGCGGCGGCCCGCTCGGCACCCATGTCCGAAACGGGCGGAGCTGTCGTCGATGCCTGCGGAACATGCCTTCCACCTCATGCTGCAGACCTGCCACGCCAGATTCAGGACGGAATGACGGCGTCCTCGGACTGGGAATTGTTCGCCTTGTTCAAGCTTCCTTTAACAAGGGCGGTCTGGACGTTGACTTGTGAAAGGTTGGATCGAGTCGACTAGCGCCCGCCATGCTCCGTCTTCAACCCGTTGAGGCCGAAGCGGGCGTTGATCGCGGGCGGCGACGCATCACCGCCCAAATTGGCGAACCGGCCGGCATTCCGTGGCCTGTCGGTATTTTTTAGATGGCCTTCGCCAGACTGCGGAACCGGCAATCAGCCCTGTCGAGATACCGCGATCTGCAGGAACGAGCCAACCAAGATTGTTGAAAAGGATATCTCTAGGTCGCGCGGTAGGCGTGGGAAGGGCGGACCGGCAAACCTTGAAAGTCCTTCAATGTCTGAAGTACGATGGACGTCTTGACATGCTGAACGCTGTCATGCGGCAGGAGCACGTCGTTGACGAAGCGCGACAGTCCCGCAAGATCGGGCGTCACGACCTTGAGGTGGTAGTCCATTTCGCCAGTCAGTGCGTAACATTCCAGCACCTCCGGCAGGTCGGCGATCAGCGCGGCGAAACGTTTGGCGTTGTCGCGGTTGTGGGTGGCGAGGGTAACGGCGATGACGACCATGAGGTCGAGCCCCAGCCTGCCGCGATCGAGCACGGCGCGATAACCGTGGATAAAACCCTCCGTCTCGAGCCGCGCCCGCCGGCGCGAGCACTGCGATGGCGAAAGGGCGATCAACTCTGAGAGCTCATTGTTGGTCAGGCGGCCGTCGCTTTGGAGCTCGGCCAGGATTTTGAGGTCGTATCCGTCGATCCGTTCCATTTGTGCGTATTGCTCCGCCTTTATGCATGAAACATGTATTGAATTGGGGAAAGTGCGCGTGAATGCAAGCACCGTGCATGAAAATCGCGTCATAATGCGTCTCATGATCCAGTTTGGAGGAGAGAACGATGGGCCCTTATCCGCACGATGCACCGCCGACAGGCATCACTGCCGACAATCCGGCCGGTACGGACGGTTTCGAATTTGTTGAATTCGCCCATCCAGAGCCGGAGAAGCTGGGTGAGCTTTTCACCCGCATGGGCTACACTTGTGTTGCCAAGCACCGCACGAAAGACGTCACCGTCTGGCGCCAGGGCGGCATCAATTATCTCATCAATGCCGAACCCGGCAGCCATGCCATGCGCTTCGTCGGTGAACACGGTCCCTGTGCGCCCTCCATGGCCTGGCGCGTCACCGATGCCAAGCATGCCTTCGACCATGCCGTGTCGAAGGGTGCAACACCCTATGAAAGCAAGGACAAGACGCTCGACATTCCGGCCATCGTCGGCATCGGCGGTTCGCTGCTTTACTTTGTAGAAACTTACGGCGAGAAGGGCTCGCCCTATGATACCGAATTCGAGTGGCTCGGCGAACGCGACCCGAAGCCGGAAGGCGTCGGCTTTTATTACCTCGATCATCTGACCCACAACGTCTATCGCGGCAATATGGACAAGTGGTGGGATTTCTATCGCGAGCTTTTCGGCTTCCGGCAGATCCACTTCTTCAATATCGACGGGCGCATCACCGGGCTTATGAGCCGGGCGATCACGTCGCCTTGCGGCAAGATCCGAATTCCACTCAACGAGTCCAAGGACGATACAAGCCAGATCGAGGAATATCTCAGAAAGTACAAAGGCGAAGGCATTCAGCACATCGCCGTCGGTACGGAGGAGATTTATGACGCGACGGACAAACTGGCCGGGAACGGGCTGAAATTCATGCCCGGGCCACCCGACACTTATTACGAACTCTCGCACGAGCGCGTGCACGATCATGACGAACCGGTCGAGCGGATGAAGCAGCACGGCATTTTGATCGACGGCGAAGGCGTGGTGGATGGTGGCACGACCCGCATCCTGCTTCAGATCTTCTCAAGAACCGTCATCGGTCCGATCTTCTTCGAATTCATTCAGCGCAAGGGCGACGAAGGCTTCGGTGAAGGAAACTTCCGCGCGCTGTTCGAATCGATCGAGGCCGATCAGATCCGGCGCGGTGTGCTGCGTCCCACGGCTGCAGAATAAACGGACCTGGGCCCTTGCCTGGGTCGTCGAAGGGAAGAAGCGGCGAGTGCAGATCGCCGCTTTTTATTTTGGCGTTTGTCCGAAAGGTCAGATCATGCCGGTGAGGATGCCGACGCCTGCGACAGCCGCAAAGCCGCCGGCAAGACGTGTGGCGATGAAGCTTCGACGTTTGCCTGTGCGGCCGATCGCATAGCCAAGGCCGAGACCGGCGGTGTGAAGAAGCGCAGTTGCAATCATGAAGCCTGCCGCAAAAGCGGCGCCTGCGGCGCTTTCCGGCATTTCAGCACCATGGGCATGGCCATGGAAGATCGCAAACAGCCCGGCCACCGCCATTGCGACGGCTGCTGGAGCCTTGACGTCGAACGCGACGACCGCGCCGAGAACGACAACCGACAGTGCTATGCCTGTTTCGACGAACGGAATATCGATGCCCGCGATGCCGAACGCTCCGCCCAGAGCCATAGCCAGGACAAAGGTGGCCGGAACGAGCCAGGTTGCGCGGCCGCCGAGCTGATAGGCGAAAATGCCCACCATGACCATAGCGAGGATATGGTCGAGGCCCGATATCGGATGGCTGAAGCCATGGACGAGGCCTGCAGCTTCACCAATTGCGGGATGAGCATAGGCAGTGGCCGGGAGCGCGACTGCGGCCAGCGCCAGAAGCCCGCTTTTATGTGCTGATTTCATTGGTCAATTCCCCACTGAGTTTCAGAATTCCAACTGCGGTAAGCATAGGTAAGGTCGCGGGTGTCATGCTATGGGACAGGCGCTGGAGGCGTCAACAAAAAATATCGAATATGAATATATTTCAATAGTTTACTGATGTGGTCGCAACATGCATCCGCTTACCTGTGAGCATCACTGCCTCAGGGCGCGCGTCGATTCTCTCAGGTTGAGTTCGACGGGCCACAATTCGTGGATATCCGAAACGGGCCGTCCCGCCAGCAATTGCAGCGTCAGGTCGGCACATCTTGCTCCGGCCGCCCGCATCGATGAACGGCTTGCCGAAAGCGAGGGCGCCATGTTTTCCGCCGTCAGGTAGGGAAATACGTCATCATGCGCGATGACCGAAACATCCTCTCCGATCTGCAGGCCGAGAGATCGGGCAGCGCGATAGACGCCGAGTGCCGTCATCATCGATCCGGCCACGAAGGCTGTGGGAGGATTGGTGTTCTCGAGAAAGAAGCGGGCATGTCTAAATCCCAGCTCATCTGTGAATGTATCGTGGGCAATGAGCTGCGCATCATGCACCAAGCCGCGTTCCTCGAATGCCTTGCGGAAGCCGATATCGCGGTGGATTGAGTAAGTCAGCCCCTTGCGACCGTTGATCATTGCGATCCTGCGGTGCCCGAGATCAAGCAGATGTTCCGTCGATCGGCGGATTGCGCCCTCGTTGTCGATGTCCAGCCATGCGTGCGGAATGGCGATATCCGATCGCCCATGCACGAAGAAGGGAATTCCGAGCCGGTCCAGAAGCTCGATGCGCGGGTCGTTCGGTTTGGGAGAGTGGACGATGATCGCGTCGACGCGCCGGCTTTCGGCGAGCCGCCTGTAGGTCAGCAGCTCTTCGTTATTATCGCGGTCCGCCATGGGGATCACGAGAATGTCGGTATCCTCCGACGCCAACCTCTCGGCCATGCCGGCCATGAATTCGGCGAAGTGGAATTCGCCGGCGCGCCCCATGATCACTCCGATCGCCCCCACGCGGCCGGTCTTCAGCCGCACCGCATTGACATTTGGCCGGTAACCCAGCCTCAGCGCTTCCTCAACGACGCGCGCGCGCGTCGTTTCGCTCACCTCCGGATAGCCGCTCAACGCCCGGCTTACCGTTGTTGGCGACAGCCCGACTTCTTTTGCGAATTCCTTGAGCTTCATTCGAACACGTTCTGTTGGACCTCGCGGATCAATGGCGGATTGTTGACGGTTCGGCAATCTCGTCTATCACCGCCTGGCACGATTTGAAATCGATTTCAATAATTTGATCCATTTGAACTTGGACCACCGCTCACATTCGAGCGTGCTGTATTCTATATAAATAATTGAAATACAATGATAAATATAACTTTTGCACATGGTTTGACGCCGCTAGGGAGCCACCCTTGACGGTTGAAAAAAGTTTTGCAATGCTCAGTTTAGCCAAATCGATTTCAATTTTCGTCTGGCAACGGGAGGACTACTATGAAATACCGTTTGATGGCCGCCGTTTCGGCGGTTTCGATGATCTGTACCTTGAATTTGGCGGCGGCAGCCGAGCTTTCCTTCGCGGCGAGTTCGACGGGGAACAACCTCGAGTTCTTCCGCAAGCAGTTTGTCGTCTTCGAGGAGAAGACTGGCCACAAGGTCAATATTGTGAGCATGCCGTCGTCGAGTTCGGAGCAGTTCTCGCAATACCGGCTGTGGCTCGCTGCCGGAAACAAGGATGTCGACGTCTATCAGACTGACGTCATCTGGGCGCCGCAGCTCGCCGATCAGTTCGTGGACCTGAAAGAAGCCGCCAAGGATGTGGCTGGTCAGTTTTTCCCCTCGATCATCGCCTCGCAGACGGTCAATGGGCGCCTCGTGGCGCTGCCTATGTATACCGATGCTCCGGCGCTCTACTATCGCAAGGACCTGCTCGAGAAATATGGCAAGCAGCCGCCGAAGACCTGGAATGAGCTTGCGGAAACCGCCAAGGAGATCCAGGACAAGGAGCGCACGGCCGGTCAGAAGGATATGTGGGGCTTCGTCTTTCAGGGAAACTCCTATGAGGGCCTCACCTGCAATGCACTGGAATGGGTAAAGTCCTCCGGCGGCGGTCAGATCGTGGAGCCGGACGGCACGATCTCGATCAACAACGAAAAGGCCGCTGCCGCCATCGAACGTGCGAAGGGCTGGGTCGGCACGATCTCGCCTCCGGGCGTGCTTGCCTATCAGGAAGAAGAATCTCGCGGCGTCTGGCAGACCGGAAATGCCGTCTTCATGCGCAACTGGCCGTATGCCTATTCGCTCGGCAACGGCGCAGACAGCGCCGTGAAGGGCAAGTTCGACGTCACGACGCTTCCCGTTGCCACCGCCGGCGACAAGCCGTCGTCGGCACTCGGCGGCTGGAATCTTGCGGTTTCGAAATATTCGGACGAGCAGGAAGCGGCTATTGAGCTCGTGAGGTTCCTGGCGTCGGAGGAGGTTCAGAAGGCGCGCGCCATCGAACTTTCCAACCTGCCGACCCTGACTGCGCTTTACGACGACAAGGATGTCGCTGCCGCGCAGCCTTTCATGCCGGAGTGGAAGCCGATCTTCCAGGACGCCGTGCCGCGTCCTTCGGCAACGGCCAAGGTGAAGTACAACGAGGTGTCCTCAAAGTTCTGGACGGCCGTACACAATACACTGTCCGGCAGCGGGACCGCGGCGGAAAACCTCGAACTCCTCGAGGCCGACCTGACGACCCTGAAGGGCGATAGCTGGTGAGTATGGGAACCGGCGGCCGGAAAGCCGCCGGTTCCGTCTCCAGAAGTCTCAAGCACGGGATAGCCGTTTCATGGGCGAAATCGTAGTTTCACAAGCGGCCAAACCGCCAGCCTCCGCCTTGAGGTCCACAACCGAATTGCGCTCCGAGCGCGTTCGATCGGCCTGGTTGTTTCTGGCACCGACACTGTTCATACTGGCGGTGGTGGCCGGGTGGCCGCTGTTCAGGACGATTTATTTCAGCTTCACGAACGCGTCGCTTACCGATCTTGGCAATGCGCAGTTCATCGGTTTCAGCAACTATCTCTCTTGGGTCACGCTGAAGAGCGGACGCACCATCTATCGCGGGCTGCTTGCCGATCCGGTCTGGTGGAGTGCAGTCTGGAACACTGCCAAATTCACGCTGCTTTCAGTGACGATCGAAACCATGCTTGGCCTTGTCGTTGCGCTCGTTCTCAACGCGCAGTTTGTCGGACGCGGCATCGTGCGCGCTGCGATCCTCATTCCCTGGGCCATACCGACGATCGTTTCGGCAAAGATGTGGGCCTGGATGCTCAACGACCAATTTGGCATCCTGAACGATATCCTCCTCGGATTCGGTCTCATCAGTCAGAAGATCGCCTGGACCGCCAATCCGGAGACGGCGATGATTGCGGTCCTGATCGTCGATGTCTGGAAGACGACACCCTTCATGGCGCTTCTCATTCTCGCCGGACTGCAGATGGTGCCTGCGGATATCTACGAAGCCGCCAGGATCGACGGCGTCAATCCGGTCAAGGTCTTCTGGCGGCTGACGCTGCCCTTGATCCGGCCGGCCATCATGGTCGCGGTGATCTTCCGGATGCTGGATGCGATGCGCATCTTCGATCTGATCTATGTGCTGACGCCCAACAACGCCCAGACCAAGACCATGTCGGTCATGGCGCGCGAGAACCTGTTCGACTTCGACAAGTTCGCCTATGGTGCAACCGCTTCGACAGTCCTCTTCCTCATCATCGCCTCCGTCACCGTGCTCTACATCTGGTTCGGACGCGTCAAGCTCGGCGGGGAGGAACGCTGATGCTGCTCTCGGTCACAAAAAACACGCTCTTCTATCTGCTCGTCGCAGTCATCGTCATCCTCGCGGTCTTTCCGTTCTACTATGCGATCCTCACGAGCCTGAAGACTGGCACGGCGCTTTTCGAGGTCAATTACTGGCCGGTTTCGATTTCATTCGGCAACTATTCGTCGGTGATGAGCCAAGGCGGCTTTGTCCGCAGCCTTGGCAACTCCGTGCTAATCGCCTTGGTCGTGGTTGCCGCGTCGCTGCTGCTTTCCATCACGGCATCCTTCGCCCTGGCGCGCGTGAACTTTCGCGGGCGCGCGCTTTTGATGCTGACGATCCTGTCCGTGTCGATGTTCCCGCAGATTGCGGTTCTCGCAGGCCTCTTCGAGCTCATCCGGTGGATCGGCATCTTCAACACGCCTTTCGCGCTGATCTTTTCGTACATGATCTTCACACTGCCGTTCACCGTCTGGGTACTCACGACCTTCATGCGCGAACTGCCGATCGAGATCGAAGAGGCGGCGATCGTCGACGGCGCCTCGCCCTGGGTTATCATCACCCAGGTCTTCATGCCGCTGATGTGGCCTGCGCTCGTCACCACCGGCTTGCTTGCCTTCATTACCGCCTGGAACGAATTTCTCTTCGCACTAACTTTCACATCATCAAACACACAACGGACCGTGCCGGTCGCCATCGCGCTGCTTTCAGGTGGCAGCCAATTCGAAATTCCTTGGGGCAACATTATGGCGGCTTCGGTCATCGTCACCGTACCGGTTGTTGTCCTCGTCTTGATATTCCAGCGCCGGATCATCTCGGGGCTGACTGCCGGCGGCGTTAAAGGTTGAGGGAGCAGAACATTGGCAGAAATCCGCCTCGACAATATCCGCAAGAGCTTCGGCGCCTTCGAGGTCATCAAGGGTGTGAGCATGGACATCCGCCGCGGCGAATTCATGGTTTTCGTAGGCCCGTCCGGATGCGGCAAGTCCACGCTGCTGCGCCTTATCTCCGGCCTTGAGGACATCACGTCCGGCACGCTTTCCTTCGACGACAAGGTGGTAAACCAGCGTGCGCCGTCGAAGCGAGGCATCGCCATGGTGTTCCAATCCTATGCGCTCTATCCGCATATGACCGTCTTCGACAACATGGCCTTCGGCATGAAGCTATCGGGACGGACGAAGGATGAATGCCGGCAGCGCGTCGAACAGGCAGCCGGTATGCTGCAGCTTTCACCCTATCTCGACCGCCTGCCGCGCCAGCTGTCGGGCGGGCAGCGTCAGCGTGTCGCGATCGGCCGGGCGATCGTTCGCGATCCCAAGGTCTTTCTCTTCGACGAGCCGCTGTCTAACCTCGATGCCGCCCTGCGCGTGGCAACAAGGCTGGAGATCGCCAAGCTCCACCGCAGCATGCACAACACGACGATGATCTATGTGACGCACGATCAGGTAGAGGCCATGACGCTTGCAGACCGGATATGTGTTTTGCGCGACGGCGTCGTCGAGCAGGTTGGCACACCCTTGGAGCTCTATGAGACCCCGAACTCGCTCTTCGTTGCCGGTTTCATCGGCTCGCCGAAGATGAATTTCCTGTCCGACGGACTGGCGCAGCCTTACAATGCCCATACGATCGGCGTGCGCGCCGAGCATGTCCGGATCACGTCGCAGGCGGCCGTGTGGAGCGGGAAGGTCATCCATTCGGAAATCCTTGGCTCCGACAGTTTCGTCTATCTGGACATCGGTGCCGACGAGCCGTTTATCGTCCGGGAAACCGGCGTCTCCGGCCACCGGCCGGGTCAAAAGCTCGGCGTTGCGCCGATCACCGATCACATACACCGTTTCGACCAATCCGGCCGCGCGCTTGCAAAGGCATCCGTGCGCGCTGCTTGACCATCCACGAAGGACTGATCTACCTCCCAAGGATCGATCCGCCTCACATCGCAAGGAGTAACGACGTGTCTATTCGCACCATTGTCTGGGGTGAAAACATCCATGAGAACACCAACGCCGTCGTCAGGGAAATTTATCCCGATGGCATGCACACCACGATCGCCAGTGCGCTGAACAGCGATCCGGTAATCAAGGCGACGACGGCGATGCTGCAAGAGCCGGAACATGGGCTTACCGAAGCCCGGCTTGCCGAAACCGATGTGCTCACCTGGTGGGGCCACAAGGATCACGGCGCGGTCTCCGACGAGGTCGTCGAGCGCGTCGCCAAGCGCGTTTGGGAAGGCATGGGGCTTCTGGTGCTGCATTCCGGACATTTTTCGAAGATCTTCAAGCGGCTGATGGGCACGCCCTGCGCGCTGAAATGGCGCGAGGCGGGCGAACGCGAGCGCCTGTGGGTCATCAATCCGCGCCATCCGATCGCCGCCGGTCTCGACGAGAATTTCGTTCTTGAGAACGAGGAGATGTATGGTGAGCAGTTCTCGGTTCCCGAGCCGCTGGAAACGGTGTTCATCTCCTGGTTCCAGGGCGGCGAGGTGTTCCGGTCCGGCATGACCTGGCGGCGTGGGGCGGGCAACATCTTCTACTTCCGCCCCGGTCACGAGACCTACGCGACCTATCACGATGCCAATGTCCGCAAGGTGCTGATCAACGCTGTCAAATGGGCCTACAACGCGCAGGGAACCCTCAAGGGCATTACCGATGCGCCGAACGTTCCGGTGGAGAAGGCGCCCGAGCCGATTGTGGAGCGCGGCCCGAAATTGCACCAGGCCGGCGAAGCCGGTTATCGCTGAGGGGACACGGATGAGACTTCTTGTTCTCGGCACAGGCTCGATGGCGCGTAGCCAGATCAGCCATTTCAAACTGATCGAAGGCGTCGAAGTGGTCGGTGCCGTCGATACCGATCCGGCACGCCTTGCCGAATTTGCCGATCATTTCGGCATTGAGAGACGTTTCCTTACGCTTGAGGAGGCGATCGCCTGGGGTGGGTTCGATGCGGCGACGAACGTCACGCCGGACCGTGTCCACCATCCAACGACGATGGCGCTCATTGCCGCGGGCAAGCACGTGTTCTGCGAAAAGCCGCTGGCGGAGAACTATGCGGATGCTCTGGAGATGACCAATGCCGCCGAGGCGGCCGGCGTGATCAATATGGTGAATCTGACCTATCGCAATGTGGCGCCACTGCAGCGCGCCCGCGAGATGGTGCTCGCCGGCGAACTCGGTACGATCAAGCACGTGGAAGCATCCTATCTACAGAGTTGGCTCGTGTCTCGCGCCTGGGGCGATTGGCGCACGGAATCGCGCTGGCTTTGGCGCCTTTCCACCGGTCACGGTTCGAACGGCGTGCTCGGCGATGTCGGCATCCATATCCTCGATTTTGCGTCCTATGGTGCGGCAACCGACATTGATCACGTCTTTGCAAGGCTGAAGACCTTCAACAAGGCGCCGGGCGGTCAGATCGGCGAATATATGCTCGACGCCAACGACAGCTTCACCATGTCGGTGGACTTCGCCAACGGTGCGCTCGGCGTCATTCACGCCAGCCGCTGGGCGACGGGTCATCTGAATGAGCTGAAGCTGCGCATCTACGGCGAGCGCGGTAGCCTGGAGGTCATACACCGGCCGAACGGATCGCAATTGCGCGGCTGCTTCGGCGAGAACGTCGAGACGGCCACCTGGGCGGATATCGATGTTCCGCCGGTGCCGACCAACTACCAGCGTTTTGCCGAAGCGGTCGCGACCGGCAAACAGCTTGACCCGAACTTCCGTCACGCCGCCAACCTGCAGAAGGTCATCGATCTTGCGATCGTCTCGGAAAGGGAGCGTCGCGAGCTCAATCTATTGTCGGCGGAAGACGGCATGACACCCGGACCGGAAGGCGCCGGCAACGTGGAGGTGCTGCCGATCGCCGTGTAAGCACCATCGCACTCCGTATTGCCATGCGGCCGGTCGAGGGCCGTATGGCCGGATGTTTGAGCCCTGCCTTGACGAAGCATGAAAGAAGGCCGGGCGCAGATGCCAACCCGGCCGTCTGGCCGGCCGCAAGCAGAAGGAGCAAAATAATGAAACTGATCATTCTTGGCACGGGTTGGTGGGCGAACACCCACGCCACGAGTTTCTCGGAAATCGCAGATGTGGAGATCGTCGCGGCGGTCGATAGCGATGATGTACGCCTGCGTGCCTTTGCCGCCCGGCACGATATTCCGCTGACCTTCAATTCACTGGACGATGCGATTGCCTGGGGCGAGTTCGACGCGGCAACCAATGTCACTCCGGACCGCGTCCACTATGCCACGACCTTGGCCCTGCTTGCCGCCGGCAAGCACGTCTTTTGTGAAAAACCGCTGGCGGAGAATTTCGCCCAGGCCGCGGAGATGGCCGACGCCGCCGAGAGGTCGAAACAGATAACGATGGTAAATCTCACCTATCGCAACGTCGCGCCGCTGCAGAAGGCCCGGCAGATGGTGCTGAACGGCGACATCGGTCAGGTCCGCCACTTCGAGGCCTCCTATCTGCAAAGCTGGCTCGTTTCGAAGGCGTGGGGCGACTGGGCGACGCAGCCACAATGGCTCTGGCGCCTGTCGAGCAAGCACGGGTCGAACGGCGTTCTCGGTGATGTCGGTATTCACATTCTCGACTTCGTCGTCTACGGGACCGGAAGCGAGATCAAGACCGCCGCTGCGCAACTGAAAACCTTCGAGAAGACGCCCGGCAACAGAATCGGCGAGTACGAACTCGACGCCAACGACAGCTTTGTGATGATGGCCGAACTGCAGAACGGCGCTTTGGGCGTGATCCATGCCAGCCGCTGGGCAACCGGACATCTGAACGAACTGCGGCTGCGGGTTCACGGCGACAAGGGCGCGATCGAAGTCATCGATACGCCGAATGGCCCGACGCTCAGGATTTGCGCCGGCGCGGATGCTGACAATGCGATCTGGCGGCAGGTGCATGTCGAACCCGTTCCGACGAACTTCGAGCGGTTCGCAGAGGCTGTCAGAACCGGCGTCGAGCAGGAGCCATCCTTCCGGCATGCCGCTAATCTGCAGGAGGTCATCGATCACGCGCGCATCTCGGCCGCCAGTCTTCCCGCGCTGATCATCGCCGCTCAAAGCGGGCAATATGGCGGAGGAGGCGCCAAGCGCCACATTTAAGCGGATTTAGAAAGGTGCGGTCGGACACGGGCAGTAAAATTCCGATCGCGGGCATTCAGGAAGCCGGGCTGGATGGCTTCTGGATCCATCGTGCGCTGAAGGCGAACGGGATAGAAAGCCACGTCGTCGATCAGGCTTCGATAGCAACCTCGAGCAGTCGGCGACGAGCGAAGACGGACAGGTTATGCATAAAATGTGCAGAATAATAAAAAAGCCCGTGCCTCACGACAGACCCTTGATTGCATAAAATTGATCCAGCAAACCATTGATATAAATGACTTTTCTAACCATGAAAATATTCATGCATAAAAGATGCATGAAATACAGTTCACGGCTGGAGGCTGGCGCGCTCGATAGCGCATTCAGGCTCGTACGATGACGATATCGAACGCACCCTGCTGCCGCCCGAGCGCGGCAATCTGCTTTTCGCAGTTCCTCGATCTGGATGAGGATCTCGGCCCGCTTTCTCTTCAAGTCGTCCGCAACAAGAACCATACGCGACCACGCCTTAGGATCGCGGCGATCCTAAGGAGTTCAACGGACAGCCTATGTCGCCGACCTGCTAGCAGCCGTGTCCTCCAGGGCCTCCTCCGGAATGTCGTCGAAGGAGGCATAGTTCAGGTTGTAGAGTCGCGAATAGAGCTTGCCGTTCTTCATCAGCTGCCGGTGATTGCCGCTTTCGATGAGCTCGCCGTTCTGCAGAACGATGATGCGGTCAGCCTCGCGGATCGTCGCCAGCCGGTGGGCGATGACGAGGCCCGTGCGGTTTTCGAGGAGCTTCACTAGCGCCTTCTGGATCAGCATTTCCGTGTAGCTGTCGATATTGGCGGTCGCCTCGTCGAGCACCAGGATCTTCGCGTCGGCGACGAGAGCGCGCGCGAAACTGAGCAACTGCCGCTGGCCGAGCGAGAGGTTGCCGCCGCGCTCGCCGAGTATGCTGTCATAGCCTTCCGGCAGGCGCATGATGAAGTCGTGGGCGCCCACCGCCTTGGCGGCTTCGATCACCTGTTCGCGCGTCGCTCTTGTCTTGTGATAGCGAATATTGTCGAAGACGGTACCGGTGAAAAGGAACGGTTCCTGCAGCACCATGGCGATCTGATCGCCAAGCGAATCCTGCGTCAACGCGCGAACATCGTGCCCCCCGACCAGGACCTGACCGTGCTGCACATCGTAAAACCGGTGGATGAGCGACATGCAGCTCGATTTGCCCGAGCCGGTCGGACCTACGAGAGCCACTGTTTCGCCCGGACTCACCTTGAAGCTCACATGCTTGAGGACGGGATGCTTCGGATTGTAACCGAAGACGACATCACGGAATTCGACCGAACCATCCATGTCCTTCGAAAGAGCCTTGGCGTTCGGCGCGTCCTTGATATCGACCGGCACGTCGAGGACCTCCGTCAGCCGGCGACCCGAAGCCATGGCGCGCTGCATGACGGAATATTGCAGCGTCAGCGAGCGGATCGGGTCGAAGAAGCGCTGAATGTAGAAGAGGAATGCCACAAGCACGCCGACGTCGAGCGCCTGGTTCAGGACGCGCGCGCCGCCAACGACGATAACGAGTGCCATTGCCACGCCGGTCAGGCTATCGACGATCGGCACCATCACCTGGGCATAGCGGGCGGCCGTCAGATGCGTCTCGAGGTTCGCATGGGCTTTGTCGTCATAGAGCGTGAAATTGACGCTCTGGCGATCCATGCTCTGCACGGCACGAACACCGTGTATCGCCTCGGCGAGTGCGCCAGCCGCCACGGAGTTCGTCTCGTGCGCTGCCATGAAGGATTTGCGCGCCAGCGGCAGCCAGAAGAGACGGACGATGAAGAGGACAGGCAGGACGGAGAGTGTCAGCAGCCCGAGCTTGAAGTCGAGATAGAGCATGACGAAGACGATGCCGAAGAGCAGGGCGATATCGCCGACGGAGAGCACCGACGTCTCGAGAAATTCCTGCATGGAGTTCACGTCGCCCTGAAGGCGTGACATCAGCCGTCCGACCTCTGTCTTGTCCATGAAGGAAAGCGAGACTCTCTGGAGATGCGAGAACATCGCCCTGCGGATGTCGAAAAGCACCTCCTCGGCGACATTGCCGACCAGCGTTTCCTGCGCGTAGCTTGCCGCATAATTGATCAGGATCGCAATCAGAAAGGCGATGATCGAATAGAGGAGGGCGGAGCGATCCCCGCCCGGCTGCATGCCGTGGTCGATCGCGTAACGGATTATAAGGGGGATCAGCAACTGCATCGCCGTGAAGGTGAGCACGGCTGCAACCGACCACAGGACTTGCCGACGGTATGGCGCGACGAAGGTCCAGATGCGCTTGACGATGTTGCCGTCGAAGGCCTTTCCGAACATTTCTTCTTCGATGCGGTGCGAGCCGACGACCGCCCGCGGCGGGCGGCGGCCGTCCTCGCGAACGTCGGAGCGTTCGGTTTCCAGTTCCTCGGCCATGAAATCCTCCCGCGCCGGTTTCTCACGCGCTCAAAGCGTCGTCGCCCGGCCGTACCTGCAAGTCGTAAAGTGCCTTGTACCGGCCGCCATAGGCCAGCAGTTCCTCATGCGTGCCGTGCTCGACGATGCGGCCGTCCTCGACGAAGAGGATCTGATCGGCATGCATCAGCGAGCTCAATCGGTGTGCGACGATGATGGTAACGCGGTCAGCGGCATATTTGCGCATGGCGGCGCGGATCCGCTGTTCGGTCGCCGCATCGATTGCCGCCGTCGAATCGTCGAATACCATTACCGCCGGCCTCAACATCAGCGCCCGGGCTATCGAAAGGCGCTGGCGCTGACCGCCGGACAGCGAAACGCCGCGTTCGCCGACCACCGTGCCGTAGCCTGTCGGTAGGCCGAGCACGTAGTTGTGCAGCTGCGCGCTTTCGCTCGCCCGCTCGATCCGTGGCTCCTTGGCCCAGGGGTCGCCATAGGCGATGTTGTTTTCGATGGTCGTGGTGAACAGGAAGGAATCCTGCTGCACGACGGCAACGGAGCGGCGGAGCGATTGCAGCTTCACCTTGCGGACGTCCTGTCCGTCGATCGTGATCCTGCCCTTCGTCACGTCATAAAAGCGCGGCATCAGATGGGCGATCGTCGATTTACCGCTGCCCGGCGGCCCGACGATGCCGATCGTTTCACCGCGCCGCGCTTCGAAGGAAACGCCGTGGAGCACCTGATGCATGTCCGAGCTTGGATAAGCGAAGTCGACATCCTCGAAACGGAGCGTGCCTTCAGTCACCTTCAATTCTTTTGCACCCGGGGCATCACGTATGGCGATCTCGAGGTCGAGCAGGTCGAAGAGGCGCGTGCCGCATGTCGAAGCCCGGGCAAAGGCGTTGACCATCATGCCGAGCTGGCGCACCGGCATTTGCAGGATGGTCATGAACGTCAGGAAGGAAGCGAGCACGCCGACGGTGATTTCGCCCGCCATCACCTTTTCTCCGCCGACCCAGAGCACGAGGCCCATCGCGGCGAAGAAGGAAAAGGTCATGGCGCTGGTATTGGCAACACGGATACCGACGCGCTGATGCGCAAGCGTCAGCGCATTCTTCGAGGCTTTTTCGAATTTGGAGAGCTCATGCTCCTGCGCAGCGAATGCACGCACGACACGGATGCCGCCGAGGTTTTCCTCCATGATGCGCGTCAGCACCGAAAGCCGCTCCTGCAGGTCGAGCCACGTGGCCCGCAGCCGGAGCTGCGTCACCGATGAACGCCAGCCGACAAAAGGCACGAAACTTAGAGCCAGGAGACCAAGAACCACATCGGTCGAAATCAGCATGTAGGCGCCGATGCCGATCAGCATCGAGAGCAGGAAAACGCGCACAAGTGCCGTCGAAAAGTACATTCGCACGCCTTCAAGATCGAGCAGCCCTATGGTGATCAGGTCGCCCGAATGAACGGTGTCGTGGAAGCTGAAGGACAGCCGCTGGATCTTCTCGTAGCAGGCAAGCCGCAGTTCATAGCCGATATGGTGACCGACGCTTTCGCTGTAGTAGTTCTGGACCATCGTGAAGACGCCGCGAAGCACGCTGGCGCCGAGTAAAAGCAGCGCCGTCGTCAGCAGCGCGTCCTGCGCCAGCTGGCCGGCAGCTCCGCCCGTCAATGCAACCTGCGTATGATCGACTGCCTGGCCGAGCAGCCGCGGAATCAGAAGCTGGAATGTGGAGGCTATGAGGGTTGCGCCGATGGCGAAGCCCGCTTGCCAAGGGTGACGAAAGGCCATGACGGTGATGCGGACCAGAGTATAAAGACCCTTGCCCCAGCCTGCCGCATTCACAAGCGCAAGCGAAGCCGAAGGCTTCGTCGCGCGTATCGACGCATCGCTGCTCACGGTATTGATTCCAAATAGATGTATGGTCGGACGCTGGCCCGAAAAGACGGCAATTCCATGAAGGAAATGGTTAGCGCGCTTACTTTTGCTGATTCTACCTGAGCGTTCAAGTAAAGAATTCACCAGCTGGTTATTTTATCGTGAGTGACGGGCGGTGAGAACCGCAGCCCTAGCTCGATCCCAATCGGGGTAGGTGCCGCAGCACAAGAGGTTTTTTCACGATCCTTTCGGCAGACGTGACGAAGCAGGAAATCAGAAGGACGGCAGAGACCGAGGCGCAGAACAGCAAGCCGGCGGACACCGGCGAAACTGGCGGCAACACTGTCGCCAGCGATTGCACGACGGACCCGCCGAAAGTGCTCTGGCTCGCATTGTCGGCCAATGAGGACGGTTCGCCAGGGCGATCAACCTGGTCGGCGGCATCGATGCGCAGACACGATAGACCCCATGAGATGCGCGATTGGGTAAGTCCATCCATCAATTACGGCGGGCATGCCTTTGGCCTGCCTGACGCGGATTTTCAGTCATTTCTGTCACAAAGAGGCAAGTTTCTGAACGACATTACGGCACTGTCGCCCTCCTATCTGGTTCGAGCGAACTCGCCTCCGATCGTGCTCCTGTATTCGGGCAGCCTACGGGATCAATCGACCGACCACATGTCGCTCGTTCGCAGCCCGCAATTTCGGTGCCGGATTTGAGAAGGTCGCCGAAAAGAGCGGACATACTATGACCATTCTCGACGAGGCTGAGCGCATCCCGGCACGCTATAGCGACTTTTTCAATTTCCTGATCGACCGTATCAAGAAATAGCCGAGCAGACAGCTCTAGTGAAGAAGGCACCATCCCGACGGACGCGGCTAAGCAAAAAATTCTTTATTTGTATCAGCAGCCTGACTACCGGACCTGCAAGTGCGTAGAATAAAACGCTTGCCACCCGCCCATTTTGGCGCTTTCATACACGACTAGTTTGATAGACTATGGCGGCAAGCGTTCCAGACTGCCGCGTGAACCTCAGCAACGCATGAGCGTATATTCCTGCGTTGAAACCTTGATCGAGACGCGATGCGGGCCAACCCGCAAGGGAGTTGAGATGACGGTTCAGGGTCTTTTTGCTACGAAATTCCATGCGAAAGGGCAGGTTTCAGCGATACCGCGTATCGCCGTTGTCGGACGCGGCTTTTCCGGCATGATGAGCGCAATCGCCTTGATGAAAACGGTGCGGACACCGTTCCACCTTCAGCTTTTCGATCCGAATTCTTCGGTCAGCGGCGGTCAGGCGCTGTCGTCGACGCGTTCTTCGACGATCCTCAATACCCGTGTCCGCGATCTGTCCGTGTCGCTCGGCGACGCCGACGATTTCAACGACTGGCTCTGTAGCAACGCGGAGTTCCGGGCCGCCGTGCCCGCCGCGATCCCGGGTTTCCGACAGATTTTCGTTCCGAAGCAGCTTTTCAGCGATTACGTCTATCAGCGCTTTTCAGAAGCGCTCGCAGCCCGCAAGGATATCACCGTACAGGTCTGCCACGACCCCGTCGTCTCGATCCGCAGGAGACACGCAAACCGCTTCCTACTTGAGAGTGCCAATCCCGCCAATCCGATTTTCGATACCGTCATTTTGGCCACCGGTTACGGGCTTTCCGAGCCCGAGGCTGTCACGGAGGATCAGTCGCCGCTGCGGTCGCAGCGCCTCGTTGCCCGACCGCATGCGGCTCTGCTTGGAAGTGGCATTCGCGTTGTCGACCAGTTGCTGCAGCTGCGCGATAGCGGCTACACCGGCCAGATCACCATCGTCTCGAAACATGGTTTCCTGCCGCAGAGCCATACGCCGAATTCCGCCGATCCGGTTTTTCCGGCCGAGGAGCTGCCGCAAAGCCTGCCGGAGATCGTCCGCTTCATCCGCGCTGCCTGCCGAAAGGCGGAAGAAGAAGGCCGCAGCTGGCAATCGGTGATGAACGGCCTACGCAGACATGCCCGCTCGCTTTGGCGTTCGCTGCCGGCGCGCCAAAAACGCCAGTTCAACCGGCATCTGCGCGCCATCTACGACAGCCACCGCAACCGCCTGCCCGAGGCCATGTACCTGCGCTTGAAGCGCGAGCTTGCCGACGGCAATACCGTCCTTCGCCGTGGCACGGCCGGCCGCCGGGGGCTGAGCGGCATCTTCTTCACCCCGGCTGGATCGGATGTCGAGGAAGTCATCTATGCGGAGCGTGTTTTCGATTGTCGCTGCCGGGCGCCGAATCTCGCGATGCCCCTGATGCAGAGCCTGATCAGCTCCGGCCTCGCCATGCCCGACGAGCTTTCACTGGGTCTTGCTGTCAATCAGCGCGGCGAAGCCTGCCTGGAGGACGGATCGACGGTGGACGGCCTCTTTGCCGTCGGTCCGCTCGGCCTCGGCAGCCTGCCGGATATCGATCTGGTCCCTGAGATCGTCAGCCAGGCCTACGCGGCTGCGGACAAGATCGGGCAGCAGCTCCACCCTCAAAGCAGAGCTGTCTGAATTATTCAGACTTCCCCGGAACCATTTCGGCCTCCTTCGGTTTAGGCAACTGATGTTTTCTCTTGGGGGCCCTATGGAACTCGCCGATCGATATGATGCGTCTCTCACGGACGAGGGCCGCTTGCGATTACTTGTCGATGCCATCACCGACTACGCCATCTATATGCTCAGTCCGGAGGGCCGTGTCGCGACCTGGAATGCCGGTGCGCAACGCCTCAAAGGATATTCGCAGGAAGAGATCATTGGCGGGCACTTCTCGAATTTCTACACCGAGGAGGATCGTGCTGCCGGTGAGCCGGAACATGCTCTTGACGTTGCCCGCCGCGATGGCCGATTCGAGAAGGAGGGCTGGCGGGTGCGCAAGGACGGCAGCCGTTTCTGGGCGTGCGTGGTCCTTGATGCGATCAGGGACGACTGCGGTGAGGTGATTGGTTTTGCGAAGATCACACGCGATATGACCGAGAAGCGCGAAATCCAGTATGCCCTCGATCAGGCACGCGAAGAGCTTTTCCAGGCGCAGAAAATGGAGGCGATCGGCCAGCTCACCGGTGGCATCGCCCACGACTTCAACAATCTTCTGATGGCCGTTCTCGGGAGCCTGGAGATTTTGAAGAAGCGGATGCCTGAACAACCGGAGCTGATGCGCCTCGTGGAAAATGCCATTCAGGGTGCGCAGCGCGGTGCGGCACTGACGCAGCGCATGCTCGCCTTTTCCCGGCGCCAGGAACTGGCGGTCAAGACGATCGACATTGCCATGCTCATGGACGGAATGGCCGACATGCTGCAACGTTTGGTCGGGCCGCTGACCATGCTGGAAACCGAAGTGCCACGGGATCTTCCGGCAATTGCCACCGATCCCAACCAGCTCGAAACAGCCATCCTCAACCTGATTGTGAATGCACGTGACGCAATGCCGGGCGGCGGGAAGATCACCGTGAGGGCGGAAGAGCGGGCGATGGGTGACGGGAACGGGGCTGTTGCGCCCGGTACCTACCTGTGTATTTCGGTCACTGACCGCGGAGAGGGCATGGACGAAAAGACGCTTGAACAGGCGACGACACCCTTCTTCACGACGAAAGGTTTCGGGAAGGGCACTGGTCTCGGCCTGCCGATGGTTCAGGGGCTCGCGGCGCAATCAGGCGGCAAACTCGTGTTGAAGAGCCGTATCGGCGAAGGAACAGTCGCCGAACTTTGGTTCCCTGCGATCCCGGAGCAGGACGTTGCACCAGCAGAACATCCGGAGCAAGCGGCTGATCATCGCGACCTTCCGCATTCGCTGCGCATCCTGGCCGTCGACGATGACAGTCTCGTGCTCATGAACACCGTTCTGATGCTGGAAGATCTCGGCTATGAAGTCATCGAGGCGGCATCGGGTGCCGATGCGCTGGCCATCCTTGCCGCTGAACAGGTCGACCTCGTCATTTCCGACCACGCCATGCCGCGGATGACCGGTGCAGAGCTTGCGGAGGCGATCCGCCGTGATTGGCCGCAAATGCCGATCATCCTTGCCACGGGCTATGCAGACATTCCACCCGGCGGCGGCCTCATCGACCTGCCGCGCCTCGGCAAGCCCTTTTNCGGGCTATGCAGACATTCCCCCCGGCGGCGGCCTCATCGACCTGCCGCGCCTCGGCAAGCCCTTTTCGCAAGCGCAACTTGCCGAGGCAATCAGCCGGACGATTGCCGCGACTACGGCGTTCGAATCTCGCCGCGGATCACGTATCCCAGCAAACCTGCCACCATCAGCGCCAATCCAAACCATGTGATCGCGTAGACGAGGTGGTTGTTCGGAAAGACGATACGCGTCAATCCGCCGACCGGTAAGCCGCCTGGGTTTGGCGTCGCATCTGTATCGATGAAATAACGAGCGGCGTTTGTGACGCCCTTTTCCACCGCGATCGCCGCGACATCGCGGGAATACCAGCGGCCCGAGGCCGGGTCGTTCGACTGCAGCAGCGAGCCTTTCGGCTCCGTCATCCGTATCAGCCCGGTGATCGTGACCGGACCGGAGAGTTGGCCGGACTGCCGGGTTTCAGGATTGCGCTTGTCGACCGGCACGAAGCCACGGTTGATCAGGATCGCCTTGCCATCTGGAAGCGACAGCGGTGTCATCACCCAATAGCCCGGTCCCAGCTCAGTCGAGGCATAGACCAGCGTCTCCTTACCGTTCTGCAGTGTGCCGGTCGTCGTTACGCGGCGGTATTCGTCATCGGCGGCGTTGACTGATCTGCCGAGCGGCGCCGGAACCGGTTCGGCTTTTACCCGTTGATCGACCCGAGCAATGAGATCGAGTTTCCAGGATAACCGCTCCACCTGCCAGACGCCGAGCGCAACAAAGCCCGCAATCGACAGAAGCATTAGGCTGCAGAGCATTGCGAGCTTGACTGCCGAGCGGCGCCGGTCTTTCGGTTCAGGAGAGCTGTTTGACATGGCTACAAAACCGGAGCGGGCGGCCTGCCGCCGCCCGCTCGATGCCCCCTAGGGCATGTTCTTCATCACTTCGGGGCTCATCGGCATCATATTGGTATTCAGATGATGCATGACCCAGAGCGAGCCGGAAAGCGCGATCGCCACGATCACGATGGTGAAGATCAGCGCCATCATCGTCCAGCCGCCCTCCGAGCGGGTGTTCATGTGCAGGAAGCAGATCATGTGAACGACGATCTGTACGGCGCCGAGGGCCATCACGAGCGTGGCCGTCACCGCCGGGCTTTCGAAGACGCCGGCCATGACAAGCCAGAAGGGGATCGCGGTCAAGATGACCGAGAGGACGAAGCCGATCGTGTAGCTCTTTAGCGAGCCATGGCCCGCCCCGTGCCCGTGGCTGTGGCCATGATGGGCTTCGTGCGCGTCCTCATGCGCGGGTGCTTGCGAAATCATCCGAGAACTCCCATCAGATAGACGAAGGAAAAGACGCCGATCCAGACGACGTCGAGGAAGTGCCAGAACATCGAAAGGCACATGAGGCGGCGGCGGTTGGCCTCGATCAGGCCGTGCATCGAAACCTGCACCATCAGTGTCGCCATCCAAATGATGCCGGACGTGACGTGCAGCCCATGCGTTCCGACCAGCGTAAAGAAGGCCGAAAGGAAGGCGCTGCGCGATGGGCCTGCGCCCTCGTTGATCAAGTGGATGAACTCGTAGAGTTCAAGGCCGATGAAGGCCGCGCCGAAGAGGCCGGTCACCGCCAGCCAAATCAGCGTGCCGGGTTTGCTGTTTTTTTCCATCTGCAGCATCGCAAAGCCATAGGTGATGGAAGAAAAGAGCAGCATCGACGTGTTGACGGCGACGAGCGGCAGGTCGAAGAGGTCTTTCGGGGAGGGCCCGGCCGCATAATTGCGGCCGACAACACCGTAAGTCGCAAACAGCACCGCGAAGATCAGGCAGTCGCTCATCAGGTAGAGCCAGAAGCCGAGATTCGTGCTGCCTTCCGGATGATGTTCCTCGGTCAGATAGAATTCAGGCTTTTCGGCCGTGTCGATGGTATGATCGCTCATGGTCATCACACCTGTGCCGCAAGCAGTTCGGTCCGCTTGCCTTCCGTTTTGCGGACGTCTTCCACCGGGATGTAGAAGTCGCGCCTATAGTTGAAGGTATGGGCGATCGTGACGACGAGCAGCCCCACAGCGGAGAGCACGACGAGCCACCATATATACCAGATGAGGCCGAAGGCGAGAGCCACGCTGATGGCCGAAAGGATCGCGCCGGTGCCGGTGTTTTTCGGCATGTGGATCGGCTTGAAGCCTTCAAGGGGCCGTTCGTAGCCGCGGTTCTTCATGTCGTACCAGCTGTCATGATCGTGCACGACCGGCGTGAAGGCGAAATTGTAATCCGGCGGCGGCGAGGAAGTCGACCACTCCAGTGTGCGGCCATCCCATGGATCACCTGTATGGTCGGCGAGCGCCTCACGCTTCATGAAGCTGACGACGAGCTGAACGAGGAACGCCAGGATGCCGAGCGCGATCAGGAAAGCACCGAAGGCCGCAATGATGAACCAGATCTGCAGCGACGGATCCTCGAATTGCGAGACACGGCGGGTGACGCCCATCAGGCCGAGCACATAGAGCGGCATGAACGCCAAGTAGAAGCCGGTCAGCCAGAACCAGAAGCTCACCTTACCCCAGAAGGCATCGAGCTTGAAGCCGAAGGCCTTCGGGAACCAGTAGTTGACGCCGGCAAGCAGGCCGAACAGCACGCCGCCGATGATCACATTGTGGAAGTGGGCGATCAGGAAGAGCGAGTTGTGCAGCACGAAGTCCGCAGGCGGAACGGCGAGCAGCACGCCCGTCATACCGCCGATGACGAAGGTCACCATGAAGCCGACGGTCCAAAGCATCGGCACCTCATAACGAATGCGGCCGCGATACATGGTGAAGAGCCAGTTGAACATCTTCGCTCCCGTGGGGATCGAGATGATCATCGTCGTTATGCCGAAGAAGGAGTTGACGCTGGCGCCGGAACCCATGGTGAAGAAGTGGTGGAGCCAGACGATATAGGAAAGGATGGTGATGACCACCGTTGCGTAGACCATAGAGGCATAGCCGAAGAGGCGCTTGCCGCAGAAGGTGGCGACGACTTCCGAGAAGATGCCGAAGGCCGGCAGCACGAGGATATAGACCTCAGGATGACCCCAGATCCAGATGAGGTTGACATACATCATCGGATTGCCGCCGAGGTCGTTCGTGAAGAAGTTCGTTCCGGCGTAGCGGTCGAGCGACAAGAGCGCGAGCGTTGCCGTCAGGATCGGAAAGGTGGCGACGATCAAGACGTTGGTGCAGAGCGAGGTCCAGGTGAAGACGGGGAGCTTCATCATGGTCATACCGGGCGCGCGCATCTTGACGATGGTGGCGATCAGATTGATGCCCGACAGTGTCGTTCCCACACCTGCGACCTGCAGGCCCCAGATGTAGTAATCGACGCCGACTCCGGGACTGTAGTCGGCGCCTGAAAGCGGCGGGTAGGCAAGCCAACCGGTGCGCGCGAACTCGCCGATGAAGAGCGACAGCATGATGATGATGGCGCCGGCCGTCGTCATCCAGAAGGAGAAGTTGTTGAGGAACGGGAAGGAGACGTCACGGGCGCCGATCTGCATCGGCACCACGAAGTTCATCAGGCCCGTGACGAAGGGCATGGCCACGAAGAAGATCATGATCACGCCGTGGGCGGTGAAGATCTGGTCATAATGGTGCGGCGGCAGGTAGCCTTCCGATCCGTTGAAGGCGATCGCCTGCTGGATGCGCATCATGATCGCGTCCGAGAAGCCGCGCAGCAGCATGATGACGGCGAGGATGACATACATGATGCCGATCTTCTTGTGATCGACGCTAGTGATCCAGTCGTGCCACAACGGACCCCAGAACTTGAAATAGGTGATGAGGCCAAGCACGGCCAGACCACCGATCACCACGGCGATGAAAGTCGCGACGAGGATCGGCTCGTGATAGGGGATCGCTTCAAGCGTCAACCGGCCGAAGATGAACTTCAGGAGGTCAGGATTGGAAAACATGGATTAACCCGTTCATTGGTGTCTTAGCGACGCAAAGCGCTAGGTTTAATTGTTGTTGCCCGGCTGAGCCGGATTGCCGCTGCCGTGGTTCATGTCCGGCATCGAATGGCCGTCGTGCTGCATTCCGGGCATGGTCTGCCCGCCCTGCTGCGGTTGGGCGCCGGGCTGCTGGCCGCTGTTTTCCGTGCCCTTCGGCGCCTCGTCGCTGAAAGCCGGCGTGCCGGTTGCCGGGAAGGTCGGGGCGTTGGCGCGTTCGCCCTGTTCGGCATGACGGTTGTCATATTCCAGCCGCTCGCGGTTTTCGGCGCTTTCCCTGCCGCCGCCGCCCATCATGTCGATATGCATCATCTCGTTCATGCACATCTTTCCGGGTGTCGCGCACATGTTGAGGATCGCCTCGTAGAGGCCGGCCTCGGCGCTGGAGTAATAGCGCACCGGCTCGCGTTCGCTCGGCTTTTCAAGCTTCAGGTAGGCATCGCGGTTCAACGCCGTACCTTGGGATTTGACGCGGGTGACCCAATCGTCGAAGCCCTGCTGGTTGAGGCCGTGAAACCTGAAGCGCATGTGCGAGAAGCCATCGCCGCTGTAATTGGCGGAAAAGCCCTCGTACTCGCCTTCCTTGTTGATGACCGCGTGCAACCTCGTCTGCATGCCCGGCATGGCGTAGATCTGGCCGGCGAGCGCCGGGATATAGAAGGAGTTCATCACCGAAGAGGCGGTGATCTTGAAATTGATCGGCACGTCGACAGGGGCGGCCAATTCGTTGACGGTCGCGATGCCGAGATCCGGATAGAAAAACAGCCATTTCCAATCGAGCGCTACGACTTCGACAGTCAGCGGCTTCGCATCGGCAGGAATCGCACGTTCTGCGTCCAGCCGATCCAGCACGCGATAAGGGTCGAGCTTGTGGGTGCTGATCCAGGTGATTGCGCCGAGCGCGATGATGATGGCAAGCGGCGCAGACCAGATCACGACTTCGAGGCGGGTCGAGTGATGCCATTCCGGATCATAGGTCGCCGCCGTGTTCGAGCGCCGGTACCGCCAGGCGAAGAACAGTGTCAAGAACAAGACGGGCACGATGATCAGCAGCATCAGGAAGGTCGAGACCATGATGAGGTCCGCCTGTTGATTGGCGATATCGCCCGAAGGCGACATCACCACCAGATTGCACCCTGCCAGCATGAATAGCGGCAATACGAATAGAAGGCGGGAAAACTTCATCAGTTTTTGCACGTCTCTAAGCTCTTGTTGTTTCGTCCGAACCGCGACTAAAGCACGGAACGGCATGGTGACATGAGGTGTTTGGTCGCAGTGCAGCAAATATGCCGCGGTGCGGCAGGATATCGCTTTTTTACGGCCTTCCTGAAATCCTGATTAATTCAGTAAGGATTTTGATCGGCGATAAAATGTTTCCCGGCCTATATATCCGCAAAAGCAGCGTTGGCCAGTTTCCGCCAGCCGTCCCTCATGCATTTTGCGACCTGCATTGCAATTTTGGAAATGGATGATGAACTATTTACGCCACGCGGACTTGATAACCCGGCAGGTTTGATCAAGATCGTCTTGAGGCGCTTCGTACAAGCACTTCAACGAGGGAGGCGTTAAATGGCTGAAACACAAGTACACTACGGACCGTCATCGCGCACGCTGGAACGCGACGCCCGCAGAATTCATGACGATAAGCCGGTCTCGCCGGGCAGCATCGCGATCGGTGTCGTCATCGGGCGCATGTCGGAATTTTTCGATTTCTTCGTTTACGGCCTGGCCTCGGTTCTCGTCTTCCCGCAGCTTGTCTTTCCCTTCGCGCCGGACCGGCTGACCGCCACGCTTTATTCTTTCGCGATCTTTTCGCTGGCTTTTCTCGCCCGCCCTGTCGGCTCCGTTGTCTTCATGACGGTCGACCGCCTTTACGGCCGCGGCACAAAACTGACGATCGCGCTCTTCCTGCTTGGCGGTTCGACAGCCTCGATCGCCTTCCTGCCCGGTTATAGCCAAATCGGCTACTGGTCGATCGCGCTGCTTGCGCTCTTTCGCCTTGGGCAGGGCTTCGCCCTCGGCGGCGCCTGGGATGGGCTTGCTTCGTTGCTGGCGCTCAATGCACCGGAACGGCACCGCGGCTGGTATGCGATGATCCCGCAGCTCGGCGCGCCGATCGGCTTTGCCCTGGCGAGCACCCTCTTCGGCTTCTTCGTTGCCAATCTTTCAAACGATGATTTCCTCTCTTGGGGCTGGCGCTACCCGTTCTTCGTCGCGTTCGCGATCAACGTCGTGGCGCTCTTTGCCCGCCTGCGTCTCGTCATGACCAAGGAGTTCGGCACGCTTCTGGAGCAGCATGAATTGGAAGCCGCGCCAATTCTCGATGTCCTCCGCATCCACGGCCGCGATATCCTGATCGGCGCCTTCGTGCCTCTCGCAAGCTTTGCGATGTTCCATCTCGTTACCATTTTTCCGCTTGGCTGGATGAGCCTCTACGGCAGTCAACCGCTCGGCACTTTCCTGGTCGTGCAGATCATCGGTGCCATGGTCGGCATCGTCGCGATCATCGCCTCGGGCCTGATTGCCGATCGCATCGGCCGCCGCGGTCAGCTTGCCGTCTGCGCCGTGCTGATTGCGATCTTCTCGTTCATCGGCCCGATGCTGATTGCCGCCGGCGACACTGGTCAGGATGCTTTCGTCATCATCGGCTTCGGTGTGCTTGGCCTTTCGTTCGGACAGGCGACCGGTTCGATCTCTTCGCGATTCGGCCGCGGCTACCGCTACACGGGCGCAGCCTTCACGTCGGATCTCGCGTGGCTGGTGGGTGCAGGTTTTGCGCCGCTCGTTGCGCTTGGCCTGTCCAGCCGCTTCGGCCTGCCTTTTGTCGGCTATTACCTGCTTTCAGGCGCCATCTGCACGCTTGCCGCGCTTGCCTTCAGCAAGGCGCTGGAGCAGCGCGAATAGCGACGACTGAAGCATGAAGCCCGCCGGCTGTCCGCCGTACGGGCTTTTCACGTCTGGATTCGCCGAAATTACTGAAGGGCTGCCTGCGGCTTTTTTGCAGCACGTGCTGCCGTCAGTTCCGCGGTCGTATGGTTCAGGCGGTCGGCAAGGACGCGCATGATCTCGACGGCGATTTCGGGAAAATCGCTGAGAAGCTTCAGGAAATGTTCCTTGCTGATGCGAAGCACTTCGAGCGCGGAGGTGGCACGGACGGTTGCGGTACGCGACACGTCACAGAGAATGGCGATTTCGCCGACGATGGAATTAACCTCGACATCGGCGACCTTTATGTCGCCTGCAGGCGAATTCACCAGAATATCGGCGGTTCCGGAAAGCACGACATAGGCCGCGTCGCCAGGATCGCCTTGGTGGAAAAGGTCCTGACCGGCCTTGTAGGTCATCCGGTCGGAGGTGAAGGCCAAAAGCTTGAGTTTCGCCGGGGCGACCCTTGCGAAGATCGGCACCCGCCGTAGCATTTCGACTTCATCTCTCAACAGCATGAGCGTCTCACCCCCTGCCGCTTCTCCTCGCCGAAGGAGAACGCGCTTTAAAAAACTCTACTGACATTCCCTCGCAAGAATGCCGTCTCTGCCGCCCTAATAGAATATTACGATAACAGTTCCTTGAACATACCGTTTTTCTCGGAAAGTTCCGGATAGTTCCCAGCTTCCACTAAATCACCGCGATTAAAAAGCAGAATCCGATCGAAGATTTCTGCAAGTCTTGCGTTTGAAAGCACCCAGATAATCGCTGGACGTTTACCTTCCTCGTGTAGACCTTGAACGACATTGCGGATGATCTGATCCTGCACACGCTGATCGAGCGCGGGAAGCGGCCGGTTGAAGATGAAGTAATCAGAACGTTTCAAAAGCGCACGGGCAAGGTTGAGTTTTTGCCGCTGGACCATGGTCAATCGTTTGCCGCCGGAGCCGACATCGAATTCAAGTCCGATCGACAACACGTCGTCGAAAAGATCAAGTGTGTCGAAGAGTTCGCTCATGATGGTACGAATACGATCGGACGCGTCCGCCTGTTGATAGGCGATGCGGCCGAACAGCACATTGTCCATCAGCGACGCGGATGAGGTGAAGCGCTCGGGATCGTAGCGCTCGATGAGAGCTGCCAGATCGTCCGGTATATTCTCGTGAAATTGCTTGCGGGCGCCCACGATCTTCGCCATCAGCTCATCGCTCAGCAAGCCGAAGCGGTGGCGCGGCTCGATATAGGCAAAGCTCAGCCGGATGATCATCGACCGCTCGTCGATAGTCGCATCCTCGAACCTGCGGCTCTGCAATTTCTGCAGCAATGCCTGATAGGTCGGAATATCATCCGCCGTCATGAAGGTCAGTTGCTGGAAGAAGGGGTGGTCCGGCGGCAGATCGTGGAAGAGTTCGACGGCGTTTTCGGCGATTTCCAGACCCATCGCATAGAGGTCGTTGCTGAGGCCGGTATCGCGGAAAAGCTGCTGGAAATACGGGTGTGCCGCAAGCCTGCGGTTGTTCATCATCGGCCGTTTCATCGTGCCGAAAAGCAGGTTTTCACCGACCGTTGCCTGGGGATTATAGTTGTCGAAGTCAAAGGGCACGACAACGGCATCGAGGTTCTCGTCCTTCATGCGTTCGCGCAGCGACCGGCGCAGATCAACGATGCGACCTGCAAGAGCAACGTGCACGCTTGTGTCGACCGTCGAGCGGAGAGCAAGGTCAAGTATGTCGTGCGAAATCAACACGGCATCGAGCACCGGCCGGATCGCCGTCAGCAGATCGTCCGGGCCGGTCGCGCCGGCGGCGTTGTAATCCACCCAGTCGCTGTTGAGGTCGAGCGTCGGGTTGCCGGCCTTCAGCGCCTCGGCGGCATGCCATTTGAAGTCCTGGGCGGCCTCGCCTTCGTAGCCCGGATCGGTCAGCGGCGCGTGCTTGAGGCCGTAGAGCAGGTTGTCACGCAACGTGCCGTGGAAAAAATAAGTATCGGCGGAAGCGTAGGAAATGCGGCGGCCGGTAATCGATTCCGGCAGTTCCAGAAGGTCGCGGCCGTCGATGCTGATACGGCCCGAGTCGGGCCAGACGATGCGGCCGAGCGCTTCTGCGAAAGCCTCCGCACCGCTGCCGTTCGGCCCGACGATCGCCACCGTCTCGTTCGGCCTGATCTCAACCGAGACGCGATCGACCAGACGCGCGCCGCTATCGTCGCTGACGGCGAGGTTGCTGACGACGAGTGCCGCCGTCAGTGGGCCGACTGCTTCTGCCGGGATTTCCTGGATCCGGCTGTCGATGAGGGGCTCGACATTGAACTGTTCATAGACCTGCTGATACTTCACCTGAACGTCCTGGCGCATCTGATCCCAGTCGATCAATTCCTTCAATGGTCCTGGAAGATCCTTGTAGGCGCTGATGACGGCGACGAGCTGGCCTATGTCAAGGCGCCCGTGCAGCGCCAGATAGCCGCCGATCGCGTAGAAGAGGAAGGGGGTCACCTGAGCCAGGAAGTTGTTCAGGAACTTCACCAGGAACTTCCACTGGTAAAGGTCGTAACGAATTGAAAAGATCAGGCCGAGACGCGTAGCGATGTCAGCACGTTCCAGGTTCGAGGTGTCATTGCCATGGATCGTACCGATCCCCTCGACAATCTCGCCGACGCGGCCGGAAAGCTCGCGGGCCGTCAACTGGCGCTGGCGGCCGAGCTCGAGCAGCCGTTTTCTCATACGCGGAATGATGACCGCCTGCACGCCGACGATTGCTGCTGCAATCATGCCGAGCCAGAAATTCTGGACAATGATGAAGGCAAGCGCCGTCAGCGCCTGGCCGCCGAGAAGGGCAGGCGAGACAAAAGCATCACCCGTGAAGCCGCCCATCGGCTCCACCTCGTCCTTGATCATCGTGGCAATTTCAGCAGATTTCACGCGCTTGAAATGAACGGGCGGGAAACGCAGCACCCGGTCGATCAATTGAAACCGGATACGCCGCAGCATCCGTTCGCCGAGGCGGCCCTTATAGGTGTTGATATAGAACTTGAAGAGGCCGTTCAGCACCACCAGTGCCAGGAAGACGAGGCTCAGCGCCATCAGCGTCTGCAGCCGGTTGAGCTGCAGACCCTCGAAGAATTCGACATGCCCGATCAGCGGGATGTCGTAGGCAATATGCATGAAGGTCTGCCTCGCATTCGCATTCTCGAAGCCATCACCCTGGATCGGTCCGTTGACGATCTGTTTCGGCAGATCGAAGGACAGGAAGTAAGGGACCATCGAGACGGCGACCACGGCCAGAATCCAAAGCTGCTGCCGGCGCGTGTTCGACCAGATATAGCGGGCGAGGCTTTTTTCCATGCTAATCGTCAGCCTGATGGGAAAGGGCGGACCGCGATATCGGGCCGTTCAAAAGGGGAGATGCCGAAAACAGATTCATGCAACCGGACCGCCGGATATCGTAGAAGATCAAGGAGAAGCGGATTGATGTGGAATGCCGATTCTCGCCAGAGGTTAGTTATATCACAGGATTTTCATAATAGGCGAGCGATTCAACCGAGCATCGATCGGATGATCGAAGCGGTTGTCCCGGCGCCTGTCAGATCGAGCGCGACTTCCTTTCTGGCCGGCGCTGCAAGCGCGCTTTCGACCGCCGCCGCCACGTGCTCGGCCGTCAATCCTTGCTCCGGAAGAATAGTGGCAAGACCCATCGCCTGCAGGCGCTCGGCCCGCACGGTCTGCTCCGTTTCGCCGCCGGTGACAAAGGGAATGAGGATCGAGCAGCAATCCGCATGCAGCAGGTCTCCGATCGTATTGTAGCCCGCCTGCGAGATCGAGACCTTCGCGCCGCGCAGCAGGGAAGGAAAGTCCTTGCGGAAGCGCGTGAGCGTGATGTTAGCGGGCGCATTCCGGCTCAGGCCTATAAAGTCCGCTTCCGGCAAATTGGGACCGGTAACGAGCAGCCAGCGATGGCTTTCGGGGAGCATGGCGGCTGCATCGCGGGCCGCGCGGATCAGGTCCAGGCCAACGGCTCCGCCGCCCGCAGAGGCAATGATGTCGAAGATTTCCGCTGACTCGGCCGCTGGTGCTGCTGCAACGAGGCCTGTGTAATGCACCTTGTCTGCGATTTCAGCTGTCAGCCGAAAGGTATCTTCAAGCCGCACGAAATCCGGATCACCGTGAATAAGCACGGCATCGAAGTGGCGCTTCACCAGGTCGACGGTTTCCTCGTCGCGCCCTGGCTTGCGGTTTTCCTGCAGGATGTCGCGCACGGAGGTGAAAAGCTTCGGCCGCGGATCGGTCTTTTCGATCATATCGAGCAGCGGCAGCAACTCGAAACGCATCTGCCGCCGGCCGAAGGGGAAGGCCTCGATTATGACGGCGTCCGGCTTCGCCTCTTGAAACGCTGCAAGCAGCAGATCGCGACGTCGCGAGAGAAACTCCTCGCCGGCGACATTGCCGTCGGCGTCCGCAAGGCCAGAAAAGCCTGCATTGCTGGCGACGACCGCTGGCAGCGCTACGGTCTTCACGCCGTCGCCGGGAAAACCGGAAACCGGCAGGCCGCCGGTCACGATCGTCACATCGAAGCCGTCATTGGCCAAAGCGTCCGCAATGCGGCTTGCGCGCGCGATATGGCCGATGCCGAGCAGGTGCTGGACGTAGAAGAGGATGCGTTTTGCACTCATGAGGGTTTTTGCCATTCCTCTTCAAAGAGGCGTATTAGCTGCCTTACGCTGGAATGATAGTCGAAATGTTCACGCACGCGTTTTTCCGCCGCATCGCCGAGACGGCGGCGCAGCGCCGGATCACGGATTGCCGCCTCGAGTGCATAAGCGAGCGCCTGCGGATCATCGGGCGGAACGACAAGACCGTTCTCACCGTTGGTCAGCAGTTCAGGAACGCCTGAAACATCGGTCGAAAGGCACATCAATCGCTGGCTCGACGCCTCGACCAGCACGTTCGGCAAACCGTCCCGATCGCCGTTGGATGCGATACGGCACGCAAGCGCGAAGAGATCAGCCTGGCGGTAATGGCCGAGCACCTCCTCCTGCGCCATTGCGCCTTTCCAGCTTATCTTGCCGGCAAGCCCGAGCTCTGAAGCAAGAGCTCTCAGCTTGGCAAGTTCATCACCACCGCCGATATGCTCGAAACGCCAATGCAGGCTTTTCGGAAGCAGGGCAAGCGCGCACAGCAGCACGTCGTAGCCCTTCTTTTCGACCGCCCGGCCGACGCTCAACAGAAGAACCGGATGGGCAGGGTCGGCGCCGTCGCGGCCTGAATGTTGGCCTTCGAAATGGCCGAAGCGGGCCAGATCGAGGCCGTGATAGCTGAGATGCACCGCATCCGGCCGGTCGGTTAGGCTGCGCATATGCTCGTAGCCGCTCCTGGTGCATGTCACTGCCCAGCGGGCGCTGCCAAGTTTGATATTTAACTCCCAGTCGGGCGACGTCCAAATGTCTTTCGCATGTGCCGAGACGGTCCAGGGCACGCCCGTCAGGATGCTTGCATATTCGGTCACAGAAGCAGGTGTGTGGATGAAATGCGCGTGCAGCCACTGGCCGCTATCCGGCCATTCGCAAGCCAGGACCAGCGCCTGACCGAGGCGGCGGAAGCGGTTGCGGGACATATCGCGCGGCAGATCGGCCAGGAAGCGCTTCATCAACGCCTTGAATCCCGGCTTTCCGACGCCGGCGAAAAGTCCCTTCAGTACGCGCATCGGCTCTTCGTGCAAGTATTCCGGCAGGTAGACGACGCGGGCCTTGATCTCGTCATGCACTGGATGGCGTTTCTTGTCGGTCGGCCGCCTCATCGAAATCAGCGTCAGGTCGAAGCCTGCTTTTTCCAGGCCAAGCAACTCTTGGGCAATGAAGGTTTCGGAAAGGCGTGGGTAGCCTTTCAGCACGACAAGGATCTTGCGGCGTTCCGGCAAGGCTTTGTTCTTTACTCTGCGCCGACGACGGCAAGACGGCTGCCGCGATTGTCGAGCCAGTGGCCGACTGTCTGCGAAATATGATCGAGCCCTTCGAGTTGCATATCGCTTCCGCTCTTTGATGGCGGCAGACGTTGCGGCAGCCGCTTCAGCGCCTCGGCCATGACGGCCGGATCAGCCGACTGATCAGGAAGCAGCATGTCCACCAGGCCGAGGTCGCTGGCGCGCTGGGCGCGCAGCAACTGCTCTTCCCTCGGCTTGATGCGCGGCACGATGAGGGCCGGCTTGTCGAAGGAAAGGATTTCGCAATAGGTGTTGTAGCCACCCATGGCAACGACGCCTGTGGCGCCGACGATGAGCTCTTCCATATGGTTGTCGAACTCGATCACCTCGATATAGGGAATCTTCTCGCCCTTCCTGACGAGTTTCGACCGCTCGGCTGCCGGCATATAAGGCCCGAGTACGACCAGTGCTTTTTGCTCAAGCGTCGCATCATGCTCATAGGCGTTCATCACGTCATGAACGAGGTCGGAGCCATCCCCGCCGCCGCCGGTGGTGATGAGGATGTAGTCGTCCTTGCGGGCATTAATCGAGGTGTTTCCTTTCGATACGCTGCGCTGCAGGAAGCCGACGAAGTCCATTTTCCGGCGCACGCTTTTCGGGACATCGAGGCCGATCAGCGGATCGTAGAACTCGGGCGGCCCGTACACCCAAACGCTGTCATAATACTGGTCGATCTTCTGCATGATGCCGTTTCGCTTCCACTCGGCGTCGAGCAGATGCGGCGCATCCATGATTTCGCGGAGACCGAGCACCAATGTCGTGCCCTGCGCTTTCAGATAAGCAAGCGTATCTTCGACTTCGCCCTTGAGTCCCATCGGCTCCTTGTCGACGATGAAGATGTCCGGTTGGAAGGTCTCAGCCGTATGGCGGATGCTCGATTCGCGCATCTTCAGCGTTTCGTGCAGGTCGATATGGCTCGCCATCGACGTATATTCGCCGTTATGAAGTTTGATCACGCTGGGGATCTTCACGAAATCGACACGCGCCCGGTAGTCGAACGCACCGGCGATCGTTGCGCCGGAAATGATCAGCACATTGAGACCGCGATAATCCTCGACCAGCGCATGTGCGATTGTCCTACAGCGGCGCAGATGGCCGAGCCCGAACGTGTCGTGGCTATACATCAGGATGCGAGCATCTTCCACGCGTCTGGCCATGGGCAGTTCCTTCGGGGCGAACGACATACTTAGACCCCCAATTTTCCGGAGGCCGAGACATGGCAGAACGGAATATCTCCGCCGCGCTTGCTGCTATTTGTAGGGATCTGCTGCATCGCGCAACCCATCTCCCAGAAAGTTGAAGGCCAAAATGACAAGAACCACCGGAATGATCGGGAAAAGCAGCCACGGGTAAAAGGCGATGACACTGACGCTCTTGGCCTCGGTGAGCAAGATGCCCCAACTGGTGATCGGCGGACGGAGGCCGAGGCCCAGGAAGGAAAGCGCCGTTTCGCCAAGGATCATGCCCGGGATCGAAATCGTTGCAGAGGCAATCAGATGCGACATGAAGCCGGGAACAAGGTGCCGCCCGATGACCCGGGGCGTGCTTGCCCCCATGAGCTGGGCAGCTTGCACGTAATCCTCCTCACGCAGTGCCAGAAGCTTGGAACGCACCGCACGTGCAAGCCCGGTCCAATCGATGATACCGAGGATGACGGTGATGCCGAAATAGATGACGATCGGGCTCCACGTCACCGGCATGATGGCCGCAAGGGCCATCCAGAGCGGCAGGCTCGGCAGCGACTGCAGCACCTCGATTACGCGCTGGACGATGAGATCGAAGACGCCGCCCCAATAGCCGGCAAGGCCGCCGATGACGATGCCGAGCACAAAGCTGATCGCGATGCCGAGCAGGCCGATCGTCAACGAAATCCGCGCGCCGTAGAGGATACGGGAAAGTACGTCGCGCCCGAGACGGTCGGTGCCGAACAGGAACATCTGGCCGCCTTCTGCCGGGCAGACAAGATGAAGATTGGACTGAACGAAGCCCCAGAACCTGTAGGAATCGCCACGGCAGAAGAAGCGGATCGGCTGAACGTCGTCCGGTTTGTCGGTATAGATCCGACGCAGCGTGTCGAGGTCGAGTTGCATCGCGCGGCCATAGACGAAGGGACCGACGAACTCGCCCTTGTCGAAGAAGTGCACGCGCTGGGGCGGGGAATGGATGTAATCGACATTGCGCGTGTGCAGGCCGTAAGGCGCCAGAAACTCGACGACCAGGATCATCAGATAAATGGCAAGCAGGAAGATGCCGGAAGCCAGCGCCAGACGGTGCTGTTTGAACTTCCACCACATCAGTTGCTTCTGGGAAGCAAGGTGAATGCGCGAATTCGCAGCCGTCATCGTTTCCGTGGCGATCGGATCGAACGGTGCGGTCGAGACGTAGTGCTGCAACGGAGCGCCGGGCGGCGGCAAGGGCGACATTATTTGGTGCTCCTGCCTTGCAGACGGATGCGCGGGTCGAGGAAGCCGAGCGCAATATCGGAAACCAGCACGCCAATGACATTCAGGAAGGCAAGGAACATCAGGAAAGAACCGGCAAGATACATGTCCTGGCTCTGCAGCGCCTTGATCAGCATCGGGCCGGTCGTTTCGAGCGACAGCACGATGGCGACGATCTCGGCGCCGGAAATGATCGACGGCAGGATCGAACCGATGTCGGCGACGAAGAAGTTGAGCGCCATGCGCAGCGGATATTTGATCAGCGCACGGGTTGGATGAAGGCCTTTGGCGCGCGCAGTCGTTACATATTGCTTCTGCATCTCATCCAGCAGATTGGCGCGAAGGCGGCGGATCATGCCGGCCGTACCTGCCGTGCCGACGATAATGACGGGGATCCAGAGATGGGACAGGATCGACCGCGCCTTCTCCCAGCTCATAGGCTCGGAGAGGTATTTCTGATCCATCAGGTGGCCGATCGAGATGCCGAACCAGATATTGGCGAAATACATTAAGATCAGCGCCAGCATGAAGTTCGGAATGGCGATGCCGAGCAGACCGAGGAACGTCAGTCCGTAGTCGCTCCAGCTATATTGATGGGTGGCGGAATAGATGCCGATCGGAAAAGCGATCAGCCAGGTGAGCAGGATCGTCGTGAAAGAAACGAGGATCGTCAGCCATAGGCGGTCGCCGACTACTGCCGAAACCGGCAGCTGGTATTCGAACGAATAGCCGAAATCGCCGTGCAGCATGCCGCCGACCCAGTAGACGTAGCGGATGATCGTCGGCTTATCGAAGCCGTACTGCTGACGCAGCTCCTCGATTTCCTGCAGGTTCGCACTCTCGCCCTGCGCCCGCAGTTCGGCGATCTGGCTTTCGAAGAAATCGCCCGGCGGCAGTTCGATGATCGTAAAGACCAGTGCCGAAATCACGATCAGCGTCGGCACCATCGCAGCAATCCGCCATAGGATATATTTCAGCACCTCACGCCTCCTTCAGCCAGAAAGCATCCGGCATGTAGATGCCGAGATAGGAGGTTGGATCGAAACCGTAGAGCGCCCGCTCCGGCACATTCTGCATCTTGGCAGAACGCAGGATCGGCTGCAGCGCGCCGTTGATGAGTCCGATCGAGAAAACCTGCTGTGTATAGATCGACAGCATCTTATGCCAGATCGCTTCCCGCTCGCGGAAGTCGGCAGTGGCACCCCACTGGTTGAGGAGGTCGACGAGCTCGACTGCCTCAGGCAGGTCGGGCGCACTGCCCTCCTGACCGGCAGAGAGATAGTGCATGCCCCAGATCGGCCATTGCAGCTGGTCGTCCACCGTTGGCGCGAGCTGGTTAGGCGCCATATCGGCGGTCGGAACGCCGTTCTCGATGCCGAACCATGTCGACATCATGATCGCGCCGCTCATGGCGCGGCTCTGGAAGACGTCGCGCTGCGAAGTTCGCGTGTAGAGCGCGAGCCCGATATTCTTCCAATGATCGTGCACGAGTTCGAGGACGTCGGTATCGAGCGTGCTCTCACCGGCAGTTTCAACGATGATTTCCGCTCGCCGTCCGTCCGGCAGTAGGCGGAAGCCTTCGCCGTCACGCCTTGCAAGGCCGAGTTCGTCAAGCAGGCGGTTGGATTCATTTGGATCGAACTGGATGAAGGCGTCGGCATATTCGTGCTTGTAGAGCGGGCTGTCCTGCAGGACGGTGTCGGCGCTCGGCCTGCCGAGGCCGTAGAAGGCCACCATGTTGATTTCGTGCCGGTCGATCGAAAGCGACAGCGCCCGGCGGAAGCGAACGTCGCGGAAGAGCTTCCGCCAGGTTTCGTCGGCGCAATTGAGGTTCGGGAGCAGCGCGATCCGCGATCCGCGCGCCTGCTTCCAGAGATTGACCTTTACCGGGAAACGCTTCTCGGCCTCCTTCAGGAAGGTATAGTCGTTGAAGTCGATACCGGTCGCCTGCAAGTCGGATTCACCCGCACCCGCTTTGGCCGCGATGATCGACGACGAGCTGACGTTCACGACAAAGCGGTCAATATAGGGCAGTTGCATGCCGTTTTCGTCGACGCGATGGAAGAATGGGTTGCGGATGAAAATGAATTGGTCGGCTGGCGGCGCTGTGGTGTTGCGCCACGGATCGAGCGTCGGCAGTTCTGGATTTTCCGGACGCGAGGCGCGCGACATCTTGATGTGCAGGTCGACCCATTTCTTCGCGCGGTTCTCGCGCATGAGTGCGGAAAGCCGGAAGTCATCCTGGTATTTCTTGTGGAACTGCTTGAGGTAATGCGCGGGACCGAAGATGACGAGCGGCAACGGGCCGGCGAGCGCCGGCAGGAAATTCGGGTTGGGCTTGTCCCAACTGTAGCGGACGGTGAATTCGTCCAGCACCTCGAAACGCGGAAGCGTGCCGTGAGGTCGCAGTTCGAGCGCGCCGCCGCCGGGCGTCAGGGCTTTGTCGAGGATGACGTCTTCCCACCAGTAGCGGAAATCGTCGGACGTGAAGGGATGGCCGTCGGACCATTTGTGTCCTTCGCGCAGGTGGAAGGTGAAGACGGCATCATTTTCCGAAGTATAGCCGCCGAGGATATCCGGCTGGAACCGCAGGTGCTTGTCGTAACCGACAAGGCGCGAATAGCCGTAAACGGTCATGTAGCGGATGTCACGGGCGCTGCCGATAATGGTACGCACCGAACCGCCGTAGACGCCAGGCGTCAAGCCGGCCTCCTTCATGTTGACGATGCGCGGATGCTTCGGGATCCGCTCGACCATCGGCGGAATACGGCCTGCCCTCAAAAGGTCGCGCAGGAATTCCGGCTCGATATCACGGTCGCCCACAGCATATGCGATCGAGGGTCCGACGGCTGAGCCGATAAGGCCGCCGAGAAAGGTTCGGCGGCTTACCATGCACGTAGTTCCTTTGCATCGGCACCCTTGCGGGCGCGCACTAGGTGGCCGTTGCCGAGATCGGCATAGGCGAGCTCTGACGCGTCGTCATGTTCAGCGGTAAAGGTTATGCCCCAGTTCTGCTTGTCGGCGGCGCCGTTCTTGCGTAACGCCTCGAAATCGAGCGGCCGGTCGAGATCGGGGAAGGGCACGGCGGCAAGCAGCGACTTCGTGTAGGGATGCACCGGGTCCCGCAAGATGATCTCGCGCGGGGCGATTTCGACGATGCGGCCCTTGCACATCACCGCGATACGATCGGCCATATAGTCGACAACCGCGAGATTGTGCGAAATGAAGAGGTAGGTCAGGCCGAGCTCTTTCTGCAGATCCTTCAGCAGATTGAGGATTTGCGCCTGCACGGAAACATCGAGTGCAGAGACCGGTTCGTCGAGGATGATGAGCTTAGGACCGAGAGCAAGGGCGCGGGCGATGCCGATGCGCTGGCGCTGGCCGCCGGAGAAGCTGTGCGGGTAGCGGCTCAGGTAGCGCCGGTCGAGGCCGATCGCGCCCATCAGCGCTTCGACCTTCCGCTTGCGTTCGGCGCCGTCTCCGCGGTCATGGATTTCCAGCGGCTCGCTCAGGATGTTGCGCACTGTCATGCGCGGCGACAGCGAGGAGACCGGATCCTGGAACACCATCTGGATCTTGGTGCGCAGCGCCTGCAGATCGTCGCCCTTGACGGAAAGAACGTCGATCACGTCCTTGCCGTCGTTGAAGATCACCGAGCCGCCGTCGGGCGTGACCGCGCGCATCAGGATCTTGCTGACAGTGGTCTTGCCGCAGCCGGATTCGCCGACGAGCCCCAGACATTCGCCCCGCTGGATATCAAAGCTGACGTCGTCGACGGCCCGCACGACCGCGGCTTCATCCCTACCAAAAAGGCTGCGCTTGCGGGTCGTAAAGGCCTTGGAGAGGTTGTTGACCGAAAGCAAAAGCTTCGGGGCGTCCGTATCCGCCATCTGCTTTTTGCCAAGGAACGATTCCAGATTGACCGGCACATCGCGCAGGGCCTTCAGCCGCTCGCCAGGCTTCATGTCGAAATGTGGCACGGCAGCCATCAGGCCCTTGAGGTATGGATGTTGCGGATTGCGGAATATCGCATTCACGGGCCCAGCTTCCATGATTTCACCGTGATAGATCACGACGACTTCGTCGGCCATATTGGCGACGACGCCGAGATCATGGGTAATGAGCAGCATGGCCATGCCGAGTTTGTGCTGCAACTCGCGCAGCAACTCGAGAATTTGTGCCTGGATGGTCACGTCGAGCGCCGTCGTCGGCTCGTCGGCGATCAGCAACGCCGGCCTGCAGATCAGGGCCATCGCGATCATCGCGCGCTGGCGCATGCCGCCTGAAAGCTCGAATGGATACATGTCGTAGGTGCGTTTCGGATTGGCAAAGCCGACAAGGCCGAGCATCTCTTCGGTGCTTTCGCGCGCTCGCTTCTTATCGGCGTCCGTGTGGATCAGCAGCACTTCGCTGATCTGGTTGCCGACCGTGTGGAGCGGCGAGAGCGAAGTCATCGGTTCCTGGAAGATCGTTGCCATGCGCTTGCCGCGCAGATCCCGCATTTCCTCGCTGTCGCGGCCGAATTGCAGGATATCGGTAGTCTCGCCATTGAGCGGATCGGTGAAAAGAATGCGGCCGCTTGCCTTTGCGGCGTTCGGCAGGATGCCCATGATCGACTGGCTGATGACCGATTTGCCGGAGCCGGATTCACCAACCAGTGCGGTCACTTTTCCCGGAAGAACGCGCAGTTCGGCATTTTTTACAACGCGCAGCTTATCCCCGAACACCGAGAATGAAACGTCAAGGTTCTCGATACGCAATAAGTCGAACGCGGACGCCATACCAACGATATTCCCCCAGTCACTTTTGTGTTCCCGTTAAGGCACACTATCGTACCGCAATCGGGGTGTCTAGTTAATGACAGGGCAGGGGGAAACCCGCGCGTTTCGCCTGATTTTACAAAAGCAAAACAAACATTTCAGCCGCGGCCTACTGAACGAATCTCTCGACCGTTGGCCGCTTCGCCTGCTTCTTGGCGTCGCGGTGGAGCAGGATGACCTGTTCGGCTTCGGAAAGGCCGTTCGGGGCGACTTCGCGGAAACCGCCTTCAATGGCGAGTGCCGGTGCGGGAGCGCGCGGCTGAAGGATCGTCACCTTCTGGCGGATGCCGCGCAGCTTCTCTTCGCCGAGGGTCGTCCATTCGCCGCCGCAATAGCCGGCAAACGCCTGGCTGGCAACGACCTCGCGATTATACTTCTTGGTCAGTGCCTGCAGGCGCTGGACCTCGTTGACGGCCGAACCGAAGGCCGAAAACGTCAGGCGGTCCTTGAGGCCGACATTGCCAAGCATCACGTTGCCGATATGCAGTCCGATGCCATAGCTGATCGCGCCAAGACCTTTTTCGGCGCGTTCGTTATTGAGTTCGGCAACGCGGGCCTGCGCCTGATAAACGGCGGAAAGGGCCGCCTGCGATGCAATCTTCGACGGATCCTTGTGACGGCCGCAGGGATAGACAGCGAGGAAGCCGTCACCCAGGAAGCTCAGGATCTCGCCGCCGTTGCGGTTGAACGGTGCTGCTATCGCGTCGAAAAATTCGTTCAGCGTGTCGATATAGGCCTGCCGGCCTTCCTTTTCGGCATACATCGTCGACTGGCGCATATCGCCCATCACAAGGGCGGCTCGGATCGTTTCTCCGTCGCCGCGGCGGATCTGGCCGTTCAGCACGCGCTTGCCTGCATCGCCGCCGAGATAGGTCGTCAGCATGTTGTTTGCGAGCTTGCCGAGCACGGCCATCTTGGCGGCAACGGCCAGATGATTCTGCATGCGCAGCAGCGCATCGATCATGTCGTCGGAAAAACCAAAATGATTGTCCGTCGACCACGAACCCATCATGCCCTGGACAGAACCGTCGCCGAAGGGCTGCACGAAAGCAAGATAGTCGGTGATCTTCTCGGCGCGAAGATCCTCGAAGATCGGGAATTCCGCCGGGCCATCGAGCGGGATGCGGCGGCGGATATGCTGGAGATTGTTGTCCAGCAGATAATAATAGGGGCTTTGGAGAAAACGGTCGGGCTTTGCGCCTACCGAATGGCGATAGCCCTCGATCGTGACGCCGCTCGCCCGCCGCCAGGTAAAACCCAAAGCGTCATAGAGCGGATGAAGCATCGAAAACGTCAGGTGCACGCGCGCGATCGGCAGGCCGGCGGCAGCAATCCGCTCGCAGAAACCGCGAACGATGTTCTCGAGATCATCACCTGCAAGCGAAGAATGTGTCAGCCATTCGGCGACGCGGTCCAGAAGGATGGAGGACACGCTGGATTCGATCGTGCTCATTCTCGGTATTATCCTCATAAAGCACGTCCGTTCCTGAAAAACGATAGAAAACCGGCCCGCGGCACCGTCATGCGCAGGGCGGAAATTCAAGATGGACGAGCGGTATTATCGTGTCAACGATCTGCCGAAGACCCGGCAGACGCACCTGTCAGACCCATAGAAATCGGGAGGACGGGCAGTCCTTTCTGTCATTCACTTATTCAATTTAAATAGGCGTGCCGGAAATGCGAAACAATGGCATCCGGGCAATTTTCTCCCGTTGCGCGATCATCGCGAACGATGGCCGGGTCTTTTCGGTCACACTGGAGAACCCATGCCCGGCAGATGCCGCGCCGATGAAGCATGGCGATCGCGTCTGCCTCACATCGTCGTTAGGAGACTGCGGGTTTCAATCCCGGCGATCTTGCATTATCTCACAGCCTAACTTCCTCTTTTGAAGAGACCTGCCTTGGCCAGCCCATCCTCCTTCGCCGCCCTTTCCGCAAAGATTAAAAACCGCTCGGCCCGTGCGGGCATCATCGGACTTGGCTATGTCGGCCTGCCGCTGGCGATTGCGATTGCAAGGAGCGGCTTTGCCGTTGTCGGCTTCGATATCGATCCGAAGAAGATCGTGGCGCTCGACGCCCGCAAATCCTATATCGACGCGGTGGCCGACGATGCGTTGAACGCCGAGGCGGAGGCAGGCCGCTTTTCAGCGACGGCGGACTTTGCGGGCCTCCAGGCTTGCGAGATCGTTATCATCTGCGTGCCGACGCCACTCACGAAGCATCGCGATCCGGATCTTTCCTATGTCGAGGCGACGTCACGCTCGATCGCAGACCATCTTCGCGCTGGCCAACTCGTGGTGCTGGAATCGACGACCTATCCTGGTACGACGGACGATATCGTGAAGGTGATCCTTGAAAAGACGGGACTGAGATCCGGCGTGGATTTCTTCATCGGCTTCTCACCAGAGCGCGAGGACCCCGGCAACCAGCACTATCATACCGCAACCATTCCGAAGGTTGTCGCCGGCGATGGGCCGGAAGCGCTGGAACTGATGAAAGCCTTCTATGGTGCGGCGGTAACAACCGTCGTTCCGGTGTCCTCTAACGCGACGGCCGAAGCGGTAAAGCTTACGGAGAACATCTTTCGTTCGGTCAATATCGCGCTCGTCAACGAGCTGAAGACCGTCTATGCGGCGATGGGTATTGACGTCTGGGAAGTGATCGACGCGGCTAAGACCAAGCCGTTCGGCTATATGCCGTTCTATCCGGGGCCGGGGCTCGGCGGCCACTGCATTCCGATCGATCCGTTTTATCTGACGTGGAAATCCCGCGAATACGAACTGCCGACACGCTTCATCGAACTTGCAGGCGAGATCAATTCGGCAATGCCGCGCTATGTCGTCGGCAAGCTTGCAGAAGCACTCGATATCCGCGCCGGAAAAGCGCTCAGCCGCAGCAAGGTTTTGGTCCTTGGTCTTGCCTACAAGAAGAATGTCGCGGACATCCGCGAGAGCCCGTCGCTGCGCCTGATCGAAATCATCGAGGAGCGCGGCGGCAGGGCGGACTATCATGATCCTTTCGTTGCCGAAATTCCGTCGACCCGCGAATATCAGGAGCTGAAGGGCCGGAAGTCCGTGGCGCTGACGCAGGAGGCCGTGGCGGGTTACGACGCGGTTCTGGTTGCAACCGATCACGATCAGGTCGATTACGCCGCGCTTGTCAAAGATGCACCGCTGATCGTCGACACGCGCAACGTCTTTACGCGGCTCGGCCTTTCGGCACAGCACGTCATCAAGGCGTGACGTTTATCGCAGATAGCGTCTTGCCGGTGATTTTGCTGGCGGCAACGGCATAGCCGCCGCTTGCGCCGTCGATGAAGTGCATGTGATCGCGCGAAAGCGGTGTCGGCACGAAACAGGTCATCAGCGCGGATTCTTGCCGATGCAGTCCATAACGGGCGATCCCCTTGGCCCGCGCTTCATCGAGCAGCTTTTCGATCCGCTTCAGCCGTGCGGCATCCACATCGATTGTCATCTTCAGGCCGTCGTCGAATTTGCGGAAATCCGAGTTTCCGGCAACATCCTCCTTGTAGCGCCGGGCGTCGAATTTGCCGAGCGGCATACCGATTTTGTAGAGCGCGGCCAAAAGGGCGAGCTGCAGCATGATGAAGAGCTTTGTAAGAAAACGCTTTCCCTTTGGCGCGGCCACCTTTACTTCGCGATCAATGCCTTTCATCGAGAAGGAGAGCTTCGGACCTTCCGGAGGTATCGGATGGCCGCCACGACCCTGCTCGGCGGCAATCGCGACGATTGTCGTGACCAATTGCTGAAACTCCGCTCCTACTCCCATTGCGCCAGGCACGGCAATGATGGAGACGATTTCTCCATAGTTCGATGAGATCGGGTTCCAACGGCAGGAGAGCCCGGCGAGATTCGGCCGGCTACCTGGTGCTGCGCGTGCAACGGCGTAATTGCCGTCCTTCATCTGCCGTTCGGCCCAGCTGTTGCCGCCCCCCGAAAACATCGCGTAGGTAACGTAGGGGCTCGCGGAATAGCGGGCGATCATCACGTCGAGACCCTCGCGGCGGATATCGGCAAGCGGCACGACGGCGGCGCGCAGCGTGAAACCGAGATCCTCCTCGACCCAGATCTGCACGGCCGCGAGCGCATCGCGCGCAATCTGTTCGAGGGATCCCGGCAAAGCTATGAGCGCCCCATCGCCGCCGAAGACGAAGGGATAATCGCCCTTGCCGACGGCATTCAGCACGGCGGAGATAACGGAGGCGCCGGCCATGTTGACGTCCTTGTAGCGGCCGCCTTCGATCGCCTGCGTAGATCCGACGATATCGGCAAGCGCCAAAATCCAGCCGTCCGGCAGTGGCCGGTAGTTTCCAGCATCGGTCACACCCTCGAAATCGGTGAAGACCGGCACTGTCGCAAAGAATTTCTGATCCGAAACGGCATTCATAATCCAACCTTATCACAGACCCGTATCGCTGCGGCAACGGCATTTTGATTTACGGTGATCGACTTTGCGCGGTTTCATGTGATAGCACCGGATTGAAAAAAAGAATGACGGACAAGGACATATATGAGCCGCCTCGACAGCTTCATCCGCCGTTTGACGGCTCAGCGCGATATCCTCAATTCCATCGGCGCTCTGGTCCAGGATACGGACGGTCCGGTTCTGGAATTCGGCCTCGGAAACGGCCGGACCTATGATCATTTGCGTGAACTTCTCCCGAACCGCCGCATCATTGCCTTCGATCGCGAGGTGCACTCCTATTCAGCCTCGACACCGCCTCCGGAGGACATGGTAACGGGCGATATCCGCAAGAGCGGCCGGGCCTTCGTAGGCATCGGTGCGGTACTTGCCCATGCCGACATCGGGACCGGCCACGACGAGATCGACGCGGTAACGCTGACCTGGCTGCCGCAGCTGGTGGCCGGCGTTCTTAAAACGGGCGGTATCGCCGTCAGCGGCCTGCCGCTCGATTGGCCAGAGCTGGAGCCGCTGCCGCTGCCTGACGGCATCAAGGATGGACGGTATTTTCTCTACCGGCGCAAATAGTCAGGGCAGGAAGAGCACGTCATATTGGTCGATGCCGCCCGGCAGGTCGCGGACCTTCATGTCCTGCTCGCCCACCTCGAAGAAGACGATGCAATCCTCGTAGAGGCTTGAAAGCGCTGCTACGAAATCGCGGGTCTGTCCTGGCCCGTAGAAGATCGGCGTGAATTCCATGTAGAGCGGCACGCGCCGCGACATCAGCGGTGCCATGGAACGGCAGGCGACAGGTTCATAGCCTTCGATGTCCATCCAGACGAGGCCGATGTCGCTCTCATTGAAACCTGCGTGACCGATGATATCGCCCACCGGCTTTACCGGAACGCTCACCTTGATGTCCGATGAACTTTGGCGAATGGCGCTGCTCTTTCCGTGGTTGTTTGCGTTGAGAAAGAAATCGATCTCTCCCGCAGTCTCCCCTGCGGCGCAGTTGACGAGCGTGACCTTCTCCTCCAGCCCGTTCTTGCGAATGTTGGTTTCCAGCAGCCGAAAATTGCGGGGGTCAGGCTCCACGCTGACGATGTGCTTATAGGCGTTGCTCAGCGCGAAATAGACGGTCTGCGTCCCGATATTGCCGCCGAGTTCAAGCAGGACGCCCTCCTTTCGCAACAGGCCGCGTTCACGCAGCGACGCCAGCAGCCGGTCGACGTTCTCGCGTTCGAAATGCCCCTTCCGGAAGACCTTGCGGCCGATATAGTCGGACGGCGAAAAGGTCATCAGATGATCGCCGCCATCAACGGTCATGGAAACTACGCGCGGACCGATATTCTCGATGAGCAGTCGGCGGCCGAAGCGCGTGTCAAAGAAGCGGCCCGCCAGGGTGTTTCGCACCTTGCGCAGCCGCTTTCGCCAGTATTTTTTTGAACGCCACGTGTTAACGGCCATCAGGCTTTCCCGTTGAGCGGCCTAGCCGCTTGTTCTTTGTCGACCACATAGACTTTCAAAGGCAGAGCACGGCCGCGCACGCTGATGTTGCGGCTTTCGATGCCGCGCATGTCCGCGCCCGAAAGATCGGCCACCGGCTCGGAAATAACAAGCGCCGCACCGAACTCCTTGGCGGCGCTCTCAAGGCGGCTTGCGACGTTCACCGTGTCGCCGACGGCGGTCAGATTTCGCACCCTGCCATACCCCATTGTTCCGACGACGGCCGGCCCGAAATGGATTCCGATCGCGATCTGCAGGGGGATCGTCAGTTCATCGGCGAGTTCGGCACCCAGTTTGTCGATTTCGAAGGCGATCGTTTCGGCTGCCTTGAGCGCCTGTCGGCAAGCGTCCTCGGGTGAAGTGCCGATGCCGAACAGAGCCATGGCGCCGTCGCCGATGAACTTGTCTATCCGTCCGCCTGTCTGTTCCACTGCCTTGCCGACAAGCGCAAAGTAACGATTGAGCAGGAAAACGATGTCGAAGGGCAGCCGGGTTTCCGTCAGGCTCGTGAAGTTGCGGATGTCGCAGAAAAGCACCGCGATGTCCCGCTCCCGGCCGGGGTTTGTTTCCTGCGTATTGGCGGGCAGGGAGGTTTCCGTTGCCGGGATCAGGAGCGGTACGACGGTGATGTCGTGGTCCGGGCGGAGCTGACAGGCGAGACGCACGTCCAGGCCCGCATTGATGCGGTCGAGCGTCTTCTGCTCCAGTTGGTCAGGCTGCGGCAGACGCTCGTAATCGCCGAGAATCTGAACGCGGCAGGTGGAGCACTGTCCTTTGCCGCCGCAGACCGAGTAATGCGGCAGCCCACCGAGACGGCTTGCCTCAAGCACCGTGAAACCGCGCGGCACCTTGATCGTTTCGCCTCCCGGATAATGCACGGCAATCTGGTCGGTACGCTCCTTCCATTTGCGGCGGGTGCGCGCAGCGACGACGGACAAAAGCGTCAGCGAAAAGGAGCCGTAGAGCCCGGCGCGGATCATTGCGATCTGCCGCTGGGCGTCCGGATCGGAAAAATAACGGGTGTTCAGGTTCTCCTGATAGCGCCCGGTGTCGACAAGACCTTCGTAATCCGGTTCGGCGATCGTACGGCCCATTTCGATAAAGCCGAGCAGCGAAAGCACCGGCAGCAGGATGGCAAGCGCCAAAAGCAGCGGCGCAAGACCGTCATACCAAGGCCGGTAGCGCAGCCAGAAATGCAGGCCGATGCAGCCGCGGATCCAGACGACGACGAGCGCGACTGCCTGCCGGATGCCGTTGCCGAAAGAGAGGATCCATAGCTGGCGAACGACCGTTTCGTAGCTGTCGGCATATCTGTAAAGTTCGTGAACGATACGCGTTCCGACCACATGATCGATCAGAAGCAGCGGGATCGCGAGGCCGAGCACGATCTGCGCCATTTCGCCGTTCGGCATGACCAGGCTGCGGCGCATGTATAACGAGCGAAACACCAGCGTGATGTGAACGAAGATCGCGCTGTAGAAGATCAACGTGCCAAGCGGATTTCGCCAAAGGGCGACAAACAGCCGGCGGCCATCATCGGCAGCGGCGACGGAAATGAGGCCGAGTGCATGGTTCGACAGGTGAAGAACCACGAAAGCGAACATGACAAGGCCCGAGCCGAGCCGCGCGCGCCGGATGCTGCGCTCCGAGAAGATCCCTGTGTGCACGACGGTTGCCATTCATTCCCGTTCTTGAAGTTCGAATGCTTTTGCCGGGAACCGGTTAACTTTAGATCGACTTGACCTAAATCTGAATCCGCCGCCCGACCGAAAGGCTGGAATGTGATCCGGCGAAAATCACTTCACAGCTTTCAGCATCATGCTCTAGTGATGTTTGGATAAATGCGGAATGCTGTCTTCTCCAGCCGCGATCACATTCCATATGTTTATCAGTAACTTTTAAGGAAGCGGACAATAGCGGAAATTTTCGCGATAGGCCGGATGGCTGGTTGGAAACAGTGCGTTCTCAAAGGAGCGTGCTGATGCGGATTGCATTTTACGCGCCGCTGAAATCTCCTAACCACCCGACACCCTCCGGCGACCGCCTGATGGCACGGCTGCTTGTCAGGGCGCTGCAACTCGCCGGCCATTCCGTCGAGATCGCCTCCGAGTTCCGCAATTTTGCACCGACCCCCGAGGCGGCAGCGGCGCTTGAGGACGAGCGGCAGGCAGAACTTCTTCGGCTGAGGAGGGCGTGGCACAACGAGCCAAAACCGCATCTCTGGTTCTGTTATCATCCGTACTACAAATCTCCGGATCCCTTCGGACCGATACTCGCGGCGGAATTCGGCATTCCTTATGTCACTGCCGAGACATCCTATTCCCGCAAACGTGACGCCACCGGCTGGGCACCGTCGCAGGCGCTGGTTGCCGCGGCAATCCGGCAGGCGGCCATTAACATCGCGCTCACGGTACGTGACGAGGCAGGAGTCGGGCAGGCTGTTCCCGAGGCTCGACTTGCCTTAATCAAGCCGTTCATCGACACGGCGTCTGTCAGGAATATCGATCTGCGGCCGGATTCGAAACGGCTTGTAACGGTCGCCATGATGCGCGCCGGCGACAAGATGGCCAGCTACACGATGCTGGCCGCGGCGTTGCGGATGATCGAAGAAAAGACCTGGACGCTGGGCATCATTGGCGATGGACCGATGCGGACGGAAGTCGAGGCGCTGTTTTCGGATTTCCCACCTGGCCGTATCGATTGGCTGGGAGAGCGCAGTGCTGGCGACGTCGCCTGTCTGCTCTGCACATCAGGCCTTTATGTCTGGCCTGGCTGTGGCGAAGCCTACGGTCTTGCCTATCTGGAAGCTCAGGCGGCCGGTTTGCCGGCGGTGGCGCAGCGAACCGCGGGCGTGCCCGCGGTGATCCAAGATGGCGTGACCGGCATATTAACGGCGGATGGCAATGTCGGCGCCTTTGCGGCCGCGATCGACCGGCTGCTGCACGATCCGGCGCGACGCCAGGAGATGGGGGAAGCGGCGCGGCGTTTCGTGCTGGAAGAGCGATCGTTGGAGATCGCCGCCAGGGAACTGGACGGGATACTGAAAATATACGCAGGAGTTGAACCATGAGCGGCAATTCGGTCTGGAGACCCCTCCATGAAGAACTTGCGCGCTGGCAGGAGGCTGGAAAAGTGGCCCGCTTCTGGTGGCGCGATGACGATGCGATCGAGCCGACGGCGGCGCTGGACAGATTGCTCGGCCTTGCAAACGCGCATGAGACGCCGTTGACCGTTGCTGTCGTTCCGGCAAAGACCGGTCCGGCGCTTTCCGAGCGGCTTTCGGCTGCGAGCGGCGTCAGCGTTGCCGTGCATGGTTGGTCGCATGAGAACCATGCGCCGCCGCAAGAGAAAAAGCAGGAGCTTGGCGGACACCGCCTGGCGGAGGCCGTGCTTGGCGAACTTTATAGCGGCTTTCTGACACTGCAGCGACTGCATCCGGCGCGGTTCATTCCCATGCTGGTGCCGCCGTGGAACCGCATCGACGGGAGCCTTGTTTCAAAGCTCCCGGCGCTCGGTTTCGAATGCATGTCGGCTTTCGGCCGGGCGGCCGAGGAAGCCTCGATCCCGCTCCTCAACACCCATATCGACGTCATGGGACGAGGAGCGGACCGAAAGGGGCCGCGGGTCGGAAAGCCACATGACGAACTTGTAAGCGAACTGGTGACGGAACTGCAGGACCGTTTCGAAGGCCGCCACGAACCGGTCGGCTTGCTGACCCATCATCTCGCACATGACGCGACTGCGTGGAAATTTACCGAGGGGTTCCTTGCAGAAACCGCCGATCACCCGGCGATCGCATGGAAGCCGGCGACTGCCCTTGTGAAAGATCAGATGTCGACAACCTGATTGTCACGCGCCGCGAACGCGCCGGGAAACGCCGCCTGGGCATCCTTTTCCATTTTGCCGAGCTGCTCGTCTGTGCGCGACGGCGCATGGTGGAAGAGCGCGAAGCGCTTCGTCCCGGCCATTTTGGCAAGTTCCGTGCCGTGCTGCCAGGTCGAGTGGCCGAAACCCTTGAAACGCTGCATCTCGTCTTCGTTGTAGGTGCAGTCGTAGATCGCCAGATCCGCACCTTTCATCATTTCCAGCGCGACGGGGTCGTGTGTTCCCGGAGTGTGTTCGATGTCGAAAACGAGGGCGATTGCGCGGCCCTCCCACTCGATCCGATAGCCGATTGCGCCACCGGGATGATTGAGCATGTAGGTCTTTATGCGGACGCCGCTATGCGGGGAAAGCGTGTCGCCGGCACGAAAGTCGCGGAAGTTCATCGTTGCCTGACAGATATCCGTCTTCACCGGGAACCATGGCGGGCTGATGAACTGATCGACCATCTCCTTGGTGCTCATCTTGCCGTTCAGATGGCCGGACCAGATGTTGACGTTTATCGAGGGATAGTAGATCGCCTTGAAGAAGGGCAGACCGATGATGTGGTCGTAATGACAGTGGCTAAAGAACAGATCGACGTGCGTGACGCCTTCATTAAGCATGGCAAACCCCGCCTCGCGCAGGCCGGAGCCTGCATCGAAGATCATCAGGTGGTCGCCGCAGCGGACTTCGATGCAGGAAGTGTTGCCGCCGTAGCGGTCGAATTCGGGGCCCGATACCGGGATGCTGCCGCGAACGCCCCAAAATTTTACCTGAAACTGATCGTTACTCATGGTTCTTCAAAATCGGGCTCCCGCGTGGCGCTATCGTAATCATAGTTTAACCCTGATGCGAAGTGCGGAATTCCGCGGGGTTGCCTCTATCCTGCCTATTGTCCTAATCGCTAGCAGCAGAAGGAGTAGATTTTCCTAAGGCGGCAGTATTTGGATCCGAATGCAGCCGGACATGGTTTGTTTTCCGTAAACGGAAATGCCGGAGTCTGTGAGGCGGCGGACAGTTCCTGCCATATTAGGTGGCCCTTCCAGGACGAAAATACAATTCTCTGCTTTCCGGCGTTCCTATCTAAAGGCTGGCGGTGATGCCGCCATCGACCATCAGCATGTGGCCGTTGACGAAGGAGGAAGCGTCCGAGGCGAGAAAGGCGACTGCGCCGACCAGTTCTCCCATTGCCCCATCGGCCTGCAGGTATCCGGTTCTCCAGCCAAGCCGAGAAATTCGGATCGTCCACCAGCGCCTGGTTGAGTGGCGTCTTGAAATAGCCGGGTGCGATCGCGTTCGCCTGCAGGCCGTATTTTGCCCAATCTGTCGCCATGCCGCGGGTGAGATTTCTGACCGCACCCTTGGTCGCCGTATAAGGGGCAATGCCCGGGCGAGCGAGTTCGGCCTGGACGGAGGCGATGTTGATGATCTTGCCTTTTCCGCGGGCAATCATTGCCGGCGCCGCCGCCTGGCTGACGTAAAAGATGCTTGAGACGTTGGTCTTCAGCAGTTCATCCCACTTTTCGATCGGGAAAGATTCCAGCGGCGTTCGAAACTGCATTCCGGCATTATTGACGAGGATGTCGACCGGGCCGATCTCGCTTTCGATATAGGCGATGCCATCGCGCGCCGCGGCAGCGTCGGACACGTCGAAGGCCGCGCTCAGCGCATGGAATCCTCTTGCCCTGATCGTCTCCGCTGCGGCGGCTGCTTTCCGGGCATTGCGGCCGTTGATGACGAGGGAAGCGCCGTGTTCTGCAAGGCCGAGCGCCAGCGCATGGCCGAGGTCGAACAAGTGAAAAGACAAACCCGACTCCTCATTGTTACGGCTGATTGAAGAGGAGTTGCCGTGTCAATGCAAGCAGTGGCTTTGACGCAGGCCGCTGCGGTCTGTTATGTCCGGCCCTAGAGTGGAGGATCATCATGCGCATCCGCAACGAGACCGAAGCCGATATCCCGGCGATCCGCGCGCTGGTTAGCACGGCATTCGCCGGCAAGGCTTACAGCAGCCAGACGGAAACGGCAATTGTCGACGCCCTGCGCAGGAACGGAGCGCTTTCCGTGACGTTGGTTGCCGAAGACGAAAGCGGCATCATCGGCCATATCGCGTTCTCACCCGTGACGATCGACGGCGAAGATCTCGGTTGGTACGGCCTGGGTCCGATCGCCGTCGCGCCTGAAAGACAGCGCGAGGGCATCGGCAGCGCTCTGGTGCGCGAAGGGCTCGCAGCCATCCGAAAACGCGATGCCAATGGATGCCTCCTGCTTGGCGATCCGAATTATTACGGCCGGTTCGGCTTCAGGGCGGATGCGCGCCTCAGGCTTGCAGGCGCTCCGCCCGAATATTTCCAGGCATTGTGTTTCAGCGGCGAAATGCCGGCAGGCATGGTCACCTATGACGCGGCTTTCGAGGTGACGAACGACTAGGCCGCGCATAGGGCCTAATGCAAGCCGCCGACGCCGAGCAGGCGTTCCACGGCATCGTGATCCGTCGATAGCGCATCGGGTGTGCCGGTCCAGGCAAGGCGGCCGCGCTCCAGAATGATGACCTGATCGGCGAAGTCGAGTGCGCTCTGGATGCGCTGTTCGACGAGCAGTATCGTCATGTCGCCGGTTTGAGCGAGTTCGGAAAACGCTGCCATCAGCTCTTCGCAGATGACGGGTGCGAGACCTTCCAACGGTTCGTCGAGCAGCAGCACGGAGGGGCGGCCGAGCATGGTGCGGGCGGTCGAAAGCATCTGCTGCTCGCCGCCGGAGAGCTGGCTGCCGAGATTGCGGCGGCGTTCCTTCAGGCGCGGAAACATCTGGTAGGCCTCTTCGAGCGCCGTCTTCGGCCGTCCCTTGAGGCCAACGAAGAGATTTTCCTCGACCGTCAGCGTCGGGAAGATGCAGCGCGCCTGCGGCACATACCCGAGCCCCTGATGGGCGCGAGCGGCGCTGGCCATTGCCGTAACGTCGGAGGAGCCAAGGCGGATGCGGCCATCATAAAGCTTGGTCTGTCCGGCAAGCGTCGCAAGCAAGGTTGTCTTGCCCATTCCGTTGCGGCCGAGGATGGCAAGGCGCGCGCCAGCGGGCATAGAAAAGGAGACGCCCTCCAGAACCCGCGTCGGTCCATAGCCGGCGGAGAGATTTTCGACCTCAAGCGGCGTGGCTGGCATTGGCATAGCTCCCGAGATAGGCCTCGCGCACGCGGGCATCCTTGGTGACGTCGGCTGGGGCGCCATCGAAGATGATGGCGCCTGCCGCAAGCACGATGACGCGCCTGGCGAAGCGGAAGACGAGATCCATGTCGTGCTCGATCATCAGGACCGCTAGATCGGCGGGCAGATCGGCGAGCGCCTGTTCGATGCGGCCGGTGTCGCTCTGGGGCACGCCTGCTGCGGGCTCGTCAAGCAACAGCACTTTCGGCTTCAGTGCCATGGCGACGGCAATTTCGAGGAGGCGCTGCTGACCATAAGCAATTTCCCTGACCTTGCGATGCATGAGATCGTTAAGGCCGAGCGTGCCGAGCAGATCGACGACTTCTGCCATGACGTTCGGCATTTTGAGAAAGTTTCCGAACATCCGGCCCGTGCGTCCGTCGCGCTGCAGGATCGCAAGCGCGACATGTTCGGCCGGCGTCATTTCCTGGAAGAGCCGGGTGACCTGGAAGGAACGGACGAGGCCGCGCCTGACGCGGCCTGCCGCACCGATCCTGGTCACGGTCTCGCCAGCGAGGCGCACGTCGCCGGAGTCCGGCGGAAGGTTGCCGGTGACGAGATTGACGAAAGTGGTCTTGCCGGCGCCGTTGGGGCCGATGAGCGCGACGCGATCACCTGGTGCCATCGAGATCGACACGTTGTTGGTGACCGCAAGGCCGCCGAAGGATTTCCTGAGATTGATGACTTCGAAGACGGGGCTCATTCGGCCTCCCTGCGGCGGGCGAAGAAGGCAGCTGCGGTCCCGTAAAGCCCCTTCGGAGCGAAGAGTACGACGGCAATCAGAAGCGCGCCGACCATCGTCAGCCAATGGAAAGGGTTTGCAGCCGACACATAATCCTCGAAGAGCATGAAGATGACGGTGCCGGAGAGCGCACCGAAGAGCGAGCCGGTGCCGCCGAGCACAAGCATGACAAGGCTTTCGGCCGAAAGCGTGAAGGAGAGGCTGTCGAGGCCGACGACCTGCGTCGAGATGGCGTTGAGCGCACCACCAACACCGGCGACCGCACCGGAGATGACATACATCTTCATCAACGCTGCTTTCGGTGAAGCGCCCATTGCGCGGATGCGCAAGGCGTCTTCCTTGATGCCGCGGCAGAGCATGCCGAAGGGCGAACGCACCAGAAGGCGGAGCAGAATGACAACGGCAAGCAGCAGGATCACCCCGAAAACATAGGCAGTGTGGCCGTAAAGATCGAACTCGAAGATGCCGAACACCGGATCGGCCGAGACGCCGGAAAGGCCGTCGCTGCCGCCGGTCCAGGACGACGCCTTATTGGCGAATTCGTGGAAGAGGTGGATGAGCGCGATCGAAAGGACAAGCTGCGGCAGGCCATGGGCGCGCAGGACGACGAAACCGCAGACGAGGCCCGCAGCCGCACCGCCGGCGACACCGGCAGCGGTCATCAGGAGCGGATCGGTGATGCCGTAATGGGCCGAGACAATGCCCGCCGCATAAGCACCGGAGCCGAAGAGCGCGGCGTGACCGAGCGTCGCCACGCCGCAATAGCCGGTGACGAGATCGAGCGACAGGACGAGCAAGGAGATCGCGATGACGCGCGTCAGCAGCGCAAGGTTATCCGGAAAGAGCAGATAGCCAAAACCGGCGAGCACAAGGATTGCGGCAATGCCGGCCGCATCGCGGCCAAGCGAGCGATGGCGCCGGATGGGTGCGGCCGTCGTTATTTGTGTGTTCATGGCGATCGTCATCCTACTTCATCCTTCCGGCAAAGCCGCGCGGGAAAACGCAGATGATGGCGATGACGGCGAGATAGAAGAAGAATTCCCCATATTCCGGCATCAGATAGCGGCCCGTGGTATCGATGCCGCCGAGCACCAGGCAGGCAATCAGAGCACCCGGAATGGAGCCCGCGCCGCCGACCGAGACGACAACGAGGAAGGTCACCATGTAGCGCAGCGCATAATAGGGCTCGACAGGCAAGAGCTCGGCGCCGACCACGCCGCCGAAGGCTGAAAGGCCGACGGCGACGGCGAAGCTTAGCGCATAGATGATCTCCGTGCGCACCCCAAGCGCTGCGGCCATGGCGGCATTGTCGACGGACGCGCGCAGTTTCACGCCGAAACTCGTCTTCTCGATCGTGTACCAAAGGGCGGCTGCGACGGCGAGGCCGCAAAGGATGGCAAAAAGCCGGTGCACCGGAATGGTGCGAAAACCAAGATCGGCGGAGCCTCGCAAGCCGTCGGGCAGCGGAATGGTCTTCAGCGTCGGTCCCATGACGTAGTTGGCGATGCCGATGATGCAGAAGGTGATGCCGATCGTCATCAGCACCTGGGTAAGTTCCGGCGCACCATAGATGCGGCGGAATAGGAAGCGTTCGACAGGAATGGCGATGACGATGGTTCCGACGACGGCGACAATAACTGCTATTCCGTACCCGAGACCGAGATCATGCGCTGCGTAGGAGGCGATATAGCCGCCGATCATCGCGAAGGCGCCATGGGCGAGGTTGACGACGCGCATCAGGCCCATGGTGACTGACAGGCCGATCGAGATCACGAACAGCACCATGCCATAGGCAAGCGCATCGACGGCTATGCTGAAGACAGTTTGCATGAGGTTCGTGTGTTCCTTTTGTCGTCCATGAAGCCTCGCCGATGGCTCTCGCTCTACATCGTCCCGCGTACCGTGCCGCCTCCTCGTCCGCCTGCCGGCATCCTCTCGCTTGGGAGAAGGGATTTGCGGCGCTGGGAGAGGACAGGATGAGGGGGCGGTTTCCACGATCGCGCCCTCATGACAGGCGGTTTACTTCATAGCCGCCAGACCCGGATCACCCTGCTTTTCGAAGACCTGGATTTCCTTGTTGATGTATTTGCCGCCCGCATCCTTGGTGACTTCGCGCAGATAGATATTCTGCGTGAGATGGCGGCTTTCCGGATCGATCGAAACCGGGCCGCGCGGGCTTGTCCAGGAGAGACCTTTCACGGCTTCGACGGCCTTTTCGGCGTCCTGCTTTCCGCCGGTCGCCTCGATCATCTTGTAGATGACGTGCATGCCGTCATAGGCGCCAACGGCGGGGAAGGTGAGTTCGGACGGGTTGCCGAGCGCCTTGCCGGTGGCTTCGACGAAGGCCCTGTTTTCCGGCGAATCATGCGAAACCGCATAATGGAACGTCGTCAGCATGCCGAGCGCGGCATCGCCGAGTGCCGGCAAGTCAGATTCCTGCGTCAGGTCGCCGGGGGCAAAGAGCTGGATGCCGCCGGCCTTCAGACCATTTTCGTCATAGGCCTTCACGAAGCCGAGCGTCGTCGGCCCGGATGGCAAGAAGGCGAAGACGCCTTGTGCGCCGGAGTCTTTGATGCGCTGCATGATCGGGCTGAAATCATTGGTGGCAAGCGGCATGCGGATCGCCTCGACGATTTCGCCGCCGGCCTTTTCGAAGCCCGCCTTGAATGCGTTTTCAGCGTCGACGCCCGGACCATAATCGCTGACGACGGAGATGACTTTCTTCACACCCTTGTCGAAGGCGACCTTGGCGATTGGCGTGGAGGTCTGCCAGAGGGTGAAGGATGTACGAACGACCAGCGGGCTCTTGGTGACGATCGCCGAGGTCGCCGCGTTCATGATGACGAGCGGCGTATTTGCCTGCTTCAGGATGGGCGTGACGGCCATTGCATCCGGCGTAAAATAAAAGCCGGCGAGATACTGGACCTTTTCCTTGACGACGAGTTCCTGGGCAAGCGCCTTAGACTGCGCCGGATCGGCGGCCGGCAGATCGCGATAGATTACTTCGATGGTGTTGGCGCCGATCTTGGCGCCGTTCGTTGCCATGTAGGCGTCGATACCAGCCTTGAAGTTCTTGCCCTGCAGCGCGAACGGACCCGAAAATGGGCCGACAACGCCGACCTTGATCGTGTCGGCATAGGCGGCCGCGCCCATGACGAGTGCCGCTGCAGCGGCCAGAACCATCCGTTTCATGTTTTCTTCTCCCTTTGTGTCCGGCGCACTCCACCGCCGGATTAGCGCGAAGCTAATAATTTTCGCGTCAGTGTGTCATGGGGAATAGTAATGTAAAATGAAATAAATGCCGTAATTCATAACCGGAGAATTATGTTTCGTACTACCTGACGTCGCCATGGTCTATGATCTTCCGAGGCGCAAGATATTGCCGGTCAACTCACGTGCAAGCCGCAGGGCGGCGGCGGTCGCCATCACCATCTGCGGTATCACGAGCCATTCGAGCGTCCAGGCGGCACCTGAACGTTCCTGTTCGTGAACGAGCGATTGATGGATGGCGGAAAGCTGGGCGGCGTTGAAGCGGGCAAGCGCAACAAGCGTCTCGGCCGCGACGGGATTTTGCTTATGTGCCATGGCAGACGAACCGCCGCCGCCAGCAAGTTCGATCTCGCCGCCCGCCTGCGCCAGAAGGGCTATGTCCTGGCCCATCTTCCCGAGGCTGCCGGTGATCAGCGAGAAAAGGTTGGTAAGATCGGCGATCATGGCACGCTGGCTTTGCCATTGCGGTTCGTCAGCGAGCCCGAGTTCCTGGGCAAGTGAAGCGCGGATGGCGGCCGCCTTGTCGCCAAGCTTGTCCAGCGTCCCGGCCGCGCCACCGAACTGGACGGGAAAAGACTGTTCCGTCAGCCGGCCGCGATAAAGTTCAAGCGGTGCCCGCCATGTCCGCAGACGATCGGAAACGGCAATCGGGATTGCGGCCTGCATGCGGGTATGACCCATCAGGGTGTTCTGGCCGAATTCGCGGTCGAGCGCGTCGAGAGCGAAAATAGCGGCACCGAGCCGGCCGGAGAAAAGAAAGGCGATCGATTTCAGCCTGATCATCAGGCTGGTGTCGATGACGTCCTGGCTGGTCGCGCCGAAATGGATATGCTCGGCCGCGTCGCCGCCCACGGACTTGCGCAGTTGCTTGATAAGCTCGGGAACCACGACGCCGTCCCTGGCGGTCGCGGCCTTGAGGCCGGCCATATCGGCAGTGAAGCCTTTACAGGCGTCGGCAATGCGGCTTGCCGCCTTTTCCGGGATCAGGCCGTGGATGCTTTCGGCCTTCGCAAGCGCTCGTTCGAAAGAGAGCATGGCGCGGATATCGGCATCGGCCGAAAGATAGGCAGCAACCTCATCGTCGCCGAGAAGGCCGCACAGAAACGGGTGGTCGAAGGCCGGTGTGGTCACGTGACGTCTCATTGATTTCTGCCTGCTCTGCCGCCAGTTTGGCGGCAGAAGGACCGCATGGCTACCGAAATCCCGGAAGACTAGGGACAAAGGCTTTCCGCTCCTTTGCCGACTATACCTTTACCGGCTCTTCGACGGACAGGATCTTTGTATCCGCATTCTCGTCGACGCCACGCGCCTTTGCAACGAACGAGAATTTCTTTCGCATGCCCAGGATGGGTTTTTCGATCATATGCCAGGAAAAGACGGCGATACCCAGGGCGGCACAGATGCCGACGGCATAGAGTGCGAGCGCTCCCGTCTTGGGGATGAGGAACAAACCCGGTGCCAGGCTGATCAAAATCTGTAGAAAGGGATCGTGATAGAGGTAGACGCCGTAAGAGTAGTCGCCCTTGTGAAAGACGGAGGGCAAGGGTACCGGCGTCAGGCCGACAAATATCGTGATATAGACGAGTGCCGGCAGGACGAGCAGCCTGTTCGGCACGCTCTCGATTGATGGACTGCTCAAAAGGAGCATCGCCAGGACGGAAATCGCCAGGCTGGCCACAAACAGCGATCTTTTGTGCGGAATAAAATCCCGCAATTGATAGGCGAGGATGCCGAGCAGAAACGCGAACACCAGTTGGGCGCCGCGGCTGACGAACAGCGTGCTCAAAACCAGGTTTATGCGATAGGGCAGCAGATGTCCGAGGAACTGGACGACGAGCCCGGCGAGGATGAAGCCGCCGGTCAAAAGTGCCAGCTTCTGCCACGACTTGATGATCGAGGTGATCATCAGCGCAGACATGATGATGTAGCAGAAGATTTCCCAAGGCACAGTCCAGAGAGCCCCGTTCACCCGATGCGTCGGGTTTTCTTCAAACACGCCCGGCAGGCTGTAATGGATCCAGCCGACGATGTTGAGGAAATACTTGTAGAAATCGGCACCAAGAAAATAGTCGCGCGAGGCGACGGTCGTCACCAGTGGGCCGATGATGAGCGCGCAGACGACGATATCGACGGCAAGGGCTGGGACAATGCGCAATCCGCGGTTCAGGAGAAAGTTCTTGAGGCTGAGCCGCTGAGCGCTGCCGGCGATCAGAAAACCGCTGAGCGCAAAGAACATCGGCACCAGTGCGTATTCCGCAAACCAAAGCGGGCTCGAACGAAAAAACGCGTCATTTCCGGTCAGCAAAAGCGAATGTGCAAATACGATTGAAAAAGCCAGAGCAATTCTGAGGAAGTCGAAACCTGGACCAAGACCCTTGTGTGCGGACAGGACGTGCCCGAATGTTTTCTGCATGTTTCCACCATCACCGTTCAGCCCGTCCAAGTCTTACTGCGGTGCAGCATTTTTAACAACCCGCATGTCGCTGTTTTGTCATGGGCGCAGCTCTCTTTGATTGTAGTCCTGACCGTCAACGGCATTACCCTCCGCCAGGAGTTGCCTGCACCATAAAGGCAAAACCTCTTATTTTACATCATGGTCAAATGTCGAGAAATACGGTTTCCTGCTCCCCCTGAAGGCGGATATCAAACGTATAGGTTGTGTCATCGCGGGACGCGATCATTGTTGCAGTGCGCTCGCGGTGCTCGATACGGGAAAGCAGCGGATCGGCGTTGTTGGCGTCCGCCTCTTCGGGAAAATACATGCGGGTGTGGAGCCCGATATTGATGCCGCGCGCGACGATCCAGAACGAGATGTGCGGCGCCATCATGCTGCCGTCCTTGAACGGGACGCGGCCGGGCTTGACGGTTTCGAAGATGTAGGCGCCGCCTTCGGCGCTGGTCGGGCAGCGTCCCCAACCGGTGAAATTCGGGTCGGCCGTACCGCGCATTTCCGATGGGCTGTTGTAAAGCCCCGCGCTATCGGCTTGCCAGATTTCGACCACTGCGTCACGCACGAGCGCGCCTGTGCCGTCATAAATACGGCCTGTGACGGTGATGCGTTCGCCGAGCGTCTTGTCGTTGACCATCGCGCTGCCGAGGTCTTCTGCGTAAACGCCGCCGATATCGCAGAAATTCGGCGTCAGGCCGATATGGACATAGGGACCTGCCGTTTGCGACGGGGTTTCCTTGAGATAGCCGGATTCCTGCATAGTCAGTTGCCCTCCAGCCGATTTTCGAACAGTGTCGAGCGGCGGCCGCGCAGCACAATATCAAACTTATAGGCGCGCGCATCCATGGGGATGGTGTTGCCCCAGTCGAGCGGTGCAATCAGCTGCTCGATCGCTGCCTTGTCCGGGATCGTGCCGACGATCGGACATTTCCAGATCATCGGATCGCCTTCGAAATACATCTGCGTGATCAGCCGCTGGGCAAAGCCGTGGCCGAAGATCGAAAAGTGGATATGCGCCGGGCGCCAGTCGTTGACGCCGTTCGGCCACGGATAGGCGCCGGGGCGAATGGTGCGGAAGGAATATTGCCCATACTCGTCGGTGATGCAGCGCCCGCAGCCGCCGAAATTCGGATCAATGGCCGCAAGATAGGTTTCTTTCTTGTGGCGATAGCGCCCGCCAGCATTGGCCTGCCAGAATTCGACCAGCGCGCCCGCAACCGGCCGGCGACGTTCGTCGAGCACCCGGCCGTGAACGATAATACGCTCGCCGATGGCGCTTTCGCCGGGGCGGGCGAAATTGTGGATCAGGTCGTTGTCGAGTTCGCCGATGATCGAGTGGCCGAAGACCGGTCCGGTAATCTCGGAAATCGTGCCATCGAGCGATAAGAGTGCGCGCTGTGGAGAGCGCAGCACCGATGTCTTGTAACCGGGCGCATAGGCCGGTGGGTGCCAGGCGCGGTCGCGGGCGAAGAAGGCGCCAGTTTCCGGCTTGCGGTTCGGGATATCGGACATCTCTTCCTCTCAGGCTGCCTTTTCGGCGTCCATTTGCTCGAAAACCTGCTTGGCGATCTTGATTGCGTGATTGGCTGCCGGAACGCCTGCATAGATCGCCACATGCAGAAGCGCTTCACAAACATCATCGCGGCTGGCACCGGTATTGGCTGTGGCGCGCACATGCATCGCAACCTCGTCGTCCTGGCCCAGTGCCGCCAGAAGCGCGATCGTCACGATCGAACGCTCGCGCTTGGTAAACGCCGGACGCGACCAGACATGTCCCCAGGCAGCCTCCGTGATCAGGTCCTGAAACGGCTTGTCGAAAGCCGTCGAGCCTACTTCGGCGCGATCGACGTGATCGTCGCCGAGGATCGCGCGGCGGGTCGCCATGCCCTGCCTGTAGCGTTCGGACGGGATCGGGGCTTCATTCATGGGCTCTGTTCTCCATGCAAGGCAAAGTCGATGAAGGCACGGATGATGGCGGTGAGTGCCTCCGGCTGTTCGACGCAGGGGATGTGACCGGCATCGCGGATCACTTCAAAACGGGCATTCGGGATCAGCTGCGCGGTCGACCTCACCAGGTCCGGCGGCGTCGAGCCGTCCTGATCGCCGGCGATGCAGATGGTGGGAACCGCAATCTTCTTTGCAGCCTCGGTGTAGTCGGCATCACGGATCGACTCGCAGGTCGCGATGTAGCCTTCGAGCGGCTGACGGGCCAGCATATTGCTGTAGCCGTGATAAGCGGCGTTTTCCGGGCGGCGGAATGCCGGTGTGAACCACAGCTCCATCACCCGATCGACGATGCTGCCGATTCCCTCTTTTCCAACGGTGGCAATCCGCGTGTTCCAGCTTTCCTGGGTGCCGATCTTGTGTGCCGTATCACAAAGGATGAGGCCGCGCACAAGGTCCGGGCGCTGCTGATAGAGAGATTGCGCGATGAGGCCGCCGACCGAAAGGCCGCAGATGAATGCCTGTTCGACCTCAAGCGTCTCTAGGAGACCGATCAGGTCGGAGGCATGGTCCTCGATCGAATATGGCACCTGGCCGACATCCGAGAGGCCGTGTCCGCGCTTGTCGTAAAGTACGATCGCAAAGTCTCCTGCGAGCCGCACGATCACATCGCGCCAGATCCGGAAATCCGTGCCGAGCGAATTGGCAAAGACGATGACCGGCTTGTCGGCCGGACCGCCAATGATCTGGTAGTGGATCGTGACATCATTGACGCGAGCAAATTGCACGGGGCTTCCTCCTAAGGCGAAATTGAATGTTTAATTCGGTTAGGTAAAATGATATTTCGTGGCTTTCCGATAACTTATGGGTTATGTGACACATGATCGACAGCCGCATCAAGTTTCGCCATCTGCAGACCTTTGTCGAGGTTGCGCGTCAGAAAAGCGTCATGAAGGCAGCGGGACTCCTGCGTGTCAGCCAGCCGGCGGTGACAAAGACGATCCGTGAACTGGAAGAGGTGCTTGGCGTCGACGTTTTCGAGCGCGACGGACGCGGCATAAAGATCACCCGATACGGCGAGGTATTCCTGAAGCACGCAGGCGCGGCGCTGGCGGCGCTCCGTCATGGGCTCGATTCCGTCACCCAGGAGCGGGTGGGCGACGCTCCGCCGATCCGCATCGGCGCGCTTCCGACGGTCTCGACGCGCGTCATGCCGCGGGCGATGGAACTATTCCTTAAAGAGAATACCTGGAGCCGCATCAAGATCGTAACCGGCGAGAACGCGGTCCTTCTGGAACAGCTTCGCGTCGGCGATCTCGATGTCGTCGTCGGGCGCCTCGCCGGGGCGGAAAAGATGGCGGGCTTTTCCTTTGAGCATCTCTATTCCGAGCAGGTGGTCTTTGCCGTGAGAGTAGGCCATCCGCTGCTGAAAGCCAAACAGTCGCCTTTTGCGGCGCTGGGTGATTACACGGTGCTGATGCCGACGCGGGCCTCGATCATCCGCCCTTTCGTCGAGAGTTTCCTGATCGCCAACGGCGTGCCGAACCTGCCGAACCAGATCGAGACGGTCTCCGATTCTTTCGGCCGTGCCTTCCTGCGGTCGAGCGATGCAATCTGGATCATCTCGACCGGTGTCGTGGCCGCCGATATCGAGGACGGCATCCTGGCGGCGTTGCCGATCGACACGAGCGAAACGAAAGGGCCTGTGGGACTGACGATGCGTACCGACGCACTTCCGTCGCTGCCGCTATCTATTCTGATGCAGACGGTCCGCGAGGCCGCACGGGAGATTTCCGCAAAATGAAGGGACGAGGACGCCGTCGCAAGGAAGGCGATCCGCGGTTCCGTTCCGTTATGCCGAAGGTGAAGAGCCGGTTATCATTCGATGGCCGATGCCAAGGCGCAAGGTGTGACGATGGCCCGCGTCCACGCGGCTTCAAACGGTATCCGCGATGGAATTTCGGACGATACGATCTCGACCTGAACCATTTGCTGCACCGTCCGCTGGCCTCGGTGTCGGCCTTGGGGACATTGCCCGCAGATTCTCTGAAATCATTGTCTGATCTAGCGGTCCGCCTTTCATCGACCGTCGCCGCTACCGAAGGGCTGACGCGGGTCCGATGCCACGGCGGCTGCAATGGGGGCAATGTCCGGATTGCAAACCATCGGGCGACTGGTCTTATACGAGCTGCGTGGTCGTGATGGAGGAATGCATTGATTCCGGCGCCGGCAGCGCGGTGGAAGTCGCCGTCAACAGTGCCGCTAACGCAGTGGCGCATTAACGCTGTGGCGCATTGTGCTCTATGCCTGGACCGATGGACGCGAGGATGACTTATAAGTTCTGTTTGGTTATTTTTGGTCATCTAGCGTGTCTTCCGCCAAACGGCAGCAGGCATCAAGGCTATCTGGTTGAGGGGAGATGGCTGGAAAGCACGCAATAGCCCCTGGGGCCTGCTAAGCCGCCGCCCGCTGTCAAGGTGGGAAGGAGACGACGATGACGAAGATGACGAAGACGACTGGGAGCAAGTCATGTGCCGAAACATAAGAACTTTGTTCAATTTCGATCCGCCTGCGACCGACCAGGAAATCCATAACGCCGCGCTGCAGTTTGTGCGAAAGCTGAGCGGAACGAACAAACCGTCGAAACGCAACGAGGCGGCGTTCGACCGCGCGGTCGGTTCGATCGCGGCATGTGCCCGCGAACTGCTCGTTTCACTCGAGACTTCGCAACCGCCGCGCGACCGCGAAGAAGAAGCCGCAAAAGCGCGCGCGAGAACAGCGACCCGGTTCGCGTGAACTGTGCCGGTGGTCTGGCCCGCCGCAGGATGAATCCGGCCCTTGCGGGCGTGGGACGTCATGACCAATGCTCGGGACATGGATGCCTCCCTGCTGGAGGGATGGAGGCCGTTTGCCACCCAGCCAGCACTATGTCGAGATCACCATTCCACGCGGATTAACGTATGAAGTCTTCTCGCCTCCAGCACTTCCTGGTTGGGATGCGATGCCGGCGACCGTGAGTAGGAAGTTCGGTGAACAATGGTGCTTGGAAAAGCGAAGTGCGATCCTGCTGGTACCCAGCGTGGTGGCGCGCCTCGACCACAATGTCCTGATTAATCCGGCTCATCCGGAATTCCCACAAATCGGGGCAAGCTTGCATCAGCCGGTCTATTGGGACCGCCGATTGTTTGGTGCCTAGTCTTCTGCTTAGGCAGGAGGCGCTCCCGGACTGGCTGCTCGGAGCGGTGGTTGGCCGCCGGTTTTGACGCGGACAGGGAGGGAGTTCTTGTCGGCCCGCTCGGTGCGCACCGGCTCTTCATCGATGAGATTCTCCATGCGCAAATTGGGTCTGGTGCAGGATCGCTACGGATAGCCCAAGGCTCGTCTCGTACGCGCAGCCCTGAGCCTGTGAATCCAAAAATGTTCCACCATGATGGCGAACCATCCGAACGAGCTCTTTGCTTTCGAGGCAACAGCACTATCTCAGTTCCCTTGCAACTCGGAGGAGCAAACCGTGAAGGCGACGCGAGAGGAACAAATCCGAAAACGAGCCTATGAAATATGGGAGCAGGAGGGCCGTCCGCATGGCGAGGACCTCAAACACTGGCTGAAGGCTTTCGAAGAGATTGGAAGCAGGCCCCAATCTACCGCGAAGCAATCAGGATCCAAAGCTGACAAGCGAGCCAAGACGGTCGCCGAGGCGAGAAAGCCGGCGAGCGGTGTCGCCGCCACTGACCGAAAGCCATCGAAAGACAAACGCACTCTTGAGCCGGAGCATCAATCTAGTGCCTCGAACGCAACGGTGCCCGAAATGCCAGCAAAATCCAAAGCTCAGCAGACGGCCTCAGGTGCTGCCTTATCAGCAAAGCGCGGCGAGACGTCCAAGAATAAGGTAAAGGGCGCCTCCAAGAGCACGGAAAAATCCATGAGCGAAAAGCAGCCCGAAGAGTTTGCATCGACCAAAACAAAAGGCAAACCCGAACGCGTTTCTAAGTAGGCGGCCGGATCCGGCCGCCTCGTGACGGGCTCTCATGAGCGAACGAGCCGGAAGCGACACGCTTCGTCCAGCCGCCCCGACGGAAGACGGTTGCCATTTCCGGCCACCACGCGGCGGCCGGCCATGCATCCGGTCCAATTGGGCAGCAATGTCGCGCAGCGATAGATCAGGATCGGCGATTGCGATCCCGGCGACCAGTTTAATCAGATCGTCCTCCGCCGGCCAATGCGGCGATCGAACAAGTAGCTCCGGCTCCGCGAGCTTTTCGTGCACCATCCGGTGGACCGCCCGGCGCAACCGTTCGACTGTCCAGTCATGACCTTCTACGATTGAGGATCCGCATGACACTGCACCGAGGTAATAAGCTCGTCGAGACAGGTGCGCTCAAGCGCCGCCGACACCGCACGCACCGCCTCTCGTCGGCGTTTCTGAAGCTCGGGGGGACCCATAGCGGTCAGCCCGAACTTCGTCATATTCCCGTATCGGCATATAGCCCACTTTGAAGGATCGTGGCATCGTCGGCTCGACACGAATCGAGGTTCTGCATGACAATCGGAAGCCGCCGGGCGGCTGTCACAAAGGCACTTGGACGCGCGCGCAGGCTGGGCATCGAAATCGACCCTGATCCCGCCTTTCATACGTTGATCGAATGCTGGGTCAAAGGCGAATTAACAATGCCGCAGATTCGCGAGCGGTATCTCGCGCTGCTGAAGGAGCGAGAACAGTCCCGGCGCGAGTGGAAAGGACGATCTCGACTTTCCGTTGCTACTGAACCCGAAGACGCCGCAGAGTCCTCACTGATGGGAGGAACCGAGGCTATAGGCATGCAAGAAGGTGATCGGCAGAGGGAGGAAATAAGTCACCCGCGTTTGCCAAAACGACGCCGGCCGCGGAAGCCGTGAATGATGGTTTCGATGCATTTCCGCTGAAGACCGGCGACGTCCCCGTACCGGCCGCCTTCACGTCAGATTTCTCAGTCCCGGTCGACCTCGCGCGGATGACATCGTCGATATTGCACGGTGGCTGTGACGGCCAGGCCAGTGAGAGGAGGGTTGCGCCTCATGGTGCGATCACAATCGGCACTCCAGCGATCGGGCAGGACACCACTCCAAGAGTCAGGATGGGATCGACCATCCGGTAGTTGTGGTTTGGGCCGTCTGTGTCCCACCGCGTTCCAGGTCTGTAGTCCCACGAAAGGTCCGCCACTGCGCGATGTGGCGGGCAGTTCGTTACACGAAATCTGCGACGTGTCGCAGCTTGCGGCACCGGGCAGATCTCGCCGCTCGAAAGAACATCAACGCGCTGCGTTGATGTTTGCCGACATGGCTCTTTTGAAGCGGTCTGCTTGCGCGACATCAAACCGCTCGAGCATCTTCTTGAGCTGCACGTTCTGTGCATGGAGCTGTTCGGCCAACAGGCTATTGAGCCGCTTATTTTCTGCATCAAGGGCAGCTAGTTCGTCGAAGGAAACCCAATCTCGGGCAGTCACGGATTCCGCGCTTCGGGGCTCGTCCCTGCCCATCGCAATGTGCGCGATCGGGGCTGCGCTACGCTTGGCGCGCTTTCGATGGGTGCCTTTTGATGTTTTCCGAAGCTGCGGCGCAGGCTCGCTCTCCTGCACGGGCGCAACAACTTCTGCCGTTAGAACATCTGTCTCATGCTGCTTCGGCACCTCAACCTCAGCAACCTTTGGGCCGTTGCCCGTTGGTACCGCTGCTTCTGCAGTGCTGGCCCCGCCCACGTGTCCGCTAGCAGAACCCGAATTCATCGGGCCAGGCGGCATTGTGTCGCCGTCGTCCGGCGTACCAGGTGCTGCATTTGAATTGAACGGATGCGGCGCCGTATCTTCCGCTTCGCGAACGAAAGCCTTGAGGTCAGTGTCACCCCAAATTGAGCTTGTCCGCACCTTCGTCGATCGTCGACCCGACTTGAATTCAACAACGAAATTCCGTTGTGGCATTTTCATATGATTTCAACCTTGAGCGATGCGTGGCAGAGCCAGCGCCGATCAGCGCCACGCGTTCCTGCCAGCGGATCCATATATCGCCTTACCGCGCGCTTCAACTGTCACCGCGCAAGACAGTGACGAATACTTCGCGCTGACACCCGGTGTAAACGACCTTTGAGGCGCTACCGCAGGGAATGTCGCCTTCGCGATTGCTCGCCTCGACGGCGGGATTGGAGGCGAGCCCGACCTTTGAAGTCGCGCAAGACCGGGCGGTCAATCGATAGAATGACCGCCTGCAAGGCCTCGTCCTTGATCAATCCAGCCCGAGCCTCTTGCGCAGTTGCGTATTTTCCGCACGCAACTTTTCCGCCAGGCGCTTGCGAAGTTTCTGGTTCTCCTCTTCGAGCTGGACCAGATCGCCCAGTTCATCGCTGGTCGGAACCGGCTTCTTGTTCCTTTGAACAACCGGCGTCGCGGTCCGCTTCCAATTATAGTAGGTCTGCTCCGATATGCCGGCCTTCTTGATCGCGTCCTTGAGGGTGCTTTTGCCTTCGGTGATTTCCGTTCCGATCAGCTTGAGCTTACCGGTTTTTTCCTGCTCGCTATACGTCCTGGGCTTAGCCACGGGCGACTTTACAGCCGCTGGCTTTGATGTAGCGCGCGCCGGTTCGGCAGCCGTCTTTTGCGGCCGTGGCGGCCTCTGCTTCTTGACAGCAGGTGTTTTTGCCTCGGCGTCCGTCGCCGCAACTGCATTCGGTCCTATGTTGTTCTCGTCAGCCATCAGTATTTCCTCTCTAGCCATTACCTGTTTTCCGCCGAGTGAGCTCCAGAGTCAACACCGCCGCAAGCCTCCTGCTTTTGCGGGCAGTCGAAACCAATTGGGTCGGCCCGGAATGGCACGCGGGAGTCGACCTGACGCGCTCTAAAGATCGCTGAAGGAGTATGCTTTTCGTCCCGCTTTTCTCACTCGATCTCGTAAATCGCCGCGTTGTTGTCCTCCACCTCGCGCAGCCCCTCATATGACGAATGCCGCAACTTCACGAGCGGTATCCGATCTCGGCAATCAGCGTGGGTGCCTGCATCACTGAGACAACCACCGGCGGGCCCGAACCGTGGCCGCTTTCCAGTGATGGATTTCATGGGCGTCGTCCTTCGAGTAGGCGGATTGCCTCTTTTCAATGCGATACGCCGTGGCCGCCTATCGGCTTCTTGATGAAGAAAGCCGTCGCGATAGCTGCAATGGAAATGGCCGCCCCACAGAAGAACGCCGCGCGGATCCCACCCGTCGTCGCCGCTACAGCATCGGCGCCGGCAAGTGTGAGGCTCGAACCTTCCATCGTCATGATCGCAACGAAGAGCGCGGTGCCGGCCGCGCCGGCGACCTGCTGGGTGGTGCCGATCATGGCACTTCCATGCGAATAGAGATTGGGCGGCAGTGCTCCGAGGCTCGCAGTGAAGAGAGGGGTGAACATCAGCGCAAGGCCAATGCTGAGGACGATATGGGCGATCAGCAGCATCCAGACGGGCGTGTCCTGCTGAACGAAGGTCAGACCCCACATCGAGACGCTGAACAGAATGGCGCCCGGAACGACGAGCGGCATCGGACCATGCCGGTCGAACAGGCTGCCGACCGTCGGGGCGCAAAGTCCCATGATCAACCCACCCGGGAGCAACAGCAACCCGGTCTGAAGTGTCGTCAGCCCCAGCACGTTCTGAAGATAGATCGGCAGCAGGATGAACACGCCGAACATCGACATCATCAGGATCGCCATCATCACGACCGGAATGGTGAAGGCCTTGATCGTCAAGGTGCGCATGTCCAGCAATGCCCTGTCCTGGCGCTGAAGCCGCAACTGCCGCAGGACGAAGATTGCAATGACCGCCGCACCTACGCCGAGCGGAATCCAGGGCGAGACGGCTGGCGTCTCAAGCGCGGCCTCGCCCAGTCCGCTCAGGCCATAGACGAAGCTGCCGAAACCGATTGCGGAGATGGGGACAGAGAGGATATCGATCGGCGCCTTCGTCGGCTCGGTGACGTTCTTGATTTTCCATGCACCGAGCGCCAGAGCTATGAGCGCGATCGGCAGGACGAGCAGGAACATCCAGCGCCAATGAAGCGCTGCCAGGATAAGCCCGGAAATCGTCGGGCCGATGGCGGGCGCCACGGAGATGACGATGGAGATATTGCCTATCGTCTTGCCGCGCGAGTGCGGCGGCACCAGATGCATGATCGTGGTCATCAACAGCGGCATCATGATCGCCGTGCCGGATGCCTGTACGATCCGTCCGATCACCAGCATGCTAAAGCCCGGCGAGAGTGCGGAAATCAGCGTGCCGGCGCTGAATAGCGACATCGCCAGAATGAATACGGGCCGCGTATTCAGGCGCTGCAATAGATAGCCAGTCACCGGAATAACGACGGCCATGGTCAGCATGAACGCCGCCGTCAGCCATTGCGCCAGGCTTGCAGAAATCTTGAGATCCGCCATCAAGTGCGGCAGTGCGACACCCATGATGGTTTCGTTGAGGATGACGACAAAGGCCGAAACCAGCAGAAGACCGATGACGAGCTTGTTACGAGCGCTCTGGTCTCCTGTGACGGGGACATCTTCAACGCCGGATATTGCTTGGGAATCGAGGGTCATAGCGGTGCCTTGAATGGATGCGGACTTTATCGCTATCGAATGCAAAAGCGAGCACCATCATGACGTATCGTCAAGCAAAGATCCGACAATGAGGTTTAAATTTTCTCAGCGCAGGTTCGATCGCTGATATGGTGAATCGCGTGCTGACGACAATACTGGTTTCAACGATCGGTTCCGAAATCACATGAGCCATTGGAGCGGGCTCGCCTCGTTCTCCTGGTTGAAAGCCGATCGCTTCTCGCTGTGACTTAAACGCCGTTTGCAACGCAGATTTCGCGGCAGATCAGAATGTCGTCCGCGATTAGGGATGCCTTACGGCCCAATAAAAAACACCTCCGAGTGATAAGCCCAAGCCCACTCTCAGTCGGTGCTCCTTGGACAGCGCTGTACGGAATCGAGGGCCGTTCGATCTCGGATGTGCCAGAGCTGACTGAAATGGAGGAATGTCCATGAAGCCGCATATTTCTGTCTTGACGCTGGGTGTCGCCAATCTTGAGCGGTCGCTCGCCTTTTACCGTGACGGCCTTAAACTGCCTACTCAAGGGATCGTGGGCCGTGAGTTCGAGCATGGAGCCGTTGGGTTCTTTGACCTGTCGAGCGGCGTCAAACTTGCGATTTGGGCTCAGGACGACCTGGCCCACGACAGCGGTCTGGCGAAAGCACCCGCAAGCAGCACCTCATTTTCGATTGGCCACAACGTCTTGCATCGACGTGAGGTGGACGAGGTCATGGAACAGGCCCGGCATGCGGGGGCAGACATCGTAAAGGTCGCCGAGGAGACCTTTTACGGTGGATACGCTGGATACTTTACCGATCCGGACGGCCACCTATGGGAAGTGGTGTGGAATCCGGCCAATCTGCCACCGGAGGATTGAATCGACGTGATTTCCGGGCCTCGACGTCGATCTCTCCAATGCGAAAACCAAGGAGCTTAGTTTGAAGGCTGAGGTCAAGCCGGTGATCACTTGCTCTTGGCGGTCGATTTTTTGAATTCCGGAGCGGGAAGCTTGGCCTCCGCCAGCATTTCTTCCTGCGTCGCTGAAGCACCGAGCTTGAGAAAGAGCCGCTCGGCTTCCGTATCACTCAATCGGTATTTTTTGGCGAATTCGTAAACGGCGGCTCGCGGTCCGTCCAAACGTGGCTGTGTGGCTTCGAATTTTATCATCGGGAATTCTCCTAAGGTTCTCAAAAAAGGTATGTGTGCGAAGAGCGGCGTCACTTCAGATCGGCTGCAGTCAGCGTGTAGGCCGATCGGCGATTGCGCTTGTAGACTTTGATCGCCGCGTCCTGGATAGCCGAACGCAACCTGTCGAAGGCATTGAGATAATCCGCTTCGACGAAGCTCTGATCGGCTTGCTTCATGAGCGCGGCAGCCTCTATGAGAAAGCGCACTTCAAACATGCCATCATAGCCTTGAAAGCGGACTGACCGCTTCCCTTCGTCGAAACTGCGGCTGCTGTTTGGGAATTGAAGTGTCATGTCAGCCTCTTTCGGGCGTGAGTAAGCCGGGATTGTGGGTGCCGTCCGGCGTCAACCCCTTGGCCAGATCGGGAAAGACCGGCTCTAAAGCCTCCTGCCAGCCGATATCCCTATCGCGATAATGGCCGGAATTGCGACGTTTGTTCAATACAACCATCTGACCCTCATCTGGCGCTGTGGTTCCTTCCATGGCGGTCAGGAAGGCAAGTCTAAGCTGCATTCGCCGGCATGAGCTGCACCCGGTCAACATTTGCAACAGCCTGGGCGGCGAGATGTCGTTCCAAGACCCCGAGAATCTCGCTATCAACCGTCTGATCGAATTTCCGGGCAAAGAGATTGGGGCTTGATATCAGTTCAGGGGCGTCTTGGCGCTGATAGGTTCTGGGACGCAGCTTTATGGTGCCATCGGGAATCCAGTCGATCGTCCGCAGGTCATCGTTGACGATTTCGCTTTGCATCGCAGAATTCATCATCACCGTTTGGAAGAATCCTTCGTCTGCAATCAGGGTGTTTTCATAGAACGCCTTGTAACGAGCCACACTCGGGTCGTGGCAGACGAAGTCGCAGAAAGCCCTTGTCACGATCATCCACTGATTGCCGATATAGGGTACGGCGTCGGTAAGGAAGGGCCTTGAATGTGCAGTGCGCTGAATGGTCTCCTCCAACTCGACCACGTATTCGCTGACGCGGTGCATTGTGTCGGGGCGCTCCCGATCCTGGTCCCGAACCTTGATGAATTCGCAATTGAGGTTGGCATTCAGGAATGCGGTGATCTGCTTTTGGGGTTTCAGCGGAAAGTCCTGGCCACTCAGGTTGATGAAATGGCTCCATTCGCCCATTTGCAGCAGGCGCTCCATGCCGCGTAGTTCGGCATCGACCAGACTGTAGCCGCCCCAAAGAGCCTTCTCGCTTTTGATCATGTCAGCGTTGGCATAGGGCAATAGAAACCTCCGGATTTCGGCTTCAAGATCGGCACCCGAGTTCTTGTCGACATGCACGACGTAGTGATTTTCGCTATTGTGGATCGCCCTGAACAGACGCTTGAATTGATCGGGATAACGATGAACCAGGATTAGATAACCGATCATATGTTGGCCCCGCAGGATACGGATGATCGGAGGCATTGGGCGGGATGGGTAGTCATCGCGTTGATCCTTTGAGAAGCGTGTCGAGCGGCGAACAGCGAGGCTGATCGGCCGATTTCTTCTTTGTTCGGGGAATATTGAGACAAGCACGGAACTGGCGGAGCCAGGCACCTCCAGACACAGAGTAAAGTCGCGCTTTTTATTGGTGAGACCAAGGGCCTCTATCGATCGGGGCCCTTGGTCGCAGCGTAGTTTTGGAGGTTTCGCAAGGGCCCTCGTTACATCATGCCGCCCATATCAGGCATGCTGCCTCCGGCGGCATCCTTCCTGGGAAGGTCGGCAACCATTGCTTCCGTCGTCACCAGCAGGCCGGCAACCGAAGCGGCGTTCTGCAGGGCCGTGCGGACGACCTTGACCGGATCGACGATGCCCATGGCGATCATGTCGCCATACTCGCCGGTCTGGGCGTTATAACCGAAATTGTCGGTATTGCTTTCCAGTATACGGCCAACGACCAGTGAGCCTTCGTCACCGGCATTTTCGGCGATTTGGCGAACCAGCGACTGCAAGGCCTTGCGGACTATGCTGATGCCGGCATTCTGATCGTCGTTCTCGCCCATGATCTTAAGGGTAATGGAGGCCCTAAGCAGAGCCGTGCCGCCGCCGGGAACGATTCCTTCTTCGACTGCGGCGCGGGTTGCATTCAACGCGTCGTCTATGCGGTCCTTCTTTTCCTTGACTTCGATCTCCGTCGAGCCGCCGACACGGATCACCGCAACGCCACCGGAAAGCTTGGCAAGACGCTCCTGCAGCTTTTCCTTGTCATAATCCGAGCTGGTTTCCTCGATCTGGGCCTTGATCTGTGCAACGCGGCCTTCGATGTCGGACTTGGTGCCGGCACCATCGATGATCGTGGTATTTTCCTTGGTAATGGAGATCTTCTTGGAACGGCCAAGCATGTCGAGCGTGACATTTTCGAGTTTGATGCCGAGGTCTTCGGAAATGACCGTGCCGCCGGTCAGGATCGCGAGGTCTTCGAGCATAGCCTTGCGGCGATCGCCGAAGCCTGGAGCCTTGACGGCGGCGATCTTCAGGCCGCCGCGCAGCTTGTTGACGACGAGGGTTGCAAGCGCTTCGCCTTCGACGTCTTCGGAAATGATCAACAGAGGCATGCCGGTTTGAACGACGGCTTCCAGGATCGGAAGCATGGCCTGCAGGTTGGAAAGCTTCTTCTCATGCAATAGCACATAAGCATCTTCCAACTCCGCCACCATCTTTTCGGCATTGGTGACGAAGTAAGGTGAAAGGTAGCCGCGGTCGAACTGCATGCCTTCGACGACTTCGAGTTCGGTTTCAGCGGTCTTGGCTTCCTCGACCGTGATGACGCCTTCGTTGCCAACCTTCTGCATCGCATCAGCAATATACTGACCGATTTCCTTCTCGCCGTTGGCCGAGATGGTACCGACCTGGGCAATCTCTTCCGACGTATTGATCTTTTGGGCCTTGGCAAGCAGATCCTTGACGACGGCGGTGACGGCGAGGTCGATACCGCGCTTCAGGTCCATCGGGTTCATGCCGGCTGCAACAGCTTTTGCGCCTTCGCGAACGATCGCCTGGGCAAGAACGGTTGCCGTCGTGGTGCCGTCGCCGGCGATGTCGCTGGTCTTCGACGCGACCTCGCGCAACATCTGGGCGCCCATGTTTTCGAACTTGTCTTCAAGCTCGATTTCCTTGGCGACCGAAACGCCGTCCTTGGTGATGCGCGGTGCGCCGAAGGACTTGTCGATCACGACGTTGCGGCCCCTCGGACCGAGCGTCACCTTCACGGCATCGGCGAGGATATCGACGCCGCGCAGCAGCTTTTCGCGCGCATCACGACCGAATTTGATTTGTTTGACAGACATGGAAAAACTCCCGGGCTGATCGCCCAATGGTCTTCATGAAGGGAAATAAAATGGAAGAAACGGTTAGGCGACAACGCCCATGACGTCGGCTTCCTTCATGATCAACAGGTCTTCGCCGTTGAACTTGATCTCGGTGCCGGACCATTTGCCGAACAGGATCCGGTCGCCGGCCTTGACCTCGAGCGGCTGGATCTGGCCGGCATCATCGCGCGCACCAGGCCCAACAGCGACAACTTCGCCCTCCTGCGGCTTTTCCTTGGCAGTATCTGGAATGATGATGCCACCCTTGGTCTTGGCGTCAGCCTCAATACGGCGCACGACGACACGGTCGTGCAACGGCCGAAAAATGGTACTAATCATTTCTGGGTTCCTCAACGAGAACGCAGCCGAATGGCCGATCTCGATAGACAATCTTAGCAGTCTTACGTTGAGAGTGCTAGGATTGATTCATGTTTTGGTCGCATTCGGCAAGTTTGCGCTCGAACGCGCCACGTATTTCCAGCCGAAGGGCAGCCCAGCACTGACAAGCCATCATTATCGATGCTTTGGCACATCGCGCCCTTAAGATGAAAAGCCGCAATTCAGTGATCGGGAACTGCTGACTGCGCCAATCGGGGCTTTTCAAGATAGTTGGCCCAGAACGGACGTCTCATTCGGGAAATTGCATTCCGGTCAGAGCTCCGGTCAACCTGCACCACGTACCGAAATGGTGGCCAATTGCGACAGCACAAAGGAACAAGCACGGTAGCCTTGCAGTTAATGCGTAAACCGTTAGGCACCCACGATGAACACGCGCCCCCAATTCGCGTCGCGAACCTCGCAACTGCCGCCGCAGATTTACTACGTGCATCCTCTGATCTTGAAGGGGTTGGAGGCGTGGAGGGAGGTCTTTGCGCATGCGAGTGACCTTGGCTTTGACACGGTCCTGACGGCTCCGCCTTTCGAACGTGGCCATAACACCAGTGTCTTTGTCGCAGAAAGCTTCGATCGCCTCGATCCGGAATTAGGGCTGGGTGACTCCGTCACGGACGCCGTCAGAGACTTGGTCCAAGCAGCAACCGACAACAACCTCAAGATTATGCTCGACCTGGTCGTTGATCGGGTCGCCGTTGATAAGCCTTTAGGATCGATCATCGCCGATCCGCGCGTACCCCCGCACGAAGCCGGCAGCCGGCGCATCGATTTCACACGCGAACCGGGCCATATCGACGACTGGCTTAGTCGGATGAGGCTGCTTACAGACCTCGGAATTGCAGGCTTTCGCTGCGTTGGTATCGCAAGCCTGGCTCCAGAAGCCTGGTTCAACATTATCATGTCGAGCCGTAAATCGGCGCCGCAAACAACCTTTCTGGCTTGGACACCTGGCACCGACTTAAAGGATCGCAGGGCCCTGGAGGGCATCGGCTTTGATGGCAGCTTCTCCTCGTTGGCATGGTGGGACCTCGAGGAGCGATGGATCATGGACGAATACCAGATCCAGAGGCAGATCGGTTATCAGATCACGTTTCCTGAAGCGCCGTTCGGCAAGCGCATGGCCCACGGCACCGACAGCCAAGAGGTTTTGCAGCGCAAGGCTGTCCGGGCACTGCGGCTCTCTTCCACATTTGCCAGCGGCCTGATGATCCCGATGGGCTTCGAATACGGTGCCGCGACACCGCTCGATCCCATGCATGGGGATGGAACCGGCCTGCGCGGCCTTCGCGAACAGGGCGCGTTCGACCTTTCCAGCGATATCCGCGCCGTCAATGCCTGGACCAACAAAACGGCCGCCGGCTTCGCGCGTCGGCCTCTCAAGCTCATCTCCACCAGCCAAACGCCGGCCGTTGCTCTGATGCAGACGGACCAAGAGGATATGCATAGCTCACAGAAAGTGCGCGTGGTCGTCCTCAACCGCGACCTGCGGCGCAGCGTCAGCGCGCCGTTCAATCTTTTGCGTGAGGCCGCATCCTCGTTCCTACCGCTGATCAACCCGCAAGACGATGATGAGATTCTTGCCGCCCAACTGAAGCTGAAACCGGGTGAGCTTCGCGTTTTCGAAGGACAGTCATCCGTTCCCATCATTGATGCGGTTGCAGTACCTGCTGTCAGCGAGGCAGCGGCATCTGCAAGACTGGCAATCGAAAAGATCACGCCGGCAGTCGACGAGGGTCGTTTCGTCGTCAAACGCGTTGTCGGCGAAGTGATAAAGGTTGAGGCCGATATTTTTGGAGACGGCCACGACCCCCTTTCGGCGGCACTTCTGTGGCGGCCGGCCGATCAGAGCGGGTGGAACGAAGCCCGCATGGAGCTCGTCGAAAATGACCGCTGGCGCGCCGAATTCGTGGCAAAGCGCCTAGGACGGCATGAATTCGTCGTGGAAGCGTGGCGTAACCCCTTCCAGATCTACCGCTATGAATTGGTCAAGAAGCACGAGGCACGTCTCGACCTTAGGCTCGAGATCCAGGAGGGCATCAACTTCGTGCTCGATGCGCTCGACCACGCCGACGGCCAGATCAAGACCCGACTGAAAACCCTGTTCGACACGCTGACGGAAACGCAGGATGCTCGGCGCACCGAAATCCTGCTCGCCGCAGACACCGCCGAGCTGATGGCAGCAGCAGACAGGCGGCCCTACCGCCTCCGCTCACAGGTCATCCCGCTCGATGCCGAGCGTTCGGCCGCCGCCTTCGCAAGCTGGTACCAGGTATTCCCGCGCTCCCAGAGCGGCGACCCGAACCGTCATGGCACATTTGATGATGTGATCCAACGGTTGCCGACCATCCGCGCGATGGGTTTCGATGTGCTCTACTTTCCGCCGATTCACCCGATCGGCACGACAAATCGCAAGGGTAAGAACAACAGCCTGCGCGCAGAACCAACCGATCCCGGCAGTCCTTATGCGATTGGCTCGCAGGCCGGTGGCCATGATGCGATTCATCCCGAACTCGGCACCTTCGAAGACTTCCGGCGGTTGATCGAAGCTGCCAAGGACGAGGGCTTGGAGATCGCGCTTGATCTTGCAATTCAAGCGTCACCCGATCACCCGTGGCTAAAGCAGCATCCGGGCTGGTTCGACTGGCGACCGGATGGAACGATACGTTACGCGGAAAATCCCCCCAAGAAGTACGAGGACATCGTCAACGTCGACTTTTATGCGGGCGAAGCAATCCCGTCGTTGTGGATCGCGCTTAGAGACATTGTTCAAAAGTGGGTCGATAACGGAGTAAAGCTGTTTCGCGTCGATAACCCGCATACCAAGCCCTTTCCCTTCTGGGAGTGGCTGATTGCCGATATCCGATCACAGCACCCGGAGGTCGTATTCCTGTCGGAAGCCTTCACGAAACCCAAGGTGATGTACCGGCTCGCCAAGATCGGCTTTTCGCAGTCGTACACCTATTTTACCTGGCGCAACTCCAAGTGGGAGCTCGAACAGTACATGCGTGAGATCACGACGGAAGAACCTAAGGAATTCTTCCGTCCGCATTTTTTCGTCAACACGCACGACATAAACCCTGACTTCCTGCAGAATGCGCCGCGTCCGGCCTATCTTATCCGTGCTGCGCTCGCAGCGACGCTGTCGGGACTTTGGGGCGTTTATAACGGCTTTGAGCTTTGCGAGGGTCGGCCGGACGCCAAGCGCAAGGAATATGCCGACTCTGAAAAGTACGAGATCCGGGCGTGGGACTACGATCGGCCTAGCAACATTAAATCCGAAATTGCGATGCTTAACCGCATCCGCAGGGAAAATCCGGCTCTACATTCCCATCTCGGCCTGCAGCTTCTCACAGCCTGGAACGACAACATCATGTTCTACGAAAAGGCGAGCCCCGGGCGCGAGAACGCTCTGCTGATCGCCGTCAATCTCGATCCGTACAAAGCCCACGAGGCAGATGTGGAAATTCCGCTCTGGTCATGGAACCTCCCCGACCATGCCGCACTCGATCTCGAAGACCTGATCAATGGTCACAAGTTTACCTGGGCCGGCAAGGTTCAGCGCCTTCGGCTCGATCCGCACGCCGGGCTGCCGTTTTCGATCTGGCGCGTGAGATAAGGGAGGAAAACAAAAATGGACGTCGCTACAAGCCGGAGCCAGACGCAGACCGAGACGCAGACAAGCACGCAAGATTCCGATCCCCACTGGTATAAGGACGCGGTCATTTACCAGCTTCACATCAAGTCGTTCTTTGACGCTGATGGTGACGGCATCGGCGACTTTAAGGGACTGCATGAGAAGCTCGATCACATCGCTTCGCTCGGCGCCAATGTCATCTGGCTCTTACCGTTCTTCCCTTCCCCGCGCCTTGACGACGGATACGACATCGCCGACTACACCAATGTCAGCCCGGACTACGGCACCATGGAGGAGTTCGAGGCCTTCGTCGAAGCCGCACATCAACGTGGGCTGCGGGTCGTGATCGAGCTCGTCATCAATCACACCTCCGATCAGCACCTGTGGTTCCAGCGGGCGCGCCATGCGCCTCCCGGTTCGCCGGAGCGCGACTTCTATGTCTGGTCGGACACGGATCAGAAGTTCCCGGAAACACGAATTATCTTTCTTGACACTGAAAAATCCAACTGGACCTGGGACCCCGTCGCCGGCGCCTATTATTGGCACCGGTTCTATTCCCACCAGCCCGACCTCAATTTCGATAACCCGCTCGTGCTGGAGGAGCTTCTGAACGTGATGCGCTTATGGCTGGAGACCGGGATTGACGGTTTCCGCCTGGACGCGATCCCTTATCTGGTCGAGCGGGAAGGAACAATCAACGAGAACCTGCCCGAGACACATGCGATCCTGAAGAAGATCCGCGCAGCCCTCGAGTCCACTCACCCGGGCAGGATGCTGCTTGCCGAGGCCAATCAGTGGCCGGAGGATACCAGCGATTATTTCGGCGATGGCGATGAATGTCACATGGCATTCCATTTTCCCCTGATGCCACGCATGTATATGGCAATCGCCAAGGAGGATCGTTTTCCCATTACCGATATCATGCGGCAAACGCCGGAAATTCCGGAGAGTTGCCAATGGGCGATCTTCCTGAGAAACCATGACGAGCTGACGCTCGAGATGGTCACCGACGACGAACGAGACTATCTTTGGAATATCTATGCCGCTGATCGCCGCGCGCGCATCAACCTCGGAATTAGGCGGCGTCTTGCGCCGTTGATGGAGCGCGACCGCCGCCGCGTTGAGCTGATGAACGCGCTTCTGCTTTCGATGCCTGGTACCCCTGTGATCTACTATGGCGACGAGATCGGCATGGGCGACAATATCTATCTCGGAGATCGCGATGGCGTGCGAACGCCGATGCAGTGGTCTCCGGACCGTAATGGCGGTTTCTCGAAGGCAAACCCTGCCCGCCTCGTTCTGCCTCTCATCATGGATCCGCTTTATGGCTACGAAGCTGTCAATGTCGAAGCGCAGGGGGCTGACGCCCATTCGTTGCTCAACTGGACGCGACACATGCTGGCGTTGCGCAACAAGCACTCCGCATTTGGACGGGGTTCCTTACGATTCCTAAAGCCGGGCAACAGGAAGATCCTTGCCTATCTTAGGGAATACCAAGGCGAGACGATCCTTTGCGTCGCCAACCTGTCGCGCCTGCCGCAGGCCGTCGAGCTGGATCTTGCCAATTTTGCCGGTTACGTCCCGATTGAGCTCACGGGCATGTCACCTTTCCCGCCGATCGGTCAGCTCACCTATCTGCTCACGCTGCCCCCTTACGGTTTCTTCTGGTTCCAGCTCTGCCAGGACACTGATGGCCCCGCCTGGCGCGCCGAGCCTCCAGAGCAGATGCAGGACATGGTGACCATGGTCGTGCGTCGCGACCTGCAGGAACTGCTCGATGAGCCCCGGCTTTCAGGTACACTCTCGAACGAGGTGTTGCCGGCCTATCTCGGTAAGCGGCGCTGGTTCGCCGGTAAGGGCGAGAGGTTAAGGCATGCGTCCCTGATTTCCGCCATGCCGTTTCCCTTCGCCGGCAACATCCTGTTTGGAGAACTGGAAGCCGAGCTAGACGCGCGCAACGAGACCTACCTGCTGCCGCTTGCCGTGTCGTGGGATGACAGCCAGCCGAGCGCCCTTGTCCAGCAGCTTGCTCTTGCCCGTCTCCGTCAGGGACGTCGCGTAGGCTTTCTGACTGACGGTTTTGCGATGGAGGGACTTGCGCGCGGCATCATACGCGGACTCTGTGAACGTGCCGTCATAGCCGGTCGCGCTGGTAAGCTCGAGTTTCTGGGAACTGCGCAGCTCGACTGCACGAGCGTCAATGATGAAATGCAGGTGCGTTGGCTCTCCGCAGAGCAATCCAACAGCTCGCTGATCGTCGGCGATATGGCGATGGTAAAACTCATCCGCCATATCTTGCCGGGGGTCCATCCGGAAGTGGAGATGACCCGCCATCTGACGAGCGTGGGATATGCGAATACCGCGCAGCTGCTTGGTGAAGTCGCGCACATCGCGCCTGACGGCAGCCGCTACACACTGATTATCGTGCAAAAAGCTATCCGCAATCAGGGCGATGCCTGGAACTGGATGCTGGCCAATCTGCGCCGCTCGATCGACGAGGTCGTGGTGACCGGCATCGATGGCAAGGCGGCCGACGAACATTTCCAGCCGTTGGTCGAGTTCGCTGCGACCGTTGGCAAGCGGCTCGGCGAACTGCATGTGGCGTTGGCGCAGCCGACAGAAGACGAAGCCTTCAAGCCTGCCGACATCACCGACGAGGACGCGGCTAGCTGGGCAAACGCCGTGAGAGAGCAAATTCGCGACAGCCTCGTCATGCTTGAGGCGAGTGGCGACAGTCTTGCGCCCGCGCTTGCGAAACAGATCGTCTCGCTCACCCAGCTGCGCGAGCCTCTCTTGAATACTGTTGACGATCTCGCCAAGGCTGCAGTCGGCACGCTGATGATCCGAAATCACGGCGATTTTCATCTTGGCCAAATCTTGGTTGCGGAAGGGGATGCCTACATCATTGACTTTGAGGGCGAACCCGCCCGCGATCTCGCCAAGCGCCGCGCCAAGGCCAATCCCCTGCGAGATGTCGCAGGCCTCCTCAGGTCGCTTAGTTACTTGGCATCATCCGCCGATCTCGACCGCGAACAGGTAAGCGAGGTGGAAGACCAAAGGCATACCGCACTCGTCAGGCGCTTCATCGACCTGGCCGAGCCGGCGTTTCTTCATGCCTATTTCGGAGTGATCGACAACGCGCGCGAACTCGACATTCCGAGCAATTCGCGCGGTCGCATCCTCGATCTTTTCCTGCTGGAGAAGGCGGCTTACGAGATCGCATACGAAGCGCGGAACCGACCCAACTGGCTGGCGTTGCCGCTTGGCGGTCTTTCTGCCATCGCGTCGAGACTGCTGGAGAAGGTCGCATGAGATACGAGCGCACAGACTTGATGACCGGTACTGTCGAAGAGGGCCTTCAGGCTCTCGTCGAAGGCCGTCACGGTGATCCATTCTCGATCCTTGGACGCCACCAGTACGGCGATTTTGCGGTCGTAAGGGCGTTGTTACCCGGGGCGGCATCGGTCGACCTCGTCGAGGCTGACACCGGCCACGTGCTGACGAGACTTGAGACGATTCATGAGGGTGGTCTTTTTGCCGGGGCGATCGGCGACACGACGAGTTACCTCTTTCGCATCAACTGGCCGGATGCCGTGCAGGAGACGGAGGATCCTTATTTCTTCGGTTTATTGCTCGGCGAGCTTGACCTGCATCTGATCTCTCAGGGCACCCACTATGATCTCGGCCGTACGCTCGGCGCCATTCCGATGGAAATCGATGGCATCCAGGGCGTGCGTTTTTGCCTGTGGGCACCCAGTGCACGGCGGGTTTCGGTGGTTGGCGACTTCAACAGTTGGGATGGTCGCCGACATCCGATGCGACTGCGTCCGTCAGCCGGCGTATGGGAGATCTTCATCCCGCGCCTGACGCAGGGGGAACGCTACAAGTTCGAGTTACTTGACGCCAACGGCAATCTGTTGCCGCAAAAAGCCGACCCGGTTGCCCGTGCCAGCGAGGCTGCGCCCTCCACGGCTTCGGTCGTCGCGTCCTCGAAACCCTTCCGCTGGAGCGATGAAGACTGGATGCGTGCTCACCGCGCCGACCGCGCACTCGAAGGTGCAATTTCAGTCTACGAGGTGCATCTCGGATCTTGGCTTAAGATCACTGAGGAGGCAAACCGGCCGCTCGACTGGGTCGAGCTCAGCCAGAGGCTGGTCCCCTATGCTCGAGATCTCGGCTTTACGCACATCGAACTGTTGCCGATCATGGAACATCCGTTCGGAGGCTCTTGGGGCTATCAGCCCCTTGGCCTTTTTGCTCCAACCGGCCGCTATGGCATGCCGGATGACTTCGCCTATTTCGTCGACCGCTGCCATGCCGCGGGCATTGGCATCATCCTCGATTGGGTACCGGCGCATTTTCCAGCCGATGTCTGGGGGCTCGCCCGCTTCGACGGCACCGCGCTCTATGAGCATGAGGACCCACGGGAGGGATTCCACAAGGATTGGAACACCCTGATCTACAACCTCGGGCGCAACGAGGTCAAAGGGTTCCTGATCGCCAGTGCACTCGAATGGCTGGAGCACTATCACGTCGACGGTCTGCGCGTCGATGCGGTCGCCTCGATGCTTTACCGCGACTACAGCCGCAACGAGGGCGAATGGATACCCAACAAATACGGCGGGCGGGAGAACCTCGAGGCGGTGGAATTCTTCAAACATCTGAACAGTATCATCCATCATCGGTGCCCGCATGCCTTTACGGCGGCCGAAGAGTCGACCGCCTGGCCGGGGGTTACGAAGCGGCCCGAAGACGGCGGCCTTGGCTTTGATTTCAAGTGGAACATGGGCTGGATGCACGACACGCTGCATTATATGCAGGCGGATCCAGTCTACCGCAAATACGATCATGCGGCGATGACGTTTGGCATGATCTATGCTTATTCCGAACGCTTCATGCTGCCGCTTTCCCATGACGAGGTGGTGCACGGCAAGGGTTCGCTGCTCGCAAAGATGCCCGGCGATCATTGGCAGCGGCTTGCCAATCTGCGCGCCTATTACGGGTTCATGTGGGGTCATCCAGGCAAGAAACTGCTTTTCATGGGTTGCGAGCTTGCCCAGGAGAGCGAATGGAGCCACGATGGTTCCGTTCATTGGGACCTGCTCGACAACCCAGCTCATGCAGGTATCCAGCGGTTGATCGGCGACCTCAACAGGCTTTATGCGCGAGAGCCGGCGCTGCAGTTCGGTGACGTTCATGCAGCTGGCTTCGAATGGGCAGCCGCCGACGATGCGGAAAACTCCGTCTACGGCATGCTTCGCAGTTCGAGCGACCGCTCGTCGCTGATGCTGATTATGTCCAATCTCACGCCTGTTCCGCGGGACGGCTATCGTGTCGGCGTGCCGAGGGAGGGGCGCTGGGAGGTGGTGCTCAATACGGATGCGGCAATCTATGGGGGATCCAATCTCGGCCAGACCGAGGTCTGGGCAGAACGCCAGCCAAGAAATGGCAAGGGGTATTCTATCCTTCTCCTACTGCCGCCGCTCGCGACGGTCTTCCTGCGGCAGAAGGAGTAGATTTCTTCCGTCTGGCGCTTTGACGTGGCGGCGGACATATAGGCGGCCGGGCTCAGGGGTCATGCCTTGCAGGGATCTTACGGCCGAACGGGTTCATCGCGGTGGTCAGCGGGACTGGGTGGTGAGCGTTCAAGCAAGAGCTTCTCAACGTGGCTGAGTGGCAGAGGTTTTCCGAAGAAATACCCCTGAATTTCAGTACAACCATGCTCCCTCACTCGATCGAGCTGGTCGGTCGTTTCGACACCTTCTGCCGTGGTCGTAATGCCGAGACTTGATCCTAGATCGACCACCGCCTTCACGATGGCGGCGCAATCCTTGGACTCCCCAAGCTCACGGATGAACGATTGATCGATCTTGATCTTATCAAAAGGGAAAAGCCTCAGATAACTCAAGGAAGAATATCCGGTGCCGAAGTCATCCATCGCGATCCGTACGCCAAGTCCCCTTATGTGGTGCAGGGTCGCCAAGGCCGTCTCACTGTCCGTGAGGAGGACGGATTCCGTGATTTCGAGTTCAAGCCGAAAGGCTGACAGGCCGGAATCGGCAAGGGCAGAAATAACCGTATGGGTAAGCGTCGGGCTTCGGAACTGGAGTGGGGAAAGGTTTACCGCAACCCTCACATCCCCCGGCCAGTTTGCGGCATCCTTGCAGGCCCGGCGCAACACCCATTCGCCGATCGGCACGATTAAGCCGGTTTCCTCTGCGAGCGGGATGAAGTCGGCGGGTGAAACCAATCCCCGCTCAGGATGGTGCCAACGCAAGAGTGCCTCGAAACCGACGATCTCTTCGGTTCCTGCGTTGACCTGCGGCTGATAATAGATTTCGAACTGGTTGCGTGCGATAGCCTGCCGAAGATCGATTTCGAGTTTGCGCCGCTGCTGAATGCCGGCGTCCATAGCAGGCTCAAAGAAGCAATACGTGCTTCTGCCGTTCGATTTCGCCTTGTAGAGAGCGGTATCGGCATTCCTCAAAACACTATCGGCTGTGTCGCCGTCGTCAGGAGCGATCGCAATACCGATGCTGACCCCGATGTGAACAAGCTGCCCCTCGATGTCGAACATTTCGCCGATAGCGTCGACAAGTCTTTGCGCCAGGGCTGAGGCCGTTTCATTCGTTCGAGCGTCCTGGTGGAAGACGACGAATTCGTCACCGCCCAGCCGTGCGATGCTGTCGCCCTCAGCCAGGCAATTCTTCAGTCTGTCCGTTACGGCCTTCAGCAGAAGGTCGCCGACTGCATGACCCAACGTATCGTTCGCCTCTTTGAAGCGGTCGAGATCGAGGCATAGCAGCGCGCTGCGTTTTCCACCGCTACGAAAGGATAGTTCCTTTTCAAGTTTGTCACGCAAAAGCGTACGATTGGGCAAACCAGTCAACGGATCGTGACCAGCCATATGTTTTATCTGCTCTTCTGCACGCACGGGTTCGGTGACGTCTTCATGGGTCGCGACGTAGCCGCCGTTGTCCATTGGATTATGCGTGATCTTTATCACCCTGCCATCCATCAGGACTACATTTTCGCTGGCGGCGGAACCCTTTAGCGCGGCTTCGACGACGACATCGAAATATGCCTCCCGCTGAGCAGGCGCGTTTCCGGCCGTTTGCCGATAGTCGAGGATTTGCCAAAGAGGCGTCCCGGGCCGCGTCAACGATTCGGGCAGCTCGTACAAGCGGCAATAGGCTGCGTTGCAAAGTAATAGTTTTTTCTCGGCATCGAACATGCACAGTCCGTGCGGCATGTTTGCCAGCGCCGAATCGAAGCGCCGGTTCTGATCGGCCAGATCCTTTTTTATGCTGGCAAGCGCGGATATGTCATCACAGCCGATCAACCATCCCCCGTCATCCACTGGCGTGGAGGTCAGTGAAACGATCCGGCCACTGACTGAGATCTCCTGACGCAACAAAGTCGAACGCGTGAGGAGGTGCGTCAGCCAGCTCTCTTGATTGTTGTCGGCTTGCTGCGACTGACCTAGGATCGGAATCTGCGCAGCCATCCTTGTCGCACTGACACCGAATTCGATAGCGCCTTTGGGGGCCTGCAAGAGTTTCCCCATCTGATCGTTGAATATCACAACGCGCAAGTCTGCATCCAGCAGCATGACGCCCTGCTGCATGTTCTCCAGAATACGGAAGGAACTGAGCATATTCCACCTTTGCTAGGCGACGATACACGCAACTGTAGAGTGCGCTCGAGGCGATCACAATACTTTCATTCCAGGTTCCTCAACCAGATCACATCGCGGTCGCCTCTGCGCGGGAATGGCCGACGGCGAAACGGTGGGCGCGGGAGCGCCCGGACCGTTAGTGCCGTCTCGCCGGGTGCCGATCAGTGCGTCCGTTTCCAAGTCAGGCCTCGTTACGCAACAACTGACACAAGCGTTAGGCGAGGCCATCATCCGCACACCGCCACGGTTCCAAAGACAACGCTTGAAAGGCCGGCTATTGGCCGTCGATTGTCGCCAGGAGAATAATGATGGTCACCGGACATCGTTCGGGAGCGGCGTAGTGACGCTTGATCGACACTACCGCACTCCGTGCGGGGCAGGATGCGCGCAAAAACAGGGCGCCGCCGTTTGTGCTGGTGTCCGGCGTTGAACCCTGCGGTCTGATCTCGCTTCCGTAGGCATCAGCGCTCGGGGACGCGCCAAATGTTGTTTTTAATCATGCGCAGTGATAGTATTCGCCAGCGGTGCCGCACTTTTTCAGCGCGGGCTGCGTGATTTGTCTGTGAGTTGCTTCTGATCAAGCAGAAGAATCTCTCGCGCTTGAGGGACATACTCAGAAGCATATTTTCGTCCGACGCCAACTCAATGGCGCCTCCGCCGGTCTATCTTGAACGTGAACGGAAATACTTGGAGGAAAAAATGACCAAGTGCACGATAAGTCTTACTCTCTTAGGCTGCCTTGCGTTGTCTGGCTGCCAGTCTGCTGCAACGTCGCAAGGAGGACGCGGTAGCGAGTTCGGCTGCATCGCCGGTACGGTCGGCGGCGCGGTCGTCGGCGGTCTGCTCGGCGCGACCATTGGCTCGGGAACCGGGCAATTGTGGGCTGTTGGCGGCGGAGCCACGCTGGGCGCTGCGGGCGGCAGTGCCTTGACCTGCTATTGATGCGAAGGGCCGGGATGATGAAAAGAGTAGTCCTACTGACAGGATCCGTTTTTTTCACCGCCATTGCGGCGGTGGCGCAGAACCAGCCGACGGCCCTGAACCAGGGTCAAATGGATCGGCTGGATCGCGACAGGAACGGAGCGGTCGACCGATCCGAATATCAGGCCTTCATGACGACGGCTTTCGTGAGCCTCGACAAGAACAAGGACGGAAGCCTGAACTCCGACGAAGTTGCCCGAGTTCTGAATGTCCAGCAATTCGCCGCCATCGACGTCAACGGCGACGGCAAGGCCAGCCAGAACGAGTTCCTGAATAGGGTGATGGCGGACTTCAAGACCGCCGACCGCGGCGGTGACGGACGCCTGCAGTAGTGCAAGACGCAGCAGCGATCCGAGCCGCCTTGGCGGCGCGCTTCCGCTCGTCTCTTCTCTACTTGTTGGCGATGCCAGGTCAGTTCGTCCCGCTGAAGTGCCGGCAGGCTTCCCTCAGGGTAAGCAATGTTCTCAGGCCACGGTTACGGCGTCGCGCTTTGGCGCATAGGCCCACGGCAATAGGTCATCGATCTCGCTGTTCGGATGGCCGTTGACGATTCTGCTGAGGACGTCGGCCAGGTAGGCGAGTGGCTCGACGTCATTGAGCTTGGCGGTTTCGATCAGCGAAGCAATCGTCGCCCAGTGTTCTGCCCCGGCGTCCGAACCTGCAAAGAGGGCGTTCTTGCGATTGAGAGCAATTGGGCGGATCGACCGCTCAACGGTGTTGGAGTCGATCTCGATGCGACCATCATCGATGAACCGCGTCAATCCCTCCCAGCGTGAGAGCGTATATCGGATCGCTTCGGCGAGTTTGGTCTTCTGGCTGATGAGGCCGAGCTGTTCGGTGAGCCAGGGTGCAAGGCTGTCGATGATCGGGCGGCTCTTATTTTGTCGGAATGCTCGACGCTCGTCCTGCGACATTCCGCGTATTTCGTCTTCGTTTCTGTAAAGTTCGGCGATGCGTTTGAGTGCCTCGGTGGCGATGGGTGCGGGACCGGCTGCAGCCAGCTCGTAAAATCGGCGACGGACATGTGACCAGCAGAAGGCCAGCGACACTGCATTCTTGGCGGCAAGCGGGCGATAGCCGCTGTAACCGTCCACTTGTAGGACACCGACGAAGCCGTCGAGATGGGTCATCGGGCGTTCGCCTTTGCGATCCGGCGCATAGACATATGCGACACCAGGCGGATCGACCCCCTGCCACGGTCGATCATCCCGCGCATAGGCCCAAAGCTGCCCGGTCTTGGTTCGCCCGCGCCCCGGATCGAGCACCGGAGCGGTGGTCTCGTCGGCAAAGAGCTTCGATGACGTCTTCAGAACGTCGAGCAGCCGTTGATGAACGGGCCGCAGATGCCAGGCCGCGCGGCCGACCCAGTCGGCAAGTGTCGAGCGGTCGAGGTCAATGCCCTGGCGCTTGTAGATTTGTGCCTGCCGATAGAGCGGCAGGTGGTCGGCATATTTGGAGACCAGAATCTGAGCGACGGTTGCCTCGGTCGGAATGCCACCTTCGATCAGCCGCGCGGGAGCGGCGGCTTGGACGACGACGCCCTCGCAGCCTCGGCAGGCATACTTCGGGCGGCGAACAACCAGCACACGGAACTGGGCGGGAATGATATCGAGCTTCTCGCTGACGTCTTCGCCGATCCGGTGCAAATCATTCCGGCAGCATGGGCAGGCGTGATCATCGACATCGACGATCATCTCGATGCGTGGCAGGTGGGCTGGAAGCGAGCCTCGGTTCGTCCGCCGTTTGGCGACCCGCGATTGGCGCAGGGCGGCTGATGTCTCTTCCTTCGCTTCCAGACCATCCGCCTCGACCTGTTCGGCTTCTTCGAGCCCAAGGAGAAGCTGGTCCTCGGGAAGCGCTTCAGCGCGGCGACCAAATCGATGACGCTGCAATTCCTTGATGATCTGACGGAGGCGGGCATTCTCTGCCTCGCGCGAAAGCACCATCGCTTTCAGCGCGTTCAGGTCATCCGGAAGCTCGTCCGCCGTTATCATCATGGGGCAAGAACAGCATATTTTGCCTCCCAAAACGAGAGGTCGGATGGGGGCTGATTCAATTGGTCGCGGCCCGTCATCCGGCCTTTGCCGGCGTGCGCGTTTCGCTCGGCGCATGCACGCGTTTCCAGTCCAGCCCCTCGAACAAGGCCGAGAACTGGGCGGATGTCAGATGCATTGCGCCGTTCTGCATTCGGGGCCAATGGAACTCACCATCTTCCAGCCGCTTGGCGACCAGGCATACGCCGCTGCCGTCCCAGAAGATCAGCTTGATGCGGTCTGTGCGCTTGGCTCGGAACACATAGATTGTCCCGGAGAACGGGTCGGCTCCCATCTCTGCTTTCACAAGCGCAGTCAGCCCCTCTGCACCTTTGCGGAAGTCAACAGGCTTGGTAGCGATCATGACCTTTACCGCGCCGGATGGGCCAATCACCGTTGCACCCTCAATGCCTGAATGACGGCGGCAATTGTCGCTGCATCAGCGCCGGATGCTATCCGCACCGTCGCCCCGTCTATCTCCAGCACAATCGCCGCATCACCGGTGGCCATCCTCGGAGCACTCGATCCCTGCATCTTGCTCGCCCCTGCGTTCTTCGGCGGCACGACAACTGCAGGCGCGAACATCGGCAATTTGTCGAGCTCCGGCAATGTATCGAGCGTTTTGCGGGCAAGTCGACGCCAAGTGAACAACTGTTGCGACGTCAGGCCATGAAGTCGCGCAACCGCGGAAACCGTCACTCCTGGCTCATAGCTTTCCGCGACAATCTGAGCCTTTTGCTCGTCGCTCCAGTCACGCCGACGGCCACTGCCGGTAAAGACTTCGAACCGGCGCACAGGCTCATCGTCCTTGGATTTAAGCGTAAGCTCTGAAATCGACATATGTCCAAGCCCTCTTTCCAGGCCCTAACATCGTCAATCACACGCTGATCCGAAAGGTGGGGTCAAAACGCCGCTTACCCCTCAGGCGACCCTCACATAGCTTATTATGGTGGTCTCCTGAGGCTCAAGCATGTGGCAATGGGGCCGTCTAGTTGCCCGGATTGTCGGCGACGAAGGCGATGCAGGCGCTGGCGTTCGGGAACAGCATCGCCTCGCGCGCATCGATATGGCTCAGCGTGGACGTTCAGCGTCGCGTGAACTGCGGCTTGGCACCACCCCAATATGGCGAGATATAGGTTCATGAGCCGAGACACTCTTTGCAGATCGTCTCGACAAGCTGCTGCAGGTCCTTCACGCGCGCGACGAGCCATTGCAACTCCTCATCGCTGATTGCGTATTTCGACGAGCATCGCGCCTCGACATAAGTTCGCGACAACAGTTCGAAGCAGCGGCGGCCAAAGCGTGTGTCGCGTGGCCAGGTGGCGACCAGCCGCCCTCGGCACGTTCGGCTCGCCAGCGCAGCACCTTGGTACGGTGCGACTTCGGGGTCAAGTCGGCCGCATGAAAGTGCGGTCATTCGCTCTTGAGCAATTCACGTCCGACCAGGACGTGCCGGCAAAGATGCCTGGCAGCGACAGATTGTTAGGCGGCGCGGATCAAACCGGCTGGTTCATTGCGTCCCGCAGGGTATCGTTGATGCGATCCTGCCAACCCGGACCATCTGCCTGGAAATATGCCAGAACGTCACTATCGATCTTGATCGAAACCTGTTCTTTTGTGTTCGGGATCGCGGGCCGCTCGATTGCTGGCGCTGCTACCTTCTTGGCCGGCTTGAAAAGCGCTTCTGCCGCGTCAAGAGGATTGACGGATCGACGAGGTGGGCGGTTCATGTTCATCTCCATTGTTCGGACGAGGGGTATATCCTCCGCCGGTCTTCCGGTCTTCGTTGGTCGGGTTGCCGGTCGCACTCTCGTTCTCACCCGGTGATCTGTCTCGTTTGCCTCGAAGCAGGTGACATATCAAGCGGTTTGACCTTCGCCACTTGAAAGCGCCCCTCAAGCGCCACATTTGTCGTCCACTACCCCTATTAATGGAGCCTTGTTATTGGGGTTGAAAGGCCGCTCTCCGAAAAGATCAAGTGCGCTTTCAAATTTCGCGGCTATCGCCAATGCCGTGCTGCAATTGCAATTGCCCTATTGAATACCCATATTTTTGAAGTGTTCCCAATTTCAACCAAAAGCTTTGGTTTCGTCTGGCGTCTTTTTCAGCCGTGCGCGAGTTGGCGACCGCCTGCCCTCCGGGTATCCCGTGACGGGCAACCCCGCAACAACTGATGATGCCTACCCATTGGGTCGGCAAAGGAAATCTATTGGACAATACACATACCGCCGCCGCGCCCGTGGTGGTGAAGCTGCGTGAGCGTGGTGAGACCGTAGTGCGGCCCGACAAGAGCTGGAAGCCGTATCCCTGCCTCCTCACACGCCGTGAACTGCAGGAATTGATCGCCGATCAGCTCGGCTGAGCAGCAACGCCTCCAATAAAAGAACAAGGAGAACAGAATGCAGGTACTCGTCAGAGACAATAGTGTCGACCAGGCCCTAAGGGTTCTGAAGAAGAAAATGCAGCGCGAAGGTCTGTTTCGGGAAATGAAGGAGCGGCGCGCCTATGAGAAGCCATCCGAGCGCCGCGTTCGTGAAAAGGCGCAGGCCATCAGCCGCCATCGAAAGGCCGCTCGCAAGCAGCTTCAGCGTGAAGGATTGATCGCGGGGCCAAAGCGCACGGCCCCCGCTCGATAGCCCTGAATGCCGCCGGTACGCCGCGCGTGGCCGATCGGATTCCTACGAAAAGGATGGACGAATGGAAGAGCTAGACAGCATAACGATTTCCGAAGAGCGCCTCGAGGATTGCCGTGACGTCATAGAGCCGGAGTTGCAGGATCTGATTCAGAGCGCGCTTAAATCAGGCTTCTCGCGTGAAGAGATCCTGATCGCCGTTAGCGAACTGGTCGCCGAAGACTTCGCGACGGTGATGAAAACTCCCAGCGTCCATTGAGGCTATCGGAGGGGTCAATTCCTCGCCTCGCTTGACAGGCGACGACCGGCCGAGCTTTTCGATCCCTTCCGTCTACCACTCTCTGTAAGGGGATGACATTACAGGCACCGGTCAAGATCCAGCCAGTCTGGGAGGGTTGCTTTAACCCATGTAACCTCCTGCGCTTTCACGGCGCACTGTAGGAGCCGGCAAAGGATGACCCTGAGAACCTTGCCGGGCGCCTTCTTTCCGGACAGCCTGGTGGCACGGAACAGCTCGACCTCGAAAAACAGGATCTGCAGAACACGGGCAAGCTCTCGGCGCTTCTTGTCGGCAGATTGGTCGAGATGGTCTGTCGGGGTCACTGCCGCGTCAAAGCCTTCGGTGGGAATCGTATCCATCGTAGCGGCTCGTCGGTTGTTGCGCATATAAACTCATTACGCGCACATTTCTGGACTGCAACCAGTTTTAGCTGGACAGAAAGAGCGCCAAACGAAGGGAGGTCGAGCCAGCGGGCTGTTCTAAAATTGGAGTTCCGCTGGCGGATTCGTGTCCCCGAGCTAATGCAAAAGGCTGAATTGCAATCAGGTGCGATCGGTCGCCTCATTGAGATGGGGAATCTTGAACTTCATCGCCAAGGCGGGTCTGCTTACGGTCCGCTTCCGCGGCTTTGTGGCGGTTTCAGACATGCGCCTGATTGTTGTGAATGACGTTTCCGTTGTCCGGGGTGGTGCCACGAAAGTAGCGATCCAGTGTCTGCAGGCCTGTGTCCGGGCCGTCGTCGATTGCACTTTCTTCGTTGGCGATGACGGGGCCGGCCTGAAGGAGTACGGACTGCACATCCCCACTGTCGCGCTTGGCGAGAAGCCGCTTCGAGATGGGCCAGACATCACCAATATCTTCGACCGTCACTTTAACAAGAGGGCCTATGAGGCGCTGTCGAAGCTGCTGTGGGAATCGTCTGAGGAAACGGTCGTCCATGTGCACGGCTGGAATCAGATCCTCTCGCCATCCATCTTCCATGCGTTGGCACAGAGCCGGGCGCGGGTGATCATCACGGCCCACGACTTTTTTCTGAACTGCCCGAATGGCGGCCGGCTCAACTACAAGAGCGGCGAAATCTGCCCCGTAAAACCGATGTCATTCGAGTGCCTGGCAACCAACTGCGATAAGCGCAACTATCTGCACAAGCTCTGGCGCTTCCGGCGTATGCTCGGGCAGATCGGCGTGGGCAACGCCTTCTGGGAGCGCATCGAGGTGATCCTCGTGCATGAGAAAATGGAGGCCTATCTGACCCCGGGGCCAATCGGGAACTTCCAGACCTTGCGCACACCCACCGAGCCTCTTACGTGGCGGCCAACCGAACCTTGGCGGCGCGAGCGCATCATGTTCCTCGGCCGCATGACCTGGGAAAAGGGCGTGCGTACGCTGGGCGAAGCGCTACGCATGACCGGCGAGCCGGCAACCCTGATCGGCCGCGGGCCGCTTCTCGAAGAAATGCAGGTGACGCTTCCCCATTGCTGGGTACCCGGCTGGCTCGATGATGCAACCGTCTCCGAGCTTGCCGACCAGGCACGAATATTCGTGATGCCGTCTCGGATGCCCGAGCCTTACGGGCTGGTGGCCGCCGAGGCGATCATGAGCGGAATCCCGGTAATCATAAGCAGCAATGCCCTCATTGCTGAGGAGATTGAGGAAAACGGCGCAGGGCTCGTGTTCAAAAGCGGCGATGCCGCCTCACTGGCGGAAGCGCTATTGAAGGTCAAAAACGACGGGCTTGTGCAAAAGCTTGCCGAAGGCGCCCGCGCCTTCGCCGACAAGATTGCGCCCAGCCGCCCAGAATGGGAACGCCGGATGATCGCGATCTATGCAGGGAAGACTGCATTTCTCGCTGCTTAGGAGGGATCATGACCCGTGCACTCGTGACTGACGGATGCGGCTTTGTCGGCCGGCCACTCCGCGACCGGCTTTTGGCCGAGGGCTTCGATGTGGTCTGCGTCGATTTGATGAAACCGGGAACAGGTGCAAGGCCACCTGTTTCAAGCCAGCGCTTGCATCGGCAGTTCACCTTGAATCAGCAGGACTGTCGGGCTTTCTTTGAAAGCTCCATAGTGCACTTCACCTATATGTTTCACCTCACGGCGCGCTTCGGCGGGCGCATGACGCTCGAGAACCAGAGGCCGCTTGTTGCCGAAGATCTCGCCGTCGACGCAGCGCTCTGGCGATGGGCAGGCGAACGCAGCCCCGGAATCGTCGTCTATTTCAGCTCCAGCGCGGCCCATCGCGTGTCACTTCAAACTGAGGCGACGCAGACGAGGTTCTCCGAAGACGTGATTTCTTTCGAGCGCCCGATCGGCGTGCCCGACCTCGGTTACGGCTGGACCAAGCTCACCGGCGAATATCTGATGAAGGTCTACGTCGAGCGCTATGGCGGCCGGGCCGTTGCTACCGGCCGTTCAGCGGTACGGCGAGGACCAGGACCTGGCTTATCCCTTCCCGGCCATCTGCAGCAGACTTCTCAAGGAGCGCGGCGCGCCGGAAGTCTCCGTCTGGGGGTAGCGGACACCAATGCCGCGACTTCATTAACATTTCCGATTGCGTCGATTTCATCGCGGAAACGATCGACGCATTGCGCATCTTCGCGAGCCCCAACCTCTCGATGGGCAAGGCAACCGCTTTCATTGCGCTTGCCGAGCTTGTCAGGTGCGAGCTCGGCTGGACACCGCAGGTGCGAGGAACGGAAAGCCGTCCCGAGGGGGGTATCCTTCCGCTGCGGCGACGTCACGCTTCAAAAGGCGTTCAGGCTCACGCCGAAGATCAGCCTGCAGGACGGCGTGCGGCGTTCGCTGGAGTATCATTACCGGAGGTGCGATATCGATTACTACCAGTACCATCTATTTCAAGGTCGCGGCCATGGCGATAACCGGCTTCGGCGAAATCGTTCTTCCGGGCACGGTGGGTAAGCTGATGTCGGTCGTGACGGGATGATCGCAGGCATTTCTCTTTTCGTGCGGCTTGCCTAGATCGTCGTCCGTCCCGACAAAAATCACTTTTCCGCGTATGCAAGCGGGCTGCAGCGCCACGAGACCGACGTCATCGACTGCAGCTGGTTGCCCGCTTTCAACATGGAGTTCTTCTGCATGCTCAGCCGGCTAACCAGTCTCTTCGCCGCTGCTCCGCTTGTTGCGTTGCAAGCCCTCAGCAATCCCGCCGTCGCTCAAGAGCGGTGGTTGGCTGGTTTTTATCCGGGCTGGGAATATGAATTTTATCCACCAGAACTCATTGATTTTTCGTCCCTCACTCACGTGGTGATGTTCTCAGTGGTTCCGGAAAATGACGGATCGCTTGATACAAGTTTCTTCATGGACTCGATGACTGGTCCTCGGATCGCGCAGGAGGTTGCTATGCGGGCGCGCGCAGCGGGTCGAAAGGCGCTCCTCGCAGTTGGCGGGGGCGGACTGGTCGACCGAATGCGCCAAGCCTCAAACGACGCCAACAGGCAACGCTTCGTGGCCAATCTCGTGGATTTGGTGAGGCGGTGGAATTACGACGGTCTCGACATCGATTGGGAACCTATAGAGCCAACGGACCAGGCAAATCTGGCGGCCTTGGCCAAGGCGCTTCGCGACCAGATGCCCGACAAATTATTAACGATCGACCTGAGCTGGAAGAATTCGAATTCTTCCATTGAAAATCAGGAAGCTCGATTCTTGATGCAAATCGAGCCAATCTTCGATCGGCTGAACGTGATGACGTACGATATGGCTGATAACTGGGAGGATTGGCTGTCGTGGCACAATTCTCCGCTTTACGGTGACTCCAACAGCACTCCTGCTTCGGTCGCCAGCAGCATCAAGGCTTATATTGGAGTGGGCATCCCCGCCGGGAAGCTTGGTCTTGGCGTGGCATTCTACGGGAGCTGCTGGAACGCGCCGGTTTCGGCTCCGCGGCAGGCTGCTGGAACCGCCCAAGTGATCGCCGGCGATCAAGACATGAGCTATAGGAATATCATGACGTACTATTACGACCCTAGCTACGCCGAGTACGACACAACCGCTCAGGCGCCGTATCTGTCTCCATCGAAGGAGATCGGCCCGTTCGGATGTACGTTCGTTTCATACGAGGACGAGCGTTCTATCGCGGCCAAGGGGGAATTCGCCCGGCAGAATGGCCTGGGTGGGGCAATCATCTGGTCTCTGGGTGAGGGATACATGCCGACGGCGACAAACCCGAGCGGCCTTCTGCAGGCCGCTCGTAAGGCGATTCTCGATTGAGCTGAAGGACAATCGCGGTGCTGGCGGTTCCCCACTTGCGAGGAGTGAGACCGGTTGAGAAGACCGGGCGAAGCGCTCGGGGGTGCTTCGATCGCCTCAACAGGTTCTCAACCATTTCGGCAGGACGCGCCAGCGCGGCGGCAGCGCTTGCAGAGTGCTGGCGACAAGCCCGGGAAAGAACACGGCGACGATCCCGATGTACAGTGCAAGCGATGTCGCGAACGAGGTCACGCTGAACCAGTCGGAGACGAGCGCGCGCCGAAACAGAAAGAGCACTGCAAGCGACACTTCCACCATGGCCACAAGGGCGATCGCCTCGCGGATCAGCTGTGCGTCGACGCGAGCGGATCGGGCAAGAGAGCGCGACCAAAGCATGCCGGCCCCCAGGCATATAGAGAGCACGAAGCCGAAGGATGCCAGCGCGACATCCCACAATGCCCCGATTGCAACCAAGGCTATGCCCGCCAGCAACTGGACCGCAGAACACTGGAGCAGCGTTCCGGCTTGCTGGGTGGCGATCATGAAGGAAGGCACGGAAGCTACGAGGGCCAGGACGGGCAAGGCCAGCGCGAAAATCATCATGATGTCGGCCACCTGGATCCAAGCAGACCCCAACGCAATCCCGACGATCTGGGCTGAGAAAATGGAAAATCCGAACGCCGGGACGCAGAACAGCACGAGGCTTGCAAGCGAGATATTCAGTATAAAGCTCTCGAGCTTTTGGGGGTCGCCGGACATTCGGGCGAATATCGGAAGGAGGCCTGCCGAAATCGGATAGAACAGCACGCTCGTCACCAGATCGAGGAGCGCCTTCGCGGAGCGGAACATGCCCGCAGCAGCCGGTCCTGCAAGGAGCCCTAGCGTGACTTCCGGCAGGCGTTGGCCTGCCGCATCGAGCACGAGCCGACCCATCAGCTTGGCGACGCTTGAGGAAGCGCTCTGCCAGTCCGACTTGGAAAAGCGGGATCTCGGAAAGGCCGGCAGGGCGGCCAAGCACACGAGGGACCCCGTCGCCGCCGCGAGAATGGTCTGCGCAATGATGCTCCAGGCTCCGCCGCCGAAATAGGCAAGGGCGATCGACAGCGCACCTCCCGTGAGGATCGCCAAGGGACGCCGGATCGCCAGCACCGAAAAGGCGAATTTTCTAGCAAGCAGCCCTTCTGAGACCAGTCCGATCCCGGTCAGTGCTGGAGCGAGCGCCGAAGCCCGCATCAGATCGTCGATCAAGGGATCGCCGACGGCGGATGATAGGATCGGTGCGGCTGCGACGATGAGCATCGCCATCAGCAGGCTGCTACCGATCGCGCAGACAAAACACGCGCTCAGATAACCCGGCCCAGCATCCTCCCGCTGTATTACGGTCTGCGTGACCCCCTGCAATGCATGGTTCGCAATCAGCGCTGGAGCAACGGCCATGGCTGCCATGCCCAAGTCGGTCGGGCCGAGCAGTCTCGCCGTAATCAAGAAGACGCTGGCTTGAGTGGCCCGCTCAGCGCAGATTTGCACCAAAGACCACGCAGCACCCCGTATAGCGGTGGCGCGCATCTTATTGCTTGCAAGTTCTTGCGTGGCCGTTGATGCCTGCAGGTTTTGGATTTCGACGCCGGACTCGTTTCGGTTTTCGGGGCTCATTGGTAACCCGTTACCGCCGGGGCGCCGCTGAGGGTCCGGTCCGAAAGCGAGCCTGTCGTGTGGCGTGAGACCTTGATCACGTCTCCCGGTCTGACCGGGCTCGTTTCGGCCGTTACCTCCTCGACCAACTGTCCATCTCGCTCCCTGAGGATCGAATATGTAATCTCGATCTCTTCGTCGCGACCTGCAGCAGGCGCTCCGTCTATCTGCAATTGCTGGATCAAGTCCTCGGCGGTGCCAAGCTTGCCTGTCACGCTCTCGAGTTCGCCGTCCACGCCGTTGAGCTCGACAAGTAACTCACTGCCGTCCGCGTCCTGCAGTCGCCTTATTGAGGCCTCAGTGCTCGCGACGCGCTCGCTAACCTTGAGCATTTCGGTCTGCACCTCTTTGCGCTTGCTGTCGACGGCCAAGGCGGTCCGCTCAAGCGCATATACACGTGCCGAAGGAACCAAGCCCTGGGATTCGAGCTTCCGCACCTGGACAAGTTCGCGGTCTACGCTGCTGCTCTGCGCGTTCTGGGTCTCGATCTGGTTCTGCAAAGTACTCATCTGCCCGCGGAGCAGTGAAAGCTGCTCGTTATAGTTACCTAACTCGCGAGCGCGTGTCTTGCGCCGCTGATCAAAAACGAGCTGCTCTCGCGTAATCACATCTTGGACATTCGGCTCGCTTGCGCGCAGTCTCAGTCTCGCGGGAAATTCGATTTTATCTTTGCCTCCGACTGTCGCTTCCAGCCGGGCACGTCGAGCCTCAAGCCTGTTCCTTTGCGCCCTCAAGACGTTCAGTTCGCCATTGGCCTGAACCATATCGCGTTCGAAACGGGTTTCTCCTAACGCCGGGGCCCTTGCCATGCCACCTGCCACACTGAGCGCATGGATCACTCTCATGCCTGGCCTGAAGGGGTACTCTCCCGGTTTCTCGACCGCACCGATGATGTAGAATGGACGATGTTGCACTATTTCGACGGCAGTGACGGGAGGATTGACCAGCCGCACCTTCGCTTGAAACTGCGATGCGATCGAGGTCGCGAATTTGGAAGCGCTCATCCCGGCCGCCTTGATGTTGCCAAGCAGCGGTATCGCAACGTCGCCTGCCGCATCCACCGTGAATTCGCCATTCAACCGAGGTCGGATCTCGCCGCTCGCCGAAGAGATTTCCGTCACGCTGATCCTGAGTTTATCCTGGGAGCCTAGCATATATTCATCCGATGCTTTGCCGGCTGTTGCTCCCGCCGAGAACAGGAGCACCAGCGCCAGTGCGCCATTTTGCGCCGCGCCTGGCACGTTAAGACGAGCCATGATCACACTCCCTCCACCGCTTCTGCCGGACCGCCTGCCCGCGCTAGCTCTTGGAAAATGCTGAGCTTGCCAGCGTTTGAACCAGAGCCCAGGCCACGTCGTGCGCACAAATACACTCTTTTCCATCATTCCATCAGCGTCATCTTCCGCCGGGCAACCTTGTTCAGCACGACTCCGAGTACCTTCAGCCGCTGCGGCTCGAGCATCTTCAATGCTAGGCCGAGAGCAGACTTGTCAGTCTTGTTCCACTCCGCCAATATCACGAGATGATCCAAGAAACTGACCATCGCCAGGGCATCTCCGCATCTGGCCAATGCCGGCATGTCCACGCAAATCCAGTCGAAATCCTTACGATGAGTTGCGATTATGCGGCCGACCCAATCCGGTCGGTTCATGAGCTTCTCGTCCACAGCTGGCCCGAGCAGAGGAGCGAATTTCAGGGCAATGCCGGGAAGGCACCGGACTTCGGAGCTCTCGGCGTCAGCGTCCGACCCGTCTGACGACAAGTACGTCAGTGGGGCAAGCGTCTGGGTAAGCTGCCGGGTCTGAAAATCGGCATCGATGAGCAGGACCTTGTCACCCGCGCGAGCGAGAAGCTGAGCGAAATTGGCGATCAGCGTCGAACGACCTTCGGATCCACACGCAGACACAACGCCGACGACGATGGCCCGGTGGCCGCTGGCTGCGACCACCAACTGGGACCTGAGTAGGCGAAGCGCCTCGCAAAACAGGGAGGTCGGGAAGTCCGCCGCATAAGACAGTGCGGAAGACGATAAGGGCTTCCTGTAGGACCTTCGCAACCATCGAGGCAAGAGCCGCGAGAACGGATTGGGCCTCAACGCGCGCACCGATGGAACGAGTCCCAAGCATCGGATGGAAAGTTCGTCCTCGAGATCGCTCCTTTCCCCGACCGTACGCTTCATCACGACACGGGCGGCGGCGGTGCAGATTCCGAACCCCAATCCGGCAAAGAGGCCGAGCACCAGCAGCACCGGCGTCCTAACGCCGGTGCGCTCCACAAGCGGACTTGCCGGCGTCAAGATGCGGGCCAGGGGCGCGCTCTCCCGCTCGGTAGCCTCCATCCTGAATTTCCACTGATGATCCGCATAGGTTCTCGCAATGGCATTCGCGACGAGCGCTGACTTCTCAGAGCTGCTTGCTGTGACTTCGATTTCGGCGACGTACGATCGCGCGGCCCGGCTGGCCCGCATCGCTGACCAAAGTTGTCTGGCGGCGATCTGCCGAAGTTCGTCATCAGGTCTCGCCTCCGCGCTTAACGTCGCGTCCTGCGTCGGCATCCGTGCCTCGAAGATCATTCGTTCAAGGCTCGACCGCCAAGCAGCCAACTTGGAGGAGAGGCCGGATTTGACGGAAACGAATTCGGGATCTTTATGAAGTGCGAGCTCATCAACCACCTCAAGGAGCACGTCATTCGACTCGATAATCTTGATCTGTGTATCGATATAGGCGGAGTCCGCAGAGTCGCTGGGGACCTGCCCGTCAGACACCGGTAAGCGGTAATCGAGAATAATGACCGCCCGCGCCCGATACGTCGGCTCGGCACGCATGGCGTAGGTTCCCGTCAGTGACATACCTATGACGGCCCAAAGTGCGAGCCAAAGCCAGTTGGCCGATAAGAACGACAGAATAGGACCAAGGAGGAGCGGGCGCGGACCATCATCTGAGGTCAATGCCGAGACCTTCGACCAACGTGCTGCTTGGTGATGTTCATAACGCATAAACTTACCCATGATACAGATGAGGACGGCCGTTACTTCTTTCGTTCGCTATTTCCTCTGAAACTATCGTGCTCAAGATCTTTGCCCCATTGTCGATCGTATAGGGGGCGATGCTGGCTTCGCCCTTTTCGCGGAGGAATGCTATTTCGGCCTGGGACAGGGAAAGAAGCCTTCTCAGGCAGTCTTCTATGTCGCGAACTCGGGGCTCGAAGACGAGACGCGGATCGATCGATCGGGCTAATTCTGCGCTGCCGCACGCTGTGCTGACCGCACATAGGCATCCGCGTTGCAGGGCCTCGTTGACGACCAGTCCCCACGGGTCTGCCAATGACGGAAGGACCATCACGTCGATCGAGCGATAGAATTCCTCCCGCAGCTCACCGTCTACGTATCCCCACCATCGAATTCGTTCTGCCGTTCCGACGGACATCTGAGCCATTCCGGCCATGTGAAGCGACACGTCGGCTTCTCCCAGTGCCGCGAATGCCTCGATGAGGGCCGTCACGTTCTTTCGATTTGAGCCCGCTCCGATATAGCCGAACGATCTGATCGGGCCGCTCCGCCGAACCAAGGGGCCGCTGGCGTCGGGCACAACACAGATCATTCGCTTGGTGGGGATCTCGGTCGGCAAGCTGCGCAGGTATGCCTTGGTCATGTCGGAAAAAACGATCGCTGTGTCGCAAATTGCACACAATATCTTTGAACAAATTCGCTGATAGAGTTGTTTGACGCGTGGCTTGAAATGATCTGGAATGTGCTTTTCCCAAAGCAATAAACGCTTTCCTTCCAATTTTAGAACGAAGGCCCAAAAGAGCATGCAGAGGTTCGTTGGATTGTTGTCCAATAGGACGACGGTCTGCGGTTCCGGTCGAAGCCAGAAGAAAACAAGTGGACCGACGGCAAAACTGGGACACCTGACGACTGTGTACGTGGTCTTATGACAGGCGCCGCCCCATCTTCGCCCCTCGTCCTCCGGGCTCTGCAGATAAAAAACTATCAGGTCCGTGCCTGAACGCGCCATTTGCTCAAAGATGGCGTGCTGGTGTGGCGAATAGTAGTTCTGCACAAAGGCAATCGTCCCACTCGCCTTATCCGGCTGTTTGCTTGCTGCCCTCTTGAAGAGGACGTTCTGAGCGTCCGTCATGGTACACCTCTGCTAATGGTGGGTTGCCCGCCTAGCGAGGTCACTCGCCAGGATGGCGATGAAACGGGAATTGGTTGTAAGATTGCGCTTCCACAGCTTCCGCGGTTCCAAGCAAAGCCGCCAGGCCCATTCGAGCCCGGCATTCTGTAAGAGGACCGGGGCCCGGGGCAGAAACCCGGCGGCGACATCGAACGCTCCGCCCACGCCCAAGACAGCCGGGATCTGCAAGGCGGAGCGCTGTTGCTCACACCAGATCTCCTTAAACGGCGCGGGCATTGCCACCAAGAGCAGATCTGCGCCGCTGTTGTTGATCTCTGTTGTGATGTCAGCGTACTCGTTCTTCGAGAAGAAGCCGTTTCGCGCGCCGGCAATTCGTATGCCTGGATATCTCGACGCGACGACTTCCATGAACCGTTGCAGTCGCTGCTGGGTCGTCCCGAGCAAATACACGCTCAACCCTTCGGTCGACCCTCTCTCTAATAGTGCTTCCATTAGATCGATACCGGTCACTCGTTCGGGAACCGGGGTGCCGAGCAACCTACTGGCCCACACCAGGGGCATTCCATCGGTCACGACGAGATCTGCCTTCCCGACAGCCGCCGAAAGCGTCGAATCGGTCCGCATCGTCACAAGAAGAGAAACATTGGCAGTGATTATGATGTGTGTTTGCCGAACAGGTTCGGCCCGCCAATGCAAGACGAGACTTACAACATCGTCAGCAGGTATGGCGTGGAAACGGGTATTCAGAAATTCCACAACTGGAATTTTGTCAAAGCTGTTCATACAATGTGCCTCCCCCTGTTCCCGGCCTGATCGAGGCTGGCTGCATAGAGGCACCATCCCCACTCATAGGGCCGTATCTCGTGATTGATGCATAGTGCCATTGAAGGGGCTGCGCTTCCGCGGTGACGTCCGGCCAGCGCGAGCAGTTTGTTGCCCAAGGATGCGATCGGGGGCTCGCTCCGTTCGATATTCCTCCAGATTGCAGTCGCCTCCTCGTCGATGAGGCTGACACCCAGCTCGTTTTCGAGAACCCAGCGTTGGCTACGTTCGATTGCTTGCGAGTAATCCCCTCCACCCGCCGCCCGCAGGATCATCAAAGCCATCGGCGCCATTGCATGCTGATGAACCGAATAGACGGGATAGCCCTCCGCAACCCTTCCCGAGGACACGTCGTAGTGCCACCACCACTGGCCCTGGCTGCCTTGTAGCTCGGTCAGCCGCCCGGCTATCCGTTCCGCCAACCGAAGGGCTCGCTCGTCGTAGAGCACGATCGCGGCAAAGGCCAAGGCCTGGACGGCGTAAATTTGGTCGGCGAAGTTCGCAAGCTGTCGACGTAGTCGATGTCGGAGCGGGGCTGCGGCACTGGCGTGGCTGACCAAACGAGCGTTCTCGTCATAGCGTGACCACAATACCGAAACAGCCGAACGAGCCAGATCGAACATGCGGGCGTTGCGCCCCCGCCCCAGTTCATGGAGCAGGCCGCTGGCAAGCCACGCGACCTCCATCGTGGTCAGCCGGTCGGCCCATTCCCGCCGGTCATTCAATGACACGCCGATACGATCGAGGAGGTCTCCCAAGGCAAGGCCGTCGAGGACTGCGTTCGCCCAGATGGCAAGGCCGGTTGCACCAAGCGCTCGCTCTCGGCCCATACGGTCGAGGGCCGCAGATAACGCCTTCTGGGATGGTAGTCCAATCTGACTGGGAGCGATGCCGGCTCTGTCGAGACCTATCAGGCAGATGAGCGTGCTCGTAATATTCTCTGTCCCTCGGGTGGGCTGACCGGATTTGCGGTCCCTGATCTGTAGGTCGAAGAGGCCTGTCTCAGGATTGGCGGCCGCTCGCAAGCCGGAGGCGCAAAGCGGCAACAGACGTGCATATGCGTCAGGAACGGCGGGTGAGAATTTCGGGCCTGTTTCGAAATTTATAATAGTTGGCATCGGAGCCCCTCCAATCGTCCCGTGGTGTGTCTGACGCCCATAAAGTCAGCAGATAATCGCCTGCACCTTCGTCGTACCTGCAACCCTTTCGCGCAGCTTCTCAAGCATTCGAGCGCTGGCCAAGCCATCGCCGTAGGGGCTTTTGTGAATGGTCATCGTGGGAAGGCTGCTGGTGCTCAGTGCGCCGATAGCCTCCTCCACAATCCGGGTCCGGTCGGTGCCGATCAGCTTGGCAACCCCTGCTTCGATGCCCTCTGGACGCTCGGTATGCTGCCGGGTGATCAGCACTGGCACACCCAGCGAGGGAGCCTCCTCTTGAATGCCGCCCGAGTCGGTAATGATGAGATGAGCCCTAGCCATCAGATAGACGAAGGAGACATAGTCGACGGGCGCTATCAGATGTATTCGTTCAAGCAACTCCGGATGTGCGCACCCGAGAATGGCGTTGACAGGCTCCTGCACGTTTGGATTCAGATGAACTGGATACAGTATCTCGACATCCGACAATTCCCCAACCAAGTCGACGAGCGCTTCACACGTCCTGCGGATAGGGTTGCCAAAGCTTTCGCGGCGATGCCCTGTGACCAAAACTAGGCGTCTGTGCGGCTTCAAAAATGAGAATCGATCGTCCAGCTGTTCTCGCAATACACTGTTCGACTTTATAAGATTGATCACCCACACCAACGCATCGATGACGCTGTTCCCGGTCACGAATACCGAATTCTCTGGATGGCCTTCCTGCAGCAAGTTGCCGCTGGCCCAAGAGGTGGGCGCGAAATGGAGGTCCGCTATGGTGCTGATGAAGCGACGGTTGGCTTCTTCAGGATAAGGAGAGTACTTGTCGGATGTGCGAAGCCCGGCTTCCACGTGCGCAATTGAGACCTTTTCGTAAAATGCGGCCAAGCTCGACGCGAACGCCGTTGTCGTATCGCCTTGGACGATAACCCACTCCGGTCGCGCCTCCCGGATTACATTCGCGACCTCTACAACAATTCGTGACGTAACCTCGGCAAGGCTCTGCGCGGGTTTCATCAAGTTCAGATCGTAGTCAGGCTTGATGCCGAATACATCGAGCACCTGGTCCAACATGAAGCGGTGCTGTCCGGTTACGCAGACCCGAATATCGAATGCCGGATCAGCAGCTGCCGCCTTGACAAGAGGAGCAAGTTTTATTGCTTCTGGCCTGGTGCCCAAGACAGCTAATATCGTTGCTCCTGAGGAATTCATTGGCTAAAGACCGCCCATCTATAAATAGTGCAATAGAAATAATGTACGATGGCTATAATAAAACAAGAGATCAAAAGGGGTATAACTCGTTGGTATTAGCTAATAAGTCTGGCCAATGACAAACAACTTGCTTGGAAAAGTGCAAGATTTGATCTGGATATGAGAGTTTTTACGATCATGAGTTGTTCGAATGGCGGAGCCTGTGGAAGGATCACATGGCCCGTGCGGTCAGATCTGGGGCGATGGGCGTCTCCAGACGACCGGGTTCACGATCAACTGCGGATCCCAACCAGCTCACGGAAAGGGCAACGGCATTGCGATGATTCCGTTAGCAGGTCCTCCTCGCGGGCGATGCGGCAGCTGAAGTCGTGGATGATACGGCCCAGATAAATTTCGGATACCTGCTGCGCAGGGCGTGCGCATTGCGCGTCTGACGTCTGATCAGCGCCACTTGCCGAGGCGCTGCACGGTTTGGTGCAGTGACGCCCGTCTTTGTCGCAAGCTTCGCTTGCTGCTTCCTGGCCGACGGTGAGCTTCGCTTCGACCGGGAACGTCACGGTTTTTGCTGGAGGGCGGTGTCCGCCCTCACTTGGCGCGTATCCTGCGGCTTCATCGCCGCGGTCTTAACCGCAATTCTGACGCCTTGCTGCATGGAAGCTTGCGTTTGCCGATGGAACTACCTGTCGGGCGAAGGAAAGAGCTCGGTTCTCATTGCGAGGTGGTAAGCCACCAGTCCGATCCATTCATGAGCAGCCAGATCGGCGAGGTACAAACCCATAGAGACGGAACGTGTCGGGCGTCCCACATCGGAGGGCCGAGCCCGATAGCCTACGGGGTATGGGATGACCGGAAAATCGGCCGCGCGAAAGCAGGCGACGGCCCTCGGCATGTGAAAGGCAGATGTGACGAGCAGCCACGACTCCCCCGGCTTGGGACTTGCAACAGCCTTGCTCTCGACCGCATTCTCGCAGGTGTTTCGCGAGCGCCCTTCAAGTTCGATCCGTTTTTCCGGAACACCGATTTCGACAAGAAGGTCGCGCGCGACTGCCGCCTCCGACTTCTCCTCGGCAGACAGTAAATTTGCCGTCCCGCCTGAAAGGAGAATTCTCGCATTGGGGTAGAGCAGGCTGAGCGCGGCCGTCTTGGTGAGCCGCTCGCCTGCATCGGTCAAGGTGATGGTCTGGCGTTCGGTCGAGATATCAGTGTCAATTTCCCCGCCGAGGACAACAATACCCGTCACATTGTCCTGGATGGCAGGTTGCGGGAACCGGTCCTCCAGTACGAGAAGTCCTGCACTTCCAACGGGGAACCACCCGACGATCAGCAAAAGTACGGTTGACACGATGAGGAGAATGCGCGCTGCTCTGAACCGACGCATAGCAAGGGCCACGATCCCTACGAATGCCATCAATCCAATCAGATTCGACAGTACTAGAAATGCTGCCAAAAGCTTCGAAAGAACGAAGAACACTTGCGGCTCCTGAGATCGCTCTGAATATACGTGGAGCAAACCATACACTGCATTTGGAAAGAAGAAGAACCATCCAACGTAGTCCTTTTTGGTCAGCTGACGGGCGGCGAGTTCGACGGCGCACACGGCGCTCGAGGATCGGCGTTGCCTCGAGATGCCCCTTCACCTGCCCGCTTGCCGTTGGCGCTGCTGGCGCCGGCGGCACAATCACGTGAGGAGGGCAGGGGGCTCGTCTGGAAGCTTATCGAGACTCTATGCAGAGCTGACCGGGCGTTAAAGCTTGAGGAGCGGATCGCAATGGTGGTGTGCGAGCTCGCCGGGGTTTGGTACGAACTATGCGCGCGTGCTGGCGCTGAAGCTCAAGGGAATCTGCGACATCGAGGCCGAAGGCAAGGCAGCGCGGGAGCTGAAGCGCGGGTCCGGCCCCTGATCACGAGACGTACCGGTCGAAGCGTCGAAGCCGTCGTTCTTCCCGACGTGCCCGAGTTGATCGCGCTGATGATCGATTTGCTACCTGTCCGGCTGCTTGCCTGCTTCACGGCAGACTTTATGCGTGTTGATATCGATTTGGCGCGCAAATCTCGCGAAATCTGCGATGACGGCATGACGCAGCGCCGGCGGTTCCAGCAAATGTTGGATCAGTTGGCGAATGCCAGAGCAGCCAGTGCCGCGCCTAGTGCGCGGCTTGCGGATGCGCTGTTTGCCGACCCGCATCAACCGTCCTGCATCAGATTCATCTTGATCCATTCTGCGCCGGTATTGGCGTCGTCGTATTCCATGCCGATCACCACCGCGTCGTTGATCAATGTAGACAATGCAACAAAGCCCTTTGCAGTTAGCCATTGGCTGGCGTTCATCGCCTCATTGAGCAGGGACACCAATGCATTAAGCTTCCGCACATGTGTGACCCGCAACGGTGTCACGATTGAATATCGCGGGAAAATGATGGCGGTGATGGCGCCCGCCTGTTCGGATGATCGAACAGGCTGGATGTATTTCACAGTTCGTCCATCCGGACGCCGATACTTAGGAAGGCGGTCCAAGTTCGGAAACCGAGTCCGAAGGAGCTCCCAACTGCCGGGCTTGGCCGCAAAGGCGAAGGCCAGTCCGCGAAGGCCCGGGGGCTGCGCGGTGACAAGAGCAACGTCGTCAGCAATGGCAGACATGCCCGACGCGCTTAGCAGCGCCGCCAGTGTGGTTTTGCCTTGACCGGAAGAGCCGGCCAACGCTATTGCGCCCGACGCGGAGGAAAGGACCGCTGCGTGGAGGGCGATCCAGTCGGGCCTAGGCCCAAGCACGGCATGGAGGACAGCCTCTTTCAGGCCGACAGCGAGAGCCGCTGGATCGCAGAAGCTCGCCCGTTCTCCAGGCTGGTGGGCAATCCAGTAGCCGTCTTCGCATGCTCCCACCGTAATTTCGGTTTCGGCAACGCCGGTATGGTCATGGCGCAGATGACCGGCAAGGTCATTCCAAGCCCGTTTTGCGTTGGAATCTGGGAAAGAGATGGCAATCATTGCGCCAGCGACGCAGTAGATTTCTCTGGCTCCGGAAATTGACTCTGGGCTTTCGTCGCTTCTAGATTTCGGTCGAATGGGTTGGATCAGCTCTTGCTTGAGAAGGGCAAGTTTTTCCCATTCGGCCAGGCAAGACGCGATGTAGTCACTCGCCTCGTCCAGACGACATCCCGTCTCATTGGCGAGGAACCGCGCGATCCTGCTTGGTGGTTCGCCTGCAGCAACGCCAAGCCAAATTGAACCAGATATGGGGCTCAACTGATAGACGCGTTGCTGGGGTTCGGAGAAAAGAGCGTAATCGTCGTCAAGAGCGCAGAGCACAACACCATCGCCCGGCCATAGTTCCATTGGTCCGGTTCTCGCCGGGTTGTCCGGGTGCAGGCGCCGGGTCATCGTTGATTCGCCGCGACAATTTTAAACGGCTTCCAGATCGCGCGTAGCAAGGAAAGCCCGAAATCGTCCAAATGCTTGTAAGCGGCGTATTCCTGCCGTGCGATTTGACGGCTAAATAGGAGGTCCGGCAGCACCCCTGCGGGGCTGCCGCCGATCTTGACGCCGGCCAGGCGTTGCAGATTCAGGAAGAACAAATCCCGTGCCAGTGCCAGTCGACCTGACGGCAACCTGGCACGGACCGCATCCCAGTCGATGTCGTATCCCAAGTCGAAGATCTCGCGGCAGTCGAGAAGATGCCGCAGCTCGACATCGCCCGTGCGCAGCCGGCGGTCCAATATCATGTCGTGAACGATTAGGTGGACCACCCACTCCACTGGCGTGGGGATACTAATCCGAACCCCCATCACTTCGAGGGGTATGCTGTGGAGCGGTTCGCTCTCTGTGTATAAAATAGCTGGGCCGGGCGGCCTCAGATGCAAGTCCAGGGAACCAACATCGGCAGGCCGATAGAATTTCCCGTATGCGTGTGGACCAGGGTCTTCTGGAAGGGGTTGGTAGCCAATGCCGAGAAGTCGCCCCACGCTTCGCTCGACATTGTTCTCGTCGATCACCAGATCCAGGTCGCTGATCATCCGGCTGCCCAGACGATGTTCTGGCATAATCATCAGGAGGGCCGACCCTTTGATAAGCAACGGTTCGATCCCCGCTTCGTTCAATACACGCAGGGTCTCGACCGACTGTCGGCGCAGTCGTCGATTTCGCTCTTCATTCAAATCATACAAAAAGCGCAGATAGTTTTCGACTTCCCCAGGAATGCTGACAAGTAACCCCCGATGGCGAAGCCATGCATATAATGCGGGGCCAACTAGGTGCCGATTGGCCTCCTGTACGACTTTGTCCCAGTGATCCTCAGCGGTATTGATCCCGTTCAACAACGCAGCCAGCATTTGGAAGCCGGATTCAGAACCTCCCGATCTCATGCAACCCCTCCCGCAACATTGGTCCTTGCAGCTGACAACAAGAACGGCTTTCAAGCCGTCGTTCGAATGCTGAAGAGCTTGTCGTCTTGTGCAACTGATTGGGGATGCAGGGTGAATAACCTGATTGGACCATCACGACGCCAACAGCACTGCGGAACGGTTCACGATGACATTGGTCCAGGGAACTCAGTTCCATGACAGCTGACAACTCAATACCAACGAGCGCTGATGATGACCGATGGGCCCAGCCTCGGAGACCGTGGACATGATCTTCGACGGCACATCGGCTAGATTGTTTGCCGCGGTAACGGTTTGGTTCAATTCCACCACGTGCGAGGGCGGCGTCGAACAGGACCCGTATGCACATGGTTCTTATTGTTCTTATTGCCGTATCCCCAGCCGGGCCGACCGCCAGAGGCAGCGACAGCGGGCGAGTTCATGGAGAGATCAAGCAGCACCGTCACTGCGGGGGGCGTCAGGGCAGCGAATTTCCCAAGCCCCTTGATGAAATCACGCCGTTCCATTGTTGGACTTGCATCATTTTGTTCTTTGGTTTCACGCTCCGTTGCCATCGGGTTACCTCACGTGCTCGATTTTATAACTTTATAGCATTAACCTCATGGTGAAAAGTCAGGCATAAGTATTATGCGAGAACTCGAATAACCTGAACGAATACGCGAATCGAGTTTCCCCGGACCCTTTGAAAATCTCGAGAGCGTCGCAATCCTTTCCTAGACACGCCATGGCGCTCTGATGAAGCTGCTCCAGGCGTCGGCCGTGCACGAGCGCAAACCTTTTGAACAACGAAGCCCTCATAGCTCTATTTGATGACCTTCTAGTGAGATTATCGGTATGACACTCGGCCGGCTCCCTGGTGAATGATGTCTGGCTCTATGAGCCGGGCCTGGAGACGACACATGTGCAGAAGTGTGAGCACTGGCCCGAACCAGTGCCGCGGAGACGCTAAAGCATGTCATGGTTGTGATCGTTTCGGTTGTTGCCCGACGCCACCGCCTTCTGATTGATCTCTCGATACCGATAAACAGTTCGAGACTCGCAGATGAGCCGCTGCGCAACTCGTAGGCACTTGCGATAGAGTTACACGGCAAAGCCGCAGCATAAAACATATTAAAACGGAACAGTAACATTCAGATAACCCGACAATACCTAAATATCATTACTAATATATTCCTTTCAATTTAGTAACTTTGCATATATACATAGATATAGCGAAAGCAATAGCTCTGCGCCGGGGCGGCGGAAGAAATATACGCAATATATATCTTCGTGACGTTTTGAATGTTGGGGGGAGTTATGTCTATATGGTATGCGCACCGTCACATCTCGTCGCTGCACTTTCGCGAGAGCCCAAAATGCGAGCGACTGCCGCTGCACCTCGCCGATCCCGGCCATATAGATGCAGCAGTCGGCCGGTCAACGAGGTATCTTTTCGTCAGGCGCATGTTCGATATCGCGTTTGTCCTGGCGAGTGCGCCGGCTAGCGTCCTGCTGGTAGGCGTCGCCGCGGCGGCAGTGCTGGTAACGATGGGTCGTCCAGTCTTTCTCGCCCAAGAGCGCGTTGGTTACAGGGGACGGACATTCCGAGCACTGAAACTTCGGAGCATGCGCACATCCGATGGCACTCCCCGACCAACCAGTCTGGATGATGACAGAATTACACCTCTCGGTGCGTTCCTCCGACAATCGCATCTCGACGAACTGCCGCAGCTCTGGAATGTCCTCGTCGGCCAGATGAGCCTTATCGGCCCCAGGCCAGAGTGGGTCCCTCTGGCTCGCCGGTACGAATGCGCTTTCCCGGAGTATAAACTGCGCTACTGCGCACCTCCAGGTTTGACAGGCTTGGCCCAAGTCAAGCAAGGATATGTTTCGACAATGGAGGAAGTTAAAGCGAAAGTAGAGTACGATATATACTATATATTAAATATATCAGTCGCCATGGACTTCAAGATACTTCTTCTAACATCGAAGACAATATTTAACAGTGCGCTATCGCGATAAGAAGCAATTGCCGAGGTGCGTCGTACTACGCACTCGATTCTTTAGAAGGGGGATTTGCATTGAGCGATCAGAACAATGTCTTGGTCACAGGAGGTTGCGGTTTCTTGGGCCGCCACGTCGTATCGAGGCTTGCGGCCCAGGGGTCCCATGTAACAATTCTGGACGACTTGTCCGCCGGCGCCCCGCTAGACACGGCGGACGCGTCGATCAAATTCGTCAATGGAGACATCGCCGATCCAGGCACCATTCGGGCGGTCCTCGGCCAGCGGCCTTTCGACCATGTCATCCACCTTGCAGCCATACATTTCATTCCTCGCTGTGAAGCGGATCCGGGGGCCGCATTCATGGCGAATGTGGTCGGAACAAGGAATCTGGTTGAAGCGCTCGTGCCGTCCTCGTCGCTGAAGTCTCTGGTCTTCGCATCCAGCGTCGCAGTCTACGCGCCATCTGTAGAGGTCCTGTCTGAGGATGCCGATACGGTGCCGATGGATATCTACGGCTGGAGCAAACTTGTCTGCGAAGATCTTGTTCGGAGCGCTTCGGTTCGAGGGGGATGGCGAGCGGTCTGCTGCCGTCTTTCCAACTTGATCGGGCCGGGCGAGACGAATCCGCACCTTTTTCCTGAGATCGGCAGGCAGATTGCAAGAGGAGAAGCGCTGATAGAGGTTGGGAATACCACGCCGAGGAGAAACTATTTGCATGTTATGGACGCAGCCGACCTGTTCGTTCGATGCCTTGGACTGTCAGGAAGCGACGCCCACACGATAAACTTGGGCTCAGGTGAGGAGTATTCGGTCGCGGAGATTTTGAGCCTGTTCCAGAAGGCCGCGCAGAGACCAATCAAATTCGTTGAAACAGCAGCGCGCAAGCGCAAGGTCGATCGGCCTAGGCTTCAGCCAAACACCACCGTCATGCGGGGGCTAATCGGAGAGCCGCAGCGCTCGGCCGAGGATGCGATCAAAGCCGTTTTGATGGAATTTGCTCTCGAAACACAAACGAAATGGTCAATTACCGGGTAGGGTGGCATGCGCGTCATAATGGCAAATAGATATTTCCTCGGTTATCTCGGAGGGGTCGAGCGCTACATCGCGTCCCTTGCTGCCGAACTGGGGAGGCTGGGCGTAGACGTCGTGGTATGCGCGGCCGGCAGTGACGCGCTCGTCCAGTTCGAGGGGCTCGCAGTCAAGACGGTGCCGTCGCAGGCCCAACTGCGCGCCTTCGTTAACCGTGGAGCCGACGTCGTCCACGCGCACCTGCCGCGCAATCCCTTCTCTTTCGCGGCCATGCGGGCGGGCCACAAGGCTGGCATGCGCACCGTGTTCACGCCGCATGCCTTCTATCCCGATGGATCTGCCATCAAGAAGCTCGCGAAAGCGGTGACTGATCTCACCATGACGCGCCATACAATGAAGATCTGCGACACTGTCGTGAACTTGACCCCCCAGGATCAGGCAGACTCCATACGCAATGGATTGCACAGGGAAAAGTCGGTCATAATCCCGAACTCCGTATCAATCCGCGAGCTCATTGAACTCGAGGACAAATCGCGCGACATACTTCCTCCATTTGAGCAGCCGTATGTCCTGCACGTCGGGCGTTTTCACCGCGTGAAGAACATCCCATTTCTAGTCAGGGCGCATCGTAGGATCCCCGACCATCATCTGGTCCTCATCGGCCAGGACGACGGTGAGTTGCCCGCCGTCAGAGAACTCGTCTCGCAACTTCAGCTCGAAGGACGGGTCCATATCCTGGAACGTGCTGATCGGGCCCTGGTCATGGCTGCCTATATGAACGCCTCTGCGGTAGTGTTGAGTTCGCGCTGGGAGGGTCTCCCAACAGTTCTGCTCGAGGCGATGTTCTTCGGAAAGCCCTTTGTCGCCTCCGACGTGGGTGGAAACGGCTGGCTGGTAGAGCGCGGTGCTCCCGGGATGATATTCAAGCTGGACGATGAAGATGGTTATGTCTCGTCACTTGCTGCCGCCTGCAGGATTCCTGCAAGCGCACTTGCCGGCGGCAGAGCCCTCGTCGCCGATGAATTCTCATGGGAAGTTAATGCCCGGCGCCTCCTGAACATCTACGCTAAGAGTAACTAATCACCTGAATTCGACGTTTGTCATCGACCTCTGACAAAAGCGTTTGACGGATGCGCTGAATGTCATCTGCGGATTTTGGCCCGCTATAAGGCTTCGGGTTTTCGTTGTGGCGTTCGAATGTCGGCTTTGAACCGCATTGTCGAGGTATGGACGTCTCGACGGAGCTGCTTTCGGGTCAGTTCCGCAAACCAGCGTTCGACTTGATCGATCCATGACGCCGAGGTCGGGGTGATGGCACGCGGTAGCGTGGCTGGCGCATCAACGAGTTTTTGATCGACGCAGTTTTGTGGGTCGCATAGTTATCCATCACGATATGAACGTCCAAATCGGACGGTACGCTCGCATCGATTTGCTTCAGGAAGTCCAGGAACACGGTGGTCCGATGCGCTTGTCGCATTTGCCGATGACAAAGCGGGAGGCGACATCTAGAACAACGTGGTTGTGCCGTGTCGAACATAAGAATGGGCAGGCCGTTCAGGCACGCCGGGCATCATCGGCAGTGGTGCGCCGCCTGCCGACAAGCGCATGACCTTCACGCGGACGTCACGACCTGCGCCGAGGCAGAATCCTCCCGCGCATCGCCACGCAATGTTGAGCTATCCGGCAGGAGTCGAACGAGCGATCGCTTAGGTGCCGGGCCAGTTGCGCATGCGCACGCAGTCCTTCGAGCTCGTCGTCTGCAATCGGCGGGAAGAGCGTATTCATCCGGCCGGATGAGAACGACCATTGCGCCGTCACTCTAATCCATGCATCGTCCCGGACGCAGAATATGCACCTTAGCAATCAAGTGCGTGCGCCGTTCGACATGCGGCACGACAAGGCTCAGGTCATGGGAACGTACTGGCTCCTAATTGCGTCCTGCATTGGTGGGATTATCGCTGCGGTTCTTGGGCTCTCAGCGATGTCCTGCGTGAACATCGCTACGGTTTTGCTTCTGGGGAGTATAGCGCACTTGCTTTTCAGCGGTTATGGTCTCAACATCATCATCACATCCATTGGAGCACCTGCCGTTCTGCTTGTTTCGTTCTTTTTCAGCGGGTGGGCGCTCAGTGCAATTCGGAAGGCCGACAAGAACGATTAACCGTCGCGTGAGCCAATCTGGCTGTCACGGAGCTTTATACAATGAGTGGCATGCCGGCTGCTGATCGGAAAGGCACCTTGGCTCGGTGGGATGGCGATTTTCTTCCGCTCGCTCTCGTAGCCTTTTGTACCGTCATGAATTTCGGGCTAGCACTCGTCAATAATCTCGTCACAAATATTCAGGAGATTCATGTCGTTGCCGTGCAGCTCGTTGTGACCCTTTGTGCTGCCGCATTGGTCGTGTTGCGCCGACCTCGTTTGACGGCCGATCAAGTCATATTGTTGGTTATGCTAGTATCGTGCGTTGTAATATCGACAATATATCACGGTCAGACCGATGTAAAAATTCTGTATGACATGTCGGTGATTCCGCTTTTCGTTGTTTTAGGTTCGACCATCAAGCGAGTACCGAGATGGTGTATGCATATGCTATTTATTATAGTATTGATTACGGTGGCATTTGAGACTGTCATGCCTGATGCTTACGCCAAGATTGTCAATCCCCTGAGATACTATGCGAACACAAGAAGCTGGGTCGCGGACAAGATGGATGACCAGGCCGATGACTCAGGGTTCTATTTCGGTGCCCAGCGGGCCGGACAGGGCGACGCTACGCATCGCGCGAGCGGCCTCTTTCTCGAGCCTCTGTCCCTAGGTTACTTCGCTTGTATTGCCGCAATTTTCTATTTGAATGAATACAGATATCAAGCCGGCAGGAAAATACTTGCTGTCTCGGGCTGTTCCTTGCTCATAATATTGTCCGACGTTCGCGCCGCCTTGGGAGTGCTTTTCGTCATTGCGATAGGGGCGCCGCTCCTCGCGCGATTGCCGCGCTTGGCAGGTCTTGCGTTGCCATTTGTTGTGATCGCAGGTGGAGCGGTTTTGCATTATTCCACGGCTGGTGATCAGCACATCGCCGACTTGGCGGGACGGTTGTCCTGGACCTTTGAGGAACTCAGGGAAGCCGACTTGACGACACTGCTATTCGGAGGATTCGATCAAACCCATGCCAATGACAGCGCAATTCTCTACTTTGCAGAGGTTTCTGGAATATTGGGGTACGTCCTTCTATTGTACATATCCGCGGGCGTCTCGTCCTTGAATGAGCGCCCATTGATCACGAATGCCGCGTTGATATACTTGGCCAGTACGAGCCTGTTCGGGCACGCTTATGCTTCGATCAAGACCGGAGCACTTCTCGGCTTTGTCGTGGGCAGCCAAAAGCGCAATCAAGAGACACCAAACGTTAAGTATCTGCCCCAGAAAGCAGTTGAGTGATGTCATATCCTTGATTGTTCGGTGTTGAGAAGAATCGACAGAAACGCATCATTCCGATCAACGTTTCGAACACGACCAATCGGAGCTCACCCTGCGGTTGGAGCGCGCCGGCCGCGGCCATTAGGGCGACGATCTCGCCATCGTATAGATATGGCGCGTCAATGTCCGCCGCGACTTGTCGAATATCGCGTTTCCGGAGACTCTGTCGCCGGATCCAGCCGCGACATGTAGGCCGCAAACGGCTCCAGGACTACCAGCCGTCCAGCCCAGGTGAAGGGTGGACTGATGCGCGACCGGTCCGTTGCCGCCGACAATTAGCCTGGCTGCATTGCGGCGCGCGTGCTCCTGTCTGCACAAAGATAACTAGGATACCCAAACACCGCTCGGATCAATTCAAGCGAAGCGCTTCTTCAGGAAGTAGCGCGCAATCGCCCCCGGTCCGCTTTCCAGTTGCCCGAAGATTTCGTAACCGAGTTTCTCGTAGAACGGCCTTGCCTGAAATTCGAACGTATCGAGCCAGACGCCGATATATCCGCGCTCCTGGGCGATGGTTTCCGCCTCGACCATCAAGCGTGTGCCGAGGCCTGTGCCGCGGTAGGCTGAAGGAATCGCGAGATACTTAATGAAAGCCCAGCCGTAGCCGTCGACTGCATAGAGCCCGCCGAGAACATCCCGGGTGTGCGGATCGCGAACGAGAATCGCAAAATCGGGCTTGTCCTGGATGTCCCCGACGTTGGCATCATTGTATTCACGCAGCGTCCTGGTGATGGCGGCGCAATGTTCACTGCTGGGATGATCGGTGATGATCTCGACGATCGGAATATCGACAGGTTCCATGGGCGCGATGCTCGCACAACGGCCATTCGATTGAAAGCGAAACGGTTTGCTAGTAGGGAAGCCCCACATAGTTCTCCGCAAGCGCAGTCGCCGCTGCCCGGGAATGCGTCAGATAGTCGAGTTCAGCCTCCTGGATCTTCTGGTCGAAATCGCTGGTATCGGGGAACCGGTGCATCATCATCGTCATCCACCAGGAGAAGCGGACGGCTTTCCAGACTCGTGAGAGCGCGCGGTCGGAATAGGCATCGATGCCATTGTTCGAGCGATCCTGATAGTGCTCAATAAGGCCGCTGAAAAGGTAGTGCACGTCGCTGGCGGCGAGGTTGAGGCCCTTGGCGCCCGTCGGGGGCACGATATGGGCGGCGTCGCCGACGAGGAAGAGACGGCCGAAACGCATAGGCTCGGCAACGAAGGAGCGGAGAGGCGCGATGGATTTCTCGAAAGACGGCGCGGTGATCATCTTTTCGGCATGATGAGCTGGGAGGCGGCGGCGCAGCTCGTCCCAGAAACGGTCATCGCTCCAGTCCTCGATCTTCTCGTCAAAAGGACATTGGATGTAATAGCGGCTGCGGGTCTGCGAGCGCATCGAACAGAGCGCGAAGCCGCGCGGATGGTTGGCATAGATCAGCTCATGGCTGACGGGCGCAACATCGGCAAGGATGCCGAGCCAACCGAAGGGATAAACCTTCTCGAAAGTGCGGATTGATCGTTCCGGCACCGCCTTGCGGCTTGCACCGTGGAAGCCGTCACAGCCGGCGATGAAATCGCAATCGATGCGATGCGCGATGCCGCCCTTGTCATAGGTGACGTAAGGCAACTGGCCGTCGAATTCATGCGGCTGGACGTCGGCCGCATCGTAGATGGTCAAGGCGCCGCTTTTTTCACGATGATCCATCAGATCGTGCGTGAGTTCCGTCTGGCCGTAGACCATGACACGCTTGCCTCCGGTAAGCCCAAAGAGATCGATGCGGTGATCGCGGCCGTCGAAAGCAAGCGAGAAGCCGTCATGCGGCAACCCCTCGGCATGCATTCGAGCGCCGGATTTCGCCTGGTCCATAAGGCCAACCGTGCCTTCCTCTAAGACGCCGGCCCGGACGCGTCCAAGAATGTACTCCTTCCCGACACGATCCAAGATGACGTTTTCAATGCCGGCCTCTGTCAAAAGCTGGCCGAGCAGGAGCCCGGCTGGCCCGGAACCGACGATCGCGACCTGCGTGCGCATGTTTCCTCCCCGCACTGTCTATCGCCAAATTCTCCTCTTCGTGCGCGGCCGCGGCAATGGACATTTCACGCGAGAAATTGAACAAATCGAACATAGAGGGATTTGCGCGCGATGACGAAATTCGTTCCAACCTATGAGCTCTATGGCGAGAGTGCCGGCAAAAAGTCGGATTTCTGGCTGCATTGCGAGACAATTCCATCGCGCAGTAGCCTCCATCACTGGGAAATCCGGCTGCATCGGCATGAAAACTTCCTTCAGATCTTGTACATCGATGCCGGATCGGGAGATGCGATCTTCGGCCAGGAGCAGCACGTAATCCATCCGCGCACCGTGATCACCGTACCGCCGGGCCTGAAGCACGGCTTCCGCTTTTCGAAAGATATCGACGGCTTTGTTATCACGGTGCTCGCCTCTCATCTGAAAGCCACACCTGGCGATCGCAGTCGTCTCGGGGAATGGCTGGCCGAACCGCACCTGACTGAGCTCGATATGCAAAACGAGGATGCCGCTTACGTGGCGCAGACGCTGACGCAGTTGGGAGAAGAATTTTCATGCCGGCGAAGCGGCCGGAACGATCTGCTGGATGCCTATGTGACTTCGGCACTGCAACTGACGGCACGGATTTCAGAAGGTGCCGAAAGTGAAGCGGCCGATGAGAATAGCCGGCGCATGGAGGTCCTAAGCGGCCTGATTCAGCAGCACCTAAGGGGACATAGGCCGGCTGCCTTCTACGCTCGCGAGCTCGGCATCTCGCCGACGCATCTGAACCGCATCGTCAAGGCTTCAACGGGACATAGCATGCACGAACTCATCGCCCGCAAGCTGACGGACGAGGCAAAACGTGAACTGGTCTTCACCTTCGGCAGCGTACAGGAGATCGGCTACCGGTTGGGCTTTGGCGATCCAGCCTACTTCTCGCGCTTTTTTCTGAAGCAAACGGGCGAGACGCCGCGCGCATGGCGCATGGCCGAACGAACAAGGCTCGGCGTATGATTCCGCTTCTGCTTGCGGGGGAGGGATCACCGCACCGCTATCGCAAAACCAGCCGCAAGGCCCTTTGCGTCTCCCGCAAAAGCGGCAGATAGCGCTCGGCCATTTCCGATGCAGGGGCGTGGACTGCCGGCGCCCCGATGTTGATGGCTGCAACCGTCTGGCCTCGATCGTTTTCGACCGGAACGGCGATGGAGCAAAGGCCGATTTCAAGCTCCTGATCGATAATGGCATAGCCTTGCGAGCGGACGCGGCGGAATTCGGCAATCAGTTCTTCCGGTTCCGTCTTGGTTTTCGGCGTGTTCTGCCTCAACACCGTCCGGCCAAGGATAGCACGGGCTTCGCTTTCCGGTAGCGCCGCGAGCAGCACGCGGCCCATCGAGGCGCAATAGGCGGGCAGGCGGCTGCCGGGCATCAGATTGATCGACATGACGCGGCGCTGCGAGGCGCGGGCGATATAGACGATCTCGGTGCCGTCGAGAACCGAGGCAGAGGCGCTCTGCCCGGCCTTGTCGGACAATTGGTCGAGATGCGGCTGGATCTGCACGGGCAGCGGTGTTGCCGAGAGATAGGCATGGCCGAGGCGCAGGATCTTCGGCGTCAATGTGAAGAACTTGCCGTCGTAATCCGCATAGCCGAGTTCTGCGAGCGTCAGCAGCGAGCGGCGGACAGTGGCGCGGTCAAGACCGGCGAGCTTTGAAACCTCTGCGATCGACAGGCGCTGGTGCATCTCGCCGAAGACCTCGATGACTTTCAAGCCGCGGGCAAAGCCGCTGACGAAATCAGTTTCCCGCATTCCGACCTCCAATCAAGGTGTCACAATGTGCGCTATACGAACAAATGTCAAATATCGCACAAAATGCCTTGCCGCCGATTTTGTCTAGCCCTATTCGTGTTCATGAGGCGTGGAGGAACGTACCCCCACCACATCCGGCAAGGAGAGATCCCGCATGGACAAGGCAATCAGGAACGCGGCGGAAGCCGTCTCCGAAATCAGTCACGGCGCCACCGTCATGATCGGCGGTTTCGGCGGATCAGGTGCGCCGATCGAGCTTATCCACGCCTTGATCGACAAGGGGCCGAAGGACCTTACCGTCATCAACAATAACGCCGGCAACGGCCGGATCGGCATCGCTGCGATGATCGACGCCGGCATGGTGCGGAAGATGATCTGCTCTTTTCCGCGTTCCTCGGATCCGCGCGCCTTCACGGAAAGATATCTTGCCGGGGAGATCGAGCTGGAACTCGTGCCGCAGGGAACACTTGCCGAACGCATCCGCGCCGGCGGGGCCGGTATTCCTGCATTCTACACGCCGACGGGCTATGGCACCGAGCTTGGCGAAGGCAAGGTGATCGCCGAGTTCGATGGCAGGCACTATGTCCAGGAGCGCTGGCTGAAGGCCGATTTCGCGATCGTGAAGGCGCATGTCGGCGACGCGCACGGAAACCTCACCTATAACAAGGCCGGCCGCAACTTTAACCCGCTGATGTGCATGGCGGCTGCAAAGACGATCGTGCAGGTCTCGAAGATCGTGCCGGCGGGCGGCATCGATCCCGAACATGTCGTTACGCCTGGCATCTTCATCGACCGCGTCGTCGAGATATCCAATCCGCAGCAGGAAGAAGAGCTCGTTCGAGCCGGAGTGGCCTACGCATGACCATCGATACCCGCCCCCGCGACACGCGCGAAGATGTTAAGCTTTCCAATGCCCAGATCGCCTGGCGCGCGGCTCAGGACATCGCCGACGGCGCCTATGTGAACCTCGGCATCGGCTTTCCCGAAATGGTCGCCCGCTACCAGCCGCCGGGCCGGCAGGCGATCTTCCATACGGAAAACGGCATCCTGAATTTCGGCGAGGCGCCGCCGGCCGGCGAAGAGGACTGGGACCTGATCAACGCCGGCAAGAGGCCTGTCACGCTGAAGCCCGGCGCTTCCTTCTTCCACCACGCCGACAGTTTTGCCATGGTGCGCGGCGGCCATCTCGACGTCGCCATCCTCGGCGCCTACCAGGTTGCGCAGAACGGCGATCTGGCCAACTGGCGCGTGGGCAACAAGGGTGTGCCGGCGGTCGGCGGCGCCATGGATCTCGTACACGGCGCCAAGCAGGTCTTTGTCATTACCGAACACGTCACCAAGAACGGTGAGCCGAAACTGGTCGAAAGATGCACTTTCCCGCTGACCGGCGTCGGTTGCATCACGCGCGTCTATACGAGCCATGCCGTCGTTGACATTGTGAAGAGCCGCTTCGTGCTGCGCGAGAAGCTGGCGGCTATCTCAATGGAGGAACTGCAGGCTATGACCGGCGCGCCGCTCGATACGGACGGCCCCGTTGCCGACCTTCTCGTGCCGGAGCTTTGAGGAAGAGACCATGACCGAAGCCTATATCTGCGACTACATCCGCACACCGATCGGGCGCTTCGGCGGCTCGTTGTCGTCGGTGCGCGCGGACGATCTCGGAACGGTACCCCTGAAAGCACTGATGGAGCGCAACGCTTCGGTCGATTGGGAAGCCGTCGACGACGTCATCTTCGGCTGTGCCAACCAGGCGGGCGAGGACAACCGCAATGTGGCACGCATGTCGCTACTGCTTGCCGGCCTGCCGGTGTCAGTCCCGGGTACGACGATCAACCGGCTTTGCGGCTCGGGTATGGATGCGGTGATCACCGCCGCGCGCGCCATTCGCGCCGGCGAGGCGGAACTGATGATCGCCGGCGGCGTGGAGAGCATGTCGCGTGCGCCCTTCGTGATGCCGAAGGCGGACACGGCCTTTTCGCGCAATGCCGAAATCTACGATACCACGATCGGGTGGCGCTTCATCAATCCCGTGATGAAGAAGCAATACGGCGTCGACTCCATGCCGGAGACCGGCGAGAACGTTGCGGAAGATTACACGGTCAACCGCGAGGACCAGGATGCCTTCGCGCTGCGCTCGCAGGTGAAGGCCGCTGCCGCTCAGGCAAACGGCCGGCTGACAAAGGAAATTATCCCAGTCGTGATCCCGCAGCGCAAGGGCGATCCCGTGGTAGTCGAGAAGGACGAGCATCCGCGCGCAACGACGATGGAAGCGCTGGCGAAGCTCGGAACGCCCTTCAAGAAGGAAGGCGGCACGGTCACAGCCGGCAATGCCTCGGGCGTCAACGATGGCGCTGCGGCATTGATCATTGCTTCGGAGGCGGCGGCGAGGAAATATAGTCTGAGGCCGATCGCCCGTATCCTGGGCGGTGCGGCCGCCGGCGTGCCGCCGCGCGTGATGGGTATCGGACCAGTTCCGGCGTCGCGCAAGCTGATGGCACGGCTCGGCATGACCAAGGATCAATTCGATGTCATCGAACTGAACGAAGCTTTCGCTTCGCAGGGGCTGGCAGTGCTGCGCGAACTCGCGATTGCCGATGACGATCCGCGCGTCAACCGCAATGGCGGCGCCATCGCGCTTGGCCATCCGCTTGGCATGTCGGGCGCGCGCATTACCGGAACGGCTGCGCTGGAACTTATCGAAACGGGCGGGCGCTATTCGCTCTCGATGATGTGCATCGGCGTCGGCCAGGGGGTTGCAATAGCCCTCGCAAGAGCCTGACGGCGCCAGGCACCCGCCGGCTCTCTCTTTCGTGCATTGTCCATTCTACATTCCGCCTGATAAGACTCTCGTCAAATCCATTTCACTATCTATTTCATTGGTTTTCGGAGGCTGTTTCTGGCATGACGGATCTTGCTCAATCACTCGCGTCCATCAAAATACCTGACCTAAACGGCAAGGCGGTGCTGATTACCGGCGCATCGACCGGCATCGGTGCGGCTCTCGCGCGTGCATTCGCAGCGCAGGGCATGAAAGTTGGCGTCCACTATAATGCGAGCCGCGAGCCGGCAGAATTGCTCGCCGATGAGATCAAGGCGACCGGTGCCACCGTGCATCTGGTGCAGGGCGATGTCTCACGGGAAGGCGAGACTGAACGCGTTGTCGAGGAAACCGCTAAGACCTTCGGCCATCTCGACGGCCTGATCAACAATGCCGGCGGCATGCTTGGCCGCAGGCCGACCGCTGAATATACTGACGAGCATTATGCCAAGGTTATGGACCTGAACGCCCGCTCAGTCCTCGCTGCAACGCGTGCCGCGCATCCGTGGCTGAAGAAGCAGGGCGGCTTCATCATCAATACGACCTCGATCGCCGCGCGAAACGGCGGCGGCAACGGTGCGATCCTTTATGCCGCCTCCAAGGGCTTCGTCTCGACGATCACGCGGGGCCATGCCAAGGAGTTCGTGGCCGACCGTATCCGCGTCAATGCCGTGGCGCCGGGCGTCATCGCGACGCCGTTTCACGAGCGCTATACCAATGACGAACAGATGGAGATGCAGCGCAGGACCATTCCGATGGGTTTCGTCGGCACACCGGAAGACTGCGTCGGGGCCTATCTGTTCCTCGCTTCGCCGACGCTTTCAGGCTACATCACCGGCCAGATCATCGAGGTGAACGGTGGCCAGTTGATGCCGTAGCGCCCTTAGAGCCGATCCAGGGAACTTTCGCACTGCGGTAACGTTTCCCGCTTGGCCATCCACCAAGCGGAGACACTATGAGTTTTTCCTTTTCCGAACTCGATTTCATGAAGCCGGAACTCGGCGCTGAATATACCGGGACTGGTACGCATTTCGCTGTCTATTCCGCTCACGCCGAGCAGGTCGACCTATGTCTCTTTTCCGACGACGGCATTACGGAAATGGCACGCATGCCGTTGCCTAAGCGCGAGGGCGATATCTGGTCAGGCTATATTGGCGGGCTGAAGCCGGGCGCCGTCTACGGCTATCGCGCAAGCGGACCCTATGATCCAAAAAACGGGCATCGCTTCAATCCCAACAAGCTTCTACTCGATCCCTATGCCAAGCAGGTTGTTGGCGATCTCAAATGGAACGATGCGCTCTACGGCTACACGATTGGCAAGGACGATCTCTCCTTCGACGAGCGTGACAGCGCGCCTTTCACGGTGAAAGGCATGGTGCAGGATCCGGATTTCGACTGGGACGGCGATGAGGCGATCCGCCGCCCGTGGACGGAAACGGTCATCTATGAGACGCATGTGCGCGGCATGACGATGACGCATCCGAAGGTGCCAAATAAATTACGCGGCACGTTTCTCGGCATGTGCAGCGATCCGATTATCGACCATCTGACGAAGCTTGGCATTTCGGCCGTCGAATTGCTGCCGATCCAGTATTTTCCGAACGACCGGTATCTGGAGGAAAAACACCTCACCAATTACTGGGGCTACCAGACGCTCGGCTTCTTCGCACCGCAATCGCGCTATATGTCGACCGACAAGATCACCGAATTCAAGACCATGGTGAAGAAGTTCCATGCCTCCGGCATCGAGGTGATCATGGATGTGGTCTATAACCACACGGCTGAAGGCAGCGAAAAGGGTCCGACGCTTTCCTTTCGTGGCCTCGACAATGCGAGCTACTACATCCTCTCGCCGGACGATCCTCGTCACACTTTCGACACGACAGGTACCGGCAACACGCTGAATGTCGCCAATCCGATGGTCATGCGTATGGTGCTGGACAGCCTGCGCTACTGGGTCGGCGCGATGCATATCGACGGCTTCCGCTTCGATCTCGCGAGCACGCTCGGACGTCAGGATATGGAATTCGACCGCCAGGGTATCTTTTTCAGCGCGATCCGGCAGGATCCGATGCTTGCTGGTGTGAAACTGATCGCCGAGCCGTGGGACGTCGGCGAAGGCGGTTATCAAGTCGGCGGATTTCCGCACCCCTTTCGTGAATGGAACGACAAGTTCCGTGACGATGTTCGCCGCTTTTGGAAAGGCGATGGCGGACTGGTGTCGGAGATGGCGGAGCGCGTCACCGGTTCGGCGCGGCAGTTCAACCATTCTGACCGCGGCTCGACATCATCCATTAATCTTCTTGCGGCTCATGACGGCTTCACATTGATGGACACGGTCTCCTTTGACGGCAAGCACAATGAAGCGAACGGCGAGGACAATCGGGACGGCCACTCCGACAATCACTCGGACAATATGGGTGCGGAGGGCGCAACCGACGACGCCGGTATCAATGACGCGCGCCGTAGACGGCGGCGCAACATGATGGCCACGCTGCTGCTCAGCCAGGGCGTGCCCATGATCCTTGCGGGCGACGAGGTGGGCAACAGCCAGGGCGGCAACAACAATGCCTATTGCCAGGACAACGAGATTGGCTGGATCGACTGGAACGGGCTAGACGATCCGTTTCTAACCTTCTGCCAGAAGATGATCGCTTTCCGCAAGGCGCAGCCGGAGCTTCGGCAGGAGCGGTTCCTGACAGGCGAAACCGCAGAGGACGGACGGATTGAAGTCGCCTGGTACAAGCCGGATGGCCATTTCATGGACGACGGCGCGTGGAATGACAACGAATTGCGGGTGCTCAGTGTTTACGTGTCCCGGAGTGTTCACACATCGGACGCGGAAAAGATGGACGGCCTCTTCATGGTGTTCAATGCTGGTGGGGATTGTGAGGTGACGCTTCCGGGGGTCAACGGCATCAAGTCCTGGCAACGAGTCGTCGAGACTGGAGCCGACGACCCCTTTACGGCATTCGATCCGGAAAACCCGGTGATGGTCTACCGCGAAAGTATTGCCGTTTTCGCGCCGAAAGGTGCCACAGAACCGCCGAAGAAGGCCACGAAGACCGAAGGTCCGCGATGGTTCCACTTCGGTCGCAAGAACCGATAACAATCGAAACAAAGCGATGAATGCGGAAGACCTACGTGAAGTTGGCCTGGTCTATGTAAGCGATACCGAACCCGGTATCCGCAGGCAGAAAAAGGGCAGGGGCTTCTGTTACCGGCTGCCAGACGGTTCGCTGGTCAGGGAGCCGCAGCAGAAGCACCGTATCGCCGCGCTTGGATTGCCTCCCGCATACGAAAACGTCTGGATATGTCTGAAGGAAAACGGCCACCTGCAGGCGACTGGTTTTGACGCGCGCGGACGAAAGCAATATCGCTATCACAATGATTGGCAGTCCTTTCGCAGCATCGCAAAATTCGATCAGCTGATCGCTTTTGCCCAGGCTTTGCCTAGGATACGGCGGCAGGTGCAGCGCGATCTTGAGACCGGCGCTGAAGATGTCCGTGGCGTTCTTGCGGCTCTGACGACATTGCTCGACCAAGCACATCTTCGCGTCGGTAACCAAGCCTATCTTAAGGAAAATGGCACTTATGGCGCAACGACGCTTTTGAAGCGGCACATCGCGCTAATGGAGGGCCGGATCGAGTTGAAGTTTCGTTCCAAGGGCGGAAAGCGTGTTCGGCGCAGCCTCCGGCATCCCCGGCTGCAAAAGATGCTGGAAGAGATCGCCGACCTCCCCGGCCGCCAGCTTTTCGTTTGGAAGGATGAGACCGGTACGTTGAAGCCGATCGAATCCGGACGATTGAACAGTTATCTGGCGGAAATTTCCGGTACTGCGATCACCGCGAAAACCTTTCGGACGTGGGCCGGTTCGCTCGCGGCCTTCGCCGTTGCGCGGAGCGCATTCGAAGGCGGAAAGCGCCCGACCGTGAAGGATATGGCGGAGGCGTCAGCTGCCGTGTTGCATAACACGCCCGCCATCTCGCGCTCAAGCTACATTCACCCTTCGATCATTGCTCTTGCCGACAAGGACTATGTTTGTCCGGAGGGGACGTTCCCGCTGGTTGTGCCGCTGTGGGGGTTGCGGGCGGAAGAAAACCGGCTGCTCGATTTCCTTTCCCGCGATCGGCGGGCAGCAGAGGCGGCTGTACGCAAAGCCTCATAAAGAAACGCCCGCACAGGGGGCGCGCGGGCTCAAGAGAACAGGAGGTCCTATCAAGCGGCTCGCTTCTCGTGGCGGCCTTCCTCGATCTCTTCGACGACCTTCGTGACGAATGCGTCCAGATCGTCTGGCGAACGGGAGGTAATGATGCCCTGGTCGGTTACTACCTTTTCATCTTTCCAGGTGGCGCCGGCGTTCTTTACGTCGGTCTTGATTGAGCGGTATGAGGTTGCCTGTCGGCCGCGCAACGCATCGGCTTCGATAAGCAGCCATGGTGCATGGCATATGGCGGCCACAACCTTGCCGGATTTCACGAACTCGCGAACGACGCGCATGGCGTTCTCGTCGGCGCGCAGCTTGTCAGGATTGATCTGGCCGCCGGGCAGGACGATGGCATCGAAATCGTCGACCTTCACGTCCTTCGCCTGCAGGTCGACGCCGATGCTGTCGCCCCAATCGCCCTTGTGCCAGCTCTTAATGCTGCCCTCCTTGATGGAGGCAATCTTGACCGTGGCCCCGCGCTTTTTTAGCTCCTCGTGCGGTACCCGCAGCTCAGAGCGCTCGTAGCCGTCAGTCGCTAGGATAAGTACTTTTGCAGAGTTGATGGAAGGCATGGACATGTCCTTTCCTTCTTCTGTTGAACTCGGGATGCCTATGCAGAACTACGCCAAGCGCCGTTGGTTCCGAGATAGCAAGCGGAACCGCTAAAGGCCGAAGCGGTTATCGTTGTAGCGGATGAGGAGGCGAACAGATGGAACCCGAAGCAATCCGGCTTGAGCCTAGCGAATTCGTTCCGAACAATCCGGCGTTTCCGCTGTTGTTTTATCGAGGCGTGCTGAAGGATGGGAATCTCGCGGAGGGTTTTGAAGGCCTGTTCATACGAAACGGCTGGGGCAATATGTGGCGGAACGGCGTCTATCCATTTCATCACTATCATTCGAAAACCCATGAGGCCTTGGGTTTTGCCGCTGGCAGCGCGACGTTGATGCTTGGTGGACCGACAGGCCCCAAGATCGAAGTTCATGCTGGCGATGCAGCGATATTGCCCGCGGGAACCGGCCATTGTCGTCTTTCCGCAAGCAGCGATTTCCTGGTGATCGGCGCCTATCCGCCCGGGAGCGACTACGATCTCTGTCGTGAAGCGGCAACGCCGGAACAATTGAGGCGTATCCGAGACCTCTCCGCGCCACGAACCGATCCGGTTACCGGCGGAAATGGCGGACTTATTGCACTTTGGCGCTGAAATGCTGGACATGGCAAGCTGGTGATGTTCAAGCCACCTGATTCCCTGATGAGTGTCGTGTGATCGGGCTTGAAACCTGGAACTGAAGCCTCAAGGCCCGCACAATGATGTAGTTAAACTTGACGCTAATTCCCCGTGGGTTTGCGAGGGTAGGTGCGGTTCCGGTCGCTTGCGAAATAGTCAAATAAATCGTATAAGTCGATTTATCTGAAGGAGGCTGTCCGATGCAGAAATTTACCACCGTCGATTTGCTGCGCGACATCAAGACCGTCACTATGGCGGCCGATCGTCAGCCGGTTGCGATTACCCAGCACCGCAAACCGAGATACGTCCTCATGACCTACGACGAGTTCGAGGCCATGAAAAGCAAGGGCGACCCTCGAAGGGTCTATGGCGCCAACGAAGCTCCGCAGGACCTGGTGGACATTATTTTGCCCGAACTGGACCGTTTGATCGAAGAAGGCCGGGAAGCCGATGGCTGATATTCCGGCCAACGGTTCGGTTCTTCGATATCCGTACCTCTGGGCGTGGCAGCGTGACAAGGGCGAAACAGAAGGTCGCAAGTCTCGCCCTGTCTGCATGGTGCTGGCCATCCCGAAGGGCACGCAGACCCATCTCGTCATCCTGGCAATTTCCGGCACGCCGCCGCGGTCTGACCAGATTGCGCTCGAAATCCCGCAGCTTGAATGCCGGCGCGCTGGAATCCGCGACTGGAAAGACGCCTGGATCACCGTTTCGGAGTTCAACCACGATATCGCTGAAGCGTCGTTCTATTATGACCCGAACGCTGAGATATCAGGCGCCTTCAGCAAGGGCTTTCTGGCCAAGGTTGCCGCTGCCTTCAAACCGTTCCTTGCCGTGCCGGATGCGCGGGTGAGCAGGACGGAATAGGCGGACGCGAACTTGCTCCGACTGGAGATCGTCACCTTTGATGAGCTTTACGAGCGCGCGCGATTGATTGTCGAGACGGGAGACAGGGCAGCTTAATTATAATGTTCCGGCAGAAACATTATAACGCCCTACTCTATGTCAAGGCCGATCAGCCGCAACTCCCTGCAAGCACGCGCTTTCATTTACGATTGTTTCACTTTGAATCAACGTCGAGTTGCTCTGTTAAGGACGCAATAACCGAGTTCGGGCTCAAGTTGTCCCTTGGCACTTAAATGGGGTCTTCCTGCGCGGCGACAATCAAGGCGAGCGTCTCATCCTGCTCATCGCGCTATTCCTTCGAGTGCCCGACATGCCTGAGGATGTCCAACAAGCTCCCTCCGTTAATCGAAGACCTGATCCTCCACCGCCAAATCCGCAGCATTGAAGACGGCGTCCCTGCTGCCAAACCTACCAGGCAGGCCGGACGATCCCACCTTTCCGCCATGAAGCTCCTGTCCGACCGTAGATTTGATGGGTGCCAAACTACAGTTTCCAGTAGTGGACGGCGAATCGTCTTTGGCCTATCGATGAACCCATGCGATCGTCCCTGGAACATCTGCCGGAAGAAAAGCAGCGCGAGCTTGCCCGCGTTGTTGCGATCATCCATGAGGAGTTCGCCGATGCGCTGTCAGGGACGTCGGCCGCCTTCAAGAAGCGCGGCCGGATCTTAAAGATCATTTTGTTTGGTTCTTTTGCGCGTGGCACCTGGGTCGACGANCCTTCAAGAAGCGCGGCCGGATCTTAAAGATCATTTTGTTTGGTTCTTTTGCGCGTGGCACCTGGGTCGACGAGCCGCACACGATGAAGGGCTACCGCTCCGACTACGACATCCTGGTGCTCGTCAATTCCAAGCAGCTGGCGGAGCTACAATACTGGGAGAAAGCGACCGACCGGCTGCTCTGGGACAGAGATGTCAAGACGCCGGTCGGGCTGATCGTCCATGGCGCCAGGGAGGTGAACAACTTCCTCGCCGACGGCCAGTATTTCTTCGTCGACATCCTGCGCGAGGGCATCGTGCTCTACGAGCTCGACGACCGGCCGCTGGCCGAACCAAAGCCGCAAACGCCGGCAGATGTTTATCGGATTGCCAAAGAATTTTTCGAGGATCGAATACCGCACGCTAAGGTATTTCTTAAGACAGCAGCTTTTTGCATAAGAGAGCAGGATTTCAAGGAAGCCGCATTTCTGCTGCATCAGTCAATCGAGCAGGCCTATGCAGCATTGCTGCTTGTCCTGACTAACTACAGCCCAGCGTCACACAGCCTTAAGTTTCTCCGGAGTCTGGCCGAAGATCAGGACCGCCGGCTGATCGACGCCTGGCCGCGTGATCAGCACCGCTATACCGCCTGGTACAGCATCCTCAACGAAGCCTATGTCAAGGCGCGATACTCGAAGCACTTCGAGATCACAGAGGAAGCGCTAGCCTGGCTGCTTGAACGGACGGAACATCTCCATCAGATCGTTGCAACCATCTGCAAGGAGCGCCTGGTCGAACTGCAGCGGGCAACCGGTGGCAGTTGAAGGCTCTCCAAGCCGCGTCCTGTAGGAGAACACATAACCATGCAGAGAATCGGTGAGTCTGGGTGCTTACCTCCCGACTTCAATTGAAGCTCTAACCTGAAATTTCGTCGCTCGTTTTCGACCTAACGGCGCAAGCAGTCTCCTTTGTAAGTGCAGGGGGCTCCCACATTTGCGCCCCGATTTGTGATCGAGTTATATACCGCGACGACAGGCTCGTGAGCGGGAGGACGGGAATGGCGGTGGACTTCAGCGAGCTTCTGAATGCATTCGAATTCGTGAGCTCCATGGGAACCGGCGAAAACACGGCTTATCTGTGCAAGGAGACGGGCAAGATCTACTTGCATTCGGACTGGGCGGACGATGTCGAAGAACTGCCTGACGTCGAGGACAGCGAGAAGTACATCCCCATTCCGGAGAAGAGAGAACTCGATCTCGGCAAGCGGCTGGTGCTGAAGTTCGCGCGGCACCACTTGCCCGACGATTACAATAAGGTTCGGGAGATCTTCAGCCGGGCGGGTGCCTATGCCCGCTTCAAGGACCTGTTGGAGCACAGGCACGCCATCGATCGGTGGTACGCCTTCGAACAAGAAGCCACGGAAGACGCTTTGAGGACTTGGTGCGAGGATAACGACATCGAAGTCAGCGGCTGACGTTGAAGTATCAAATGTCTGGCGTCAGGATCGTTCTGATGACAGGCTCCCAAGGAACAGTAGCCTCAGCAACCTTTTTGATGTCAGATGCTCAGGCATCGAGCCCAACTTCGACATCGACCACGACCCCGAAGTGATCGCTGGCCCAGACGCCGTCAATCGGCTTGTTGAACGCAAGCGCTGCGGATGACGGCATGTGCTTTAGGATGAGCATCCCAAGAGCCTACGAAAACGTAGTCAATGCGTCGCCGGTAACCAGGCTGCCTGCGCCGGCAAGCGCATTTGAGTTGTCGACCGTCCAAGTGTCGCCCGAACCTTCTCCAGCCACGGTCCAGGCATCGTGGTAAAGGACGCTGCGGCCGCCCAGCGAATGCCGGCCCGTCAGATGGCGTACGCTCGCGGCATCCGGCGCAGCGTTTTAGTCGCCGGCGATGATGGTCGGCAAGTCTCTGCGATGGCGCATGTCGAGATCGGCGATCGCCATAGCCTGCCGTTCGCGCGCTGCCTCAGCGCCAAGCCGCCACGCGGTGGTTGCTCCAATGAAAAGCAATTCGCCTAACCGGGACAATTCCGCGACAACGGCCAGTGTCGCCCAAGGGACGTCGATGACACCCACCACGCGCAAGTCGAGCGCCTCAACCGGACGATGTGGCCATCGGGTTACAGCGGCACTGCCGCCGTAGCGGTCGGAAAATGGAGGGCTGAACTCTTGCAGGTCGGCTTGGTGCCTCCAGTGAAGGCTCAGACCTTCGAGGAGGCGTTCAAGCATTCTGACATCCCCGCGTCTGGACCACCTCCTGGAATGCAATCAGATCGGGATCAAGCTGGTGCAGTTCCCGGTTGACAATCTCCGGCAGCGGGGAATCGCCTTCGGTATTCCAAACGTTGAGCGCCACGACCCTCATATGCATCGCAAGCTTCCTCCTTGTTACGCGCGGCAGCGCTGGAGCATGGCTTCCGCCATAGCGCTGGTCCGTTTTCTCTAACGTGAATTCATACAATAGGCTCCGCACCATGGCCCCGCTCAGGCGCCTCGCGGGTCTTCTTGCCTGAGTTCGATGGGCGGTCGATGATCAAACGAGCGGCGGCGGTTGCTTCGCCAAGCGTGGATCACCACACCAGCTCTGCATCATCGGCAACATAACGAACATAGCGATAATCGCGGATAAAGCTGATGCGCTCGCTACGCCACTCCAGCCACATGATGTGGTCCGGATTCGGGTCACCTCGGTCGTTGAAAACAGCAATCACCTCCCGACCCTCGAGCCACGCCGGGGCAAGCCAAATCCCATCGCACTTGGCGTAGATCGTGAAGAACCGGCCGACGTCTGCAGCGCCAGAGCGCAGCGGGTGCGAGGACTGCTGAAGTTTCACGTCCTCGGCGAGGAGCGCGCGCAGACTCTCCCAGTCCCGCTGATTGAAGAGCGCTACATAGCGCGTCACGGCTGTTGACGGGGCCTTCCGGCTGGGAGGCGGAAAGCTCTGTGCATTGTCTCACGGAGCCGCGCACGGCCGCGCGCTAGATGCCCCTTCACGGCATCGATTGTGATATCGAGCAACCTGGCAATCTCCGTCAAAGGTTCGTCGAGCACGTCCTTCAAAACGACGACGCTGCGCTGCATGACAGGGAGTTCATTGAACCGCGACACTGCCGTACGCACCGCTTCATCTTGCATCAGGGTCTCCAAGGGGTCCGGGCTTGCTTCATCGATCACGTTTTCGGCAGCCTCGACGGGCTCCGCCGCACGTATTTCCCGGCCGCGCAACAGATCTAACGCGCGGTTGTGGGCGATCTTGAATAGCCAGGCGCGCAGGTGCGGCGCCTCATGCAGTTCTTCAAGGGCGACAAGTGCTTTGGCGAAGGTGTCCTGTACGACATCCTCGCCGTCGATGACCGATCCCATGAGGCGTGCGCAATAGCGGTGTAGCTCGGGCCGCAATGCACCAGCCAGAGCGGTTAGCTCGGCTCGGGCGTCGCGGTCCGGTGTTGGCAATCCAGCGCTCAATCCGCAAACCCTTCCATTACGTCCACGCCCTTGTCGCCAGATAATCCGAAGGCAAACCCGTCGGAAAATATGGCATCGTCAAGGACGGCCACTACGTTGTCACCGAATAGCCTTGGCGGCATTGGCGCGCCAAATCGAGCGACGAACGTCGCCGGCTCGATGCCCAGGGCCGCCGCATAGGCGCCGGCGGCCGCGTCGCCGATACCGGTGCCCAAAATCATCTGCCGCGGGGGGATAGCCTGAAAGCGGATGCCAAGCTGCCTCTCTCCGGAGACGCGGTTGGCATACTTGGCCATAAACCAGAGCATGCGCTTGGCACCACCATAGCCGCCCGACATCGGCGATCCGTCGACGGCCGCGCCGCTGGATACAACCAACACGCGGCTTCCAGGATTGAGCGGCAGGTTCAGCGCGCCTTGCAGCCAGTGGAGCCCAGCTTTGACGTCGTGCTCCCACGGCGCTGTGAAATCTTCCCAGCGGATCTGGTCCAGCCGCCCCATCGGCGGCTTCGCCCCGGCGTTGAGCGCGAGAATGTCTGGCCGGACCTCGGAAAGAATGCGGTGAGCGGCCGTCTCGTCCCTCACATCTGCGGCGATTGTCGAAACGCCCAGCCGCCTTCGGACGGTCTCGAGCGCATGGGATTGGCGCGCCACCACCGTGACTCTGGCCTCCTGATCCACAAGCGCCTCGACGAGGCCGAGGCCAAGGCCACGACTTCCACCAGTAACGACGATATTCTTATCCTTGAGGCTCATTCGTTTTGCTCCTTCACGACGATATAGCAAAGACGATCGAGACCCTGGAAAAGAGTCAGCCCGCGAGACGCCTTTCAACAGCGGCAGGACATGCTCTTTGACCTTGCGCGAATGTGAAGTGATAGGCGAGGAATTGCGGGCCTGCGTTGCAGGCCCGCGGTGCTTTCAAGTTATTGGACGACCTCGATCACCGCGCGGGTCTTCGGATTGACGAGCACGCGCTTTTTGTTGACGACCACATAGCCGTAATCGGACTGATCGGGGATAGTTTGGATCTCGAGCGTGTCAGGAAGCACCGTGCCGACTGCAACATCACCTTCAAACGTGACCGATGGTGATTGCTGCTCAAGAACATAGGTTCTGACCTCGCCGGGAACGGTGACCGTTGCTGTCTGCGCGACGGCCGCTCCGCCGACCGACAGGAACAGCGACACGGCGGAGATGACCAGTTTTTTCATGTTATCCTCCAGGATTTTCGGTGTCTGGTAAACGCTGCCGGCAGGGATACGGTTCCTCCGCCGCGCGGAATCGGGCTGCTATGGCTTGAGGGGAGTAGGGGGGAACGGCGGCCGCAATAGCGTCGTTTCCGCGGCGATTTTCGTTGCCGTGTTTACTGCCATTCCTGANAGGGGGGAACGGCGGCCGCAATAGCGTCGTTTCCGCGGCGATTTTCGTTGCCGTGTTTACTGCCATTCCTGATTATCTTTCACTCCCGTCTGGCCGCGCGCTCTCATCTCCAAACTTGCAGATTCGATCTGCGTCCCAATCGGCGGACAATGTAAAGCCGTTTCAAAGCGCGAGTGGGTCCTGGCGTAGAATAGCGTGCACAGAGGCGGGTGTGGCACACGCGGCTCTGGCGATTCCCCATTTGCGGTCGTTCGTCAGCTGCTGGTGATGACAGCTGTGGTGATGGGTTTCGGATCGTCCGCTCATCGGATGCGGTGGTAACAAGCGGCCGTCGTGACGGGCTAAAAGCCGCTCACATTACGCAAGCACATCAGGAGCCGCCCGCTCTACGATCGGGCGACGGCGCAGTGACGCGAATGAGGAGGACGGCAACGGGGACCACACCGAGCGCGCACAGCGCGCGGTTTTCTCTTGAAAATCAAAAGCGCACGTTTTTCACGGCCTGGGCGCCAGATTTTTGGGCACCTTCTGGAAAAGTCTATAGTTATTTCAAATCCTTAAATGCTGCTGAAACAATCGAGTGGGAACAGCGCGGTCCCGCTCTCTGGATACCGACGGCGTTCGCATCAGTGCATGGCCTCGATAAAGGCGCGGCGATAGAATGCGGCGAGGTCGATCCGTTCTGCAGCGACCGCCGCAAGCTTCTTTTGGAGACGGTGCTCGCATTCTCGCGATCGCGCTGCCGGCGGCCTGCCATGTGGCGTTGTGGGCTTTAGCCTGATCCGTGGGCCGAGGTCGTCGCAATATTGGGCAAGCGTCATTCCAGCTTTGATCAGAGGAGCCCTGATATGCGGACGGTGCTCGGCGGCAATGACGAGGCCGAACGACTTGATCAGAACAGGCTTCGGGACTGGCAGCTCGATTTCGTCGACTAAGTCGTTACCCACTTGTTCTTCCTCGGAGAACACAAGGTACTGGTCCACCAGATTATGAGCGGCCTCGAGAATCTCGGTGTCCGGGCTGTACCGGCACCAGGTTTCAGCAAAAGTACTCAGCGATCCGTATGACATCGAGAGCTCCTTCGCCCCTGTAAAGGAACGCGTGAACTGGCCGGTTGTTCACAAGGAAGTACATTGTGGCTCGGCGAGGCACTGCATTATGCGGGCTGTGGGCGCCGCTTCCGTTGCCCGATCCTGGCGCGGCTCTTTCTGTGCGCAAGCACGTCAGCACTTTTGAAATGCAGCTAGTTCACGTTGGCACGCGCAATGGGGCTGTGCACTCTCCTCAGGATGGTCTCCGGAAGCCTAGGAAGCCGATGCCGCCACCTCACGTTCTACATCTGAGCAAGCACCAGAACCAATTGAGCAACGACCCGAGACCTCCGTCCGAAGAATACGCCGCCAAGCCCGGCGCGGAGATCAACATTCCCTACGATCGGATGATCGTAGACGAGTTCCGCAGGCGGTTCCCGCGAGCGCGCTGGAGCGATGCCCGCAAGGCGTGGTTCGTCCCCGGCAGGACTGCAGCCCTTGGGCGGTGGATGGCCGAGAACGAAGCTGAGGCCGACGCGCATGCGATGCCAAGGGCTGTGACGCCTTCGACTTCGATCCTATCGACAGCCTTTACCTCGAGCGCGGCAAGGCCGCTTTCCGTATCCATACGCCTTATTCGAGGCCGTGGTCGACGAGCTTCAGGCTCCCTACGCTCGATGGGAAGGCGCCGTCCGGATATGGCACGTCACGTACCGCTCATACGAAGAACCCCCGCGCCGGTGGCCAGACATTGAAGCCGCCGCTCGCAGGAACGGGCCGGAGGAGAGGCGCAACACCCTGCGGTCGGCCGAGCGAAGCGCCGCCGCTATCCGCTTAGATGCAATGACCTGTCGCCGCTGGGGCGCCGGGTCGGTACCTCCTATGGGATTGTCGTCTTCACGGAAACAACTGGCGAACTCGTCGATCGAGAACCTTGGAGGAACTGGTTCGCGCCTGGCCGATGAAAGAGGCTAAGACGGAAGGCCGCGAATGGTGGCTTCCGATGATCGAGGAGCTGAGGCTGGCCAGACGAGCAGCGAGATCGCGTGAAGCGCGAAAGGGCGCGCGACGACGACACGATTTCCGCTGGGTGGCTGATCTTGAACGGTTGGCGACCGCCCACAATATCATCCGTCAGGATCATTGGTGGCATGGAAAGGAGGACGAGATGCCGCTGAACGATGTTCCATGGACAAGGCCGGTGAGGATCCGGCTTCAGTGCGGATTGGACCGTACTTTCACAGGTGTCTACGACGCCCTGGATTTTCTCGAAAACGAATGGCCGCTGCGTCACGGTGAGCGCCATCAACGAGCGGTGAAGACGTGCCGCAGCGCTCTCAGCGGGACCATTCCCGCCGTGATCGCGCGCGAGGCATTCGTCGCGGCTTGTCTCGAAGCTGGCATGCCTGCCGTCATGGCGCCGTGCAGGAGAAAGCCCACCGTCCATCCGCGCCGGCCAGCACGCGCAGCGGTCATCTAGCTGTGCATCAACGACGGTCTCGCCTCCAAGGAGGCGAGGCTTGCATGAGCTTCGTTGTTTCCGAAGGGCGTTTGGAGGAGCGCCATCATGGAACTTCCAGCTGCAAGCCAGCATTCCGATATGGATGCTACTTCCGGGAACGACCATGGCCAGTGACAAACTATCAACCTATCGATCGAAGCGCGATTTCCAAAAAACGGCTGAGCCGGCTGGTGAAAGGCCCATTGCGCGCAGCAATCGCCCTCGTTTCGTCATCCAAAAACATGACGCGACACGGCTTCACTACGATCTGCGGCTCGAGCTCGATGGCGTTTTCAAATCCTGGGCTGTCACGAAGGGCCCGTCCCTCGACCCGCATGACAAGCGGTTGGCGATCGAGGTGGAGGACCATCCGTTGGATTATGGCGATTTCGAAGGGACGATCCCGAAGGGCCAGTATGGCGGCGGTACTGTGATGATATGGGACCGCGGCTATTGGAAACCGGAAGGAAAAAAGAACCCAACGCAAGCTCTGGCAAAGGGCGATTTCAAGTTCACCCTGGAAGGCAGACGGCTGAACGGCGGTTTCGTGCTGGTGCGCATGGGCGATGATCGCAACCGTGGCAAGCGAAACAACTGGCTGCTGATCAAGCACCATGACGCGTTTTCGGTCGAGGAGGACGGCGCGGCGATCCTGGCGAAGAATGACACATCGGTCGCCTCCGGCCGAACAATGGAGATGATCGCCGCTGGCAAAGGGCGCGAGCCCAAACCATTCATCGTCGCGGGAGGCAATGTTCAGGCTGACGCGGTCTGGGACAGCCATCAAGGTCTGGCGGCCGAAGAGCGAAAATCTGATGTGCGAGCCGGCAAGACGTCGGTCACTCCTGTCGACTTGCCTGACTTCATCGCGCCGCAGCTCTGCCAGACCCTGGAGCGTCCTCCGGCAGGCGCTGGTTGGATTCACGAGATAAAGTTCGATGGCTACAGGATCCAGATGCGAGTGCTGAATGGCGACGCGACACTTAAGACCCGCAAGGGCCTCGACTGGACCGCGAGATATCGCGAAATCGCCGAGGCGGCATCTGCGCTGCCGGACTCGATTATCGATGGTGAGATCTGCGCCCTCGACGAAAATGGTGCGCCCGATTTTGCTGCCCTGCAGGCGGCGCTGTCGGAGGGCAAGACCGGCAATCTCGTCTACTTTGCATTCGATCTTCTTTACGATGGCGGCGAGGATTTGCGATCCCTGCCACTCGTCGATCGCAAGGTGCGGCTCCAGAACCTGTTGTCCGATGCCGGCAACGATCCGCGCATCCGTTTCGTCGAGTACTTCGAGACCGGAGGCGACGCGGTCCTTCGATCCGCCTGCAAGCTGTCGCTGGAAGGCATCATCTCGAAGCAGGTGGACGCGCCGTACCAATCCGGCCGAAGGGGAACATGGGCCAAGTCCAAATGCCGGGTCGGCCACGAGGTGGTGATCGGTGCTTATGCCAAGACCAATGGCAGGTTCAGGTCCCTGTTGGTCGGTGTCTACCACGACGGCCACTTTGTCTATGTCGGTCGCGTCGGCACCGGGTTTGGGGCGAAGAAAGTGGAAACGCTGCTTCCGAGTTTGAAGGCGCTCGAGAGGACGAAATCGCCCTTCGCCGGCATCGGCGCGCCGAAGAAGGAAGCGGAGGTCACGTGGCTGAAGCCCGAGCTCGTGGCGGAAATCGAATTCGCAGGCTGGACCGCCGACGGCCTTGTGCGGCAGGCCGCCTTCAAGGGACTGCGGGCGGACAAGCCAGCTAGGGAGGTCGAGGCCGAACGGCCGGCGAAGCCCTCGAAGGCAGACCTTCCTGAGCCAGCGCCGACAACTACCGCGGAGAGGACAGCGCGGCGGAAGGGTGTTAAACCGAACGTGATGGGGGTGCTGATCTCCAACCCGGACAAGCCGCTTTGGCCGGATGCCAATGACGGGGAACCCGTCACCAAGGAAAAGCTTGCCCGCTACTATGAAGCCGTCGGCTCCTGGATGATAGAGCATATCAGGGGACGGCCCTGCTCCATTATCCGCGCACCCGACGGGATCGGTGGCGAGCAGTTCTTCCAGCGCCACGCGATGCCCGGCACGTCGAACCTTCTCGAACTGGTGAAGGTGTTCGGCGACAAGAAGCCCTACCTGCAGATCGACCGCGTCGAGGGCCTCGCAGCCGTCGCGCAGGCCGGCGCCGTCGAGCTGCATCCCTGGAACTGCGAACCGGATCACCCGGAAGTGCCGGGACGGCTCGTCTTCGACCTCGATCCTGGTCCGGACGTAGCCTTCTCCGCAGTCGTTGCAGCGGCCCGCGAGATGCGGGACAGGCTTGCGGAATTCGGCCTAATCAGTTTCTGCAAGACCACTGGCGGCAAGGGACTGCACGTTGTCACTCCGCTGGCGGTCAGCAAGCGCAAGCCGCTCTCCTGGGCGGAGGCGAAAAGGTTTGCGCAAGCCGTCTGCCAGCAGATGGCCTCCGACAATCCCGAGCTCTATCTGATCAAGATGACGAAGAGCCTGAGGAACGGCCGCATCTTCCTCGATTATTTGCGCAATGACCGCATGGCGACAGCGGTCGCACCCTTGTCACCGCGTGCCCGGCCGGGCGCCACCATCTCGATGCCGCTGACCTGGACGCAGGTCAAATCCGGCCTCGACCCGAAGCGCTTCACCATTCGCACCGTGCCGGCGCTGCTATTGAAGTCTTCCGCCTGGGAAGACTACTGCAATGGCCAGCGGCCGCTGGAGCAGGCGATCAAACGTCTCGGCAAGGCAAGGGTCGCCGCATGAGGGCGGAAGAACCATGGACGCCGGATTGGCAGTTGGCGGTTCGCGTCGCCATCCCATCCCAATATGGCGCGATTTACCTGCAGGTCCTTGCGCCGCTGCGCGACATGACGGAGCAGCGAACGCGGAATACCGACTTTCCCGAGTACCAGATCTATTATTTCGAGAGCGGCAACGGCATATCAGGAAAAGATAGCCGAGAGACCTTACCGTCCTTGCTGCCAAGCCGACTGCGCTTTGCCGGAGCTCGCTTCCACCTATGCCTCTGGCCAAGTAAGCCCGCGCACGTTGTTCGATGGGTGTTGCATGTCGTTGCCGCCGGCCAGTACGGGACAGAAATGATGGACGGGCTTCACAGGTCATTCTCCTGGCGGGGATCAAGCAGGTCAATGAGCCGCGCAATCCGTCCCGTCGGCAATGGGCGGCCTTCATTCGTCAGCGCCTCGTCGGCGTTGACCCAAGCCCAGGCTTCGGCAAGCTCTTTTGCCGAAGCACCTGTCGCCAAGATGTCTGCAAGCATGACCTCATCGACCGGGCCGACGATCGCCCTTATTTCTCCTGAAGATAGCGTCATATCAACGACCTCTCACTTTTGGAACTTCATGAAGTTGACGGCAGCGCGGCAATACACTCGCTGCTGCTGCGCACAAGCGCGACGATTCATCCCTAGCTCTTGATCGTGATGCGCTTGGCACGCGATTGCGCCGTTTCGGAGCGTGGCAGGGTGATCGTCAGGACGCCGTTCTTGAAGGACGCGTCGATCTTGTCTTCCTGCACCTCGCTGTTGAGTGAAAGGCGGCGCTCGAAGCGGCCATAGAACCGCTCGGAGAACTGCCGGTCCTTATCCTCGTTGTCGGCGCGCTTTTCGCCGCGGATCGTCAGGATGCCGTTGTCGATCAAAAGTTCGATATCCTTCTCCTCCATTCCCGGGATTTCGGCGAGGATCCGGATGTCCTTATCCGTCTCTGCGACTTCGACCTTCGGCCAGGCGGTTTCGAACATGAAACCGGATCCGACTGTCGGAAAACGGCCCTCGAAGCCGCGGAAGACGTCGTCGAACAGCCTGTTCATCTCGCGGTGAAGCGCAAGGAACGGATGCTGATCTCTGCCTGCATAACCTGTCGGGACCGGACTGTTGCTGCGGCCCCACGGAATAAGATCACGGACTACACTCATCTCAACCTCCATACCGGCCGCGCCGGAGTAAGGCCGGCGCCGGCCGTCAACTTGTTTGATCAAGTTGGCTGATCAAGGGTTGATCAAGCCACCTGCTTTTCGCCTTCGATCTGAAGTGATGCAGTCTGCTCTTCAACCTGCTGGCTCGCGCCTGTACCGATCGCGATGCGCCGCGGCTTCATCTCTTCGGGGATCTCGCGTTTCAGTTCGACCGACAGAAGGCCGTTCTTCAGGCTCGCACCAAGCACCTTGACGTGGTCGGCAAGCTCGAAGCGCCGTTCGAACGATCGGCCGGCGATGCCGTGATGCAGATATTGCGCGTCCTCCTTCTCGGCCTTCGTGCCGGCAATGACCAGCACGTTTCGCTCGTGCGCGACCGACAGATCGTCCTCGCCGAAACCTGCGACAGCCATGGTGATGCGGTAGTCGTCCTCGCCTGCCTTGACGATATCGTAGGGCGGCCAGGTATCGACGGCCTGGAACCGCTGCGCATTAAGGAGATTGAAGACGCGGTCGAAGCCGATGCTGGACCGGTAAAGGGGAGCGAAGTCGAAGTCGTTTCTCATAGCCATATCCTCCGTAAAGCAACATGGAATGGAGACGCCTTGGAAACGCGCGTCTCCAACACTCAGCCCCGTATTGGCGGCTGACGAAACTGATTTGGTTGCGGAAATTCGAGGTTTCAAGGGTGCAAAGACAAAAAATTGGCACTCCAGGTATGAGAGTGCTAAAAAATGCAGTGGTCGATGTGCTCGATAGAGGAGGAGACGTCAAGATCTTGACCGCTGCATGAGGGGCCGACGGCCTGCTATAAAGCGCGACTCACGTCTTGAATTCAATCGAAGTCCTTGCCACCTGAGCGATCGTTTTCCCATCACGACGGAGATGATGACACATGACGACTACCGCCACGCAAAACCCTGCCGAAAACCACGTCTTCGAGGCCGATGTGGCGCGCCTTCTACATATGATGGTGCATTCGGTCTATTCGGATAGGGATGTTTTTCTGCGTGAACTGATCTCGAACGCCGCTGATGCCTGCGAAAAACTGCGGTTCGAGGCGATTGCCACACCGACATTGCTTGCAGACGACCCGGACAGCCGTATCACGCTATCGCTCGACGAGGAAAAGCGCCAGTTGGTCGTCGAGGACAACGGGATTGGCATGAGCCGTGACGAATTGATCGAGGGGCTCGGCACCATTGCCCGCTCGGGAACCCGTGCCTTCATGGAGCGCATTGAGGCCAACAAGGCCGGCAACGGCGCACAACTGATCGGACAGTTCGGCGTCGGCTTCTATTCCTGCTTCATGGTTGCCGAACGCGTCGACGTGGCTTCGAGGCGGGCGGGCGCCGATGAGGTCTGGTTGTGGTCGTCGGATGGAAAGGGCAGCTACAGCGTCGGCCCCACGGATATGGCGGATGCCCCGGCGCGCGGCACGCGTATCACTGTGCATTTGATGGAGGACGCCAAGACCTATACGTCGCGGTGGTCGGTTGAGCGCATCGTCAAGGAACAATCCGGCCACGTTCCCGTGCCGATCACGATGGTTGAAAAGCGCGGCGCCGAACCGATCCAGCTCACCGACGGTACGGCGCTTTGGACGCGTTCGAAAAATGACATTTCGACCGAAGACTATACGGATTTCTATCGCGGCATTTCCGGACAATATGACGAGCCTGCCCTGACTGTTCATTTCAAGGCCGAAGGTCGGCATGAATATACGGCACTCGCCTTTGTTCCCGGATCACAGCCATTCGACATGTTCGATCCTGACCGCAAAGGCCGGATAAAGCTTTATGTAAGGCGCGTCTTCATCACCGGCGACACCGAACTCATGCCGCGGTATCTCCGCTTTGTACGGGGCCTCGTCGATACCCCAGACCTTCCCCTCAACGTTTCGCGCGAGATGATCCAGGCGAGCCCGGTTCTGTCGGCGATCAGGAAAGGCATCACCACCAGGATCATCACGGCAATCGAAAAACTCGCCGAGAGCGATCAGGACGCGTTCATCAAATTTTGGGAGAATTTCGGTCCGGTCGTCAAGGAAGGCATCTATGAGGATTTTGAGCGGCGCTCGCAGCTGATGGCTCTGTCGCGTTTCAGAACCACGGTTTCGAATGATGGTTACCGCTCGCTTTCCGATTACGTCAAGGATGCCAAACCGGATCAAAGCGCAATCTACTACTTGGCTGGCAACAGCCTGGATCAGCTCAAGGCGTCGCCGCAGCTGGAAGGATTTCGCGCTCGTGGCATCGAGGTGCTGCTGTTGACGGATTCCATCGACAGCTTTTGGGTGATGAACGCGCCCGAATTCGACGGAAAGACGTTCAAATCGATCACGCAAGGGGCAGCCGACCTGGCACAGTTTGCCAAGCCTGATGAAGAAGCAGGCATGAAAAGCGAAACATCGGCCGATGTCCAGCGCTTCATCGCCTTTGCCCGCAACACGCTTGCAGACCAGGTCTCGGATGTCCGCGCCTCCGATCGGCTGACGGAAAGCGCAGTCTGCCTCGTCGCACCGGAAGAGGGCTACGACCGCCAGATGGAAAAGATATTGCAGAGCGCCGGGCGGCTGCAATCGGTGGCAAAGCCGATCCTCGAGGTCAATTTCGAGCATCCGCTGGTGAAGGGAATTGCCGCCCAAGCGGATAGCTCGTCACTAAGGGAAGACGCAGCATTGCTCCTTCTCGACCAAGCACGGATCCTTGATGGCGACAAGCCCCCAGATCCGCGTGCCTTTGCCGAGAGATTGACTCGGGTGTTCCAAAGAGCGTTAGAATCTTGATCGAGACTTGGCGGCGGCCTCGCTCGGACTCTTCAGCGGCTCGAAGAGCCAGAGATTATGGCCCCAAGGAATCGGCAACGATTTGTTGCACGATTATCTCGTCGGGCCTCAGCGGAGGCATGCTTGTAATTGAGGTATTGAGGAGCAAGACCGCAGGGGATTGTATTGGTCCGCTCTCGGACCCATCACGCTATTCGGTTGCTTCAGGAAGGCTGCCGGAGTTGTCGAAGTTGGCATAGTTGCGTAATGATGTCTTCCCCTATGACGTGCCGCAAAACTTGTCGAAAGCTCTATCAGGTCATCCCGTGGCGGCGGACGGCATTGCCTACCATGGCCGCCACGACGATACCGAGCTGTGCTTTGCCCTGTTTGAACCGGTAAGATCCGCCGTGTCTATGGCGGAGCGCCGCACCGATCTCGATGCGAACCGGTTTTGGCAGGTGGCCGGACGGTATAAGATCGGATTGGCTCCCTGAGCGGACACGTCCAGTCATCCGAACTTTCTATGCGGTCCGCCCGGTGGTCACGGTCAACCGCCGGCTGGGCCAGTTCGGTAGGCCCGGCACGCAGTAGATCTTTGGGGGGCGGACGAGATCGGGGGCGGAAGAAGAGTGAGCCATGATTGCTAACCGCAGCCGCCGTTTCCGCCAGTCGATGCTTACTCGGCGGCCTGCGATAGAGAAAGAATATCCGCCTCCGGCAACGCAACCTGGGCTAGAAACTCGTAGTCGTCCACCATGTCGTGGACATCCGATCCGGTTCTGGCGACGGTCCAATAGTCGCGGCCGGCGCCAAATACCGTCGAAATCTGCACGACCTCCCAGGCGCCTCCGGTTCCCCTACGTCTTGCCCAGTAGAAGCATTCGGGCTCCAAGGCCAACAACTCAAGCATCCGCGAACTCCTACATTGCCCACTCGTATGCCACGCGATTGAAACCGAGCATCGGACCGAAGCCCCACCTGATGCCGGTATCCACCCGGCGGCAACCATACATGAGGATCCTTCAGGTGTCATCGGGGAATTGCCATGACATCTGCCTGCCTGGATCGTTTTCACCACTTGTTTGCGACGTCTCATCGCGGGCGGCATGTTAGCCTGTTCTCTGAACGCCCAATTGTTTTGGCCTCTTGACTCATTTCTGAATGAGAACATACGCGCCGCGATCGAACGGCATTTCACGAAGCTCAAAATTTGGGAAACCGTGCGCTGCGCGGTGAGAAAGTACGTGCGCCCATTAGTAACCGAAGCCACTCAGCCGGAAGGCACCGATCTGGATTGGCAGGTGCAGGCGATGGTTCGCGTTTCATGACGATGACGCCAAGGCAGCAATCACGACCTTGCTACTCGACAGCAAGCATCTGCGGCGTCAACTGGCGTTGGCGGAGAGCGTGCTAAGCCGTGGCATCACGCGCGGGTGGTCGCCCCACATACGATCGAGAGGTAGGCAAATGAGCGACTACACGCGCAATCGCAGAGTCAGTTTGAAACGCGCCATGTTGACAAAAGCGCCGTGGGATGAGGCGTGACCCTCAGTGCACAGGCACCACTGGCCGATCATCACGAACCGGCCGAATTCAATTCCGGCGTTCGCGAATTGGATGACTGGCTGCATCGGCGCGCCCGCGCCGATCAGGAAGGTGGTGCATCACGTACCTTCGTCGTGTGCGAGGGCAGCCACGTCATCGCCTATTATGCGCTCGCCTCCGGCGCTGTGAAGCAGCCGGAAGCTCCTGGCTGTTTCCGGCGTAACATTCCCGATCCGATTCTGGTTGCCGTGCTCGGCCGCCTCGCCATCGACCGGACCTATCAGGGGCGCGGTATCGGCAGGGCATTAGTGCGCGACGCAGGTCTGCGCTTGCTCAATGCCGCTGAAATCCTCGGTATCCGCGGCGTGCTGGCGCATGCGATTTCCGATGACGCTCAAGTCTTCTATGAGGCGGTCGGCTTCCGTCCTTCACCGTCCGACCCTATGACGCTGATGGTCGGGCTGCATGATTTGAACAGCGCGATGAATTGATCGAGACCGAAATGCCTGAGAGCATTGACGAGAGCCTACATCCCGGTGTGGCGAGGCACGGCGCGACGTCTTCGCCCAAGCGACAACGCTTTTTATGATCGATTCTCGTAATGCCGCGGGCATGTCCGAATAATCACATCCGCTCCTTCATTACAAAGAGCCCCGACGAAATCGGGGCTAGTTGTTGACTAGAGGAACGTCGGGACACGTTCGAAAGATGAACGTGTCATATGGATCATGGTTTCTGTACGCAAACGTACCAATGCGCGAAGAATTGAGGCGGACCGCACAGCCACGTGCAAGGGGAAGAGTACGGTTACAGGAGAGCTGGCCGCACGATCCATTTCTCCGAACTTTAGAGAAGGTCAAATGTTCCTAGTCCATCAGCCATGTCTCGATTTCATCCTCAGTATCGAGCAGCAGTGGCCGGCCAATCGCGCCGCTGGCAAGTCGTCCCTCTCGCAGCGCGATTATTGCCCTGTGGCGATCAATTGAGCATGCCGCCTTCGGTGTTTCCTCACTGCAATGGCAGTCAAAGCTCGAAGGCACGCCCGATACCGTGCATGCCGGCCGATTTTACATCAGCACACGGCGGCAGCCCGACGGCGTTCATTCCGTGAGCCCGTGCTTGTGTAAAAACAGAAAAACGGAAAGCGCGTGCTCGGACCAGTGGCCGATCTTGCTCGGAGTGATGTTCGGAGCAAAACCTGTACCCTCAGGATCAGAACCTCCAGCGAAGCGCGTCGATGCTCTGATTACTCCCAGGACATCGCGGGTCGAATGGCAGTCAGCACAATTTCCAAGCGTTTCCACGAGATAGGCGCCTCGATCATGGACGGGACCGCCACAGGCGCCTCGGTCGACCTTCATTGAAAAGAACAGCTTCCAGAAGCCAAGAAGGCGGCGGATGCGGAACAGCAGAGCAAGGTCGTGCGGTGGCGGGCGTCCGGAAATGGCCGGCAACGTTTCCAAATACGCATAGAGATCCTTGATGCCCTCGATGCGAATGCCAGTATAACTGGGGTAGGGGAAGGCGATAGAATGCTCGCCAGCCGGCGAGACACCGGAGATCAACGCATTTGCCAGATCAGCGGTTGACCACGATCCGATTCCGTCGACGGGGTGCTGTGAGATATTGGGAACGCGGAATGTTCCGAAAGGAGGCGCCGACGCAAGGCCCCACCCAAATTGAGCGGATCGGACTGGCCGGGAGTTGCATGACAAGAAGCGCAATTGGCCGCGGCGAAGACGAACCGCCCGCGGCCCGCATCGCCTCTGCTCTTTGGAAGATTTTCGCGCTGAGATTTCACCGGCGCAGCAGCAACGCTGGGGGTGCGATGTTCGCGTTGAAAGCAGATGAAACGCCTTCGTAGCCGGTCAGCGTGGACGGTTACTCGCCAGTAAGATGAGAGGGACGCTCAGCGGGAGGCGGCGCGCAATTCTCGTCGAGCCTTGCAGCCAATTCATCCACACACTTAACGCCACAGCTCACAAGTCCGATGGCGTGCTTCAGCGCATCCTCGCCGCGCTCGCTGTGGACATCGATGTGATTTTTCTGCGACCACCGGCGAAGGCCGGAGGTGATGAGATCGACCTCTTCGTCCGTAAAGGAGAGGAGTTCAAAAAGAACCATGACACCACCCTCCCGTGAAGCAAAGTGCTCGACCCGATAGAGCCTCGCGGACGCCGGCAAACACTATGGCAGAAGGCGCGGATGGCAAAAAGGCATTGTACGTTTTCGAACATATCTCATCTCTCATCGACTGAGCGCTCGGCTTGCTTCTCATCACAGAATTTGAAGACGCTGGTCTTCCCACTGCAGACCTCGGCTTTGCACGCAGGATCGTCTTCGTGGAGACAAAGTTAGCCCAATGTTCTGAAAACCCCCAATCCAGATTGGTGTATTTCGGCGGATTGACTTCGGTCGCGATGATGGCCGCGCGTGCGTCTGCTGGCGCACAGTCTAGGCCTTGAGTTTTCATGGAATGCCGCTGAATCGAGGCTGGTTTCATCATCGGCAGAGCCAAGATTGCCTTGGACATGCTGAACGGCATCGATCATCGAAACGACAAGCAAGAGTGCGGCCGACGATGATCATCACAGCAATGAGAATAATCAAAAGCGCACGACCGCATTCTTTTTTGCGCTTTCCATCGATCTCTGCAATGTAATCCCGTGGCGCGGTTTTCTTGTTGTAGTCATCTGTCTTGGGGAGGGCCTAAGGCGCTCGGCAATTTCGACCTTCGAACGACGACCGCGGGGCGAAGTTCCCACGCTCAATTCAGAACTGGATTTTAGACGGTGGCTGGTTAAATCCAGATGATGCGCGCGGCAAAAGCGCTGCGGCGATCAACGCCCCTTGCGGACCACTCGAGGTCGGCTAAGCCGGATGGAGATCTGACCGGAACGGTCGCCGCGCCTATCATCTCTTCTTCATCGACTGCGCTGCGGCATGCCCTCACGCTCTGTCTGCCGTCGATTCATGACGGTGTAGGCGAGGCGCTTGATAGCCCGGCTCGAGAGCCTCGCGGGGAGTATAGGCGCTGCTGATTGCGTCGTTTTGCCAAGTTGTGCGTTATCATTGGAGAAACCGAACCATGTGGGAGATTGATATGACCAAGACCTTTGACCTCTCCGAATTCTCGGATGAAGACTTGGCCTCCCTCATCGAAGAGGCAAGGACTCTGCAAGACAGCAGACGCGCAAGCCGTAATCGTGCGCATGCAGCAGGTGTGGGCGGTTCGAAGGGGCAGGATCTGAAAAATCTGGACCATGGCGCAATCCCCACGCCAACGCCGCGCGAAGTTAGGGACGAAGGTCCGGCACACGGTGTGCCGGAATAAGCTCTGCTCATTTGACCGGTGGCCGTCGTCGATCGGGCGCATAGCAGCCTTGGTTCTCATCGGAACCAAGACCGAAGAAGATGAGAAAAAATGGACCGGCCATGACGAACAAAGACCAGGAATACGACACCATGAGTGGCGATAAATGGGTGCTTCGGTGATAATCGGAATTCTAATCACATTTCTCGTAATCATTCTCGTCTTGTACTTGGTTCAGCGGCTGCCGATCGATGCCCCATGCGGCAGATCGTGCAGATCGTAGTCATAATCATCGGAATTGTTTCGCTGCTGAAGTATTCAGCCGTTTGGTAGTGCCGGTAAGGACCTGTCTTGGCCGACGACAAAACGACGCGGGGAGCCCCAACCTCAGCTGAAGGCAATCTCACGCTGCACGCCGCCCCTCGCCGGTAGCTGGTGCGCGGACCTCCCATGGTGTTAGCGATGAAGCATTTGAGGGGGTTGCGAACCACTGGACAGATGCATCTTTTTAAAGAAATACGCGTTGTGCTGTGATCGCAATGCAAGGAGAAAACATCATGACGCGGCGCGACATAGAACATTCGAAGGGCCTCGATACCGACGCCGACCTGCAGGCTCATCTCGCCGAACTCGAGGCCGAAGCCCCGGCCGAGGAAGTACTCACACCTCCCGCAGATGACGCTCCGTCGAAAGCACCTCTGCAGCGGATCAAAGACGACCTCGACCACGTGCGCAATGAGATCGAGATCCTTGGTGCAAGGCTCTCGCTCGTCAAGCAGCAGACGGTTGCCGTCGCCAGATCCAAGGCCGAATGGGCCGACGCCAGCGCTCATGCCCAGCTTGGCGCGTACCCATGGGCGAAACTTGCCGCTGCAATGGCCGCGACCGCGGTCGGTGCACGGGTGCTGAGACGGCCACCGGGTGCGGTTGCGGCTGCCATCATACCTCCGCTCATCGCTCGGTTCGAAGCGAAATCCCGCCCTTAAGAGCGACAGATGCAACAGTAGGTCCGGCATAGTTGAAGCTGGCCGAGGGTCACGCCGATTGCTGGAGCGGGAGGCTTCTTCCGGGCCATCACCGCCGCCGCCGATGCGACAACCAACAGGAGAGGTGAGCGGAACGCACGGCTCTTAGAGGGCAGTGCATCGTCCCGCGCATCTGTAGATGCCAAATTCCGGCCCGGAACAATCAAAGCTCTCATTGGTTTGGAGATATTGAAGCCGCAACAGAGGCCATCAGCCTTTCGAAGCTCGATGCTGCCTTCGGCGCCGGCCTACCGAAGCGCGCATTGGCACTTCAGTCCCTGGTTTCGCACATGCGTTACGAGGGATGCGGAACCGCAGAACTACCGAGAACGTTGACCCAGCACATCGGACTTGGAAAGGCGAAATGGCAAAGAGAAATGGCGGGGCCCTCCTTAATCACGGTGCGGCAGACCTGCCATCCGTCACCGTGGACAGTTACAATATTGAACTCCACGACGAGAACGGTTTCATCGGCGATCGCGCCAACAGGCAGGCTTTCCATCAGAAACTTGAAGATTGGCGTCAA
>NZ_FWER01000056.1 GCF_900169785.1 Rhizobium sullae
GGCGCAAAACTAAGCGACCGCGAAGTCGAAAGGCTGCTCTCGAACCTCCGTATCGGCTCGTTCACCAGCCGCGACGAACAGGAGGTCGCAGGCTATGCCGAGGTGATGGAAACAGTCTTCTCCGCCTTCGACGCGATCCCGCTTGACGAAAATCACATCCGCCAACTCCATCGGGATCTGCTTGCTCACTCGACCAAGGATGAGCGACACAGGGGAAACTGGAAAACCCTTGCCAACAATGTCGAAGCCTTCGACGAAGATGGACGAAGCCTGGGCGTCGTCTTCGCGACAGCTTCCCCCTTCGACACGCCGGGTCGAATGTCGGACCTGGTGGCCTGGCAACAGGCACAGGAGAAGGATGGCACCTTCCACCCTCTGCTCATTGTCGCTGTCTTCGTTGTGGTTTTTCTGGAAATTCATCCTTTCCAGGATGGCAATGGCCGCCTATCGCGAGCCTTGACCACTCTGCTCCTCCTTCGGGCGGGTTATTCCTACGTGCCGTACAGCTCCCTGGAAAGCGTTATCGAGCAGAACAAGGAAGCCTACTACCTCGCGCTTCGTCGAACGCAAGGCACAATCCGGACAGACCAACAGGACTGGAATCCGTGGGTCGAGTTTTTCCTCCGGAGCCTGCAGCGCCAAAAGCAGCGGCTCGAGCGCAAGATCGAGCGTGAACGTATCCTGCTGGGCGACCTGCCGGAGCTGTCGGTCGCGATCCTCGAACTGGCGCGTGAGCGTGGGCGGGTTACGGTGATGGACGCGGCCAAGGCCACAGGCGCAAGCCGCAACACCGTCAAGGATCATCTTCGGGCGTTGACCGAGCAGGGGCATCTTACCCTTCATGGAGCGGGTCGCGGGACCTGGTACGGCCTGAACTAAGGCCGGAGTGATTGGTCCGCAAATACGCCGAGACCAGAGCACGGCCCAACTGTGTGCGGCGGCCATTGCCACGTCCCTTTGCCTGACGTTAGCGGCGCTCCCTTCTGCGGGCTCGATGAGGCATGTCTGACCGGAGAGCGGCTTCGCCTCGATCGTCCTCCCGCAACGGCCATCCGAAACTTTCTTCCCCTGGCGGCGGCGCCGCCATTCCTCGCGCGGCAACAAAGTTCCTCCCGGCCGCCCTCCATTTCATTTCGGCCCATTGGGTGCGGTCCGATCGTCCCCGGTCCTTGCGACAGCCATCGAGGCCGCAATGGAGCGGCCCGAAACAGCAAAAGGAACTTGGACATGGCTACCATCGGCACCTTCACCTCCACCGAAAACGGCTTCTCCGGCTCGATCCGCACGCTCGCCCTCAACGTCAAAGCCCGTATCGCCCGCATCGAGAACCCCTCCGACAAGGGCCCGCACTTCCGCATCTACGCCGGCAACGTCGAGCTCGGCGCCGCATGGCAGAAGCGCTCGGAACAGACGGACCGCGACTACCTCTCGGTCAAGCTGGACGACCCGAGCTTCCCGGCTCCGATCTACGCAACGCTGGCCGAGGTCGAAGGCGAGGACGGTTACCAGTTGATCTGGTCTCGCGCCAATCGCGACTGAGCTCCTCGAGGCTCCGCCCATCGGGCGGGGCCTCTTCCACCGAAATGTGAAGCCGGAACCAGGCGTCGAGCCCGGTCCCGGCATTTTCGGCGCAATACGGAAATGGGGATAGCCGCTCAGATCGCCGATGTTGCCGGGCCGGGGTGGCGGGGTCAAGGACGAGCGGTTACCCCCAATTTCGCACCGCCGCCTGTGGCGCCAACACGAAATCGGCTCCCCCACCCGCCGCCTCCGGCGGTCGCATTCGCGATCCCTGACCCCGCCAGCCCGTCCCGCCCTGCAGGTCGTCTTTCACGAACTCACGGAGATGAGACCATGACGATCGAACAGCACATCGAAGAACTACGCGCCGAGCTGAAGAACACATGCGACGCAGCCGAGCGCCGCCAGATCGAGACCGAACTCGACCTTGCCCGGGCCTAGCTCGCCGTGCACCTGGCCGAACAGGTCGGTGTGATCGAGGCCGAGCCGCCCTTCTGAGGCGGCTTCTTCCCTGCCCCAATTCAAGCACTCGCCGTAGAGGGCTGACCGAGCCGTCGCCTCTCTCCTTTCGACGGACTGTTATCTGCATCTGGGGATGATGCATCCCCTTCGTCAGGACGCAACCTTACGCCGCCAGATTTTCCCCGCCGCAGGCGGCTCCTCGCCCACTCAAAACTCAGGCGACCAGGTTCTCCGCTCCCGCTTCGACCGTTCCGGTGCCACCCTCCTTCGAGGTCTGCAGTCGATCCCCGCGATATCAGCAATTCGAAAGGAGAACCCACCATGCGACAACTCGCCCAGTTCCTCGCAGCCACGGGCCGCCGGCTCCGCAATCTCGGGAAGGTGATCTGTCATTTCTTCCGCAAGGGAAAGCTCGGTCTGAAGCTTTCGATTAAGATCCCCTTGTTCATCGAGATCGACGTTTCGTTCGAGACCGACTGGAACCGCCGCAAATGACGCGCCGGGGCCGCTTCAGCGGCCCTTTGCATTGTTGCGCCGCGGGCGTCATCGTTGGTCAGCTGACGGCAGCTGGGCAATGGTCCTCGGTCGATAGCCACGGGCTCTCTTCTGTCGTGTCAGATCGAGGAACAGCCTGACGGCCTCTTCCTCCCGCCCGAAATGATGGATCATCATTTGCCCCGATGTCCCGATCCTCCCCCAGCGACGTATCAGGCAGGTTTCACCGAACAGCGACATGGAAATCTGCATGGCATAGAAGCGAGCCATGTTCTTCGCCTCGTCAGTACGTTCGATGTAGAGCTGGTAAGGCTGTGCGATCATGTTGACATCATCGCGGCATGCCCCTGACACGTCCAACGACATATGTGAATCGAACAATTGCGACCGATTCATTTCCGTGAAGAGTCGGGCCCGGGCGAGGCGCCGACGCGCACGGAGTCGCGCTGCGATCGGAGTCCGCACGCCCAGTCGGGTCACGATCCTCTCGCAGCAGGAAGCATGCCTCAGCAAAATATCGTTGTCCGGAGACAGCCGGAAAGTCCTACGGCCATCGGAGATGGCAAGCGGTCGCGTCCCTTCAGGACGCGGTTCTATCTCTCTCTGACGTCCAATTGTGCACCCGCCGTTCCGGGGTCAAGCACATCGCGGCCCCTCCAATATTGCCTGCACCGCAAGCGGCACAGACAAAATCGGCTCCTCCGCTTGCCGCTCGGCGGCCGCGTTCCGCGGTCCCTGACCCCTCACGGGCTACGGTGCGGACACCTTTCGTCAGAAACGAAAAGGAGACTCCTGATGACAAAGCATCAAATCACTCAGCCGATTGGCGAAGACCAGGCAGCGGATCAACGGCCGGATTGGCTTGAGCGTTTTGCGCGACGATTTCGATGCGGAAGTGCATCTGCCCGCCGATATCTCGCGCGAGTTTCTGTCTGCGGCGCTGCTTCGGGCAATCGACAACAGGGTCGATTTCGGATTGTTCCACGAGGCGGACAAGATCATCATTGCGCACTTCGGTGGGGACGAGATCTACCTCCCGTCGAGGTGGTCTGACAAACGGTGGCATATCGGCCATGAGGACGGGGAGCCATTTTTTCGACCCGGGCGAGGATTGAGCTCCAGATCAGAGGCGGCTCGCCGCCTCTGATCTTTGGCTACCTGTGAGCCGGTCCCGCCGGATCGACCGGCCGGATCGGCTCTGAAAGGGTGGCTCTGCCGCCCGTCTCACCTCACCCCATGAAGGAAGGGCGAGCCCCTCCTTCAAACTTCCTCTCAGAGGAAAGAGACGGTTCCCTCCACCCTCTCCCCAAACCCCTATCCCTCTCCCGCGCAGAATAGCCGTAATCGCTGTCACTGGTCCTGGCACCATCCGTGGCGCGCGCCGTCCCATGAGCGTGCCAGCCCTTCCTTGATCAAAGCATCGCCCAATGAATGGCCCGCACGAGACACGGTGCGAAGTTTGCGACCGTACTTGTCTTCGTCACGGAACCCGGCCACCAGGGAGAATTTTCCAGCGTTGAGCAGCGACATCAGGCGGGATTTTGCCGCTTCACCTTTGATCCGTTCAGCCTCGCAGCGGGGCGGGCTGAGTTCAGGCGTATCGATATCGGCGATGCGGATTTTCTCGCCCCCGAACCAGAAGGTGTCGCCATCGACGACGCAGTTCATGCGACGGCTGTCGCCGCAGAACACGAACGACGCCGATAGCGCATCTTGTGCCGGCGCTTTGGCGAAGACAGCAGCGCTGTCGAGATGGCCATTGTGATCGAGGTACAGCCAGCCGGCGGCGCCGATCACCACGGCCCAAACCATGGTGATCGGAATGCCTCTGCCACGACCGCCACGGTGACGACGTAACGTCGATCGCGACGCATTGATGCCGGGACGATCATTCGCGACCTTCCGATTTTTCCTGAACGGTATGACGTTCTTTTGCGCCAAGCTTTTCATCCCTCTTCGCCGGCAGACGTTACAGTCGGTTTGGTTTCATTGGCTTTTACCGCAGGCGTCGAATTCGAACCTTCCTTCTCCCTTCCGCCCATCGAATAAAACCGGTTCTCGCCAACGCATGACTTCATATCCTCGCGGCGGAACCAGATGGCGCGGCCGCATCGCAGCGGCGCGTTGCCGGCTGTGAACACGATCTGCTCGTCGGCCCGCATGCGTAGAACTTCGTGCGGCTGGATGAGCGGTCGTGCCGCGAGCTGCTTCGAGCGCGTTCGAGACGATCCCTTTGCCTGGAAGTTGCGGCTGACCTGGTCGATCTCGACCGTGGTCATGCCGCAGCGTCGGGAGATGTAATCGGCGGTCTCGGGATCGTTGATGGCCGCGAACGAAATCCAGCTGGCACTCTCGAACCATTTGCTTGCTGCGTCGCGGCCGCCATAGGTCTCGCGCATCTGGCCGATCGACTGATAGATCATCGTCAGCGTGATCCCGTATTTGCGGCCGGCGTCGCGCGCGGTCTCGATGATCCGCATGTAGCCGAGGCGGGCGACCTCATCGAGGAGAAACAGCGCGCGCCCCTTTATTTGTCCGTCGCGATTGTAGATCGCATTCAGAAACGAGCCGATGATGACCCGCGCAAGACCGGAATGGGTCTCCAACGTCTTAAGGTCGATGTTGATGAAGACGTCGGTGTTTGCCGCCGCGATGTCGCTGGTCGAGAATTTCTTTCCCGACACGAGGGCGGCATAATTCGGATAGGAAAGCCAGTGTGTCTCCTTGACGGCATTGGCATAGACGCCGGAGAAGGTTTCCGGCGTCATGTTGACGAAGGCTGCGACGTTCTCCTTCACGAAATCCGAGCCCGAATTATCGTAGATGTCCTGCAGCCGTTTGCGCAGTGTCGGCTCCGGCTCAGAGAGATTCATGCGCACCTGCCGAAGCGTTTGATCCTTCTCGTCCGTGTGACCGGACAGGCAGACGTCGGCGATGAGTGCCGTGAGCAACTGGAGAGCTGACGCTCGAAAGAAGTCGTCACGGACACCGCGCGCGCCTCCGTTGTCGCTCATGATCCATGATGCGACCGAGGCGATATCCTCTTCCTTCGTACCTTCAAAACGGCCGACCCAGTCCAGGACATTGAAGCCGCCGTCCGGCTTCCTTGGATCGAGGACGAACACGTCCCTCCCCGCTCCGCCGCGATGCGCGGAGACCATCGGTGCGACCTCGTTCGATGGATCGAGCACGATCAGCGTGCCGCCCCATTTGAGCGCCGTTGGGATCGCCACTGACGTCGTCTTGAAACCGCCGGAACCGGCAAAAACGATCCCGTGCGACGAGCCGAAGGAGCCATCAAAGCACAGCAACGGCGACTTGCCACCGGCGCCCCACGTCTCAGCGCTATCGGCTCGAAACGCTTGGCTCGCGACACTGTCTTTGTCGACGCGATAGCGCTCGCCGATGACGATGCCGCCAGTATCGGGAAACAGCTTCGCCGCCTCTGTGAGCTTCATCCAATCCGCTTCGCCATGCAGGGCTCGCTTGCCCTGAATGCGCTTCGGCTCCGCCCGTGCGAATGCCGCATTGCCGATGAGCGCGACGCGGAGTGCGAAGCAGGCACACATGAGTGCTACGCCCGCTCCGATCGCCGTTGCTGGATCGAGATAGGCCAAGACCGACCTCTCGTCGTTAAGCGACTTCGTGAAAGCGGCAAGGGGCACCGTTTCGCGTGCAGCCGCAATCAGGATCGTCCCACTGCATCCGGTAACGACACCCCAACCTGCCTGCTTGATGTCGATCGCGCCGGCGCTCGCAAACAAGAAAACAATCCCGATCGCCGCACTGGCGACATAGCGCAACGCGATGCCCGCCCGCCCCCATGCCAGTCGTGCGGCCTCGGTCTTTCCGAAGCCTGAAAGCCACTGCTCGATCCCGTTCATTCCGATGACGACCAGGATCATCAACGCCGCTGGCCCGACAACGAGCGCAATCCTATTGATCGTCATTGCCGAAGGCCTCCACGCCGATTGCCGTGAGCCTGGAGCGCTCGCCATCGTCACCCTTGATGCGGCGCGCTGTATCGATCAGCGCGCCCAGCAACAGCGCGCGCTTCTCGTAGCGCAGACCGGCCTTGACGATCAGGCCGCCGAGCTCGATCTTTTCGCGCGTGTCCTTCTTGCGGGCGTCGGATGTCAAAGTCCTCGCCATGCGCTCAAGCCTCGCCAGCCCTGCCCGCATTCGGGCCAGACTCGACCGCCGTGGTCGACGTTGCGCCGCTGCTATCGCCTGCGCCCCTTTTCCCTCCGGTCGTACCGCCCTGCCCTCCGCGAAACCGTTTCGTCAGTTGCTCAAACGCAGCCTGAAACTCCGCCTCGTCGATTTCGATCTCACCAAGGCCGGCCTTAAGCGCAATCCGGCCGATGCGTTCCGCTTCCCTTGTCTCGGCGATCTTGAGCTGTTCCTGCAGCTTGGCGATTTCGTCGCGGATTTTCGCGGAGGGCTTCTTCATGTCCGATTGTCTCCATGGCTGAGAAAGCGTGTCTTTCGAAGCCAGTTTCCGGAACTTCAGTAGCGAACGCACTACTGTGAATCCTACAATCGCCAACGGCGATGCTTTGGTGAATGATCCCGGCCGTTCCGAAGGAGCGGCTTCCAAGGGCGCAATTATACGTCGCTGACGCGACGCCCTTGCTGAGGCCCGGTCCGGGTCTCTCGCTTCTGACGAACTCATTGATTTTGTTCGCAAGCGGGAAGGAATTTCGCCGTGGCCGTCCCTCACTTCTCCGTCAGCGTCGTCGCCCGTGGCTCCGGCCGCAGCGCCGTCCTGTCGGCGGCCTACCGGCACTGCGCTAAGATGGAGTTTGAGCGGGAAGCCCGGACGATCGACTACACCCGCAAGCAAGGCCTCCTGCATGAGGAGTTCGTCATTCCGGCAGACTCGCCCGAATGGCTGCGTTCGATGATTGCCGATCGCTCGGTCGCCGGGGCATCCGAGGCCTTCTGGAATAAGGTGGAGGGCTTCGAGAAGCGATCCGACGCGCAGCTCGCCAAGGACGTCACCATAGCCCTGCCGCTCGAGCTGACGGCCGAGCAGAACATCGCGCTCATGCGCGACTTTGTCGAGCGGCACATCACTGCGAAGGGCATGGTCGCCGACTGGGTCTATCACGACGCTCCAGGCAATCCTCATGTCCACCTCATGACCACATTGCGCCCGCTGACCGAAGACGGTTTCGGTTCGAAGAAGGTCGCGGTGCTCGCCCCGGACGGCAAGCCGATCCGCAATGACGCCGGCAAGATCGTCTATGAGCTATGGGCCGGCAGCACTGAGGATTTCAATGCGTTTCGCGACGGCTGGTTTGCCTGCCAGAACAAACATCTGGCGCTTGCTGGTTTGGATATCCACATGGATGGCCGTTCCTTCGAAAAGCAGGGTATTCCGCTTGAGCCGACCGTTCACCTCGGCGTCGGCGTCAAAGCCATCGAGCGCAAGGCGGAGCAATCCGATCGGCCGCGGGAGACCTCGGCGAGTAAGCTCGAACGCGTCGAGCTTCAGGAGGAGCGCCGCAGCGAGAACGCGCGGCGCATCCAGCGCCGTCCGGAGATTGTGCTCGACCTGATCACCCGGGAGAAGAGCGTCTTCGACGAACGCGATGTTGCGAAGGTGTTGTATCGCTATATCGACGATGTCGCTCTGTTCCAAAGTCTGATGGTCCGCATTTTGCGAAGTCCGGAAGCGCTCCCGCTCGAACGCGAGCGGATCACCTTTGCGACAGGTATTCGGAAACCCGCGAAGTACACCACGCGCGAGATGATCCGGCTTGAAGCCGAGATGGCCAATCGCGCGATCTGGCTCTCCGGTCGCGCCTCCCATGGCGTCCGTGAGGTGGTGCTGCAGGCGACCTTTGCGCGGCATGCCCGTTTGTCGGATGAGCAGCGAACTGCCATCGAACATGTCGCCGGGGCCACGCGGATTGCCGCTGTTATCGGCCGCGCCGGCGCCGGCAAGACGACGATGATGAAGGCTGCGCGCGAGGCGTGGGAAACGGCCGGCTATCGTGTGGTCGGCGGAGCATTGGCTGGCAAAGCCGCCGAAGGTTTGGAGAAGGAAAGTGGCATCGTTTCCCGCACACTGTCGTCCTGGGAGCTGCGCTGGAACCAGGGCCGTAACCAGATCGACGACAAGACGGTTTTTGTGCTGGACGAGGCCGGCATGGTGTCGTCGCGGCAGATGGCGCTGTTCGTTGAAGCCGTCACCAGGGCCGGCGCCAAACTGGTTCTGGTCGGCGACCCCGAACAGCTTCAGCCGATCGAGGCGGGTGCCGCCTTCCGCGCGATTGCCGACCGGATCGGCTATGCCGAACTCGAAACCATCTATCGTCAGCGGCAGCAATGGATGTGCGACGCCTCGCTCGATCTGGCGCGCGGCAACGTCGCCAAAGCGGTCGATGCCTATCGCGCAAATGGGCACGTCAGGGGGTTGGACCTCAAGGCGCAAGCGGTCGAACGCCTCATTGCCGATTGGAACCACGACTACGACCCTTCGAAGACCAGCCTGATCCTCGCACACCTTCGCCGCGACGTCCGAAAGCTCAACGATATGGCCCGCGCCAAGCTGGTCGAGCGCGGCGTCGTCGCAGACGGATTTCCGTTCAAGACAGAGGACGGAACCCGCATGTTCGCGACCGGCGACCAGATCATGTTCCTCAAGAACGAGGGCAGCCTTGGCGTCAAGAACGGCATGCTCGCAAAGGTGCTTGAAGCCGTACCTGGCCGGATCGTTGCGGAGATCGGTGACGGCGAGCACCGCCGTCAGGTTACGATCGAGCAGCGCTTCTACAGCAACCTCGATCACGGCTATGCGACCACGATCCATAAGAGCCAGGGCGCGACCGTCGACCGCGTGAAAGTGCTGGCCTCGCTGTCGCTGGACCGTCATCTCACCTACGTTGCTATGACACGCCATCGCGAGGATCTCGCCGTCTATTACGGTCGCCGCTCCTTTGCCAAATCCGGTGGCCTTATCCCGATCCTGTCGCGCCGGAACGCCAAGGAGACGACCCTCGATTACGAGAAGGCGTCGTTCTACCGGCAGGCATTACACTTCGCGGAAGCCCGCGGCCTTCATCTCGTCAACGTCGCCCGCACGATCGCGCGCGATCGTCTCGAATGGACCGTCCGGCAGAAACAGAAGCTCGCCGATCTCGGCGCCCGTCTTGCCGCCATCGGCGCGGCGCTCGGACTGGTCCGCGGCAGCAGCAAGCAAGCAATCCCGAACACGATCAAGGAGGCCAAGCCCATGGTGTCAGGCATCACCACCTTCCCGAAATCGCTCGAGCAGGCTGTCGAGGACAAGCTCGCCGCCGATCCCGGTCTGAAAAAACAATGGGAGGACGTCTCGACCCGCTTCCATCTCGTCTACGCGCAGCCGGAAGCGGCCTTCAAGGCCATCAATGTCGATGCGATGGTCCAAGACCAGTCGGTGGCGCAGTCCACCCTCGCAAAGATTGCCGGCGAGCCAGAGAGCTTCGGCGCCCTCAAGGGCAAGACAGGTCTTCTCGCCAGCCGCGCCGATAAGCAGGATCGAGATAAAGCAGTTGCCAATGTGCCGGCGCTCGCCCGAAATCTTGAACGCTACCTTCGTGAGCGGGCCGAGGCCGAATTTAAACATGAGACGGAGGAGCGCGCGGTCCGACTCAAGGTTTCGGTCGACATCCCGGCGCTCTCTCCAGCGGCCAAGCAAACGCTCGAACGCGTGCGCGATGCGATCGATCGCAACGATCTTCCGGCAGGCCTCGAATATGCGCTGGCCGACAAAATGGTGAAGGCCGAACTCGAAGGTTTCGCTAAGGCTGTGTCCGAGCGCTTCGGAGAACGGACATTCCTGCCTTTGGCTGCGAAAGACACTGATGGCAAGACCTTCGAGACCGTCACAGCAGGAATGACGGCCGGCCAGAAGGCGGAGGTCCAGTCTGCGTGGAATTCCATGCGTTTGGTCCAGCAACTTGCCGCTTATGAACGAACGACGGAAGCGCTCAAGCAGGCCGAGACGCTGCGGCAAACCAAGAGCCAAGGGCTCTCGCTGAAATGACCGGGGCTGCAACCCGCCGGTCGATGACCACGCAGCGACGACGAGCCATTGTGGTTCTGTCGATGGCGGCGGTGGCCGCCATCCTGCTGGTGGTGACTGCCGTCGCCGGCGGCTACCGCATCAATCTGACACCGAGCGAGCCACTCGGCCTGTGGCGCATTATCCCGCTCCATCGACCGGCAGCAGTCGACGACCTCCTGTTCATCTGCCCGCCGGAAACCGCGGCGATGCGGGCAGCGAGGGCACGAGGCTATCTCCGTTCTGGTTCCTGCCCAGGCGGCGTCGCACCGTTGATCAAGACAGTGATCGCCGTTGCAGGACAGCATGTCGAAATCGGCGTCAGCGTGAGCGTAGATGGGCGGGAGGTTTCCTCTTCCAGTCTCGCACTACGAGATGGAAAAGGCCGGCCGTTGACGCCCTTTCCGAGCGGCATCGTACCGCCAGGATATGTCTTCCTGCATTCCGCATTCCCCGGCTCCTATGACTCCCGGTATTTTGGCCCGGTGCCGATCTCCGGCATTCTCGGTCGGGCGCAAGAGGTGTTCACCTATGAGCCGTGACTACCTTCGGCCGGCGCTGTTGATTTTCGCTTCGATCGCGATCGGCATGATGGGCTGGAGCGGCTATGTGTTGCTCCTTCCTGTCGCACTGGGGTTTCCCGTTCTGTGGTCGATCGCGCGAACGAGATTGGTGGCGGCACTTGTCTCCGCCGGATATTTCCTGGCCGCATCACGTGGTTTGCCGCAAGGCGTAGCGGCGTTCTATTCGTCGGACGTCTGGCCGGGCCTTCTGCTCTGGCTGTGCGCGTCTTTGAGCTTCGTTGCCGTGCATACGGTCCTCTGGACGAAGAACAGCGGAGTTCGTCCGTTTCGCTATCTTCTGGCAGCCATCATCATGTCGATTCCGCCTTTCGGTGTCACGGGCTGGGCTCATCCAGTTACGGCTGCGGGTGCTCTGTTCCCGGGATTGGGATGGTGGGGCCTTGGCTGCATGACAGCTGGCCTTGCGGGCCTCGTAACCCGCATTTGGCCAGCTGTCGCCATCACCTTCGCAGGCCTTTGGCTGTGGTCCGCCGCATCGTGGACAGAGCCGGGTCTACCCAATGGCTGGCGCGGTGTCGACCTCGAATTGGGCCCTTCGCTCGGTCGGAACGCCGGTCTTCACCGCCAGCGTGACCTGATCGCAACGGTGCGGAATGCGGCCAGTGATGGCGCACGCTACGTGGTGCTGCCGGAAACTGCGCTCGGTTTCTGGACACCGACCGTGGCGCGGCTTTGGACGAGCGCGTCCGGCGATACCGATGCGACGGTCATCGCCGGCGCAACGGTGCTCGATGCCACCGGCTACGACAATGTCCTCGTCGCGATCGACGGGAAGGGCGGAAGCAGCATCCTCTATCGCGAACGCATGCCGGTTCCCGGTTCGATGTGGCAGCCGTGGCGTTTCTTGTTCGGGGAGAGTGGCGGTGCCAGGGCGGATTTTTTTGCGAACCCGGTCGTCCCGATCGGTGCCAGCCGGGCAGCGCCGCTGATCTGCTACGAGCAGCTGATCGTTTGGCCGATCCTGCAAGCCATGCTGCACGATCCGGACTTTGTCGTCGCCGTCGGAAACGGCTGGTGGACCGAAGGGACCTCAATCGTCGCCATCCAGCGCGCCGCTACGACGGCCTGGGCGAAGCTCTTCGCAAAACCGCTTGTTGTTGCCTTCAACACCTGAGTGCTCAGGAGACACCATGATCGACGCAGCCCTGATAAAAGAATGCGCAGACCCTTCTCTCAAGCCCGCGATCGTCGAGCAGTTCGTGATGGCCGCGGGCTCGGCCGATCCCCTCGCCGTCACCGTCAAATCAGGCGGCCGATTGATCCTCGGTCCGAAAGCGGCATCGGCCGAGGAGGCGATGGCGATCGTGCGCCAATATGCTGGTCAGGCGGTCGTTCGCGTTGGGCTGACCCAGTTCCCCGCTGGCGTGGGAGTCAAGGAACCGGCGGATCTGAAACCCGACCTTGTCGATGCCTGCCAAAACCTTCGCAAAGGCACGGCGATGTTCGCCAAGGTCCTCAGGATCGTTGCGAAATGGTATGGCAACCCCACGAGCAAAGACGTCCTCCCCCAGATTTTCGAGGATGCGCTTTACGCATGGAAGACTGGTGAGTTTGAGGGCTTGAGCGTGTTTCAAGCGGAGGATCCTGGCGGGGCACTCGCCAACCAAAGGAAACCGCGGGACGAAGAATCGAAGGCGGATACAGTCGATACCTGGGCTCCGCTGCCGACTGAGGGTGAACCTTCGGACGAAAAGAAAACTGGCACTGCGGGGATACGGGTCGATCTTTCCCGCATTGGTGGTCAGCAATAGCGTTGAGTTCGTCTTTTTTTGCATGTTCGGTCGAGCGAAAACTCATCGCGAGTCCAAAAGCATGAAATTAGTGTGTTTCCGACGCATGAACTTAGTGTGAGCCAGATAGATAACGTCGGGGCATGGGATCCGGATCGATCTGTCAAGATTGGCGGGAATTGATCTTCACTCTGGCAGTGCATAGCGCGTCAGCAGAGCCTCGCCCTCTTCGATGGCGATCTCGATCACCTCGTTCACCAGATCCGGAGAAGCGGCGAGTTCCTGCAGAACGAGCGTGAACAATTCCCGCTGCTGTCCCGGCAGAACTTGCGGCACGATGATTACCAGGCCGGCATGCAGATCCTCTCGCGCATAGAGTTTCCTGAAGTCACGGGCATTGTTCGTCACGAAGGTAAAATCTTCCGCGACGATCCGAGGCATCAGATCCCAATCGGTCTCGCCGCTAAGGCCTAGCCAATTGACGTGAAAGCAATCGTGGCCGTGATGTTGAGCCACGGCCACGAGCGATGTGTGCAGGCATTCATCGACGAGAAACTTCACGAAGCCGTGCCCGAGGGCTTTTCGGTACCGGCCTTTCCGAGAGGCAAGCGCTTCACCGACTTCACTTTCAGTCCCTGCTCCGACAACTTTCGTGGCCGCCCACGGGCAGGATGAGCCGCTACCCAGATTTCGGCGAGGTCCACCATGCGCGCAGTGAGAGCCGGATAGCCCTCGACGATCTCGTCCGTGGCAGCGCCTTGCAATTTCATCGCAGCGATTGTTCGGACTGGAACGCGCGTGCCTTTGAAGACCGGCTCGCCGCCAACCAAGCCTTTCACGCTGTGGATGATCTTGTCCGCTTCCCTGAGTGCTTCGCCGCGCGCGGCCAAGTGCTCCCTCGCTCTTGCGACGTCGACGATCAGATAGTCGTCCGCTCTGACCGTGTCGGCTTCAGGATTTTCGTCGATGGCGGCAAAGAGGCGTTTCCGGCGCTCGGCGGAAAGGATCGAACCGACGCCGAACCAGAGCTTCAGGCGCAGCAGATCGTCGTCAGTGATCGCACGGCTTCGGTGGCTGGTAGAGGGTCTTCCAATGATCCGTTTGTCGATCGCGTTGTGTACCGACTTGATGCCAATCTCACTCACGGCAGCCGCCTCAGTGGGTGTGTATTCGCGAAGTGCTGCAGCCATAATTATTCTCCTTCGAAAGAATATATATGATGCGTGGGCATTTGCAATGTGGATCGCACAAATGAATTCTCGTCATTGCCGGCTGGGCATGAACCCGGCAGTCCGCAAGACAACTTCTCTTAATCGTCAAGCTCGGTGGTTGGCATCTGAGGCTCCTTCGGCGGCCGCTTCAGCATCAGTCGCCGACGGCCTATGCGCGGAGACTAGGCGAAGAACGAGCGGCACGCCCGTAGCATCACGGAAGTTACCGGTAGGGAAAGCTGCTAGCTATGGTCGGGCATGCGCCTATGGTCGGGCATGCGCCTCTAGTCAGGCGGCGCAGCGGCCGCGCTCGCGATCGCTGCCTCCACGCCGTCCGGTACTGGTAGTCCCACCTTTCGAAGTCCTGAAGCCAGGCGCAACTGGTCCTCGGGCCGGTAGTTTCTTATCGTGAGCTCAGCCAGAATGTTGCGGATAAAATCCGGACGCATCCGCATGAACGTCTCGCCCGCTCGACGGGCCCCATCCGGCATACCGGCCTCCGCATAGATGACGGCGGCCACGACGTGGAAGAGCGGGAACCTCTGGAGGTCGGCCTGTTTGATTCCGGCAGCCGCTGCCGGGTAGTCTCCAAGCATGTAGGCCGCAAGGGCGCGGATTCCGTGATAGTACCCGCCTCCGCCCGGATTGAGCGTGATTGCCCGGTCCAAAAGCTCCGCGCTGCGAATGTAAAAATTCGTAGCCGCCTCTGGGCTGAAAGTCGTCTCGGCATAGGTGATTTCAGCGACATTCATGCAAAGAACGCTGCAATCGTCATATTCAACCCTTCCCTCGTAGCAACGACCGTCCAAAAAGGACATCCGGTCGGCTGGCGATAGTTCTGCCCAGAACCCGTCCGTCGCGACCAGCAGCCTCCCCGCCACCAGATCGATGTTCGTGACTTCCGGCGCAACGAATCCCCTGGAACGGAAGCTCCGGACGAGACGGTGGCGTGCAGGAAATTTGGCGAGTTCGGGAACGGCACTTTTGCCAAGGCATTCGCAAGTGTATGGGGTTCTGTTCGCCACTGGATTTCGGACTTGTCAGCTACTTCGCCGAAAAGACAATCACCCGCATGTGTCTTGGCTTTTCATTTCAAGTGTCCGCTGTCCTAGGACTGAGGACAGCAGGCCACACTCCACGCAGGTTGTCAAAACCAATGAAAGGCTGCGCGCCGCTACTACACCTCGCACTGCGATGAGGCCGTCATCCAGATTTTGTCACAAGCTCGCCGGGGTCGACACCCAGCGCCTCGGCGATCTGGCCGAGGACCGTGACGCTGGCGGAAACATCGGCGCGCTCAATCGCCCCGATATAGCGCGCGCTCAGGCTCGACCGGTCCGCCAGTTCTTCCTGCGTCAGTTGCTTGCCATGACGTATCCGACGCAGATTAATCGCCATGACCTCCTTGAGATCCATGACGCGAGCGGAGCCTGAATAGGAATGATCGTTCCAGGAACGATAGTTCCGATTCCGCACGGCACGTGATATTGCTCGTCCAGCTGATCATCCACGCCCTTCGGATATAGGGGCATGATCGTCTGGAAGTCAGGCAGTGCACTCATCGCTTAAACCGTATATGCGGACGAGGGCGTTGTTTTCGAGCAATGAGAGAATAAAGTGAGAGGAGAAACGGATGAAGGGCGTGGACTCATCCGACGCGAACGACAAAAGAGATGTGAGAGAACCTCCCTGCAGTTCGATGCAAAAGTCAGAATTAGAGGCGTTGGCAGTCGCTGCAATCCTCGAACACCGCCGGCTGCTCGTCGCGGACGAAGCTGTCTATGAAGAGTGGACCCGCGCGACCGCCGTCCCGACGACTTCCAGCGACGTGCTCAAGAGCCTGCAAGACGAGTATCTCGCGCGTCAGAAGAAATCCGAAGCTCAGCAGGAGGAGCTTTCGGAAATCATCGACGCGCTTGGCTATGTCCCTGATGTTGCCCTGGATGGCGAAGAATGACGCTCAGACCAGCCCGTGGTCCTTAGCGATCGCTACGAGTTGCGGAACGGTCGCTGCTTCTAGCTTTCGACGCGCGCTGTCGAGATAGTGCTGCACTGTTCTCGGGTTGATTCCCGTGAGCACGGCAGTCTCCGGGGCATTTTTGCCCTTTGCTGCCCACATGAGGCACATCGCTTCCCTTGGTGAAAGTAACCGCTTAGGGGCGACAATTGTCGCCGCAGCTATGATCTTCAGCCGATAATGGATCGTCAGGACTGCGCGCATCGCTTTCTGCGGATCCTGCAATTTTGAAATTTCAACCTTCTTCTCCGACGAGGCAAAGGTCAGCATCATCGTGGAGCCGAAACTTCCTTCGACGGGAATTGTCACCCCGCTGCGAATGCCGTGTTCGATCGCTTGGTCTCGAAAGCGCTTGAGCTCGGAGGTTCCACGGGCTTTCCAATCATCAGCCGTCCAGGAAAACACCTCCATGCGACGCTTGGCTTCCGTGACCACTGGGTCGATGCGGGAATATTGGCTGCCGAGGTAAATGTCCTGCCAATCATCGGGATAGGAGTTGAAGGTACAGATCGCTGCGCCTTCGGTTTGCAAATACGCGAAACGCTCAAAACCAGAAGAGTTCGCAAAGCTTTTCAGGGCGCTTTTGATCATACGTTCATCGTGCGCGGCTTCTGCCATGTCGATGAGAGAGCGAAGGTATCCGTCCACTGACTTTCTCCTATCTTCTTTCGCAGTTGCGAGCCCTCCCAATCCGCGGCACTTTCGCGCGCCGCTTATTTATGTGATGTGACGTCCGGCAAGATGGAGCCAGTGAGGCTTCGAGTCATGACCCATGATACCGCTCTTCCCGAGGCTTACCCAGAGTGTTGCACGATAGATCGACGCACGTCTACATGGCATTCAATTTCTCTGAATAAAAAGATAGCCGGAGAAAGATCTGCGCCGCCACCTCATCGTGGCCGCATAGCAGGGACTAACCAAACGCGACGAAATAGCGCCAATCTGAGACTCGTAACCGAGCTATCGGCCGCTATAGGAACCCGGGAAAATAATATCCTGATCGACTAGGACGTTGAACTTGTAGCCTGGCCTGATACGGATCGTCGGCTGCACGTTCAGATTCTTCGAAATCGTTTGTTCCGCGACGCGACCGAAGCTTTCCGCAAAATTCCGCCTCGCGGCATCCGAGGCCGTATCCTGCGTCGCAAGCGTCGAACTTTCGGGCAACGACATATCGATCCCCGTTCCGATAATCGCCACCAGGGCCGCTGAACCGAAGGTCCGCCAAAGATGTCGGTCGACCTTGTCCTTGAAGCCGCCATAGCCTTCGGCATCCGTGCCGGCCATCCCGCCGATCTGCAACGTCGAACCGTTCGGGAAAATGAGGTCTGTCCAGACGACGAGAACCCGTTCCTGGCCAAAGGACACCTTGGAATCGTAACGGCCGAGCAGCTTTGCGCCCTGCGGGATGAGCAGACGATACCCGGTGGCGCTGTCGTAGACGTTCTGGCTGATCTGCGCGGTAATGAGCCCCGGCAAGTCAGAAATGAGGCCGGTGATCAATGTGGCAGGGATGACCGAACCGCGCTTCAATTCGTAGGGCGACATCTGCGGTACGACCTGGTTCGGCAGGTAGCCAAGGTCCTTGACGTCCTGATTGAAGAAATCCTCCTTCGATGTCTGGGCGTTCGGATCGACATTCTCACCCATCAAGCCGGATTTCATCGCGGCAGCATAAAGGTCCGACGCATTGTTTATCGGGGCCTTTGTCGTCTGACGGCCCGTGCTCGTGGGATCTGAGGCCTTTTCGGCATCGGACGCGTCGACTTTCAGCGGCGAATCGAGCGCCGTGGCGCGGGCCTGGAGGCGGGCCATCCGCTGGCGCTGGGCCTCGCGGATATACTGCTCATCCTGCTCTCGCTTCAGGCGCGCTTTCCACTCCTCTTCGGATTCGAGCCTGGTCCGCTGCTCCTGCCCATCTGTGGGCCGGCGTTCAACGACCGGTTCTTGCCTCTCGACTTTCTGCTCAGTGACAGGCGTCGGCTGGAAAGCCTCGCGCTCAAGCGGATCCCCGATGATTCCATCCGATATACCGCGTTTGAGTTGGTCGCCAAAATTTGTCGCTGGGGTGTTGGACGCGCTTTCGATGTCGTTGCCACGGTTGAACGAGAGCCCGCGCCAAGACAGGCCAATCACGACGACACCGAAGAACAGCACGATGACGATGATGGCAACGATGATTGGCAGGCGATTGAGGCGGCGCATGCCATTCTGATCGTCGGCCTGGTTGGACGCGCCAAGCTGGAGCGATTGGACCATATTCGTCTCCGTCAGTTGCGCTGCATGACCGAAAGCGGACTAGCCGGCACAGCACCCGCCGCAGTCGTCGTATAAGCACGGCTAAGGGCGATCGAAGGCGTCGAAAGCCGCGCCAGCACCTGCCCGTCAAAACCATCAATTGCATAGGCAAGCTCGACCGGTTTGATGTCCTTGGCGACTTTGCCGTCCGTGATCACCGTGTAGCCCCACCCCTTCAGGGCCGCCTCGAGGGCTGTCGCGAACTCGGATATGTCCTTGTCCATCTTGATCGTCGTCGCAGTACCGGCCGGGCCGATCTGCTCGGCGAGCCGGCTTGCCATGTCGCCGGCAATGGCGCTTGCGGCCGGCCCGGTGACGGCTACAGGCGTTGAGCTGGTGGTCATTGCATCGTCAGAAGTTTGGCAACCGGTAAGCAATGCCGCGGCGATGACAAACGGGAGAAGCTTCCGCATCGTTCAACCTCCCCGCCGGATGGTGATCTTCTGTTGCCGCCAACCCACCCCGGAAACGAGGATCGCCTTGTCGACCGCATAGTCGACGATCATCATGTCGTTCTTCATACGGTAGTTGACGATGCGGTTTTGGCCGCCGGAGACGACGAACAGCACCGGCGCATCCTGACCGGAGATCGACTTCGAAAACTGGATGTAGGTCTTCACCCCGTCCGAATAGACCCGCTTCGGCTTCCACGATGCGCCGCCGCTGATCGAATAGGAGAAGTTCAGCTTATCCGGCGCCGTGCCGGGAATGCCGCCGGTCTCGAGGCGGGCATTGATGTCGGCGAGCTTGGTCGATACGTCCTCCGGATATTCGAAACCCACGCGCGCCATGTACTGGCTCGGATGGGACTTGAGCTGGATATGATAGGTTCGCCGGGAGGTCGTGACGACCATCGAGGTGAGAAGGCCCGGTTCGGACGGCTTGACGATCAGATGTATCGCCTGCCCACCTGCCGCCCCGGAGGAAGCAGGCTCCACCTTCCAGCGCACGGTGTCACCGACGAGGACATCGCGAACAACCTCGCCGCCCTGCAACTCAATATCGCAAACCTGCAGCGGCGAACAGACGACGGAGGGCTGCGTTTCGCCGAACAGGAAAATGACCTTCCCATCCGGCCCTTTCGTGACGAGACCCGGCGTGCCGCGCCATTTGCCCGAAAGGTTTGTGCCCTTCACCTCGTTCGTCGTCATGCTCTGCGCCTGCGCGCCGACCACAAAGACGAGGCCGGCCATGCAGCCGATCGCTGCGAATAATCCTGTTCTTTGCATGTGAGTACCCCTGCCCCTAAAGCTGCGCCGTCCAGTCGAAATCCCGGACGTAGAGGCCGATTGGATTGAGGCGGATGATCGCCTCGTCCTGCGGCGTGGTCAGCGTCACCGTCGCGATCCCGCGGAACCGGCGCGTCCCCGTTTCCTTGCCTTTCCGATCCCTCTCGTACTCGGTCCAGTCGATCTGGTAGGTCTCGTTCGACAGCGCCACGATGTTGTTGACCTCGATGGCGACCGTCGATGTCTTCGCCTTCTCGAATGGCGAATTGCCGCGGAACCAGGCGTTGATCTTCTGGGTCGACGGATCTGAGGTTCGCAGCAGCGCGTAGGTCCGGTCGATATATTGCTTCTGCACGACGGCATCCGGCGTGATCGAACGGAAGCTGGTGACGAAGTTGCCGAGCGTCGCGCGCACCACGCGGGCATCCGCATATTCGATCTGCTCGGGAAAGCCGGCCGTGACCGCGGTTCCGAGCTTGTCGACCTCGACAACATAGGGCACCAGCTTGACCTGGGTGCTGAGATACATCGCATAGCCGAAGCCGATGACCGCCATGGTCAGCCCAAGGATGCCGACGATGCGCCATGCGGCCGCAGCCTGAACATGGGAGCCATAACGTTCGGACCATTCCTGGCGGGCGGCAAGATACGGATTTTCTGGGGCGCGGTTCGCGGCCATTTATACTTCCCTTGTCTCGATTATGGTTTGTCGTTGCGTTCGGGATGAGGCTTCGGTCCGCTATGACCGCTCCGCTGTTCATCGAGCTTGGCGTTCGCCAGACCGAGGATTGAACCCGCATAGGCGCCGGGAGACCCGATCGCCTTATCCTTTGCGGCCGATCCCGTCGCTTGCGCGCCTGAACTGACGCCCGCACCGATGCCACGAAGAGCGGCACCTGCGACCGAGGAACCCGCGGCGCGGGCGGCTTGAGCCGCTGCAAAGCCCGCGCCGGCGGCGCCAGCGGCAAGGAAGCCCGCCCCGGCTGCGAAAGACGCCGCTTGCCCGCCGTGGCGGATCGCTTCCATTCCGCCGGAAACCGATGCGCCCTGGACAACGCCCTGCATGATGCTCGGGACATACATGGCGATGATGAAGACAACGACGGCGATACCTGCGATTGCAAGTGCGGTTTGAAACTGGTCGCCGATATCGGGCTGGTTGGCGAGGCCAATCAGCACTTCGGAGCCGATGCGCGAGATCATGACGAGCGCCATGAGCTTCATCCCGACCGAGAAAGCGTAGATCAGATACCGGACTGCGAAATCCTTGGTGTAGGACGAACCGCCGAGGCCGAGCATAATCATGCCGGCGAGGAGCCCGATATACATTTCGACCATCACGGAGACGAAGATCGCGGCAACCAGCGAAAAGGCGATGACGGTGACGACCATCGCAAACGCTGCCGAGATTGCCAGTGCGTTATCCTCGAAGAGGCCGAACTGAACCCTTTCCGACATCTTGGTTGCTACAGCCAATCCGGCATTGAAGACATCAGCGGGTGAGGCTGTGCCGCCATCTGCGCCCAGCTGGAAGAGGCTGTCGACGACCGCCTTGGCGAAGGTCGGACCCTGCGCCAGAACGAAGGCGAAGAAGCCAACGAACATGATCCGCCGCACAAGTTCGGCGAACCAGCTGTCAAGAGAAGCAGCCTGGAGTGCCAGCCAGACTGCCGCGATACCGATTTCGATCGTTGCCAGGATCCAGAAGAGAGACTTGGCGGCGTCCATGACAGTGGTTTCCCACCCTTTTGCCGCAGTAGTAACCTGGTTCTGAAGCGCCGTCAGGACGGAGCCTTCCTGTGCAAGTGCTGGCTGAGCCGCCGCCGTGACGATGACGGCGAGCAGCATTGCGGCGCGCAATTGCCGAAGCGACATTGTGTTCCTCACCATTCTGGCTTCAACTTCTTCCCACCGGATGTCGGGAACTCCTTGGTCGCACCAAAGAACTCTTCCCGCCGTTCCTGGGCGGCTTGCTTTTCGGAAATGAGGAACCACACGCCTGCGGCTCCAACCGCGAATATTGCGGCAATGGCAATCAGGATGGCTTTCGTTCTCACCACTCTATCCCCATCTTCTGGCCTCCGGACGTGGAGGGGGCGATGGCGTTGAAGAACTTTTCCCGTCGCGCTTGCGCCAGGTCCTTGTCGGTCTGTTCGGTCTGGAGCCAAGTTCCCATCATCGTTATTTGCTGGGAAACGAGACCGCGCAGCTTCTGCATCTGCGCAACTTGCTGAGCCGCGATTTCGTGTCCGACCTGCAGGGCCTTCATCTGGCCGTCAGCCGTCTCGGACATCGACCGCAACGAGAACATCGTATCCTCTTCGCTATCGAGCTGGTCGGCCGTGAGGCTCGCCGCCTTCAGCGTGCCGGCGATCGTGTCGCGGTTCGTGTCCGACCAGGTTTGGTATGTCGAGGAGAAGCTCTCGGCATTCGGAAGATTGCTTTTGAGGTCGGCATAACTCTTGAACCTCTGCTGGAGCACGTCGTCCGCGTTCCCCATCGAAAACGAAATGCTCTGGCCCTGATCTACGATGCTTCGGAGTTGATTGAGGTCGCTTTCGACCTGTCCCCAGACGTGGCTCGGAAGCTGCGCAGTATTCTGCAGCATGTTCTCGTAGATCTTCAGCTGGTTCTGGATCTGCTCGGCGAGCTGGTTGATCTGCGTGATCTGGTTCTGGATCTGCTCACCGGACTTTCCGACTAGCGAAATCAGCTCGCCGTTGTTGAGAACTTGCGTCCATTCAGTTGCAGCACCCGCGGCCGTGCCGGCATGGGTCGGTGCCACGGCGCCCATCGTCAGAGCGACGGCCGCCAGGCCGGCGGACCATTTATTCGAAGTTGAGCAGCGATGCGGCATCGTGGACTCCTCTCGTCTGTAGCCAATGGATCGGCCAGTCGAAGCCATGTTCGGATCTGAGCGCGCGGATCCTCTTGAGATCATCCTTGCCGGACGCGCCGACGAAGCTGAGTGCTGCGGGGCCGAGTGACATGTCGAAGAGACGCCGGCCTTCGGGCGTGGCGACGTAGTATTCGCGCTTGGGGATCGAGTTGGAGACGATCTCGATCTGACGTTCGTTGAAACCGATCCGCTCGTAGAATTCCCGCGTCCCTGGCTCACGGGCGGCGACGTTTGGAAGGCAAATCTTGGTTGGGCAGGATTCCTTCAGTACGTCGATAATCCCGGACCGTTCGGCATCCGAGATCGACTGGGTGGCGAGGACGACTGCGCAATTCGCCTTGCGCAGTACCTTCAACCATTCTCGAATCTTGCTGCGAAAGACAGGATGGCCGAGCATCAGCCAGGCCTCGTCGAGGACGATCAGGCTCGGTGACCCATCCAGACGCTTCTCGATTCGGCGGAACAGGTAGGTCAGCACTGGCACGAGATTGCGCTCACCCATGTTCATGAGCTGCTCAATCTCGAACGTCTGGAAGGCACCAAGCGACAGGCCATCCTCCTCTGCGTCGAGCAGCAGCCCCATCGGCCCATCGACGGTATAGTGATGGAGCGCATCCTTGATCTCGCGCATCTGCACGCCGCTCACGAAATCCGAAAGCGAGCGACCGGCCGCGCTGGCCATCAGGCCAACCTGACGGGAGATTGCGTTGCGATGGTCGGGCGTGATGGTGACACCCTGCAGGCCGACCAGCATCTCGATCCATTCCGTCGCCCAGGCCCGATCAGCGTCGCTTTTAAGGTCGGACAAAGGGCAGAAGGCCAGCGCCTTCCCCTCTCCCGCGTTGTCGCCGCCGATCTCATAGTGATCACCGCCCGCGGCAAGCGTCAGTGGCAGAAGCGAGCTTCCCTTGTCGAACGCAAAGATCTGCGCGCTTTCGTATCGGCGAAACTGTGCAGCGATCAGCGCCAGGAGTGTCGACTTGCCGGAACCGGTCGGACCGAAGATCAGCGTGTGGCCGACATCATCGACATGCAGGTTGAGCCGGAACGGTGTCGAGCCGCTCGCAACCTGCATCAGCGGCGGCGAGTTCGGTGGGTAGAACGGGCATGGCGCGACGGTGTTTCCCGACCAGACCGAGTTGAGTGGGATCAGATCGGCGAGATTGCTGGTGTTGATCAGTGGCTCGCGAATGTTGCAATACCAGTTGCCCGGCAGACTGCCGAGAAAGGCGTCGGTGGCGTTGAGCGTTTCGATCCGCGCCCCAAAGCCCTCTGCCTGGATCAGCCGGCGGATTGCCTCCGCCTTCTCCTGCAGCGCTTCGCGATCGTGATCAAACAGCACGACGACCGGCGTGTAATAGCCATAGGCAACCAGCTGCGACGAAGCCTGCGCAATAGCATCCTCGGTCTCGGTCACCATCGTCATCGCGTCTTGGTCAAACGATCTGCTCTGCGTCTGAAACAGCTGGTCGAAGAATGGCCGGACCTTCTGTTGCCATTTCTTGCGGGTGCGTTCGAGCTTCTGTCGCGCTTCCTCGGCATCGAGAAAGATGAAGCGCGATGACCACCGATAGGTGAGCGGCATCAGGTCAAGGCTGTTCAGAATGCCCGGCCAGCTTTCGGCCGGGAGGCCGTCGATCGCCACCACACCAAGGAACCGGCTCTCGATCTTCGGCGTCAGTCCGTGCTCAAGCTCGGCAGTCGCGATCCAATCGAGATACATGGGAACATCCGGAAGCCGGATCGGATGGCTCTCGCCGGTGATGCAGAAGCGGACGAACTGAAGCAGCTCGTCATAGCGGGCAATCCGCTCCCCTCCCCTCTCGACGGTTTCGCGGGTTTCCATTCGCCGGACCGATAGCGTGTTCGCAAAATACTGCTCGATCTCTCGGACGGCGTTCTTAAAAATGAAGAGCACCGTGTCCGCATAGGACTTCTTGCGGCTTTCCTCGTCCGAGTAGATATATTTGCTGAGCGCGGTCGTTTTGGACTCGAGCGGCCGGTAGGTCAGGATCAGTGCGTGCTTGCTCTCGAAATGTCCCTGTTCGCGTGCGAAATGCGCCCGGCGCTCGGCATCGATCGCGCGGGTGACCGGGTCGGGAAAATGGCAACGGTCTTCTGAGGGATAGTCGACCGTCGGAATGCGGATGGCCTCAACCTGGATCATCCAGCCGCTTCCAAGTCGCGACAGGATCGCATTGATCTGCCTCGACAGCTCATTGCGTTCGAGGTCAGTCGCACTTTCGGAATCCGGGCCGGCAAAGTACCAGCCGGCCATCAGGCTTCCATCCTTCAACAGGAGGACACCATTGTCGACGAGGCCGGCGTATGGAACGAGATCGGCGAAGGATGGGCCCGTGGCCCGGAAGCGTTTGAGAGCTACCACGGCCGTCTCCTCAGTACCGCCGCCACGGCGAGGTGGTCGCCTTATAGGTCGGCTTGTAGGAAATGTGCCGCACGTAGACCTGCCGCATGAGCGGATCGGACTTCGCCATCATCCTGAGCGCCCCGACGATCACGATCCAGACAGCAACACCGAAGAGCGCTGAATAGACCGTGAGCACCACGAAGATCAGGATTACGGCCGCAAGACCGGTGATCAGCACCAGCTCCCGGTCGGCGCCCATCAGGAGATTCGGGCGGGACAGAGCGCGGTGGATGCGGTTGCATCGCAGGCCGGATAGGGAGTCAGCCATGAGCCCCCTCCCCTTCTCCGTTCGAACCGATCGACGTGAGCTGCTCGTCCGTCAGACCGATCGACGCGCCGGTTGCGCCGAACAGGCCGACTATGGTGGTGGCGCCAAGCAGGATGCCGGCGACGAGAACGACGTAGACAAGTCGCCGTGCGAAGTCGTTCAGTTCCCCGCCAAAGATCAGCATCCCACCGGCAATGGCGACGGCCGCAAGCGCGATGTAACCGGCAACCGGGCCAGTGATCGATTCCTGAATTTGCTCGAGCGGTCCCTCCCACGGAAGGCTGCCGCCGGAACTGGCCATCGCCGGCGCAACAGATGCGAAAAGGCTCGGCACTGCACTGAGTGCGATGGCGATGAGTGCATATTCACGCGACATGGCGCGCCTCCTGTTCTTCCGTGAGCTGGTCGGACTCGATCTCGTACTGGCCGCCCGCGAACCGCTCGACGTGGATCACATCTCGAACACGCCGCCCGCGCTGCGTCCGCTCGATCGAGATGACCAGGTCGACGGCCTCCCCGATCACCTCATGCATCGGTTGCTGGCTCGCTTCGGCGGTCAGTTGTTCGAGGCGACGCAGCGCCGACATGGCGGTGTTCGAGTGGATGGTCGCCACCCCGCCCGGATGGCCGGTGTTCCAGGCCTTGAGCAATGTAAGGGCGGCGCCGTCGCGGACTTCACCAACGACGATCCGATCGGGACGCAACCGCATGGTGCTCTTGAGAAGCCGCGCCATGTCGATCGTATCGCTGGTGTGCAGGAGAACGGCGTTCTCTGCCGCGCACTGAATTTCCGCGGTGTCTTCAAGAATAACGAGGCGATCCTCCGGCGTCGATTTGACGATCTCGGCGATGACGGCGTTCGCAAGCGTCGTCTTGCCCGAACCGGTCCCCCCGGAAATGATGATGTTGAGCCTGGAGGAAATTGCGCTGCGGATCGTCGAGGCCTGAGATTCGGTCATCACGTCTGCACGGACATAGTCCCCGAGCGGAATGAGGCGGGAGGCGCGGCGCCGAATGGTAAAGGCAGGTCTGGCGACGACGGGAGGCAACAGACCCTCGAAGCGGTGGCCGCCGATTGGCAACTCGCCGGAGACGATCGGCTGTTCCGTGTCGACCTCGGACTGGAGCGCATGCGCCACGGTTCCGATCACCATTTCTGCAGTAGCAGAGGACATTTCTCCGGCGGGCGCGATGCCGTGGCCGAGCCGTTCGATGAACAGCTTCCCGTCCGGATTGAGCATGATTTCGACGACATTCGCGTCGTCCAGAGCAACGCAGAGCTGATCGCCGAGCGCCTCCTGAAGTTTGCGGACAAGCCGGGGATGAGAGCGAAGCTGGTTCACGGGTTTCTCCTTACGCTGCCTAGCTGATAGGGAAGAGTTCAGAACGGTAGTTGGAAGGGCGGAGCCTTTGGAATGCGTCCGCATTCGCGGGCAGCGTGCCCGCTACGGCCATCGTCACGCCGATCTTCCTGGGCTCGCCCAAACGATGCAGCGGCCACCCAACGCGAGCTAGAATCCGCTCGAACCGGAGATCGGTGACCGTGACAATCTCGGTGTAGCCATTCGCCATGCACCATTCGATGATGCCGGCGAACATGGTCAGCGTCGCCTCATGGACTGAGCCGCCTCCCCTTCCATCCACGAGGCTTGTATCAACGCAGAAGCGTGAACTCTCGATCATGAAACAATGGGCCTTCAATCCCTCCTTCGGGAGAAGCGAGGAGAAGACGTCCGACACCATGGTTGGGCCAAGTGCTGGAAGGAGCCTGGCGCATCCTACCACCTGGTCGCTGTCCGACACGGCAATGATGTAAGTTGGCTGAAGTGCATCGAACGCGTCTTCTTCCCGGCCGTCGAATACATCGACTTCCCAACCGAGCCGATCGGAAAATACCTGAGCTCGAAGTTTGTGATGTGCTTCGAGAAGTTGTGGTTCCGGTATGCCCTGTCGTGCCGAAATCGCGACTACCCGCATGTTTTTCTCCGTCGTTTAGGTCTGCGGGAAATGAGCACGGATCAGAATCGCTGGGCAGTTGTAGAATCCGACAAGGTAGCTGGAGGTGAATCGGGCGCTGCGATGTGGAAGGGATTACTGAGGTCGCCCGATGGCTAGCTTGGATTTGTAGGATTCACAGGAGAACAATTCGGGATCTAGAAGCCGGGTGTGTTTGGCTAACCCTCAGAGTGGTAATACAAAAAGCCGAAAAGCCACTTGTGGGTTCGCTCAGGAATTTGGGTTTCGTTAACCTTTTGTTAACCCTAAACTTCTGGACCGGTCGAGAGAATCGTGTTCTATCTTTGGCGGGCAATGGCCGGTAAACCGGCACGAAGCCGCCAAGAGGGAAAGATGGCGATAGCACAACGGGTAGAATCGGTGGTTGCTTCCAAGGAAGATGCTGGCAGCAAGATCACGCGCCATGCGGGCCTCCTGTCTCAACAATTGCAGCAACTTCGAATGCGCATGTATCCGCCGAAGTCGGAAAAGACGTTGCGGCAGTTCCTTACTAACGAAGTATCCAAGTTGACGTCGATACCAGATTCGACCTTGAAACTGATGTCCAGCGAAGGGCGCGGTCCGAGCCCGAGCAGGCTCGAAAACAATCATCGCGTCTATACGCTTCCACAGATCAATGAGTTGCGTGAACTCTTTGCAAAACAGAAGCCAGCTGATTCACTGCGCTTCCTTCCCCGCCGGCGGGAGGGAGAGCATCTGCAGGTCATAGCAATCGCGAACTTCAAGGGTGGGAGCGCCAAGACGACCACCTGTGTTCATCTTGCGCATTATCTTGCTCTTCATGGCTATCGGGTTCTCGCCCTTGACCTTGATCCGCAAGCTTCCCTTTCGGCCTTGTTTGGCGCTCAGCCTGAAGTCGATGTGGGAGCGAACGAGACGATCTACGCAGCCCTGAGGTACGACGAAAGCGCTCGGCGCCCAATACGCGACATTATCAGGAAGACCTACTTCGACGGTGTCGATCTCATCCCCGGCAATCTTGAGGTCATGGAGTATGAGCACGAGACACCTCGTGTTCTGGCGAACAAATCGAGTTCTGGGGCAATCTTCTTCGAGCGGCTCAAACTCGCTCTCGCTGAAGTCGAGGCGGACTACGATGTTGTCATCCTGGATACGCCCCCGTCGCTTGGGTTCCTGACCCTGAGTGCGATCTACGCTGCGACGAGCATGATTATCACGGTCCATCCAGCGATGCTGGACGTGGCCTCAATGAGCCAGTTTCTTCTCATGATGGGAGACCTGATCAGTGTTCTCAACGAAAGCGGAGCTCAGCTCGATCAGGACTTCATTCGTTATCTGATTACGCGACATGATCCGAATGACGCACCCCAGTCGCAGGTGGTTGCCATGATGCGCCACCTCTTCGGAACAGACGTGTTGCTTCCGACGGCAATCGAGAGCACCGCGGTCGAAGCCGCCGGGCTGGCCAAGCGATCGATCTATGAACTCGAAATGGGACAGATCGGACGTGATACCCACAAGCGAGCACGAGAGGCAGTCGACGCCGTGAACGAGGCCATTGTTCGCCTGATCAACACGAGCTGGGGGCGTGAATGAGCAAATCCCCCCGCAAATCTATTGTCGCAAGCTTCGGACTGCTTTCCGCGGAGCTGGAAAGTGATCAGGCCGCGGATCAGCAGCAGCCGTCAGTGTCCCCTGCGCCTTCTGCTGTCAATCGCGTCGGAGCTGGCGTGATCGGAGCGGCCCATCGAGCCATCGATGACATCCGGACGGAGCGAGATCGTTTGAAGGCTCTCCTTGAGGCGGGAGGCGGTTCGGTTCGAGATGTGGACCCATTGCTTATTGACCCCTCCCCCTACCCGGACAGGCTGCCTGACGACGACGCAGGCGACTTCGAGGCGTTCAAACGTTCGATCGAGACCGATGGACAGAAGGTGCCCATTCAGATCCGGAAACATCCGTTATCACCTGGCCGCTACCAGGTGGTCTATGGCCATCGGCGCTGGCTTGCTGCCATGCAACTTGGCCTGCCCGTCCGCGCGATCGAGGTCGAGATTTCCGATGTCGATCTTGTTGTCGCGCAGGGTATCGAAAATGCCAGCCGTCAGGACCTGACATGGATCGAGCGCGCCTTGTTTGCTTTCCGCATGGATGAAGCCGGAATCAAACCGCGGGATATCTACGCAGCGCTTTCTATCGAGGACGCGGAACTGGCTCGGATGCGAAGCGTCTATCGATCCGTCCCTGCTGATGTAATTGAAGCCATCGGACGGGCGCCAAAGATTGGGCGTCCACGCTGGCTTGATTTGGCCAAGACGGTTGCGGGCGACTCAGGAATGCTTGATGCCCTACGGGCGGCGCTGGTTAAGAAGGGGGATGCGGCTGAGACCTCCGATCAAAGATTTCAGCGTGTGTTGAACGCCATCAAGCCAGAATCGACCGGTCGCCGGGAGCCAAGCCCGATTACTGACAAGGGCGGGACTAAGCTCGGCGCCTTGCTGATGTCCTCGAAAGAGGTTCGAATTTCGGCCGAGGGTTCACTCGGGATCGAGTTTTTGAAGTTTGTTGAGGCGGAGATCCCAGCGCTTACGGAGCGCTTTGCCCGCCTAAGACACGAAAAACCCTGACAGCTGTCAGAGTTTTAGAGGCCAAGAAAGGAAACGCTGCAAAAGAAAAAGGCCCCCTAAACGTTGCCGTCGTGGAAGCCTCTCTCTCTGTGTGACAACTAGAGAATCGCATTTCCCCGAATCCCAGTCAAGAGTCTTTGGCACCGTAATTTGGTGAGCAGGTTTCTTTTGCCTCTTTGAAGGTGAAGAAAATGCAGATTGGAAGTGTGACGACGCCGTTCGGGCGGCGGCCGATGACGCTTGCCTTGGTGAGGCGGCAAATTGAGACGAGCGAGATCAAGCCAGGCAAGTCGGCCGACAAATGGAAGGTCTTTAGGGACGCCTCCGAAGCGAGGGAGTTGCTTGGATTGCAGGACCGCAGCCTAGCCGTCCTCGACGCACTCTTGAGCTTTTATCCAGACAACGAATTGCGCCAAGATGCGCAACTCATTGTTTTCCCATCCAACGCGCAATTGACACTTCGGGCGCACGGTATCGCCGGCGCTACGCTTAGGAGACATCTGGCTCTTCTCGTTGAGGCCGGACTTATCGTTCGTAAAGACAGCGCGAATGGGAAGCGCTACGCTCGGAAGGACAAGGCGGGTGCGATCGATAACGCATTCGGCTTTGATCTGTCACCGTTACTCATGAGAGCCGAGCAGCTCGCCATGATGGCGCAACAGGTCGTTGCCGATCGTTTAGGGCTCCGGCGGGCGAAGGAAAATTTGACAATTTGCCGCCGCGACGTCCGAAAGCTCATTTCGGCCGCGATCGAGGAAGGCGCCTCAGGGGACTGGGAGAACATCGAAGCGATCTACATCGGCCTCGTGAGCAGGATTCCGCGCTCTCCGACGCTCAGCGACGTGAATTCAATCCTGGACGAGATGGAACTCCTGCAGGGGGAGATCATCAACGTTCTGGAAATGCAGCAAAAAGACGAAAATACTAGCACCAATGATGCTCACAATGAGCGTCACATACAGATTTCAAAAACCGAATCCACCTATGAATTTGAACCTAGCTCTGAAGATGAGCAGGGCGCGAAGTCGGTGGATGATGATCGGCCGAAGCGGGAGCCGATCCGTAATTTTCCGCTTGGCATGGTGCTGCGAGCCTGCGCAGGCATCTCGATGTATGGGCCGAGCGGGGCCATCGGCAGTTGGCGCGACATGATGGCCGCCGGGATCGTCGTGCGGTCGATGCTGGGCGTCAGCCCGTCGGCCTATCAGGAGGCCTGCGAGGTGATGGGGCCGGAAAATGCTGCGACAGCGATCGCCTGCATCCTTGAGCGGAGTGGACATATCAATTCGCCGGGAGGCTATCTGCGAGACCTCACGCGCAAGGCGGAGCGGGGCGAATTTTCACTCGGACCGATGCTGATGGCGCTCCTGAGGGCGGCCAACGATAGCGGGCTCAAGGTAGGATAAAATGATGGTGAGAAAGCATCAGCATAAAAACCCTGACAGCTGTCAGGGTTTCGTGGGCGGAACCGGATTGCAGAGCTGATTCCCGATCGTGACGTGAAATGGTCCGAACGGCCTTCAAGAAGGGGGAAATGAACTATGAGGTATCGGCTACGGAGGAGGGTGCCTCGACGGGATCCGGAGTATGTGTGAAGTGCATTTTAAGGCTCTGTTTAACTGAATATTTTGCGGCGTTCGGGCAAAGGTATTGCACAATGGAGATTAGATCTTGCTGCTCAGCCCCTTTTTCCAATCGAATTGGAGAACCCGTACGCTACACGCCACCGCGAAGCGATATCCAAATACCTTAGCACCTTCCGTCGAGATCCTTCGAAATTACTGCGCGAATAGCCTTCCGTCCCTCGTGAGCGACCCATACGAGTGTTGGATCGATCAGTTTGAAGCACTCGGCTACGACCTCGCAAAATTTGTCCCTCAAGATCGGTCGGGCTACTATTATCTAACGTTTCTCGAAGCCCAATCAGGCTTCGCCACCCAGGATTGCCTGTTGCCGTGCCATGAAGATGGCTTGACCGCCCTATTGAAGAGACGAGTCATCGACGCGGTAGCCAAGCTCAACGTAATGTACTCTTCGCAGGCCGAGGCCTCTGGGCACCCGACGCTATATATCGCCGATCTCAACGTACGAGGTCGCGAGCGTCGGACGGGCGGAGATATTGCGTTCGTATTCGACGTTGGAAGCCAATATGTCTGTCATTGCTTTCAAGCGAAACGAACGAATATTGCCTGTAACGATCCCGTAGACATCAGGAGAGGTGAGGACCGTGATCATGATGGCGGGGATCAGCTCCGACGTCTTTCTCGCCTCGCCGAAGTTGGGGTTCTCAGCTCCTATCTTTTCTACAACAATGACTTCGAGGATCGTACAGAGGAACCGTCGGCGCCGATCGCAAAGTGCATCGCCCATCTTCTTGTCAATGAAGAAGCCGCTCTCGATGTATATCTCAATACCGATTGCTGCGACATGGCGTCATATATTCTTCGATCGGTCGGCGGTGACCTCCCCGAAGCCAATCTGCTGGATTATCGCGACCTCGGAGCTGTCATTGATGCGCTGGTTCGCGAAGATGTCACGCACATCGTGGCTGTCGGGAATGACAGTAGATCCTTTGATCTGGTCTGCGCTTTGGCCAACGATCGCGGGCTCGTGCAACGCCCGATCGCATCCTTGAGAACCGGAGAAATCGATTTTCAAGCCGTTGCAAACGCCGCGCAGATTAACTGGGATATCGGAATGGCAGACGCGGATAACGTGGCCACCTTGAAATTCAGGTAGGTTGGCGGCTCTCGATGGAGCCCGCGGTCGCTGTTGATGTTCAACTCACTCATCAGCGCATCGTACTGACGTGCCCCGTGCGCTCCCGTGAACCACATCGTCACGGCATCAAAAGGCGCGAGCGCAACAATCCAATCTTCAAACTCAGGGTCTGCGCGCAGCATATCGGCTTGGATGAGAACAACAGGGGCGATTGGCGGCAATCGACCGGGAACAGGTTCTAGCTCGTATGCGCGAGCGCCCAATTTTTCGCTGAAGTCGCGGAAGAGGGGCTACAGCGCCTAGCAGTTCGGCTGCAGCTGAGAGACACGCAGGATTCTCATCAATTCCGATGAGAAAGGTGGATCCCTTTCTCGAGAGAGCTTTCAGCGCCGCGAGACCTTGGCCCCGACCGCAGCCAACATCGACTACACGACCGACTTGGCCGAAGCTTGCAAGATGTTGAGCGATCAACCCGTAAAGCCCCTGCTCTTCCAACGCAGAGCGTATTCTTGATGCCCGATGGCCAAACGATCCTCGTCCGGGGCCTCCATGACGGGTTGATGGCACTCGCTGTAGGGCAAACTGCTATTGCACGGGCAGGGGTGATGCGGATCGGACGGTATTGTCACATGCTCGCCAAGGAACGGCTGAAACCACGGCGCGGTCTTGCAAGCAGATCAGCTGATTGCGCAACATTATTTAGTGTAGCCGCTATCAAATTGCGACTGTCGAATGTCAGCCCGTTTCCCGGGTAGGCGGATACCGTATCGACGGGTAATCAGAGGATGCGGCTCGCTCTACCGCTTCGCCGCATGGCATTGTTATAATAGCTCGAGGCTTGCTGAACGGAACGATGGCGTGACTGCTCCATTGCCTCCGGGAGAGGAATTCCCTGATTCGCCGCCTCGGTGAGATATCCCGATCGCAGCCCATGCGCGGAAAACTCCCCGCTATCCAATCCAGCCATTACCGCCCGCTGCTTGATGATGGCATTGATCGACTGCGGATCGATCGCCCGCCGCGACACCGTCCCCCAGCGCCCGATACCCCGAAACACGCTCCCGCTCTCGATCTTGGCGGCCGTCATCCAGGCCTTGAGCGCGTCGACCGGTCGGCCGGTCAGATAGACGATATCGTCCTGCTCGCCGGAGGTGGTTTTGGTGCGGCCAAGACGGATGGCAAGCGAGGGGAGGGGAGAGCCGTCCGGCACCTCGATCGGTGGCTCGACGGTCAGTTGCTCGACGCGCAATCCGGCGATTTCGCTACGCCTTCGGCCACCGGAGGCAAAGGCGACCATCAGGATCGCCCGGTCGCGTAGATCCCGCAGGCTGTCGGTCGCGCAGGTCGACAGCAGTTTTGCCAAGACGTCGCCGGTGACCGCCTTGGCGCTCTTGCGACGACGCGTCCGAGGGACGGCGCGCACAGCGAGGCGGATCGCCGATTTCACAGAAGGGGAGGCGAAGGTGCCGTCGAGGCCGCGCCATTTCGTCAGCGTCGACCAGTTCGCCAGCCGCCGGCGCACCGTCGCTGGCGCGTGCGGGCCGATGGATTTCAGGAAGCCTTGGTGGCGGAGGTTTTCGTCGACGTCGGCCGGCATGCCGTGATCCGGATCGGTTTCGCGGCGTTGCGGGTCCCAGAGATGATGGGCGACGAATTTCAAAAGCAGCGCCTCGGGTGCCGGCCAGGGCAGGGATTTTCCGGTCGCCGCCATGCCCCAGGCTTCCAGATAGGCGAGATCCGAGGTCAGTGCCCGCAGCGTGTTGTCACCCATGCCCTGGTTGACGAGATGGCGCAGCGTCTCGACATCCTGGTCGGTGAGCAGCTCGGCGAGCTCGTCGCGGCGTTCGACCGGCAGCACGGCGGCAATGGTGTCGAGCTCTTCGGCGCGACGATCGACGGCGGATTTTTTGGCAGGTGGTGTCAAAGAAGTCTCCAAAGCCGTGCTCGCAACGGCCGAGCAGCCGTCCGCTGACACGGTTTTCGGTGATTTGCGCCTCGAAATCAATCTACCATCGATAATGGATAGTTATCGATGGTTAGAGCGCCAACTACCAATCATACCATGTGGCGAACCGTAATATCGCTATAGAGTTCCTTTAGCAAACCGTTTACCATAAAATCAATGACTTACGATCTCGCGAAAATCAGCATGACAGCCCTGATGCGGCCGGCTTTTGACGCCAGTATCGCGCTTACGCGTCTGGACGAGCGGATCGCACGTTCGCCGGTCGGGAAGGGATGGATCGAGCGCACCCAGTTCACCGATGCCTGCGCCTCGTTGTGGATCGACGGCGAACTCGTGCATCTCGAAGACCTCGTGCTGCATGACGCCGGCGCCGACATCCGCGCCCCGACCCACGAACTCACCATCGCCCGCGACGCGCTGCGGACTCGTCGGCGGATTGCATCGCAGCCGCCCGGCTGGGCACTCAGCGCCGACGGTCTGCGCAGCCTGCGCGGGCAGGCGTGGCCTGCAGCATCGCATGGTGCCGACAGCGCCGTGGCGATCGGCGGGGCCGAGGTGGATGTCGACGGGGCCGAAGAAGGGGAGGGGGAACAGGGCGATGATGACGCCAGCCCACTCGACGCCGAGTTTGCGGCCATCGATGTGGTGCTGGCCCGATCGGAGGCCGCGATCGAGGAGGCGAAGCGGCCCAGCCTGGCAGACGCCCGAGAAAAAAACCCGCTGGTCTATGATCTCGACTGGGACGAGGACGAGAGACTGGAGGAATGGCGCAGCGTGCTCCGGCAGGCGCAAGAGCTGCCGCCGGTGCTGCAGGCGATCGTCGCCCTCGATGCTTGGAACGAGCTTTCGGTCCTTCAGCACGCGCCCTGGCTCGGCCGGCTGTTTTGCGCCTCGATCCTGCGCCAGGCCGGCGTCACCACCGCGGCACATCTGGCCGCCATCAATCTTGGCCTCAAAACCGTTCCCGTCGACCGGCGCCGAAATCGCGACCGGGAGACCC
>NZ_FWER01000054.1 GCF_900169785.1 Rhizobium sullae
CGCCACCTTCCTGGCTCTCGTCAAAGCTGCGTCGATATCGAACGCTGCAGTTCGTAGTCCCGCTGCCTCTCCTGGTTCATCGACCTGAAGTAGAGGGGGCTGAGCAGCGCGGCAATCATCAGGATCACGATGATCAGAAGGAGATGGTCGAGAAGAAGCCAACGCAGCCAGCGGCCGCCATCCTTAGACTGTGTCACCACACACCTCCGACGACAAAAGGGAGATTAGCGCGATTGCAAGCCTGAGCCATGCATCGCGACGGCCTTCGACCATCACCTGGTTCTCCCGAGGTTTGCGATCCAATGTGCAACCGAAGGCGGAAACGCACATTGATGCGCATCAAGTGAGCGTCCTGTTCGTCTGTTTGACGGTGATCAATGCCAGCCGGTCTTGGATGGGCTTTGATGATGCAACCGCGGGCACAGCGCGAGTGACCGCCCGGCGGCTGAAGCGGCGAGGTTAGAATGCTTGCCGCTTCGTCCTTCAAACAAGAGGAGAATGAAGATGGCCGATACAGCAACGAAGGTTTCCGTCAAATCTGACGACAAACCGGCAAAGGCCCCGGCATCGGGCTGGCTGCCGTTTGAGAACCTGCGTCAGGAGATCGATCGTCTATTTGACGATTTCACGCCGGTCTTCTGGCAGCGCCCGTTCGCCCGTCCGTCGCTCGGCCGATCATTTGCCGCGATCACGACGCTGGCCGTCGACTTGGTGGAAAAGGAAAATGCCTACGAGATTACGGCCGAGCTGCCGGGCATTGATCCGAACGGCCTTGAAGTGTGGGTTTCCAACAATTTGCTGACGATCAAGGGCGAAAAGCAGGAAGCCAAGGAAGACAAGCAGAAGGAATACTACGTCTCCGAGCGCCGCTACGGCTCTTTCCAGCGCAGCTTCCAGCTGCCGCAAGGTGTCGATACGGCCAAAATCGAAGCGTCGTTCAACAATGGCGGGGGACATCTATGAGTATCGAAGAGTTGATCGAATTGCAGGAGCAAGGCTCCAGAGCGCGAGTTCTTGGCCTGAAGACAAAGGACAATCCCTACCTAGATCCTGATCGTATGCCACTTCATGATGGCGGCGATCTCGCCGACTGGCTTGCGCGTCACGATGCCTGGCGGTTCGGCTGGGAGACGGAGGATGCAAGTCGGGAAAGCCGGCATTACGAAACACTTCCGGACAATTCAGGAGTCGTGCACAGCGAAGGCTATGTCACGCAGCGCCCGCTTCTTCTAGCCTTCTATCCGCGCTGACTTAAAGACAGGCCATTTTTGCTCGTTTGGCGGTCAACTGGGAGATGACCGTCGCCTTTTCGGCGATGCCGCCAGCGATCATAATCCGCCGTGCCAAGAATGACCCTCCCGCCACAACGGTGGCTCTTCATCAATTTACGGCGTTAGTCGACGGTTCACCGTATCGGCTGACTGGAACCGGCAACCAGGGCAGCGAGGGTATTTTCACCTTCGAGAAGACCATAGCCTCTTAATGAGTGATCCCGAATATTGTCCCCACCAGAAACGAGACAACGGACGGGAACGAGATGTCGGGAAAAAAGGTAATCGGCAAACTTCAGTATGGCGACAGGTTCGGGACCGGCATCGCAAACCTCGCACGATCTTCCATGGCGGTAGCTGCCAGTTCGACGGAGGCCGAAGTCGCCGCGGCCAGGTACGCGAAATGGTTCAATGGTGACGATCACCAGCCGGAACCGACGTCGAGCTCGAAGGGCAAGTTTCGTCAGATTTTGCCGTCGATGGCTGCGACAGAAATTGCCGAGGCCACGAAAGAAAATCTGGCAGTGCTTGGAGACGATGCTTACGATCTGATCGCATCGAAACTGCCCTCTGGAAACCGGATGCGGAAGGCCATCCGTTCATCGATCCTTCCTTCCATACCTTATCTCGGCAGCTGCAAATTTGGCGAGGTCGTCACGAACTTCAACGGGGGTACCTATTCGGTCCTTCAGTTCTTTATAGCCAACTTCGACGGCGACCTCGACACAGCGGCCGGCGCTTCATTCTACAAACCGAAGAGCCGCGACTTCGACCAGATGTTCTTCGGCGTGAACATCCATAACAATGCTGTCGTGATTTTCCACACCGACCTCCTCAATCACATTTCGGGAAGGATAAGGTTTGTGCGGCTCTGCGTCACCCTACAAAACATCGCCTAGCATCGTCGCTGAATTGCGATTGTGCGAGAATTATTCAACTATGGGCAGGCAGGAAAACCGGAGGGCGAGTATGCTCGCCATATCGGATCCCTGCAGACTGTTGGTCTTTGCATTTTTGCCGGCGCTGGGCGGAGCGATTGCCGAGCGCGTTTGGGCGAAACCATAGACCGCACGGCGCCCGACGCGGGGATCAGGAGCGTTTGAGCTCCGATCGCGCGAGCGCAACGCCGAAGCTACCGACGGCGAAGGCCAAATCGGCTGCATCACGAACAATGCATCGACCGCGATGCCGGTTAAAAGGGTAGCCGCAGGAGGTTTTGACGCTCTCGGATGGTGTGATCAGCCGACGCGGTATTGCGCGATGACTGTCGGATCGGGGTCCAAGCCGAGCCCCAGGCCCGTCGGCATATAGATGTAACCGTCACGCGGACGCAAAGCGCCACCATAGAGATCAGCTTCCATGTCGAAATACCGCCATTCGACCATCGATCCGTTGTCGCCAAGCGCCGCGGTTGCATGAATGCTCGCTAGCAAGCCCGGACCGTCGTAGAAGGTGTGGACCATCACAGCGACGCTATGGGCATTGGCCAGCGCCATGACCTTTCGCAACTCGGTGATGCCCCCCATTTTGGCCGGGCTAGGCTGCACGACATCGACTGCCCCGCAAGCGAGCATCTGCTGGAACTCGATCAGCGTGGACGCATTCTCGCCGGCGGCGACGGGGATCGCGGACGCGCCGCGCAAGGCTGCCAGGCCCTGGAAGTCCTCAGGCGGCCAGATGGGCTCCTCCAGCCAGCGCAAGCGCATCGGTTCCAGTTTCGCAGCCATGTCGACCGCTTCTCGCAGCGACCAGGGGCAGTTCACGTCGAGCGTGATTTCGATTTCGGGACCGGCAGCCTCGCGGGCCGCCGCGATCACTGCCAGATCCACCTCATGCAGTTTGAGTGACCGATAGCCATCGCCCAGCGCACGACGGACGTTGACAGCAATCGCATCCCTGTCCGCATAGCGGATCAGACTGGCATAGGCAGGCAGGCGTGTGCCCTTGGCGCCTCCGAGCATCGCATGGACCGGCACTCCTGCGGCTTTGCCCGCAATGTCCCAGAGCGCAATATCGAGTGCCGAAAGGCCGAACATTACGGCACCGCTGCGTCCGAAAATGTGAAAGCGGCGCTGAAGGTCTTGCCCGATGGCTTCAATGCTACCGGCTTCCAAGCCTACGCAGGCGGGCGCGATCATAGACTCGATCGCCGCCTTAACAGCAGGAATCGCGGTAAAGCCGAACGACTCTCCCCATCCCACCAAGCCGGTATCAGTCGTCACTTTCACCAGCAACGAATCCGCCGCCTGCAAACCATCTTTGCCCCAGGCGCCGGCCGCGGATCTCCCCCCGACTGTAAACGGGATGCGCAAAACAATCGCCTCAACCGCTGCAATCTTCATCGCCACACCTTCCCACTTCTACAGCTCGCACCGCGATAGCCGCGAAGCGGCATGGAGGTCTCGACGGTGTCCAGGCCATCACGAATACCTACGATGTGTTCGACAGACTGAGGCGCGCCTCCCCGGCACGCCAATATTGTGCCAGATTGTGCGGCGAAATCCAACCTTGGGAAGTTCCCGGTAGGTCGGCCACACCATCCTTATGAACAGGCTGTCCCGGGCCCTCCAGCCGCAATCGGCTAGGTCCAGGAGACGTGGCGCCCAGGTTGGAGCCCCGTCCTCAATGTGTGCTGGTGGTTGCAGGAAGGCACGTTAGGCGACTGAAGTTCGGTCCAAGCAGGGCGCAATACGCTACTGCGGTAGCGGCCTCGTTGCCCAAAAGTTCGATCGCGGCTGTTGCCGCGCTCTCGGCGTCAAATGAATTCGCGAAGATACTCTTCGGTTGATCCGATACTGACTTCTTCAACCAACAATTTCAAGTATCAGTCGCCGTGGTTGGGGAGGGGAGCGTGATGGTGTGGAACGGCCCTCCTCAGGCAACTGAGTTTGCCGCATACTCATGCGAAAGTTAAATCATGGAGGAAGTTCATGGGTGCGATTGCAACGATTGGTATCGATTTAGCAAAATCGGTATTTCAGGTTCATGCCATTGATGCCACAGGTAAAGTTGTGGTGCGTCGGGCGCTTCGCCGCTCCCAACTTCTGGACTTCTTTGAGCGAATTCCTCCATGCCTCGTCGGGATGGAGGCTTGCGCCAGCGCTCATTACTGGACACGGGAGATCGGCAAACTCGGCCATCAGGTCCGCATCATGCCAGCCACCTACGTCAAGGCCTATGTGAAAAGGAACAAAACCGACGCCGCGGACGCCGAAGCGATCTGCGAGGCTGTGACAAGACCGACAATGCGGTTTGTGCCAGTAAAGTCGGACGTCGAGCAGTCCATCAACATGATGCTCAAGACCCGCGATCTTTTGACCAGGCAACGGACGCAGGTGGTCAATGCGCTGCGCTCCCATCTGGCGGAGCTGGGCATCGTAGCCGCAGCAGGATTTAAGGCGAGCGCCAAGCTTATCCAGATAGTGCGCGACGATACGGACCATCGGCTGCCACCGATCGCCCGCTACACATTGACTGAGATCGCGGACCAGATCGAGCGACTGACAGAGAAGATCGTGAAGCTGGAAAAGGTGATCGTTTCCTCTGTTCGACAAGACGATGTCGCACGACGCTTGACCAGCATCCCAGGGGTCGGCCCAATCACTGCCGCAGCAGTCAGGGCATTGGTGCCGGACCCAGCTGGATTCCGAACCGGCCGAGATTTTGCGGCATGGGTGGGGCTCACGCCTCAAGCGAATTCGAGCGGCGGGAAACAAAAGCTGGGTTCGATATCCAAGCGGGGCAACCCTCAACTTCGAAGTCTGCTCATGGTCGGAGCCATGGCGGTCCTCAGGACCTCGAAATACGGAGCGACCATGCGGCCTTGGGTCAGAGCAAACGCGTTGTGGTCGCCTCCCCAACCTATTTGGCTCAACATGGCGTGCCCACGCAGCCGAGCGACCTACGGCGCCATAACTGCATGACGTTCAACTTCCACCGCACGGTGGGCCCCTGGCGCTTCGTCGAGGATGCGACCGGTGCTAAATTGTCGGGCAACACCGAGGTGAGCAACGGCGAAACGCTGAAGCAGCTCGTGCTTGCGGGCGTTGGCATCGGTCGTCTGGCGGCGTTTCATGTTGTTGATGATATCGCGCAAGGCCGCTTGCAAGTGTTGCTGAAGGAGCATGATCCGGGAGATATCGAGGAGGTCCATGCGCTTTGGATCGGCCGCGATCATCTTGCCAGCCGCACGCGCAGTTTCATAGATTTTCTCGTCGAGACAGTCAGTCCGAAACTGCGTGAAGCCGAACATCTCTTAAATTGACCGACCGCCCATCAGCGTTCTTCGCCCGGCGGCGCAGAGCACTTGACCGGGGAGAACGGACACGCAAAGCCAATACCAGACGCCGCCTTCGTGTTCTCGTCGCCCGCATGCGGGCTATCGCGGACATCAGCCGCCGCACGCCCTGGAACGCAATTGCTGTTGGTCCTTCCGCCTGCCGAGCCGCTAAGGCATTATCTACATGGTTACTGGTTCGTGGAGGATCTGCAAGGCGTCCATGAAGGTCAACCGATCCAGACGAGCCCCCATCCTGGAGCGGTGCTGAGCGTCAATTTCGGTCGTCCGAACGAGATGGTAGGGGGGCGAACGTGCCGAGGGCATCCTTACTCGGCCTGCAGACTGTCACTAGGCACTGGCGATCGTGGTCGGATACTTATTTCGTCATGGTCATGTTAACGGTGCAAGGAATTGCGCGGTTCTTTTCCGGTGCCGGCCCCGCCACCATAGATCGGCTACTGGACCGCGGCGCGGTCACTGGGGATGGGGCGGTCTATTCGCCACGCGGGAATATGGCCCTTTCCCATCATGAACCTCGTTCATGTGCTGGCGATTACGCTGTTGTTCGGCGGCATAGCGATACTCGACCTTCTGGGCTTCGCTGTAAAGCTACGGGTCGTTGACCTCACGCGTCTCGTCCTGCCTGTTGTCGCCATCGGCCCCTGTCTTCTCCCCCGCATCGAGCTCACCCTGTTCATGATCGAGTGGAATTCGAGCCCGGCGCTACGCCGGCGGTGCCAGGCTGGTCTCAACAAGGGTGAAGCCGCCCACAAGCTCAAGCGCGCCGTCTTCTTCCACCGGGCCGCATGAAGTTCACAGTTCGTTCAATCTTAGCGCAGGATTTTGAACTGCTCTTGTCCTGACCCCAATGTGCGTGGCCAACACGTCGCGGACATTATGAGGTCCGCAAACTGGTCCGTCGCTCTTCATATCCGGCAGACGGGTAAAACCGCAGCCTGATCAGTGTCCAACCTAAGGGGCACACCATTAGCGATCGGGCAAACCGTTGCTGCACCGGTCCCGGATCACCATAGCATCTTTTTATTCGGGCAGTCCTATCTGGTATAGAGGCGATCGAGACGCACAACCTTGCCCACCACGGTCAGCGCGATCACCGTAAATAGGATCAACACCGCAGAAATCGCATGGGCGGTCGGCTCCAGGCTGAAGGTCGATTCCGCATAGATCCTGACCGGCAGCGTGGTGAGGCGGGCGGTTGTCAGGAAGCTCGTCACCGTCACCTCGCCGAAGCTCAGCAGGAAGCCGACGATGCCCGCCGCGAACAGACCCGGCGCGAGGCCCGGCATGATCACCACGAAGAAGCGGGTCACGGGGCTTGCGCCGAGGCTTGCCGCCGCTTCCTCCTGTGCTCGGTCGAGGGCCATGACGGAGGTCGTCAGCAGCGTGATGGCAAAGGGCAGGATGACGATCACGTGGATCGCGACCAGGCCCAGGAACGGTGGGATGACGAGATAGAGCTGCAGCAGCCGCAGCATGCCGACGCCGATCGCCACATGCGGCAGCGACATCGGAAGCAGCCAGAACGCGAGCAGCGCCGACCTGCCCTTGAACGGAAACCGGCCGAGCGCAAAGGCCGCCGGCAAGGCCAGGGCGATCGCGACGAGCATCGAGGTCAGGGCGAGTTGTACCGAGACCCAGAAAGCGTCAGCATAGGTGCCGGCGAAGAAGACCTGCTGGTACCATTTGAGCGTGAAGCCCCGGAAGCCGGCGGCAGTCGCCTGTGGCACGTCGTTGACGCTCTGGATGCAGACGAGCACGAGCGGCAGGAGCAGAAGCAGCAGGGCGGCGGCGAGCAGCAGCTTGGAGACGATCGGACCGAGGATATCGATCACCGGCACGATCCAGCGCGGAATGCTGATCGGCTGGCTCGGCCTGCTTTTCAGCCAGGGCATCATGCGGTTGAGCGCGAGCATGCACAGCGCCGCAAAGACCAGGCCCGTCACCGTCATGATGATGGCCAGCGCGGAGGCGAGCGGCGCATTGAGGTTCTTGATCGCCTCCTGCAGCACGAGCATCCCGGTCGTCCAGACCTTCTTGCCGCCGAGCAGGGTTGCCGAGACGTAGGCCGTCGAGGCCATGAGGAAGACGATGACCGCGCCCGAACGCAGGCCGGGGAGCGAAAGCGGCAGGTCGACCGTCAGGAAACGCACGGCAGGAGAGGCACCGAGGCTTTCCGCAGCCTCATGGACGCGCGGTGAGGTGTTCTGCAGGTTGTCGTAGAGCGCTAGCACCATGAACGGCAGGAAGACCTGCGCCAGCGCCACGGCGACCGCGCCATGGGTGAACAGCATGTTCCTTGCCGCCGGGATGCCGACGAGGCCGGTCACAGAGTTGATCAGGCCCTCCGGCGCCAGCAGCAGGATGATGCCGAGCGACCGCACGACCACGTTGGTGAGCAGCGGGATGAGGATCACCGAGAACGCGACGGCGCGATATTTCACCGGCATGCGCGCCAGCCAATGGGCCAGCGGATAACCGAGCAGCGCGGTCAGCACGGTCACGCCGAGCCCGAGAAGCACGGTCTCCGAGACGACGCCGTAATAGAAACCGTCGGATGCTATGTCGATATATTGCGTCAGCGACGGCGGGATGAAGATTGGGCCGAAGGGGTCGGGATACTCGTGCAGGGAAAGCACGAGCACCACGAACATCGGCGCCGCGAAGGAAAGCAGCAGCCACAGGGTGACCGGCGCGGCGAGCGCCGGTCCTATCCAACGGTTCATCCGGCGATCTCCCGGTCGTAGCGGGCCTGCCATTTTGCGCGGTTGGCGTTGATGTAATCCCAGTCGAAATCGACGAGCTGGCTGACCTGGCTTTCACCGACGACGAGCTTCTTCTTCAGGTCGTCCGGAAGGGTGATGTTGTTGACCGTCGGCGAATAGTAGATCTCGCGGGCATAGGCGAGCATGCAGGGCTCGGAAAGGTGCAGGTTGATCCATTCCTCGGCAAGCTTCTGGTTCTTCGTGCCGACGGTGATGCAAGCGACGTTCATCGAAAGCGCCTGGCCTTCGGACGGAGCGGCGATCGCGATGTTCGGGTTGCGGCTTTCCACGTAGGACTGAGTGAAGCTGCCGAACTCGACGGAAAGGTCGGCGAGCTTCTGGTCGAACATTTCGAAGAGCTGCGCCTGGCTCGCCTGGATGGCGGCGAAGGGCTTCAGCTGCTTCACCTTGTCGACGACCATGTCGAAGTCCTTCTCGGTGCCGCCGAAGGCCCGGGCGGTCATCATCAGGGCCGAGATGCCTTCGGCGCCGAGGCCGTCCGGCCAGGCGATGCGGCCCTTCCATTCCGGGTTCCACATGTCCTTCCACGAGGTGATGGGCTTGGAGGCCTTGGTCTTGTCGTAGACGATGGTGCAGGGGTTGAAGGCGACGCCATAGCCGCCCTTTCGCGCGCTCGGATAAAGCGCCTCGAAATTCTTGACCGCCGCGGTCGGCTCCTGGGTCACGCCATCCTTCACCGCCTGGCGGCTTTCGAAGATATTCAGGTAGAGAACGTCGAAGCTTGGGCGGCCGCGCTCGGCATAGGCGCGGGCACGGCGGTCGCCGGTGCCGCCGAGAACGTAGCTGATCTTGCAGCCGTATTTCTCCACCAGCGGTTTTTCGACATATTCCTTGACGATGCGCTCCTGCGCGCCGCCCCAGATGCCGACGACCAGCTCGTCGCCCTTCTTGGGCTCCTGTGCGGCGGCGGGGCGGATGATGTGGAACGGTGCGGCAAGGCCAGCACCGACGATCAGTTTGTTGAATTTACGACGCGAAATAGTCATCTGAGGTTCCCCTTGTTCGTTTAGATGCCCTGGTTAGATGAATGTGGCGCCACCCGGCTGTGTCTGGATGCTGCACGACGTCCCGACGGGCGGCGGCGGCATATCCGAAGGCACGATGAGGCGGATCGTGCCGCACGCGGATTGAATGTCGGCTTCGTAGGTGTCCCCGAGGAAGGCCGCGTTGACGAGCGTGCCGGAGACGTGAAGCGGCCCCGGTTCGTCGGAAAGTCTGAGGCGGGAGGCGCGCAGCACAAGACGCGTCGCGCCTTCCGGCGCACCGTCGCAGGTCAGTCCCGGCGCGGCGAAGCGCCCGGCTTCTGTGCGGCCCTCGATCACGGTGCGGGCGCCGAGGAAGGAGGCGGTGAAGGCGGATTTCGGCCGGTCGCAGAGGCTGACGGGCGATCCGATCTCCATCAGCAGCCCCTTGCTCATGACCGCGACGCGGTCGGACATGGCGAGCGCTTCCTGCTGGTCATGCGTCACGAAGACTGTGGTGATGCCGAGCCGCTGCTGCAGCGAGCGGATTTCGCTGCGCATGTCGGCGCGCAGGTGTGCGTCGAGATTGGAGAGTGGCTCGTCGAGCAGAAGCACGTCAGGCTCGATCACCAGCGCGCGGGCCAGCGCCACGCGCTGCTGCTGGCCGCCCGAAAGCTGGCCGGGATAGCGGTCGTAATAGGCGCCGAGGCCGACCGTATCGAGTGCGGCGGCGGCCTTCTCGCGGCATTCCGCCTTGCCGGCATGGCGCATGCGCAGGCCGAAGCCGACATTGTCGAGCGCCGTCAGGTGCGGAAAGAGCGCGTAGGACTGGAAGACCACACCGATATTGCGGGTATGCACGGGACGGCGGCTGATATCCTCGCCGCCGAGGATGATGCGCCCGCTGCTCGGGCGGATGAAGCCCGCGATCATCCGGAGCGTCGTCGTCTTTCCGCAGCCCGAGGGGCCGAGCAGCGAGAGCAGTTCGCCCTTGGCGGCCTCGATCGTTAGGCCGCTGACGGCGACGGAATCGCCGTAGATGGCCGTCGCGTTGTCGAGGGTGAGGTAGTGCTTATTCGACGTCATCTAAACCTTGGGCATGATCAGGCGGGAACGGGCAGTTCCGCCGTGGTGAATGGAAATCGGGATAGGCCGCTTCGCCATGTCCGGCACGGATGCGAAGGGGCCGTTGCCGGGGTGGACTTCGAAGGCCTGCGAGCCGGCTCCTTGCAGCGAAAGCCGCAACGCATGGCCCGCCGGAACGGTCAGGCATACTGGCCGCAGCGAAATCGATGCGGAAGCCTGCTGAGCGCACTCGATCCGGGCATAACCGGTGGAGACGACCTTCGCTGCGCCGTCCGGCGTGACGAGCGAAAGCGCCGCGCAGAGGTCGCAGCCCGACGATGGCGTATGGATATCGACCTCGACCTTTGCCTCGCCGACGAAGGTCCTGCTGGTTACGAACGGCGCGCTGGTATAGACCGCCACGTCGGCGCGGGTATCGCAGGCGCTGCGGTCGACAAACCCGGCCGGCGTTCCGAGATGGCCGCCGATGAGCGGCGTCGGGCGGAAGGGGTCGTTGACGAAGGTGTCGACGGCTCCGGCCGAGGGTTCGAGGCCGAGACGGCCATCGCTCACGGTAGCGGCCGCAAGGCCGGACGAGGACAGGAAGAATCTCTCGTCCGAGATATCCGGACGCGACGGGAGGTTCTGCCAGGTCCGGCTGCCCATGTCGAACAGCCGCATGGCCACGGGCCGCTCGCCTCTGCCCTTGAGGTAGAAATCGAAGAACTCGACCTGCGCCCGATCGACCGAAAACTCCGCGGCCGGTCCCATGTCGGTGCCGCCGCTCATGCGGCTCCAGGGGACATGCGCCCACGGCCCGATGACGAGGTGGGACGTTTCGGGGTTTTGGGCGCGGAAGGCCGCGTCTGCGGCCCAGGTGCCCTGCAGCAAGAAGTCCGCCCAGCCGCCGGTATGAAGGGCCGGAATGTCGAGAGGATCGTACTTGAGCAGGGTCCCGGGAGAAACGGCATCCCAATAGGCCGCGTCATCCTCGATCCATTTGCACAGGTGCGAAAGGCCGGGCCTTTCCACGAGCCAGTCGTGCAGCGCGGCATCGCCCATGGCGCCGAGTGCCGCGTAGGTGGCGGCATCGCCGCTACGGGCAGCCTTCAGCTTGACCATCTGCGCCGCCCAACTGACATTCACCCCGAAGCGGAACGCGTTGCCTTCATAGGCCCAGTCGTCGCGCGGCATCCATGAGCCCATGGACGGAGCGATCGCATCCGGCCGGCGGCTACCTTTGCCAGCGAGCGCAAGATATTGCGTCATCGCCTGGTAACTGAAACCGTAGAGGCCGAGCTTGCCGTTGCTGCCCGGCAGGTCGGCGGCCCATTCCAGCGTCTGGGCGCCATCCTCGGCTTCATGGATGAAGGCCTCGAAATCGCCGCCGGACTCGCCGCAGCCGCGCACGTCCTGCACGACGACGACGTAGCCTTGCGACGCATACCAGGACGGATATGCCAGAACCACGGTGGAGGCGATGGCCCGCCCATAGGGCTGGCGCATCAGGAGTACCGGATAGAGGTCTTCGTTCGCTGGCCGATAGATGTCCGCAACCAGGACGGTGCCGTCGCGCAACACGAGTTCGGCCCTTGTCGGTCCGATCACGTCATGGGGCGTCCGGTGGTGCATCACGTCGTCAGCTCCTGTACATCGTCTTGTCGGTGATGCGGTCGAGTGGGAATTCGAGAACCTCGTTGATGAGCTTCAAGAGGTTGCGGGCGCTGCGCTCCACGTGTTCGCGGCCGCGTTCGGCGTCAGCGGCGGCGGCATTGCCACAGGCGCCGGAAGGTTGCACGTCCTGCGTCTGCCATCCGTAGCCGATCCGTCCTTCCGGCATCAGCAGGCCGCCCGCATCCTCAAGCTCCACGGAGACCGGCACGAAATCGTCGGCATACTGCATGTCGATCAGGTCGCGATGCAGATGCAGCATGACGCTGGTTTCCGCCTCCCCACCATGAATGCCGTGTTTCAGTTCATGGGCACTGTAGAGATCGGAGAAATCCGCGCCGGCGCTCGCCCAAGCGCTGACGGCGAACATGCCGAGCTTGACGCGGAGTTCCCGGCAGACGATCTCCATCACCTGCGGCTGGCCGCCGTGGGAATTGACGAAGATGATCTTGCGGCAGCCGGCCCGGTTGACGCTCTCGCCGAGCTCGAACCACATCTTCGCTAATGTCTCGTAGGTGAAGGTAAGCGTGCCCGGAAAGGCGGTGTGCTCGACCGACTTGCCGACCGGCATCATCGGCAGCACGAGGACGGGCAGATCGTCATCCATCAGCTCAACGGTGCGGACGATGGTGCCGGCATTGATCGCCGCATCGACGCGCACCGGCAGATGGGGACCATGCTGTTCGACGGCCGCGATCGGCAGGATGGCGACGAATTCTTCCATGTCGAACTCGGAAAAATCCTTCGTCGTGTGATCCCACCACCAGTGCGATTTCAGTTTCGTGGTCATGTTCTCTGGTCCCCTCTCAGGCCGCGGCTGCACGGGCGGCAAGTTCCGCCTTGGCGATCTTGCCGGTGGGCGTCATGGGAAGTTCGGCGAGCGGGATGACGGTCATGAGGGAAAGGTCATAGGGCACCGAACCGGCGATCTTCGCCTTGATCTCCTCCCCATCCACAGGACCTGCGGCCTGTACGAATGCAACCGGCCGGGTGGTAATCGCCTTGTCGGGAACACCGACGACGGCCGCTTGCTGCACGCCCGGCACCGTGGAGAGCGCCTCCTCGACGTCGCGCGGATACCAGGTCTTGCCGCCGACCTCGATCAGTTCGGAACGGCGTCCGAGCATGGTGACGAAGCCTTGCTTGTCCATCGAGCCGATGTCGCCGGTCCGAAGCCAGCCACCCTTGAGCGTCTCGGCCGTCTTCTCCGGCTTGCCCCAGTAGCCCCACATGAAGCCGCCCCTGAGCGCGACCTCGCCGACCGCGCCGCATGCAACCTCGGTGCCGTCCGCATTGAGAATGCGCACTTCCTTGTCGGGAAGCGGTTGGCCGGCGCGGCGCGTCTCGATATCAGCCGGATCGAGCTTCGGGAAACCGAGCGCGACAAAGCCGCCGAGCTCGGACTGGCCGTAGCTTTCGACGAGCGGCAGCTTCAGCTTTTCATGCCAGCCGGCCTTCAAGGTCGGCGGAACCGGTCCGCCGCCGGACATGCTCATGCGCAGCTTGGATGGCGTACGGCCTCGCACGGCTGCTTCGTTTAGGACCTCGGTGAGGATCGGAGGATTGGCAATCAGCATGGTTGCGCCGCGCGCTTCCAGCGCATCGAAGCCGGTCGTCTGGGTCCACTTGCCCATGACGTTGATGGCCGCGCCGCGGGAAAGCTGCGGCAGCAGGTTGCCGACGAGCTGGTAGGAACTGGAGAGCGCGCTTGGCCCGAAAGAGACGTCGGCGGCGGTGATCTGCAGCCGCTCGGCAATGCAGCGCGTCGCGCGGACGGTCGGTTCGTGCTTCAGGCAGGCACCCTTCGGCTTGCCGGTGGTGCCGGATGTGTAGGAAAGATGCGCGATCGCATCCTCGTTGCTGGGATCGGCGGGGAGGGGGAGCGCCGCGGCCATCAGGTCGGGGAGCGAATGGGCGCCTTCCTGCGGTCCGTCCATGCAGATCAGTGCCCTGACGCTCGGCGCGCCCGCCGCCGCCGTGTGGATCGGCTCCTTCATGTCATGGGTATAGACGACCACCGCGGGCTCGTGATCGGCGAAATAATAGGCAAGTTCGTCGGCAAATTTGACGTTTACGAGGGCGCAGATGGCCCCGAGGCGCCAGCAGCCGAACATGATGTTGAGATAGTCCATGCCGTTATGGGCAAGGATCGTCACGCGGTCGCCCGGTTTGACGCCGAAATGATGAAGGGCCCCGGCGGCACGCTCCATGGTATCGACCGCTTCGGCATAGGTCAGGCTCCTGCCCCGGTCCACCCAGTGGAAACAGGCGTGGTCCGGATCACGGTTTGCACCGTCCAGAAGCAGGGTGTGCATTAGCATCGAATTCCTCGCGTATTTTGCTCATTTGTTCGGCACTGAAGAGATCTGCCTGAAGCATGGGCAAAATTGATCGCGGGGTGAACGCCTGCAGCGTCAATAGTAGATATAGACACACGCTTATATATCTCCCGCTCAGTACGCCGCGAGGAGCTCGGCCTTTGCGGGCATGGCGTGGAGGGTCTGGTCGAAACGGCGGGCGACGGAGCGGACTACGCCGCGCAGCCATTGATTGGCGCCGCTCGCATGGGCGCGCTCATGCCAGAGCAGATAGAGGTTCATCTGGTCAAATTCCCGTGGCGCTTCGATCAGCCGAAGCTGATTGGCCGGCGCGTTTTCGATGATGTATTCGGCATAGGGCCGGGCGGTGGTGAAGACGAGGTCGGTTTCCGCCAGGATGGCCGGGATAAGGGCATATTCCGGTACGGACATAGCGATCCTCCGCTTCATCCCGAGTTGCGACAGCCGGCCGTCGATCGGGCTGTAGAAGGCGCTCGATCCCGGCGTCGGCGAGACATGATCGGCATCGAGATAGGTGTGAAGGGTCAGCCGGCCGGCCCGGGCGAGAGGATTGGATCTCTGCACCACGCAGGCGATGTCGCAATGCAGGAGTGTCGTCGATTTCAGGCTTTGCTGCGGTGCCGGCCAGTTGCCGATCACAAGGTCCACCCGGCCCGCGCCCAGTTCATCGATCAGGTCCATTTTTTCGGAAGGAGCGAAGAAATCGACCGAAATGCCGGGCGCCTTCTGGCGGATGCTTGCGGCCAGCGGCGGGATGAGGAAGGCGCCGAAGCAATTCACGGCGGCGACGCGCATGCGGCTCTGGACCGCGCCAGGATCGAACTGGCTGGTCCGGTTCAGCGTGTTCTTCAGTCCTTCCAGGATGAGGCCGACCGAAACCATCACCTCTTCTCCCCGTTCCGTCAGAACGAGTCTCTGGCCGCTGCGCACCAGCAGCGGATCAGCGAAGACCTCACGCGCTTTCTTCAACGATGCGCTGACACTCGGCTGGGTGAGGCCAAGCAGAACGGCAACCTTGGAAACGTTCCTCTCGGTGAGCAGGAGATAGGTTGTGTGGAGCAGTCGGACGTCGATCGACGGGTTGATATTCGCATACACGGCCGGTTCCTCTCGCAAGTGGATTGCGGGACGCGATGCAAGCGGTGTGCCACCCAAAGAACTTGCGTTGCTCGGGATGGTGTGCCCCCCGATTTCATCGGACATTTCAGCTATTGAGTAATAATGCGCCTGGTATCCGCGCGACGTCTGGGTTCACCGAGTTTTACCGCCGAGGCCAGCACGAAAAGCAAGTAAATGAGAGAGCACCACCGTGCGAGAAGGTCTATTCTCGTTTAGATATCGGGGCGCAGGTGTACTTGGTTACGTCGGAACCCTTGAAAGGCGACGCGGCCATGGTTTCTGCCCTGCGGGTCACGATTTTATCGATCTGCGTCGCGCCCAAATTTTGCTCGGAGTCATTCAACGCCGCGACTATATCTGTGAAAATCTGTCTCGAGAAAAGAGAGTCCTGGATCTTGCGAGCTATGTGCAGGGCGTAAATGAAGGAATTTGCCACATCACCCGGACGCGCAACCTTCGCAAGCACGGCAGTTGACGCGAATCCCAAATTATAGGCAAGCGCTCGAGTCTCGTAGGGGGTAGTTCAATGTCGGAGGTGGAAAGAGCGCAGTAACAGTGGCAAGCAACCACTGGCTGAGGAATCCTACTTCCAGAACGTCGGATAGCGCGACCAAGCCGGTGTGGTCCGCCAACAATTTCCTCGCAATCGGTTCGACTAGGATGGAAACACATCCAATTCCGCCACCACGGTCGTCCTCGAACTCCCCCTCGAATATGTTCACGCCGGGCCTTCATATCGACACGCTGAAGATCAAGAGCCGGGATTTTCAATGATGCTGAAGGTAGACGACCGATTTGCAGTTCGATCCCTTTCAAGGCGAGGGCACTAACTATGCAACTAGCTCATCAGACGTTCGCCCGCTTCCGGTCTTGGTGTTCCCTGCCCAATTGTCCTAGGATCAAGGCAGCGAGACCTTCACATTTGCGGCGGCGGAGCAGATGTTACTGCAAATGGTGTTTGATTTGAGAAGATGCTTTGACGCCAAGCTTCCAGGTGCGGCCCGCCAACCGCGCAAGGTCGTCCCGCCTCCCACCACGAAGAGGATTGCATGAATTCGCTCCTCAGATGGCTGGAGTTAACGACCAATCAAGCATCTTCTTGAGCTGCAAGTTCTGTAGATGGAGCTGTTCAGCCAGTAGCGTCTTGAGCCGCTTATTCTCTGCACCAAGGGCGGCCACTTCCTCCAGGGAAACGGAATCCCTAGCAGGGGCGGATTCCGCACTTGGGGGCTTGTTCCTCCCCATCGCAATGGGACCGCGCTTAACACGATTTCGAGGAGTCCCCGTTGACGTTGTCCGAGGCTGCGGCCCTGGTTTACTCTCCGGCACCTGCGCAACAACTTCGGCGGCGAGAACGCTGGCCTCATGTTGATTTGGCACTTCACCGCCTGCGCCGTTGCCCGATGGTGTCGCCGTGCCTGCAACGTTGGCCTCAGCTGCGTGGTCGCTAGCGTTCCCCGGGTTCATCGGATCACACGGCATGTCTCGACCTTGGTCAGGCGTACCGGGTGCTCCATCTGAATTGAACGGATGCGGCACTTTATCTTCCGCTTCGCGGGCGAAAGCCTTGAGATCAGTGTCACCCCAAATTGAGTTGGTCCGGGCCTTCATCGCTCGCCGACCCGACTTGAATTCAACAACGAATTTCCGTTGTGACGTTTTCATATAATTTCAACCTTAAGCAACTCGTAGCACAGCCAGCGCCGACTGGCGCCACTGCGTTCCTGCCAGGCGGGGCCTATATATATCGCCTCACCGGGCGCTGCAACTGGCCAGCGCGCGCGACAACGACCCATACTTCGCGTCGACAACCCCGTAGTAAACGACCTTTTGAGGCGCTATCCGCAGGAAACATTCGCGCCAGCAATCTCACCTCAAGGGCGGGATTGGAGGCGAGCCAGACCTTTGAAGTTAGGCAAGACCGGGCGGTCAATCGACAAAATGACCGCCTGCACGGCCTCGTTGCTGGATCAATCCAGCCCGAGCCTCTTGCGCAGTTGCGTATTTTCCACGCGCAACTTTTCGGCCAGACGCTTGCGCAGCTTCTGGTTCTCCTCTTCGAGCTGAACAAGATCTGCCAACTCATCGCCGGCAGGAGCCGGCTTCTCGTTCCTTTGAACAACGGGCGTCGCGGTCCGTTTCCAGTTATAGTAGGTCTGCTCCGATATGCCGGCAGTCTTGATCGCGTCCTTGAGAGTGCTCTTGCCTTTGGTGACTGCCGTCTCGATCAGCTTGAGCTTGCCAATTTTTTCCTGTTCGCTATATGCCCGTGGCTTGGTGACCTGCGACTTTGCAGCAGTTGTCTTTGATTCAGATCGCGCCGGCTCGACGGCCGTCTTCGGGCGCTGTGGCGACTTCTGCTTCTTGGCAGCAGGTGTTTTTGCCTCCGCCTCCGGCGTCTCAACTGCAGCAACCGGTCCTATGTTGTTCTCATCAGCCATCATTATTTCCCCTCTATTTCATCGCCTGTTCTCGGTTGAATTAATTATAGAGTCAACACTACCGCCAACCTCATCTTTGCGGGTAGTCGAACGTAATTGGGCGGCCTTGGGATGGCATGCAGGAGACAATTTGAAGCGCCGTAAGATCGCTGAAGCACAGTGTTTTCGATATTGTCATTCGATCTCGTAAATCGCGGCGTTGTCCTGCACCTCGCGCAGCCCCTTGTATGACGAATGCCTGAGCTTGCCGTCGTGTGTCCATGCCCGGTATTCGATCTCGGCAATCAGCGTCGGCTGCACCCAGACAATACCCTTTGATCGGTCCTTGTATTCGACGGGCGGCTTCTTCGCCGTCAGGCGATCGAGCATAGAGCGCAGCTCCCATGCGACACTTTCCTTGAAGCCGGTCCCGACATTCCCGACATAGACCAGCCCATCGCCCTTTCGCGCCGCAAGCAGCAGGGAGCCGATACCGGCCCGCGCGACCATGGACTGTTCATAGCCGATGATCACAAAGCTGTCGCTCTGGAGGCATTTGATTTTCAGCCAGTCGCCGAGGCGGCCGGAGCGGTAGGTGCTGTGCCGGTTCTTGGCGATGATGCCCTCGAGGTCGTGCTCGCATGCAGCAGCAAGCAGTTGATCGCCGTCTGCCTCGACCTCTTCGGAAAGTCGAATGTCGCCCTCCTTGCCGGCGACCAGGCCCTCGAGCAGATGACGCCTTCCGGATAATTCCATCTCGGTCAGATCATGCCCATCGAAGTAGAGCAGATCGAAAGCCATGAAGAGTGCTTCGCCGGATGTGCGTTTGCCGCCACGCCCGCCAAGCGATTGCTGCAGCAATCCGAAACTCGGCCGCCCCAGTTCGTCGAGAACGACTGCCTCGCCGTCAAGTATCGCGGTTGCCACGCCGAGTTGCTTTGCGGCTACTGCTATCGCCGGAAAGCGATGCGTCCAATCATGTCCGCCTCTCGTGATGACCCGGACACCACGGGGTTCGATGTGCACCGCGAGGCGATAGCCGTCCCATTTGATTTCGAAGACCCAGTCCGGTCCCTTCGGCGGCTTCGCTTTTGTAAGTGCCAGACACGGTTCGATGCGCGCGGGCATGGGATCGAAGGGAAGGTTCGGTTGGGCCGGATCTCGCGGCTTGCGGGCTCTTGAACGAACCGGCATATCGGTGGCGAGAAGCGGTTTTGGTGGCGGATATTTGACCATCCGATGATAACATCAGGGAATGCGTAAAAAGAAAACGACATTTGAGATGATGGCATTCGAAGAATTCAAGCCGAAATGCAAATGGCCGGACGCATGGCCGATGGCGCAATTAATTCTCAACGCCTAGAAAATTGCAGGGCGTGCCGATTGCCGACGAGGTCGCGGCGGAGTGGCGCTCAGAGATGTCTTTCCACATAGCCGTTCAGAAAGTCCCATCTCATGCCGAGCGGCTGCCTGACCAGATCGTAATGATCGTTGAACCGCTTGATCAGGGAACCCTCCAGGTTCGGATCCCACATCGTGGCCTCATAGCCCAAACGGCCGCTGACAAATACCGAAAACTCCCTAAGCCCCGAACGATCTTTCGTCATCTGCGCGCATGCGCTCGATAAACTCATCGGTAAGAGCGACAATTTGGTTGTGCGTGATATTCGACATGACCAGACCTGCACGTTGCGAGATAGCGAGATTTTAGCAACTTTCGGCCTGACGTGTCATCTTAGAGCGAGCATCCCGAGTTTTTCCGCGAATTTCGGACTGTATGGCGAGCGTGACCGGGGCGGGCAAAGCGATTGGAGGAGGGATATGAGCCCGCCGAACTCCATCTCAAGCATGGCGTCATGCTTTTGCATCTGTATTCGACGAGGTCCGAGAGGCCGGCGGTTGTTCATTAGGATGCCGGCAGCTCACTCCGACGGTCTTAAACGTTGATCAGAGCACGCTGACGTTTTCCGCTTTCGACTTTCCAGTTTTGCGGTCCTGGCCTAGCTCGTAGCTGACCCTTTGTCCCTCTTTCAAAGATCCGCCTCGCTGCAGAGCGGAGACATGCACAAATACGTCCGTCCCGCCATTCTCGGGGGTGATGAAGCCAAAGCCTTTGTCTTCGTTGAAAAATTTGACAGTACCGGTAGGCATAAAAGCTCCTGATGATAGGCGGCCGCTTGCCGCGCCGGTAAATCTATAGCGCAATCTTCCGGTTATCAATGGCGTGTCAGATTTCGCTGTTAAGTAGCCGGTGTTTTCTGGAGCACTTAGCCGCCCACGCGGGGCCTTTCGTGGGGTCGATGCTGGCGAAGGCACTGTCACACGCTGGCCCCTTGGGTTCAGCCCCATAAAGCATCTCAACCAACTTGCTCCACAGCCACTGCGCCTGCGGGCAACGGCCTGATCAGCGGCGCGGGCCGAGACTAAGGCGATGTGGACGGAATCCACACAGGACAAGATGTTAATCTTTTTTTCTGTTCGATGTAACGATCAGCGACCCGCGCGCGAAATATCTGCTGTGACACGGACTTCCTACCTCCTTCCCGGTCACCGGGCGGCGCGGAACCTTTCTGAGCCGTGCGCAGAGGCATCGTAGCTTGAAGGAACAACTTATGGGCATCAATCACGTCGCGCTCGCCGGCAGAACACTTCGAAGCGTCCTTACTCTTCTACGTATAAATATAAAGGAGTGTATTCGATGACAAGATCCGCGACATTCAAGGGGCAGCGAGCGGAAATGCGCGATATCATGGGGCCGCTCGTCGATCTCTCGGCTCGAAACGGGGAAGATTACGTCGTCATCCGAAGCATCGTGCCATCGGGCACGATCGTATCGCTTCACAGCCACAGCGGCCGGGAAACGATGATAATCGTTCCTGGGCGTGAAGGCGTCGCCGCGCCCGCACGCTATTGCAAGATGCCTCGCGCAAACTGCTCACCACGCACCAGGTCTCTGGCAGACTTCTCACTATAAGCACCGGTGATACCCTTCATGCGCACATGCCCGCTCGCTGCTCTCCTCCTCATCGCCGTCATGCCTCTTGCCGTTTCTTCCGCAATGCTTTGCGGAGTGCAGACTGCTTGTCCGGTCAGGGAGGGAAACTATCGGATCGAGTTGCCGCAAGATGGCGACATTCGCGGCGTCCTTGTCTATTTCCATGGTTTCAAAAGCTCCGCCAGGTTGCAGATGCAGCAACGCCCCCTGGTCGAGATGACGCTCGCGCATCATCTGGCCTATGTAGCCGTCGATGGCATCGACGGCGGTTGGTCTTTTCCTCAGGGTCCCCGTCAGGGTCGCGATGAAATGGCGTTCATCGCGAATGTCTTTGATGACCTGCGGCAACGCTACGGTTTTACCCCGGACAAGACGGTGATCGGTGGTTTTTCCATCGGCGCATCGATGGCTTGGTACGCCGCCTGCCAGCAGGGGGAGAAAACCGCGGCCGTGGTGACTTTCTCCGGCGTGTTCTGGAATCCTCTTCCCAAACCGGATGACTGCGTTGCCAATCTTCCTCCAATGGTACATTTTCATGGGACCGCGGATCAGACATTTCCGCTCGCCGGTCGGGCGATTGGCACCAAATTCCATCAGGGCGATGCGCTCAAAAGCTTGGCCATTCTGCGTGAGCGCGCCAAATGCGACATGAAGGCAGCGAAGAAAGTCACGCTGGATAGCATCGAGTGCGACGATGTACCGGACTGCATTCGGGGCGACAGTATCATGTGCATCCACAACGGTGGCCACGAGGCCCGGTCCGATATGCTTGACGCTGGCCTGACAGCGGTGGGCTTTCCCAAATGAAGACCGGGCTGCAAAAAAACGAAGATCCTTTGTAACAACCGCCTGCATTCCCACGAATTAGCAGGCAGCAAGGTCGCAAACCTGATCCGGCGCGATGCTGACGGATCGTTCGAGGATTACAAAGGAACACCCTCATGCTGCAATCAATCACATGTCCAAACATCGGCCATGCTATCGTTCATCATTTCGGAGAAGGCGCGGCCGTCTGGGGGCAGGCGATCACTCCGAGCATTGCTCATCTGGTTCAGGCGCATCGGGAGTTGGCGATCGATTATTCCCGGATACGCCCCGGTATTGTGTTCGAGACCGTCTCGAGTGTTGCGATGCTTCCCCATGTCATCGATGGATCCACGTTTCGCATACACGTCGAAAGCACGGCGTTTCGCCGCACCGTTGTCCGACGCGAAGCGGCGCTGGAAGCCTTCATCCGCTGCGATGCAGGCGCCGAATGCACCCTCAAGCTTTGGGGCTGTGTCGCGACGGAAAGTCCATCGCAGCAGTCAGATCGACTGGCGGATATCGACGATAAAACTGCCACCACCATACCTGTGATTTTCACCGTGACATTCTGGGAGATATCGCGCGCGCCTGACGCCCGCATGGAGCAGATGATCAGGGAAGTCTCCGAAAAGGACCGCAAAATCCGCGAGCTGGAATTGAAGGTGGCGCTCTCGATGTGTTCGCAATGAACCCATGTTCAGGCAGACGCACGCAGTTGTGAAGTCCCCCAAATGTAACGCTCCAGTGCCGTCGGACATAACAGGAGTGTCGCTGCCAAGTATCGAAGAAAAGACCAATGACCTTGACGACGGACTGTTTTCAAACTGAGCAGCCAGCGTCGATCAATGCGTGAGCCGATGAATTGATTGTTCCACACGAGGGAGTTTACCATGCAGAATTCAGACAGCCCGACGATAAAGAATGAGGCGGAATCAACCTGGATCCCCCGGGCAGAGCAGGCCGCGCCGCGCTGGCGTCAAATCGGACTGTGGAGCGTCAAGCTTCTCCTTGCTGCGGCCTTCATCGCCGCCGGCAGCGCCAACCTCTACGGCCTGCCGATGATGGTTCAGAACTTCGAGCAGATCGGGCTCGGGCAGTGGTTTAGGTATTTCACCGGAACACTCGAGCTGATCGGCGCGGCCGCGCTACTCGTCCCGGCTGTGGCCTCGCTCGGTGCGCTTCTGCTCGCCGCGATCATGGTCGGCGCCACCTTGACCCATCTCTTCGTGCTGCCGGGCTCGCCCGTCCCCGCGATCGTGCTCTTCGCGCTGAGCGTGATGGTAGCCTGGGCGCATCGCGACCAGATCGCGGCGCTGGCCAGCAAGATCCTCGTCGACCGCGACTGAGGACACGAAAGTCGTCAACGCTCTCCCCTTCACGTTCCGAGGCTCATGTCATGTCACGGCTGATCATCGCCGCCCTGCTCCCGCTCACGCTTTCAGCCTGTCATACGACCGATCTCGGCCGCTCTGTCGGCATCCGCTTATTACGTCGCCGTCCGGCCGCCTTTTCATTCGTGGCCCTCAATTTCCGAGCTGACCGCCGACTACTGGACCGCGACGGGCGAGCGCAGGCAGGTGGATCTTGCCGGCGGCGCCTCGCTGGAATTGAACACCCAGACCAGTATTGCGCTGCGCCCCTCGAACGGCATAGGGGAGCGGATCGAGCTTATAAACGGGGAGGCCATGATCAGCACGGGAAAGGAGCTGGCGCAAGCGCTCACGGTCATCGCGGGCGATGGCAGCATGAGTTCTCGCAACGCCAGGTTCAATGTGTCGCAAAGTTGAGCCGCCCGCGACGAAAAAAGGCGGCGCTTTCGTTCAACAGAAGGATAACACCATGACGATCTCATTACGCCCCATTCTGCCGCTTGCAGCGGCTCTCACACTTTCCTTCGCCTCTGTCGGCTATTCCGCGGAGATTTTTACGACGAATGGTGTGGCCATCAACGGCTATGATCCCGTCGCCTATTTCACCGACCACAAGCCTGTGAAAGGGTCGGACAAATATACGGCAACCTACCAAGGGGCGACGTTCCACTTTGCATCCGCCGCACATCGCGATGCATTCGCCGCCAACCCAGGACATTTTGCTCCGCAGTATGGCGGTTATTGTGCCTTTGGAACGGCGCAAGGCCACAAGGCGTCAACCAAACCCCAAGCCTTTACCGTGGTCGATAATAAGCTCTACCTCAATTACAATGACAGCGTCCTCAAGACGTGGAGGCGGGACGTCAGCGGGTATATCAAAAAGGCCGACGCAAACTGGGATAAGGTCAGGGCACAACCTGATCCGTAAGTCCCGACGCCGACATGAATCACCTATCCGCCCCATTGCGGATAGGTACCTTTTCAAGTTGAGGGCGACGCCTGCCGCCCCGAGCAAAGACGGCGCCGGAAAACGCGTCATTGCCGCCAGGCTCAGCGCGACTGCAGTGCGTCAGAAACGAGATTACAATCAAGCGCTCGCCCTCAACTTTGTCGGTACGTCGCCCCCTTGCCATCGGCAAGACGACCCATTCCGGCATCCTTGGCAAAACCCATTTGCGCGACGCGATCAAGCCACAGTTTAAGTCCGGCGAGCAGCTTCGAGCATCGTGAGTGCGCGAAGGATGGCGTCCTTATCCTGATCGACATGCGGCGGCGCCCGATCGAAACGAACCGGGGTTGCGGACATTTTGAGCGGGTTGCCGAGCAGGCGGACGGTTTGTCCGTCCACTGTTTCCATGGGTATGATCATTTCACGCGCCAAGGTATGCGGATTAGTTACGACCTGATCGATCGTGGCGACCCGGCCTGCAGGGATTTCGGCATGGACAAGGCGCTGCTCCCAGATTTCGGCGGTGTCGGCTTGTAGAGCCTCGGTCACAAGCCGGTCCAGTGCATCGACATTAACAACGCGATCACGGTTGCGGCGAAACCGCTCGTCGCCCGCCAGATCGGGACAGCCAATCGCCGTACAGAAGCGGGCGAACTGCTGATCGTTTCCGACTGCGATGGCGATTTCACCGGCAGCCGTTGCAAAGGTCTGGTAAGGAGCGATGTTGGGATGCCGGTTGCCGATCCGATTTGGCACCTTTCCCGAAACCAGATGGTTCGTCGCGGCATTGATAAGCCAGGCAACTTGCGTGTCATAAAGCGCCAGATCGATATATTGGCCTTCGCCCGTCCGGTCGCGATGGCGGAGAGCGGCGAGAATGCCGACGGTCGCATACATGCCGCACATCACGTCGGCGATGCCAAGGCCGACCTTGAGGGGCCGGCCACCGGCCGTATCGCTTTCGCCGGTGATGCTCATGATACCGCCCATCGCCTGGACGAGAAAATCATAGCCGGTTCTCTCGGCATAGGGTCCGGTTTGACCGAAACCGGAAATCGCACACCAGACGATATCCGGTTTGATCTTGCTAATATCCTCATAGCCGAGTCCGCGCCGGTCGAGATCGCCCGGCTTGTAGTTTTCGATCACCACGTCCGAGATAGCCGCCAGCCGCTCGACAAGCGCAACACCTTCATCGCTGCCGAGATCGATGGCTATCGATCGCTTGTTGCGGTTGGCGGACAGGAAATAGGCGCTGAGATCACTGTCGCTGCCATCGGCATTCGGCACGAAGGGCGGTCCCCAGCTGCGCGTGTCGTCGCCAGTATCAGGGCGCTCGACCTTGATGACATCGGCCCCGAGATCGGCGAGCAGCTGCGTACAGGTCGGTCCGGCGAGAATCCGCGACAGGTCGAGGATGCGCAGACCTTCGAGGCTGGCGGGTTTTTGATTGTCAGACATTGGGGATTCTCACGATTTCCAGGGGGAACTCTTGAACCAGCGTACGAGATAGGCGGTTCCTATAAGCACGCCGAAGCCAATCAGGTTTCCAATTGCCTCTGCAGAAGTGGTGCGACCGGCATGATCAAGCGCAATACCGATCGGCTGGGCAATCACAATACCGGTGATGAAGACGGCGAGCGATTGCTGGCCAACGACCGTCAGCACGCGCACGGCAGGGCCGCGCAGCCGGGAGCCTTTCTTACCGACGAGATGTACGGCGATGTAGCAGAGCGCCATGAAATGAACGAAGCGCAGCAGGCCGAAGTCGGTCTTGTCGGTGAGTGGGAAAAGCTTGGTGGCGGCCATTTGGAAGGCTGGATAGGCTTCCTGGAACCGTACCCAGGCAAACGGCACGGTCGGGATCACGACGGCAACCGCAAACGCCATCAACCTGCGGTCGAAGCCGGGGGCCGGAAGGCTGCCGCGCATCAGGAAGAAACCGGTGAAGAACAGCAATTGCCATCCGAAGGGGTTAAAGAACCATCGGCGATCCGACCAGGGCTCCGCCGGCAGCCCGGTCAGGTCGAACTGGGTTGCCAGCCACAAGGCAACCATCATGGCGAATGGCAGAAAGCGATGGACCTTTGATGCAAGGATCATTCCCGGCATCAACGCCAGAATGACGATGTACATCGGCAGGATATCGAAATAGTTCGGCACATAACGCAACGTCAGCAGGCCGACGAGAAGATTGCCCGGGTCCTTCATGAAAGGTACGAGGTTAAGACTGTCGACATAGGTGACGCCGTCATAGCGGGTTCCGGCGACAACCATGATGGCGGCAACGACGACAAAGACCGCAATGTGGGTCCAAAATATCTGCCAGACACGTTGAGCGACGCGGGCGATGAGCGCAACCGCGCCGCTGCGGTCGAAGGTCGAGCCGAAGGCGATGGCCGAGGCCATCCCCGACTGGAAGACAAACATTTCCGTGGCGTCGGAAAAACCGAAGCGCGCCGGAATCCACAGCGCCCACCCGTTGTTTGGGATATGGGCCAAAAGGATAATCAGCATGCCGACACCACGGAAAAAGTCGAGCCGCGGATCACGGGGGCGCTTGACCTTCTGAGGGGCTGAACCTGTCGCCTGGGTGGGTTCAGAAGGCGCCGTCGTAGGCGCTTGCATCGAACTTGCAGGCGATGAGAGTGAAGCTTTCGCGCTCGCCGGCTGCCTCAAGCTCGTTACGGAAGTCATCACAATTCTCCACATTGACGCCATAGCCGCCGAACCCTCGTGCGACGGCGGCAAAGTCCGTTTCGCCGAGCGTGACGCCGGCCGATTTCAGGCCGGCGGATGCCTGCTTCAGAGCAATCAACGCCAGGCTGCGATCCTGAAAAACCACGATGGTGATAGGCAGATTAAGATCGCGTAGCGTAGCCAGCTCCCCGATTCCCATCTCAAGACCGCCGTCGCCCATCACGGCGAAAACCGGACGTGATGGGTCGGCGACCTTGGCACCGATCGCAAGCGGCAAGGCCGCGTTCATGGTGCAAAAGCCCGCCGATTGCAGCAATGACATCGCCCGTGGCGCAACCCATTTCTGCGACAGAAGAATGCGATGCGCTCCGCTGTCGACGGTGACGATTGCTTCCTGACCGGCGACGGCATTGAGTGCTTCGATTATTGCGTGCGGTCCCCAACTGCCATTGCTTGCGAATAAACGGGCAAGTTCGTTTTTCACGGCGGCGGGTTCGCCAGCCGTCCAGGTCTTGTGCCCCGCGTGAATATCGGCCAGCGCCTGTAGAAAAGAGCGAGGTGCAGTCTGGATTCTGGTTCCGGCATGATGCATGCCGTGGTCCGGGGCAGTATTGGAAATCTCCACAAGCTTTGCTGGATCTCCGACGAAATCCAGCCAGCCGGGCCGCATTTCGATTGGGTCATATCCAATTGACAGGACCAGATCCGAATCCCGGACCAGGTTCAGAAGATATTGATCCGCCAGCGGTGACAATCCGGCGGCGCCAAGCGACAGCGGGTGGTTCTCGGGGATGATGCCCTTGGCCTTATAGGTTGTGATGACCGGTGCTCCAATTTTTTCGACCAAGTGCTGGAGTGCCGGACCGGCATGATCTCGTACGGCGTCAAGACCAGCGATAAAAAGCGGTCGTTGCGCCCGGCCAATCCTTTCGGAAAGTGTGTGAACGGCCGGATCAGTCATTGTCACCGAGGGCTTCAGAAGCTTCGGAGGCGAAATGACATTCAAGGCTGGCGAGACCGCGGCAGCCGTCGCTGGAGACAGGTCGAGATGGACGGGACCCATCGGCTCTGTCATGGCAAGCGCGAGCGCACGGGCGACCGTGGAAGCAGCGCTCTCGGGCTCGATTTCGAAAGAAGCCTTGACCAGCGGTCGGAGCAACTGTGCATGATCGATCACCTGATGGGTGTAACGCGCGCGGGTCGAACGGTCGACAATGCCGGATATGACGATCAAAGGAACGCGCTCCTGGGCAGCGTCGGCGATGCCGTTGACCGCATTGGCAAGGCCCGGGCCAACGGTCGTTACGAGAAGTTCCGGGGTTTGCGTCATCGCGCTTGCGCCTGCCGCCATGATCGCCGCCGCGGTTTCATGGCGTGCCAGGTGAAAGGCGATGCCTGAGGCCTCCAGGCCGTCTATCAGCGTGACCACTTCTCCGCCGGGCATGCCGAAAGCATGACGGACGCCATGGGCATGAAGCGTCCTGGCAACGATGTCGGCAACTCTCGGCGTAACGAGGCTTTCAGCGGTCACTGTAAATCTCTCGAGTTTGGTCAACTGAATTGTGTTCAGTGTTAGACTTGGCGATGAAAACCAATATGTTGAGAAGCCTGCCCGCTGATTGGCGGAACCGGGCAGGCCTAGTCCCAACAGGTCTAGCGTTCCATGCGGCGGACGACGAACGCGACAACCGTACCAAACAGCATGTGGCCGATCAGCGACGCCCAGGTGAGTGTAACAAAACCGAGAAATGCCGGTTGACCGCCAAACAGGTGTGCCATGACGTAAAGGGCGAAGATCCAAAGACCGATGCCGAAGCCGATACCTGTCAATAGTAATGGCAGTTTGGGGACGATCAGCCGCTGCAGCGGCCGGGCGATGAACAGGTAGCCGATCGGATAAAAAACGATACCGACGATCGCGTGGATCGTTTCGGCTAGCAACAAATTGTTGAAACCGAACACCGATTGAACCAGAGCAGCCGGCTCCAGTGGTCCGCCAACCCACAACGGCGTGATCAGCCGTGCCCAGATTTCCCAGGTTATATTGGCGGCAAGTCCGGAAAGAATAATCGTCCGGCCGAGGCTCGGTTGAATTTCAGGGAAGACGCTTGTCTTTTGCATTTCCATCATGGACATCGTGTTTTTCCTTTTCTTTAAGGTGAGATCAGGCAGACAAACTCATGCCAACCGAATGTTCGATGGATTTGAATAATCGGTCGTCGGCCTTCAGCCGCTGGCGAATCTGGCCGAGACGCGAAATACCGACATTATTGCCATCGGTCGCCATCGCCCTGGCGAGCGCGAGGACAAAGAAGTCGCGCTGTGCGTTGCTGCCACCGATCTTTGGCAGGTTCGCCACCATGCGTTCGAGCATGTGGCGGTCGGCCGGAGCATCGAGACCCGTGAGAACGCGCGCCATCGGTACACCGATCTCGGCGGCGACGCGGCCCTGATCATCCGCGCCAAGCGCCTTGGCTTCTATATGCGATACAAGCTCCACAGCTCCATCGCGGTCGCCAACAGCAACCATGGCGGCAAGATTATGCAGAGCTGCAAAAATCAAGGTCGTGTCCGCCTTTCGACGATGGGCTATTTCTGCCAGATCGGTCCAGCGATCACCGACATGAGCTCCCGATTGCTCCATCCGCCACAGGAGCGAGACAGCATTAGCCATGTCTCGGAAATCGTCGGTTTGCTGTGGGCGAACGTCGTCGTCGTAGATCTGCAGCACCCGATCATGATCGCCGCGTTCCAGGTGTAGCAGACCGAGATGCCAAGCCATATGAAAGGAGAAATTGTTGCAGCGCGACCAGGCCTTGCGGTTCGCCTCGAGCCAGTCAATACCTTCTTCCGTATCGCCACGCATCTCGAAGACATGCGAGACGGCGTGAAGGCCCCAGGAATCATCGGGCTGCAGAGCAACCGCAAGCTGTCCCGCGGCAAGCGCCTCGGCATACCGACCATGCTCTTCAAGCGAAAACGCGTGGCAACCAAGAATAAAGCCCTTCGCCGTCGTGCTGGTGTCAAGGCGGGCGACTGCACGCGTGCTGGCCCGTAGCATGCCGCGGGCATCGCCAAGCATGAAACGCAGAGCCTGCGAAATCTTAAAGGGCAAGAACGTCACCGGCCGATCCTTGAAACCGTCATCGAGAATATCCGTTGCACGCGAAAACGAGCCTTCAACGGCGGCCTCCAGTGCTTTCACAAGGGTGCGCTCGTCACCGGTTCCTCCGCCTCTGACCACCAGCGCTGCCTGCGCATCAACGAGTGCGTTGGCAGCCGGTTCGTCGAGCTCCGACCGCGCCAATATCAGATTTGCAAAGCCCTTCAGCGCATGGCCGGCAACATGATGGGGGTCGGCTGCCAATGTTGACTGGATGGCGACACCAGTACTTGGCCGATGCGCCGCCAGACCAAAAACGGCATTCTCGAATGCCCGTTGTGCCTCGTTGCTGTCAGTGCTGGTCATGAGACCGTAAGCATCACGCTTCATTCGTTTGCTCCTTCAGGAGGACGCCGATCAGAACCCTCGAGATCCCATTACCCTTCGTCCGACAGAGACCTTTACGGTCGAGTCAGGTGGTTCGTTACAGCCGGTCCTGATTTTTTTCGCAGCCGCATCAAAATTTCTTGGCGTCGCATAGTGGGCGGGAAATTTTTTAAAGCATATGTAACAAAACCATGCGCTGCCCCGAATTACGGGCGGACCTTTGCAGGCGGCCTCAACTCGAAAGGGCGAAACCAGCATGAGTGAAGCAACAGAAACAAGCACCGTTGTCATGGTTACGGGCGCAGCAGGAAACCTTGGAAGCGCCGTCGTCAGGGAGCTTGCGGCGAACGGTACGCGGCTCGTCTGCGTTGAGCACAATTCGGAAGCCTTGGAAGAATTGGCAGAGAGCCTGCCCGACAGCAGCGAAATCCTGCTGATCGGCGGCATGGATCTCGCCGATTTGACGTCATGCCAGGAGGCAGTCGAAAAAACGCTCGCGAGATTTGGCCGGCTCGACGCGCTCGCCAATACCGTCGGCGGCTTCCAGACAGGACCGGTCGACGAGACAGGCCTGCACCGGTGGGATCAGTTGTTTCACATGAATGCCAGAACGGCTTATGCAATTAGTGCGGCTGTCCTGAAACCGATGCAGCAGGCAGGTTACGGCCGCATCGTCCATGTCGCGGCAGCGCAGGGACTAAAGGCCGGCGCCAATCAAGCCGCCTATGCAGCATCGAAAGGGGCGGTGATCCGGCTTACGGAAGCGATCGCCGCGGAAAATCGCGACAAACGCATTACCGCCAACTGTATTCTGCCGGGCACGATCGACACGCCGCAAAACCGGTCGGCGATGCCGAATGCGAAGACGAACAGCTGGGTTCAGCCAACGGATATCGCCAAGCTCATCGGATTCCTCATTTCGCCTGCAGCAGGCATCGTCACTGGTGCGGCCATACCGGCGACCGGCCGCATCTGAGGGTCCCATGGTTTCGATGTCCGATCCCGTCTCCGCAGGATTGATGCTTTGGACCGGCATCGGTCTTGCCGTCGCCGTCGCCTTTCTGCTGTTCGGATTCGACAAGGTCGATCCGGGAGCACGTGACGCCTATGCGGTCCGGCCGCTCCTTATCCCCGGGCTCGTTCTCCTCTGGCCGCTGGTCGTCTGGCGGTGGACTAATCTTTCCAGGGGAGAACGCTAGCATGCAGCGCCGTCACCGTCGCGCTCACACAGTGATCTGGACAGGCATCGCGGTCGTTCTCCCGATCATGCTTGTCGTTATCTTCGCGAGCGTCCCGAAACTGCCGGCCGATGCGCCGGCCGTGCGCCTTGATGCCACTGCAGCACAGGGGGGTAAGCAACCGTGAGCCTCTCCTACAAGCCGGTCATCTGGAACAAGACCAAGATCATCTATGACGCGGTCATGCTGGCCGGGATCTTCATCTACATCCTTATTTTCCTGCGGCTGGGCCCAGTCATATCCTCCGCGCTCCGGGATACCGACCTGCCGATCCAACGGATGCGTGCCTTCGGGTCTCTGGCGTTGCTGATGCTGACCATCGTCCTCGCAATCGGGCCACTGGCGCGGATCGATGCCCGTTTCATTCCGCTCCTCTACAATCGCCGCCATTTTGGCGTGATGACCGCGATCATCGCAGCCACGCATGCCTACTATGTGCTCGGATGGTATCTCTCCTTTAGTCCAACACCGCAGCTCACGGCGCTCTTCACCAGCAATACCAGCTTCACGAGCATCGCCGGCTTTCCTTTCGAACTCTTCGGTGTCTTCGCGCTCGTCATTCTGGCCGTCCTTGCGGCAACGAGCCACGATTTCTGGCTTTCCTTCCTGACGCCGCCGGTGTGGAAGGCGATCCACATGAGCGTCTACTTCGCCTATGCTGCAGTCATCCTGCATGTGGCGCTCGGCGCTCTGATCGATCGCCGGGATCATGCTTTGGCGCTCCTGTTGATCGGCGGATTGGCTGCATTGTGCGCCCTGCACCTCATCGCAGGTCGGCGGGAGACATCGGCTGACGCGGCTGCATCGCAAAAGGCCCCCGAGGCGCCTTGGGTGATCGTCGGTGACCTCAGAGAGATTGCCGATGGCAGGGCGATCATCGGCGCAGCTCCCGGCGGCGAGCGCATTGCCGTTTTCCGCTCGAAGGGCGGACTGTCCGCTGTCTCAAATGTCTGCTCGCATCAGAACGGCCCGATCGGTGAGGGCAAAGTCGTTCTCGGCTTCATCACATGTCCATGGCACGGCTATCAATACCGCCTCGAGGACGGCTGTTCGCCGCCACCGTTCCGCGAGCGCATCCGCAAGTATCGTGTCCGGCTGCAGGGATCGAGCGTCCTCGTCGATCCCGAACCTTTGCCTCTTGGCACAAAGCTGGAGCCGTTGGCCATCCCCCCGGAGCTGCTTCCCGCGGCACCGGTGAAGCAAGGAGGAGCTTGATGCTGAGACCTGCCGAACGTGGATTTTTTGTCGGCTACTTCAAGAAGGTGCCGGCCGATGTCAGAGCGCTGATGATCGGCTTCATTGTCTTCTTCGTTGCCGGCATGGCATCGGCCTCCGTGCTTTTGTCTCTCAATACCGAAAGCCCCGGGTCGGGAAGCTATGCGGATGAGTTGCATGGCGAGCATCTGATCGGCACGATGGAGGTCAGGCCTTATCCGATCCTTCGTGTGCCGGCCGACGGCGCAAGGCCGGCACGAGCCGTCATGTTGGCGGGATCGGGCAAGTTCGGCGTGGACGATCGGGCACTACCGCTAGCAGGCAAGACCGCACAGGCAAGTGGCATCTTCGTTAAGCGCGGAGACCTGGTCATGCTGCTGATCGGCGGCGAAGACGACCTGAAGGCAGCCAAACCGCAAATGCCGGCATTGCCGGTCACGCCCGTGCCGGAGAACCTCGGTTCGTGGCGTTTGACGGGCGAGATCTGCGACGGAAAATGCAGTGCTGGTGCCATGAAGCCGGGAACCGGTCTCGCGCACAAGGCCTGCGCCAATCTCTGTATTTCTGGAGGTGTTCCACCGGTCTTCGTTTCCACTGCACCCGTGGACGGCCACACCTTCTTTCTTCTCGCTTCCAAGGACGGAGGACCGATGCCGGCGGCCTTGCTCGACAAGACCGGTTTACCGGTGGTGCTCGAAGGCGATATCGAACGCCGCGACGATCTGCTGATTTTCAAGATCGACAGTTTCCGCGAGGAGGCGGGAGCATGACCCAGAATGGGAGAGGATTCTGGCGCCATCTGTTCGGTCTATTGCTGGCGCTGATTGCCACCATCGTGATCATCCTCGCATGGCAGTATGGCCTGGACTATCTGAGCGGCACCCCGTTCGAAGAACTGCGCTACGTGATCTTCGGGGTTGCCGTTGTCGGGCTGCTCTCCGCCCTTAACAGCCTGACGTTGAGATTATTGAAGTAGAAAGAGTCGCCAAAGGTTGGAGCCCAGCACAATCATGCGGGCCAACCAGACAGAATGCTCTCGAGCGTTTCAAGCGGCGAGACTGGCTCATCACACTGGATTCTCCAACTTCGGGGACGCAGTCGACTGGAAACGTCGTGGTCAACGTCTGAATCTTCGAATTAACGAAGACTGCATATCCCTTGTCGTCGCAATCTCGAAAGCAGCGCCAATTTTCGCACAATTATGAACTACACACGGTTGAGTTTTAGATCGGATGTTTTAAAAAGAATTAGCAATGCTCTTGGGCACGTCGCCCGTTTCGATCCATGTTCTGGGAGACAGGATATATGGCCAGACCAAGAGAATTTGATGAAGAAAAAGTATTGCTGCTGGCTGTAGAGCGGTTTTGGGAACACGGCTACGAGGCAACGTCAATCCGTGATCTGGCCCAGGCAATCGGGCTGACCACCGCAAGCATCTACAATGCCTTTGGCGACAAGCACGCATTTTATCGCAAAGCGCTCGATTTCTATGTCGAACGGAGCTTCGGCGACCGTGTCGGCCGGTTTGAGACGAAGCCGCCGCGTGAGGCGATCGGCGCATTCTTCAACGAGATCATTGAGCGGTCGTTGAGCGATACCAAGCGAAAAGGCTGCATGTTGGTCAATTCCGCGCTCGAGGTAGCACCACACGATGATGAGTTTCAGCGGGTGGTGGCTCAAGTCCTGGTGCAGGTTGAGGCTTTCTTCAGGCGCTGCGTCGAAAGAGGCCAGAAAGAGGGATCGATCAATCGCTCCCCAAATGCATCGGACATGGCCGGCACGCTCCTCGGCACACTGCTTGGCATTCGTGTGCTTGCGCGCACGCGTCCTGAAAGAGACCTTCTGGAAGGTCTTATCCGGCCCGTTTTTGCACTGCTGGAACCCCAATCACAGTCAGACAATCTTATCTCATGATCGATGACATGAACATTCAAACGCTTGCGCGCTTTGACACGATATCCCACACGCAAAAAAATCCGGCTGGTCTCTGTAACAATTGCGCGAGAACCGCCGAAGAAGGATATGTCGGATGAAAGATCTGGCGCGTGAAAAGGAATGGGCATCCTGGCTGCGTTCCGCGATTGCGGGCGACAGCCATGCCTATCGCAAATTCCTGACGGCCCTCACACCACATTTACGCGTGATGGCGCGGAAGCGTTGTGACCAGTTCGGTGCGCCGGCCAGCGAGGCTGAGGACGTGGTCCAGGAAGTGCTGCTTACAATCCATCTCAAGCGGGGGACATGGGATCCGTCACGGCCATTGGGGCCATGGCTATCGGCAATCGTTCGCAACAAGGTGGTCGATAGCCTGCGGCGCCGTGGCAGGCAGGCAGTACCGCTTGAGGACGTCATTGCTACACTTAAAACAGACGAACGCATGGCAGCCTCCGATCGCATCGATATCGAACAGATTGTGGGCAAGCTCAAGGATCCGCAACGAACGATCGTTCAATCGATATCGATTGAAGGGTCGAGTGTTCGGGAAACGGCCGATCGGCTGAAAATGACAGAGGTGGCGGTACGGGTTTCCCTGCACAGGGCATTGAAGGGGTTGGCTGCTCTCTATTCGGAGCGGGCGACATGAAGACTGAGGAGTTGATCGAACTGCTCGTGCAGGATACGCCGGTTCGACTGAATCTTGATCATGCCCTGATGCATGCTGCCACTGCCGCCACATTGATCGCAGCCATTTCGTTCTTTGCGGTCATCGGCTTGCGTGCGGACTTCGGCACGGCCATCGAGACCGGCCGCTTCCTGTTCAAATTCGTGATAACGGGATCTCTCACCCTGACCGGTGGGATGGTCATGTTCCGGATTGGAAGACCGGGCGTCCCGGTTCGGTTGACGGCATTGGGCTTGACGGTTCCTGCTCTGTTGATGAGTGCAGCGGCGGTCTTTGAACTATTGGTCATGCCGTCGGAGGCAGGGGTGACGCGCATGATCGGGCACAATTCCAGGCTCTGCCTGACGATTATCCCTTTCTTATCGGTAGGTCCTCTTGCCTGTTTTCTCTACGCGCTTCGATACGCTGCCCCGACCCGACCCGTGGTCGCGGGAGCTGTTGCCGGGCTCGTAGCGGCAGGGATTGCGGCGACATTCTACGCAGCCAATTGCGATGATGACAGCCCGCTCTTTGTAATGCTCTGGTATCCGATTGCCATTTCGATGGTTGCCGGAACCGGTGCTTTGCTTGGCCACAGAATGTTGCGCTGGTAGGTCACAATGGTGAAACCGACATACTTCGTGGCTGGTGAGAGTGGCCAATGGCAGGTCGAGGCAACGCGCGCCATTGCTGGTAAGGGTCTGGATGTTGCGCCTCGTCTTACTGTCATGGACATCAATCAGGTCATACTGCCCGATCCAGCGGCCTGGGTTCTGCGCGGAACGGCCGGCAGCGCGCGATACACGACCCGTGTCGAGCTCGATCGGCTTGGAGAACGCCAACCTCCGTTGGGCCGCGCAAAGGCATGCCTTGCGGTCCTGATCCCGATCCGCAAGTCGGATCTTTGGTGGTCTCTTGCACAGGACGAGCGCAGGGCCATCATTCAGGAGAGGTCGGCGCATTTTCAGATCGGGATGGATTATTTGCCTGCGGTCGCTCGACGCCTCTATCACAGTCGTGATCTTGGCGAGCCTTTCGATTTTCTCACCTGGTTCGAATTCGCGGAGGAAAGTGCCCCTCAATTTGATGCCATGCTCTTTCGATTGCGGGCGACCGAAGAATGGCGTTATGTCGAACGTGAGGTCGAGATCCGCTTGCGGATATGGCAACATGGTTGATGATGCTAAGATAGCCAATCCTGCGTAAGGTTGCACGACAAAACGGGACGGTTCTCGTCAGGCTAGCCGCAAACGGAGTATTTGTGTGAAAACGGAAGACCTAATCAATTTGATATCAGAGGACACACGGCGGCCCGTCAACCTCTCGAGGGCGCTTGCTTTGGCGACGGCTACTGGCGCATTGGTGGCGGGATTGGTGTTCTTTTCGGTACTAGGTGTTCGACCTGATTTTGCTCAAGCCATCATGACTGTGCGCTTCGCATTCAAGTTCATTGCCACCTTGGCGCTGTTTCTTGTGGCGGCATCGCTGATGGAGAGCCTTATCCGTCCAGGGGAGAGCTCGACGGCTCGGCGCTGGTTATTGTTGCTGGCACCAGCGCTGTTGATCGCCGCCGCTGGCATCGAGATGATTGTCACCCCGGCCGATCTTTGGCGAAGCAGACTGGTTGGCCACAATGCGTTGCATTGCCTGACGGTCATCCCAATCCTCTCGTTAGCGCCGACCGTGTTCCTCTTTCTGGTGATGCGCCATGGTGCGCCGGATCACCCCGGTCAAGCTGGGGCAATCGCGGCGTTGGCTTCCGCCGGCATTGCCGCTACGCTCTACGCCTCTAATTGCCCCGACGACAGTCCCTTATTCGTCGCAACCTGGTATCCAATCGCCATACTCATTGTGGCCGTTGCGGGGTATTTTGCAGGCCGACGCTTTCTAAGGTGGTAGCTGCGATTGTGCCGTTCACAATGCCGGGCCTATCCCGTCCGGCGAAAACGATGGCGTTTGCAATGGACAGTCGACTGGCTCAGGACGTTCGGTGGAAAAGGATTACCACCACTGAGTTGCATTTGCCCGAGTCAGATTTTCTGATCGACGCGATAGCTGATGATGGAAAGGTAATCGAGCGCCGAACATTGCGGTGCTCGCAGGCAGGGTTGAGCCTCACGACGCCCTCTTTCGCCGAAGGGCGGCATCGTCGTCGAACGACCGCATGCGCACGTCCCGGTCCGGCATCTATGCCGCCGGTGATGTCACCGGCCGCGACCAGTTCGTGTACGTGGCCGCCTACGGCGCTAAGCCGGCGCTTTGTCGATCGGTGCCCGCAGCTAAGGAAGCCATCCGAAATAGATAGCGATCGACAGCGCGAGTTGAGCCACGGCCAAGACGAGGCACACGGCGAAGATGATGATGACCCAAAAGCGTTTTCTCGGCCTATTCATCTGAATTCAAGGTGCTCGCTGAGAGACATTTGGCGCGGGCGGGGGCAGCTGTCTCGATTAAGCGCGCTGGTTTCGTCATGTCGTCGTCTTCGGCGTCATCTTTCGCGATGCCGAGGTTGTCGAGGCGGTGTTTGATGGCCAAAGCGTAGATGACATCAAGAATGTGCCGATCGTGAAGGTCGGGATCGGTAAGCGCGAGGAGCGAAGCGCGCACGATGCGCTTGCTCGAGGTCTTTGGGCACTTCTCGACGACGTATTCGTAGAGCTCTTTGTCAGTAAGGCCGTCTTTCACACCTTCAACCAGGGTGTGGTAGACGCGCTCGCGTTTCTCACCCATCCCGAACTCCTTTCATTTTGATCGGGCGACCTTCCTAAATCGAGTTGTCACAATCAACCTCAGCTTGGAGAACCGCGACAGTAACAGCCGCATCGCGCGACCGGCAGCGATCCAGCTTCGATCACATCGATTTTAGTGGCACGACTGCGGTCAATGACCTAGATTGCAGGCGATGGCGTGTGCTGCGTGCGCCACGGGATTCCCGAAAACGACGGAGACTTTGATCAACTCTCACACGGGAGCGTGACCCTTTGTCTTTGTCCCATCGTCCGAGCGACCAGGGCCTGATCCATTCTACTTTCCGCCGATTTCTCGATAGCGAGACGTCTGCAGGCCTGCTGCTCATGATCGTCGCTTTGCTGGCCATCGTTATCGCCAACTCGCCGCTGGCCTCCGCATATTTCGCTGCACTGCACGTCTCTATTGGGCCGATGAGCCTGCAGCACTGGATCAACGATGCGCTGATGGCGCTTTTCTTCCTGCTCGTCGGCCTGGAAATCAAGCGTGAGATGCTGGATGGCCAGCTCTCAAGTTGGTCGCGCCGCATCCTGCCGGGTGCTGCGGCCGTTGGCGGCATGGTCGTTCCCGCATTAATCTACGCTGCTTTCAATCGGGGCGATCCCACCGCGGCACATGGTTGGGCGATCCCGACGGCGACCGACATCGCCTTTGCGCTTGGCGTGCTTTCTTTGGCTGGCCCGCGTGTTCCGGTGACTCTCAAGGTCTTCCTGGCGGCCCTTGCCATCATCGACGACCTCGGGGCGGTCGTGATCATTGCGCTCTTTTACGCAAGCGACCTGAACTACTGGGCCCTTGGCGGCGCGGCGGTCATATTCTTCGCCTTGATAGGGATGAATCGATTGGGGGGCAGCCGCCTCGCTGCCTACCTGGTCCTGGGGGCCGCACTTTGGTGCCTGGTTTTCCTGTCGGGCATCCATGCGACGATCGCAGGCGTTCTTCTGGCCCTCACCATCCCACTGAAGCTGACACGAGGAATGCCCGAGGCGTCACACTCGGAGTCACCCCTGCATCGGCTGGAACACGGCCTTCAGGGTCCCGTTGCCTTCCTGATCGTGCCCTTGTTTGGCTTCGCCAACGCCGGCGTTTCCTTGACGGACATCACGCTCGCCTCGCTGTCAGAACCCATCACTTTCGGTGTCGGGTTGGGATTGGCAGCGGGCAAGCTCGTCGGCGTCCTGGGCGCCGTCGTATTGATGGTACAAGCCGGATTTGCGGGCTTACCACGATCCGCGAGCTGGCCGCAGATGCTGGGCATCGCGCTTCTGTGCGGCATCGGCTTCACGATGAGCCTCTTCGTCGGGCAACTCGCCTTCGAAGACCAGGCGATACAGGATCGGGCCAAGCTCGGCATCCTGATCGGCTCGTGCGTTTCTGGCATCGCAGGTTATCTCATGCTTCGGTTCTCGTCGCGCCGAGCACGAATACCCATATGACAAAAGATCGACCTTGAAGGTTTCGACGGAATGAGCCGATATCTCCCAACTGCTCTTACGACCTGCGCGATGGCGGCCGTATGCCTGATGTTGGCAGGCATAGTGATGATCGGGCATACTGTTGCGCACCCGCCAGTCTGACGGTGGAGCCGCAAAATGGCTTCAGGCACCATGATGCTACCGGAACTCTGGTGGCGACCATATTTGGTTAGCCAAGGTCGCGGTCGATGGAAGCTGCACCTTCGCGCTGCTTAACCGCAAACTCCTCCTCCGGCGAATAGACAAGCGTCTTGCGGCCATGAGCGGCGAAGTATGCGATCGCGAGCGCGTACCAGATTGCCACGCCGATGACGCCCTTCTGATAGAGCGGATCGGTGAGCTGGAAGAAGATCGTGACCAGCGCAATCACAACAGTGAGGACCGCACCCGGTACGCCGAACGGGCTGCGGTACGGCCGCTCGAT
>NZ_FWER01000052.1 GCF_900169785.1 Rhizobium sullae
ACATCGTTCGCAAGTCGCTGCAGTCGCTGGTTCGCCAGATCGCTGACAACGCTGGTGACGAAGCTTCGATCGTCGTTGGCAAGATCCTCGACAAAAATGACGACAACTACGGCTACAACGCCCAGACGAGCGAATATGGCGATATGATCGCCATGGGTATCGTCGACCCGGTCAAGGTCGTCCGCACGGCTCTGCAGAACGCAGCTTCGGTTGCTTCGCTGCTGATCACCACGGAAGCCATGATCGCCGAGCTGCCGAAGAAGGACGCTCCGGCTGGCATGCCGGGCGGCATGGGCGGCATGGGCGGTATGGACATGATGTGAGACTGAGGTCTCGCATCTGAGCCATCCGGTTCAGTTCAGGAAGGGCGGTCTTCGGGCCGCCCTTTTTGTTTTGAGCGCGACCCACAGCTGCGCATGTGCAGGGGCAAAGCCGCCGACTTGGTAAAACGTTTAACTTGGCCTGCTCTCCTGCCGCCACCAGTCTGGAGCTTGCGCCAAGCTTGCGCCGCCAGATTTTCGGTAAGCGCTCAAATTCCGATCCGAGACGCATTCGCCTAGGCAGAAACTGCCGCTTTGAGATGTGAAGTTCCTCATAATCGATCAGAAATTGAGGATTTTTCACCTTCTGTCGGCTGTTTCAGGACGCGTTGCCGGCCGCACGGCCTTGGCGCGCTAGGGAATTGGCCTTGAAAAAGCCGTTGCCGTTTGGCGAAAAGCTCCTATAACTCCGCGCTGCAATTGATGCGCGTTCGAGGAACGTTTTTCGCCCGCCAGCGACGCAGCAACGCGATTGTAACATGCGCGAACATTCGGCCACGAACGTCTCCGCGATAAGCAAGAGCAAGCCTCAGTGCCCCCGCCGGCGATCGAGGTTCCAGACCGCAGGCATGATGCCTGGCGCCGTATGACCCTGTTTCGCTCAGACTACAGCGCAGCGAAGACTGCGCCCGAACCGGGGAACCCCTTGTTTAAGATCGCCAAAGCAACTGTTGCCGCCCCCTTGATGCCTGGCTCGCTGGAATTAGCCCATCACAACCAGGAAATGCTTGCGCAGTTTTCGGTTTCCGAGTCCTGGACCGGAGAATTTTCGAGCGGCATCATCCGCCTCGGCGATTGGAGCAGCATGCTGCATGGCTTTTCGATGCAGGAATGCGGCCTTCTGAGCCTGCTGCGCTGCTACGATCCGAAAGATCGCGCCCATATCCTCGCGCTTTTCGAGCAAGCTGCAACGCTTTCATCGTCCTTCTGTTTTTCCACCACGATCATCATGCCGAACGGCCTGCTCCAGCCGGTTTTCTGCATGGGCGAGTCGAGCGGAGTGGAGGAAAAATTCAGCGGTAGCATGGCGGGAGTCTTCCTCTTCCCACGCTTCAAGCTGGAAGGCGCCAACCAGACCGCAGGCCGCCACGCTTCCTAGGAATAGAAACGGCCGCTCCTGTGGCCGGCCTTAACTAGAATGCAGAAGGCTTTTCAGCGACAACGGAATTGGAAGCGAATGTCAGGGAGTTCTGCGACATTCTCATGCCTTGGTCGCTCCGGTGAAAAACCCCTCCAACTCCGCAAAGCCCATAGCCTGGTCTGAGAAATGGAAGGTACCTGCCGATCGCATTTCCCGCGCCGCATTCACGAACGTGCCGAAGGCGAGCCTCACCAGCCCCGAACCGACGCTGATCCGTTTAACGCCCGCTTCCGCCAACTCAGCTACGCAGAATGTTGCGCCGGGCATTCCCATCACAACGTTGACGGGTTTCGTCACGGCCTCGCAAACCAATCGGATCGTGCCTAGGTCATGAAGGCCGGGTGCGTAGAGCACGTCGGCTCCGGCTTTCTCGAACGCGTGCAGTCGCCGGATCGTGTCATCGAGATCGGCGCGGCCCCATAGAAAATTCTCGCAGCGCGCCGTCAGCACGAAATCGTGAGACAGAGAACGGCGGGCCTCGACGGCGGCCTCTATGCGCTCTACCGCCTGTGTGAAATCATAGATCGGATCATCGAGCCGGCCAGTATGATCTTCAAGCGAACATCCGGCGAGGCCGACGTTGGCAGCGGCTTGTATTGTCTCGGCAGCACTCTCCGGACTGTCGCCGAAGCCTTTTTCGAGGTCGGCTGAGACGGGGAGCAGCGTTGCGGCCACGATGGATCGGCAATGGTCCAAGGTGTCTTCTCGTGAGACGGCTCCCTCCGCGACGCCCAGAGAAAACGCCATGCCGGCGCTGGTGGTGGCGAGCGCGGCAAAACCCAAGGCAGCTAAAATCCGGGCTGTGCCGATATCCCAGGGATTTGGAATGATGAACGCCCCCGGCGCTTCATGCAGTTTGCGAAATGCAGTGCGCTTGTCTTCCATCTGCTACCTCCCAGACTCGCCTCGGAGAGGCGAACATTGCACGAGAGGCGGAACAAATAAAGAACAACCGCTACGAAAAGATTACGTGTCAAGCAAAGCCGCAAATTTTAGAGACCGGTCCCGCGGCCGGCCTCTTCCTTTGGGCCGGACTACTCCTCCGGCTTCACGGGGATGTTCAGGCCGTTGGCGCTGGCCGGGCGCGCGATGCAGCGATCGAGCCAGGCCATGACGGACGGGAACTTCGCGTAGTCCAGGACTTCCCGGCCGCCGTAGAAGACATCGGCGCCGCGAATCCATGGGAATGTGGTGATGTCCGCGATGGTGTAGGCGTCGCCCATGATCCACTGCCGTCCCTTCAGGCGAGCTTCCAGCACGCTCAGCAGCCGCTTGGCTTCGTCGCGGTAACGCTCCATCGGATAGGAATTGTTGGCGACCTTGTCGGCCGCGAATTTGTAGAAGTGGCCGAACTGGCCGAGCATCGGGCCGATGCTCGCCATCTGGAAGAATACCCACTGGGTGGTCTCGTAGCGACCCGCAGCATCCGGCGGTAGGAGTTGGCCGGTCTTTTCCGCGAGATAGACGAGAATCGCACCGGATTCGAAAAGGCCGATCGGCTTTCCGCCCGGCCCGTTCGGATCGATGATCGCCGGGATGCGGCCGTTCGGATTGAGCGAGAGGAATTCGGCGGACTTCTGATCGTTGGTTCCGAAGGAGATGTAATGAGGCTCGTAAGGCAGGCCAAGTTCTTCCAGGGCGATCGATACCTTCACGCCGTTCGGCGTTTGCAGCGAATAAAGCTGAACCACATTCGGGTTCTGCGCCGGCCAGCGCTTGGTGATCGGAAATGCGGAAAGGTCTGCCATGCGGTTTCTCCTGGGGGTTGGAGGCCGAACATAGAAGACCGGCGGAGCAAAAGACAAGCCGTTCAACGGGAGTGATCGTTTCAGATTAGTGAACAAACCATCCTCTTTTGTTTATCTTTTCACTGCAGGTAAAAAAGGCGACAACAACGGCCAATCGGGGTTCAAGCGGTGCCGGGGCACGGGGACCTCCAGAGCAATTCAAACGGAGATCACGTCCATGTCGAATACCAATAACATCGTCCTTCTCGTTGCCCGCATCCTGCTTTCGTTCATGTTCATCATGTCCGGCTTCGGCAAGCTTGCCGATCCGGCCGGTACGGCCGGCATGATTGCCGGCGCCGGCCTTCCTGCCGCGACGCTTCTGGCCTTTGCCGCTGGCCTCTTTGAGCTTGTTGCGGGCCTTGCTGTCCTCGTTGGGTTCCAGACCCGCATCGCCGGCTGGGCGCTCGCCGTCTTCTGCGCCTTCACTGGGTTCGTCTTCCACAGCGGCACGATCAACCTTCCGGATTTTCCGGCTGCAGCCAATGGCTGGATCAACCTGCTCAACCAGATCATGCTGATGAAGAACCTGACACTGGCTGGCGCCTATATCCTCCTCGCCACCTTCGGCCCAGGCACCTATTCGCTCGACGCACGCCGCGGCGCATATGCCGTCGCCGCCTAAGCGCGCAACACCTCCCAAACATAAGACAACCCGCTGTCGGAAGACGGCGGGTTTTTCATTTGGTCTGCGCTGAAATTAAAGGGCGCTGCGGACCGCGTCGACAATCCTTGCCACAGACGGCTCGTTGGCGTGACTGTCCTTGCGGGCGCGGACAAGGCAGGCTTCCGAGCGCAGGATCACGCCGTCGTTCAGCACCCGCAAGTGGTTTGCCCTCAAGGTGGAGCCCGTCGTGGTGATGTCGACGATGATGTCGGCCGAGCCGGAGGCGGGAGCCCCCTCCGTCGCGCCAAGGCTTTCGACGATACGATAAAGCTGGATGCCATGCTGGCTGGAGAAGAACTGCTGCGTCAGCCGCCAGTACTTGGTCGCGATCGCCAAACGCCGGCCATGGCGGGCGCGGAAATCGGCCGCAACGTCGCCGAGATCGGCCATCGTATCGACATCGAGCCAAATCTCCGGAACGGCCACCACCACGTCGGCGCGGCCGAAACCGAGGCGGGCGCAGATCTCCACCCGTTTGTCGGCTTCCGCCAGGCCTTCCCGCACGAGGTCTTCACCGGTCACGCCGAAGTCCACCGTACCGTTGCCGAGTTCGCGCGAGATTTCAGAGGCGGAGAGGAAGGCGATCTCGACGTCGTCCCAGCCCTCGACACGGCCGCGATAGGAGCGGTCATTGCCGACCGAGGCGATCGTCATCCCGGCGCGTTCGAAGAGCGCCGAGGCATCGTCCTTCATCCGACCCTTGGAGGGCAGCGCGATGGTGATAGTCATGGGGCCGCCCTTTCCGTTTCGATGCGGTCGAGCCAGAGCGAGAAGCCGACGGCCGGAATGCGGTCCCTGGCGCCCAGCAGCGTCAACAGCCTGTCAAAGCGGCCGCCGCCTGCGAGCACGGCGGACGATCCTTGGATGCCCACCTCGAAGACAAGGCCGGTGTAATAATCGAGCGGGCGACCGAAGGCGGCGCGATAGCCGATGGAGGCAAGGTCGATTCCGGCATTGCCGAGGGCGGCCACCCGGCCATCGAAGCGGGAGAGCGCGTTGCCGAGCTTCAGGCCGGCAGTATCGGCAAAGCCCGCCAGGGCAGCCGACGCGTTGACAAGCGGCACCCTGAGGGACAGGAACTCTTCCAGCACGCGGAAGGCCGCGTCATTGAGGCGCGTTTCGGAAAGGACCAGTTTCTCCTTCAGGCGGCGGGCGATCTCTGCCGGCGAGCGGCTGGCGTTCGAGGAATAACCCGTCCTCTGCATCGTCGCGTCAATGTAGGCGATGAGTGCCGCCTCGTCGTCGGCGGCAACCAGCCGGGCGACATCGTCATCTAGGCCGGTCACGAATTGCGGGCTGACGAGGCTTGCGAGCAGCGCTTCAAGTTGGCCCATGTTGCCGAAGGCGTGGATCAGCCGCTTCTGCCAGCCGAGCGGCAGGCCGAGCGCCTGGACCACGGCTTCGAAAACGGCTTGATCGCCAAGCGTGACTGACAAGCGCTTGCCGGGAAGAAGCCGTGCGAGAATATCGGTCGCATCGCTGATTGCGCGGGCGTCGGCGCTGGCGATATTGATGTCGCCGAGGTCTTCGATGCCTGCCTGATAGAATTCGTTTCCGCCCTCGCGGCGCTGGCGGAAAACCTCGCCGAGATAGGAATAGCGCTTCGGCGTACCGGTCGCCGCCTCGATGTGGCGAATGCAAACGGGAATGGTGAATTCCGGGCGCAGGCAGAGGCTAGCGCCCGTCTCGCTCTCCGTCATGAAGATGCGGCGGCGGAGATCCTCGCCAGCGATGTCAAGGAAGGGCTCGGCCCGCTGGATGACCGGCGTATCGATCCGCTCCGTCTTGCGGGCGGCAAATTCATCCAGGAGATCACCGGCGAAGTCGGGCAGGTTGATCAGGGGCATGGGGTGGCTCCCAAATAAAGTCCCCTCCCGGACCCGTGGCGATCGCCGAAAGAGAAAACCCCTCCCCTCCGCCTCGCTCCGACCATCCCCACAAGGGGGAGGGTTAGAACTGCTGCGTCGCTGCGGAAAACACCGCAACGCAAGAAGGATGGAACGGCAAGCACCAACCGCCAACATGCCCCCTCCCCTTTGTGGGGAGGGTTGGGGAGGGGAAAACTACGCATTCGACCCCGCCCTCGCGCGATCCTCCGTCTGCGCCGCCAAAATCTCTTTCACCTTGGCCACCAGATCTGCCTCGGCGGCGGTTTCCTGCGCCACACGCGCCTCGCGCCAACTGGCATTGTCCTCGATCTCGCCGGACAGGCGCTTGCCTTCGATCAGATCCTTGATCTGCACGACGCCCTCAGCACGCTCGTCGCCGCCCTGGATGATGGCGATCGGGCAGCCGCGGCGGTCGGCATATTTCAGTTGGTTGCCGAATTTCTTCCAGTTGCCCTGGTACATCTCGGCGCGGATGCCGGCGGCGCGCAGCTCTTGCGTCATGCGCTGATAGCGGCCCATGCTTTCGACATCGCCATCCATGACGGTGACAAGCACCGGCTCGATGACCTCGCTCTGGCCGAGGTTGCCGAGGTTCTTCAGCGCCGTCATCAGGCGCGAGACGCCGATGGAGAAACCCGTCGCCGGAACCGGCTGGCCCATGAAGCGGGAGACGAGGCCGTCGTAACGCCCGCCGCCGCCGACGGAGCCGAACACGATCTTTTCGCCTTTTTCGTTGGTGACGTCGAAAAGGAGTTCGGCTTCGTAGACCGGGCCGGTGTAGTATTCGAGGCCGCGAATAATCGTCGTGTTGATAGCTATTCGATCTGGCCCGTATCCTGCCTGTTCGAACAGCGCCAACATCAGCTCAAGTTCCTCAATCCCGGCGTTCCCGCTTGGCGTTTCACCCACAGTCCCCCTAGCAGCCTCGATGGAGTTCCAAGAATTGTCGACCCAAAGGATGTCGTCTTCTTTGGAAGGGCGTCCTATCAACGGACGGACCCGGCTTCGAGACTGATCTGCGGGTGTGAGGCCAGAGCCGGATAAAAAAGGAATGATCAGGCCGATTTGGGTCTGAGCAAGACCTGCACCTTTAGTGAAATCACCACTTTCATCTTTGCGGCCAGTCCCCAACAGCTGGATTACGCCGTCTGCACCAAACTTATCGTGCTTATCCAGAGCGCGAAGAACGGCAAGCTTCTGAAGGGGGTCCGACACTTCGATCTTTTCCATCAGACCGTCAAGAACCTTGCGGTTATTCACCCGGATCACATAATCCCCGCGCTTGATGCCAAGCGCTTCCAGCGTATCGGCCATCATCATGCACATTTCGGCATCGGCCTGGACGCCCGGGGCACCGACGGTGTCGGCGTCGAACTGCATGAACTGGCGGAAGCGGCCGGGGCCCGGCTTTTCGTTGCGGAAGACGTAGCCGGCGCGGTAGGTGCGGTAGGGAAGCTGGATCTCGTTGAAATTCTCCGCGACGTGGCGGGCGAGCGGCGCCGTCAGGTCGTAGCGCAGGCTCATCCACTGGTCGTCGTCGTCCTGCAGTGAGAAGACGCCCTCGTTCGGGCGGTCGCTGTCCGGCAGGAACTTGCCGAGCGCATCGGTATATTCGAAGAGCGGCGTTTCGACGGGATCGAAACCATAATGCTCGTAGACTTCGCGGATCTTCGCGGTCATCTCGTTGACGGCGCGGATATCGGCGGCCGAACGGTCGATGAAGCCGCGCGGCAGGCGAGCCTTGAGCTTTTGTGGTTTCTTCTGCTTGTCGTTCATTTCCAACGCATTCCGCTCAATCGTGACAGTGGCGGTTTCCTAGCGGATTGGGCGGGGTGCGGCAAGGGCGAAGGGACTTGAAGCGTGAGCCGGAATCGAAGATCGAAGGGCAGCCCACCGAATTGCGGGACCGACCATGATCACTGAAGCGCTTCACTATCTCGCGACGCTGCCCGTTACCGGCAAGGCGAACCGCAGGTTCATCCGCTATTCTATCAATCTATGGTCCCGCGCCCGGCGCTGCAGCCGCGAATGGGCGACGCATGAGGAGAACAGCCGTACAGCTATCCTCTCCGCGATGGACGGCCTTCGTCAGAAACGCACCGCCGTCGTGCTCGGCTCCGGCCTGCTCCGCGACGTGCCGATTGACGCACTTTCGAAGAGTTTCGATACGGTCGTTCTTGTCGATCTCCTGCACGTTGCTTCGGTGCGCCTTTGGCTGCACGCGAAGGGCTACCGCAATGTCCGGCTGATCGAGCGCGATGTCTCCGGTTATGACGAAGTTGCGGCAGGGCAGAACGCCGACCCGCTCGGCTTCCTGCGGACTGTGCCCTATCTCGATTTCGTCGTCTCTGCGAACCTGCTCTCGCAGATCGGCCGCGGCGTGAAGCGGCGTATCGAGGCGGAGCAGCCGAACGGGATGCCGGACGACACCGTCGCGCGACTGCTCGGCGCTCATCTATCCGGCTTGGCTGCCCTACCCTGCCGAACTTGCCTCCTCACCGACGTCTCCTATGCCGTCATCGACCGCAACGGCAAAACCCACGAAGAAGCCGACCTATTGCATCGCATTGCGCCGCCTGCAGCCCGGGCCAACTGGTCATGGCCGGTCGCACCGCTCGGCGAAGAAAGCGCCGACTACCAGATCATCCACAAGGTCATTGCCGCCTACTGAATTGCAGGCCACCGTCGATACAATCAGTGATTTATCGTATATTCTGCGGATGAGAATTGTCTGGGATGAGCCAAAACGGCTGGCAAATATCGACAAGCATGCTCTCGATTTTCCCGATCTTGATGGTGGGCAGAGGCTATTCCAAGCAGCACCGGGACGAGGTCTCCGACAATCCCGAATGGACTGAAGAGGACCTCAAGAAGGCTCGCCCGTTTGCCGAAGTCTTCCCTGAGCTTGCCGAGGGCATCCGCCGTTCGCGCGGGCGGCCGGGGGTCGAAAAAACCGAAGCGGCAGATCTCGCTGCGGCTCGATCCGGATATGATCGATGCCTTCAAGACGACCGGCAAAGGCTGGCAGGGCCGCATCAACGAGGCACTGCGCGGGGCGGCCAAGCTTTGAAATTCACACATGAGCCGCTTGGCTTCGCTACGGGGCGTGCCTATCTTGGTGGCATGCGTGTCTTCGCCATCACGACGATGCTTTTCGGCTGGCTGCTCTACAGCGCGATGTCCGCGCTGGCAGGCTGCCCCGTGTGCGCGTCGATGCAACAGCCTATCGTGGCCGAAACTCATCGCGATATGGCCGGTATGGACATGCCCGCTCATGAAAAGACTGACACGAGCAAGGATCCCTGCACAACAGGCGACGCAGCGCATATGGCCTTTTGCGCTGTATGTCTTATCGTACCGCCGCCGCTCATGATCGATACCAGCGCGAAACCTGTTTTCGCCTATCCTTCACCGGGCGTTGCGCATGCGCTCGCCGATCTTCGTCCTGCCCCGCACGCGCCGCCTCCCCGCCTCGTCTGACAATACTTTCCGTGTACCGAAGCGCGGTATCTGCCGCGCATCAGCACTCCTGTCAGACAGAGGAAGGAAATCCCATGTCTTTGAAAATTATAGCCTTTACTGCAGCCTTCGCCTTCGCCGTCTCGGCGCTTGCCCAGGATAAGCCGATGCATATGAATATGCAGATGAACATGAGCAAGCCGACGGGCGACCAGGGGCCTTCAAGCCAGGCCTTTGCCGAGGCGAACGCCAAGATGCACGAGGATATGGCGATTGAAATGACCGGCGATGCCGATGCCGATTTCGTTCGCAGCATGATCCCGCATCATCAGGGTGCGATCGACATGGCAAAGATCGAGCTGCAGTACGGCAAGGATCCGAACATCCGCAAACTCGCCGAAGCGGTGATCAAGGCCCAGGAAGCGGAGATCGCAGACATGAACGCCTGGCTTAAGGCCCACGCGAAATAAGCTAACCGCCGAAGGCAACGGAAACGCCGATGCTTCACGCATCGGCGTTTCCGTTTTCTATTCTCAGGTGTTCGGCTCGAAGGGTTCCGGACGGCGGGCGGCACCCTGGCGGGTCAGCATCCAGCCTGGATATTCCGGTGCTAGCGCGCTGACCTCATCGAGCTTTTGCATGTCGCCGGCATCGAGCTTCAGCTTGACGGCGGCGAGGTTCTGGTCGAGTTGATCGATGCGTCTGGCGCCGATGATGACGCTGGTGACGAAGGGCTTGGCGAGAACATAGGCGAGTGCGACGGTCGCAACGCTGCTGCCGTGTTTTTCGGCGATCTCGCGCATGACGGCAACACAGGCCCAGGCTCTGTCCTTGTCCACCGGCGGGAAGTCGAAACTGGCGCGGCGGCCTTCGCCGTTGCCAGGCGCGCCCGGGCCAAACTTCCCGGAGAGCAGTCCGCCGGCGAGCGGCGACCAGACCATCAGCCCGATCTTCTCTTCATTCATCAGCGGCACGATTTCGCGTTCGAGATCGCGGCCGGCGATGGAGTAGTAGGCCTGGACGGTCTCAAAGCGGGCAAACCCGCGGCGTTCGGAAATGCCGAGCGCCTTGGCGATCCGCCATGCCTGCCAGTTGGAGACGCCGATATAGCGCACCAGACCGCGTGAGATGAGATCGTCGAGAGCACGCAACGTCTCGTCGATCGGCGTCACGGGATCGGTTGCATGGATCTGATAGAGATCGATGTGATCCGTCTGCAACCGCTTCAGGCTGGCTTCGACGGAATCCATGATGTGGCCACGCGACGCGCCGCGGTCGTTCGGCTTGTCGCCCATCACGCCGTAAACCTTGGTGGCGATGACGACGTCCTTGCGTGGGACGTCGAGGTTCTTCAGCGCTTGGCCGAGCAACCTTTCGGACTCGCCAGAGGAGTATACGTCAGCGGTATCGATGAAATTGACACCGGCTTGAAGCGAGCGCGCGACGATCTGATCCGCCGCCTTCTGGTCGACGTCGGCAATGGAGGCCCACATTGTGCCGCCGACCGCTTCGCCGAATGTCATGGTGCCGAGGCAGATTTCCGAGACGAAAAGCCCCGTATTTCCGAGTTGGTTGTATCGCATGGAGAAATTTCCTTGTGTCGGCCGCAGGCGGGCGCTTGCGGACTGCTGAACGATATTTTTTGGTTATTGGCCTGCACGTATCATGCACAGCCGGGCTGGCTGCAGGGTAGGCGTTATTTACCTAATCCCGATTGTTTGCTTTTCAACGCCGCTGCAGCGTGCTGCGACGAAAAAGCAAGAGCCCTTGTCTCGAAGCGGCCGCTCAATAGATTGCGGCTTCATGGGTTGCAGGAGCCTGAGATGAGCAAGCATGCGCTGACGACGATTGGCTTCGATGCCGATGACACGCTCTGGCAGAACGAACAATACTACCGGCTGAGCGAAGAGCACTTCAGGGAATTGCTCGCCGATTTCGCCGAGGGTCCGAAGATTTCGGAACGCCTGCTGGAATCCGAAAAGCGCAACCTCAGCCACTATGGCTTTGGCATAAAAGGCTTCACGCTGTCGATGATCGAGACGGCGATCGAAATCACCGAAGGCAAAGTGCCGACGAGCGTGATCGCGCAAATTCTCGATACGGGCCGCGATCTTCTGTCCCATCCGGTCGAGACCATGCCGCATGTGCGCGAGACGCTGGAAGCGCTGGCCGGAAATTATTTGCTGGTACTGATCACCAAAGGCGACCTGTTCGACCAGGAACGCAAGCTCGCCCAATCCGGCCTCGGCGATTTCTTCGATGCCGTCGAGATCGTCTCAGAGAAGACCGCGGTCACCTATCGCCGGATTTTCTCGAAGGTCGGCGATGGAGCGGAACGGGCGATGATGGTCGGCAATTCACTGAAATCCGACATCGTGCCGGCAATTGCCGCCGGCAGTTACGGCGTCTTCGTGCCACATGAGCTGACCTGGGTTCTCGAGCACGTCGATGAACCGAAGGATGCGCCGCGCTTTCGCAAGATCGCCCATCTCGGCGAGCTTCGCGGCCTGCTCGACGGATTACCCTGACCTATTCGTCGGTGCCGGATTTCGAAGGGGCGGGCGGAAAAAGCGAAGGGCGCTCAGGCTCTTGCGGGGGGGCGGGCTGCGGCTCGCCGGCTGGCTGAGGCTCGACGAGCAGGGTATAGGGCGCTCCAAGGCCACGGCGCGGCGAGGCCTTGGAATAATAAGGCCGCAGAAACCACGTGGTGTTTTCCTTTACGGTCACATCAAGCGTCGTGCCGTCCTCGTCGGTGCCGAAGAAGGCTTCGTCATCCGGCTTCGAAAGGTCGAAGATCGCAAGAAAGGCGAACTGGCTCTTGGTCGTGAAACTGATCTTCACGTGCTGGCCGGCGCGCACCGGCAGGGTATAGACATGGCTGTTGCCGAATTTGGTCCAGCCTTTGATCTGCATGGTAACGGCCGGAAACTGGAGCTTCTCCAGCTTCTCGCCGGGATCGAGCTGCGGCGCCTGGGCAAATGCCGCCGTAGCGGACAAAAGGACTGCCGCAACAGTTCCGATCCAAGCTTTCATGGGCGTAGCAATGCCGCGCGCATCGCCTCCACTTCGGCTCGGCAGAAGCAGCCTTCGATGTGATCGTTGACGAGACCCATTGCCTGCATGAAGGCATAAACTGTGGTCGGACCGACAAAGGTCCAGCCGCGCTTCTTCAAATCCTTCGATATCCTGATAGAAACCGGCGTCGTCGGATTGGCCGCCACATGCTGGCGGTCAACACGGGTCGGACGTTCGTGAAGTTGCGGCTCGTAGCTCCAGAAGTAATGCGCGAGCGAGCCGAATTCGGTCCGTAGCGCGATCGCGCGCCTGGCATTGTTGATCGTTGACACAATCTTGCCGCGGTGGCGGACGATTCCGGGGTCGGCGAGGCAGCGCTCGATATCCCGCTCGTCGAAGAGCGCGATCTTTTCGAAATCGAAGCCTGCGAAGGCGGCGCGGAAATTCTCGCGCTTGCGCAGAATCGTCAGCCAGGAGAGACCCGACTGAAAACCCTCGAGGCATATTTTCTCGAAGAGCCGGATATCATCGGTCACGGGACGGCCCCATTCCTCATCATGATAACGCATGTAGTCGGGGAGATTGGCGTGCCAATGGCAGCGGCTCTTGCCGTCTTCGCCGGTGATAGTGCCCGATTCGCTCATTCTTCTCCGCAGCTCCTGCACTCGAAAATCGGGCTTTACCATTTGCCAACCTTGTTTCCAAACCGAACAGTAACCCTGACGAAAAGTTTATTCCGCCGGCCGGCTTCCAATGAATCGATCTTTACCATTCGCTCGCGGGATGGTGGCAGCATCCCAGCAGGCGGGAAATGCCGCCTTCATGCATTTTCGGCCATTTTGTAGAGAGCCCGTCCGATGATGAAATCCATCTTGATTGCCGCCGGCCTGATTGGCCTTCTTGCCTCACCGACGCTCGGCGACGATCGTTATGCGAGCCGCCCGCCCGTCGTTCTCAGCCCCGATCTCACCGCGCCGTGGCTCAACCAACTCGGCGGCGGTAGCGTCCGCCCTGTCGTCTATCAGCGCCCTGCCGTACAGCAGCGTGGCTTCGGCTTCTTCCAGCGCCGGTTCTTCCGCCGCGCACCGGCTGCGCAGCAGGTCGCGTCCGTTCATCCCGGAGTCCCGGTGATCCGCCATCAGATCGAGCCGCAATATCTACCGCAGATGGTCGAATACCAGACCAAGGAAAGACCGGGGACGATCGTCATCGACACCAACAACCGCTTTCTCTATCTCGTGATGGCGAACGGCAAGGCGCGACGTTATGGCGTCGGCGTCGGCAAGCCGGGCTTCGAGTGGGCCGGCGTGCACAAGATCACCCGCAAATCGGAATGGCCGATTTGGACGCCACCTTCCGACATGATCAGCCGCGAAGCCGCGAAAGGGCATTACCTGCCCGCACGCATGGATGGCGGCCCGGAGAACCCGCTCGGCTCCCGCGCCATGTATCTCGGCTCGACGCTCTACCGTATCCACGGCACCAACGCGCCCTGGACGATCGGCAGCGCCGTTTCCTCCGGCTGCATCCGCCTGCGCAACGAAGACGTTGTCGACCTTTACGAACGCGTCACCGTGGGTACGCGCGTCATCGTCATGTAACGGCCGGAATTTAGTTCCGCTCTGCAAGAACAGCCGGCCAGCACACTCAAAAATTGCCATAGTGGCGGCAACTGATCTTGAATCGGGCTGAAGTTCAGGTAGCTTCAGCCCGATCGTGCTTTTGAGGGGAATCAATCATGCTGAAAGTCGCCTCCGGCCTCATGGCCGCCGGCATTGCGTTTTCCGTCGCAATAACGCCCGCCGTTGCCCAACCGGCGCGCGATGCAGCGCCGGTCGTCCGCGTCGCGCAATCGAAGTTCGTCAAGCCGCAATATAAGCGCAAGCTCGTGCGGCTCGTAACCGACGAAGCACCCGGGACGATCATCGTCGATACCAACAACAAGTATCTCTACTTCGTCGAGTCGAAGAACCGCGCCACGCGCTACGGCATTGGTGTCGGCCGCGACGGCTTCGGCTGGTCGGGCGTCGTCAAGGTCGGCCGCAAGGCAGAATGGCCGAGCTGGACGCCGCCAGCCGAGATGCGTGTCCGCGAAGCCCGCAAGGGCCACATCATTCCGGCCTTCCAGGAGGGCGGCGAGGACAATCCGCTCGGTGCACGCGCCATGTATCTCTATAAGGGCGGCCGCGACACCATTTTTCGCATCCACGGCACCAATCAGCCCTGGACGATCGGCCTCAATATGTCTTCCGGCTGCATCCGCATGATGAACAACGACGTCATGCACCTTTATTCACGCGCTCCGGTCGGCACGAAGGTGATCGTCATCGGCCCCGGCAACAAGCAGGGCAACGTCGCGTTCCAGGACAGGGGCATCGACGTGCTGCGCACTGTCTTCGGTGGCGGCTGATACGTCGCTGATGACCTGATGACGAGGGCGGCTTTGCGCCGCCCTTTCATATCGACGTCAGGTGAAATTGTTACGGCCTGTTCAACCCGGCGCGGCTCACTTGGAGCCGCAGCTGACCTTGCCGCTGGCGGTGAACGGCTTTCCGTCCCCGCTGATCATCAGTCCGTAGGTACCTGAAAAGTTCTTCCCGCGGCCTGCGGCCAGAATGACGAGGCTCAGCGACTGACCTTTGGCGTCTTCGCCGCCATCATCGAAAATCTCGAGGCGGAGTTCACCGTCATGCGACCAGCGGTTCGTCAGTTTGCTGGAATCGAACACGCGTTTCCTGAAAGCCCCGGGAACCGAGGCGTTCTTGACCAACAGCGCGCCGCGGAAATGATTAAGCTTATGGCCTGCCTCGTCCTGGAAGCCGCTTTCGATCGTGAACCGGGCGCTATTATCGTCCGTCGAGCAAAAGAAGCGGCTGTCGGCGTGAGCGGCACCTGTCGCGCCAAGCAAACCTGCAAGCAAAGTGACTGTACGCCGCATAGCGCCGAACTCCGTGACCGGCCGAAAACCGGCCGGTCTCACGCTAGCGGAAAACCTCTTAATTTTTGCGGTATATCGCCACCATAGGCCCAATCAAGCAATTCAACCGTATGCAGGATTGGGATCGCCGTACCGGTGGCGATCTGCGTGATGCAGCCGATATTGCCGGTCGCGATCACATCCGGCTTCGTCACCTCGATATTCTTCACCTTGCGCGCCTTCAGTACCTCAGAGATATCCGGCTGCATGATGTTATAGGTTCCGGCTGAGCCGCAACAGAGATGACCTTCCGCCGGATCGCGCACCGTGAATCCGGCCGCTTTCAGAAGCTGTTTCGGCGCCATGGTGATCTTCTGGCCGTGCTGCATGGAGCAGGCAGAATGATAGGCGACCGTCAGGCCCTTCGGAATAGTGGCAGGCAGGTCCAGCGAGGCCAGGTATTCCGTGACGTCCTTTGCCAGTGCCGAGATGCGCGCCGCCTTTTCCGCATAGGCGGGATCGAGGCGGAGCATATGGCCGTAGTCCTTAATCGTCGTGCCGCAGCCGGAGGCGGTGATGATGATTGCGTCCAGACCGCCCTTTTCGATCTCGCGCATCCAGACGTCGACATTCGCTCTTGCGCTTGCAAGCGCCTGCTCCTCGCGGCCCATGTGATGCACCAGCGAGCCGCAGCAGACCTCACCAAGAGGCGTCACGACCTCGATGCCGAAGCGCGTCAAAAGCCTGATCGCCGCTTCGTTGATGGCGGGATCGAGGACCGGCTGGGCGCAGCCGGTCAGGATCGCGACCCGGCCGCGCATTTCCACCTTCGGAGCATGGACCGCAGGCCGTGAGAAGGGCGACGGCGCTGGAATGTGCCGCGGCGCAAGCGCCAGCATCGCGGCAAAGGGCTTCAAGGCCGGCGCACGCATCAGACCCTTGAGCGGTCTACCGACCTGCGCAAGCTTCAATGCCAAGCGGAAGCGGCCCGGATAGGGCAGCACCGCCGCCAGAATGCCGCGCGTGACCCGGTTCATGAACGGACGTTTATAGGTCTTCTCGATATGCGCCCGGGCATGATCGACGAGATGCATGTAGTCGACGCCGGATGGACAGGTCGTCACACAGGCAAGGCAGGAAAGACAGCGGTCGATATGCATGACCACTTCGGCATCCGCAGCCCGGCCGTTCTCCAGCATGTCCTTGATGAGATAGATGCGGCCACGCGGGCTGTCGAGCTCGTTGCCGAGCGTCACATAGGTGGGACAAGTCGCGGTACAGAAGCCGCAATGCACGCATTTGCGCAGGATCTTCTCGGATTCGGCGACGTGCGGATCGGTTAGCTGCTCGGCGGTAAAGTTGGTTTGCATCAGGCAACTCCCGGCCGTAGGGAGGCATACCGCCCTCTGTCCTGCCGGACATCTCCCCCAAAAGGGGGGAGATCGAATGAGGCGGGCTCATTGTCTTTCAGGGCACGCGGGTGCGGAAGTTGGGCAACCAGTCTTGTGCCGATCTCCCCCCTTGTGGGGGAGATGTCCCATAGGGACAGAGGGGGGTGCTGCCACGATCGGATAACGGCCATCATATCACCCCATCTTTCCCGGATTGAGTATTCCCGCGGGATCGAATTTCTCCTTCACCCGCGCCGAAAGCTGCGCGACGGCTTCAGGCTGCGGCTGGAACGCCGACACGGCAGCGCGCGCCGTGTCACTTGCCCGGATCAGCGTGACATGGCCGCCTCCGAGCGCCTTGACGAAGCGGCGGATCAGCTCCGCCTCCGGATCGGCCTCCATTCGCATCCAGACCAAGCCGCCCTGCCAGTCGTAAAACGCATCGACGCCGACTTCGAGGCGGAGGGCGGCGACGAGCTGATGGCCGATGGTCGGGGCGACGGACGCGCGCCAGACCGGACGCATCGTTGCATCAGCATAAGGAAGCACATCGCGGATTTCGCGCCAGAGCTGGCGGCTGGCGAACTCACCCAATCTCGCGACCGTGCCGAAGACCGACATCGCCGAGGCCAGCTTTTCCGCGCGCGCTTCGACGGAGCCAGGCAGACCTTCGATCCTGAGAATGGTCGCCTCGCCCTCCGGCAGCTTGCCGCCAAGGAATTTCCAGGTAACGGTCAAGGGAAGGTGAGCAGCCCCTGAGACCTCGACTGGCTGCGCCATCGCCGCGGCCATCGCGCCCGCCGCTTCCGCGTCGTTGAGGCTGGAGATGACGATCGTCTCTTCTGTTTTCGGCCGCGGCGGCACGCGGAAGGTGACTTCCGTCAATAAACCGAGCGTGCCGTGCGAACCGGTGAGAAGCTTGACGAGATCGAGGCCGGTGACGTTCTTCATCACCCGTCCTCCCGCCTTGACGATCTCGCCCTTGCCGTTGACGAAGCGGATGCCGAGCAGGCTGTCGCGTGCGGCGCCCGCAACGAAGCGGCGAGGACCGGAGACGTTGGCGGCAAAGACGCCGCCGATGGTCGGCTCACCGGACGTGCCCATGACTGGGCGGTGGTCCATCGCCTCGAAAGCCAGCATCTGGCCGTTTCCCGCAAGCGCCGCCTCGACCTCCGCAAGCGGCGTTCCGGCACGCACGGTCATGACCATCTCGCCGGGATTGTACGAGACGATCCCGGTCAGACCAGTCGAGCACAACCGGTCCTCCGCCTTCACGGCATTGCCGAAGCCCGAGCGCGTGTTGCCGCCACATACGGCAAGCGCCCTGCCCGCGGTCGCGTGTTCACGGATGATCGAGGCTGCGTCCTCTTCCGTCTCCGGCAGAAAATCGGTCATGTGGCGCCGCGTCCGTCTAGCGGAAAGACCTTGGATGGATTGAGCAGCCAGCCGGGATCGAAGGCGGCGCGCACCGCCATCTGCTGGGAGAGATCCACGTCGGAGAATTGATGCCGCATCAGATCGCGCTTCTCTATACCGACGCCATGTTCGCCCGTGAGACAGCCGCCGGCATCGACGCAGAGCTTCAGGATGTCGTTGCCCGCGGCCTCCGCGCGCGCTGCGTCTTCCGGATCGTTGGCATTGAAAAGGATCAAAGGGTGCATGTTGCCATCGCCGGCGTGAAAGACGTTTGCGACGCGCAGGCCGTAGGAATCGACAATCTCCGACGTCTTTTTCAGCACGTAGGAAAGCTGACTGAGCGGCACCGTGCCATCCATGCAGATATAGTCCGCGACCCGGCCCGTGGCCCCGAATGCGGACTTGCGGCCCTTCCATATCTGCGCCGCCTCCGTCGCTGACTGGCTTTCGCGGATGGTCTTTACGCCATGGCGGCGGGCAATCTCGACGATGCTTTTCAGCGTGTCGTCCATTTCCGCCTCCGAGCCCTCGACCTCGACGATCAGCAGCGCGCCGGCATCGAGTGGGTACCCCGCATGGGCAAAGGCCTCGCATATCTCGATCGCCGGCTTATCCATGAACTCGATCGCCACGGGGATGATGCCCGCCGCGATGATATCGGCAACACAGGAGCCTGCCTCCTCGGACGTATCGAAACCGAAGAGCACCGGCCGTGCGCCCTCGGGCTTGGCGATCAGACGGACCGTCGCTTCGGTGACGATGCCGAGTTGGCCCTCGTGGCCGCAGACCAACCCCAGCAGGTCGTAACCTCCGGCATCCAGCGCCTTGCCACCGAGCTCGATGACGGTTCCATCCGTCAGCACCATCTTCACGCCGAGCAGGTTGTTGGTCGTGACGCCGTATTTCAGGCAGTGCGCGCCGCCGGAGTTCATGCCAATGTTGCCGCCGATGGTACAGGCCAATTGCGAACTAGGATCGGGTGCATAGAAGAAGCCGTCCGCGGAGACGGATTCTGAGATGTTGAGGTTGGTGACACCTGCTTGGACGACGGCCGCGCGGTTTTGATAATCGACCTCCAGAATGCGATTCATCTTCGAAAGGCCTATCACGACCGCATCCTCCTGCGGGATGGCGCCGCCCGAGAGCGACGTGCCTGCCCCGCGCGGCACGACCGGAATGCCGTAGCGATGGCAATATTTCATCACGGCCGCGACTTCGGCGGTGGTGCGCGGCAAGGCGACGGCAAGCGGCACACGGCGATAGGCAACGAATGCGTCGGTTTCGAAGGGCACGAGTTCGCGCGCTTCATGAACGAGACATTCGGGCGGCAGCAGGTCGACGAGATCGCCGACGATCTGGCGGCGGCGGGCGAGCACATCGGCACGCGGAGCGAGAAAAGAGATGGCGTCGGACATGGCGCGCTTCCTTCGGACGAATGGCGGCGAAACCGGCGCGTCCTCCACGACAACCGGCCCGTTCGGCTTAGCACTTTCCCGAAACTGGCGCAAATGCTAGGCATTTATGCCAAAAGGGAAAAAGTCTAAAACCAATATGACAAATCTGGGTGATCTCGAGATATTTGCCAAGGTCGTTTCGACCGGCAGCATGTCGCTTGCCGGGCGTGTGCTCGGCTTTTCGCCGGCCGTTGTGTCGAAGCGTATCAAACGGCTGGAAGACAGGCTCGGCACACGGCTCTTGCAACGCACCACCCGGCAGATTTCGCTGACGGAGGCCGGCCAGGGTTTCTATGATCGCGTGCTCGGCATCCTCGCCGGTCTGGAGGAAGCGGAATATTACATCTCCGGCCGCTCGGCGCTGATGCACGGCACATTGAAGATCTCGGCACCAACCTCGTTCGGCCGCATGCATATCGCGCCGCATCTCAAGACATTCATGGACGCGCATCCGGAGCTTTCGATCAACCTCGTGTTGACGGATGAATTCAGCGATATCGTCGGCGGCGGTTTCGACCTTGCAATCCGCATTGCCGAGCTTACCGATTCGAGCCTCGTCGCCAGACGGCTTGCGCCGGTCCGGCGCCTACTCTGTGCTGCACCCTCCTATCTCGAAGCGCATGGGATGCTGCAAAGCATTGAGGACCTGAAGAACCATCGCTGCCTGCCCGCACATAACAACGATGCCTGGCGGCTCGAAGGTCCAGGCGGCGCGATGACCCTGCGGCCGGAGGGCATGCTTGTTACCAATTCGAGCGAGGTGATCCGCGAGGCGGTGATTGCCGGGCTGGGCATCGCGCTGCGCTCCACCTGGGATATCGGCGAGGAACTCAAGAGCGGCAAGCTCGTGCAGGTGCTGCCGGCCTATGAAGGATCGCGCAACGTGGCGCTGTCTGCGGTCTATCCCAGCCGGCAGTTTTTGCCGGCCAAGGTTCGCCTCTTCATCGACTATCTGGCCGAGCTCTATGGCCCGGTTCCCTACTGGGAACTTTAGGCAACAGATGAGAGTTGAGCAGTGGAAGACGCACAGCCACCATATCTTGAAAGAATCCGGAGGAACAATTGCCCCGGCATTGAATGAGACGTCAGCCGGGAGCATATTGAACACCTGTGCAACGACGGAATCAGGACATGATTCGGCGGGATTCCGAAGCGCAGCGGTCATGAATTTCCTTATTTGGAAATCAATCGTGTTCCGCACCGTCGAACGGCGTATGGATCGCGCAAGTTTTCCATGCGATGATTATATTAGTGATTCATGAGGTAGACTCAAAAAGGTGACCCGACAATTGACGATCCTAGCCCGACTGGCTTCCGATGTGCAGCTGATGTTCCGGCGCCCGCCGCGCCTGCAATATGCCGCGCTCTGCTACCGGGTAAAGAAGAAGGTCAATGCCGCCGAGGTCCTGTTGATGACGAGCCGCGATACGGGCCGCTGGGTCATTCCCAAGGGCTGGCCGATGAGCGGCAAGTGCTCCTATGAGGTCGCAGCCCGGGAGGCCTTTGAAGAAGGGGGCGTCCGCGGCGCTGTCGAGCACGAGCCGCTCGGCTCCTACACCTATCCGAAGGTACTGAAGGACGGGCTGAAGGTGACCTGCAAGGTTCAGGTCTATGTGCTCGAAGTCGCCGATATCGCCAAAAACTTCAAGGAAAAAGGCGAGCGCAAGATCGAGTGGGTCTCCTGCGACGAGGCAGTCAAGCGCGTCAACGAGCCCGAGCTTCGAGATCTCTTCCTGCTCTTCAAGAGTAAAATGGCTGAGCGGCTTCAGGCAAGCTTACCCAAGCAGATTCCGGCGGAATGATTCCTGCCATCTTGCGCTGCTAGAAATAACGGCGCTAATGCAGGCTTCGACCAAGGAACAGCATGCCCAGCCGCACTCCCGTTTTAACGAAACGAACGCTCGACAAGGACCTCGACAAGATCACCCATGCCGAGGATGCGGCGAAGTTCGTCTCGCGGAAGCTGGTGGCGCCGGGCCTCGGCCTGATCTTCCTTGGCTTGGCCATGCTTTTTGCGGGCGTTTACGTCTTCGACCGGCCAGGTGCCGTTCTCATCATTGCAGCCGCCGCGCTCGGGGCCTACATGGCCATGAACATCGGCGCGAACGACGTGACGAACAATGTCGGCGCTGCCGTCGGCGCGCGTGCCATGACGATGGCGCAGGCGCTTGTCATTGCGGCCATCTTCGAAGTCCTCGGCGCGACGATTGCCGGTGGAGCGGTGGTCAGCACGATCTCGTCGAGCATCGTCGATGCCGTGCAGGTGCCGGAAGGGCGGCTTGCCTGGATCATGATGGCGGCATTGATGGCCGCCGCGCTCTGGATCAATCTTGCGACATGGCTGAATGCGCCGGTCTCTACCACGCATGCGATCGTCGGCGCAGTGATCGGCGCCGGAATTGCCGCTGTCGGGCCTCAGCCCGTCAACTGGCAGGTCATGATAGAGATTTCCTCCAGCTGGATGACCTCGCCCCTGATCGGCGGTGTGATCGCCGCCGGCCTGCTTTTCCTCGTCAAGACCTTTATTATCTACCAGGACGACAAGGTCGCCGCAGCGCGGCGCTGGGTTCCAGTGCTGATCGCCATGATGGCAGGCGGTTTCACAGCCTACATGGTATTGCAGCTTGCATCTCCGGGCCGATTTTCGGCGCTAACTATCCTTGCATTGGGGCTACTTGTTTGTTTCGTTGCCTGGATTGCAGCAATGCCGATCGTCGCACGGCAATCGCAAGGCCTCGAAAACCGCAACAGTTCGCTGCGCATTCTCTTCAAATTCCCGCTGATCGGCTCTGCGGCGCTGCTTTCCTTCGCGCACGGCGCCAACGACGTTTCGAACGCCATCGGCCCCCTTTCGGCGATCGTGCGCGCAACGAGCGATCTTTCGGTGATCGGGGAAAGCAGCGCGCCGCTCTGGGTGATGCTGATCGGTGCCCTTGGTATTTCCGTCGGCCTGCTGCTTTTCGGCCCTCGCCTCATCCATCTCGTTGGCGAGCAGATCACCAAGCTCAATCCGATGCGGGCCTATTGTGTCGCGCTCTCGACGGCCTTTACCGTCATCGTCGCTTCTTGGTTCGGGCTGCCGGTCAGCACGACGCATATCGCGGTCGGCGCGGTCTTCGGCGTCGGTTTCTTCCGCGAATGGTACACGCGCAATTCCAAGCGCCGTATCGAATACATGCACCGCAAGGCTGAGGCCTGGGCGATCGATGAACCGGAAGATCCGAACGTTCATGAGGCGCGCCGCCGCTATCTGGTGCGGCGTTCGCATTTCATGACCATTATTGCCGCCTGGATCATCACTGTTCCGGCTTCGGGCGCGCTTGCGGCGTTGCTCTATTGGGTTATGTTCGCCCTTTTCGTTTGATCGGGATTATTTGAGATGCGCGCCAATTTCCGCATGCAGCGGCTTTTCGTCGATGCTTCCTTGTCGCCGGGCGCCGCTGTGGAGGCTAGTTCCGACCAGTACAATTATCTCGCCAATGTGCTGCGCATGACGGACGGCGCCGAAATTCTGGTGTTCAACGGCCGAGACGGAGAGTGGAAGGCAAGCCTTTCCTTTCCGACCCGCAAGCGCATCGTGCTGATGCCGACCGAGCAGACCCGGCCGCAGCCGGCACCGTCCGACCTCCACTACCTCTTTGCGCCGCTGAAGGTCGGCCGCCTGGATTACCTCGTGCAGAAGGCGGTCGAGATGGGCGCAGGCGTGCTGCGGCCGGTCATGACGCAACATGTTCAGGGCAAGATCACCAATCTCGACAAGCTGAAGGCCAACGCCGTCGAGGCCGCAGAGCAATGCGGCATCCTCGCCATCCCGGAAATCACCGAGCCGGTGAAGCTCTTCGACCTGCTCGACAACTGGCCGAGGGAGCGGCGGATCGTCTACTGCGACGAGGGCGATACCGGGCAGAACCCGCTGCCGCTGCTTTCAAAGATCAAAGAAAGGCAGCTTGCGCTTCTCGTCGGGCCGGAAGGCGGCTTCTCGGAGGAGGAGCGTAACCGGCTGCGCGGTTTGGATTTCGTGACGGCCATCCCGCTCGGGCCGCGTATCCTGCGCGCCGACACGGCTGCGGTCGCGGCCATGGCGGTGATCCAGGCGGCGGTCGGCGACTGGAATTAACCTTCAAATCAGGCTCCGTTGAAACAGCCTGCTATTTTTTTGATGCGTCGTTGAAAGAATTTCACTTGCAACATACGTGAGAGCGGCACTAATCACCCTTCCAATTGTCCGGGCTACCGGGCGTTCCCCAGAATACAGGTTACGTTGAATGGCTCGCGATACTACAGACCAGACGCCGATTTCTTCGGTGCAGGAGCTGACCGATTATATCGCCGCGGGGAACAAGCCGAGCGAGAAATTCCGCATCGGCACCGAGCATGAGAAGTTCGCCTTCTTTCGGGCGGGCAACAACCCGGTTCCCTATGCCGGCGAAGCCGGTATCTCAGCTCTTTTGAAGGGCCTGCAGGCGAAGAACGGCTGGGAGCCGATCATGGACGGCGACAATATCATCGGCCTTTCCGAGCAGCACGGCATGGGCGCGATCTCGATCGAGCCGGGCGGCCAGTTCGAGCTTTCCGGCGCGCCGCTGGAAACGATCCACGAGACCTGCAGGGAATCCAATTCGCACCTCGCGACGCTGCGCGAAATCGCCGAACCGATGGGCATCCGCTTCCTCGGCATCGGCGGCAGCCCGAAATGGACGCTCGCCGAAACGCCGCGCATGCCAAAATCCCGCTACGATATCATGACCCGCTACATGCCGAAGGTTGGCACCAAGGGTCTCGACATGATGTACCGCACTTGCACGATCCAGGTGAACCTCGACTTCTCCTCCGAAGCCGACATGCAGAAGAAGATGCGCGTGTCGATGAAGCTTCAGTCGTTGGCAACCGCGCTCTTTGCCTCCTCGCCCTTCACAGAAGGCAAGCCGAACGGGCTGCTTTCCTGGCGCGGCGACATTTGGCGAGACACCGACAACCAGCGCTCCGGTCTACTCGATTTCACCTTCCGCGACGACTTCGGCTTCCATCACTATATGGAATGGGCGCTCGACGTGCCGATGTATTTCATTGTCCGCGACGGCCACTATCACGACTGTACTCACGTCACGTTCCGCCAGTTCATGAACGGCGCGCTGAAGGGCGAGGTTGCCGCTTGGGAGCCGACGATGGGCGACTGGACGAACCACCTTTCGACGCTCTTCCCCGATGTTCGCCTGAAGCGCTTCCTCGAGATGCGCGGTGCAGACGGCGGCCCGTGGCGCCGCATCTGTGCCCTGCCGGCCTTCTGGGTGGGCCTGCTTTACGACGAAGCGGCGCTCGATGCGGCCGACCAACTGACGAGGGACTGGACTTTTGCCGAAGTCAGTGTGCTTCGCGAGGCCGTTCCGGCAGCGGGCCTGAGGGCCGAATTCCGCGGCCATGCCCTTTATGAGACCGCCCGCGAGGTCATCGGCATTTCGAAGGCGGGTCTGAAGTCGCGCAACCGGCTGAACAAGGAAGGCCAGGACGAGAGCATCTTCCTGTCGCCGCTCGATGAGGTGATGGCGAAGAAAGCCACGCTCGCGGAGGACCTGCTGGCGCGTTACAACGGCCGCTGGCAGCACTCCGTCGAGATGGTCTTCGAGGAATATCAGTACTGAAGCCTTCGGCAAAAAGCCGTTTGCGCATTCCCATTTCCGTTTATAGTGGCGATTCACAAGCACTACCAAGCGGGGGAGGACTGTCATGCTGCCACTCTTCGACATGATGATGCAGGCACAGAATGGCGCGGCGATGGATGCCATCTCCAAGCAGTTCAATCTTGCCCAAGAACAGGCAACCAAGGCGATGGCGGCGCTCATGCCCGCCTTTTCCGCCGGGCTGAAACGCAGCACGAGCAATCCCTATGACTTCATGGGCCTGATGCAGGCGGTCGCGTCCGGCAACTATGCCAAATATTTCGAAGATATGACGAAGGCCTTCACGCCGGAGGGCATCTCCGACGGTAACAATGTCCTCGGCCAGCTTTTCGGCTCCAAGGAGGTCTCGCGCGCCGTCGCCGCACAAGCCGCGCAGATGACCGGCATCGGCCAGGAGATCTACAAGCAGATGCTGCCGGTGATAGCCGATACGCTGATGGGCGGGATCTTCAAGCAAACAACCGGACAGATGGCCTCGCCCGTCAACCCCTTCGTCAATACCGCGATGGGCGAGACGATCCAGAAATGGCTGGAAAGCACCGGTTTTGCGCCGAAACCGAAAACGGCACCCGAGCCGAGCATCTTCGACAATCCGTTCACGCAGGCGATGCAGCTGATGTTCAGCACGCAGCGGCCGGAATCCAAGAAGGCTCCCGCCAATCCGTTCCTCGACAATCCTTTCGCCAAGGCCTTTCAGGACATGATGGGCGGCCTCAACCAGCCGGCGGCGCAAAAGGCGTCGGAGCCGCCGAGGGAAGAGGCCAAGGAACAGGCGGAGAACTATGTGAATATGCTCAACACCATGTTCGACAGCGGCCTGGAAGTGCAGAAGAATTATCAGAAAAGCATGGAAGCTATTTTCGACTCCTATCTACCTAAGAAGGGCCAACCTTCCCCCAAAACATAAAAAAACCCGGAGACGGCTTGGGAAAGCCGGTCACCGGGTCAAGGGGCAGGGCTATTGGCTATCACCCTGCGGGGAAAACTGGCCGCTCCTAATCGACGCAGGAGCGGAATATCGCGAGGCGCCAGCGGCGGCGCGCCGAGTTCGTCAGATGTGCCGACGGGTCCTCGAAGAAGGTCGACGTCAACAGTGCGGCGGTGACGTCGGCCCGTGTCAGGCCGATATCCCGCAACTGATTGTCATCGAGATCATTCAGGCCATTGATCGCTCTGCGATTGCGGAATGAGCGAAAGAGAGCCGTCAGCGGCGCAAGGGTTCCGCCGAGACGTTGGGAAAACGTCGCAGGCTGCCTGGCACAGTCGAGTTCTACTGTCTGGTCAATCATGCGCATCGAACTCTCCTTTCTTTCGGGCGCAACAGCCCGCCCCTCCCGCGAGGTCTGAGCGGGAAGAAGGAGGGCTGAAACCTAGGCGGGACAGCAGGGTGTCTGTCCGTCACTTTGCTTGATTTGCATCCCGAAGATGCCAAAGACCTATTGATCAGTCCAACGAATGTTTCTAATGATTATTATCAGAGATCGTTATAGGTGAGCCCCATGTCCGCGCCTCTTGATACTGACCAGTTGCAGACTTTCATTGCCATCATAGATTCCGGCAGCTTTACCAAGGCCGCGGATCGCGTCTACAAGACGCAATCCGCCGTCTCGATGCAGATGCGCCGCCTGGAAGAGCGGCTCGGCAAGCAGCTCTTCATCAAGGACGGCCGCGGCAACCGGCTGACGGTCGAGGGCGAGAAGCTTCTGAATTACGCTCGCCGTATCATCCGCCTCAACAACGAGGCGATCGCTGCTTTCGACGACAACCGCCTCGAAGGCATGCTGCGCATCGGTACGCCGGACGACTACGCCGACCGCTATATGCCGGAGATCATCGGCCGTTTCGCCAAGACCCATCCGAATGTCGAGCTTTACATCGTCTGCGAGCCTTCGGTGGATCTGGCCGAGCGCATGCACAAGGGCGAGCTCGACATCGCGCTGGTAACGCATAACCCGCGGGAACGCATGTCCGATGTCGTCAGAACCGAACCGCTCTGCTGGGTCGGCTCCGCCAACCACCCGATCCGCGACGACGCGCCGGTCCCGCTCGCTGTCGGCCGCCGCGATTGCCAGTGGCGGCAGCTCGCCTGCTCTGCGCTCGATGCCGTGGGCCGCGAGCACCAGATTCTCTTCACAAGCTGGTCATGCACAGTGGTTGCCGCTGCCGTGCTTGCCGGCATGGCGGTTTCGGTGATGCCGGAATCGGCATTGCGGACCGGCATGAAGGTGCTGAGCCAGGCTGACGGCTTCCCTGCCCTGCCGCCGGTGCAGATCGGCATCATGAAGCGCCCGGGAGTTTCTATCTCGCTGATGAATGCGATCACGGCGCATATCACCGCCTGCCTCGACAACATCACGCCCGCGGTGGTCGACGACAATCTGGAGCCGGATGTGAAGACGGGTTATGCGCGGCAGTATCCGCGCCTCAAGGCCGCCAATATGGTGCCGAGCTGGTAGGCTTCAGACTGCCTCGGCAAAAAGCGAAGCGCGGATGACGCGCTTCCATTCGTCCAGCATCCTTTTTGCCAGCTTTTCTTCGCTCTTGACCGCGAGGCGGATCGACGCGCCGATCAGGTGGCTGAAGAGGTACGTGCGCGCCTGCATGTCGACCTCCGGCATCTCCGGGGCGATGCGTTTTATCGCCTCGAGGAAGANTGAAGAGGTACGTGCGCGCCTGCATGTCGACCTCCGGCATCTCCGGGGCGATGCGTTTTATCGCCTCGAGGAAGATTTCGGCCACGCGATTGCTGTGGTCGATATTGAGCTGCAGAAGGTCCTGATCGGTCTCCGTTCCCATCCAGACACCGAGATAGGTGGGGTCGTTGCGGTATTCATCGTAGTACCAGTCGATCATCACCGAGATCAGATCCAGTGCTTCATCGAGGGACTGGACGTTGGCAAACATAGCAGCCGTTTTCGCTTGGACTGCGGCCGCATGCCGGTCGAAGAGCGCTTTGACGATCGCCGCCTTTTCCGGGAAGTACTGGTAGACTGAACCGATCGGAACCTTGGCGGCGGCGGCAAGCTCGGTCATGCGCATGGCGCTGACGCCTTTTTGGGCGATCAGCTCTGCGGCAGCGGCAAGGATCAGATCGAGTCTCTGGATGCTGCGTTCCTGCTTCGGCTTCCGGCGGAGGCCGATGCGATCCATACCCTGCGCGCTCATATCGCTCCCACAATTTATCGTTGAGCGGCGGCAGATGGCTCAAACCGACGCATCCGAGCGATATGGCACGCAGGCATTCATGCGCCGTAAATCGAAAAGCTCGCATTTTAACGGATGCCGGAAGCATGTGAAAATCGGGGCGATTAGCCCCGATTTGGTCAGTCAAAGCTGTGAATCAGTTATTCGGCAGCCGGCGATCGGACATGAAATCCTCCTTACGGTGAGTTTTGAAAACCCTCTGCGAGTTCCAACGGCATTGTTCTCCCATTGACATTCGATAATTTTCAATTCGTATTTAATGAAGGTATCAATCGGAAAAACTTATCATGTTGACGCTTCGCCAGATGCGCTATTTCGATGCCCTTGCGACCACCCGGCATTTCGGGCGGGCCGCCGAGATGGTTCACATCAGCCAGCCGGCGCTTTCGGTGCAGATCATGGAAATGGAGGAATATCTCGGCGCCAAGCTGATAGAGCGGATGCGCACCAACACTATGCTTACCCAAAAGGGCGAGGAGGTTCTGCTGCATGTGCGCGCAATCCTCCAGCAGGTCGATCTGCTCGAGCAGACGGCTAGGAAGGGCGGCGGCCCGCTGGAGGGGCTGATCCGCATTGGCATCATTCCGACGGTGGCACCCTATCTCGTGCCTCAGTTCATTCCGCATCTGCGCCGGACCTATCCGTCCGTCGACGTGGAGCTCAAGGAGGCAATGACCGATCGGCTCATGGCCGATCTTTCGGCAGGCAGGCTAGATGCCGTCATCGCCGCCCTGCCCCTCGACATCGAAGGCATCAACACGCGGCCGCTCTTCACCGACCGCTTCTATATGGCGGTCGCCGAGAACGGCGAAAATGTGTTGCTGTCGCCGCTCACCGAGAACGAGGTGAATGTCGACCGGTTGCTGCTTCTGGAAGAGGGCCATTGCCTGCGCGATCAGGCGCTTGCCGTCTGCAGCGCCAGCAAGCGGAGCCTGGTCAATTTCGGTGCGACCTCCATGGCGACCCTGCTGCAGATGGTGTCGCACGACATGGGCATGACACTGATCCCGGAAATGGCGATCGCCACGGAAACCAGCCGCAACTCGATCCGTATCGTGCCTTTCGCCGAGCCTCAGCCATCGCGCGAGATCGGACTTGCCTGGCGGCGCAGCAGCCACCGCGCCAAGGAGATGGACGCGCTGGCGGGGGCGATCATTGCCGCCTCGCCCGTTGCGCGCGATGCCGCCGCCTGATCAGGCAAGGTTCTTCTTCAGGAACTCGACGGTGCGGCCCCAGGCAAGATCGGCCACTTTCTTGTCATAGCGTGCTGAAGACGTGTCGTTGTTGAAGGCATGGTTGGCGCCGTCGTAGATGAAGATCTGGAAGCTCTTGCCATTTGCCTCCAACGCCTTCTTGTAGGCATCGATGCCGGCGTTGATGCGGTCGTCGAGACCGGCATAATGCAGCATCAGCGCCGCCTTGATGTTCGGCACCTCTTCCGCTTTCGGCTGCGCGCCGTAATAGGCGACCGCCGCCTTCAGCTCCGGCGATTTCGTCGCAAAATTGTTGGCCACCCCGCCGCCCCAGCAAAAGCCGACAACGCCGACGTTGCCGTTCGAAACCGGGAGTGTCTTCAGGTATTTGAGGCTCGCTTCGGCATTCGCGACAGTCGCGGCAGCCTCAAGCTTGCTGAACATTTCCCGCGCCTGATCTTCGTTTTCCGGTGTGCCGCCGAGCGGCGAAAGGAGATCCGGCGCCAGCGCTACGAAGCCTTCCAGCGCCATGCGGCGGGCGACGTCGCGGATATGCGGGTTGAGGCCGCGATTTTCGTGAATGACGATGACGCTGCCGAGCTTTCCGGAGGCGTCCTTCGGCTCGACCAGATAGCCTTTCATCTCGCCGCTGCCGCCGGGATAGATGACGTCCTCCGCCTTCAGCCGCTCGTCGTTGGCCGGGACCATTTCGGCGCTTGCCTTGTTCGCCGCCAGCATCGGCGCAATGACGGCGGCAGCACCCGCCGATCCTGCAAGCTTCGTCAGCTTGTCCATGAAACTGCGGCGATCGAGCGTCAGATGCGTATATTCATCGTAGGCGTTTATCATCGCCTGCGTGATTTCCGGCTTGTCCATGTGAACCTCCTGTTCCCTGCGCAGCTCAGTGCCAAGTGAGGGAAGATAGGTCAGGGCCTGGTAACGCGAGGAACAAAACTGCGTTACCCGCTGAACGCCATCCAGCCGGCGAGCCACGCCCACATGACGGCAAGCACCACATAGCCCGCAGCAAAGAGTGGACTGCGGAAACGCATGCGATTGCTTGTCACATGTACGAACGCGTGGGCGTACCGCAAAGCGACAAAACTCCAGGCGAGCACGAGGGCAGCCAGATTGTCGGCCTCGGTGATGTAAAGCAGGATGCAGCAGACATAAAAGAGAACCGGCAGCTCGAACTGATTGGCGATGCTGTTCTTGACGAAGAGGCTTTCCGGCGGCTCGCTGCGGTTTTCGCGATAGTCCGAAAGCCGCGCCTTGCCCGCCTGCACCGCCTTCCGGCGGCGGACGCTGAGCAGTATGAAGAGGCCATAGACCAGCGCGACATGGGCGATGATGGGCCAGAACATCTCGTAGCCGGCCATGGTGTCTCCTTCGCGGCTTCTCTCATATTTTTCAAAGCAGTAGAGGAAAATCCCGGCACTTGCCAGCCTATCGCCGGTCGATATCGCCGGGTGAGAGACGGATCAGAAGGAAGCGAAGGATGACGATTGCCGAGACGACGAGTGCTGCGAATTTCAGCTTTGTCATCCAAGGCAGCAACGCCGCGGCGGATGAAGCGGCGTTGTCGTCGCCGAAGGCAATCAGGCTGGAGATATTCTCGGCATAATCGGCAAGGCCGTAGATGAACGGCAGGGCATAGATCGCCTTGATCAAGGCTGGATGCATCGGCTTGCCGAAATAGCTGCCGCCTGGCTGGAGCTTCAGGACAATCGCGAAGAGCAGCATCGTCACCAGCGCAGGAAGGACGAGCTCCGGGCCGAGATACATGCCGCGCAGCAGCGCCTGCGCGACGTCGTTCTCGCTCAGCAGCTTCTGCATGGCGGCAACCGTGGGCTGATCATAGCCGGTGAAATAGGTATCGAGAACCGCTTCGCCGGTTTCATGCTGGAAAGGCAGGACGAAGCCGAAGGTCGTCCATGCCAATACTGAAAGGCAGAGAATGGCGAGCAGCCCGATCATCCAAGATGGTATCCGGCTACCCGCAGTCATGATCAGGCGCCTACGCCCGGATAGTTTGGGCTCTCGCGGGTGATCGTCACATCGTGGGCATGGCTTTCGCGAAGGCCGGCGCCGGAGATGCGCACAAAGGTCGCGCGTTCCTGGAACTCCTTGATATCCCTGCCGCCGACATAACCCATGGCCGCCCTCAGTCCTCCTGTGAGCTGGTGCAGGACGCCCGATACGGGCCCCTTATACGGCACTTGGCCTTCGATGCCTTCCGGCACAAGCTTCAGCGTGTCGCGGACTTCCGCCTGGAAATAGCGGTCCGCCGAACCGCGCGCCATGGCACCGACGGAACCCATGCCGCGATAGGCTTTGAAAGAGCGGCCCTGATAGAGGTAAACTTCGCCCGGGCTTTCATCGGTGCCGGCGAGCAGCGAGCCGACCATGACAGCCGACGCGCCGCAAGCGATCGCCTTGGCAAGGTCGCCGGAGAACTTGATGCCGCCGTCGGCGATCACCGGAATATCTTGGGCACGTGCGGCTTCGACAGCCGACATGATGGCAGCGAGCTGCGGCACGCCGACACCGGCGACAATGCGCGTCGTGCAGATGGAGCCCGGGCCGATGCCGACCTTGACGGCATCCGCGCCGGCATCGATCAGCGCCTTGGTGCCATCCGAGGTCGCGACGTTGCCGGCCATGACGCGGACCGAGTTGGACAGTTTCTTGACGCGGGTGACGGCGTCGAGAACACGCTGCGAATGGCCGTGCGCGGTATCGACCACGAGCAGATCGACACCGGCTTCGATCAGGCGCTCGGCGCGCTCAAAGCCATCATCGCCGACGCTGATGGCGGCAGCAGCGCGAAGACGGCCCTGCGCATCCTTGGAAGCATTCGGGTTCAGCTGCGACTTTTCGATATCCTTGACGGTGATGAGGCCAACGCAGCGGCCTTCCGGATCCACGACGAGCAGCTTTTCGATGCGGTGCGAATGCAGCAGGCGCTTGGCCTCCTGCTGGTCGACATTCTCCTTCACTGTGATGAGGTCCCGCGTCATCAGCTCGTGAATCTTCTGCGCCGGTTCGGAAGCAAAGCGGACGTCGCGGTTCGTCAGGATGCCGACGAGGCGGCCGGACTTTTCAACGACCGGAATGCCGGAAATACCGTGCGTCTTCATCAGCGACAAAGCTTCGGCGAGCGTCGCATCCGGGCCGATCGTCACCGGATTGATAACCATGCCGCTCTCGAACTTCTTGACCTGCCGGACCTGCTCGGCCTGCTCGATCGGGGTCAGATTGCGATGAATGACGCCGAGACCGCCGGCCTGCGCCATGGCGATCGCCAATCGGCTCTCAGTGACGGTGTCCATTGCCGAGGAGAGGATCGGGATGTTCAGGTCGAAATCGGTTGCGATGCGCGTTGCGATGTTCGTCTGACCAGGCATGACCTCGGAGTGACCGGGCTGCAGGAGCACGTCGTCGAAGGTGAGCGCGTCCGCTCCGGTTGCCGTTTCTATGATGCGAGCCATGGCCAATTTCCTTCAATCGAGAAAAATGCGACCCACCCGGAACGAATCGTCCGCACCGGTGGTGTGCAAGGGTTGCTTTGGAAGTTGGCGAGGGCTCGTAACACGTCTGTGAGAGGAAGGGAATAGCAAAACGCCCGGCGCATGCACCGGGCGTGGAATGGCTGCCATGCGCCTGGGATCAGATGTCGAACTGGTAGGTTTTCGGCACGAAACGGTAGCCCGTTCCCTCCTTCACCGCGAAGCCGACGGCAGGGAACGGCATATGGTAGCCGAGGAAGGCCGCCTTGTCGGTCGCGATCATATCGAAGACCTTCTTGCGCGAGGCAGCGGCCTGCGCCTTGTCCATGTCGAAGCGAACCTCCCATTCGGGATAGAGGAGCGACAGGATGTAGTGGTTGGCGGTGTCGCCGGCAAAGACGATCCGCTTGCCATCCGATTCGGCATGGAAAATCATGTGGCCCGGCGTATGACCTGGCGCCAGCATCGCGGTCACGCCGCTCACGATCGAATCGCCTTCCTTGATGAAGGTGGTCTTTTCGGCGAGCGGAACGACATTGGATAGAACAGCCTTGTGACCGCCTTCGGCCGGCGTTCCCTCACGCGCCTTGCTGGACCAGAAATCGTATTCCGCCTGACCTGCCACGTAGCGCGCATTCTTGAAGGCCGGAGCGCCGTTTTCCATGAGGCCGCCGATGTGATCGCCGTGCATATGGGTCAGCGCGACGACGGTAACGTCGTCGGCCGAATAGCCCGCAGCCTTGAGGCTGTCCTGCAGCTTGCCGAGGCCCCGCTCGCGGCCGGCGGCACCGAAGCCAGTGTCGACCAGAACGACGTCCGAGCCGGTATCGATCAGCGCCGGCGCATAGCTGTTCACGAATTTCTCCGCCGGCAGGAAATTGTCGCCGAGCAACTTCCTGACCACTTCGGGATCCTGGTTTGTCCCGAAAGTTTCGAAGGGCTTGTCCAGAACATTGCTGCCGTCTCTGATCGCAACGATCTTGAAGGAGCCGAGCTTGAACTGGTTGATCTCGGGCAGCGCCATTGCATTCATATTGCTTTGTTCTCCGCTTACAGCCGCTGAAGCCGTTGCTCTTAAAATAACCGGCGCAGCGAGCAGGCCGATGCCTGCGGCAAAAAGCGTGCGCCGCTTCATCCCCAAAGAAGCTGCCATATATCCATCCTCCAATAGTGTGCGGTGCGTCGCCGCACCGACGCTGATGATTCTTGCAACCGGGATTCTCGCCCCGGCGGCTCAAACATATGTCAATTTTGAAAGGAGAAGTTGTCCGGCAAGCCGTCTCACGCACTAGTGATACGAACGTGTAACTCCAGCAGTTTCGGGGATTGGCAGAGGCGGCAACCGGGACTAAACAGCGCATGCTCCCCGCCACCTCCGAGTCGTCAAGGCTTTTGCCTATGAACCGCATCGTTCCGCTGATACTCGCCGTCGCGCTCTTCATGGAGCAGATGGATTCCACCGTCATTTCGACCGCCCTGCCCGCGATCGCCAACGACCTGCATGTCGGGCCGATTACGCTGAAGCTGGCGCTGACCTCCTACATGGTGTCGCTTGCGGTCTTCGTTCCGGTCAGCGGCTGGATGGCGGACAGGTTCGGCGCCAAGCGCATCTTCCGGCTTGCGATTTGCGTCTTCGTCATCGGTTCGATCTTCTGCGCGGCATCCTCAAACCTGGTCGAATTCGTCTTCGCCCGCTTCCTGCAAGGCATGGGCGGTGCGATGATGACGCCGGTCGGCCGCCTCGTTCTCCTGCGTACCACCCAGCGGAGCGAACTGGTTTCCGCCATGGCGCTGCTGACGATTCCTGCCCTTGTCGGTCCGCTCGCCGGTCCGCCGCTCGGCGGCTTTATCACCACTTATTTCAGCTGGCACTGGATCTTCCTGATCAACGTGCCGGTCGGCATCATCGGTGTCTGGCTCGCGACAATCTTTCTGCCGGAGGTTGAAGTAACGATGCCGCCGAAACTGGATTTCACCGGCTTCATGCTGACCGCGCTTTCCGCCGCTGGTGTCGTTTTCGGCCTTTCGGTCGTCAGCCTTCCGGCACTACCGCCGGCGATCGGCGTCACGTCCACCTTGATCGGCTTCCTTTGCGGCTATCTCTATGTGCGTCACGCCAAGCGCCATCCGGCCCCGATCCTGAACTTGAACCTCTTCCGTAACCCGACCTTCCGCACTGCGACGACGGGCGGCAACCTGTTTCGCATCTGCATCGGCGCCATGCCCTTCCTGACTCCGCTCATGCTGCAGCTCGGCTTTGGCCTGACACCGTTCCAGTCCGGCCTCATCACTTTTTCCGGCGCAATCGGCGCAATCACCACCAAATTCATGGCGCGGCGCGTTTTCGCCGCTACCGGCTTCCGCACAACGCTTCTTTCGGCAGCCGCGGTCACGACTATCGTTACAATCGCAACGGGCTTCTTCACGCCCGCAACGCCGCATCTCGTCATCATCGCGGTGCTGCTCGTTGGCGGCTTCTCACGCTCCTTCATGTTCACCGGCGTGAACGCGCTCGCCTTTGCGGACATTGACGACAAGGAGGCAAGCCAGGCAACCTCGATGAGTTCGGCGATGCAGCAGATCAGCCTCGCACTCGGCGTTGCCCTGGCAGCAGCGATCCTCGAGACGTCCATCTATTTCCGCGGCGAGGCGCTGCAAGTCGCCGACTTCCACCTGGCCTTCTACGTCATCGCCGGACTGACGGTCGTGGCGATGATCCCCTTCATCCTCATGGACAGGAATGCAGGAGCACTGGTTTCCGGCCGTGGCGCCAAGCGGGTCGGGCCGGCCATCGAGGCCGAGCAGCAGGCCGTGAAGTAGCGGCTATTCCGGACTTTCGCAGACGGCGGCAAGCTTGTTGCCGTCTGGATCGCGGACATAGGCGGCGTAGAAATTCGCGTGGTAGGAGCGCAAGCCGGGCTTACCGTCATCAGTACCGCCTTCCGCAAGTGCCGCCGCATAGAATGCATCGACATCCGCGCGAGTTTCGGCGCTGAGTGCCACCATGGAACCATTGCCGCCGGTGGCGCGGCGGCGATTGAATGGCGTGACGATCCACAGGCGCGACCGCGTGTCGCCGTCGGCGGAGTAACCGATTTCTTCGTCCGAGAGACGTTGTAGCTTGTAACCGAGCACCGGCAGCACGGCGTCATAGAAGCGCCGGGCGCGTTCGATGTCGTTGGTTCCGAGAGTGACATAGAGAAGCATGAGGTCGCGGCATTCCAATCCTGTAAGCCGTCATCATCGCCATAGACGATACCAAAGATCAAGCTTCCGCAACGTTGGTGGCCGACTTGCGGCCTTTAAAGCCCTTCGCCAGCAGGAACATCTCGACCGATTCGGCACGCGAGGAAGCGGGCTTGACGTGCACAACCTGGCGGAAATGCTGTTTCAGCATGTTCAGCAATTCGCGCTCCGTGCCGCCCTGAAAGGTCTTGGCGAGGAAATGGCCGCCGTCGCCCAGAACCTCAACGGCAAAGTGCGCCGCCACTTCGCAGAGATGCATCGTGCGCAAATGGTCGGTGCGGTGGTGGCCGGTGGTGGGGGCCGCCATGTCGGACATCACCAGGTCCGGCGTGCCGCCGACCGCTTCCATCAGTTTCGCCGGCGCTTCCGGATCAAGAAAATCGAGCTGCAGGATCTTCACGCCGGGAAGCGGCGCCATTTCCAGGAAATCGATGGCCGCAACGCGGATATCCTCGTCGGTCGAGCCGGTCACCTTGGCGGCGATCTGCGACCAGCTGCCCGGTGCGGCCCCGAGATCGATGATGCGGCGGGCGCCTTTGAGGATATTGTGCTTCTCGTCGATCTCCAGCAGCTTGAAGGCAGCGCGGGCCCGATAGCCTTCGAGCTGCGCGCGCTGCACGTAAGGATCGTTGATATGGCGCTGCAGCCACTGGCGCGATGAGGCCTTGAGCTTCTTTTTCTTGACGCGCTGGCCGAGCTTGCGGCCGGTGCGGTTGCCTGCGATCGGTGCCTTTGTCATTCATTCCTACCTTGCGCGCTGGCCGCGGCGGTTTCGATGACGCCGCCAGACGCCGTCGTCCGCCATCATGTCGGTCAAGAGGCCTTCCCTCAAGCCGCGATCGGCAACGCGCATGCGCGGGCTCGGCCAGCGGCGGCGGATCGCCTCCAGAATGGCGCAGCCGGCGAGCACCAGATCGGCGCGGTCCGGCCCGATGCAGGGATTGGCGGCGCGGCTTTCGAAATCCCAGGAGAGGAGCTTCGCCTGCATGGCCGAGACCTCGTCATCCGAAAGCCAGATGCCATCCACCTTGCGGCGGTCGTAGCGCGGCAGGTCGAGGTGGACGCCAGCCAGCGTCGTTACCGTGCCGGACGTGCCGATCAGGTGAAAGTCGCCCGAATGTGCGATCTCAATTTCTGGGCAGTCGAAGCGCGCAAGCATGCCGCCCACTTCCGACACCATGGTCTCGAAGCTCTCGGGTGTTACATGTTGCCCGCCATGGCGCTCGGACAGCGTGACGACGCCGACCGGCAGCGAGGTCCAGTGGGTGATGTGATTGGCAAGGCGGCTGAAGCGGCTCTCGCCGATACGGATCACAGCGATTTCCGAGGAACCGCCGCCGATATCGAAAAGCACGACTGAACGTGTTTCGCGGCCGACCAGTGACGAGCAGCCGGATACGGCAAGGCGCGCTTCGGTTTCGCGGTCGATGATTTCGAGTTCGAGGCCGGTTTCCGCCACGACGCGCTCAAGGAAGATGTCGCCGTTTGCGGCCTGACGGCAGGCTTCGGTAGCGATCAGCCGCATGCGGCGGATCTCGCGGCTCTTGAGCTTTGAGGCGCAGACACGCAGCGCATCGACGGCGCGGTCCATCGCCTCGCTGGAAAGGCGGCCACTGGCAGCAAGCCCCTCGCCGAGGCGGACGATTCGCGAAAAGGCATCGACGACGCGGAACTGGCCCGGCCGGGTGGGTTGGGCAATGAGCAGGCGGCAGTTGTTCGTGCCGAGGTCAAGCGCGGCATAGAGTTCGTCCGGCCAGGGATGCTCGCCGGCGCGATCGCGGCGCTCGCGTTCAGGCGGCCGGCCGCTGCGATTGAAGCCATCGTCTCGAGGCTCGGAATGCCCATTGGCTTTTGCGATCACTGGGGCTTTCGCGATAGCTGGAGCTCTCGCAATGGCGGAATTCTTGGCAGTGGCAGTAAGCTCGGCCGCGATCGCTGGCTGATCGACGGCCTTGCCGGGCGCCAGTGGTCGTCCCTGCAGGCCGCGTTTTCCGCGGTGCTTGCGCCGGTTGCGGCGGCTGGACGAAGCCTCACCATCTGTCCGCGCGACTGGAGCCGGCTTTTCATGCTGCTGGATCGCTGGGGATGCGTCGTCACGGCGCTGGCCGCCGTTACTGCGGCGGCGGCGTTTGCGCTTGCGGGCCGGGTTCCCGGCCGCAGCTTCCATCGGGCGCGCTGCCTCTCCGGATGTCTCGGAGGAGGCCTGCGAAGCGGCATGAGGCGCGTTGCGGGGCTGGTCGCCCCGTTTGCCCTTGCGGCGCCGGGATTTCTTGCCGTCCCTGCGCACTGCCGCTGACGCCCCGTCAAATTGCGGCTTTGCGCCGCCTTCGGGGTCTTCCACGTTTCGTTTTCCACGCGCCGCGCAAGTCCATGACGGTATGCAGCAGGCGCTCATTAGATTTTTGCGTTGCCGCGAGAATACCAGCGCGATGCAAAATCGCCAAATTCTTTTTGGATTCAAAAATAGAGACCTGCTCAACCTCACCCGATCAGGGTGTGGAAATTTTTCCAAACAGGTATTTGCATTCCTCCGGCTTTTGTTTATAAGCGCCGCACACCAGCGGAGCCGCTTTGCCGGCCGCACGCTGCTGGGGAATAGTTCAATGGTAGAACAGCGGACTCTGACTCCGTCGATCTTGGTTCGAATCCAGGTTCCCCAGCCAATTCTCTCTAAATCCCTTTAATTCCTTGATTTTCCAGTCGTGCCGGATATCGTTTTGGCATCATTGGCGACCTGATGCCCAGAACTGTAGCCCACAGGTGATGCCGACGCGAAAACTGCGTAGCGGCGTCGCAGGTGGCAGGCAAGGGCAACTTTCCCATGGCGGTCCGCCACGACGTCGAGAACCTTATTCGCCGCGGCAATATCTTTTACTGGTGCGCACGTGTTCCCACTTCATTTGTCAGGTGCCGTCTAGGCGGCCGGCTTTCACTGAGCCTTCATTGTTCCGATCATAAAAAGGCGCAGATGATTGGCCGAAAACTCAACCTGCGCCTGGCCGAACTGAAGACAGATCCGAGGGAAGTCATGTCGACGAAGGATCAGCTTCAAAAACTCTTCGAGCATGTTCTGCTCCCACGTTGTCCTTGCCGCCCTAATCTGTGATCGCCTTTCCATGGACAAGCGACGGGGATTCTCCATGGAGACTACATTGGAGGTTCTCACGACCAGAAAGTCTGGACGTGAGGTTCACCGGCAATGGCCGGACGAGGTCAAGGCGCAGATCGTTTCGGAGAGCCTTCGGCCTGGTGCGATGGTGAAAGAAGTGGCAGAGCGGCATGGTTTGAACCCAAACCACTTGTCCACCTGGCGAACGATGGCGCGGCAGGGCAAGCTGGTTCAAGGGATCGGGATGGCTCGAGATGACTGGCATCTCTATCAATGGGGCGACAAGGTTGAGGTGATCGCGCCCAAGGGACTGCAGACCCCAGTTAATGGCTATCAAAGGTCGGATTTCAAAGCCTTGCCATGATCGGCTTCCGAGCACGGACCTCCACGCAGAATATTTCAGGCCGCATTTCCAATGCCCCGTTCGCGGTTGCCGTCGCGCGCACCGCGAAGCTGGAAGGTTGCATGGATTGGTCGCACAAAGACAACGTCTGCTTCTCGAGATGAAACATCGCATGGCAACGGCAGATTGGGACGCAAGGCGGAGAAACGCGCGGTGATCGCTAGAGGAAAGTTGGGACCCCAAAAGCGAAAATAATTGCCGCAAGATCCCTCCTGTTGACTGAGGCCCAAAGCCAGGCACAAAGCTGGGATCCACGGTCGCTCGCGATGGGAAAACAGAGGGAATTTCAAGGCGATTTTGATAGGCCATTGAAATCATGTGAGGATCCAAGATCCCAGGCAGGCGCAATTTAGGCCTGTAACGCTTCTTCTCGCTGTACTAAGTATTCCCAGTAATTCTGCAGTTTTTTCAGCTATTTGGTTGGATTTTCCCACGCGGCGCTGGCGCGAACGTCATTCTAGTTCGTAGCAATCTGCGATCACACAAAATGATGGCTGGGGATCCGATCCTGAGCATCCGAAACCGCTTTCGGAATGCGCCCAAATGCTGACTCCCAAAGATTTTCGCGCCTCCTATGGCAGACCCTTCGCCTGTCGCCCTGCGCTCAGGTCGACGCAGCCGCGATTGCCTCATTGTGTTTGGCCAAGGCCTGCTGGGCCGCCGCGGCGACGTCCTGTCCCCTGTCGCCTGCAACTTGAACCGTCGGAAAGGCCGGCTTGATATCATTGTCGTGAAAGGCCTTGTTGATCATCATCAGCGCCCGCCGCTTCAGGGTGAACTGCTCGCCAGGAACAGTCGTGAACTTCATCCGCAGGATCAGGCCCGAGTCGCCGAGACTGTCGATGCCCTGCATCTTGAGGGGCTCGATGGTGATCGGAGCCAGTTCCGGATCGACGAGCAGTTCCTGTCCGATCTTCTTGATAATCTTGCGCGCCTTGTCGACGTCGGTATCGTAACCGACCGTGACCGTGAGCTTTTCGACGACCCAGTCGCGGCTGAGGTTCTGGACCGCGCCAAGCTCGCTGAACGGAACGATATAGATCGCGCCGCGATGATGGCGCAACTTCACCGACCTTAGGCTGAACGACTCGACGGTGCCCTTGTAGCTGCCGCTTGATATGTATTCTCCAACCCGGAAGGCATCATCGAGCAGGTAGAACATGCCGCTGATGATGTCCTTGACAACGGTCTGCGCGCCGAAGCCGATGGCGACGCCGACGACCCCTGCCCCGGCGATCAGGGGCGCGATCTCGACGCCGAGCGACGACAACGCCATCATGATCGCGACTGCGACGAACAGGATCATCAGGACATTCTTCAGGATCGGCAGGAGCGTTCTGATCCGGGCCCGCCGCCGCTCCCGCTCGCTGCCGGCTTCGTGCGCTGATTCCGTCTCACCAAGCTTCCTGTCGATCAGTACCTTCACGACATTCCAGATAAGGTCAAGCACAAGCAGGATAATGCCGGCACTCAGCGCTCCGCGCATCAGCCGCAAGGCCCCGGTATCCTGGGCGGCGATCGAGGTCAGATTAACGTCGAGGACGTCCGCCAGCAGAATGATAGCACCGACGATGAGCGCCGCGCGAATTCCCCGTTCAACCATGACCGAGACGACACCCGGCCTGGTCTTCTCCTCCGAATCGGGGATGCTGCCCTGCAGAAAATTGTCGACCGCCGCCCGTGTCAGGGCAATCGCGCCGGGTAGTGCCGCGGCGACGACGGCGATCCAGAACAGCTTCATGGCCCCTGCCACCCACAGAAGCCAGAGCGCGGTGAAGTAAACCGTCCACAGCCAGTTGCGCGCATGTTGGCCGATGCGGCCGAAGCGACTTGCCTGATCCGTCGGTTGGAGCGTCACCGGACGCCGCCAAACCGCCTCGATGCCGAGAACGAGGAGAACAATCCCGAGCGCGTATGCCGCCACCTGCCGGGCGGGTTCCGAAAAGCCGAGAGTTACGAGAAGATGCACCGTCACCGAACCGAAGGCGAACCATCCCACCGCATAGCCGAGCCGCCTTGTCCAATGGGCCGCGGCCTGGTCGGTGATGGGGACGACGCGGAAACGCTGCGCATCGGCGAAATTACCCGATCCGGACGGCGCAAGCAGGAAATCGAAAGCGACGCCCGCGAGCCGGAAGATCATCACCGCGAACAGGTAGCCGACGACGATCTCACGGACGAGCGGCGGCCATTCGAAGGCGAGGAAGAAGCCGATGCTGCCGAGGGCGAAGGCCAGCACATAGCATGTCGACCACAGCAGTCTTGCGGAGATTGCGGCGAGCCTGCAGCGCACGGTCAGAAGCTGACCCGATGCGATCCATGCGCGCCAGCCCCTGCTGATCCACCGGAAGCTCCATTGAGCCGCCAAACCGGCAGCGACGAAAGCAAGAACGAAGAAGATCGGTCGCGCGCTCTGGCTCGAGTCGAGCTCGCGCTGCAGGACGGCGGCCGCACCTCCGGTTTCCGACGGAAACGAGCGGACACCCTCCAGCAGGTCGGCGGCGTGGGCGCGGAACCTCGTCGCGAATTCGGCATACGAGACGCTCGGCCCCTCCGGTATTGCTGCAGGGGCCGAAGCCGTGGCGGCAGGATTGGCGCTCAGCAACCAGGATCGCACCTGCGGATCGTCGACCAGTTCGAGAAAGCGCCGAACTTTCTCCGCCTGCGCCGCGTCCGGAGCCACCGCCTGCGCGAAGGCCGACGGAGAAACCAGAAGAACGCCGACCGCAATGACAACGCCGGCAACGGCCATTCGGATGAACGCGAACATTCCCTTTGAAAGCAACATTTCCATCGTGTTTCTCTATTTTCGGGCATTTGCCTCAAGTCAGACCGATTGCGCCTGTCGTCTATTTCCTGCAGTGCGGATCCGACCCGAGCCGACAGTCTGGCGGCCGCTTCGGCCGCGAAGTATTTTTACCGCCGAGCGCGTCGAGCTGACAGAGGCACTGAGCCTGGCCTTGGCGGCGTTCACGTCCACCTCTTCCGCCTTCAGCACCGCGAAATCTGTCGCCGGATTGGAAGGCAGCTTGTTTGGCCAGGCGACGTCCCCGACCTTTCGGGCGCTCGCTGGAGGGATGGACACGGTGATGTCGGCGAAGGCCGGAGCGCGGGCGCGTTCGCCGCTAAACATCTCGCCGGGGATCGCAGACCGGCTGCGCGTCGTCGTGATCAGCATATCGACGCGACTGGATTTGAAAGACGTGTCTGCGACCGGCGTCAGGACACCCTTCGGATGCCATCTGCAACCCGACAGGACGATGAGCATCCCGCATACGAATATCCGTTGAAGATGTCGGGCAGGTGCCGACGTCATCGTGCGGCTATTTTTGCTGTTCACCCAGCTCCCCCGTAGTGACCGCGCGGTGTCTGTCCCGCGCCCCGTTCCGATGCCGGGCTCTGAAACACTACGCGACGACGAAGCCGCACGCCCGTAACATCCTGTAGGTTACGGGGTGGCTTGCCGCGTTTCCCCTGCCGACCCGCGCGCCCGCAGTCGCGACTGGGCATCAAAGCGGCCAGCGAAACCCATGCTCGAGCATCAGTGGCCGTCCGACACCACGGTCGAATCCGTGATGACGGCTTCCACGCCATCCGGAACCGGCATTCCCGCCTTGCGTATTCCCGTGATCAAGCGCAGTTGATCCCCCGGCTGGATGTTTCTGATCTTGAGTTCGGCCGCAATGTTCGGAACGAAGTCGGGCCGCATCTGCATGAACGTCTCCCCCTCCCGGCGGGCGTCCTCCGGCATCCCAGCCTCGGCGTAGATGATCGCCGCCACCACATGGAAAAGCGGGAATTTCTGCAGATCCGCCTGTCTGATCCCGGCGACCGCAGCCGGATAATCTCCCAGCATGAAGGCGGCGAGCGCGCGGGTTCCATGGTAGTAACCGGCAGCACCTGGATTGAGGGGAAGGGCCTGGTCCAGAAGCGCCGCGCCGCGCTGCCATTGCCCACCCATGGCCAGTCGGGTTCCGAACTCCGCCATGAGTTCGGTGTCGTTGGGGTTCGTCGCAAGCGCCAGCTCTCCGATGCGCATGGACTCGGCAAATTGCTGATTGAAGAACAATGCGGTCATCAACGCCTGAAGACCGCGGGTGTTGTCGGGATCGAGCTGGATTGCGCGTCGCGCCGCCTGAAGCGCCCGCTGCATAGGCGGAGGCATCTCGGATCGCGAATTGAACTTGAACCGCTCCTCATCCAGATAGACGATGGACAACATCGCCCATGCGGTTGCATAGCTCGGGTACTGTGTCACCGCCTTCTCGAGACACGCCCCGACGTCCGCATGACGCTCGACGCTCAGCTCGGCACGATAGGCATAGAAGCTCAGCGTGCATTCGTAAGCACCGCGATCGTCGGGAGGAGGCTTTGCGGAATCGACCTGCGCCATGACGCCGTATGGTTGGGCGACAGTTGCCGCGACCTTGTTTGCGACCGCCATCTGGATGGCGAACAGATCACGTGTCTGCAGGTCGTTCTCGTAGTCCTCGGACCATAGGATGGAGCCGTCCGAGGTGTCGAGAAGCCGCGCCGTCACTCGAATGCGGCTGCCAGACGTCCTCACGCTACCATCCAGCAGATAGCGCGCGCCGAGTTCATTCCGGATTTGCGACACACCAACGCCTGGCGAGAGAGATGCCGACGTTTCACGTCCGAACACCTTGATCTCCTTGAAGCGTGGAAGGGCAGTAAGGAGTTCTTCGGCCAACCCCCGCGCATAAAGCTCGGCACTAGGTCCATCCCCAAGATTCGCGAACGGTGCGACCACCAAGGTTGGACGAACCGGTATGCCGGTCATCCTCACGGAATCAATCATAGGTCGGACGTTGATCCAATAGGCAGATCCGACAAGACCGGCGACGACGGCGAGAGCCGTCGGGATCGGCCATCTCATGCGCCACCAAGGAGCGGCGATCTGATCCGATGGCCTGGGCCGTGGCACAGCCTCGGCGATGATGGGTTCGGCAGGTTCGTTCCAAGCAAACGTCGGAACGTATCCGCCCTTGGGAAGGCCGATCCTGACTGGATCGTTCCGGCCAGCCACCAGATAGTAGCGTTCGAGTTCCCGGCGCAGCGTGCCTGCCTCGATCCGCACGACAGGATCGTCCTGGGTGAAGCTCTCGGGTCGCTTGAACACCTCGATCGCAATCGAATAGCCCTTGATCCGGTGTCCACGTCCGGCGAGGGCCTCCTCGACGAGGTAACTAAGGAAGACGCCTGTGCGTCCTACCCTGCGAAATTCAGGGCTTGAGACGATCCGCTGAAGCTGAGCGAGGACGTCTTGCGAACTGGGGACGGCGCCCGCCGGAATGTTCGATCCAGCTTGCTCGCTTGTTGATGGCCGCATCGGTTTATACACGTCCACCGCCATGGCTGAAGCAGTGTCTTCCGTCGGCGCCCGAACAGAGAACACGGGTATATAGCTACCTTTCGGAATGCTGAGGACAACAGGATCTGCCCTCCCGCCAGTCAGGTAGTAGTGCTCCAAGGACCGGCGAATGTGACTGGCAGCGATGCGTACGATCGGATCATTTTGGGGGTCGAACGTGCTGTTCCGCCCGAATACTTCCACGGCGACTGAATATGCCTTTATCCGTTCTCCTCGACCGGACAGGCTCTCATCGACCACATAGTCAAGAAATCGATGTTCTCGTTCCGTCGCGCGGAAATCGGTGCTTTGCTGGATACGCGAAAGCTGCTCGCGGCAGGCCCCTTCGGCGGGCCGCATGTCACCCGGTTCTAATGCCCCTGCATGAGTCACGGCACCCCCCAGTGCGTGCACGATGGTTCGCCCGCATCGTCCAATTGCAAGCTATATACTACGCGCATGGTCCAAATAGCGATAGCTAATGTTCGGTTTCATGAGGCCGGGCATCGACCCGGATTGGGGAGTCTGCTCCCGATACACCACGTAAACTACAGCAGTTCTCTACGCTGGCGGCAAAATCGCGCCTAGTCTCCCTTCAACGGTGGCGCGATGGCGACGAATGACGAAGTGACTCGCAAAGAGCAGGCATTCTCGGCTGCGGCCCGACGGTTTCCGCAGGCGGAACTGTCGATCCGAAGACTGATGGGCAGGAGCGAGGACTTCTGCGATCTCTGCGCGGACCTGGCCGAGGCCGAACGGGCGCTCGCCAATGTCGTGGAGACAACGGCCGCACTTTGCGAAGAGCGACGGCGTGAATGGCAGGAGCTGATCGACCATCTCGTCAACGAAGTCGCCGAAGCGATAGGAGAAAGCGAAGGTCGGGGGCCGCGCCCGACAGGATGACCGCCGATGCCGCCATAGGCGAGGCGCTGGAAAACCGACACCCGACGCGTGGGAAGTTCTAGGGCAAGTCAGTGAACATACCCTGAAACGGAGGTTGAATGACATGAAGCAAGAGAACATCAGTGCCAGTGTCTGTGTCCGATCACGGCGTCGAGCCGTCGGCCTGGCGGCTGCGGTGATCACTGCGGGCCTGGCGGCTGCGCCGGCCTGGAGCCAGAGCGTCATCGATCCCGACGCGGATTCCGTCCTGCGTGCCATGGCCGACCAGTTGAAGGCGCTCAAGGAGCTCAATGTCGAATACGACACCGATCACGAGATCGTCGACAGGCAGGGCCAGAAGATCCAGTACAGCGCCTCCGGATCCATGGCCATCTCGCGTCCCAGCGGCCTGTCGATGACGCGGAAGGGACCATATGCAGACGTTCAGGTCACCTTCGACGGCAAGGTCGTGTCGCTCTATGGGAAAGGTTTGAACGTCTACGCGCAATTTGACAGCCCCGGACCTTCAATCGACGAGGCTGTTCAGGAGTTCCGAATGCTGACAGGCCTCGATGCCGTCGGCGCCGACCTGCTGGCTGCCGATCCCTATGCCGCCCTGACCGACGGGGTAATATCGGGATCGCTTGTTGGAACCTCCTATGTCGGAGGCATCGAATGCGACCATCTGGCGTTCCGCAACGACGTGGTCGACTGGCAGCTCTGGATCAGCAAGGGCGATCAGAAGCTGCCGATGAAATACGTGATCACCACGAAATGGGTGACCGGCGCGCCGCAGTACACGCTTCGTCTGCGCGACTGGAGCACCAACAAGGTTGATGCCAAGACGTTCTCCTTCACCCCGCCGGCGGAGGCCAAGAAGCTCGATGCAGTCTACTCCGACGCGATCGGCGACCTCGTACTGGAGTCACATGAATGAGCACGCAGCGAACCTTCCGAAAGTACGTCTCGGCCGCGGCTATCGTCGCCGCCCTCGTGGTGACCGACGGCTGGGTGGCCGGACAATCAGGCCACGTCAGTTTCATCATCACCGAGGCGGAGGCTCGGGTCGGCCGGCCGTTGACTCCTGGCAGCGTGGCGGGCGTCGCAAGGCGCACAACGCGCCGCACGGTCCGTCGCTCGGCGATCTACGTCGCCGCGCTGCCGGCCGCCTGCGTTAGGACGAGCATCAGCGGTGTCTCCGTCTGGCGGTGCGGCGGCACCTACTATCAGTCCTATGGAGGCCGCTACGTCGTTGTCTACGTGGACTGACCGAATGCGATTTTGCGGCCCCACCGGTTCAACAAGACCTGGCAGCCGCGCGATTTCGAGCTGGCGGAGTAATCCATTCGCCCGCCGTTGAGACGATCAACAGTTGATACCGTGATCGTCGGCGGTGGTTTCGCCGGGGTGACTGCCGCGCGCGAATTGACGATGCGCGGTCTCAATAGGGGAAGGAACACCACCATGAGGTCTATCCGTAACCAATCGCGCCTCTATCGCGCTTTGACTATCGCAAGCGTCCTCGTCGTGTCACCGGCGGCTGCGCAGACGACGAACACCGATGCCGGCACCCTCGATCCTTCGTCCGCCGCGCCGGGTAAGGCGCCGGGCTATTCGCCCTACGCGCAACGCAATTTCCCGAGCCGCGTGTTCTGGGGAGACACGCATCTGCACACCAGCGCGTCGCTGGACGCAGGCGCCTTCGGCACCCGGCTCGGCTTCGAGGACGCCTACCGCTTAGCCCGCGGCGAGGAGCTGACCGCTTCCGGCGGCGAGCGGGTGAAACTGTCGCGCCCCCTCGACTTCCTGGCCATCACCGACCACTCCGACAATATGGGCTTCTTTCCGGCTCTCTTCGCCGGGAAGCCCGAAATGCTCGCAGACCCGACGGGCCGGCGCTGGTACGACCTGGTGCAAGCGGGCGGCCAGGACGGGGTTACCGCGGCCCTCGAGATCATCGACAGCTTCTCACGCGGCAAGTTTCCGAAGGCGCTGGAGTTTTTGCCAGGCTCGGAGGGGTTTCGCTCGACTTGGGATCAGATCATCGCCGCGGCGGAAAAATACAACGAGCCGGGTCGTTTCACCGCCTTCATCGGTTATGAGTGGACCTCGCAGGTGCCGCCTGGCAACAATCTTCATCGTGTCGTGATCTACCGCGACGGTGGAGACAAGGCGGCGCAGACCCTTCCTTTTACGACCTATCCTCCGCTCGGCAGTACGACCCCGGAGGATTTGTGGAAACATCTCCAGGCCTATGAAGACAAGACCGGTGGGAGGATCCTTGCCATTTCGCACAACGGCAACCTCTCGAACGGCTGGATGTTCCCGACGGAGACCAATCCCTCCACCGGCCAGCCGCTGTCGGCGGACTATGCGGAGAAGCGCGCCCATTGGGAACCACTCTACGAGGTAACGCAGATCAAGGGCGACGGCGAGGCGCACCCCTATCTCTCGCCCACCGACGAATTCGCCGGCTACGAACTCTGGGATAAGGGCAACCTCAATCTCAGCGAAGTGAAGAAGCCGGAAATGCTGCAGAGCGAGTATGCGCGCACGGCGCTGCAGACCGGCCTTCAGCTCGAGGCGAAGCTTGGCGTCAACCCCTACAAGTTCGGCATGATCGGCTCGACCGACAGCCACACGTCCCTCGCCACCGCCGAGGAGGACAACTTCTTCGGCAAGCACACCGGCGCGGAACCGAGCCCTGATCGCGCGCATCACGAGTTCATGCGCAACGGCGACGTGTTCCTGATGGGTTGGCAGCAGGTCGCGTCCGGCTATGCCGGCGTCTGGGCGACGGAGAACACGCGCGAGGCGATCTGGGACGCCATGCGCCGCAAGGAGGTCTACGCGACCACCGGTCCGCGCATGCTGGTGCGGTTCTTCGGCGGCTGGGACTTTACAGATGCCGACGCCCAATCGCGCAGCCCAGCCTTCGCAGGCTATACCAAGGGCGTGCCGATGGGCGGCGACCTCAGTGCGGCGCCGACCGGCAAGTCCCCGACCTTCCTCGTCGCGGCGCTTAAGGATCCGCTTGGCGGCAATCTCGACCGTATCCAGATCGTCAAGGGCTGGATCGACGACGCCGGCGCACGCCAGGAGAAGGTGTACGACGTTGTCTGGTCCGATGATCGGGCACCGGGCGCCGACGGCAAGCTGCCTGCGGTCGGCAATACGGTCGACGTGGCGAGGGCCACCTGGACGAACACCATCGGCGCTTCCGAACTGATCAAGACGTGGACCGACCCGGAATTCGATGCCGCGCTGCGGGCAGTCTATTACGCCCGCGTACTTGAGATCCCGACGCCGCGCTGGACCGCTTATGACGCGGTGCGCTTCGGCATCAAGATGCCTGCCGAAGTGCCGATGATCGGGCAGGAACGGGCCTACACTTCGCCGATCTGGTACACGCCTGAAGGATAACTGCGGAGGCTACGCCATGTGGAAAAATGCTCCAGCAAGCACGGTCCCACGTCACCGACGGTGGTCCCGGCTGCTCGCGGCGGCGGCTCTTCTCGCCGCCGTCGCCCCGCCCTCCGCCGCCGCTTGCGGCTATGAAAACCCCAACGATATAGCCCTCGGCCTGCTGAACTGGGTTTTTCCGAAGTCGCTCTATGTACGCACCGCGGTCTCCCAGGCAGAGCAGGCCGGCATGCTGCCGCCGCGCCCAGAGAATCCAGCAAAAAAGGATCTGTTCGGGAGCGGATTCCGCCGGGCCGCCGAGAGCATGACCGGACTCGGCGCGCGGATGAACGCCGCCGCTTCGGCGACCGGCAAGAGCCCGAGCTTCTCGGTCGTGCTGATACCGGCCGTGATGTGGACAACTTACACGCCGACGGAAGGGGGCTATTCCGTCCACGTCCATGCCGACGGGCCGGCGAAGGGCGATATTGTCATCGTAACGGACGAAAAGGTCGTCCGCGCGCTTGTCGATGGATCGTTCGATTCCGCCGCTGCAGAAAGACACGGCCTGGTTCGGTTCTATGGTCCGGCGAACGGCCAGGATCAGGTCCGAGCGGCGCTTGCAGCCCCGCCGACGGCGTTACGCCGGCTGGGCGATCACGGCATGCCGGCGCTGCAGGCAGAGGAATCCGACCCGCTCTACTGTGGACCAGGCGACCACGACGTGTTGATTCTGCAGGCGGGGGAACCAGCCCGGCTGTACTCGTTGCCTTCGGTCGAGCAGAAATGAGGAGTGTCATGAAGCTGCTGCGCGAACCGCTGCTGCATTTCCTCGTCATCGGCGCGGTCCTCTTCGGAGTGTACCAATGGGCGACCGGTGACGAGACGGCTCCGGACGAGATCGTCGTCAGCGCCGGCCAGATCGCCAGTCTGCAGGCGATCTTCAGCCAGACCTGGCAGCGGCGGCCCACCGCCAAGGAAACGGAAGCACTGGTGGATGAATACATCCGCGACGATGTTTTCTATCGCGAGGGCATCGCCATGGGCCTCGACCGCGACGACGCCATTGTCCGCCGCCGGATACGGCAGAAGATGGAGTTCGTCGCCGACCTCGCCGCCGATGTCCAACCGACCGACGCCGAATTGAGGGCGTTTGTGGCCGATCATCCGGATCGGTTCAGCGGCAAGCCAAGCGTATCCTTCACGCAGGTCTACTTCCCGTCAGGCGCGCAAGCAGCAAACGAAGTAGAGGTGGAACGTTTGCGCCTGGCCCTGGATGCAGGGACAGCGGACGCCTCGACGGCCGGCAGCCCGTTGCTCGCAGGTTCCGATTTCCGTGACCTGACGAAGTCGGAAGTGGCGCAGACATTTGGGGCTGATTTCGCAGCTTGGATCGACCGCGCCACGCCAGGTACCTGGCAGGGCCCAGTAATCTCGGGGTACGGCACGCATCTGGTACGGGTCAGCGAGCGTGTCGAAGCGCGCGAACTCCCGTTCGAGCAAGTCCGCGACGCCGCGCGCAGGGAATGGCTCCATGCCCGCAAGGTCGCGGCCAACGATGCCCTCTACAAGAAACTTCGGTCTCGCTACGTCATCAAGGTCGAGAAAATGCCAGGCGCCTCTACAGAGACAATTGTTGGGGTGGCGGAATGATCCGCCTGCTGGGGATAGGCCTTCTTCTCTTGGCCGCCGCGATCTCCGGACAGGCGCAAGCTCATGACCTGCGCCCAGCCTATCTCGCCATCACCGAAAGCGCGCCCGAAATCTATGCGGCCACCTGGAAAGCGCCGGCGCTGGGCGAGCGGCGGCTTGCGATCTATCCGCGGCTGCCCAAAAGCGCGGTCGAGACGACGCCGCGCGAGGGCGCTTTCCTGAGCGATGCTTATGTCGAGCGGTGGACCGTTCATGCGCCAACCGGCTTCGCCGGCGAAACGATAACGATCGACGGTCTTCCCGAGAGCCGAACCGACGTTCTGGTGCGCATAGAGAGGCTGAACGGAGACACCAGCACGGCGCGCCTGACACCGGCCAGTCCTTCCTTCGAGGTTCCGGCTTCGATGGGGTTGAGGCAGGTGGCCGCCGCCTATCTCGGGCTCGGCGTCGAGCACATCCTCCTTGGCGTCGACCATCTTATTTTTGTTCTGGCGCTGATCATGCTGGTGCGGGGGTGGAAACGCATATGTCTTACTGTGACCGCCTTCACCGTCGCCCACAGCATCACGCTTGGCGCGGCGACGCTCGGCTACCTCAATGTGCCGGGACCGCCGGTCGAGGCCGCAATCGCGCTCAGCATAGCTCTCGTTGCCGTCGAGATCGTGAATGTCAGCAGAGGTCAGGAGAGCCTCGGTGCTCGCATTCCGTGGCTCATCTCCTTTGCTTTCGGCCTGCTTCACGGCCTTGGCTTCGCCGGCGCGCTGAGCGAGGTCGGGTTGCCGAACCACGCCATCCCGGTCGCGCTGCTGTTTTTCAATGTTGGAGTGGAGCTTGGGCAGCTCCTCTTCATCGCGATCGTGATGGCTCTGTTCGCGATCCTGCGCCGGCCTTGGGTTCGCGTCGTCCGTCCGGACGCAAGCTGGTCGCACTCTATGCCACTGGTTGTCGGAGCCTACTGCATCGGTGGCGTGGCTTCGTTTTGGTTGATCGAGCGCGTCTACGGATTTTGGACATGAAGCGGAGCGCTCTCGGCGGCCTCTTGCTTCAGGGATGTCAGCTTTCCACCGATTCGGACCTTAACACCCTGACGTGTGAGTCCGCTCTGGGCCTCAAGAGCGGAAATTATTATCGTTTTGTACACTGGTTGACTGAGGCCCAAAGCCAGGGCACAAAGGTGGGCACCCACGGTCGCTCGCGACGGAAAAACATTGGGAATTCAAAGGCTTTTTTACTAAGCCTTTGAATTCATGTGAGAATCCAAGGTTTCCCCAGCCAATTCTTGCTAAATCTCGTTATTTCCTTGATTTTTCGGACGTGCCTGAATCCGTTTCGGGGTCAGCGACCTGATGCCCAACTGTGGCCCACAAGTGATGCCCACGCGAAAACCGGATGCGTGGCCTCGCCGGTGGCGTACGACAGGCAGGGCTGGACGAACGTGCTTCTGATATCGCGCCGCCAAGCAAGTCGTCCGTCGCCGTCGGAATCAGAAACACCGGACGGCACCCCAGATGATGCCACTCCCGGTCGGCTTTGCCGGCGACAGGAAGAAGCTTTGCACGAGATCGCCCAGGCCGAACTGCGAGCCGGATGGGCCTGCTATGTCATTCTGCCATGTCACAGGAAGGATGGTGCGCGAAAGGACGTTCCAGTCTCGTTCAGCGATATGGAATGACCGGCTGGATATTGAGCGTCGCCTTATCGCCATCGAGGGGGCCGTGGCCGTGGTCGCGGTTGAACTGAAAGGGTACGCTGATCAGCGATGCGATCGGGTTTGAAAGCTTCTTTGCGAGTTCAGTACTCGAATCCTGGACATGAAGCGAACCCGCCCAAGCGATGAATACCGGCACAGAGGCGAGGTGCTTGAAGGACGTGATCGACACTGCTTCCCCTTTATCTGTGGACCCTTTTTCATTGGTGATCCGCTTTGACCGGTGGGCTAAAACTTTATGGCCAGCCCCAGGATCGGTCCTTGCTGGACGACGTCGAAAATGAAACCGTCATCGCTATAATCAACTCCAAGCGCTCGATATCCGGCGATGGCTGAAATCCTGTCGTTGAAATCGTAGCCGACGCCCAAGGCGACATCCCAGTCGATGTCGGCTCCACCGCCGCCGACCAGTCCCCAGCCCGTCAGATAGATCTCCGGCGTGAAGGAGTATTTCCCGCGCAAGCCGACCATGCCATCTGCCCATGTGGCGCTGTCGCTTACATCAACACCGCCGAGCAGACCGCCATTGAACGACAGCGTCGTGTCGACCGACCAGAGCCTCACGCCACCGACGACGTCCAGGTGTCCCGACGGGCCGTCAAGGACGGCGTAGCCCACGCCGAGCAGGCCCGCGAACGTCTTCGAATTCACCTCGACATCGGTCGCCAATACTCCGAATGGTGTTTCGCCGTCGGCGGAGAGCTTCGTGTAGATGACGTCGCCGATGACGCTAAAACGGTCGTACCGGGCTTCGCCCGCCGCCATGAAGGCGAAATCGAGGTTTTTCAGGATGTCCCCGAAATCGGCATCGATGTGCACCGTGGTGGGAATCCCGAATTGCGCCGTATCACCCGAGATGCCGGCTATCCAGAAATATGGAGCGATCGAAAAAGTCCAGCCATCCGCGGCTTCCGCTGGCTTTGGTTCCTGCGTCAGGAGAGGCGCTATGTCGGCCGCCTGGGCACCGCCGCAAATCATGGCGGCGACAGCCGCGCAGAGCCCGAGTTTCAAACACTTCGTCATCGTCCTATCCCTTCTGTCGGAAGGCGCCGCTGCCCCGTTGCTTCCTCAGTTCCGCGCCGGGCGGCATGCCGGATCCCGTGTCGCTGCCTGCTTCGATGTGCAATCGTTCACCGCAATCTTCTGCTCTCCACCGACGTGTCCAGCCATCCCGGGTACGTGGTGGGCGTAGTTGTCTCGGGTATCCGGATCCACCGCGGCGACCGGGGCGGCAAGGATCAGACCTGCGGCGTTGCCGGCCGCTGTCGCTACCCCCGTCGTTCCCGCAATGAGATGATCCCCAAGGCCCATCCGGCTGTCGGTCAGCGTCTGGCCCTCGGAGATGCGTGCGCCGATGAGCTGGACCACCTGCGGCGATTCTGCGAACTTGCTGTGGTGGAGACCGTCGCCGGCCTCCACCTTCGTCAGATCGATGACGGTGATGCTGTTGTCGGCCAGTTCCTGCTTGTACGGATCGGATTCAGGATCGATCGAGCCCAGCCGCGGGATGTCGCCCCAGACCCTGCGCGAAAAGGCGAGCGCGCGGTCATCGCGGGATACGAACAATGTGAATCGTGGCTGCCGCTTGCCCATGTCTTCGATCTGCGAGCGGAACACGTCGACATCGACGTCCGGAGCAGCAAGCATCACATTCTTGAACTTCGGGGGCAGACCACCGTTGCGGATCGCCATTTGGCGTAACCCTTCGAGGGCCAGCCAGTTGCCCATCGAATGCGCGAGGATAGAGACCTCCTTCACTTCCGGATCGGCGGCCAGATACTGAAACAATTTCTCCAGGGCGTTGCGCGTGTAATTGGTGCTTTCGCGGTCGTAGCCATAGGCAAGCAAGCTACCCCGCGATGGCCACGTCACCAGCACAGGCGCACTCTTGACGCCTGAGTCATGAACGATCTGCGCGAAGCGGTAGACGGAGTCCTCGAAGCGGTTGTTGAACCCGTGGATGAAGACGAGCACGCTGCGATCGGGGCTCTTCTTCACCGCGGCATTGAGCCAGGTCTTTGCCTCCTCTTGGCTGATCTCTTCCGCCTTGAGCGTCGCGAAATCAGTCGCTGGATTGGAAGGAAGCCTCTTTGGCCAGGCGACATCGCCCACCTTGCGGATCGGAGGAATCGACACCGTGATGTCTGCGAACGCAGGCGCCCGCGCCCGCTCGCCTGTGAACATCTCTCCGGCATGCTCCGAGCGGCCACGCGTGGTGGTGATCAGCATGCTGACCCGGCTCGAACCAGGCGACGCGTCGGCAACGGGCGCCAACACGTGCTTTGGATGCCCGCCACATCCCGCAGGGACGATGAGCGCAACGCAAAGCGACAGCCGCCGAAGACAACGGAGAGACGATGATACGGTGACGCGGATGCCACCACTGCGTAGACTGCTCACGCTTCCCCCCGAGCCTAAGTCATGTTCATTGAGCGCAGCAAGCATCCCCAAGCCGTCTGCGCATTCGCAAAGACAAATCAGCTCTCTTCAAATAGCAAGTATTGCGGCAGAAGCACAGCAATACTTGCTCGTGCTGAGGCGACCGGCCCCGCCGTATTTCTTTGTCATCATTTCGTGCCGGTTACTTCCCGCAATTGCCTGACCACCTCTGCAATCTGTGGACCGCCTAGCCGCAGGCTGGCAAGCGCCTCGGCATATTCCAGTCTCTCCGGAAAGCGTCTGAGCTTCAGTCCATACCTGACCGCGGTACAGAGCAGATCGCCGTCCGGCTCTCCAAGGTTGAGTTCATATTCGCACGGGTATTATGTAAATCTACAATCTCAGATTTAATTTTAAAAGACTTACAAGCTGGTCCTTTCTCTTGCAAAGCGCGCTGGAAATCAAAAATTCCTTCACCACGACGCGGATGAAGGTTACAGCAATCCATCGCTGACGATCATGCATTGGACCTCGCCCATGACCGACACTGTTACCGATCGCTTCCTCCGCTATGTCGTTATCGACACGCAATCGGATCCCGCATCGTCGACGCAGCCTTCCACCGAAAAGCAGAAGAACCTCGGCCGGATGCTGGTCGATGAACTGCTGGCAATTGGTCTTGCAGATGCGCATCTCGACGAGCACGGCTACGTCTACGCGACCATTCCGTCCAATGTAGACAAGCCGGTGCCGGTCATCTGCTTTTGCTCGCATATGGACACGGCGCCGGACTTCACCGGAACCAACGTCAGCCCGCAGATCGTGCGGAAGTATCGCGGCGGCGACATAAGGCTCTCAGGCGATCCGCAGCAGGTCATTCGCGTCAGCGACAATCCAGCGCTCAACGACCAGATCGGCAGCGATATCATCACCACCGACGGTACAACGCTGCTCGGCGCCGACGACAAGGCCGGCATTGCCGAGATCATGACGGCGGCGCAAATCCTGGTCGACAATCCGGATATCAAGCACGGGACGATCAAGATCCTCTTCACGCCGGACGAGGAAATCGGCCGTGGCGTCGACAAGGTCAATCTTGAAAAGCTCAGCGCCCGGTTCGCCTACACCATGGATGGCGAGACGGCCGGCCATGTCGAGGACGAGACATTCTCTGCTGATGGCGTCGAGATCGCCATTCAAGGCGTGGCCATCCATCCCGGCTTCGCCAAGGGAAAGATGGAGAACGCCATCAAGATCGCCGGCGCGATCATCAGCCGGCTGCCGAAGGATTTGGCACCGGAGACGACGGCGGGCAGAGAGGGATTCGTGCACCCGACGGGCGTCACGGGCTCAATGGAAAAGGCAGCCCTCAACCTCATCGTCCGTGACTTCAATGACGATGGCCTCGCGGCCAAGGAAGCCATGCTGGAGACGATCGTGAAGGAGATCATGGCGGACTATCCCGGCTCCTCCTACAGCTTCAAGGTCAAGCAGCAGTACCGTAATATGAAGGTGATCCTCGACCGTCATCCGGAGATCGTCGAGAACGCCGTCGAGGCCGTTCGGCGCGCAGGCATGGAGCCGGTACGCGGCAGCATTCGGGGCGGCACAGACGGCTCGCGGCTTTCGTTCATGGGCCTGCCCTGCCCCAACATCTTCGCCGGCGGCCACGCCTTCCACTCGCCGCTCGAATGGGTCAGTCGGCAGGACATGGAAAAGGCGGTGGCGACGCTCGTTGAACTGGCGAAAATCTGGGAAGAGCGCGCTTAATCGCGCTCTTACTGCTCTTTACTCAACTGCGCAGGCCGGGCGCCTCATGGCCGGTGCGCGCCACGTATTCCGTGTAGCCGCCGCCAAATTGGTGAATGCCTTCTGGGGTCAGTTCCAGCACCCGATTGGACAGAGCGCCCAGGAAGTGCCGGTCGTGCGAGACGAACAGCATCGTGCCCTCGTACTCGGAGAGAGCCTTGATGAGCATTTCCTTGGTGTCCAGATCCAGGTGGTTCGTGGGCTCGTCCAGCACGAGGAGGTTCGGCGGATCGAAGAGCATCGTCGCCATGACGAGCCGCGCCTTCTCGCCGCCCGAGAGCACCCGGCATTTCTTCCCGACATCGTCGCCGGAAAATCCGAAGCAGCCCGCCAGAGCGCGCAATGAGCCCTGCCCTGCCTGCGGGAACTTATCTTCCAGCGACTGCAGTACGGTGCGTTCGCCTTCAAGAAGGTCCATGGCGTGCTGGGCGAAATATCCCATCTTCACGCTGGCACCCAGCGCGACGCTTCCCTCGTCCGGCTCCGCCGAACCCGCAACCAGCTTCAGAAGCGTCGACTTTCCGGCACCGTTAATGCCCATGATGCACCAGCGCTCGCGGCGCCGAACCATGAAATCCAACCCCTCGTAGATGGTTCGGCTGCCGTATTTCTTGTGCACGTTTTTCAGGTTGATAACATCCTCGCCCGAGCGCGGTGCCGGCAGAAAGTCGAACGAGACGACCTGGCGGCGCTTGGGCGGTTCCACCCGATCGATCTTCTCCAGCTTCTTCACGCGGCTCTGCACCTGCGAAGCATGCGAGGCGCGGGCCTTGAAGCGCTCGATGAACTTGATTTCCTTGGCGAGCATCGCCTGCTGGCGCTCGAACTGCGCCTGCTGCTGCTTCTCGTTCTGCGCCCGCTGCTGCTCGTAAAAGGCATAGTCGCCCGAGTAGCTGTTCAAGTTGCCGCCATCGATCTCGATGATCTTGGTGACGATGCGGTTCATGAACTCGCGGTCGTGCGAGGTCATCAGCAGCGCGCCGTCGTAACCTTTCAGGAACTCCTCCAGCCAGATGAGACTTTCCAGATCCAGATGGTTGCTGGGTTCGTCGAGCAGCATGACGTCCGGGCGCATGAGAAGAATGCGGGCGAGCGCCACACGCATCTTCCAGCCGCCCGACAGCGCACCGACATCACCGTCCATCATTTCCTGGCTGAAGCTCAGACCGGCCAGGACTTCGCGTGCGCGTCCTTCGAGAGCGTAGCCGTCCAGTTCCTCGTAGCGCGCCTGCACCTCGCCGTAGCGCTCGATGATCACATCCATGTCGTCGGCTTGTTCGGGATCCGACATGGCAGCCTCGAGCTCCCGCAATTCGGCCGCAACGATGCTCACGGGGCCGGCACCGTCCATCACCTCGGAAACGGCGCTGCGGCCCTCCATCTCGCCGACATCCTGGTTGAAGTAGCCGATGGTCACGCCCTTATCGGCAGAAACTTGCCCTTCATCAGGCTGCTCCTCCTGCGTGATCATCCGGAAAAGGGTCGTCTTGCCGGCGCCGTTCGGACCGACGAGACCGACCTTCTCGCCTCTGTTGAGCGCCGCGGTCGCCTCGATGAAAAGGATGCGGTGGCTGTTCTGCTTGCTGATGTTTTCGATACGAATCATATGCGGATAAGGACCCAGAAAAGTTTTTCGGAGGCCTTATGCCACGGGTTGCAGGGTCTGTCGCAAACTTTCGGCATCAAAATCTGTTTGAGATGCCGGATGGCGGCATCGCGCCTCATCGATACAAAAAAACCCGGCGCCGCGGCACCGGGTTTTTTCAACGTCTCATTTCGTCGCACTATTCGCGGCGCATCAGGCGCATGACGAGCGATACGACGAACAGCACCAGGAATATGAAGAAAAGAACCTGTGCTATGGAAGCCGAAGCGCCTGCGATGCCGCCAAATCCAAGAACGCCGGCGATCAGGGCTACGACGAGAAATACCAAAGCATAGTAAAGCATGGTGAACTCCTCTTTCGATTCTGACCTATCAACGGCTATCCTTGGCAATTGGTTCCAGAACGCCTGGTTTCAGGGGCATCAGCCAAACTGGAGGAGACGCTGATGCGAGCCGTCACCTTGGTCGGGGGCGGGCGGCTCGGCTGCTTCTAGGTAGAACTTCACGGGCGCGGTCAGCACGAACCAGATGCATGCGCCTGTCATGAAGGCTGATCCGACCGGATCGTCGATGCGTGTTGCGAACGGCAGCCCGGCCGAGGCGAAGAGAACGGTCATCCGCAGAGACCATTCCGCCTCACGCTTGCTGATCGCTCGGGCTCGGAGCGATTTGTAGCGCCGCGCGTCATAGCCGCCGCTTCCCACGCATGCGGAGGAAGCCAGCTTCCAGATGGACGGCAGAGCCAGCATGAACAATGCTGCAACGCTGAGGGCAAGGGGCTGACTCGAGAGATGGTACCGGCTTGCTATTGCTAGGAAGGAAAGCGCCGCCAGGTTCCACACCGGCTCCAAACGCTCCGGATGCTGTGCCGTGTAGACATGCCAAACCCGCAGCGTGCGCGCCGCGCCGGAAAGCAGCGGCTCGTCGATATAACGATTGATCCAATCCATGCTGAAATGCCGGTCCCTGTCGCATCGAGATGATCGGCAACACCATGCAATCTCGTCATCATGATGGCGGCACGGCATTCATGCCGTCAATTTTGACCTGAGGTTATCGACGATTTCCTGCATGCGGTCTGCCGGGGCATGGCCGATCAGCATGAAGGCATGGCTCCGGCTGGACCAGTAGATGACGTTCATGCCATTGCGGCCCTCAATGTCTGGCGTCTTTTCGCCCTTGTCCGAGCGGATGATGCAGAGCGCCATCGGGCCGGTCTCGGGATCAAGATAGGCAATCTGCGCAAGCGGTTTTTCGTCATATTCCAGGAGCAGTACGCGCTTGAAGTCGACCCCCTGCAATGCAACCATCCCGGGAGAAAGTGCAAGGCCGAGCTTTCGGTCGATCTGGGCAAGCTGAATGCTCTGCACATCGGCAGGCGGAACGGGACCTGCCAGCGTGTCCGGCGTGTAGAGCGAGATATATTCGGCAACGACAGCGCGCCATTCGGCCCCCTCGTCCTTCGATAGGTTGCGGCTGATGCCGAGATAGGCGCGGTCTGCAATTACGCCGGCGACGACCGAGGCGGCCAGAGCGCCGAGAAAGCCGCGTCGGCTCATAAAGCTAGGCGCTTTGCCTTCCTGCTTCGAGAGGATCGCGGCAAGCATCGATTCCAGGCTAGCTTGAGGTGCTGCAGCAAGTAACGGAGCAAAGGCGTCCTTGAACGGCAGGTTGCTGCGAGACAGGAATTCCAGCCGCGCGGCCACGCGTTCGTCGGCATTAAGGAGCGCTTCGATGCGCGCGGCATCCTGCGGCGGAAGTTCGCCGTCGATGAAGGCAGTCAGCTCTTCGTCAGAGGGTATGTTGATGTCGTTGCTCATTGCCGTCCCTCGTCCGAAATGGCGCCGGAAAGCGTAGCACGCGCTGCCGCCAGCCGGCTCATCACCGTTCCGATCGGTATAGCCAATACATCCGCCACCTCGCGATAGGAGAGCCCTTCCACATAGGCGAGGAAGACGGCGCTGCGCTGTGCTTCCGGAAGCGCATGCACCTGCCGCAGCACCTGGTTTGCCATGACATGCGTTTCGGTGTCGCGGGCTCCGTCGAAGACCAGCGCTTCCTCCGGAGCAGCGAAACCCGCGCCTTGGCGAACCTTGCGGGAGCGGATCTCGTTCAGCCAGATCGAATGCAGGATCGAAAACAGCCAGCGATCGAGCCGCGTTCCCTGTTCGAATTGCCCGCCGCGTTCCAGCGCCCGGACGCAGGTCTGCTGCACGAGGTCGTCGGCCACATCGCGCTGCCGCGAGAGCACGAGACCATAGCGCCAGAGCCTGGCAAGGTTCTCCGTCAGGCCTTTCCTGATATCCGCTTCGCTCGCGATGGCCGCCTCCGCCCCAGTTCCTCCTCCGGGGATCGCCAACCGAAGCGGCGATCCCGTTTCCAGACGACTATAGGCAGGAAATGTGGTGCGCGCGACCGGCATTCGATTATCTCTCCTTGCCGCCCCGCGCCGCCTCGATTCAGATCTTCGACGGATCGAGGATCACGGCGTTGAGATCCTGATATTCCTCGCAGCCCGTGCCGCAGATCGCCTTGATCATGTTCAGCTGCTCCTTGGCGAGATCGACGCGGCCTTTGACGACGTAGGCTTCGCCGAGATATTCACGGACCTTCGCATATTGCGGATCGAGCTTTACCGACTGAAGGTAATAGGAGATGCCTTCATCTGTGCGGCCGAGCTTGCGGGTGGCATAGCCGCGATAATTCAGCACTTCCGCATTGTTCTGATCCTTGACGGTGTCGAGCATGGCCAGCGCTTCTTCGTATCGGCCAGCCTTCGCCAGCGAATAGGCATAGTCGGTACGGTTCTCATCCGTCACATTGGCGCTCTGCTGCCTCACACACTGCTTCGACCTCTTGTCATAGATCTGACCTTTCTTGCAGGTGGGTGTGCCCGCGCCGCCGCCACCACCGCCGCCGACGGCGAAGACCGGGGTGGGAAGCATGGAAGCGGCGATGCAGCCGCCGAGGACGAGAGAAGCGATACGGACAATCGTGGTCGTCATGGGATATCTCCGGGAAAATGACGTTGCCGCGAAAGAACACCCCTACCCCGCATTTTATTCGGGTGGCGCAAGGCATTTCCCATCACATTTTTGTGACGTCGGCCGCGGGAATAAATCGCCGTCAGAAGTGTTCTTCGTATTGCCGTCGGGGGCAAAAAGGAGAATGCCGTGAACGATACGGTCAAATTTCTGAGCCTCGCCGTTGCCGTGCCCGAACACATCATCACGCAGACGGAAGCAGCCGAGGCATCGGCCCGCCTCTTTGCCGGCCGCTTCGAGGATTTTCGGCATCTTGCGAGCGTCTTCGACAATGCCGGCATCGCCAAGCGGCATGCCGCGCGGCCGCTTTCATGGTTCGATGAGCCGCATGGCTGGCAAAACCGGATGGAGGCCTATGCCGAGGTTTCAAGCCGCCTTTTCGTCGAAGCGGCGACCAAGGCGCTGCGCCAGGCCGATCTCAAGGCAAGCGACGTCGATTGCGTCGTCACCGTCTCCTCTACCGGGTTTATGACGCCGAGTCTGGATGCGCAGCTTGCCGAAAAGATAGGGTTCCGGGCGGATATAGAGCGCGTGCCGGTATTCGGGCTCGGCTGCGCCGCCGGCGTCTCGGGATTCGGCATCGCGTCGCGCCTGGCGAAGGGCAAACCGGGCAAGACCGTGCTCTTCGTGACGATCGAGCTTTGCACCCTCGCCTTTCGGCTGGACGAGCTGACGCGGCCCAATATCGTCGCAACCGCGCTCTTCGGCGATGGTGCCGCAGCATGCGTGCTTCGAAACGGCGGAGATGGCATAGCCGAAGTGGAATCGAGCGGCGAACATCTGTTTCCCGACACGCTCGACATCATGGGTTGGAAGATCGACGACACGGGCTTCGGCATCGTGCTTGCGCAGTCGCTGCCGCCCTTCGTGGAGACGGAGCTCGGTCCCGCTGTGGACGGGATACTCGCCCGCAATGGCCTTTCACGCCCGGACATCGGCCGCTTCATATGCCATCCGGGCGGGACCAAGGTGCTGGCGGCAATGGAAAGCGCGCTTTCGCTCGCGCCAGGTTCGCTGGATCACGAGCGCGCGGTGGTTTCCGATTATGGCAACATGTCCTCGCCGACCGTGTTCTTCGTGCTGGAACGAGCGATCCACGCGGGCCTGCCCGACCGCGCGGCGATGATCGCCATGGGACCAGGTTTCTCCGCGAGCTGCGTCACGCTGCGGAGAACTGCATGATGCCCGCCTCTATTGCGCTTCTGACCTTCGTCACGCTCCAGCGCCTCAGTGAGCTTGTCCTTGCCAGGCGCAATACGGCCGCGCTCTTTGCAAAAGGCGGACACGAGACCGGGGCAGAACATTACCCCTACATGGTCGCACTGCACGCGACCTGGATCGGCGGATTGTGGCTGCTTGCCACGGACAAGCCGATGAACTTTTTTTGGCTCGCCATCTTCCTGTTGCTGCAAGTCATCCGCCTCTGGGTGCTTGCCACTCTCAAGGAGCGGTGGACGACGCGGATCATCGTCCTGCCTGGGGCACCGCTCATCCGCAGCGGACCCTATCGCTTCATGCGGCATCCCAATTATGCGGTGGTCGCCGGCGAGATTGCGGTTCTGCCGCTTGCCTTCGGCATGCCGCTCTACGCAGCCGCTTTCACGATCCTGAACGCGCTCATGCTTGCCATTCGCATCCGGGCCGAAAATGCCGCACTCAAAACGGCAATGATTTTGAAATGAAATGCGATTTTTCAATTGCGCCTTCGCGATCCTAAGGGCATTTTCGACCCTTGGAATTCAGTGGGCTGCAAGAACAAATGACCAAGAACGCAATCGTGCTCGGTGCCGGCATCATCGGTGTCTCGGCCGCAATTCATCTGCAACGGCGTGGGCGGCAGGTAACGCTGATCGACCGCAAGGATCCCGGCAGCGAGACCTCGTACGGCAATGCGGGATTGATCCAGCGTGAAGGTGTCGTGCCCTACGGCTTTCCCCAGCAGATCGGGCTGCTGCTGCGCTATGCGCTGAACAACCGCATCGACGCGCATTATCACCTGAAGGCGCTCCCAGGCCAGCTCGCCTTCCTTGCCCGCTATTGGTGGAACTCCAATCAACGCCGCCACGAGATGATCACCCGAGCCTATGCGCCGCTGATCGAGAACTCGATCCTAGAACACAAGGACCTGATCGAGGCGTCCCATGCAGAGCAGTTGATCCGGAAAGACGGCTGGATGAAGATCTTCCGGACCGAGGTAAGGCGCGACGAAGAGCTTGCCGAGGCCGGAAGCTGGCAGAAGGAATTCGGCGTCAGCTACGAAACGCTGTCTTCCGCGGACATTGCACGCATGGAGCCGAGCCTCATGCAGACCTTCGCCGGCGGCATTCGCTGGCGCGACCCCTGGTCGGTCCTTGACCCGCAGGCGCTGACTGCCGCCTACCGCGCCTATTTCGAAAGCCTTGGCGGCCGTTTTGTCATCGGCGATGCCGCTTCGCTCGGCCAGTCGGGTTCCGGCTGGAAAATCATGACGTCCGAAGGTTCGCTCGAGGCAGACGACGCGGTGATGGCGCTCGGCCCCTGGGCTGCGGTTGCCACCAAGCGGCTCGGCTATTCCTTCCCGCTTGGCGTCAAGCGCGGCTATCACATGCATTATGCCGCGGAAGGCAATGCGGTCCTCAACAACTGGACGCTCGATGCCGAGCGCGGTTATTTCCTCGCGCCTATGAACCGCGGCATCCGGCTGACCACGGGTGCGGAATTTGCCGCGCTCGACGCGCCGAAGACGCCGGTTCAGCTTGACCGCGCGGAAAAGGTCGCCCGCGCCGTCTTCCCGCTCGGACGCCGGCTCGATCCCGAGCCATGGATGGGTGCGCGTCCCTGCACGCCGGACATGATGCCGATCATCGGCAAGGCGCCGCTGCACAACGGCCTGTGGTTCGCCTTCGGTCATGCGCATCACGGCCTGACGCTCGGTCCGGTGACCGGCCGCGTGCTGGCGGAACTGATCACCGGAGAAACGCCGTTCATCAATATTTCCGCCTATTCGCCGCAGCGCTTCAATCCGTAGCGGCAGGACAACACGTGGCGAATTTCATCGGAGCTGTGCTTCGATCGCCGCCTTGTCGATGACCGACCATACCTCGTCGATCTTTTCCCGATCGAAGCGATAGAAGACGTTTTCGGTGAAAGTGACGCGCTTTCCGTTGACTGGAAGGCCGAGGAACGTACCCTGCGGCGTGCAATCGAAAGCGAGCCGGCTAGCGACAAGGGGCGGGTCGGATGTGAGCAGTTGGACGTCGAAACGAAGGTCGGGGATCTCCTGGAAATCCCGCGCCAGCATCGCCTGATAGCCTGGCAGGCCGAGCTGCCGGCCATTGTGGCGCACATGGTCGCCGACGAAGCGCCCCAGCCGATGCCAGTCCTGCGCATTGAGACACGCGAGGTAATCGCGATAGATCGCTGAAAGTTCATCTTTGCTCAACGCGAGTCCTCCGGCTCTGGCTTCTGCGGCGGCCTTAGTCAGGAAACGCCGAGCGGCGCGAGCTTCTTTCGAGCCTCTTCGGCAATGCCTTCGACTGTGTCATCGATATCGACGGTCACTACACCAGGTTCGCCCGTTGGCGCTTCCAGCGTTTCGAGCTGGCTTTCAAGCAGGGACGACGGCATGAAGTGCCCCTTGCGATGCCCCATCCGCTCGGCCAGCAGTTCCCTCGAGCCTTCGAGATAGACGAAAAATAGATTGCCGCCGGCCGCAGCGCGCAGGCGCTCACGGTAGAGGCGCTTCAGCGCCGAGCACGTGACGATGACACCCTCGCCTTTTGCTAGGGCGTCCTTCATGGCTTCGCCAATGAGATCGAGCCAAGGCATGCGATCCGCATCGCTCAATGGAATGCCTTTCGACATTTTCTCGACGTTGGATGCCGGATGAAGCTGGTCGCCTTCGATGAAGCGGAGGCTCAGCGCCTCCGCCAGCTTCTCGCCGATCGAGGATTTTCCGGAGCCGCTGACGCCCATGACAATGATTGCGTGGGCCTGGTTCGTCCGCTCCGGCATTTCAGTCCTCCGTCGTCGCCTGCGTCCGCTCAGTCGAGCGGGAAATGACAGGCGTATTTTTGTTCACCCTCTCCACTTAGTTCAGGCTCTACCCGGCGGCAATAGTCCTGCGCCTTCCAGCAGCGCGGGTTGAAGTGACAGCCGCTCGGCGGCTTCAGCGGCGAGGGAAGCTCGCCCTGGAGACGGATACGGTTCTTAGCGCGATCGGGATCGGCGATCGGCGTCGCCGACAGAAGTGCCGCCGTATAGGGATGACGCGGATGCGCAAAGACTTCCGCTGCGGGCCCGGTTTCGACGGGGCGGCCGAGATACATGACCATCACATCGTCGGCGATGTGGCGGACGACCGACAGGCCGTGCGAGATGAAGAGATAGGCAAGGCCCATCTCCTTCTGCAGGTCCATCAACAGGTTCAGCACCTGTGCCTGGATGGAGAGGTCGAGCGCCGAAACCGGCTCGTCGAGCACCAGCACCTTCGGCCGCAGCATGAGTGCGCGAGCAATGGCGATACGCTGGCGCTGGCCACCGGAGAACATATGCGGATAGCGGTCATAGTGCTCAGGCCGCAGACCGACGCGCGCCATCATTTCCTCCGCCTTCCGGCGTCGCTTGGCGGCATCCAAGTCGGTGTTGATCTTCAGCGGCTCTTCAAGGATTGCACCGACCTTCTGGCGCGGATTGAGCGATCCGTAAGGATTCTGGAAAACGATCTGAACCTGGCTGCGCAGGGTGCGGTCGCCGACGCGGGCAGGCTTGCCATCGATCAGCAGTTCGCCGGCCGTCGGGTCTTCGATCATGGTGACGAGGCGCGCAAGCGTCGACTTGCCGCAACCGGATTCGCCGACAACGGCGAGCGTCTTACCGGAATAGAGGCTGAAGCTCACGCCGTTCAGCGCCTTGACGGTCGCCTCCGGTTTGAACATGCCGCGATTGACGGTGTAGAAACGGGCAAGATCCTTGCCCTCGAGAACGGCGCCGGTCATACGAAGTCTCCAGCGGATTGCTTCGGCATCACGCCGGGGTGACCGAGCGGCTTGCCGTCTTTCAAAGGATAGTTACAGAGTGCGAGGCCGAGCTCCGGCCCCTGGCGGACAACGCCGCGATCGCACTCGACCGTGGCATAGCCGCAGCGTGGTGCGAACAGACAGCCGCGCGGCCGGTCATGCTGACCGGGAACGACACCTGCTATCGACGGCAAATGCTGGCCGACTTGGGCACGCTCCGGCAGGGCGGAAAGCAAGGCGGCGGTGTAGGGATGATGCGGGTCGCGGAAGAGCGCCTTGACCGGCTGCTCCTCGACCTTTTGTCCGGCATACTGAACCTGCACGCGCTCGGCGGTTTCGGCGACGACACCCATATCGTGGGTGATCAGCACCAGCGCCATGCCCTGCTCCTTTTGCAGGCGCACGAGCAGGTCGAGGATCTGTGCCTGGATAGTCACGTCAAGTGCGGTCGTCGGCTCGTCGGCGATCAAGAGCTTCGGATTGCAGGCGAGCGCCATGGCGATCATCACGCGCTGGCTCATGCCGCCGGACATCTGGTGCGGGAAATTCGACAGGCGATCTTCCGGCGCCGGGATGCCGACGAGGTTCAGGAGCTCGATCGAGCGCTCGCGGCGCTCCTTGCGGTTGAGGCCCATGTGCACCCGCAGACTCTCGCCAAGCTGGAAGCCGACGGTAAAGCACGGGTTCAGGCTCGACATCGGCTCCTGGAAGATCATCGCCATGTCCTTGCCGATGATCCTGCGGCGCTGGCGGCCGGAAATGCCGATGAGCTCCTTGCCGTCGAAAGTCATGCGGTCGGCAGTGATCTTCGCCGTCCAGGGCAGAAGGCCCATCATGGCGAGCATGGCAACGGACTTGCCGGAGCCGGATTCGCCGACGATCGAGAGGATCTCGCCCTTGTCGCAGCTGAGCGATACGCCGTCGACGGCGCGGAAGAGGCCGGAAGACGTCTGGAATTCGACGGTCAGATTCTGAATATCGAGAAGTGGCATCATGACCTCTTCAGCTTGGGATCGAGCGCATCGCGCAACCCGTCGCCCATCAGGTTGATGGCGAGAACGGTGACGAGGATGGCAAGACCCGGGAACGTTACGACCCACCAGGCGCGCTGGATGAATTCTCGCGCTTCGGCGAGCATCGTGCCCCATTCGGGTGTGGGAGGCTGCGCGCCCATGCCGAGGAAGCCGAGGGCAGCCGCGTCCAGGATCGCCGCCGAGAAGGCGAGCGTCGCCTGAACGATCAGCGGCCCGAGACAGTTCGGCAGGATGGTCTTGAACATCAGCCGCAAGGTGCCGGCACCGGCAACGCGGGAGGCAATGACATATTCCTTCTCACGCTCGGCCATGACCGAGGCGCGTGTCAGGCGTACGAAATGCGGCTGGTTGACGATGGAGATTGCAATCATCGCATTGACGAGACCGGGTCCAAGGACCGCGACCAGCACGAGGGCCAGAAGCAGCGACGGGAAGGCCAGGATGATGTCCATCAGGCGCATGATGGCGATATCAATGCGGCCGCGGAAATAGCCGGCCACGAGGCCGATCAGAACGCCTGCGATCACCGAGATCGTCACGACGACAACACCGATAAACAGCGAGAAGCGCGCGCCGTAGATCAGGCGCGAGAGAATGTCGCGTCCGACAGCGTCCGTCCCAAGCGGGAAGGACGAGCTGCCGCCTTCCATCCAGAAAGGAGCGAGAAGCAGCATCTGCCGGTTCTGCTCGTTCGGCGTATGCGGCGCAACGAGCGGCGCAAGCAGCGCCACGACGAGAATGACGATGAAAACGGCGAGGCCGATGACGGCGCCCTTGTTTCGCGAGAAATAATACCAGAATTCCGCAAGAGCGGATGGGTGGGTGATTTTTGCAGCGACCGTGCCGGTTTGGATGTTTGTCGTACTCACGGGACCGCTCCTAGTGCCGAATGCGTGGGTTGATGAAGCCGTAGGTGATGTCGACGATCAGATTGACCAGCATGATGATGCCGGCAATCAACAGAAGACCACCTTGGACGACTGCATAGTCCCGCCTGAACACCGAATCGACCATCCACTTGCCGATCCCGGGCCAGGAGAAGATCGTCTCGGTCAGGATCGCGCCCGCGAGCAGGACGCCGATCTGCAGACCGATGGTCGTCACAACCGGTATCATGGCGTTGCGCAGCGCATGCACGCCAACGACCCGAAGCGGCTTCAGGCCCTTGGAGCGGGCAGTACGCACATAGTCTTCGCCAAGCACTTCGAGCATCGCCGAGCGCGTCTGGCGCGCAATGACAGCAAGCGGGATGGTGGCAAGCACGATCGTGGGTAGAATGAGATAGCTGACAGCGGAGCGGAAAGCGCCCGCCTGACCGGATAGCAGGCTGTCGATCAGCATGAAGCCGGTGACCGGCTTGAAGAAATACATGAGCGAGATGCGGCCCGAAACAGGAGTCCAGCCGAGATAGCCGGAGAAGAAGATGATGAGCAGCAGACCCCACCAGAAGATCGGCATCGAATAGCCGACAAGGGCGACCCCCATCACGCTTTGGTCGAACCACGTGCCTCGCTTGACGGCGGCAAAGACGCCGGCGGGCACGCCAAGACAGACCGCGAGAAGAATGGCACACAGCGAGAGCTCGAGCGTTGCGGGGAAGAGCGCGCCAAAATCACCGAGAACCGGGCGCTTCGTGACGATCGACGTTCCGAAGTCGCCCTGTAGCACCTTGCCGAGGTAATCGAAGTACTGGATGTACATGGGCCGGTCGAAACCGAGATCGTGCATGATCTGGGCATGACGCTCAGGCGCCATCACGCGTTCACCCGACAGAAGCATGACGGGATCGCCGGGAAGCATGCGGATGAACGAGAAGGCGATGAGCGTGACGCCGAGGAATGTTGGGATCAGGACCGCGAGGCGCCCGATGAGAAATCGCAACATGGCAGATGTTCCAATAGTTTCCGGCG
>NZ_FWER01000223.1 GCF_900169785.1 Rhizobium sullae
GCTTGTTGGTGACGAAGATGCGGACGCGGTCGCCTTCGACGGCCTCGATCGTCGGGCCGGGCGACTGTCCGTTGTACCCCCATAAATATGCGGTCATGCCGTCGGCCATCTCGCGCTCGACCGGTTCGGCGACGAGGTGGAACTCCTTGACGCCGTTGTTCATCCGGTGAGGCAGGGTCCAGCCGTTGAGGGTGACCACCGGCTGGTAGTCCGGACCCGAGGCCGGATGAAGCGGCGGCTGCATGTCGGCCGATGCCATTGTCGGGGCGTCGGGCAGACCCATCGCCGATGTCTTTGTCCAGG
>NZ_FWER01000203.1 GCF_900169785.1 Rhizobium sullae
CCGCCGATCCGAAGGCGCCGAAGCTGATCGCGTTTGAATCCGTCTATTCGATGGATGGCGATATCGCGCCGATCAAGGCGATCTGTGATCTCGCCGACGAGTATGGCGCCATGACCTATCTCGACGAAGTCCATGCCGTCGGCATGTACGGCCCGCGCGGCGGCGGCATTGCCGAGCGCGAAGGGCTGATGGACCGGCTGACGGTGATCGAAGGCACGCTCGGCAAGGCCTTCGGCGTCATGGGTGGCTATATCGCCGCCTCGGCGGCACTGTGCGATTTCATCCGCTCGTTTGCCTCCGGCTTCATCTTCACCACGGCGCTGCCGCCGGCGCTGGCGGCCGGTGCGGTGGCCTCGATCCAGCACCTGAAGGTCAGCCAGATCGAGCGNCGTCATGGGTGGCTATATCGCCGCCTCGGCGGCACTGTGCGATTTCATCCGCTCGTTTGCCTCCGGCTTCATCTTCACGACGGCGCTGCCGCCGGCGCTGGCGGCCGGTGCGGTGGCCTCGATCCAGCACCTGAAGGTCAGCCAGATCGAGCGC
>NZ_FWER01000061.1 GCF_900169785.1 Rhizobium sullae
GATTATTCCGTTGGCGGGACCTGCAAGTGCAGCGGTGGCTTACAAGTAGAGGCTTGGCACCCGCGCGCAGTTCGCCGGCTACTCGGAACCTGGCAGTCAGAATTGAAGGGCATGGAAGTATAAATCTTGATTGATCGTCGATATCGTTGACCGGTTAGAGGCTTGTTCTGACGAAGCGGTTGGCCTCGGCCGCCTCATTCATGTCCTTGCGCCGAAAATAGATCGCTCGCCCGCAGCGGATCGGGCTGTGGCCTTGGACGATGACAATCTGTTCATCCTTTCGCATCGACTGGGTGATCTCGTGCGGCATGATCAGCGGCCTTCGCTGAAAATTCACACTCTCCGATTGGCGCGACCCCATGGCAGAACTGCTCCAGCCGACATTGCGCGACCTGCCCTTTACCTCGACGGTCATTTCCCCGCATTGGGCCGAGACACTGCGAGCCGTGTCGAGTGCCTTGACTGCGGCATAGGAGGCAAAGGCGCAGCCGTCGATCCATGAGGTCGCACCGTCCTTGCCGAAATGCCGTTCCAACTGTCCGACCGACTGGTACATGAGCATCAGCGTGATCCCGTATTTGCGGCCGCGGTCGCGCGCCTCTTCCAGCATGCGCATGTAGCCGAGCAGCTCGACCTCATCGAGCATGAACAATGTGCGGCGTTCGAATGCGCCATCGGCCTGCACCATGGCCTTGATCAGGGAGCCGATGATCACTCTTCCGATGCCAGGATAGGAGCGCAGGATCGCGGCCGGGATGTTGAGGAACACATCCTTTTTGCCAGAAACAATATCGCGGGATCTGAAGGCGTTGCCACAGACGAGGCCAGCGTAACTGTCGAGCGACAGCCACTGCGTGTCCTTCGAGGCCGTCGAGTACACGCCGGAAAACGTTTGCTCCGTCATGTTGGTGAAAACGCCGAGGGTTTCGCGGATAAAGGCGGACCCTGAGTTCTCCTGAACATCGCGCAGCATGGCGAGCACTGACGGCTCCGGCTCGGAAACGATCTGGCGCAAACTGCGCAGAGTTCGCCTTCCGGCATATTCCGGCGAGAGCATCACATGCGCAAGCAGGCCGGTCAGCAGATTGTGCGCCTGGTTCTGAAAATAGGCACTGCTTGACGATTCGAAACGTGCGCTTTCCGACAACAGCATATGTGCGATGCCGACGATGTCCTCTTCTTTGCGGACGGATGTTTCAATGCCGTCGAGGACGTCGAAGCCAGTTGCCGGATCGGCGGGATCGAGCACCATCACGTCACGGCCGAGAACACGCCGGCGGTGTTCGACCACCATCGGTGCCACTTCTGTCGACGGGTCGAGGCAGATGAGCGGGCCGGTATATCGAAGCGCGGTCGGCACGACATTGCTGGTTGTCTTGAATCCACCGGAGCCGGCGAAGAACAGCATATGCGTGGAGTCAAAATCCAGCTTATAGGTCAGGAGCGGCGCCGTGCCACCCTGTCCCCACGTCGAACGATCGTTCGGGTCGAATGGAAGCTTATGCACGAGCTCGCGATCGACGCGATAACGTTCGCCAACGACGATTTCGCCATCCGGCGGGAAAAGCTTTGCGGCCGCAGGCATCGAGAGCCAGTCGGCGTCGCCAAAGGTTCCGCGCTTGGCGCGTTTGATCGGATCGGCAACGACGACGGAGATACGCGCCGACACCGCGACAATCAGAAAGCCGAGAGCCGATCCAGCGACGGCGAAAGCGTCGAGATACGAGAGCGCCACGTCCCAGGTGACGACGCCGCGCTCAACGGAGGGAGCGAGACGTCCATATTCCCGCAAGGCGTAGAAGCCGGCAGTGACGAGAAAGCCGAGAAGGCTTGCCACCGCGATCGGCCGGCGTCGATGCAACGGCAAGGGCCAGACCGTCAAAAGCCCCGCGAGCGGCCCGAACATAAGTGCTGGCACGGGTATTGACCGCAGGAACCAATATTGCGTTTTCGCCGACATGCCGGAGGCCAATTCTTGCCATCGCCAGCCAGTCACGTAGACGGCAAGGCCGGTAGCGGCGACAGGAACGAGAACAAGCAGAAGACCCGGATGCAATCGATGCGTCAGTGCCATTTCGCTTTCTCCTAAACAGTATCCAGCGAAGAGGCCTTGAACGCGTCGATGCCGATGTCGCGCAGCCTCTGATGTTCCGCAGAGCTCGGAACGATCCGTGCCAGTTCGAGCAGGCCGCCAAGCAGGAACGCCCGGTCGGCCTTCGATAGCCCGGCCTTGACGACGATTCCGCCAAGCAGAAATTTCTGCCGCGCCTCGCGCTTGCGTTCAGCTGCCATGCGAAACCGCCGCCGCCGTTCCAATCCGGCCAGCCTCCGGTCGATGCGGTTGAGGTGATGCGTCGGCTGCGTCCCTTGTTTTCTTTTGAAATCGCGCTGCGATCTCAGTGATGATCTGATCGAGCTCTTCGTCGGGTAAATCCATCTCCGCCAGGCCGGCCTTGGTCGCGGCGCGAGCAAACCGCTCGGCGGATTTAACTATCAAAACTCTTCGGCGTTCCTTCAGCTTCTCGATCTGCGCGTCGAGGTCGGAAATCGATGTTTTGGCGGCCATTGATGATCCTCCGCTTGTTTTGTTACTGTGATGCTCGCGCAGTTATACACTCTAGTATAAGTGAGTTAAATAAGCTAGTTTGCGCAGACGCTAAGAACAAAGGAATTCCCGCCGTTAGCCGTCTTCCGCGAAAACGGTATCACCCAGTCGGGCCGATCGGTTTGTGGGCGCAACGAGCGTCGCTTGCGCGACGTACCCGGAGGGTCAGGAGACAGTTGTGGCGATCATGTTCGTTAGAGCTCAGATGATCAGCAGGGGAGCCGGACGCAGCATTGTCTCGGCCGCCGCCTATCGTCATCGCACGAAAATGACCGATCAGCAGGTCGGAACGACGTTCGGCCGTCGCGGCGCTTTGTCGGAACTGGTGCACGAGGAATTGGCCTTGCCGGATGAGACGCCGGCGTGGCTGCGCGAGGCGGTTGACCGACGCTCGGTCGCCGGTGCCAGCGAGGTGCTTTGGAACGCCGTCGAAGCCTTCGAGAAGCGCGTCGACGCGCAGCTTGCCCGCGAACTGATCATTGCTCTGCCGGAAGAACTGACGCGAGCTGAGAACATCGCCCTGGTGCGCGAATTCGTCCGCGACAACCTCACGTCGAAAGGAATGGTCGTCGACTGGGTCTATCATGACAAGGACGGCAATCCTCACATCCACCTGCTGGTGACGCTGCGTCCTTTGACGGAGGAGGGATTCGGGCCGAAGTATGTGGCGGTAACAGGAGCAGACGGTGAGCCGCTGCGCGTCGTCACACCAGACCTGCCGAAGGGCAGGATTGTCTATCGGTTCTGGGCCGGCGACAAGGAAACGATGAAGGTGTGGAAGATCAGCTGGGCGGACACGGCCAATCGGCATCTGGCACTCGCCGGTCATGAGATCTGGCTCGACGGCCGCTCCTATGCCGAACAGGGTCTTGCCGAGATCGCACAGAAACCTGTCAGTCTGAAAAAAGTGGCATTGGCACGCATGGGCAAGGAGATGTTCTTCGCGCCGGCGGACCTTGCCCGCCGGCAGGGAATAGTAGATCGCCTGCTTGCAGGTCCCGAACTCCTGTTAAAGCAGCTTTCCAACGAGCGCTCGACCTTTGATGAGCGCGATATCGCCCGGGCGCTCCACCGCTATGTCGACGATCCGGTTGACTTTGCCAATCTCCGTGCGCGGCTAATGGCGTCGAACGATCTCGTCACGCTGAAGCCGCAGCTGTTCGATCCGCAAACAGGAAAAGCTGCAGAGCCGGCAATCTTCACCACGCGCGACATCCTGCGCACCGAATATGACATGGCGCAGTCGGCCCGGGTTCTCGCGGAGCGCGGCGGGCACGCCGTTGCCGATCGGCGGATCACTGAGGCGATCGGAAGCGTTGAGACACGTGATCCGCAAAGGCGCTTCCGGCTCGATGCGGAGCACGTGGACGCTGTCCGACATGTCACTGGTGACAGTGCCATTGCTGCCGTCGTCGGTCTGGCGGGTGCGGGCAAATCCACATTGCTCGATGCTGCGCGCGTCGCCTGGGAAAGCGAAGGTTGCCGAGTGATCGGTGCTGCGCTTGCTGGAAAGGCTGCCGAAGGTCTGGAAGGCAGTTCCGGCATCAAGTCGCGGACGCTCGCATCCTGGGAGCTCACCTGGGCCAACGGCCGCGCCAGGCTTGGGCGCGGGGACGTGCTGGTGGTCGATGAGGCCGGCATGGTGTCGTCGAAGCAAATGGCGCGCGTCCTGAAGGTTGTGGAAGAGGCCGGCGCAAAAATCGTCCTTGTAGGTGACGCCATGCAACTCCAGCCGATCCAGGCAGGTGCAGCGTTCCGCGCAATCACGGAGCGGATCGGCTTTGCCGAGCTTTCCGGCGTGCGCCGCCAGAGCGAGCAATGGGCACGCGACGCGTCCCGGCTGTTTGCGCGCCGCGAAGTCGAACAGGGTCTGCACGCCTATGTGGAGCGAGGCCATCTTGTCGAAGCGGAGACGCGGGAGGAAGCCATCGGACGCATCGTTTCCGACTGGACCGATGCTCGTCGTGAGTTGCTTCAGAAATCCGTCAATGAAGGAAGCCTGGGCGGTTTACGCGGCGACGAACTCCTCGTTCTTGCTCACACGAACGTGGATGTGAAGCGCCTGAACGAGGCATTAAGGACCGTGATGACGGCCGAGGGCGCGCTCGGTGATAGTCATGCCTTTCAGACCGAACGAGGGGCGCGCGAGTTTGCCATTGGCGACCGCATCATCTTCCTAAAAAACGCCCGTTTCTTCGAGCCGTACGCCGAGCATCCCGAGGCCCAATATGTCAAGAACGGCATGCTGGGCACAGTTGTTTCGACGACCGACAAAGGCAGTCGGACATTGCTCTCAGTGCGCCTCGACAATGGCCGCCATGTCAGCTTCAGTGAGGACAGCTACCGCGATGTCGATCACGGCTATGCCGCGACGATCCACAAATCGCAGGGTGCCACAGTCGACCGGACGTTCGTTCTCGCGACCGCCATGATGGATCAGCATCTGACCTATGTGTCGATGACCCGCCATCGCGATCGTGCCGATCTCTACGCGGCCAAGGAAGATTTTCAGGCAAAACCGGAATGGGGCGCGAAGAGCCGGGTCGATCATGCCGCCGGCGTCACCGGGGAACTTGTCGATGTGGGCGGGGCACAATTCCGCGAAGGAGGGGGCGCCGATCCAAGCCCCTACGCCGACGTCAAAACGGATGACGGGGTTACGCATAGGCTCTGGGGTGTGAGCTTACCGAAGGCACTACTGGAGGGTGGAGTCGACGTCGGGGACACGGTCACCCTGCGCAAAGACGGGGTTGAGAAAGTCAAGGTTCAAGTTCCTGTCATCGATGAGGAAACCGGGCAGAAACGTTTCGAGGAAAGGGAAGTGGATCGCAATGTCTGGAGGGCCAGACAGGTCGAGGCGGCGGTGGCCCGCCGGAGGCGGATCGAGCAGGAAAGTCACCGGCCCGAACTGTTCAATCAGCTTGTCGAACGGTTATCGCGGTCCGGCGCTAAGACGACCACGCTCGATTTCGAAGACGAGGCCGGCTACCAGACTTTTGCGGGTGATTTCGCGCGGCGTCGCGGGATTGATCATTTCGCGGAGATCGCAGCCGGGATAGAGGAGAACGTTGCCCGACAGCTGGCGCGACTTGCCGGAATGAGGAAGGAACTGGCGATGCTGTGGGAACGGGCAAACGTTGCCCTGGGCTTTGCGATCGAGCGCGAGCGGCGCACCGCTTATGATGACCGGGTCCCTGTACCATCCGTCGAGCGGACCAGTGCCGGGGAGATGCGGTATCTTCTGGCGCCTGTGACGTCCTTCTCGAGGAGTGTGGACGAGGATGCGCGCCTGGCGCAATTGGGTTCACCCGGCTGTCAGGAGCGTGAAGGGATCCTTCGCGCTCAGCTCGGAAAGATCTTTGTTGATCCGGGCGGGGCGCTTGCCTTGCTGAACGACCGGGCTTCACACACTGGTGTCACGCCTCGCCGGCTTGCCGACGACATCACGCGTGCGCCGGCCCAACTCGGACGTTTGCTGGGCTCGGACCGTTTGGTCGATGGGCGGGCGGCGCGTGACGAGCGCAATGCAGCGATTGCCGCTCTTGCTGAACTGAAGCCGCTGGTGCGCGCCCATGCCGCGGCCTTCCGCAAGAACGCAGAACGTTTCGCAGCGCGTGAGCGGACGCGCCGTATGCATATGTCTTTATCGGTTCCAGCGCTATCGAGAGGTGCCCGTGCGCGCCTCGACGAAATCGAAGCCGTTCGCGAAAGGGGTGGCGAGGAGGCCTATAAGACTGCCTTTGCGCTTGCCGCCGAGGATCGTTCCGTGGTGCAGGAAATCAAGGCCGTAAGCGAGGCGCTGACGGTCCGCTTCGGCAGGAGTGCCTTCACGGACAAGGCAAACGAGCATGTCGAGCGCGTCATTATGGAGCGCATGCCGGAGGATTTGGGGTCGAAAAAACGCGAGGAGTTGGTGAAGCACTTTACGGCCGTGAAGAGGTTTGCCGAAGCGCAGCATCAGACTGAATGCCGGGATCGCTCGCGGATTGTCGCTGCTGCAGCTTTTGATCCGACCCGGCAGAAAGCCTCGGCGCCGCCGCTGCTTGCCGCGGTTGCTGAATTCAAGGCGCCGATCGAGGAGGACGCGAAAGCGACGGCCTTATCGACGCAGCATTACCAGCAGCGTCGCGCAGCCCTTGCAGAAGCCGCGATCAGCATCTGGCGTGATCCTGCCGCAGCAGTGACGACGATCGAGGCGCTGGTCACAAAGGGTATTGTGGCGGATCGCATCGCTGCTGCGGTGGCCAGCGATCCTAAAGCTTACGGAGCGCTGCGCGGTTCGGACCGCCTGATCGACCGGCTGCTTGCTTCCGGGCGAGAGCGCAGGGATGCGCTCCAAGCCCTTCCGGAGGTTGCCATTCGCCTGACCGCCCTTGCTTCGGCCTACTCGAATGCGTTCGATGCGGCTCTGCGCACGCTCGGCGAAGAACGGCGACGTATGGGGATAGCCATTCCTGGGTTGAGCAGGAGCGCCCGCAATGATCTCGAGCGCCTCACCCTAGCGGTCGCGAAGAACCCGCGGGCGCTTTCCGGAATGATCAGCGCGCTTGATCCGAAGATACGCGACGAGTTCGCGGCAGTGAGCAAGGCACTCGATGCGCGCTTCGGGCCTGGTGCAATCGGGCGCGATGAGAAGGGCGCCGTCAACATGGTGCCACCGGCCGGCCGAAAGGCGTTCGAAGCGATGTGGGCATCGCTCAAGGTCTTGCAGCGGGCTGTTCGGATCGAAAGCACTCAAAAGATCCAGCGTGAGCGTCGGGCGCAAGCAATCGGTCGTGGGCGCGGCCTCAATCAATGAAGCGCGAAAAAGGATGGCCGCCAGCCAATGTTCCCATCGTCTTCATGGGCACCGGGCGCTTGCGGCCGCCATGACGCGCATTTGGCATCGTCGCTATCACCCGTCGCAAGTGGCTTCCAACGACTGCAAAGTCAAACTTACTGTTGCGTCGTGCCTGCAGGTGGCGTGACGGGAGCTGGCGCGGCATTATTGTCTGCCGGCGCGGGTGGGGCTGCTGGAGCCGGCGCAGGCTCGGAATTGCTCGTCGAACCAGTGGTCTGTGGATCGGTGCCGGGTGCGTTCGGCGACTGGATGAGAGCGAAAGCGCCAATCGCAATCAACCCAGCCGCTGCAATCCATGCGACCCAATTCGTGCGGCGATAATCAATCGGTGAGGTTCGACGGTCGGGATCACGGCTTGAGTTTTCAGGATCATACGTCATTTGCATCTCCTTGTTCCGTGGGAGGAGAATGTCGTGACACGTTATTGGTTCCAGGGATCTGGTCAGGGCGCCGTGCGGTCCTATCGGCGGCGTCCGGATCACCTAGTTCGTTCCCCAGAGATCATGACGGGTTGGAGGCTTATCGCAGGATGGCAAGGCTTCGGGTTCGATCAGCGATTGAATGCTTCGGGCTTCTGCCGGCGTGCGTTGAATGAGACCGCTTTTTCTAGTCGGGACCCCACTTCTGCTAAGCGGGCAAATCGGTCATTCCAGCTAACCCAAGTTTCTTGCCTCATCTAATGAAGCTATTGCACAGGGATTTGTAAGAACAGGGTCGTTGGTTCTAATCCCTTCAGGACCTGGGCTTGGCGGACGATTTTCTGGGTATGAGGGTCGGAGCCGAAATACGGACTCGATCGTCAGCTGAAATGGCGCCGCTTGTGAGCAGATCCAAAGCGTTTGACGCAATCTGCTCGAAGGGGACGCGCAGTGTCGTGAGCGGTGTCGGAAGATGACTGACGATCGGGATATCGTTGTATCCGACGACTGAAACATCGTTGGGTACGGATATTCCGAGGCGTGACAGGCCGGAAAGAGCACCGATTGCGGTGTTGTCGTTCACGGCAAAGATCGCCGTCGGACGATCTTCGAGGCGCATGAGCTGCAGGGCCGCATCCGCTCCGGCGTCGATCCCGAAGGTCGACGGCACAATGCAATCCGGGCGGACCGAGATAGCGGCCTCTTCCAGTGCCTGCCTGTAGCCTTCGACGCGCCCGCGCGAGCTGGAGGCATATGAAGGACCGGCAATTACTCCGATACGACGATGACCGAGGTCCAGGAGGTGGCGCGTCGCCAGATATCCGCCCAGCCTGTCGTCGCCCACCGAAGACAGGCTCCGTCCATCGGTACGCAACGCCAGGACAAAAGGTACACCTCGGGCCCCCAGCTCGTCAGGAAAATCGTCATCCTCGCGTGCAGTCGAAAGAATCAAGCCGTCGACGCCTCGCTTCAGAAGTGACTCGGCAGCAAGTCTGTCGGCCTGGGGTTTATCATCGGTTGTCGCGACAATGGCAAAGCGGCCACTTTTGCTGCACGCTTTTGCCAGGGACTCGTAGAGCATTGCCATGACGGTATCAGTCAGCCGGGGCACGATCACGCCAACCGTCATCGTGTTGCCGCGTCTGAGGCTCGCCGCGGAGACGTCTCTGACATAACCCATGTCTTCTGCGATTTTCCGGACGCGGCGCGAGGTTTCGTTGTCGGATCGGGGAAGTCGCTCATCGAGGATCCGCGACACTGTAGATTTTGAAACGCCAGCAGCCGACGCAACGTCGAGGATAGTCACCCGTGTCTGGCGGTTCGCTTCTTCGGGCTTTGAATCCATTTCACTTTTTTCCATTTACGGCGCTCTCGCGATCAATGCTCCCAAGCATGCATCAAAAAAAATGTTGACTCCAGCAAAATCGGAAACGATAGTGGGAACGTTCCCGTTAACGATCCCATCGCTGATCACGAAGGCGGACAGCGGCTATCAAGGAGGAGACAACCTATGCCAACGATGGATTTGAGGGGCCTGAGCCCGGCACCCGTTACCGCGTTTACCCGCGACGGAGAGGTCGATTATCCGGCCAATGCCCGTATCGCCAAATGGCTTGCCGGCATGGACGGCGTCAAGAGCTTAGTTATCCTTGGTCATGCCGGCGAAGGCACGTTCCTGACCGAGGAAGAGCGCCTGCAGCTCATCCGCACCTATGTCGAAGCCGTCGATGGCCAGGTTCCAATCATCGCTGGTATCACCGGCGAGGGCACTAAGGTCGCCGCTGAAGAAGCCAAGAAGTGCAAGTCTGCCGGCGCGACGGGTGCTCTTGTCTATCCGAACCATGGCTGGCTGCGTTTCGGGTTCCAGAAAGGCGCCCCGCAGGATCGCTACAAGGCCATCTGGCAGGAATCGGGCCTGCAGTGCATCCTGTTCCAGTACCCGGATGCCACCAAGGCTTCCTACGACCTGGACACCCAGCTTGCGATCGCGAGCCAAGATGGCGTCGTCGCCACCAAAAACGGCGTTCGAAACATGAAGCGCTGGTACGTCGAGATTCCGGAACTCAAGAAGGCCAACCCGAACCTGCAGATCCTGAGCTGTCATGACGAATGGCTGCTGCCGACCATGTTCGATGTCGACGGCCTGCTTGTGGGCTACGGCAATATCACACCGGAGCTGCTGATCGACCTGATCAAGGCAGGAAAGGCGCAGAACTATCCGGAAGCTCGCCGGATCTTTGAACGTCTCCTTCCGGTCACCCGTGCCGTCTACCACCGTGGTTCCCATATGGAAGGCACCGTCGCCCTCAAGCTTGGGCTTGTCCATCGTGGTGTGCTTGACCATGCCACTATCCGCGAGCCGCTGAAGAACCTCGGCGAAAAGGCCGAAGCGGAGATCTTTGCAGCCTTTGATGCTGCCGGCATCGGCCGGGTTGAGCAGCTTCTGGCAGCTGAGTGACTGAGGACGCCCTCGCCTCTCAAGCGGGGGCTTCTTACGGAGAGGGGATTGCGGGCGCATCGGGGAGTGATGCGCCGCGGTCGCACCGTCTGTCACGCTGGTGCCTGACTCGCCGATGAGACAGCCATGCCTTCCGGATCCACAGCGACACCATGCCAAAAGGGTCCCGAAGTTTAAGACATCCAACGCGTAGGTTCGATGCCGGGCCGGGAGAGAAGGCCAGGCAGAGGGAGGAAACATGAATATGGAACAACGGATGGCCGCGCCGTCGCCGGCCGTCGATACCCAAGCTGAAATCAGCGCCCGCCTAGAACGGCTACCAGTGACCCGGGAGATCTTCTGGGCTCGAAATATCGTCGGCGCAGCGACGTTCTTTGACGGTTACACTGTCATCGCCATAGCCTATGCCATGCCGGTTCTTGTCCGCGAGTGGGGTTTGACCCCGGGACAGACGGGAATGATCTTGTCGATGGGCTACCTAGGGCAGTTGATCGGCGCCATTTGCTTTGGCTGGCTTGCCGAACGGATCGGCCGTCTCAAAGTGCTGCTATTCACCATCCTGCTATTCGTCAGCATGGACGTCGCATGCCTCTTCGCGGCCGGTGCCGGCATGATGATGGCATTTCGTTTCGTCCAAGGTATCGGAACCGGCGGAGAAGTTCCGGTTGCAAGTGCCTATATCAACGAGTTGATCGGCTCGAAGGGGCGGGGCCGCTTCTTCCTGCTGTATGAGGTGTTGTTCTTGCTCGGCCTCGTCGGTGCGGGCTTGATCGGCTACTTCATGGTCCCGGTCTACGGCTGGAAGGCGATGTTCGTCGTCGGCCTGGTCCCTGCGATCCTCATGATCCCGCTGCGTTGGTTCCTCCATGAATCACCGCGCTGGCTGGCCGCCAACGGTCGCTATGAGGAAGCCGACCGCATCGTCACCAAGTTGGAGAACAGTGCCCGCGCTGCCGGCAAGGAACTGCCGGAGCCGAAAGTCGTGGCCGCCCCCGTCCGCCGCAAATCCGACTGGCGCGAACTTTTCCAGGGCATCTACCTCAAGCGCACACTGTCGATCTGGGCCATGTGGTTCTGCGCCTATATGGTCGCCAATGGAACGATCACCTGGCTTCCGACCCTCTATCGGCAGACGTTCAAACTGCCGCTTGAAACCAGCATCTTCTACGGCTTTGTCACTTCGATCGGCGGTGTGATCGCGGCCGTTATATGCGCACTGCTCATCGATAAAGTCGGCCGCAAGCGCTGGTACACTGGTGCACTTCTGATCGCGCCGATACCGCTTGTCATCCTCGCCTGGCTGGGTGCGACATCGCCGATCCAGGTTCTGATCCTCGCCGGTCTCGCCTACGCCATCGTCCAGACTGTAACCTTCTCGCTCTACCTCTATTCAGCAGAGATCTACCCGACCCGTCTTCGTGCCATTGGCACGGGTACAGGCAGTGCCTGGCTGCGTCTCGGATCCTCTGCGGGGCCTATCGCTGTGGGCTGGGTCATGTCATCGATGGGCATCCAGTATGTCTTTGGCGCTTTCGCAGCGATCCTTCTGGTTGGCGCCCTGGTCACGGTCCTCTTCGCGGTTGAGACCAAGGGCCAGGTCCTGGAGGAACTTTCGCCGTGACGACCTGAAACGTCAGCGATTAAAAAGACTTACGGATCAAAGGCTCGGCTTAAGATCGCCCGGGCCTTGATCTTCTTACTCCTTGGTGGGCGAACTCCGGCGGTCAAGCCGAGGGACATTCATTCCTGAAATTCAAAGCCGGAATACTAAAAATCCAGCGCGATTGGTCTTTGATGGGGGAATTGGTAGTGCGACCGATTCTCGCATACAGCAGGTCCTCCTTACAAAAGTATACTGTCAGAGGCCGCAGTTGTACCGGGTATGGATCAGCGGCTACGCCTTCGATGTCACCCTTGTCGAAAGGATTTGGTTGAGGGGATGGCGATCGTGCGGCAACACGCTGGTCAGGCGGTCGTCCGTGTTGGGCTGACTCAGTATCCCGCTGGCGTGGGAGTCAAGGAACCGGCGGATCTAAAGCAGGACCTCGTCGATGCCTGCCAAAACCTCCGCAAAGGCACGGCGATGTTCGCCAAGGTTCTGAGGATCGTTGCGAAATGTTCTGGCAACCCCACGAACAAAGATGTCTTTCCTCAGATCTGAGGATGCGGTGTATGCATGGAATACTGGCGAGTTCGACAGTGTCGGCGTGTTCTGGGCGGAGGATCCGGAAACAGTGTGACATTGGAGAATGCGACGTCGCCTTCCGATGATCCTGTCAATGGCGATGCCAGTCCGGGGAGAGAGCGCCCAAAGCTCTGAGCAAGGCCAAGGTGTTGGATCGGCAGAGATGCGGATCGATCTTTCAAGGATCGGCGGAAAATGAGCCTTCACTCGGGCAATGCATATCGCGTCAGAATGGCTTCATTTCCTTCAATGGTGACCTCGACCACTTCGTTTACGAGATCTTGTGCGTCTGCGAGTTCCTGGAGAATGAGCGTGAACAATTCCCGTTGTCGCACCGGCAGGACTTGCGGAACGATGATCAACAGGCCGGCATGCAGATCCTCTTTGCTATAGAGTTTTCTGAAGTCGCGGGCATTGTTCGTCACGAAGGTGAAATCTCCCGCAACGATCCGAGGCATCAGATCCCAATCGGTCTCGCCGCTTAAACCCAGCCAATTCACATGGAAGCAATCGTGGCCGTGATCTTGAGCCACGGCCACGAGCGACGTGTGCAGGCATTCATCGATGAGGAATTTCACGAAGCCCTGCCCGAGGGTTTTCGTGTACTAGCGACGCCGAGAGGCAAACGGTTTACCGACTTCACCTTCAAGCCCTGTTCTGACAGCTTGCGAGGCCGCCCCCTGGCAGGATGGGCGGCGACCCAGATTTCGGCGAGATCCACCATGCGCGCTGTGAGTGCCGGATAGCCCTCAACGAGCTCGTCGATGGTAGCGCCTTGCTGTTTCATCGCAGCGATTGTTCGCACTGGTATGCGGGTGCCCTTGAAGACGGGCTCGCCGCCAACCACGCCTTTGACGCTATGGATAATCTTGTCCGCTTCCCGAAGCGCCTCGCTCCGTGCCGCCAGTTGCTCCCTTGCTCGGGCAACATCAACGATCAGATAGTCGTCCGCTCGGACAGTGGCTGCATTGGGATTCTCGTCAATTGTATCGAACAGACGCTTGCGACGCTCCGCGGACAGGATCGAGCCGACGCCATACCAGAGCTTCAAACGAAGCAGATCATCATCTGTGAGCGCTCGGACGGAACTGTGCGACAGTCGGGTCGCGAGGATTCGCTTGTCGATGGCGTTATGGACCGATTTGATGCCGATCTCACTCACGGCTGCCGCCTCGGCGGGTGTGTATTCACGAACGGCGCTGGCCATAATCATTCTCCTTGTGCAGAATATATATAGCAAGTGACGCTTTGCGTAAAGGTCGAGCTCTGAAACTCTATTTGCGACGGCTCGGAAAATAGAATTGTGCTGGTAAAGGCGACTCGTCGAATGACGGGGTCTCAGGTTCTACTCATCAGACCTTTGCAAGTGGTGCGTTGCGGATGTTCGCGCTTGATGCGTTCAACGGCAGCTATGCGCCCCAAGTGGGTGGTCCTGCGAGTGCCTGGCCTGTCTCGGGGTCGCCGACATAGGCCAAGACCCGGTCACCATGGACGACATGGNTCCTGCGAGTGCCTGGCCTGTCTCGGGGTCGCCGACATAGGCCAAGACCCGGTCACCATGGACGACATGGTAGCCCCGCCGCTCCGGTTCGGTAGCGACAGACGTTTTTCCAGTGCCGGAACCGCCTACGATCAGATAGTTCTTAATTCCCATAAGCGCTTTCGTTTGTGAAGCGCATCGACGATCGCGGTGAGGCGATCGTCGGGGATTGGCTGGTAGTCTTTGTCATAGTCCCCCGGCACCTTGGCGGGCGGTGCACCGAGCGGTAAAACAGAAAGCGCTCCCGCGCAGTCCTTGCCCATGTGGAAAAGCAAACCTGCGACGTCATCGCGTGCAAGGTGCTCGCGAGCCATCACCTCTGTGAGCGCACCATCGCGCTCCTGCAAGAGACTGTCGAAGAAGGGGCGAGCGACGAGATCGTCGTAGGGTTCTGTATTCAGGGGCAGAGATAGCGAAAAGGGAATAGCATCTCTGGATGCCACGTAATCCGTGTTGTAGGCGAACGCCAATCCATTCCGCGCGTCACGGATAAGGGCGCCGATAGGATCCGGGTAGCCGTCGAGACTGTCGTCTTCAATAACCCTGCGCAGCTCTGCATCGACATGGCGAAAATGATCAATCCAGATCGAGTTGTCCGCTAGTATCACTTGACCCCTGCGCTCCGGCGGCGCGGGGCTGCCTCGGCATCGGGCGTGGTTCCTCCGAGCGCGACGAGGCGCTTTCCGGACTCCACACGGACAAGCGTCTCCAACGCTTGCCGCACGAGCGCCGCGGTTTCCTTAGTACCGGTTAAGGACCTGGCCTTTTCCATAAGCGTGTCGTCGAGGTTGATAGTCGATCGCATGATCTGGCTCCCTTATGTGGGCATGAAAAATAGACCATTTGTTGAATAAATGTACGCTCGGCTTCCACTGCCGTATATCCGACGCCATGGCAAGGAGCCCCTTCATGGTCGCTACTCCCTTGTGAAGCAGGCACACTTGACTCAGGGCAACGCTATATCGATTCCCTTGGTTTGACCGGGGATGGACAGCATTTGAAATTGAGGACCAGGACGCGCATCGGCTGGTTGCATCTTACGATCGTCTCGACTTTTAGACCAGAGAGAGCCTTCCACTATCACTCATAAATTGCCCTCACGGATCACGCATGATCACGAGAAAGTCAGTGTTCTCACTGTTTGTTGCATTGCATCAAAAAAACGAGCGGCCATTTTCGGCTGAGGCTGACAACTCGAGGATTTCTGATGGAGCATGTTTGTGATGACCGAAACGGGTATGGGCTTGTAACAAGGGTTTTCCACTGGACGATGGCAGCCTTGTTCGCCTGGCAATTCGTAGGCGCCACGCTTCATGCTCTTGCCAACGACACAGCGGTCGCCGATTTCTTCTGGGGCTTCCACCGCGATGTCGGTTTCGTCCTGTTCGTGATGGTGATTGCCCGTGGTGCCTGGGGGCTGATCAACATGCGCCGGCGTCCGCCGCATAAAGGTGTCCTCGGAACCTTCGCGCGCCTGGGCCACCTGGGGCTCTACGCGCTAATGATCCTCGTCCCCAGCGTGGCCTTAATTCGCCAGTTCGGCTCCGGACGCCCATTTGCTCCGTTTGGGATCGCGCTCATTGAGGGAGGCGGCGAGCGCGTCGAGTGGATGACCGCTCTGGGCAGCCTGGTCCACGCCAACGCCGGTTGGGCCCTTCTTGCACTGGTCTTCGGCCACGCCGCAATGGTCGTCATTCACCAGGTCATATGGAAGGACGACACGCTCGCGCGGATGGCGGGAAACGTCGACCGAAGGAATTCCGAGCTGCAAGCTGCCGAATGACTTCGCCGGCTCGAGCGACTGAAGCCGTCCCATTCATTCCGATTTCATTCCGGCCAACATTCCGATTCGAAGGCGGCCATTTATCTTAGAAACCTCGACATGCTTATGGAGCACTTGTGAAAGTGCAAGCATGGTCGTTGCCGCGATGCATCGCAGCAGCTCCTCGATCACGGCAAAGGGTTCGCCTGCATTGGATACCAGGAGATCTCCAGCCGCTTGTCCGACGTTGCGAGAAAGAGACCACTCTCAAGCAGCAGCATCACGTAGACCAATGGGCCAAGCCGCCTTTGGAAATGCCTGCGAGCTCACCCTTCTGTTCGCAATCCTCTCGTCCCGCCACCTCCAGGAAGCCATCCTCACAATGGTCCGATGTGCCGCCATGGGTAGTCCTTGCCCGCAAAGCGCGCTCCACACAGCGCCATAGGGCAAGGGCGGCAGGCCGGGCGACGACGGTGCGTACTCCCGGCATATAGGAAAGGGCCGCTTCACTACAGCGCTATGTGGGAGCGCGTTCCGAGGCCCTTTCCTATCTGCCTAGCCGATCAGGCGAACGCTGGATCGGGCGGCAGGAATGTGCCGGCAAAGCGTGGCTGGTGAAACGCCCAGCCGGCGGGGCCACGTCCTCCACGTTAATCTCAAGATCAGCCAGGAGCGCCTTAGCCGCCTTCAAATCAGCCGGCTTCAATTTCGGCGGCCGACCTCCCTTGCGTCCTCATGAGCGGGCCGCATCGAGGCCGGCGCGGATGCTCTTGCGGACCGCATCGCGCTCGAACTCCGCGAGCGCTCAGAAAATCTGAAATACGAGACGACCGCCGGCCGTCGTTGTGTCGATCGCCTCTGTGAGCGATCGGGGCCTCTGCGACCGCGTATCACAACGGCAGTTTCATGGGCGTTGGCGGTTGAAATCACGAGGCTATCGGCCTCGCGGATCGCGCGAGCGTAAAAGGTGGCATCGCGCTCTTTTTCAAGGATGGCGATGATTGCTGACGAGTCGACGATCATAGTTCGTTGAGATCGTCAGCGATCTCTTGGGGGGATCGCGGATCGAGCAGCGGTAGGGCCGTGACCTTGGCGCCAATGGCGAGCATTTATTCGACCGTCATTCGGGCGACGCTTGGGCTGTGGCTCGTCGGAGGCACCGAGCGCCGTCGCCTCGCGTTCGAGCGCGGCGCGGATCAAGTCTTCGGGTTTGCGACCGACGCGGGCCGCAAGCCTGCGGGCGAGCTGTTCAGTGTCGTGTGTGAGGTGCAACATGGCCTTTCTCTCAGAAATCGGTGTCATTAACCACATTTCGAGAGATTGAAACAAGCAAACAAGCGACTGTCTTGAGAGATGTAACGCTGGTGTCTGCGTGATCGATGCCGGCCGATCGGCTCTTGCAAACGGTCTTTTTTGCCCGTCTTGGACGTAACCACCGTCCTAGCCGTCCCTGACGGGTTTGCTGTAGATGAGATTCCGAAGCGTGACCACGGGCGGTTCGCCGTCACGAAATGGTTCCTCTCCATATCGGATAGCGCTGCGTGCTATGATGTCGATGGCGTCGTCGGGCAGTGCTAGGACGCCGCGCAGGACGAAACTCCGTCGCTTCGCCTTGTCGCGCCATAATTCGGACCAAGCCTCCGCGAGTTCGCTGGTGCGGCCGGCATGTTCGATGGCCCTTACCAGTTCGGCAGCCTGCATGCGGTCCTTGCTATCCTTGCCCGCCTCACCCGATAGGCCCCGCATCTGGCTGATGGTTACCTTGTGAAGCGCATATCGGACCGGATCGGGCACTACGACAGCCACACCGTCTTCGTATAAGAGCGCTGACCGGATCGGGTTCTTGATGAGGAACTCCATCAGGTCAAGCGGTTGAAGCGCGGCACCGGGCATGATCGGGATCGCTACTGGCGCTCTACGGTCCCGGTCTGAGTTCTTGTGAGCCGTCAGGAGGTCAACTTTGTACTTGCTGGCGTTCTCGTAGCGCGTCGGCCCAGCGTTCGGATAACTCGGATTGAGCTTCGGCGCGAATGACGCATCGACCGATTTGAGAATGTCCTGAAAGTCTTCCAGCTTTTGGCCGGTGTGGCCCACGTGAAGTGCGATTTCGCGGTCTTGGGCAAGGTCGATGTCCTGGGTGCGGTGGAGGGCGCCACTCAGCTTGACTCCGAGGATGCCGCCGTAGGCCTGGTATGCCACGGAGCCAACAAGGATAGAGCCGGCTTGAAACAAGCCGGCTCTCTGGAACGCCTGGGTCAGTTTGCCTTCCATGGGATCGGGTGCCGGAAGGCCCGATCGGCGCAGCATGGAAGCTGTCTCCTTTTGAAGCTTATGACGCGCGTGTTCGTGACCATGACGTTCGACCAGCGCGTCCACATCAGGATCGCCGACTAATCCGGCATAGCTCGTTCGTCGGCCGCTGGGCGCGGTCGAGTCACGCATGACGTGATACCAGTACTCCTTCCCCCCGCGCCTCAGCTTGTGAAAGGTCCCTTTCACGGGAAAGCGGGCGTTGAATGCTTTTTCATGCGCGCTTTCCACGAGATCGGCGAACGCGATACTCAACGAAGGAGCTAGAGGTTGCATGCTATTTCCTGCTAGTCAATTGCCATATGTTTAGCAACTCTATTGCTAGACGTTTGGCATATGTTTAGCAAGTCCAATCATTGCCTACCCGGAAAAGTTCCCGTCCGTCTCTTGGTTAAAGCGAGTCGTTTAGACACTGCCGGACGCGCACTATCGTTGACTGACGAAATGCAAAGGGCATGATCCGCTTTAAACGGCGGACTCGGCACTATTCTTGCTTGTTGTCCATGATCACTCACGACAAAAAGGATTTCGCCATGCAGCAGACTGCAACTGTCCAAAGCGCAACTGCCAAAAGCGTGGTGCTATCTGTCAGGGAATTGACGGTCAGCCTACCCAAAAACATGGAGCGGGCGCACGCTGTGCGCGACATCTCCTTTGACCTGAGACAGGGAGAAATTCTCTGCATCATCGGCGAATCCGGCTCCGGAAAATCCGTGACTGCCAATGCCATCATGGGATTGCTCCCATCGGCGATCGCCGTAACCAGTGGCAGCATTTTTTTCAAAGGGATGGATCTTGTACAAACGGAAGAAAAGGCCTTGCGTACACTGCGCGGCCGCGCCGTTTCGATTATCTTTCAAGATCCGCTCTCGGCGCTCAATCCGCTGATGACGATCGGCGATCAGATCGGCGAGGTGATGGAGGCCCACAAGATAGGGACGCAAGAAAGCCGTGCCATCAAGATCCTCGAGCTGCTCGATGAAGTCGGTCTGCCCGATCCGGCGCTGCTACAACATCAATATCCCTTCCGCCTATCAGGCGGTCAACGGCAGCGTGTCATGATCGCCATGGCGCTGGCGCTCGACCCGGACGTGCTGATTGCCGACGAGCCGACAACGGCGCTGGACGTCACCACACAGGCCCAGATCCTGGAGTTGATCCGCAAGATCCAGCGCCGCAAGAATATGAGCGTCATGTTTATCACCCATGATTTCGGTGTCGTCGCCGAGATTGCCGACCGCGTTGTCGTCATGGAAAAGGGCAGAGTCGTCGAAGAGGGGCCGGCGAATGCGGTGCTCAACACGCCGGAACATCCCTACACGAAACGCCTGATTGCTGCCGTGCCGCGCATGACGGCGAAGGACCGCGCAGGTGCCTCCGATACGCCGGTGGTGCTGGAAGTCACGAATCTGAGCAAAACCTACCACACGTCGGGCGGATTCTTTTCAAAGGGCCGGACAGTCAAAGCGGTCAACAAGGTCAGTTTTTCCATCCGCAAGGGCCGAACGCTCGGCGTCGTCGGGGAATCCGGCTCCGGCAAGTCCTCGCTCGGCCGCGTTCTGCTCAAGCTGATGGACTGTGATGACGGCAAGATGCTGTTCGACGGTCGTGATATCGCGCCCATGTCGAGCGATGCCTTCCGGTCGATGCGCCCTTATATCCAGATGATCTTCCAGGATCCATTCGCCTCGCTCAACCCCCGCCACACGATCGGCAAAGTTCTGACCGTCGGACCGATCGCTCATGGTGTCTCGGTGCATGAGGCCAAGGCAAAAGCGCTTCGCACGCTCACGCTGGTAGGGCTGGACGAAGGTGCCTATGACCGCTTCCCGCATGAGTTCTCCGGTGGCCAGCGCCAGCGGATCGGTATTGCCCGGGCGCTGATGTTCGACCCGCTTCTGCTGGTGGCCGACGAAGCGGTGTCGGCCCTCGACGTGTCGATCCAGGCGCAGATTCTGCAGCTGCTGACGAAGATCCAGAAGGAGACCAAGGTGGCGATGGTCTTCATCACGCATGATCTTCGGGTCGCGAGCCAGATCTGCGACGAAGTTGCCGTCATGTACAAGGGCGAGATCGTCGAATACGGCCCGCCCTCACAGATCTTCCGCGCACCTCATCACGATTACACCCGCAAGCTCGTCTCGGCGATCCCCGGCAGCGAGTGGGAGCCGGCTGCCTGACATATCAATTTCGGAGCGTGACTAAACCGTCCTGCTGAAAAGCAAGGCAGTTTTTGTCGTTTCTGCCTCCCCTTCATGGTCTCTTCGCCTATCTGATAGGCATTCTTTTGTCGTGAACAAATTAGCGCCGAAGCCTCAGAAAAAATAGTTGCATTTGTCCACTATCTAGCAAATCATCACCGTCGAAACGACGCCTGACACTGCTGGAGCTGAGACTGAAACACCTGTTTCCTTACCGGAAAACAGGACGCTATCCTTTTGTTTTTCGGAGCGTTAGTGCCGTGCTTGAGCCAAAGAAAACACCACCCATATCGATCGGCGACATCGACCTCGATGTGCTGGAAGATACACTCAGCTTCTATATCCGTACCGTCAATCTGGCGGTGTCACGCGATCTCGACGAGCGGCTGGAGGGCTTAGATGTCGCCCGCGGTACGGGGAAAATCACCACTCTGCTGATGGTCGATAGCCACCCGGGGATCCGCCCGTCTGTCCTTGCGCAGCTCATTCTCAAGGATCGATCCGCAATGGGCCGGCTTGTCGATCAGATGGAAAATCATGGGCTTTTAACGCGCGAAACGTCGGTCGACGATAACCGTGCGCAAGAGCTCTATATCACTGAGAAGGGCGCGCAATTGGCGGTACAGGTGCGAGCCCTCGTCACCCAACAATCGAAGGATTTTTTCGCCTTCATTCCCGAGGACGAGCAACGCCTGCTGATGGATATCCTGCGCAGAGCCTACCGGCGGATCGCCGGCCTGCCGTAAACGACTTCCGGAGATCGTGCCATGCCGGCAAAACGTGTCGTATTAATCTCGGGAGCCAATCGTGGCATTGGTGCGGAGACGGCCCGGCTGCTGAACAGTCAGGGATGGTGCGTGTCGCTCGGCATGCGCAAGCCGATTCAGCCGGATTGGGCAGATTCCGCCTCGGCAGCCGTCTTTCCCTACGATGCCGATGATCCTGAAGGTGAGAAAGCCTGGGTCGAAGCCTCTATCGCCGCGTTCGGCCGCGTCGACGCCATCATCGCGAATGCGGGCATCATGATCCCAAAAACAGTCATCGAGGCAGACGAGGACGACTTCGACCGAACGATGACGGTCAACGTCAAGGCACCGCGCCGACTTGCCAAGGCGGCTTGGGAACAGCTGACAGCTAGCGGTCGGGGCCGGGTCATCATTCTCGGCTCCCTCTCCGGCAAGCGGGTGAAGAGTGCCAATGCTGGACTCTACTCGATGTCCAAGTTCGCCGCAGTTGCACTTGCGCATGGCATCCGCCACGCGGGCTGGGATTTCGGCATTCGCGCCACCGCTGTCTGTCCGGGGTTTGTTGCCACGGATATGGCCCGCGGCATCACCAGTCGCGCCGACGACCAGATGACCGACCCGCGTGATCTCGCCCGTATCATTGCCATGCTGCTGGACCTGCCGAATGAAGCGAGCGTCGCCGAATTCACCATCAATTGCCAGCTTGAGGAGTCCTACTGAATGCCGGGACCTTACGTTGTTCCTGTCCACGGGGACGCTGACCTGCCCAAGGAAGTGGATGTCGTCGTCATCGGCGGTGGCATCATCGGCACCTCGACGGCACTCGAACTGGCCGAACGTGGCCTGCGGGTCGCGCTGTGCGAAAAGGGGGGCATCGGGCATGAGCAGTCCAGCCGCAACTGGGGCTGGGTGCGCATTTCTCGGCGAGATCCGCGCGAAGTGCCGCTGATGGCGGAGGCGCTGCGGATCTGGAGCAGCCTAGATCAAAGAACCGGCCGCGCCACCGGCTATATCCGCGCCGGCATCATGTTCACCTGCGCCAATGATCAGGAACTTGCAGATCATGAACGCTGGAAGCGCAACCTCGAGGGCTATCAGCTCGATTCACGGATGCTCAGCCGCACCGAGTTCGACGCGATGTTCCCGAACGCGAACATGGACATCAAGGGCGCCCTCTACACCACCGCAGACGGTCGTGCCGAGCCGCAGAAAGCGGCTCCAGCGGTCGCTGAAGCTGCGCGCGACAAGGGCGCCACTATTTTGACGGAATGCGCGGTCCGCGGCATTGAAACATCGGGCGGCAAGATATCCGGTGTCATCACCGAGCGTGGTCCAATTGCCTGCTCGGCCGTTGTGCTGGCCGGCGGCGCCTGGTCGAGCCTGTTTTCCGGCAATCTCGGTATCGATCTGCCGCAATTGAAAGTGATGAATTCGGTGCTGCGCACCAAGCCCCTGGAAGGAGGGCCGGAACAGGCCATTTGGTCCAAGGGGTTTGCTGTGCGCAAACGCCAGGATGGCGGCTACACGATCGCATCGGGTCATGAGAATGTCGTCGATATCGTCCCGAAATCCTTCCGCTATGCCAAGGATTTCATGCCGGCGCTCGGCAAAGAGTGGCGCTCGCTGAGGTTCCGTCTGGGAGGCCGCTTCTTCGACGAGGCGCGCATCGCCAACCGCTGGGCGATGGATGAGGCAAGCCCGTTCGAATACAACCGCGTGCTCGACCCGAAGCCGGCAACCAAGCTTTCCGACCTGGCACTCGCCAACCTGAAGAAGGCCTTTCCGGCCTTCGAGAAGGCGGAGATCGCCCAGCGTTGGGCCGGCTACATCGACGTGACGCCGGATGCCGTGCCGGTCATTTCAGCGATTGATAGGATCCCGGGCTTCCATATAGCAACCGGGTTTTCCGGTCATGGCTTCGGCATCGGGCCGGCCGCCGGACGGCTGATGGCCGACATCGTTACCGGCAGGCCGCCGGTCGTCGACCCTAAGGATTTCCGTTTTTCACGCTTCTCCGATGGCTCGAAGATCGAGCTGATCAGCGGCTTCTAGTCTGCCCGGGTAAAGAAGGCAGATCGCATAACGTGCAGAAAACGAAGTGGAACAGTGACTGAGCAACAGCAAAGGGAGCAGACCGATGTCTGACGAAACCAAGAATGCGATTCTCAATCCTACGCGCCGTCAGGCGCTGACCATGATGGCGCTGGCCGGCGCATCCGGCCTAGTCATACCCGATCTTCTCGGCCGCGACAGGGCATTCGCAGCCGCGCCTCCTGCCAAGCCGACCGGACAGATGATTGTAGGCTTTTCGCAGGAGCCAACCGTCTTCAACCCGCATATGCCGCATATTGAAGTCGATGAAGGCATTCATTTCAGCCTTTTCGATCCGCTCTTTGCCATTTCCCCCGAAGGCAAATTTACGCCGGCGCTGGCGCTGGAGGTGCCGAGTGTCGAGAATGGCGGCATCTCGGCTGACGGCCTTTCCTGGAAAGTTAAACTTCGAGAGGACGTCAAATGGCATGACGGAACGCCATTCACGGCCGATGACGTCAAGTTCACGTTGGAGCTGCTGGTCGATCCGGATTTCCGCAGCTGGCGCAAGACGGGGCATGAACTGGTACGCGAGTTGACAGTGGTTTCACCGACCGAACTCACCTGGAAAATGGAAAAGCCATTTGCACCCTATCCCTCGATCCTGGCGTCGACCTTCATCGTGCCGAAACACGCCTTTGGCGCTGAAAAGGACAAGAACACGGCGCCCTTCAACGCGGCTCCGATCGGAACAGGTCCGTTCAAATGGGTGGAGCGGGTCGCCGGCGATCACATCACGCTCGAAGCCAATGCCGACTATTTCGGCGACGGTCCATATCTTGAGCGCGTGATCTACAAGTATATTCCGGATCTCACGGTTCTCTATACACAGTTCAAGACAGGGGACATCGACGTGGTGGGCCTGCAGTGGATCACGCCCGACCACTATGAAGAAGCCAAAGCGCTTGAAGGCAAGGCCGTTCTCGTCGTGCCGGGCTCTACAGTCGAATCCGTCACCTTCAATATGGAGAAGCCACAGTTCAAGGATCTCGCAGTTCGTCAGGCGCTTTATCATGCGCTCGACAAGGCAACGATCATCGACGCCCTCTATTATGGCCTGCCGACGCCGACCGAAAGCTACATGCCGCAGCAGTCCTTTTATGCAAATCCAGACCTGCCGAAGCACGAATACGATCCAGAAAAGGCCAAGAAGATCCTTGATGATGCCGGATGGGTATTAGGTAGCGACGGCATTCGCGCCAAGGATGGCGTCAAGCTCTCCTTCTCCAACTCGACGACGGCCGGCAACCATATCCGCGAACAGGTGCAGCAGTTCATGCAGCAGTCGTTCAAGGATATCGGTGTCGAAATGACCATTTCCAACCTACCCCCCGCCGTCATGTGGGGCGAATACTGGATGATGTCGCAGTTCGATTCCGTCGTCGTCGGCATCGACTTTTTGACCGGCGCCGATCCCGACACATCCGACTATTTCAAATCGACGTCGATCGGCGCCAAGGGCGGCGCCGGACAGAATACATGGCAGTATTCGAATCCCGAGGTCGACAAACTCCTTACCGAAGGCGGCCAGATCTTCGTGCCGGAGGAGCGCAAGAAGATCTATCTCAAGATTCAGGAGATTATGCGCGCCGATCTGCCCTTCATGCCCGTCTTCCAATACGCGCAGGTGCGCGGCCACAAGACGGGTGCCGAAAGCGTCGTTCCGAATGTCAATACGCGCATCGACAGCTGGAACGTCGGAAGCTGGTATTGGGCTTCCTAAGCCGCTTGCCTTTGAGCAACCCTCTCCCGTTTCGGGGGAGGGGCCAACGAAGCGTCTCGACGTCCCTGACCTGATGTCCAATAGCAATCGGAGAGACTGCGATGCTGCGCTATCTTCTCGGCCGTTTATGGCAAAGCCTGATCCTACTGTTTCTGGTGTCCATGATCGGATTTGCGGTTCTCAATCTGGCGCCCGGTGGTCCGCTGTCGCAGTATGCGCTGACACCGGGAATGACCCAAGAAGCGCTGGACCGAATTGCCAGGCAGATGGGCCTCGACCGGCCATTGCCGATACAATATCTCGACTGGCTGCGGCACCTTTTGCAAGGCGACTGGGGCCGCTCCTACCGCGACAGCCAGCCGGTTCTCGGCATCATAATGGGTCACCTCTTTGCCACGCTACTGTTGATGGGGTCCTCGACCGTGCTTTCGATCGCTGTCGGCACCTGGGTCGGGATCAAGGGGGCGACAAAGCGCTATTCCATCTTCGATTATACCGCCACCATTGGCGCAATGGTGGCGCTGTCAATCCCGACCTTCTGGTTCGGGCTTATCGCCATCTACCTGTTTTCCCTCAAGCTGAAATGGCTGCCGGCCGGTAACATGTACACGATCGGCGACGGCTCCGTCGCCGATTATGCCATTCACCTGATCATGCCGACCGTGGTTCTGGCGTTCGTCAACGTGGCGGTCTGGAGCCGTTACATGCGCACTGCGACGCTCGACGTCATCAATCAGGATTTCGTGCGCACGGCAAAGGCCAAGGGGCTTTCGGAGCGACGGGTGCTGATGAAACACGTGATCGGCAATGCGCTGCTGCCGATGATCACCCTTGCGGGCTTGCAGCTGCCAACCATACTCGGCGGCGCGCTGGTCACAGAAACGGTGTTTACCTGGCCGGGCATGGGCCGGCTGTTCCTCGATAGTCTCGGCTATAACGACTATCCCGTCGTCATGGGTCTTTTGATGTTTTCCGCCATCCTCGTCTTGATCGGCAGTCTCATTGCCGATCTTCTCGTCGCTTTCGTCGATCCCCGCATTCGGCTCGGTTAGGGAGAAAAATCCATGTCCGTAACCCTGTCCATTTCCCGCTCCGCGAAATCGCATTGGTGGCAAAGCCGGACCTTCCGCCGGTTCGCCCGTCACCGGCTAGCGATGCTCGGACTGCTGATGATCACCGTTCTGGCGCTCGCCTGCATTGTCGGTCCCTCTATCCTGCCCTACGACGAGCTTTACATCGATCTGCGCGCCCGCTTTGCGCCGCCCCTGACAGGCTATCATATTTTCGGCACAGATCCGCTGGGCCGCGATATCGCAGCGCGCCTGTTCATGGCCGGCCGTATTTCGCTTCTGGTCGGTTTCTTTGCCATGTTGCTCAGCACCTTCATCGGTACTGTCATCGGCGTCTGTGCAGGCTATTACGGCGGGCGCGTCGGCGCAGCGCTGATGCGCTTCGTCGACGCCTTCCTGTCCTTTCCCAGTATCTTTCTGCTTCTGGCGTTGGCGGCCTTCATCAAGCCGAGCCCTTTCATGATCACGGTCATCATCGCGGTGACGAGTTGGATGGAGATTTCCCGCATCGTCGAGGCTGAGGTGCGCTCGTTGCGCGAGCGCGACTTCGTGCTCGCTGCGCGCATGCTCGGCCTTTCCAACAGCTGGATCATGTTCCGTGAACTGTTGCCAAATGCCATCGGCCCGATCATCGTCGCCGCGACCCTAACGGTCGCCCGTGCGATCCTGCTTGAAGCCTATGTCAGCTTCCTCGGCTATGGCATACAGCCGCCGCTACCAAGCTGGGGCAACATGCTGAACGGCGCGCAGCAATATCTCGACAGGGCGCCATGGCTGGCGATCGTCCCCGGCATTGCCATTACGCTCGCCGTCACCAGCTTCAACTTCATCGGCGACGGCCTGCGCGACGCACTCGACGCCCGCAGCGATCTTAGTTGAGAGGAGGCGATGCGCACGTTTTCTCCTTTCAAGACGACATTGTGGTATGCGACCGCCACGCCAGCTCCCGACACGACAAGGCTGCAAGGTACGGTCGACGCGGATGTTTGCATTGTCGGTGGTGGTTATACCGGGCTGACGACGGCACTAGAACTTTCCCAGGATGGCTTTCGTGTCGTGCTTCTGGAAAAGGAAGAGATCGGCTTTGGGGGATCCGGCCGCAATGCCGGACACTGCACCCCGACCTTTACCCATTACAGCCTGCCGGAATTGCGCAAGATGCTCGGCGAGCCCTGGGCCGAGCGATTAATTGTCCGCCAAACCCGTGCCAACGACCGCGTTTCCGAAATGATAGAGCGCTACCAGATACAGTGCGAATGGCAGCAGAACGGCTACGTCATGGGGGCGTCCTATCCCGGCATGATGAAGACAATCGAGGAGAAGGTTCGGACCTACAACGCTGTGGGTGCCCGAACGCGCGTTCTTGATCGAGGCGAGGTCGAAACTGTAACGGGCACCCGACGTTTTTACGGCGGTTGGCTGCATGAAGAAGCAGGGCATCTCAACCCGCTCAGCTATTCGCGCGGCCTTGCTCGCGCGCTGATCCAGGAAGGAGGCGTAATCCACACGAATTCGCCTGTCACCGGGTGCCAACGACAAGGCAGCGGTTGGGTGATCAGCACGGACAGGGGCAAGGTCTTGGCCGATAAGGTGATTTTTGCTACCGGCGCCTACACGGTCGGCGGTTGGCCGAAGCTTGACCAGACATTCAAGATCCAGAAGGTATTTGTCGCAGCGACACAGCCGCTTTCCGATGATGAGCGCCGGTCTGTCCTACCACAGAATACGACCATTCATGACGGACGCGGCGATATCTTTGTCTACAAATACAATGCCGAGGGACGGATCGTCGCCTCGATGTTTCCCATGGGCCGGCGCGGCCGCGACATGGATTATACCCGCACGGTCATGAGCGACCGGCTGAAATGGCTGCACCCGCAGATCCAACAGGATATCTGCTGGGAATATTTCTGGTTTGGTGAGTTGGATATGCAATACCAAACTGTCCCGCGCCTCTATGACCTGGCGCCTGGTGTCGTGGCTGTCACCGGGCTTTCCGGCCGCGGCGTGCCCACCGGTAGTATGCTGGGCGGCATACTTTCGGAATGGGCAAAAGGCGTGCCCAGGCACGACCTGGCGCTGAAGCTTGAGCCGTTGAGCGTCGCGCCCTTCTATATGAGTTATGGCCCGCAATTGGCGCTGCGCTACTATCGCGTCTCAGACTGGATCAAGACCAAACTCGCAGGCGCGCCCCTTCCTCCGCACGCCTGATCCGGGCCATAAACTGCCCGCTTTGCGCAGTGGCAACTCCTGAAATCGAGATGGTTCGCGGAGTGCGAACTACTGGCCGTGACAACACGTTGGCGCATGTCTCGACGCCGAGAAACCCCTGAGCGATGTCGTCGTCGCAGCCAAGCAGGCGGGCGAGAAAATCGTCCACGACGACAGCTACTTCACTGTCTCCTAATGCGCGTCGATGTGGTGCGAGCGCCGATCGCCACCCTGCGTTGGGACGGACGGAGCCTGTTTCACTGAGTTGCTTCTGCCACCGAACTGCACTGGCAGCGCTAACGCCGAACCGCTCTGCAGCCTCACGACGCGACATTCGGGCAAGTTTGGAGAAGTTCGTGGGGATCGTGCCATCGAGGTCCGAATTCACGAATTTGCGGTATAGTTCCGAAGAATTGCCTTTCGTCACAGACAGTTCGATGTCGGGATACCGTCCTAGCGCGGCAACACCGGGCCATGGTCAAAGCACTCGATCAGCATTTCGGTCAGCACCCGGACTTTTCTTGCAGGATGCTGCCCGGGCGGTCTGACGACATATATTCCCGCCGGCGGCGGTGGATGGCGTTTCATGACCGGAACCAACTCGCCTGAGTCGAGATAATCTTTGATAAGGTCGTCAGGCAGCGCGGCGATGCCCAATCCGGCTGCTGCGGCGACCGCGAGAGCCGCCCCGTTATCGGCCTTGAAGCGCCCCTGCGGGCGAACGGTTATAATCTTGTCCCCATCCATCACCTGCCAGGTTTCCGTGCCTTGCATGAGAGCCTGATGGGTTACGAGTTCCTCCGGTGTCTCCGGAGAGCCATGGACCTTAATGTAGTCCGGGCTTGCGACGAAATTCCCGTAGAGGGGACCGACGCGTCTTGCGATCAGGCTTGAGTCCTGAAGAGTGCCGACCCTGATCCCACAATCATATCCTTCTGCGATCAGATCTACGAAGCGATCGCTGTAACAGGTCTGGATCTGGAGATGAGGATGGCGACGCGCCATTTGTGCAAGTACTTGCGCGAAATGCGTCGGCCCGAAGGAAATCGGCGCGGCTACACGCAAGCGACCGCGAAGCTCACCAGCCGGCAGGATGGTCTCCCTCGCCACATCTATCTCGGCGGAAACCCTGGCTGCGTAGTCCCGGAAGGTTGCGCCTGCCTCTGTGAGAGAAGCCCCGCGTGTGGATCGGGCTAGGAGCTGGACACCAAGCTCCGCTTCAAGCCGCACAAGCCGTCGGCTGACCATCGACTTGGAGATGCCAAGCCGCAGCGCGGCCGAGGTGACGCCTCCCGCATCAGCAACTTCGACGAATGTCCGGAGATCTTCGATATCCACTCAGTGTTCCTCATTCTGCGACACAGCTTAGCAAAGGCAAGGACTACCGCATCACAAACGGGAATGACAAGTTTCGTCCCGCGGCAGCGCCTCGGAGGGCACATGTCTTTTGAGCAAACGCGCTTCGATAAACCGTCAACATAGGATGAAACCATGACCTTTCGTAACGGCCTTGACTCACTTCTCCGCCCCGAAGATTCCGTCCTCGTCCTGATCGATCATCAGCCTTACCAGCTGGCGAACCTGAACAGCCATGATCCTCAAATGGTGGTCAACAACACGACCGCGCTGGCGAAGCTGGCAAAAGCCTTCAATGTTCCGACCATTCTCACCAGCGTGATCGCGGCGCGCGGTGGACTTCTCTTTAAGCAGATCACCGACGTGTTCCCTGGCCAGGAAGTCATCGATCGCACCTGGGTGAACACCTGGCAGGACGAGAATGTGGTGAACGTCGTCAAGGCGACCGGCCGCAAGCAGCTGATCATCGCCGGCCTGTGGACCGAGGTCTGCGTCGCAATGCCTGTCATCCAGGCCGCCGGCGAAGGCTGGGACGTGACCGTGATCACCGACGCGTCGGGCGGGATTTCGAAGGAGTCTCATGAAGTTGCCATCCAGCGAATGATCGCGGCCGGCGCAAACGTGATGACCGTGATGGCGCTCACTGGCGAATGGCAACGCGATTGGGCCCGCACCGAGCATGCAGAGGAGCTGACCGAGATTCTCATCCAGCACTTCGGCGGCAGCGGCATCGCGTATCTTTGGGAGCAGCAGCTTCTCAACACGCCGGTGCCGAGCACCCAAAGCGGGCACTAAAAACATAACGGGGATGACGGGTTTCTCGATGAACGTGTCGCAAAAGCCCGGACGGTGCATTGTACCTCGTCGTCCCTTTTTCGTGACAGGTCGAAGTATCTGAAGCACCGGCTTGATTGTGCGCATGATGCATTTCCAGGGTCAGTCGCCGGCCTAGACAGACAAATATCCAAGGACCAAAAATGGAATTCGGTATCGACAGTTTTGCAGCCATCCTCCCGGATCCGACCACAGGCAAGCTTCCTTCGGCGACCGAGCGAATGGCCGAACTCATTGAGGAGGTCGTCGTCGCGGACCGCGTCGGGCTCGATGTCTTCGGCATAGGCGAGCATCATCGCGGCGAGTTTCTCGATTCGGCCCCGACCGTCATTCTGGCCGCGGCAGCGGCCCGGACCCGCCGGATCAGATTGACAAGCGCGGTGACCGTTCTGAGCGCCGCTGACCCGGTGCGGGTTTTTCAGGAGTTCGCAACTCTCGATCTGATTTCCAAAGGCCGTGCGGAAGTCGTTGTCGGGCGAGGTTCCTTCGTGGAAGCCTATCCGCTATTCGGTCTGGACACACGCGACTATGACGACCTTTTTGCTGAAAAGCTTGAGCTGTTTCTCAAGCTTGGCGAGGCGACCAATGTTACATGGGAAGGTCGCTTCCGTCCGGCCCTCAAAGGGCAAGGTGTTTTTCCGCGTCCCCATCAACCACAGCTACCATTATGGATCGGGGTCGGCGGCACGCCGCAATCCTTCGCTCGTGCCGGTTCGCTTGGCCTTCCGCTCATGATCGCAATCATCGGCGGGAGCTTCGAGCGCTTCCGTCCGCTTGTCGATCTCTATCGCGAAGCTGGCAGTCGCGCGGGACATAGCCCCGAGACGCTTAAGGTCGGCGTCCACGCGATGGGATTCTTGGGCGAGACCAACGCCGCAGCGAAGGACGCCTTCTTTCCGGGATGGGCGCATCTGACGACGAAGATCGGTCGCGAACGCGGCTGGTCACCGCCGACGCGCCAGCAGTTCGAAGCCATGGCAGGTCCGCAGGGCGCATTCCTGATCGGTGACCCGAAGACGGTCGCAGCCAAGATGCTGCAGGCCAGTGAGACGCTTGGCGGCGTTTCGCGCATCACCTTCCAGATGAGCACAGCCTCTCTCGACACGGCAGCGATGAAGAGATCGATCGAACTTCTCGGCACTGAAGTCGCGCCAATCGTGAGGGCAGCGCGATAGGCATGGACGCCAGGCTGTATTGCAAAGCGGGGAACGCCAATTGGACATCGAGGATCTGCGGACATTTGTCGAAGTTGCCGATGCCGGGGGCGTTTCTCCCGCGGCACGTCGACTGGGGATCTCCAAGTCAATGGTCAGTCGGCGCCTCATCAGGCTTGAGGAAGCGCTCAGTATCCAGCTTCTTGCACGAACGACCCGTGGTGCTGGGCTGACGGAAGCCGGGGGCACGTTTCGAGAACATGCCGCCAGGATTTGTGCCGAGATCGACCTTGCGCGGGAAACGATCTTGCCTGCCGGTGATCTTCGCGGGCGCTTGCGCGTGGCCGTCCCTCTCACATCAGGCCCGCTACATTTCGCGCCCGTGCTTGCAGAGATGGCACGCCACCACCCGCAGCTTCAGATCCATGCCGAGTATGCCGATCGGTTCGTCGATCTGATTGCGGACGGGTTCGATTGCGCGATCCGGGTCGGCGCCCTGCGCAACTCGAACTTGATTGCAAGGCGGGTTGGTCAGATCTACGGCAAGCTGGTGGCGAGCCCGGACTATATCAGGATACATGGTTCACCTGAAAAGCCGGATGAAATCGCCGCTCATCAAGCCCTCGTGGGCGCCGAAACGTGGCGTTTCATGGATGGCGACAAGATCATCACTGTGCAGCCCCAGGGGCGCTTCAGTTCCGACAATGGCGCGGCGCTCGCCAGCGCGGCCGCAGCAGGGCTTGGTATAGCGTGGCTTCCCGATTGCGTTACCCATGAATATCTTGCGTCCGGCGCGCTCGTTCCAGTCATGACCCGTTTTCCGCTACCGGTCGGTGGGGTCTACGTCGTGCGGCCACCCAGCCCGCACCCGGCGCGAAAAGTCCGCATCCTCTCGGAGTTCCTGACCGAAGCATTCGAAAGAAATCCGCATTTGTAGGATCTGCGTGTTGACGCATCGACTGCGCGTTCCGCTTTTTGCGACACAGCTTACCGCGCCGCGCAGCTAGTCGCGGGCGCGCTCACCCGTTAGTCACTTGGGGCCATGCAACGGCTCCTGCACTCTACGCGGGTACGGGATCGTCAGACAGAGAGGAGAAGTGAACGCGCATGAGTTGGAACCCTGCAATCGAACCAGGCTGCCCTGACGAGGTCGGCATCGACGCGATCGAGACGCTCATCGTTCCTCGGGCCCGTGATCTTGGCGGCTTCGAGGTTCGCCGCGCCTTGCCGGCACCGAAGCGGCAGATGGTGGGACCCTTCATCTTCTTCGACCAGGCCGGCCCGGCCGAGCTGTTGACCAGCCAGGGCATCGATGTTCGGCCGCACCCCCATATCGGTCTTGGCACGGTCACCTATCTGTATCGCGGTGACTTTCACCACCGTGACAGTACCGGAGCTGACCAGATCATCCGTCCCGGTGAGTTGAACTGGATGGTCGCAGGGCGAGGTGTTTCCCATTCCGAGCGGACATCCGCAGCCGCGCGGACAGGGCCGAACGGCTTGTTCGGGATCCAGACCTGGCTGGCTTTGCCGGAAGCCCACGAGGACATGGCGCCGATGTTCGAACACCACGGCAAGGAGACGCTGCCGATGATCGAGGACGATGGTGTGTCGGTGAGGCTCATTCTCGGGAACGCCTATGGCAAGTTCGCTCCCGCGACCATGTTTTCCGAGACATTCTATGCCGATGTTAGGCTCGAAGCAGGTGCTCGCCTGCCGATGCCGGACGATCATGAGGACCGGGGCATCTACATTGTCGAAGGCTCGATCTCGATCGCCGGCCGGGAGTTCGAAGCACCCCAGATGATGGTGTTTCGTCCTGGCGACAGGATCACGGTCGCAGCCGGGGAAAGAGGCGCGCGACTGATGATCTTAGGCGGGGCGACACTTTCCGGCCCACGCTACATCTGGTGGAACTTCGTCGCCTCATCCAGGGAGCGTATCGAGGAAGCCAAGGCTGAATGGCGGGCACAGAACTGGGGCGAGGGGCGCTTCGATCTTCCGGTCGACGACCGGGATGAGCACATCCCGCTTCCAGAGTGATGAGGGCGACCTTTCATCGGATGATAAATTGCAGAAGATTGCCCAACCCGTTACCGAGCGCATCGATGTTGCAGATGCCTTATTTTGGCGGGACGGTCGTGATTGATCTCGATGGTTTGAGTACAATGCGGCCAGCCGTAGAGGAAGAGTGGTCCTTGGGTCCGGCGTATAGTCCGCATTCGGCGAAACGGTATGAGCGCCGATGCGCCGCAAAGCTTGAGAGGTTGAGCCCTCGGTTGGCGCGCAGAGGTCATGAGGTGCGCTCGTCCAGTTGATCGTGCTGCAGCGGGAAACCCGGAAAGCGATTTCCCGAATTTTTTACTTTTCTTCTTTCTCGGCCAGAGACACGTTGGTCGACGATGTGTTTGCATGGTCCCCACGTCGGCTTCTGCGACCATTCTCAGCCCCACATGCTGGACAGCGGCGCTGCGGCCAGTTTGTCGCCGAACGGCACCACATCAGTGTTGTCATAGAGGACGACGCCGAAGGCAAAACGATCGCCGCAGGCTTCAGCAAGTGCGCGGAGGCCTCCAAAATCGCCGGCCTTGACCGTGGCGCTCGCCTTGATCTCGATGCCGGCGATCATCCCGTCGTCGCGTTCCAGCACTATGTCCACCTCGCGCATGTCCCGATCCCGGAAATGGTATGGTGTCAGCCATAGATCTGAGGCTGTCATCAGTTTCAGCACTTCAGAGAACACGAAGCTCTCCAGCAGCGCGCCGAATGTTCCGCGATCCGCCTTCACCCGGTCGAAGGTGATGCCGCGTACGCTGGCCAGCAGACCGGAATCGAGGAAATGCAGCTTGGGTGTCTTGACGATGCGCTTCAGTGTATTGGTGAACCAGGGTTGCAGCGTCGTGACCAGGAACACCTGTTCGAGCAGCCCGACATAACGCTGCCCGGTCTTGTGGCTGACGTTGATGCTGCCGCCGAACTGCGAATAGTTGACCAATTGGCCTGCATGCTCGGCCAACAGCCGCACGAACTTTGGCAGCTCGGTCAGCTTTTCCACATCGGCAATGTCCCGCAGATCTCGGGTCAGGATCGAAGTTAGATAAGAACGAGCCCAGTCCCGCCGTCGCCGTTCGCTGTCGCGGCTGATCGCTTCAGGAAATCCGCCGAGCAGGACGAGCTGAACGAAATCATCCCCAATGACCGAACGCCGCGGGTTCTTTAGCCTCCCGTCAAAAAGGCGCTCCAGAAAAGTTGGCGTCCGGCCTTCGATCTCGGCCCGCGCCAGCGGCAGCATTCGAATGGTCTCCATCCGTCCGGCCAGACTGTCCGCAATCCGCGGCAAAGTCAGCACGTTCGCCGATCCGGTAAGCAGAAACCTGCCTGGACGATAGTCCTCATCGACTGTCTTTTTGATCGCCAGCAGCAGGTCTGGTGCGCGCTGAATCTCGTCGATGATGGCTCGATCCAGGCCCCGAATGAAGCCGGCAGGATCGGATTGGGCGGCTTCGAGAACCGTCTGATCGTCGAGGGTGATATAGGTTCGGCCGGCTTCCCCCATCTTTCGGACAAGCGTAGTCTTGCCGGCTCGGCGCGGTCCCACGATGAGGACCACTGGAGTATCCGAAAGGGCTTCCTCCGCTCGCTTCTCTACAAACCTCTCGAACATGCCTTCCCTCGAATCTCGGACGATTGGAACTATCGGTCTCGGCTGATTGGAAGTCAATGTCCCGCCAATTGGAACTTACAAAGTCGCAATCTGGAAGGGGAATGCCTTTTGAACGGCGGTTCGTTGCCGGCGCACCCCTGCGCTGGAGACCCCACCACGCCCCCCCTCAGAATTGGAGCGTGGGTTCGTCGTGAGGGGTTGATGGCTCGAAGAGAGGCTTCTGGCACCTGCTGTGTCCCGATAAAAGCGGAAACCGCATCTGGGTTTCAGTTTGCGCTTAACGCTCGGCTTCTAAGGGAGCGGCAGCGCCCTTGGCCTTTGCGCGGCTACCGCCGCAACTTAGGCCTTGATTAATGATGGGAGGTCCGCAACCAGGCTACAGCACGCCAAAGCGCGCTGTGCTGATCGGACTACGATCCGGAGCAGACGAACCCTGAGCGAGCGATGGAACGGCCTGCTCCCCCGTTTCCTGGACACCGAGATAAGGTGCTTCTTCCCGAAACCGGAGAGCGTGAATCCAAAGACGGAAGTTCAGCTGCGAATAGAAAGCTTGAAGCGGAGAAGTTAATAAGAAGCGCAGCGTCAATCTGAGCATCGTCTTGATCCTCATCTCCTGAATAGCTCGCAGATATCGGCGATGGCGGTCGATGTGGCCGATGAAAAATCCGGGTTCATCGCAATCGGCTGGCCCAGATAGGCCCAATAAAGGAAGGATGCCCGATAGGCCGCCTTTTCGCTTTCCACCCCGGATTCCACCAGCAACCTTGCGATATAGGCCACCCGGTCGGCATCGACGGAGGCAACGACCGCCGCAACTTCGTCACTATCTATGGCCCAGGCACGCACAGCCTTGTCCAGTGATCTTATTGTTCGACCGTTCCCCGGCTCGCCGGCAAATGCACTGCTCACCAACGATCTCAGACGGTCCGGCTCATCGAGATCAGCCTCCAGTTCCCGGATGACCCGCTGCGTTGTCCAGTCTCTCCAATGCTGCAGGAGTTGTGTCCGGAAATCGGCTACGTCCCGAAAATGCCAATAAAAGCTGCCGCGGGAAACGTTCAGCCCCTCCGCCATGGCGCCGATTTTCAGGGCATTGGGGCCGCGCTCGGCAAGGGTGCGCAGGCCATGGTCGATCCAGTCGGACTTCGCAAGACGATCATTCATGGGCCGACCATACACAGATGTATTGACTCTTGGCAACAAGCGTTCCATCTTGACCATACAGATGTGTATGGAGAAGGTTCGAGATGATGGATTTGCATGGCGCAGCCCTGATAGCAGCCGGGGTCATCGGCGGCGGAACAGCGGTGCCTCACGGTATCCTGTTGCAAAGGCTCGTAGTCTCTCGGGTCGACGCATCGCTTACCGCTGCAGCGACACCATCCGCACCAATGCGAAGACTGATACCGCTGCTGCTGCATTTCACCACGTTCAACTGGTTGCTGAGCGGCGTTGCTTTGATCGCGGCTGTCATCTGGTACGGACGTGAGGCGCAACTTGCTGCCAGTTTTTTCGCGGGCAGCTCGTTTCTCTTTGGCGCTCTCGGCGCCTTATGGGGCGTGCGCCGACTTCATCCGGGCTGGGTGCTGATGGCTGTTGCCTTCGCTTTGATCGTCTGGGCAAACATGCCGGCGATCGGTTCTGCCAACTGAATGCCTTCGGACGCAGCCGCCACTCGACGCAATGCAAGCAGATCGAAAGGAGCATTCCGTGCGGCCATTTCCTGTATCCGTCCCCGAAAACTGCGGACAAATCCTGCCGTCCGCCGATTTCGGCGACGCTTTTGCTGTCGACGTGATCGATACGGCGATGAGCGCGCCTCAGGCCGCACAGTTGGCATTCAGTCAGCCGCCGGGCTGGATCGCGAAACTTCTGGCCCTTCGCAATCTCGTCGTCGCTCCTTTTGGGTTGAAGTCCGGCGACGAACTGGACTTGTCGTCCCAGCACAGCGGTCTTCCGGTCTTTTCATCGTCTCCCGAGCGCATCGTTCTTGGCCTTGATGACAGGCACCTCAACTTTCGGCTCATTGTCGACGTGGCAGATTTGAACGACGCCACGCTCCGGGTTACCGCCACGACGCTGGTTCAGCGAAACAACCTGCTCGGCCGCGTTTATCTCGCAGCCGTCCTGCCGTTCCACAAAATCCTCGTTCCCGCACTCCTGTCGCGCCTCATCAGGCCTGTTTGACTGATCGATACGGACGCAACTTCCCGTCTGTTTCGCAAAGCCGAGAGGGAACCATTTTTATGACAGCGCGGACGTGCCCATGTTCACGAACGATATACACCTTGAGCAAGCAAATGAGGTGAAGCATGACGAGCAAACCGATAACAGGGCGGTGTTTTTGCGGAGCGGCCCAGTTCGAAGTATCCAGCGTACCGATCCTCAAACGCGCCTGCTGGTGCAGGGACTGCCAATATCTCTCCTGTGGCAATGCTTCCATCAATGTCGTCTTCGCCAGCGGAGATATTGCCATCAATGGCGAGCTTGCAGAATACGCAAGCGTCGCCGACAGCGGCCAGATTATCCGACGCCGCTTCTGCCCGACCTGCGGAACCCAGATGTTCAGCGAAGCCATGTCTCAGCCGGGCTATATTGTGGTTCGCGTGGGCACACTCGATCAGCCGAACATCGCGGAGCCGACGAGTGTGATCTGGACGGCATCAGCTCCAGACTGGGCCTGGATTAATCCTCATATTCCTCGCTTCGAAAAGCACGTTGAGGCCGTTCCGGAATAGCCTTCTCATGCAGGCTCGTCGCCGCACGTCAGCCCCGTCAAGCATCTGTTCCCTTTTGAGGGGAGGGGAACGGCGAGCGCGAACATCAACGCTGTTCCCCTCAGAGGTAATGCCAGCCGATTGACTTATTCGGCCACGCGCTGCGGAGTGTTCTCGGTTACCGAGATAGCCGGCCGCTCGCGTCCATCAGCCCGTGCTAACGCCCGGCGCACGCCATTGCCGTAATCCAGATGGACCTTGTCAAAATGGGCCAGTTGGCGTTCCTCTATCTCCTCGGGAATGCCTCCCATGGCCGCCGCGATGTTGGAAAACAGGCGCTCCTTTTCGCTTCCATTGAACAGGTTGAACAACGCGCGAGGCTGCGAATAATCGTCATTGCCAACACGGTGGTTATAACGATCGGCATCGCCCGAGATCTTCAGGGGCGGCTCTTTGGCCGAGGATTGCTCGACTGGGCCATTGAAGGAGTTCGGTTCGTAATAGGCGTCTGGATTGCCGGTGCGGATGCCCCCATAGGTGTTCATCTGTCCATCACGGTGATAATGGTGTACCGGGCATCTCGGTTGGTTGACCGGGATGGTCTCAGATACGAGTTAGAGTGCACTCTAAGTCAAGGGCATTTTTTCTATGAAGAATGAAGGGGGACTGCTACCTCCCTTTCCAGCGCCGCCGCGACCGAGGGGCGAACCTCTATCCGCCGCATACAGGCTGCGACTTTCGGCCAGCGGCCGAGGTCGCGATACCCAAGTCCTTCATCCACCCGAGGACCGTGGTAAACATCCGCCACCGTGACGCAGTTGCCCATCAGATAGTCTTGCGCCCGCGAGACCGGTTTCTCGCGCATCTGAAGGCGACCCAGAAAGAGGCGGCGGTTGCACTTGCTGCATTACAAGCCGGCAGCGCGAATTGTCGACCGCTGGCGATCAATTGCCAAGCTACGAGCTACAATCGAGAGGGCATCAAGCCGAACCCGGGCATCCGGGTTTGCGAATGCAGTGTCGAGTGTGTTGGTATATTCATCAAACCTAGACAGTTCCTGGTCGAAAACATCGGCCTGCAGTGGTTCGCCGTAATACGTTTCGGCGACCTCCTGCGCCGCGAGACCCAGTATAAAATAGCCGACGGTGCGATCCGGATCGGCAATGGCGGCTTCCTGCGCGGCGGCAGCAGCGGCGCGATAGGCGCGCACCGCATTGCCCTTCTGGCGGATGATGTCTGTGATCTTGGAGAACATGGGCCCGGTTTCCTTCGCTGGTTGGCTGCCGACCGGCGTTTCGTGAGGGTTGCTGAGGAACTCGTAGAGGATGGATGTGGCGATCTCGAAATCGGCGATCTCCATCGCCTCTTGCGGATTGTGNGGTTGCTGAGGAACTCGTAGAGGATGGATGTGGCGATCTCGAAATCGGCGATCTCCATCGCCTCTTGCGGATTGTGCGACCCGTTGCGGTTGCGGATGAAAATCATGCCGGATGGAATGCCGGCTTCGGAGAACACGGCCGCATCGTGGCCGCCGCCTGAGGGAACGAGCGCGGGTTCGAGGCCTAGCGCTTCCGCCGCACGGGAGAGCTGACCGATCAGCGGTTTGCTGCAGAGCGCGGGGCTGGTCCAATGCGCTTTGCCGAGATCGAAGCGGACATTGCGTTCGCGCTCGATCCGCTCGACATGCCTGCGCACCAGACCATGCATGATTTCGAGCATCTCGCGATCCTGGCTGCGGATGTCGAGACTGAACTCGACGCTATCCGGGATACGGGAAAGGGCATGTTTTTGCTGGTCGGTCGAGACCATGCCGCTTGTCACCACAAGATCGCGGCCTTTGGCGACGAAATCGTGCCAGGTGGCATCGAGGATATGGAGCAGTTCCGCCATCGCGAGTACAGGATCGTGCCGATAGGCGAGCGGAACGGCGCCCGAATGACCCGCCTCACCGAAACAGGCGATCTTCTTGTAGCGGAAATTGCCCCGGATGCCGGAGACGATCGCCGCCGGAAGATTGCGCTCGATCAGCACCGGCCCCTGTTCGATATGGACTTCGAGATAGGCTTTGACGGCATTGTGATCCAGTAGAGGTTTGCCCGTCCGCACATCGGTCATGTCGATGCCGATAGCTTCCATATGGGTGTCGAGCGTTCTGCCGTCCGTTTTGTGGAGGGCGGCAAGTTCCGTTTCGCACAGCGCGCCGAGCAGCGCCTTGGAGCCGATATAACAGGGGCCGAACCAGGCGCTTTCCTCACCGCGCATGGCGATGACCTTGACCGGCTCCGCGAAGCTGACGCCTGCACACTTTGCCCGGATGAGGCATAAAAGTCCGGCGAGCACGCCCGCCAGGCCGTCAAAATTGCCGCCGCGCGGAACGCTGTCGACGTGCGAACCGGTTAGGATGTAGCGCTCAGCATCCTGATGCTCGGGCAGTGAGAACACGACGTTGCGCCCGGCATCCCAATGGGCGGTGAGCCCTTCCGAGCGGGCGAAGTCGATCAGGAATTCGAGCGTCTCCGTTTCGATTGCCGAGAAGGCCGGGCGGCTGATGCCCTCGCCATCGGCGGTGCGCGCAGCGATCTCACTGAACAATTTCGAAGTGACATCGGCGGAACCGGAAAATGCCGGTCTTTCGAGAATGACGGCATTCATCATGCGTACTCCGCAATTGCGATGGCTTCATCGGCGACGTCGACCGTGCCGATCAGCGCGTTGACGGTGGAAAGGCCGCGCTCGGCAAGTTTCCGATCGAGCTCGCGAATGAGGCGCGGCATGGTGGTGGGGCTGATGAATGTGGCGGTGCCGACCTGCACGGCGCGGGCGCCGGCGATCAGGTATTCGAGCACGTCGTCGATCGTGGCGATGCCGCCGCAGCCGATGACCGGAATGGAGACGGCGCGGGCGCATTGATAGGTCATGCGCATCGTAATCGGTTTCAGAGCCGGGCCGGAAAGCCCGCCCATGATATTGCCGAGCCTGACGCGGCCGGTGCTGCTGTCAATCGCCATCGCGAGCATGGTGTTGGCGGTGACCAGCGCATCGGCGCCGGCTTCTTCGGCGGCAAGTGCCACCTCCACCACTTCACCGGTATTGGGTGAGAGCTTGGCCCAGAGCGGCAGACCGGTGGCCGAGCGCATGCGGCGGATTACGTCGGCCGTCGCACCTGGCTTCATGGCGAACGCTTTGCCGTCGTCCTCAATGTTCGGGCAGGAGATGTTGACCTCGATCGCCGCCACGCCCGGCACGCTTACCTCTTCGGCGAAACGGGCAAACTCGTCGGCCGTACTGGCGGAGATGCTGATCACGAGTGGCGCGTCATAGTCCCGGTAGAAGGGCACGGTGTTCTTCAGGAACCATTCGGCACCCTTGCTCGGAATGCCGATCGAATTCAGCATCGCGCCGTTGACCTCGCAGACGCGAGGAACGGGGTTGCCCGCCCGTTTGCCGCGGGTGATCGTCTTCGTCACATGCGCGCCGATGCAATCGAGATCGAAGACTTCGGCCAGCTCCTCCGAGAAGGTGCCGGAAGCAGGCATGATCGGGTTCTTCAGCGTCAGCGCGCCGATCCGGGTGGTGAGGTCCGCCATCACAGCACGTCCTGAAGATCGAAGACCGGTCCTTCGCGGCAGACCCTGAGGTTCACCGCGCCATCATCGCGCCGGAAGGGCCGGACGCAGGCCTGGCACATACCGATGCCGCAGGCCATGTGCTGTTCGAGCGCCACCTGTCCACCGATGCCGTGGCGGGCGCCGATCTCCTGTAGCATACGCAAAAGGCGGGCCGAGCCGCAGGTGAAGAAGGCATCGATGCCGCGGCTGCGAATCAGGCTCTCGATCAGCGGCGTCAGACTCTCGACATCGGAATTTCCTTCCGCATCCGTGACGGTGATGACCTCAGCGCCGAAGGAGCGGAAGAGGTCGGTCGACATCAGGAGATCGGGCGAGCGGGCGCTGGAGATCGCCGTCAGCGGCCGCCCGAGACGGGCGCATTCCAGTGCGAGCGGCGCCAGCGTTGCTAGCCCGACGCCGCGGGCAAGCAGCAGCGACCGGTGCCATGCGGGCCTGATCTCGAACCCTCGTCCAAGCGGACCGACGATATTGAGAACGTCACCGGCTTTGCGGCCTGCCAGTGAGCCCGTGCCTGCGCCCGCGACCTTGTAGAGGAACGCAAGTTCACACTTTGCGCGGTCATAGGAATAGATACTCATCGGCCGGCGCAGATAGGGTTGAAAACGATCGGTCTGCGGGCAGAGCAGGTGGAAGAACTGTCCCGGCTTGCAATCCAGCACCGAACGCGGCACCGAGAGCACAAGCAGGCGATACTGGCCGTTCACCCATTCATGCGCTTTGACCAGGCACTCCACCTCGTGGATGGAAGGGCGCCTGGGAGCGGAGTTGGCAACGGAATCAGGAATGACGCAAGGGCTTGCTGGCATGACAGTGTCCGGAATCAAGAAAAGAATGCCCTTTCGGCGGATTGGCCGCCGGTCGGATCTAAATGTCGGTGAGATGCGACTTCGGGCTTCAGCACATCGCTGAGGCCGTCGCGCGGCCTTCGCGACGATCAGCGTCGGAGAGGGCGGCGGTCGGACGTCATAGGGTGCTCCCTGCGTTCGGGGTCCAAAAACAGAGCCTATGGTGGAAATGCAAAAGCTGTCAAGACGATTCTCAAAAATGAGAATTTTTACTTAAAACTATCTTCGTTGCGATTTTTCCATTTTTTGTTTAAAGAGTCGAAGATTTAACAACAGGATGACGGGAGGAATCACCTTGGACTTCATGAGTTCCACACAGGATGTCGGGCGTCGCCTTCGCGCATTCCGCATGGGGGCGGGGCTTACACCGGAGGAGCTCGCCGCCAAGGCCGGCGTTTCGCGCGCTGCGATCTATCGCTACGAGTCCGGCAAGCCGCCAAAGGTCGACACGCTGGGCAAGATTGCCGATTTGCTCGGCGTCTCGCTGCCGACATTGCTCGGCGTCGGTGTCGAGTACATTGCGTCCGCCGTCAGTTTCTTCGAGCGGATGCGCCAGCTCGAAGAGGATGTCGACCAGATCACTGTGATGTTCGGGCCGATCTCCTATCTGTTGACCACTGACCGTTATGACGAACTGCTGCCGAAGGTTCTCGATGAGAGCATTCCGCAGGACGTTAGCGACCGGAAGACTGCGATCCGGGAGATCGGGGCTCTGATGGATATACTGAAAGCTCGCAAGGAGACGTTCCGTAGGCGCAGCCCGAGTATCGTCAGCCTGGTTTCGGCCGCTGAACTGGAGGAATTCGGCCGGGTGGGGTTCGTCGGCGCCCACAATCACCCGGGCGTCAAATTGCTGGAACGGCAGGCGGCCGCACGTGCCGAAATCGAGAACATCGTGCACATGCTGCGCGAGCAGCCGATCGGGGTGCAGATCGGTGTGGTGATCGATTCCATGCCGGGCGCAAGCTTCCAGATCTTCAAGCGGGCGGACAGGGCGCAGGTTGCGGTCAGCCCCTTCCGGCTCGGTTCGTTCGCCAACATCCGCGTCGGCGTCGCGACCATCACTCCTGCGGCGGACGCGGTTCAACTCTATGGTAGCATCACCGATAAGCTTTGGCGGCGCAGTCTCAAGGGCGACCAAGCCGCCGATTTCATCGAAAAAACTATTCTCAAGAGACGGGCCGCCGCCTGACTGCTATCAGGGCGCGAGACCGCGTCTCAGAAGCAATTTTGATACAAATCTCATCTTTGAGATTTTTGTTGCGCCCATGAAAGTTTTGTGAAAGCTTGGCCTCTTTCCGGGGTCGGACAGGCGGTCGAAGGGGATTTTATCCGCTCGATAACCAATTGCTCCCCCAGCAAGGAAGGGAGTTCTTGGTGGCGCAGTCGGAGCGAATGATCGATATCGCCGGTGTTCACAAGACATTCGTGGCTGACCATGGGACGGTAACGGCGCTGGAGCCGGTCAGCATTACCATCAAGGAAGGCGAGTTCATATCGATCGTCGGGCCGTCCGGCTGTGGCAAGTCCACCCTGCTGCGGCTGATTTCCGGTCTCGACCAGGCGACCGGCGGCTTGATCACGCTTGATGTTTCCGGACGCAAGCGCCCCGTGGGTTTCGTCTTCCAGGAGCCGGTGCTTTTGCCGTGGAAGACCATTATCGACAACGTCCGTTTTCCGCTCGATACTGCCGGCGTCAGCCGCGCCGAGGGGGACAGGGTCGCGCTCGATCTCATCAAGATGGTCGGGCTCGCGGGCTTCGAAAAGGCGCTGCCGCGCCAACTTTCCGGCGGCATGCGCCAGCGCGCGGCGATCGCCCGCGCGCTCTCCGACGACCCGCCAATTCTTCTGATGGACGAACCCTTCTCCGCCGTCGACCTTCTGACCCGAGACAACTTGAACGACGAACTGCTGCGGATCTGGCAGTCGACCGGCAAGACGATCCTGCTCGTCACGCACAGCGTCGATGAAGCCGCCTACCTCGCCGATCGGGTCATGGTGATGACGGCGCGTCCCGGCAAGCTGAAATGCGTCCACAATGTCGAGCTTGCCCGTCCGCGGGGCGAGGAGACCAAGCTTGATCCGGCCTATCACGCGCTTGTTGCTCAGCTTCGGCGGGACCTCCGGACCCCGGGCGGGGAGGGGCATTGATGAACAGGCGGTTTTCCGCGGCGGTCGATTATACGCTGGCGCTCGCCGTGCTCCTGTTCGTCTGGTGGTTCGCCACAGGTCCGATGGCCCTGCCGACCTTTCTTCTGCCTTCTCCGCTTCGGACCTGGAACGCCCTGGTCACCATCGCGCTGACCGGCGAACTCTGGCTGCATCTCGGTTTCACGCTGCAGAATATCATCCTTGGCCTCGTCCTTGGCTGCATCGCCGGCATCGCGCTCGCCTATGTCATGACCCGCTTTCCGAAGCTTGCGGTCTGGCTCGATGGCCCGTTGGTCATCCTGCAGACGGCGCCGAAGATCGCGCTTGCGCCGCTCTTCATCGTCTGGTTCGGCTTCGGCGTGCTCTCCAAGATCATCCTGATCTTTTCGCTGGTCTTCTTTCCCGTCTTCGTCGGCGCGGCCGCCGGTTTTCGGACGCTCGATCCGAAGATGAAGGATCTTTCGAAGCTTCTCGGTCTCGGCGCAGTGCAGCGCTTTCTCCAGATCGAGCTGCCGGCGGCAATGCCGGAGATTTTCGTCGGCCTGAAAATCGGTGCGGTACAGGCGCTGGTCGGCGCGGTTCTGGCGGAGTGGATGTCCGGCAAGGTTGGGCTTGGTTACCTGATGACCTTCGCCTCGGCGACCTATAAGACGCCGCTTCTGTTTGCCGCCGTATTGATGACCGTCGTGCTCGGCCTCGTTCTGCATGTCGCGCTGACCATTCTCGAACGCCGTCTTCTCTCCTGGAAGGGTGCAAAGAATGGCTAAGACCAGCGCTGCCTTTCCCTGGAAAAACGGCCGCCCGCCGCATCTCCCCTGCGGCCCCGGCGACATCGCCGAGAACGTGCTGACACCCGGCGATCCGGATCGCGTCTGGCTGCTCGCCGACATGCTGGAAGACGTCACGGATTTTGGTCGCAAGCGCGAATTCGCCGTCATCACCGGCACATATGAAGGCAAGCGGCTGACGATCTGTTCGACAGGCATCGGCGGTCCGTCGACCGAAATCACACTCGTGGAACTCGCCATGCTTGGCGCCAAACGCGTCGTGAGGATCGGCGGCATGTCCGCGCTCGTCGCGGAATACACGGTCGGCAGCTTCATTGCGGTCGACAAGGCCATCGGCGATACGGGCACCGCTCGAACCTACCGCGCAGCTGGGGGCGAGGCGAAGGCGTCGCCGCAGATAACCCAGGGCCTCATAACCGCAGCGGCCGAGCTCGGCCTCACCTGCCGGCCGGGCATGGTCGCTTCGACCGACAGCTATTACCTCGGCCAGGACCGCCGCTACCGCCCGGCCGACGGCGGCACGGACGTCTCCGGCAATTTCATCGACCGCTTCCAGGCTCAAGGCGCCATCGGCGTCGAGATGGAAAGCGAAATCACTCTGACCGTCGGCGGGGCGATCGGCCTCGAAACCGGCTGCCTACTTGGTGTTCATGGAAATCGTGCCACCGACGATTGGCTCGACGACTATGAGGCAACCCAGCGAAACCTTCTGCGCATTGCAGGAAGGGCATTTTCCTCCACAGAATGGGAACTCAGGAGCCAACCATGATCCAGTTTCGCGTGACAACTGCAGCAAGCCTGCTCGCCTCGCTCACCTCGCCTCTCTTCGCCTCGATCACTGAGGCGGCCGACACGGTCGTGTTGCAAATCGACGGCGCTGCCGCTCCCTTCTATGCGCCGCTCTATGCCGGCGTCGACAAGGGGATCTTCGAGAAGAACGGCATCGAAGTCGAATTCATCTATGCGGCTGCCGCCGATATCCTGACGAATATCGCCGCCGGCAATGTCGACTTCGGTTTCCCGAACGGTGACGCGGTGGTTGCCGCCGCCGCCAACGGCCTGCCGGTCAAGGTCGTCCACACGACCTATCAGCGCGGCATCGGCGCGCTTCTCGCCAAGGCAGACAGGGGCATCAAGGCCTACAAGGACCTGAAGGGAAAGAAGATCGCCGTCACCAGCCTTGCAAGCCCGAACTATCTTCAGCTGCAGGTCGGCTTGAAGCAGGCTGGCCTGAGCCTCGATGACGTCAGCGTCGAAGTCGTCGCAACCGGCGCCATCGTCCAGTCGCTGCAGGCCGGCCAGGTCGATGCAATCGTCTTCTCGGAACTTCGCAAGTACAATCTCGAAGCCGACGGCACGAAGGTCACGATGATCCTGTCGAACGATTTCCTGCCGTCCTTCGGCAACGTCGTCGTAACCAGCGACACGAAGCTCTCGGCAAACCCGGACCTCGTGAAGCGCTTCACGACTGCGGTCACCCAGTCCTATGAATGGGTGATCGACGGACATATCGGCGACGCGCTCGATATCTCGCTCGAAAAATACACGCCCACCTGGCCGAAGGACCAGAAGGGCATCTTGACGACCGCCTTCGAACAGACCTTCGTGCCGTCCGTCTGGCAGAGCGCGCTCACCAAGCAGAAGGGCCTCGGCGCTGCCGACTTCGCCGCCTGGCAGAAGAACGCCGACATCCTTGCGCAGTACAAGGTGATCGATAGCGCTCCCAAGGCGGCCGACTTCGTCGTCGATCCGTCCACCATCGGGAAGTAAGCGCATGATCTTGCGTGGCATAGCGGGTCTGATCGCGACCCTCGTCCTGTGGACGGCGATCGTAGTCATCTTCAACATCCCAACCTTTCTGCTGCCGGGGCCGATTGAGGTTTTTGGCCGTCTCCTATTCCTGTTCGAGAACGCCAAGCTCATCCGGCATATCGGCGTTACGCTCTTGGAGATCGTCGCGGGCTTCGTGATCGGAACGGTGGTCGGCATTCTTGCCGGCGTCGTTTTTGCGCGGCTGCCCCGCGTCGAACGCTTTGCCACGCCGCTCATCCTGCTTCTGCAGACCGCGCCGAAGATCGCGATCGCCCCCCTACTGCTACTGTGGCTGGGGATCGGGCCGACGCCGAAGATCGTGCTGATCGCGATCGTCACCTTCTTCCCCGTGATGGCCGGCATGGTCACCGGCTTGCGTTACGGGGAGGGCAGTTTCCGCGATCTCGCGGCGGTGCTGAAGCTCAGCCCGTGGCAGAGTTTCTGGCATATCGAGCTGCCGTCCGCACTTCCGGCGGTTCTTGCTGGCATGGCGGTTGCCACGACGCTCGCGATGACCGCTGCGGTCATCGGCGAACTGATGGGCGCCAACGAGGGCATTGGTTATCTGTTGTCCTCCGGCCAGGAGAACAGTGATACGGCCGTCGTCATCGGCATGGTCCTGCTGCTATCGCTGATCGGCTGGGCCTTCTATGAGGTTATCGAATTCGTCCGCCGCCGCTCGCTCGGCCGCTTCCAGCTTTCCTGAGCCGGAAACGATGGCGCGCGTCTTCCTCTGCGTTCTCGATTCCGTCGGCTGCGGCGGCGCACCGGATGCGGCGCGTTACGGCGACGAAGGGTCAAATACCCTGCTGCATATCGCCGAGGCTTGCGCCGCCGGTCGCGCGGACGAGGGACGCAGCGGGCTGCTCAAAGTTCCGAACCTCGACGTATTGGGATTGGGCGCTGCGATTCAACTTGCATCGGGCAAACCGGCGCCCGGTCTCGGCGCCGTGCCGACCGGCCGCTGGGGAGCGGCTGAGGAAATCTCCGCCGGCAAGGACACCCAATCCGGCCACTGGGAACTGGCCGGCGTGCCTGTCATCCGCGACTGGCACTATTTTTCGCGTATCATCCCGGCCTTTCCGGCGGACCTGATGGCGGATCTGATCGCCCGCTCGGGTATTGACGGCACGCTCGCCGATTGCCATGCCTCCGGTACGGAGGTGCTCGACCGGTTCGGTGCCGAACACATCGCGACCGGCAGGCCGATCGTTTACACTTCGGCCGACAGCGTCGTGCAGATCGCCGCCCATGAAACCCATTTCGGGCTCGATCGACTGCTTGAAACATGCCGCGTCGCCGCCGACATCTTTCACCCGCTGAATGTCGGCCGGATCATCGCAAGGCCGTTCATCGGTGAGAAGCCGGGGGAGTTCATCCGCACAGCCAATCGCCGGGATTTCGCCATCGCCCCGCCGGACGGCACGATCTGTGACCGGGTCGTCGCGGCAGGCGGTGCCGTTCATGCGGTTGGCAAGATCGGCGATATCTTTGCCTATAAGGGTATCACCGATGTTTCCAAGGGCAAGGACGACATGGCGCTGTTCGATCATGTCCTCGCGGGGTGCGACCGGGCGCGGCCAGGCGACCTCGTCTTCGCGAATTTCATCGAGTTCGACAGTCTCTGGGGCCATCGCCGCGACGTTTCGGGCTATGCCCGCGCGCTCGAAACCTTCGACACTCGCCTGCCGGAACTGACAGGGCGCCTGCGTAGCGATGATCTCTTGATCATCACTGCCGACCATGGCAACGACCCGACCTGGGCGGGCACAGATCACACCCGTGAGCGGGTGCCGGTGCTGGCGACCGGGCCAGGCATAGAACCCGCAGAGCTGGGTATCTGCGGGTTTGATCATGTGGCGGAGATGGTCGCGGCGCATCTCGCGCTGCCTGAGTGCCGGTGAAAATCCGAAGGACTGACTCCGGCGCCACGCGGTGATCCAGTATCTTTTGCTAGGCGACGGGATGCGGAGAGTCGTGGCGCCCCTGCGCGAGCAGCCAGCGCCCAAATTCCCTTGCGAGGGCGTTTTCGACTCGACCGGGTCGGACATAGGTAAATCGCGCGCTCAGAGGCTGGAACCCCCATGGCGCCACAAGCTTTCCGTCGGCGATCTCCGACTGTACGAATGCCCAGGCGGTCACAGCGGCGCCAAGACCCGCCGTGACAGCCTCAATAAGATAGAAGTTACGTTCGAATGCGAGCTCTCGCCGTGCGGTAGGCAGGAGGATACCCTTATCAGAAGCCCATTTTGTCCAACCAGCGGCGAATGTCTCGCTATATAGCCGAGGCAGAAGCAGAAGCTCGGGCAGGCTCTCTTCCACGCTGGCCCATAGCTTTGGACTGAGGACCGGGCCATAGCAATGCTTCAGAAAAGCTTGCGATAGTGTACCGGCATCAGATCTGCCGCTTTCCAGCCGGATCGCCGCATGGACACCTGTCAGTCCGAAATCTGCCGTCGTGCGCTCTCCCACGATCCGGACGTCAGTGCCCGGACGGCTATCGAGGAAATTGGGCAGGCGGGGAATAAGCCACTTCATGGCGAATGTACCAGGACAGGAGATGAGAAGCTGCTGGCAGCTTTCTGCGCCGGGAAGCGAAGCGCCGATTAGGTCGAATGCCGAAGTCAGGGAGGTCGCCAGGCGCTGGCCGCCCTCCGTCAGTACCAAATGGTGTTTGGGACCGCTCAACAGTGAGGTTCCCAAAAACAGCTCCAGCGACTTGATTTGGCGGCTGACTGCACCGTGTGTGACATTGAGTTCATTGGCCGCCTGCGTCATCCGCCCCATTCTTGCGAAGGCTTCAAACGCCAGAAGGCTCTTGAACGGTGGCAAGTTCCGCCTCGTCATGTGCTCTCCACTCACATTGCTTACCTGCTTAATCGATTGCCGAAGGCCCCGGAATCTCATTGTCTAACCGCGTTGAGTGACAGGCAAACCCCGGAGCACCTATGGCGACCTTTGTTGATAAATTCTTTATGCTGGCGGATCAGAGATCGCCGCTTTGTCTCGGTCTGGACCCGTCGTCGGACCTGCTTCACAGCTGGGGTCTCGACGATACTGTCGATGGGCTTCGCCAGTTCTGCGACGTCGTCCTGGAGGCCGCGGGCGACCGCGTCGCGGTGGTCAAACCACAATCCGGCTTCTTCGAGCGGTTTGGTCCAGTGGGAATGACGGTGATGATGGATGTCATCAAGGCCTGGCGGGAGAGAGGTACGCTGTGCCTGATCGATTGCAAGCGCGGCGATGTTGCCACCACCATGGAAGGGTATGCAACGGCGATGCTGGGCCGAGACAGCGCCTTTGGCGGCGACGCAATGACTGTCACGGCCTATCTTGGTTTCAACGCTTTGCGCCCGGTGTTCAAGAGGGCTTTTTCGAGCGATACATCCATTTTTGTCGTCGTGCATTCGTCAAATCCCGAAGGGCGCTTCCTTCAACATGCGCGCCATGAGGATGGCACAGCAGTTGCGGATAGGCTGGCTGATGAAATCACTCGGGCCAACGCTGATTATGGTCAACCTATTGGCCCTATATGCGCCGTGGTAGGGGCCACCATCGACGGCTCGGACACCGGCCTTCTTGACCGCCTCCCGACATCGCTTCTGCTCGCTCCGGGAGTTGGGGTTCAGGGAGCCGCGCTCGCCGAAACGAAGCAGAGGTTTGGCTCCGCCTATCGACGGGCACTTCCCTCGGTCTCTCGTGCCATCCTGCAGAAAGGGCCCGATGTGTCCCGGTTGCGGTCAGAAATCAACCGTTTCCTCGCCGACGCCCGGCATGGCACCCCATAAGCGCGCACGGCCCAGAGGGGACGCCTAGCCGCCGATGCCGAAGGTGGCTCCCCGCGTCGCCCAGCCCGTCATGCGGCTTTCTATGAAGGCGAAGATCATATACATGAGGACGCCCATGAGGGCGATGACGATGAGGCCTGCAAACACAAGCGGGATCCGGAAATTGGCGGACGCCTGGGTCATCAGTGTTCCGATACCCCGGTTGGAGGCGAGCGTTTCCGAGATGACGGATCCGACAAATGCAAGCGTGATCGAGATCTTCAGCGACGCAAACAGGTAAGGCATCGAACGTGGAATGCCGACCTTGCGGACGATATCGAGTTGACTTGCGCCCAGCGAGCGCAAGACGTCGCGCAAGTCTGCCTCGATTGTCGCGAGACCTGTCGCGACGTTTACCGCAATCGGGAAGAAGCTCAGCATGAACGCGGTGATCACGGCGGGTATGGTGCCTATACCGAACCACACTACAAGGATGGGTACGATCGCCACCTTCGGCACAGAGTTGAAGCCGACGAGCAGCGGGTAAAGGCTCGTATAGGCGAGCCTGGATGATCCCACCAGCACGCCGAGAACCGCCCCGAACCCCACCGCGACGGCGAAGCCGATGACCGTCGTCAGCAGCGTCTGGCTCGAATGAAACCAGATGATATAGGCGTTCTCGTAAAGGGCCGCTGCGATCATCGTGGGTGATGGCAGGACGAAAGGCGGGATGTCAAAAGCCTTGCAGCCGACCTCCCACAGGACAAGCAGGATAACCGGCAAAGCCACAGGACCGACACGTTCCAACATGCTCATCATGCCTTTCCTGCTGGTTTTGCGGGTGCGATTTCAATCGGCATTCTTTGCGAGCGGATATCTGAGCGCAGGTCCATGACGCTTTCGTTGAACTCGGGATCCAGGAAGGTCTGCTCGCCTCTCGGCCGGCTGAACGCCGACGTGTTGACCGTCCGAACAATTCGGCCCGGCCTGTTGGACATGACATGGACGCTGTCCGCGAGATAAAGCGCCTCTCTGAGATCGTGCGTCACCAGAATGGCCGTGAAGTGCCGTTCCAGCCAAATCGCCTGCAGCACATCCCACAATTCCTCGCGTGTAAATGCATCGAGCGCACCGAAGGGCTCGTCGAGCATCAGTAGGCGCGGCTGGTGGATCAACGATCGGCAGAGAGATACGCGTTGCTGCATGCCGCCAGAAAGCTGCCACGGATAATGACTTGCGAAACTCTCAAGTCCCACGATCCGCAGAAGATCCATCGCCCGATCAACGAATTCCTGTTTCTTCGCACGGAACTGATGGCGCTCGGGACGAACGACCTCGAGAGGGAGCAGGACGTTTTCCAATGTCGTCCGCCAGGGCAAAAGATTCGGATTCTGAAACGCCATTCCGACGATGCTGACCGGGCCTGAGATTTCGTGCTGATCGACCAGAACGGCGCCGGTGGTGACGGGCATCAAGCCCGTCACCAATTTCATCAGCGAGGATTTCCCGCACCCGGACGGTCCGACCACCGCCGCGAAGGACCCTTCTTTGACCTTCATATTAAGGCCCGATACTGCCGGCGTCTTCCCGTAGGAAAGGCTGACGTCAATCAATTCGACGAGATTCTTCATCCAGGCCGCCAGGAATGTCGTTTCGGAACGATTGCGAGATGCTGGGAAATGCTTACTTGGGCGGCATCCGTTCAGCTGACGGCGGGAGGTATTCGGTCGTGTAGATCTTATCGGCAGCGGGCGCAGCGATTTTGTAGACGTCGCTGTTCGTCTTGATCGTCAACGCCATGCGGGCTGGGTCTACGTAGCCGAGGCCATTCGTTTCGAAGGAAGGGGATTTCAGAACGCCCTTGTCCATCAGGAATTTCAGGCGTGCCGCCTCGAGTTTGACGTCATAGAGTGGCTCGATTTCCTTCATCGCCTGCATGCCGGCTTCCGGGTTTTTCAGGAGAGCGATGGTGCCGGCGATCGAGGCCTTGACGAAACCTTTGATGACGTCCGGGTGCTTGGCGATATAGTCCGGGGTTGCAACCAGCGCGCTGCCGTAAAGGTCGAGCCCATTGTCAGCATAACCGAGCACGGTGATGTCCTCTTCCGGCACGCCAGCCGAAATGAGGTTGAAGACCGACGTCGAGGAGAAGCCAGAGATCGCATCCACCTGGCCCTGCACCAGCATCGTCTCACGCAGGTTCGGCGCCATGGTGACCCAGTTGATCGAGGCCGGGTCGATCTTGTTTGCCTTGGCAAACGCACTGAACATCAGGCGGCTTGAATCGGCTTCCGGAGCGCCGAGCTTCTTGCCTGCAAGATCTGCCGGCGACTTGATGCCGCTCTTGGCAAGAGCAATGATCGAGTTGGGGGTTTTGTCGAACACCTGATAAAACGCAATCAGATGACGATCGGGGTTTTCGGCATTGAACCTGATGAGCGCGTTGATGTCAGTGAACCCGATGTCGTAGGCGCCCGCGGCGACCTTAACGATGGTGTCGCCCGAGCCGTAGCCGCGGTCCATCGTGACGTTCAGCCCATTGGCCTCGAAATCTTTATTTTTAAGTGCCAGGCCCCAGATGGCATGGTTCCCCTGCAAGGTCCAATCCAGCGAGAACTTCACCGGGGTCAAGTTCTGTGCGATACCGGAAACGGCGGAGCTGACCAGTGTCCCTGCGGCAAGCAGGAGTGCTGCAATTGCTTTCATCATCATCACGTTCCCCTTTTTTCGATGTTGCAGAACGATTATCTCAATATTTAGACGCTGTCTATAAAATTTAGACAGCGTCTATAAAATGAAGTATCGTCGTCTCGAGTGGGGAGAATCGCGCATGTCGGAAAAGCGAGCGATGCCGGCGGAGGAGACCAACATACTGAAGGATATCGGCCAACGGCTGAACGCGTATCGCGTGGGGCACGGTCTGTCTCCTGAAACGCTGGCCGACAAGCTCGGCCTTTCCCGTGCCGCACTTTACCGGGCGGAAAAAGGTGAGATCCTCAAGATTGAAACCCTCGTTCGCATCAGCCGCGTGCTGGACGTCTCTCTTCCCAATCTCCTGGGAGTCGGTATCGAATATGTCGATACCGCCTTGGGTTTTTTTGAGCGAATGCGTCAGATTGAGGCCGAGAGCGAGCAGATCATCGGCTTCTTCGGTCCTCTTTCGTATCTCCTAACCTCACCCGCATATGACGAGATGCTCGCGCTTGCGATGGATGACCTAAGGTCCAAGGACGACGAGACCACGACTGCTATCGACAGGCTTCTTTCTGTCCTCCGGCAGCGTAAGGAAGCCTATCAACGCCGTCGCCCCCTCCTGGTCAACCTGATCGCAGCCTCCGAGCTGCGGCGGTTTCTGTCGAATGGGCTGATTGGGCGCGATGATCTCTCAGCTTCGGACCGGCGAAATCGACAGTCCATGGCCAGATCCGAGGTAAAACACATCATCGAGCTCGTCAAAAAGCCGTCGATCGGCGTTCAGATAGCGGTTGTGCCCGGCCTTGTTCCGGCAACGAATTTTCAGATCTTTAGGCAGGGGGGGCGCTCTGTCCTTGCGATCAGTCCGTTTCGCCTTGGAGAGCAACCAAACGTCAGGGTCGGGGTCGGGATCATCACGGCATCGCTCGAAGGCGTGAAACTGCACGAGGAAATTGCCCGGAGGATGTGGGAGAGCGCACTGAAGGGCGAGGATGCGATCAATCTCATCGCAAGCATGATGGCTGAAACCCGACATTGAAATGTTGCATAGGAGCCGGTTTCTGCAGCTCGCGCGTGAACTTGAACAGTTCCTCGTCGTCTAGGGTACTCAGGTGGGGGTCGAAGGCCTCATTGTCAAAAGGCCGAACCACGTCGACCTCCTGTTTTCTGCCGTCAGCTAGCTCTGGCGGTTGCGGCATTATTTAAGCCGATTATCGGTTCCGCTCTTCAAGTATCTCGTCGTTGATGTCGCGGCCACGCGCGAACACACCTAAAATGACGACGTCATCGCCCCGGACCGAAAATGCCACGCTGACGCTTCGCCGGTAGCCGATAATCCGCAGCCCCGGGATCCGGCTATTCCGCACCGTGCCCCGCTCCGGAAACGTCCCCAGAGCTTCGATGAAGGTGATCACACCCTCAACGAAGTCGCCGGCGATACGGGTCCCGGCTTCCACTGCGATGTCAGCATAGAGTTTGTCGAGTTCGGCTTCCGTCTTCGGATGATAGATGACGCGATAAGCCATGCCCTACTTGGCTTTCGCCGCATCGTTCCGGCGCTTCGCCTCGAAATGGGCGCGAACGGTTTCGGCTGGGATGCCAAGGGCAGGGTTATTCGCCAGGTCGTCATAGCGCGCCGGGATCTCCTCGTTGAGCCAGCGTTCGCGGGCCGCCTCGCGATCCTCCAGCAGCCGCAGGCCGGCGCGGACGACCTCGCTGGCGTTGTTGTAGCGGCCGGATTCCAGCTGCTTCTTGACAAATTCCTCATAGTGATTTCCGAGTGCGACGTTCGGCATGGGCTTCCCTTTCGTTGCTGCCCAGTATGGGACAGGGGTTCCTATATGGCAATAGATGTCAATGTTGGACTGACACGGCGCCGGCCGCATTGTAGTTTTGCTGGTAGGTCGGCCATGTCTTCGCGTCTGTCGGGTCGAAGGTAGCCCCCGGCCATAGAAGACAGCTCGTCCAAAGGTAGCCACATCCAACATTTTACTGCACGTATTGCGCGCAGCCAGATCCTCCCCTTGCCGGTGGCTCCGACGAGCCTAGATCACCACAAGACTGGGTTGCATTCGCATCGCCTTAACCCCGCCATGAATGCCTTGCAGTTGATAATTTTCGGAAACGCTAATGATTTGGAATCACCGCATCACCCGTATTCTGGTCGGCGTATCACTGCTTGCGCTTGTGATCGTTCTTATGCTGCCCAGCCTCACTGGCTTCACAAGCCTCGATGGTACGGTGAATGCGCGATTTGCGATCGTGAACGCTCCGATCGATGGTGAGGTCGCAGAAACGCTCCCCAAAGTTGGTGCGCGCGTGTTGGCAGGAGAGCCGCTCGCCTTAATTCGCAATGCCCGCGTGAACCGCGCAATACTGACTTCGCTGCAGGCCGACCACATGACAGCCGTCGAACATGCTGCGGCGCTGAAGCGGGAACGCGATGAGCTCGTACGGCTTCGTGATCAGCTGGCTGCACGCATGGAAGTCTTTACGCGGACAACCATTGCCGACCTGGAGCGAGAAGTTGAGATTCTAAACAAGCGGGTCAAGGTTTCCAAGGCGCAGGACAATGTCGCGCAAGTCGACTTTGACCGGCGGCTGGCGCTCGAAGCGAAGGGTATCCTCTCGACCAAGATGGTCGAGTCCGCCCGAGCGGCCTGGGAAGCCGCGGGGGGCGAACTCGAAATCAGTGGCTTGACCGTTGCCCAGCTCGAACAAAAGCTGGAGGCGGTTCGCCAAGGAGTTTTCGTTCTCGGTGACGGCCAGAACGATGTGCCCTATTCCCGCCAGCGGCAGGATGAGGTGATTGTTCGTATCAACGATCTCAACACGCGCATCGCCGAAAACGAAACACGGGCCGCACAGGTGCAAAAGCAGCTGATTGAGGAGGAAAACCGCGTCCGCAGTCTCACTTCGGCATCAGTTCCATCGCCTTTCGATGGAGTCGTATGGAGTAGCAACGTCGTCAACGGCTCGAACGTCATTCTCAATAACGAGCTGATGCGTATCCTCGACTGCAGCGATCTTTTCGTCGATATCCTGGTTCCGGAGGTCGATTACCAAGAGATTTATCCTGGCCTTGCTGCAGAGGTGCGCTTGTTAGGCGCTGGCGACGTCTTCAAAGGCGTGGTCCTGTCGGTAAGAGGCAGCGCCGCGGTCGCCGAGAAGGATACGCTGGCAGCAAATCAGCCCGAAACAGCCAAACGCAACGATCGAATCCGCGTGGGCATGACTCCTTCCGCTCTCAATACGGATTTTGCGAACTTTTGCCAGGTGGGGCGTTCTGTTCAGGTGCGCCTGCCCAAACCTAACATCCGCATATGGAACTGGGTGGAAGGCCTGTGGTTCAGTATCTCATAGCACTGGCGCCGACGTTTTTGGTCTTGGCGTTCTTTTTGCTTGGGCCTTTCAACTGGTCGCGTAACCATAGCTGGACCCGCGCAATCACATGCGCTGTCGTTGGCGCCATTGCATTGCGCTATATACTCTGGCGGTTATTCGAGACGGTACTTCCTTATCCCAACGATGGCCCCAACTTCTACTGGGTCTGGTTTCTGTTCATCGTAGAAATTCTCGCGTTCTTCGAAGTCGTCCTCTTCCTGGTCTTGATGAGTCGATACGTGGACCGGAGCGCAGAAGCGGACAGGCTCGCGCGAGACTTCTTTAGAGGTGACGAGGAACAATTACCCACGGTGGATGTGTTCATTCCTACCTACAACGAGCCGCTCGACGTCCTGGAAAGGACGATTATAGGGGCGCTTGCGCTCGATTATCCGCAACACAAGCTGAAAGTCTACGTGCTCGACGATCAGCGTCGTGATTGGCTTAAGGCGTATTGCAAGGAGAGGGGAGCAATCCACGTCACACGGCCCGACAACAGCCATGCCAAAGCCGGAAACATGAACAACGGTCTGAAGGTCAGCTCCGGCGACTTCATCGCGATATTCGATGCTGACTTCGTGCCCTATCATCACTTCCTGCGCCGCACGCTTCCCTTCTTTTCCGATGCAACCATCGGCATCGTTCAAACGCCGCAGCATTTCTTCAATGCCGATCCGGTGCAGACAAATCTCGGTCTCGAAAATATCTGGCCGGACGAGCAGCGTTTGTTTTTTGACGAAATTGCACCGAGCCGAGATATCTGGGACGTCAGTTTCTGCTGTGGGTCATGCTCGATCGCGCGACGCAAGGCGATCGATGCGATTGGGGGTTTTCCGACGGAATCCATCACAGAGGATTTGTTGACCACCCTTTCCATGCTCAACAAGGGTTACAAGACCCGTTACCTGAATGAGCGCCTGTCGATGGGATTGGCCGCTGAGAATTTGACTGGCTATTTCGTACAGCGCGAGCGCTGGTGTCGGGGGGGAATTCAAACACTCTATCTTCACAACGGCCCACTACGCGGCCCTGGTCTCTCGCTTTTTCAACGCATCATGTTCCTTCCGCTGTCGTGGTTGGTGCAGTATCTGGTGCGCTTTACGATATTGATCATCCCGATCATATATCTCTGGTTGGGCTTGCTGCCGCTCTACTTCACCAACGCTGCGGATTATATCTCCAATCAGGTGCCGTTGCTGACGGCCTATTTCCTCTTGATGCTCTGGATAACACCGACGCGGTATTTGCCCGTCGTATCGAGTGCCGTCGGAGCCTTTGCGACGTTTCGGATGTTGCCAACCGTTATTTCCAGTGTGGTGCGTCCCTTCGGCAAACCGTTCAGGGTGACCCCGAAGGGCAGCGGCAACGAGGCGATCGGATTTGATGGATACAGCTTTGCCTGGATAGCAGTGTTGATCTTGGCGACGGCCATCGGTCTTGTCATCAATATTGTGCCTGAGACCTCCCATGTCGAGGCGCAATTCTCGCCGATTGCGGCTTGTTGGTCGGGCATCAACATTGTCGTTCTCGCAATCGCGTCCTTGATCTGCTTCGAAAAACCGCGACGGCTCTTCAATGCGTTCAAACTTGATGAAGAGGTTCACGTCGACGGCGTTCCCGGCCGCATGGTCAGTCTGGCGCTCGACAAGGCAGTCGTTGCCGTGCCGACAAAGACGCGCTTTGCATCTGCCGATGTCACGCTGTCGCTCGAGGGTTTTTCACCCTTCAAAACGGAACTAAGGATGGTCACTCAAAGACGAAGGAGCGTTGCTCGCCCTGGCGACAAGGAGGCCTTCTACCTGCACCTCCATTTCGATCTTAGCGGGTCGGCCCGCGATAAGATGATCGTCAAGCTTTATACCGGGCGTTACTCCCAGGACGTTCGTGACATTGACAAAGTCGCTGTCTCGATCAACCTACTGCTTCGGACATTCGGTCGAACCCGGACGCTTTGAGGGTGATGTTTCTCGGCTCGCCTCGTCAAGAGCGGTGACAGTCGGTGGACCCGATATCGGTTACTTGAAAAATCCAAGGAACCGAAGACTCCGGCCTACCCGATGCGTGCGAGGGGATCGCTATCCCTCTTACCGAACCTGGCGCTGCAATATGCAACTAGATCGGAAAATGCCCGACGCCGCGCTATTTATGCGCGCCCACTCCAGCGCTGAAAATGTGATTATTTCGCCTCATGATTTTATCTTGCAACGTAAAAATTCTCTGATAAGCTGTATTCATATTTCCTTATACGACTAGCAAAAGGCCGCCAGTAGGCGGCGTACAATGCTGAATTGATCGGCCGGGCAACGCTCGGCGAACAAGGCCGCAACGCGTTGAAGTGCAGAGCCGGAAGCCGGCCTGAACTGCTTCCCGGCACCTCGTAGGACTTTGCCACACTGAAGTTTCAGGCTGCGCTGCTTGAGAGGAGATACCCATGGCAGAAAGCGCGATTGTCGGGGGTTCTGGCCCCGATGTGTTCTATGACGATAATGGGCGGAACACGTTCGATGGCGGCGGGGGAGTGGACACCGCAAGCTACAGCCGGTCCTCGCACGGGGTCATTGCCGATCTCGAATCCGGGCACGCCTATAAATTGCTCGCGATATTGCCTTTTGGCGATTCCATCACTTACGGCGTGATCGGCAGCACCACCAATACCGAGAGCGGTGGATATCGCAAATTCATGCTAGATCGACTGCATGCCCTCAACGTCCAGATCGACCTCGTCGGTTCGCTGTCCAACGGTCCCGCTGATATGGAAGACCGTGATCACGAAGGACATCGCAATTGGACGCTCAACCAGTTGAATAGCATCGATGCAAGCGTCCTGGCAGCGACCCGGCCGGATGCCGTGCTGCTGATCGCCGGCACCAATGACAGCTCGACCGACAGCGTGCAGACGATGCTACAGGATCTGCGCGATCTGTTGCTCAGCCTTACGTCTCAAAACTCCAGCTCGACGGTCTTCGTCGGTTCCTTGCCTCCGGTTCGCGTCGGCCAGCAGTCGCAGGAGCGGGCCGACCGGGTCGACGCTTATAACGACGCAATGCCTGAGCTCATCGAAGAACTGGCCGCACAGGGGCGCAAGGTGGTTTTCGTCGATATGCGCGGCCTGACGCCCGATGACATAACGGCGCCGCCGCAAGATAGCGGATTGCACCCGACGGCCGGAGGCTACGAGAAAATTGCTTCGTACTGGCTGGACGCGCTGGAGCAGCATTTCGGCTTGAGCGAGACGGGCATCGGAACCGATCGCGATAGCTTCATCAGCATAGAGAACCTCACCGGCTCTTCCTTTGTCGACCAGCTGAGCGGTGACGGCGGAGCCAACACCTTGGACGGCCTCGGCGGGGATGACCTGCTTCAGGGGCGGGGCGGCGGCGACGTGCTGATCGGTGGAACAGGCGCCGACACGCTGATCGGCGGGGCGGGCGACGATGTCTACTATGTTGACAATTCCGGAGACAAGACGACTGAAGAGGCTGGCGGTGGTGCCGATGAAGTGCACGCCTACCTCAACTGGACGCTTGCCGATCATGTCGAAAACCTGTTCCTGAGGTCGGCTGCCAACCTGGCAGGTGCCGGCAATGCCAGCGCCAATAGGATCATCGGCAATAGCGGCGCGAACAGGATCGAGGGGCTCGGCGGCGGCGACACCCTCGACGGTCGTGGCGGAGCCGACCGGATCATCGGCGGCGCCGCCAACGACATCCTGACGGGTGGGGCCGGCGACGATAGGTTCGTCTACGCCATCGGCGACGGCCACGACGTCATCACCGATTTTGACCTTTCCGGCAACGATACCCTGGAGATTGCCGGTTATCAAAGCTACAGCGAGCTCCGCCAGGTAGGCGCCGATACGCTGGTCGTCTTTTCCAGCAGTGACACGCTGCTTCTGAAAGGGGTGGACAGCACCTTCATGAGCGCTCAGGACTTCATCTGGGTCTCACCCGCCGATGCCGATCAACTTCCGCCCGGGGCGATCGTCGGAGATTCCGGAGACAATACACTCAAGGGGAGCAGCGGTGCTGACCACATCGACGGAATGGGTGGAACCGACGTCATGGAAGGAAAAGCGGGAGCCGATACGCTTGTCGGTGGCACCGGCAATGACGGCTATTACGTCGAGAACATCGACGACCAGACCATCGAAGAGCCGGACGGCGGGATTGACGAAACCCACGCCTATGTGAACCGGACACTGACCGACAATATTGAAAGCTTGTTTTTGAGGTCGTCTGCCAATCTCAATGGCCAGGGCAATGCGTTGGCCAACACGATCACCGGTAACAGCGGCGCCAATAGGCTCGAGGGCCGCGGCGGCAACGACATGCTGGACGGGCGCGGCGGTAACGACCGCCTGGTGGGCGGCATTGGCAGCGATATCCTGACGGGCGGGACGGGTGGCGACATCTTCGTCTTCAGTGCCAGCGACGGTCGCGATGCAATCACGGATTTCAACACAGCGGGCGACGATCTCGTGGAGATTTCCGGATACCTTGCCTATGAGGAACTGCGCCAGCTCGAAGACGATACGCTCGTGGTCCTCTCCGACAGCGACTCGCTGTTGTTGAAAGCTGTGATTTCGTCGAACCTTTCGGTGGGCGATTTTCTGTTCGTGTAAACATGCCCGTACGATCAACAATTGGGGGTTGTCATCGATCTTTTGCTGTGCACAATGGTTCTTGAAAGAGCCGATCGATTGGGCTGGTCGATCGGGCCACTGGAGGCTAACAATGCGCCAGACTTGGCTCGACGTCGCCAAAGGCGTGGGCATCGTCCTCGTCGTCCTCGCCCACGTTCTCACCCACAGCAAATGGCAATGGGCACCAGGGGTCTATTTTGCGATCGCCCTCTTCTATATGCCGTTTTTCTTCGTTATCTCCGGCTATCTCTTCACGGTGTCCGATCGAAAGGTTCTGCTTTCGAAGCGGGTGAGGGGCCTCTTGATCCCCTACGTGGCCTTTCTTGGCCTTGTCATCGCGGGCTTGCTGCTCGTCGATCTCTTTCGAGGTGAAGTACCGGCGCCATGGCAAATCAGGGAACTCATGACGAACGCGATTTGGGGTGGGAGGTACCTGACCCGCGAACTCGGCGTTTTCTGGTTCGTGACCTGTCTCTTTGCGACCCAGATTCTCTACAACGAGGTTGCGCTCAGAACCGCCGGGCCGACCGACCCAGCCATGCTGATCTTCGTGGCCGGTTCCGTCGTCCTCGCCTATGTCATCCAGGCCTATTGGCCGGATGTGCGCTCACCTCTCGCGCTGACCAATGTCCCGCTCGCCATCGGCGCCTTCTGGTTCGGGCATGTCCTGCGAGAACGTCGTATTAGCGCGAATGCAATTGCTGTGGCCGCGATTGCAGTTTTCGGGATCTCAATCGCCGCTGCCTGGGCGGGCGCCGACTTTGCGGTCACCATGAAAGCCACCAAATACGGTCCACCGATCCTCGGTCTGCTGCTCGCTTTGGCCATCTCAGTCACCGTGCTCAGCGTCATTCGTTTGGTCTCCACGCCAAACGTTCCGGTCGCGCCGGTTGCGGAGCTCGGCAGAGCTTCGCTGGTCATCATGTTCGGCCACCAGTTCGTTCATTTCACGCTGCGCGATTCAGGGGTGTCATCCGAGGTGACTTTGACCGTCCTGTCCGTCGGGCTGCCTTACCTCCTCTATCGCCTCCTGAAGTCATCGGCGGTCCTCTCCCCCTGGTTCCTGGGGCATGGCTCTCTGTCGCTTAGCGTCGATCATATGAAGCGCAGCCTTGCTGGCCGGGCGAGATGAGTTTCGCGGTCGCCTAAATACAACCGCAGGGGATAAATTTACTTGATTCCGCACCAGATTTGAGCGAAATTGTGCATCGCACCAGATTGGCGACGGGCGGCTTAGGGCCGTTGGTAACGAATTTGTGGTCGCGCTTGGTCCCTGTGTGTCCGTTGGTCGTCAATGAAGCAAGTCAAATGACGTGAACCCAGCAAGGGAACGAATGAGAATGCTTCGAGACATGCCTGTTTACAAAAAGCTCATCGCACTTGGCGTCGTCGGTCTGGCGGCGGTCGGGGTCTTCGATGCGCTTGTCAACTTGCCCGTCGTTTCCGGCTGTACATTCTACGGCGAATGCACCTTGGGCGACGCCTCGACGCCGCCCACGGATCCAGGCATCGACCCGGTGGCCCAATGACCGCGCCCGCGAAAATGGCGCTCATCGTCTATGATGGCGATTGCGTCTTTTGCCAGAGCTATGTTCGCTTCATGCGATTGCGTGAAACCGTGGGGCCGGTCGAACTGCTCGATGCCCGTTCCGGTGATCCGCGCGTTGCGAGCTTCCAACGCGAGGGCTATGACCTGAACGAAGGGATGCTCTTCGTCTTCGAAGATCGCGTCTACCATGGCGACGAAGCCGTCAACCTTTTGGCGATCCTCAGTTCCTCTTCGTCGCTGTTCAGTTGGCTCAACCGTGCGATCCTTTCCAACAGGACAGCCGCAAAGCTGATCTATCCCGCACTCAAGTTCGGCCGCCGCGTGACGCTGCGACTGCGCGGCCGGTCGCTTCTTCCCGCCGATCTGGACCAGTCCCCCGATCCGGGCAAGGGCTGGTGAACCGACACGATTGCCCCGATCCACGATCCGGAAAGCTTGACGGTGCCAGCCGGATTTGCCTTCACCGGATGGAACGCGACGGTGGGTGCCTTTCCGGCCGCGTCCTGCTTAAAAACTATCAGAATGGATCGCGTTTATGACTTTGGGCCGATTCGGCCCAAAGTCATCCTGATCTAGTGCGTGCAAACCTTCGGCCGGGAGAAATCCACGAGCTTGAAGAGCAGCAGCTTGCGCTCGAGGATATTCGGCATTTCCTCTGCGAGAGTCGCTGCCGTTGCCCGCGTTACAGTGACGCCATCCTTCACATAGGTCACCCAAGCTTGCGGGTTCCACCGGAGCTGCCGCTTCAGATCATGCAGGATGTGGTAATTGCCGGCCTGCGATTGCTGCACCCAGCGCGGCTCGGAGGAGTCGACGACCTTCACGACATCGTTCTGGTAGTTGAAAAGATATGGCGGCTTGGAAAAGAGCAGGTGGTTGGTCTGGCCAGCCTCCGTATGCAGATTGCTGAACATATTGATGGAGCTCTCGGTTTTCAGGCCGACATAGGGCGACAGGCAAGAGACAAAAAACAGGCCAGGCACGACGTAAACCCAAGCCGGCGGGCGGGGTGCGGAAACATCCTCGCAAGGCAAGTTCTCTAGCGCCACGTAGGTGAGTACGACCATCGCCGCGCCGCCAACGACCGCCCAGGTCAGGATCCAGACGGAGTGGACGGCCATGTCGAAGGAGCGTTCCGGGAAGGCCAGCGCCAAAAGCATGACGACGGCAGCCGCGGCCAGCACCAGCGCCACCGCGGGCACAAGCGTTCCGATCCGCCCAAAATTTTCGCGCAGCGCATTGGCGACGCTCAGCGAGATGCCATAGAGCATCTGGCTGGCAGGCGTCGGGATGCTCAGCACATAAAGCGCAAAAACCAGGCTGGAGAAATCCATGTACCAGGAATAGCCAGAGATCGGGATGATGTAGTGGAAGGTCAGCGCCAGGATGAAGCCGACGGCGAAATAGCGCTTCCAATAGAGCGAGACGATGGCGATCGCCTCGATAACAAAGGTGGCGTAAATCGCCAGATATTGGCCGAACAAGTTGTCCGCCAGACCGAAGGGACGGGCGAGCGGCGCATAGAGCCCCACGGCGCAACTGACGGTAGGATCGAGAAAATCCGTGTTGATCTTGTGAAAGATGCCGTAGAAGTACATGACCGCGAGCAGGGCGCGCGCAACGACGCGGATCTGGTTGTAAAGGGCCACACGGTCTATGGAACCGCCACGGCCCGCCTTCACGTAGAGCACGGCCGCGCTGAGCAGGATAGCGCCGTTCATGACGGTGGTTATCGTCTTGTTGTTCGAGGCGACCGGGAGGCGAATGGCGTACAACGCAAGCGACACTGCGACGAGTGCCAACAAAATCCCGGTGCGTCGCGGGTAAAGGAAAAGCAAGAGACTGAGCAGAATCACGGCCCAGCTCAGAGCCATATAGGCGAAGCCCTTGTAGCCAATGAGGCCATGGGTATCGCCGGCGATACTGAAGATCGCCGCCATTGCCCAGAAGGGCGTGAATGCGGTGAGACCGTCATAGGTGTAAGTCAGGTCTCTGACGTTGGTGGCTTTATTCCGACCAAGATTCCAGAAAGGTATCGCGCTTGCCGTCATCACGAATTCCACTTTGAGTTACCATTGAGCGTCCCTTTGGGGACAAACGTCGCTCCTGCGCGACCCTTGAGCCGGAAGCGGTTCAGGGAACGTCATGCAGTCGTTGGTGTGCGATATCGATGTTTGAGCGGCGCGGCCGCCGTGTTGGATAGATATCCCTCCGCATTGTTCGACCATCTTCGCACCTCGGATCCGAAGACTTGCCGCTTGACGGCAAATGTCGCCGGAAAGCTGTGGCCTTGAGCGGCCAACCGCTAAGTTGAGACACCTGCAGTCTAACAATCAACCTGAAACTGTAAATACCGTTTCTGAAGCGCAGTAGACGCGGGAGTCTTGCCACCTATGGTTCGGTTGCAGAGACACGTTAATACGTGAGATGCTGTGCGGCAACATTCATTGTGCGGTGCATTGCAAATTGCTTTTTTGTTGCGCTGCAACTGAAATCCCGCTATTGCAGGACGTTCGATCACAGTGATGTTTCTAAAGAGTTGAGACGCGGGATGTGGGTGGAAAACCCCGCACACTATTCCTCACTCCGCTCTCTTGGACCAAAACCGGGATAAGGGTAGGAATTTGCAGGCCAGCCCATTCGATCCGCCCGAGGGCTCGCTTCGCAAGTCCGTCGGACGCGGCGCTGTCGCGACGGGCCTCGCTCAAGCCGTCAAGGTTTCGACCCAGATCCTCTCGGTCATTGTCCTTTCCCGCCTGCTGTCGCCACAAGATTTCGGCATTGTGGCTATGTGCTCCCCCGTTTTGGTCTTCATCGCGCTGTTCCAGGACTTTGGCCTAACCCAGGCGACCGTTCAGAAGAGTTCGATCAGCCACGATGAAGTCAACTATCTGTTTTGGATCAACGTCGCGGTCAGTGCGGCACTTGCCTGCCTTCTCGCTGCAATCGCGCCGTTGATTGCCGCTTTTTATGGCGAACCTCGGGTCAGTCTTCTGGTGGCCGCAATGGCGTTGCAGATTCTGGCCTATGGCCTCGGGGCCCAACACCTCGCCTTGCTCAATCGCCGCATGGCGTTCGGCCGCCTCGCCATAATCGAAGTCGCAGGCGCAATTGCAGGCTTGGCTGTCTCTGTCGCATGGACGCTGATCGACCGATCCTACTGGGCGCTCTATGCGGGTACGCTGACCGGCGCTGTTCTGCCGGCACTTTGCTACTGGATGAATTCTCGATGGCGTCCGGGATTTCCGCGAAAGGTCGACGGTGTCGGCCAACTGCTCAACTTCGGCGCCGGGATTACCGGTTTCAATTTCGCCAACTTCTTTGCCCGAAACCTCGACAACATCCTGATCGGAAGATACTGGGGCGAAGCGCAGCTTGGGCTTTATGATCGCGCCTACAAGCTTCTTCTGTTTCCCTTGAGCCAGATCGCCAACCCGCTTTCGCGGGTCATGGTTCCTGCCCTTTCACGGCTGAACGGCGAGCCCGACCGATATCGCAGCGCCTACCTTCGCGTGATGCGTCTAATGCTGCTTGTGGCACTGCCCGGCGTGGCAACCGCTGTGGCAATGTCGGACATCCTTATTCCCTTCTTTCTCGGCGAGCAGTGGCGGGAAAGCTCGGATATCTTTCGCGCGCTAGGATTTGCCGGCTTGCTGCAACCGCTGAACAATCCGGCGGGCTGGCTGTTTATCAGCCAAGGCCGGTCCGGCGATTTCATGCGCTGGGGGATCGTCACGGCCCTGACGTCTGCTCTGGCGTTCATGATCGGTTTACCTTATGGCGCACTGGGCGTGGCGGTCGTTTACGCGGCGAGCGAATATCTGAGAACCCCTTTCCTGTGGATGTATGTCGGCAGGAAAGGCCCGTTGAGGGTCGGGGATATGCTGCGGGCGGCAACCCCATTCGTCCTCGGTGCTCATCTGGCACTGGCTGCAGTCTGGTTTGCCAAGCCGAGCCTGCCGCATCAGGAAACCCTTGCGATTATAGCGGCCGCCGTCCTTTCATATTTGGTTGCTATCGTCGCGGCACTGCTTTTTCCGTCCGGCCGTGAGACGCTGCGAGAGGGGCTTACGCTCCTATCAACAAGGTTGACTAAGCCGGTAGGAAGGCAGGTAAAGTAGGCGCACACACCGCCTTCGCCGCACTTGCCGACTATCGATAACGTCCCGAGGCCGACAGCAGAAAGAGGTCTGAATCCATGCACTATCGATCAATCGCCGATATGAACGCTACGATTGTCGGGAATCTGCATCGGCTACCGCGCGACATTGATCTGGTGGTTGGCATTCCGCGCAGCGGGATTCTCGCCGCCAATCTCGTCAGCCTGACGGCGAACATTCCGATGACCGATCTCGACAGCTTCATCGCCGGAAAGACCTTCTCGTCAGGGATCACGAAACGACGGGCGGCTCTCGACCGCAGCACATCGGAGATGCGCAAAGTGTTGGTCATTGATGACAGCATCAACGGCGGCACCGCTATGAACGACGCCAGGGCCAGGATCGCGGCGGCCGGCACTGCCGCCGAGCTGCTGATATATGCGGCCGTCTATGGCTCATTCGACCATCACGAGGAGGCGGACTTCATATTCGAGTCCGTACCTCAGCCGCGGCTGTTCCAGTGGAATTTCATGCATCATAAATTCCTTGAGCAGAGTTGCGTCGACATTGACGGTGTATTGTGCCTTGATCCAACGGATGCGGAAAACGACGACGGGCCGGCCTATGAGCGCTTCTTGGCGCAGGCACGTCCCTTGCACGGACCGACCCGGAAAATTGCCTATCTCGTGACCAGTCGGCTGGAAAAATACCGGTCTTTGACTGAAGAGTGGCTCGCCGCACACGGAGTTCAATACAACAAGCTGATCATGCTTGACCTGCCAAGCAAGGAGGAGCGGCAGCGGCTGGCCGCCCATGGTAAATTCAAGGCCGAATTCTATCGAACCTCCGACGCGGTGCTCTTCATCGAAAGCGAATACGAGCAGGCGGTGAATATTGCGAAGCTCTCGGGAAAACCGGTGCTGTGTATTGAGACGCAAGAGATGGTCTCACCAGAGGGGCTGTCGGTGCGATTGAAGCAGGCAAGAACCGCGGAAGGGCGGCAGGCCATGCTAAAGGCGGTGGCGCGGACGGTGCTCGGAGAAAGAGGCTACGAGGCCCTGAAAAGCCGGGTCAGGAAGCCGGCCTGACCGGCTTTCCTATACCGCAAATCGCCACGTTGGTGAATCAAACGAAATCCCAACCGGGTCTCCCAGCCGATCCAACCCGAAACCGGTACGATGTTTGGCCAACAGCGGCCGCCCGGTTGACGACATCCAGGAAGGTCGAGAACTGCCGCTGCGGATCCAGTTCCGGGCGCCGCGAAAACCTTCTGGCGGCCGACGACAGCCGTTCGTATTCGCCAGTGTCGTTCCAGAGCCGTCTGACTGCGCCGACCCACTCCTCTGTCGGGGCATCATAGTCGAGCACGACCCCGCCCTCACCTATTGCCTCCGGCAATCCTCCACGCCGCGATCCGACGACTGGAATGCCGCTGCAATGGGCCTCCGATGCGACGCGGCCCCATGCCTCTTCCCATTTACTCGGCATGAGCAGGATCTTGGTGCGCCCATAGACCGTTTTCATGTCACTGGTGCGGCTTTCCAGGCGGATGTTCTTGAAGGGTTTGATCGTTTGTTCGATTCGCGCCCGGTGATCGTCGGCAAGTTTCCAGCTCTCTACGAACAGAAACGGGATTTCAGGGCATTGCCCTGCAATGCGGACGGCAAGCTCGAAACCCTTTTCATTATAGGGATTGACCAATGTAACGTATGTTTTCGTGGTGGGCGTAGCGTACAGGCCGGCGTCAATCGTCGGGGGAATGACTGTCGACTTGATTCCAAACTTCTCATTGTACGCTCGCGCTGTGAACTGCGAATTCGCGATATAGAGGGCTGAATGCAGTTCGCGAAGATCGCCAGCCAGCTCATGGAATTCGACGTTTCTGAGATAGACGACCAGCGGCACGTTCTGGGCCTGCAAGGCCTTTCCGATCGGTACGGATTTCTGGCACTGCACGACCGCAACATCAGGTTTGATCCGCTCCACTGCGAAGGTTGCCGCCTCCCAGGGAAACCAGGCCCTGACAACAGGATAGCCCGGAAAGCGATCAACCACTGCGCGCTGGCGCAGGATTTTCATTTTGGCGCGCGCCGTGAAGCCGAAAATGCCGTCACCGAACAGCGAGGCAAGCACGGCCGCTTCGTGACCTTGTTTGCGCAATTGCTTCACGAGGTGGTGGGTGCTCGACTGAACGCCACCGCTGAACTCGGGGTAGTACCCGTTCCCGCCTGCAAACAGAATTTTCATTGACCTACTCCTTGCTGCGTTGCAAATGTCCTTGAGGCCAAGCGGCCAATGCGAGAGCGGGGCGGCCCCCCAAACCGCGCTAAGCTGACTCGAGATTCGCGAACGGGTTCACGCAATGCTGTGAGCCTGTGTACTGTACGGGATCGTCCGGTGCGCTTCGCCAAGCGAAGTCGGTCAGCAGATGAAAGTCAGCCAGTAACCAGCGCTCGAACCGCTCCAGTCGCTGGGCAGCATCCTCGGGCAGAAGCGGGCGCGCGACGGCGCCCAGTCGAAGCCGTTCAAGAAGCATTGACGCGTCGGCCAGTTTTCCCGTGGGGAAGTCCCAGGGATTTCTCTTTTGGAAATCCAGTACAAATGCCCGCAGATGATCGTCCGTGATGTTCAACTCGCCAAGGTATTTTTCAAGCGTAGCGCGCGCCAAATCCACATCAGAGAAAGATCGCACTGCGGCATAACCGAAACCGGTTGATGCAACTCCGCTTGCCATCAGGACGAGCACCATGCGACGGGAAAATCTGATCATTCGTGCACTCCTCTCATGCAATTCGGCTTGCCGCTCGTAGGGATAGAGCGGCCGCCGTCAGGCTGGGATTGGCGCAGGAGCAACTCGCAAACGTGCTTGTGCCAACGACAACCAGATTCCTGAGCTTGTGATGGATCATGTCTCGATCGGCGACCGAATTGCTCGGGTCCGTGCCCATTCGAAGCGTGCCTTGCACATGCGACTCGGTTCGCCGTTGACCGCGGTCAGCGATCTTTTCAACGGGCAGCGGCGCAAGTAGCTCGGGCAGTTTCTCTCGTGCACGCGCCATCCCTTCAACCGCATAATCGGCAGGTCCCCTGTAGGTGATGTACGCGTTCTCGTTCTCGTCGAGACTGACAAAATTCTCCGGCTCGAGCAGGTCTTCCGTGACGACAATGATCGGCAGGGTTTGCCGCAGCCGCCCTTTTTCCGGCCGCAAGCCATGCGGCCATCGATTCTCGAAATAGACCAATGCCGCCGCATATTCTGATCTATGGGCTCCGTCGTAGAGGCCGAAGTTCAGTCCAGTGGTAATCGTGCTGCCGTCGAAATTGTCGACGTCATCAAGATAGGCTTCGAAGCTCCAGCCATAGGATTCGTGCAGGCCACGCCCCACGAATTCGCCGCCGAGATCCGATCTGAGCATGATTGCCGCGCTCTGGATTCCATTCGCGCCGAGGACGAAGAGGTCGCCGGTGACCACGTGCTCCTTACCGCCATGACGGAAGGTCACGGCGCGAATGGAGCCGGCGGCGTGGTCCAGCCGGCGCACCTCCGAGCCGAGGCAAACAGAGACGTCCGGGTGCTCGAACACATGCATCAAGCCGTTGTTCGCGGTGAACTTCGCATCCACGGGGCAGAGCCAACATCGAAGCGATGCGCAGCATGGCGGGCGCTGTTCCGTCGCGATCCGCGCACGCGCCGTCGGCATGACGAAATGCCGGTCGGGCTGGGCCGCCTTCATCAGGCGATCGGGTGTGGACATGCGATGCGGCGGCTGCGGGAAGGGCATCGAGCGCGGCATGACCGAGGCCATGTCCGGGTCGCCGGAAATCGACATGACCATTTCCGCCTCACAGTAGAAAGGCTCGAGATCCTCGTAGCTAATCGGCCAATCCTGGCCGATGCCATAACGGCTTTTCAGCCTGAAATCATTCGGATGCAGTCGGGGCGTCTGGGCAAACCAGCAGTTCGTTCCGCCCCCAAGCCCTATCGTATAGTTCCACGGCTTTGTCGAATTGCTCTTGTAGGTTTCCTCGTCCTTAACATCGGTATTGGCACCATGTTCAAGCTGCCACTCGTGCGTGTTGTGCCTGCCCCATTCGAGGAGTAGAACCCGGGCTCTGCGGTGCTTGGCAAAGCCATGAAGAAAGAATGCCGAGCCGAAGCCGGAACCGATCACGACAACGTCGAAATGCTCTCCTGCAACCTTTTCAGGACGGATATCCAGGACCATTCGCTAGCCTTTTTTTCGAGAAGTGGATTGGAATGCTGTATTAACGAGCGCTGCGGCGGCGTCGTCCTTGAGGGCAAAACCTGACAAACAAGGATCGACAGGGCCAACTTGAACAAGCGCCAGGTTCATTTCGGGCACGTCCTTTGTAGGGTGCGAAACACGCTCGGTTCCGGACTTCTCAAAAGCTTCACGCCAGCCGGCGTCGATATTCAGCCGCCACGCGGCAAACAGGCGGCAGCGACACACTTGGAAATAATGTGCAGGTCCCCAAGGAACGACCAGTTTTCGGCGTAGAGCCGCTCAAACTTCAGCTGGTTCGAGTGCCGCGCCTCGTCGCTCGCACCCAGTCGCCATGGGCCTGTCAAACCGGGCCGTGACTTCAGGTAGAATTCCGCTACGTTTCCCGGGACTATAAGGTCGCCCGGCGCGATCGGGCGCGGGCCGACGATACTCATCTCCCCGCGCAAAATGTTGATGAGCTGCGGCACTTCGACGAGGCTGAGCTTCGTCAGTAGAGCACCAACTGGAGTGACCTGCGGATCGTATTCGAACGCCTGAGCCCCTGTGCCGTTGGCTCCCGCTGCTAGCGCGGCGGGACGGAATTGCGCGACCGCTAAGCCGCCCGTCTTCTCCAACGTCGTGCGGAACCGCAGGCAGTTGAAGACGCAGCCACCGCGCCCAATTCGGAGATGTCTCTGGAAGACAGGTCCGCCGTCAGCAAACACGACGAGGCAGGCAAGCAACAGCAGTAACGGGCTGAGGAATGCAAGTGCCAACAAGGCTCCCGCGATGTCGAGCCCGCGCTTTATGAGTCCGTTGCCGGTGCGTCGGGACACTACTTGCGCGCGTCGGAGCCTCGGGCTTCTTGACCAGGCATAATCCTTCATTCCACAACCTCAGGGTGGCGAACTGGAAGACTCACCTTAACAAAAATATGCCGCGATGCAACATAAACGTGAATATTCTGCTGCCCGAGGGAGGATTTTCCATTTCGGGAATATCCATTCTTCCCTACGGAAGGTGAGGCTTATCCAGCGAAACACACAATGCCGACAACACGAAACATTTGGTGCTGGAAGGATAAAAACATGAATTAAACCAAGGTGGTACAAGGCCGCCTCAGATTATCCCAGCGCTGATTTTCAAGGTGTGAGCCAAGGTAGTCTTGAGTGGTCGAGGGGGATTGTGGGACGACGACGCGACGATCGCGGTTGCGAACAAACGCAAAAGCGACGCGGATCTGGAAACCGATTGAGTGAGAATGTTCTTCCAACGTAAACGAGAATTTCCCCGCAGCTTTTGCTGTTGAGTGTGCTGAGGCATGAGAAGCTGTGCGGGAAAGCGGCGAGGTGGCCCCATCGTCGTACGAACAACCGGAAAGATAGACTATCATGTCCAAAGTCGAAGATCTCAGCCGCTCAATAACTGTATTGGATCAAGCTCGCACTGTGCTTCCATGCCGGAGCGCTCGGATGAGTCGCACTGATCACCGTCGGCTCGCTCTACGCACCTCAAGTGGAAACATTAAATTTACTGTCGTCTGCAAGAGAAAATTGATCGTAAGTACTCAACAGTATTAATCATATGCCTGTTGTATCTATACTTGATAGGGGACTGAGCGCAGTTTTTCTATCTGCGTGTTTGACATTTCAAGGTGAGTTTGTGCTCGTTGATGCCACCGGTGTGAAGCATCGATTTCGGATTGCAGACATTAGAAATTATTCCGGTCTGCGATGCCGAAGCATGCCGAGACTTCGTTCTCGCACGTCGGAGCTCAACTAGCAGGGGGCCCGCGCGGGCTGATGCGCGATGCAGATTTGTCGCGGGCGGCGGCGAACCGGCCGCAATTGCGAGTGTCAAACGTGTCCGAGCACAAGAAAGAGACCGGCCCAGAACATGGCCGACAGCTCCGCTGCAACCAAGAATCCTATCGCATGCTCATGCATTCGTTTCCCCTCCAGGTCGCCGAGACGCGCGTGTATTTATCAGTCTCAGCGAAGGCACCGCATCGTAAGATATCGGTAGCTCTGACAACCCAGCCCATTGTCTGCGTCCCAATGTCATGCAACCGCAACGGATAATGGCGGCCATTTGTTCCGCCATGCCTCGATTGGCCGACGTCGCCGGTGCCTGCCGAACTGGCCGTGAGCTTCCGCGGGAACGAAATGTTCTGGCATACCTCGTCTGACATCGATGCAATCAACTTGCCTGCGGTGCGAATCTGGATTCGATGGTGACGTTCGCAAACACCTACGTCCGCAAGATGTGCTGCGATTAGCTGGATTGACGTATTTCCTCAATCCCCTTCTCCTCAGAATATCGAAGCTAACCCGCCCTTCGAAGGTGGCTGGCTTGGGGCCTCTCGGACGTCACGCGCGCTCCTGAGTTTTGGGAAGCTGGCAGGCTCTTGCGGTGGGCGATTTTCCCATATGGAGCGGTTTCGGCGAGCGGCAAAACGCCTCTCATTTGCTCGTGAACTTCCGCTTCCCACCACCCGTTGCGAAGCGATACGGCCCTTTTCGACCGATCAAGACAGAGGTGCGTGAACGCACCTGGGCGGCAACATTTTCAAGTCGTTAGCTATGGTCTCTAGTTCTTCGCTTTCATGCTGGTGATCACACCGGAAGCAGTAGTGCGGGAACTCCTGGTGCCCTGGAAGCGGACGTTGCCGGAGCGGCAGATTCTGCGGAGGGCACAGCAAGTGTGAGGAGAGCCGCGAAGACCATGACGACGCCATACGGTACCTTGCGGCTCGCCCGGATTTCCTCGATGCGCATAAAAAAGGCGAGATGCCTAAACGGCAGCGGCACCGGCAGCCGCAGCATCAGCAGCGTCGCGACGCCGAGGACGAGGAGAAAGATCGAAAACGGCAGCATGCCGTGCCAGCCGACGAAAAGGCCGATCGGCAGGAAGAGCTTGGCGTCACCGGCGCCGAACATCCGTAAAGACCAGAGCACGACACCTAGCGCGAACATCAGCAGGCCGGCACCGACATCGCCGCCGATCCCAGTAGGGGCAAACAGCGTCGCGCCGACATCCTCGGAGCCCAGCATCACGGCCACGGCGCGCAGCGCATACAGGGTTACGAGCGCGAGGACGAGTGTGTTGGGAATTTTCCACGTTCGGAAATCAGTCCACCCGGCATAAAGAAAAAGCAATACGGAAAGCCACGTAGTAAAGCTCACTATTTGTAACATGCCACCTAACTCTATTGGCGAAGATAATCTACAAATTCAGCTCTAAAGCCGATGCGTGCCCGCGATGGAACAGTTTTTGCGGCGCGATTTGTCGAGCCGCATCTTAACCATAAACTATATACGACGCTTCGTATGCAATATCACTAATTGACTAAATTAGAATTAACAGATTATTAATATACGTAGTCGGAGGGGTGGTCTCGACGGCAAGAGGCGGTGCCGGGGGGAATGACGGCGAGCCAAGTAACCTGGAGGTAATTCTCGATGAAAGCACTTGTAAATAGTGTACGCGCTTTCGCGCGGGAAGAAGACGGCGTGGCACTGACTGAATATCTTATTCTGCTTGGTTTGCTGGTCGGCGGAGTTGTTGCATCAATTGTCTTGATCGGCGGACAACTCAACACGGCATGGGGATCGTGGGCGACTTGGTTCGCAGCTCAAAACCTCGATGCGCCGACAGCGACTCCTTGAGTAGTGTTTTTGGAGCTGAAGAGAGGGGTTTTGTTAACGCCTCTCTTCTAATTTAGGCATATTGGAAGTATCCCACCCAGTGTAGCGAGTAGCGGTGATGCGTTCTTCAACGATTTTCAGTCTCGTTATTGCTTTCGTGCTCGCAGGAGCAGCAGTTTTCGGAATGCGCGAGTATCTCGCCGATCAGCAGGCCCGGCTCCTGGCGATGGGCCGCACCAAGACGCAGGAAAAAACGCTGGTTGTCGCCGCCAAGCCGATGCGCTTCGGCGACCGGGTGCGCCCCGAAAACCTCAAGGCCATCCCATGGCCCTCAAACGAAACGCCCACAGGCTCGTTCGCAAGCATCGAGGCCGTAGTCGGCGACGATGCCCACCCGCGCTATGCCATGGAGGCGATCGATCCGGGCGAGCCGGTTCTGTCCTCGAAGATCACCGGAGCCGGCGAGCGGGCCACGCTGTCGGCGGCGCTCGACCAGGGCATGAAGGCGGTTTCCATCCGCGTCAACGACGTGCTCGGGGTCGCCGGCTTTGTGCGGCCTTCGGATCGCGTCGATGTGCTTCTGACACGGCTCGTGCGTGACCCGGCCGGCAACGACCAAACCTTTGTCGACGTGCTGCTGCAGGGCGTGAAGGTGTTGGCCGTGGACCAGACCGCGGACGAGCGCAAAGACGAGCCTTCCGTCGTGAAAACCGTGACCTTCGAGGTGACGACCGACGAGGCGCAGCGTCTCACGCTCGGCGCCACAATCGGCACGCTGTCGCTGACGCTTCGCAACATCGCCTCGTCCTCCGTCGAAGAGACCCGGCAGATCACGGTCGCCGATCTCGGCGGTGGGCCGACGGCGACCGAACTCGGCAAGGATCTGGCGAAGACGCCGGAGCGCGAAAAACAAGTTGAGATTGTCGAAAGCAACGTCGAACCGGCATTGCCGATTGAGCCAAAGTGGGCGACTGTGGGCGTCTGGAACACGACCAAGCGCGAGGAGCACAGAGTCGGCCTGATCCAGTGACATAGATGCGGGATACCCGCAGCGCGAGCGCGGCGGCCGAATGGGGGGTAAAGGCAGGCATGTCGAGGGGCAAGAGGGGAATCGCAAGGTCGAGCCTTGCGGCACTGGTCGCAGTGTTTTCGGCCTGTGTGTGCTGGGGGCCAGGCTTTACCGGGCGCGCCGACGCACAGGAAAAGTTCGTGACGCTCGGCGGATCGGTCCAGCGGGTCACGCTGCCTCCAAACGAGACGCTGACGCTCAATACCGGCCAGACGTTTGGCGATCTCGTCATCGGCAGCGCCGATATGATCGACGTGGTGCCGCTGTCAGACCGGTCGCTGTTCATTCGCGCCAAGCAGGTCGGCGCTACCAATATCTCGGTCTATGACGACAGCAAGAGACTGCTCGGCGTCATCGACGTCCGCGTCGCCAGCGATTTCAGCGAGGCGGCCCTCGCCATCCGCTCCGCCGCGCCCCGGGCTCAGGTCAGGGTATTCAACTCCAACGATCGCATCCGCCTGACCGGCACCGTACGTGACGCCGTGGAACTGCAGCGGGTGATTGAAATCGCCCAGTCCTATTCCAGCCAGCCGGTGCTGAACCAACTGAGGGTCAGCGACAGCCAGCAGGTGATGCTGGAGGTCCGTATCATCGAAGCCTCGCGCCAGACGGGCCGCGACCTCGGGATCGGTTGGTCCGGGCAGGGCAACAACGGCATCGGCAAGGCAACGACCAGCCAGGGCATCGGAGTGGACGACGGCAGCCTCGTCCGCACCCTCCTCGACCCCAAGGGCGCGGCGACGGGCATGCAGCCCTTCGGCCAGCTGATCGCCAAAGTGCTGGAAATCTCCGGCGGCCAAATCGACGTGGTGATCAACGCGCTCGAGCAGAAGGGTGTAGTGCGCCGATTGGCGCAGCCGAACCTGATCGCCATGAGCGGCTCGACCGCCAGCTTCCATGCAGGCGGCGAAGTGCCGATCCTGACGACGACGACCAACGGCGCGACCGTCGCCACCGAGACTGACTATCGCCCCTTCGGCGTGCGGCTGACTTTCAAGCCGGTGGTTCTCGATGACGGCCTCATCAACCTGCAGATCGAGCCGGAAGTCTCCGAGCTCGATACGTCGATCAACGTCAACGGCAATCCGGGCTTCATCTCGCGCGCTGCCAGCACCACGGTAGCGCTGCGCGACGGGCAGAGCTTCGCAATGGCGGGGCTTTTGCAGTCGATCAATGCCAAGGACATCCAGCAATTGCCGGGTCTCGGGCAGATACCGATTCTCGGCGCGCTGTTCCGCTCGACGAGTTTCCAGAAAAAGGAATCCGACCTCGTCATCGTAGTCACCCCGCATATCGTGCGGCCGGCGTCGCCAGGCGAGGACCTCTATAGTCCGCTCGACCAGACACGTTCATCGAACGATGCGGAGCTGTTCGCGCTCGGTATATTGGAAGTGGACAAGGACATGCTGCGCCGCTTTCGCAACGGCGAAGGTGTGAAGGGCCCCTATGGCCATCGTCTCGATCTGGATCAGGGAGGCCAACTTGCTGTTGCAAAAAGATAAGCGCGTGCTTCTCGTCTTTGTCGTCACCAGCCTCGTTTCCGGCTGCGCCGACTACATGAATCATCGAGACTCGATCACCTTCGGGCTCGGGAATGCCGTGGAAGCCAACAAGGCCATCCATACGCAGGACCCGTTCCCGCCGGAAGCGCAGCGAACCCATATCGCCAGCGACGGCAAGGTGATCCGCAGGGTGGTCACCGAGTACCAGAACGCCGGATCGGCTATCGTGCAGCCGGTGCCAGCCATGGCGGCCAATGGTACGTCCAATGGGGCAGGCGTCGGCAAGTAACTATCGAACGGCATGAACGGCGGCAACGCCGGAAGGAAAAGACGCACAAGGCACGGAGGTCACGGCGTTAGCGCTGCGATGGGGGTATGCCAATGCTTAGCAGGGTTATCAGACGGTTCTGGAATGATCATCATGGCTACGTCATCGCCTTGACGCTCATCGCCATGCCGCTGCTTCTCGGCTTTTCGCTGCTGGTCATCGATGTCGGCCGCAGTAGCAATCTGCATACCGAGCTGCAGAGTGCCGTCGATGCGATGGCGCTCGCCGGAGCCCGCGAACTCGACGGCCGCGACGACGCGATCGACCGGGCGGACGCGGCAATCGAGAAGCTTGCCAATACCGCGGCCTTCGGCGGCGGCGGGACGGGGATGTCGCTCGGCTCCTATATCACCGTAGCCTATGATGCGGATGACGATGCGGCGAGCACGGTCAACGTGACATATCTCAAGGAAATTCCCGCCAACGACGACGTTCCAATCACCGGATCCATGGTGGCGACGACAGCGAGCGAGGCATCCTACGCGCGGGTCGTCGCAAAGAATCAGGCACTAACGACAATCTTCCCGCTTCCGGTCGGCTTCGACCGGGACACCATCAATGTCTCCGCCGAGGCGGTTGCCGTGTACAAGATGGCCGCGTGCGATATTTCGCCAATATTCATCTGCAACCCGTTCGAAGATCAGGGCAAGACCGCCAACCAGGCGTTCGCCGACGGGGATTTTCACGGTGCCCTGATATCGATGCACCTTCCCTCCAATCAGGGCGACCCCGCCGGCCCGGGCAACTTCGGGTTTCTCGAAGTACCTGACGGCAAGGGCGCCTCGGACCTCAGGGAATATTTTGCGGGAAACGGCGCGCCGATGTGCGTTGCAAGAAACAATACGGTCACAACGAAGCCCGGCAATACCGGTTCGGTCGAGGAGGCAATCAATACAAGGTTCGATATGATGGAGGGCGGCGCTGTACCGGGTAGTGTCACGCCCGGGCCCCCGGCGGTCAATGTGCGAAAGGGCGCGCAGAAGAAGGGCAACGGCGCGCCTACCTGCGATGCAAAGCCCACACTGTCCATCGACCCCGTGGTCGACGAGGTCATGGCCTTTCCAGATGACCAAACATATCTCGTTGATGTGCCGACAAGTGGTGCTCGCGTTGGCAAAGGCGACTGGGACCTGGCGAATTACTGGCTGATCAACTACAACGAGTCGCTACCGGCCGCATTGTCGGGTTCACCACAGCCTTCCCGCTACGAAGTATATCTTTACGAGATTGCCAACGGATACTATGAGCGAACGTCTCAGGGCGGAGAGACCGGAAGGGCACTGTGTTACGGGAACACTGATCCACCTGCGTTCCCGGACAGAAGGATAACCATCGCGGCGCTGGTGGACTGCGGGGCCCAAGGGGCAATGAACGGCAAGACGGACGTCGATGTCGCCGCGTTCGGCAAGGTTTTTCTGACCCGTCCCGTCAAGACACACAACAATCTCGCCAAGATTAAAGGCAGTCCAACCGAAATACCCTTCCAGTACAATGCCATCGATATAGAAATCGTTGACATTACCGGTCAGGGCGGCCTCGGCTCGATGGAGGAATACCTCCGCGAAGAATCGGAGCTGGTCCGATGATGATGGCGCTCCGCAATTTCGTCCGGCAAGGTCTTGGTCTCGGCTTCTGGTCAAGGCAGGAGGGAGCGGTACTGGCCGAAGCGCTGGTGGCGGTGCCCTTTGTGACGCTGTTCGCCGCCGGTATTCTCGAATTCGGCAACATTTTTTGGGAGCGGATGCAGATCGATGCAGGCCTGCGCGATGCGGGGCGCTATTTGTCGCGCTGTCGGCCGGCGTCGGCAACCTATGAGCCGACCTGCAATGAGGCGAGTGCGAGGACGATCGCCTTTTACGGAACGCAAAGCCCGGCGGCCGACGCCAAACCGCGGGTTCCGGGCTGGAAGGACGCTGCCGACATCACCATCGCAGGGCCTGATGCCGACGGCATCATCACCGTGCAGACCGCGCATGTCTATCAGACCTCTCCCCTGTTCGGCTGGCTCGGCCTTGATGCAATAACCATCAGTTCCTCGCATGAAGAGAGGTATATGGGATGGTGAGATCGCCCATTTTCTTCTGGCGGGACGAGCGCGGTGTGAGCCTTGCCGAAGGGCTGGTGACCTTCCCGCTCGTGATGCTGGTGTTCGCCGCCTTCGTCGAGTTCGGCTACGCCATGTCGCAATGGAACCAGACGGTCAAAGCCCTGCAATATGGCGCGCGCCTTGCGGCCGTTTCCGATCCGCTGACGACTGATTTCGATGATGTTTTCCCGATCGGCGCAGCCGATCCACTGAACAACGGGAACGCGACACCCAACGATGCGACGTTATCCTCGGTGTGCGGACCCGGACCCGCTCTTCCGAACTGCAGCGCCGAATTGAGCCGGGTCGTGACGGGGAGCGATGGCGACTGCGCGGCTGGCGATCCGCGCCCCGGCATCTGCGATCTCAACTGGCGCATCACGCCGGACAAGCTGATGGTGACCTATCAGCGCTCCGGGCTCGGCTACTGGGGCCGTCCGGACGGGCCGGTGCTGACCATGCGCCTGGAAGTGCGCGACGTCACCTTCGACTTGCCCGTTCTCGGCGCCCTGTTAGGGCTCGACGACGTCACGATACCCGCCCATCCGGTGACGATCACCACGGAAGACCTCAAGACTTGTTCAACCTGCTGACTCCTTAAATATTGCGTAGGAAAGCGAAATGACAGCTCACATCAACATTGCCGCATCCACCAAGATATTGGTCCTTTCCGACGATGCTGCGGCCGCAAGCCTCATGCTCGATGTGTTCGGTGCGTTGTCGCGTTACGATGTGCGCCATGTGGCGCTGAAGGCGCTTGGCGAAAAAGGTCGGTTGGATTCGACGCAGTTCGACCTGATCGTTCTCGACGTCGACGACGGCGAATCGCTGCACCGTCCGGAACTGTTCGCGTTCCGCACCAGCCATCGGGACATTCCCCTCGTTGTCGTTTCCGAAGATCTACCGGACGACATGCTGCGGCTGCTCTTCCGCCTGAATGGCAACGACTGGCTGAAGAAGCCGCTCGAGCGCCGCGCGTTGATTGAGGTAATCTCTACCCATGCTCCCGGCACCGGGGCAAGCGACAGCCGGGTCCATGCCGTGGTTTCGGCCGTCGGCGGTGCGGGCGCCAGCGTGATCGCTTCGTCGCTCGCGCATGTGCTTGCCCAGCCGACCAAGAATTCCGCGCCGCGGGTCGATCTGTTCGACATGGATTTTTCATCGGGGTCGCTCGGCTATTATCTCAACCTTGTCAACGACTACGACCTGAAGCCGGTCATCGCCAATCCTTCCCGGGTCGATCTGGAGTTTATCGATCTGGTCCGCAAGCGTCATTCGGGCGGCTTTTCGCTGCTGTCCTTCAAGCAGCCGTCCGTTCTTCTGACGCCGAGGGGCTCCGAACTGGTGTTGCGGATGCTGGACGTGGCAGCCTTTGAGAGCGATCACACCGTCATCGACATTCCTTACTACGATACGCCGTGGAAGTACGATGTGCTCAGCTCGGTCAACAGCATCTGCATCGTGACCGAAATGACGATTCCTGCGCTTTCGCAAGCCAAGGACCTGTTCGCCAATCTGGTGCGGCTGCGCGGCAATTCGGATCAGATATTCATCGTCATCAACAAATATCGCACCAAGCTTTTCGGCCTCGGCGTTCGCCGGCAGCAAACGGAGAAGATATTCAGGGAGATCCCCACTCACGTCATCGCGGATGATTGGGATACCCTAAGTGAGGCGGTTAATCGCGGGGTGCTGCCGGTGGAAGTGAATTCCCGAGCGCGCTTCTGTAGCGCGGTCGGCAAGCTCGGAGCACTGGTCCGATGAAGGCGATCGACCGTCGGCGCATAAGGACCTGCGCCGCCATTCTTGGTCTTGCGGTTTTCGCGATGGCTGTCGCGGATGCCGCCGCAGGCGGGCTTGTGCCGCGAAGTCTCGGACCGAGGACGGGTGCCATGGTGACCATGGAGCAAAGTTACGCAGCAGGGACGATCGTCATTGTCAGCGGAAACCAGACGCTCGACCTCGTCGTCTCCGGAAATCGGGCGATCCGCTATAAAATCGGTGTCGGTCGCGACGGATTTCGCTGGAGCGGCGTCGTGAAGGTCGGGCGCAAATCAGAGTGGCCTGAGTGGCGGCCACCGGCCGAGATGAAGGCGCGCTCGCCGCAACTTCCGGACCTTGTACCTCCAGGGCCGTTTAATCCCTTGGGCGCTCGGGGAATCTATCTCTACAAGGGCAACACCGACACGCTTTACCGCATTCATGGAACGAACGAGCAGTCGACGGTCGGCGCCTTCGCGTCGTCGGGCTGCTTCCGCCTGAGCAACGCCGATGTCATCGATCTCTTTGAGCGGGTGAAGGTCGGTTCCACGGTCATTGTAAAATAGTCGAGGGGTGGAAGGCATGACGAACGGAATCATCGGGCGTTTCTACAAGCAGCGGGAACCGGAAAACCGGGAGCATCCGGAGGCGATCGAACTGTCTCTAGCCGGTGCGGTTCCGCACGTCCCAGCTCGGCAACCCGCGTCCGGCGAAGCGCCGGTACATGTCGAAGAAGCTTCGCTCGGGCCGGACATGGTGTCGGAGCGGGTCAATCTGCATCGTTACCTGCTCGATCGTATCAACCTGGGCATTCTCGACACGCTCGACAACGAGGAGATTGCAACTGAGATCAGGCCTCTGGTCAAGGACTACATCCGGCGTAACAACTTTCCGCTCAATGCCAAGGAAATCAATGATCTGATCCGCGATATCACCGACGAGATGCTCGGGCTGGGACCGATCGAGCCGCTACTGGCCGACGACACGATTGCCGACATTCTCATCAACGGCCACGATAGCGTCTATGTGGAGCGGGGCGGCAGGCTCGAAAGCACGGCCGTGCGTTTCAAGGACGAGGACCATCTGTTGCGGGTGATCAACAAGATCGTCTCGGCGGTCGGTCGCCGCGTCGACGAATCGACGCCGATGGTCGATGCCCGCCTCAAGGATGGCTCGCGTGTGAACGTCGCCATTAGGCCGATCACGGTCGACGGACCGCTCGTTTCCATCAGAAAANCTCAAGGATGGCTCGCGTGTGAACGTCGCCATTAGGCCGATCACGGTCGACGGACCGCTCGTTTCCATCAGAAAATTTACCCGCAAGCCGCTGACGATGGAGCGCCTCGTGGAATATGGCGCCATGGCTAATGCGATGCGCGTCCTTCTTAGCGCCGCCGTCAAGGGCAAGGTATCCATGGTCATTTCGGGCGGCACGGGTTCGGGCAAGACGACCTTGCTCAACGCGCTCTCGTCGCAAATTTCTCCGAAGGAGCGTCTGATTACTATCGAGGACGCGGCCGAACTCCAGTTGCAGCAGCCGCATGTCGGCCGGCTGGAAACTCGGCCACCGACCCTCGACGGGCGCAACGAAATTCGTCAACGCGAACTTTTGAAAAACGCGCTGCGTATGCGTCCGGACCGCATCATCGTCGGCGAAGTGCGCGGCGACGAGGCCTTCGACATGCTGCAGGCGATGAATACCGGCCACGAGGGGTCGATGACGACCATTCACGCCAACACGCCCCGTGATGCCGTCGGCCGGCTCGAACAGATGGTCGGCATGGCCGGGATGCCAATGTCGCAGCTGAGCATTCGCTCGCAGATCTCGTCCGCCATTACGGTTATCGTGCAGGTTCAGCGCTTGAGCGATGGCAGCCGCAAGATCGTCTCGATTTCAGAGATCACCGGCATGGAGGGTGAGGTCGTGCAGATGCAGGAGATCATGAAATTCAAGAAGACCGGCACCGATGACCACGGGCGGATCCACGGAGAATTCCGCGCCACGGGCATACGGCCGCGCTTCATCGAGGAATTTGCCGAACTCGGGATCGAGATTCCTGCGATGATCTTCGATCCCGGTAAACCGCTGCAAACGGGGCCCGTTGAACCATGACCCTGATCCTGCTTTACGCGGCCGTATTCATCGCGGCCCTTGTTGCCGTCGATGCGATCGTTCGCGGCTACTTCAGGACATCCGAGCGTCACCGCGCGGTAAACCATCGGCTGAGCCTGCTCAATGTCAGCGATGATCATCGTAAGACCTACCGCGATATGCTGAAGGAGCGTGGTGCCGACGGCAGCTGGCGACAGACCCCCTTGATGCAGCGGCTGCGGCAGTTCTACGTCCAGTCTGGCATTAAGTTCGATGCGAGGCGATTTAGCCTCTTCGCGATCGCCGGCGCACCTTTAATATGGCTGGTCGTTCAGTTTCTGGTGCCGAGCAATCTAGTCAGGGTACCGGTCTTTCTCCTGATCTGCCTCCTTATCCCTGCGCTCGTCGTCTGGCGGACCCGGGCGAGCCGCATGCGAAAATTCGCACTGAAGCTCCCCGAAGCGCTCGATGTCGCCAACCGCAGCCTGGCCGCCGGCCACCCGCTGCCTGCGGCGATTGCTCTGGTGGCGCGCGAGATGCCTGATCCGATCGGCAGTGAGTTCGGCCTCCTCTCGGACGAACTCACCTATGGCGTGACGCTTGACGACGCCCTCATAAACCTGGCCGACCGGGTGGGCGTCGAGGATCTGAACCTGCTCGCAATATCGCTGAGCGTACAGGCCGGAACCGGCGGGAACCTTGTCGAAATCCTGCGGAACCTTTCGAAGACACTGCGCGACCGGACGATGCTGAAGGCAAAGGTCAAGGCAATCTCCTCGGAAGGGCGCATCACGGCGATCTTCATGTCGATCTACCCGTTTCTGCTCTACGGGATGATCAAGGCGCTGTCGCCGACCTACTTCGATCCCCTCTGGGACAGCGGCCACGGAACCGTCGTGGTGTGCGTGCTGCTGGCCCTCATGGCGGTCGGGAATGTGATTCTCTACAAGCTGGTCAACTTCGAGTACTGAGCCATGTCGAGTGAATATGGAATTTACTTCATCGTCTTCTTTGCAGTGCTGATATTTTCAGCAGCGGCATCGGAACTGGTTTTTCGGCGGCGTGAGGTCGGGGCGCGGCTGTCGAAGGCCACGACGGCGGCAGGCGAGGAACTCCACCTTGGCGATACGACGATTGCCGATCTCGGCGAGGCGGAAAACCGCCTGATCCGTCGCTATTTCGAGATTACCCGGCGTGACACGAATCAGAACTCCATCCAGAACCGCCTGATCCGCGCAGGATTTTTCGATGCCAGCGCAGTGACGATCTTCCAGGTGGTTCGCGCGCTGATCTGTATCGGCGTGTTTGTCGCGGCGGTCTGGGCATTCGATCGCTTCGTGCCCGAGATGTCGCGGATCGCTACGCTGATCATCGCCATGTTTGCCGCCGGCGTGACCTTTATTCTGGTCAACATCTATATCGACCGGCGCGGCGGCGCCAAGGAGCGGGAGTATCGCCGGCTCTTTCCCGACTTCATGGATATGCTGATCGTTTGCCTCGATGCGGGGATGAGCATCGAGGCGGCGGCCAACCGCGTTACCCGGGAATTCATCGACAAGCAGCAGGACTTCGGCCTGCATCTCTCGATCATGATGCTGGAAGTGCGCGGCGGGCGCCGCTTGCGCGATGCATTGGCCAACCTTGCGACGCGATTGCGGATAGATGAGGCGCGAGCGCTTTCGGTACTGTTCCGCCAATCGGAGGAACTCGGAACGAGCGTTACGCAGACGCTGCGGGTCTACAGTAAGGAAATGCGCGATCTTCGTATCGTTCGGGCCGAGGAGAAGGCCAACGCCCTGCCGATCAAAATGTTGCTGCCGCTCGGAGCGTTCCTGTTCCCGGTGAGCCTGATCATCGTGCTCGTTCCGATTGTCATCCGTGTCGTCAGTATTCTCGTCGGCTTGAAACCCGGCGGTTGAACCAAGCGAGGTCCGTATGCAGTATTCGCCCGAACAGAACCGTCAAGATGTCGTAATACCCCTCGATCCACGGATGCCGATGGCGCCTGCAAGCCTGGAGGAGACGGGCCTGGAATCGTCGTTCCTGCTTAGGCTGGCGGCAAAATGTGCGGCCGAGCAGGATACAATCACGGCATCTCACCTTGCCGATCGCATGAAATTGCCGAAAGTGCTGGCCAATATCCTGATCAAGGAACTTGTGAAGCTCGCACTCCTGGAGGCTCGGGGCCTGGCCGGCGAGGATGTGAGATCCGACATTCGCTATGCGCTTTCGACAAATGGCCTCGAATATGCCCGCGCGGCGTCGCGTCAATCCCAGTATGTCGGACCGGCGCCGGTATCGCTGGACGCTTTCTGCCGACAAGTGAGTTTACAGTCCATCCATGACGAGCGCGTGACCCCAGAGCGGCTGATCGAGAGCCTTGAGGGGCTGGTGCTTTCGGATTCGCTGGTCGAAAAGCTCGGTCCGGCCATGAACTCGGGTCGCTCCATCCTGCTTTACGGACCGCCCGGAAACGGAAAGACGAGCATCGCCGAGCGGACGTCGCAACTGTTTCGCCAAACGATCTTTGTGCCCCATGCCATCGAGGTTGGCGGCCATGTCATCAGTTTCTTTGACGAAGCTGTGCATCAACCCATAGCCGGGGCTGACGCAAAACCTTATCCGAAGGCCGATCAGCGATGGATCGAATGCCGTCGTCCTGTGGTCAAGACCGGCGGGGAATTAACCCTCGATCTGCTCGATCTCACCTTCAACGAAGGACCAAATGTCTATGAAGCGCCGGTGCATCTGAAGGCATCCGGCGGCGTTTTCATCATCGACGATTTCGGGCGCCAGCAGGTGGCGCCGCAATCGCTTATCAATCGCTGGATCGTGCCCCTCGAGCGTGGATACGACTTCCTGACGCTGCACACCGGCAAGAAGTTCAAGGTTCCATTCGACGAACTGGTCGTCTTCTCGACGAACATCGCCCCGAAGGATCTTTCCGACGAGGCTGGCCTTAGACGTCTGAAGTACAAGATCTTCGTGAATAACCCGTCGCGCGAAGAATACATCCAAATTTTCAAGTCGTATGCGGGCGGCGCCGCGATAGATGTCAGTGACATTGATTTGAACCACTTTTATGATCGCAAGTACCATGGCACCATGCTCGCGTCCTGCTATCATCCGAAGTATATTCTCGACTTCGTCGGGTCTTACTGCGAATTCAATGGAATGCCGAAGGTCGCGTCGCTGGATATGCTGGAACGGGCCTGGGAAGGGGTGTTCACTCTGGAATAAGTTGCCAGCGTTATTAAGGAATGCCTGAAACAATGACGTGATGACGAGCGGTGGAGCAAAGCGAATGACCAGCATCCCGAATCTCGACGCCGAAGCGGACGACGCAAAACTGCGCGGTATGCGAAAGACCGGAGAGCAGAGGCACCCAAGAAATGCGCCGCTCATCGCCATGGTTGTGATGCTTCTGCCGATCAATGCAGGCATTCTGATCTATACTGCCAAAAACGCAGCGGATTTGCGCGAGAGCCGCGAGACGATTGTCGCGCTCAAGAGGTCGATCGATGGCCTGAAAGCGCAGGTAGACAAGCAGGGGCGCAATTTTGCCGGAAATGCGAAGGCTGATGAAGTGGCAGTCATCCGGCAGCAGACGGAAAGCCTGCAAAAGACGATTTTCATAATGAATGAACGGATGCGCTCTGGTTCGTTTGCTTCGCGCGCTGGCGGAGCTTTGGTGCTGAGTGCGCCTGGCAAGGAACCGGCACAATATTTCGCGCCATCGCCCGCTGCCCCGCCAGCTGGATATCAGACTCCGGATGAAAGTTTAACGTCCATCGATGCTAAGGGCGTCGCGATCGATGACCTGCCGCGCTACGAGCGAACGGTCTCACCGGAAGGGAAGCTTATACTCCGGAAGGTGCAGTAAACCGCGACTTCACCGAAATCTCCAACACAACCGCCCGGCGACGCGAATCGTCCTGGTACCGTGTCGGTTCACAAGCGGCAACGACGCCAGGCTGTCCGTCGGCGGAGTGTCGGCTGGGAGCCTGAATCGCCGAAAACCTACCTCCGTTGTGCGAAATTCACGCTGTTCTTCAACAATTCGAGGTTCCGGGCAGTCACCTCGTTTGCGGGATCGAGCTCGTAGGCTTTCAGAAAGTACCGTCTGGCACCGGGAAGGTCGCCGCGCAAGAGGTGCGAGTACCCGATGTTGTTGTAGTAGACCGGGGTATTGCCGATCATCCTTGCGAGTTCCCGGTAAGCGCGGTCGGAGGTATCGAAGCGGCCGACCATATCTGCAGAGGCCGCAAAGCCGAGCCAGGCGGCCGGATCTTCCGGAAAGACGTTAACCGCGCGCTTGTAAATGGCGTATGATTTTCCGTAGTTCTTTTCCTGAAACTGCAGCTTGCCAATGGTGATCAGTTCGTCGTTCTTGTAGAAGGCGACGGCTGAATCATCCTCGACGGTCTTCGCGCTGTCGCCATAAGCTGCCAGATTATCAACGCTGGACGACTGGCACCCGACCAGGATCGCTCCACTCGCAAGCAAGAATGCAATGCACTTAATCCGAGCACTAACCTGCAGCATTTGCAATTTGATCCCCCGATCCTTCAAGCATCCTAGCCAAGCATTCGGATGTGTCCACGAGAAATCTTCTTGAAAAAAAGATAATAACTCAATAATTTAGATAAACAGTCGCAAAATAACGACAGATGCGCAGCCCGTTGTGAGGCAAAATGAGCCAGTTTTTGGAAGCGCGCGATTCGAACGACGCGCTTCGCGGATTGTGATTGGTAGAGTAAAAATTAATCAAGCGTCACCTATATTGCTCCTATCGGTCGTAGCGTGACCGTAAGGCCAAAGGATAAAAGTCATATGCGGACCGCTATCTTCACTTTGGTGCGACTGGGACCATCCCTGGCTTATGCGACAGCGGCGGTCTTCCTCATCAGCATGCTGCTGTTGGAATACTCTCCCTCAAGCCCATCCGCCTGGTGGCTTTATATGGCGTTTCTTCCGATCATGCGCGAGCCTATCTATCTGCTTTTTGCGGTACCTGGGGTCGGAATTTGGATCGCTACGGCGATACTGATTCTTGCATCGCTCTTCGGGATTCAGCTCGCCTTGCAGCCACAACGACACTTGCGGTCAGGTTTCATCCATGCGCATGTCGCGCTGCTCGCGATCGGTCTCACTATGGGGCGGGCGGCAGTGGCGCAAGCCGGCCTTTCCAGCTTTTCGTTGCCGCGACTGCTGCGCGGCGACTGGTCTTTCCTGCCGCTATCCTCACCGCTCGGGACGCTTCTTTTTATCGTCGTGCTGTCGGCTTGCATTTGCTGCCATCGAAGGATCCTCGAACGTATATACCGGTCGGGTGCAGAATAGGCGGATCCGCCGCTTCATGCCTGGCGACACCGACCTATCCAACATCACCCAGCAACAGCTCGTCGACCTTGCCCATCATCTGAATGCGCAGCCATGCAAATGCCTCGGCTACAAAACACCGGCAGAAGTGTTCATCGCCCATTTGCGGGAATGTGGCTGATCCCCTACCTGTAATCCGGCCTGTTGCACTCGGCGTAGATTCTCGGGTCCACATCCAGCTTGTTCAAGGGGATGATGATTGCTCGAGAACATCGTCCTCGTCTAGGCCTGGTGGAAGGGCCAGACCGCAAGCCCGGCTTCCCGCGCCCGCAGCAGATACGTCGAAACCGACGTCTTGCTCATCTTCAGCCGTTCAGAAACGGCGCGTATCGACAATCCCTGCTCGAACGTCAGCCGCAGTATCGATCGGATGTCCTTCACGTCGGTATGTCTCGCTTGCTTCTGTCTGGGCATCATGTCCTCGCTCAAAACACGAGGGCAAAGTGCCAGATCGGCGCTCACGAAAATCGATCTAAATCCGTCGCTATATCTGTCCGCGACTTAGTGAAATCGCTGTCCCGTACTTACTGAAATCGGTGTCCGCGACTTACTGAAATCCTTGTCCCGTACTTTGTGAAACCCGCAACATGCTTCCTGCGGAAGCACCGGACGCAATCTGCGCCGGCGGGCTAGGGATGAACGATACCCCCTATTACTACGGCTCCGACGGCACCAACTTCGGGACGGCCGTCGAGATCATGGCCCCCGCACTGATGGTCCGTTATGCGGCGGCCCCGGTGCAGGGAGTTGGTGATTACCGCACGTACCGCGGGACATCATTGTCCGCCCCTTGAACTGCCGGTGTTATCGCCTGCATGCTGCAAGGGCATAACCGGCTGACGTCACGCTCGCAGGTGCAGGCGGTCAAGGCGAAGCTGCTGGCGAACGCGACGACGGGCAAGCTCCGATCGGCCTTCGGGCTATCGCCGTTACCCGACAAGATCCTCTATCGCGACCCTAATCAGGCCGCGCCGGAACCGATATCGGGGCTCTAGCATGAGGGACTCGCTGGCTCAGAAGCACCCGACTGGCATCGCGGTTATTGCCAGCAATGCGGATGATGATCGTGCTTCCAGTTTCGAAGACCGTCAGTTGTAAGGGAGGGTAAGCACCCAATCCGCGTCAACATCGAACTGCCCTAGTTTGATCGCCGCGAAGAGACCGAGGATGAGGCAGGAGCGCGAGCATGCGCCATTCGGTGGCGACGTGGTCCGGTTTCGGTTTCGGAGGTCGATATTTGGTTGGCATAGCCGTTATCCTCTTTCCGACCTCGCGACGGGGGTCAGCGGTCGCGGAATGAACATCGGAACCCTGCTGGCATAGCCAGGATACTCCGGAAAGGTGCTTCGCAAAACGCGTTCCTCGTTGAACATCCGTCGGAATTGGAAGACAAAATGAGCAGTTCCCACCAGCAAAGCAGCCAACGACCAATTGGCGATCAGAAAGCCTACAGCGCTGAAAGCCTCCGCGAGATACAGCGGATGCCGGACTATCGCATAGGGTCCGCTGGTGACGAGCTTGCGGGCCGTTGCCATGACCGAAAACGAGCGCCCTAGCCAGAACAGACAGTAGATCGACAGTGCAGCACCGACGAGCATCAGGACGGTCGCGGCGATCAAGAGCTCCGGTCCTACCGTTCCTCGCGGCAGTACTATCAGGACCATCAAGCCAAACGTCCCCGCGAGTGCACTCAGTCGAGGCTCTATCCCGTCCGCGTTCTGCCGTGGCGGCAGACGAACCACCGTCAGGCCGACGACCAGACACAGGAACAGCAAGCCCGCCAATCGCGAAGAGAGAGCAAGCGGCCAGAACTCCACGCTCTCGCGAAGCCGAATGATTGTGACGATCGAGGCGATCTGCTGCAGCGCTAGGAAGAAGAAAACAAGCACCAGAAAAACCTTTCCGAGAAAGTCTTCGAGCCTGCCGATCATGGACGTGAGTCTCCCGTTTGCGCTGATACCTCAGCCGCCGGCACTCGACCGGCAATCTGTTTGAGAGGGTAGGCAAGTTGCTGGTGGTAAAGCGGAGGAACCGGGTCATCTGTGCCATAGACCCTCGGCATCCGCTCAGGCATGTATAAAGTGCCTGCCAAGGCATCGATAAAGGGCAACTGCCCGGCGAAGTTCTTGTCGTAGGCCTGTCGCTCGTTGGCATGGTGCCAGTGATGGAACTGCGGCGACGCGAGCACCCATTTTAGAGGACCGAACCTGATCCGAGTGTTTGAATGGATGAGAAGCGACTGCGCCTGATACATGAAAGCATAGATCGCAATCGCAGATCCGGAGAAGCCAAGGGCGTAAACCGGGAGCATGGACGCGGTCATGGTCGCGATTTGGTCAACCGGATGAACGCGATGCGCGGCCAGCCAATCCATCTCTTCGATGCTGTGGTGGACAGAGTGAAACTTCCAGAGGAAGGGCACAGAATGGAAGGCGCGGTGCGCTAGATAAAAGCCTATATCGGCAACAAGAGTGACCTCGATCGCCTGCAACCATATCGGCTGCGCTTGCACCACAGCGAACATGCCTTCCGGGATGACAAGCCGGATGGCGAACATCATCGCGCCGACCAGGGCGACGAAACCGAGCTTGATCAGGATACCGTTGAAGAAGAGATAGATCACGTCGTTCAGCCAGTGCTTTCGCAGCATTTTCTGATCAGCGTAAAGCGGAAGAAGCCGCTCAAGCGGAATGAAGATCATGGCGATGATAAGTATCGCCTTCAGGTCGATGAGTTCTAACATGTGACACCCGATGATTGCTTGTTCTGGCTCGGCGCATCGAAGAGCCGCCAAAAAAAGAAAACGGCAGCAGCAGAAACATACCCGTCCACCGCGTAGTGCCAGCCGAAGTAGATCGAGCCGAAAAGCGTAAGGGCAGCGAAGGTCCAGCCGACAACCCCAAGCCAGCGGCTGAGCTGTGCCAGCAGGAGCGCATTGAGGGTCGCGATCGCCACATGGATGCTCGGCATTGCCCATGTGCCGGCGAAGATGCCCTCGGCACCTGAAGCATAGGCGGTGTAGAGCCGATCGGCGACAAAGAAAAGATAGCTTTCGCCCGGGTTCTGTTTGAGCGTCGCAACGAAATCGCCGAACCGGCCATCATCGAAAAATCGGTCATAAAATATTGGCCCAACGGAAGCGCCCAGAGCCGCAACCACTGTCCCCAAGAACACGTATGTCGCGGCGAATGACAGGAGATATCGCGATCGCAGCCGATCGCTCGGATGGAAGGCGACCAGGGCTATGCAGCCAATGAATGCGAGCAGCCAAAGCGGGAAATAGACGATAAGCATCGAGGGCATTGCCTCCGCGGGCAAAAAGGAATGAGCCCAACGCCATGGATCACCGAAGTGAAGTGCGCGATCGATCGCTGCAAGGGCGGGGTCGGCGTAGAACGGAACGACGTGCGGGATCTGGAACTTCACCGTCCAGAACGCCGCCATGCCGATGCACATCCAAGCGGCGATCCCAAGCACTCCGCCGCCTCGGCGCCTAAGAATACCGGCCAGGTGGGAGAGAGGCACGGCCGGCTGCCGGATGATGGAGGCAGCCAGGAGGACAGCGATTGATAGAACAGCTGCCGCCGGGACGACTTGCAACGCGAACGCACTCAGGTTCCGCACGTAAAGTGCGGGCGCGATGCCGAACGCGACGATCGCGAAGACGCCGCAAGACACGCTCAACCACGCCATCGGCCGACGCGATGCGGCCACGCTGATCACGACTTCGGTCATATCCGCAGAACCCCATATCCCGGCGAGATTGAACCACCAGTTGCAGGTTCCAGCAAGATCATTATTTCGAGTTAGTTAACGCACGAAGCGCCTAGCGACGCGGCGGGCATATGCCACGACTGGAACCGTCCTCGGTTCAATGACTAGGCCCCGCCTTTCAATCCGCCTTTGAGGCGGCTTCAAGGATGCGTTCTGAGTGATTTTGACGGGTTTGCCGGAGAATCCATTTTTCCGGTTTTCGCTGTCAAAATTCCGGAAATTCGCGGCGAGCTACAGCGGCTTGAGCGGGGCCCAACGGAACCCCCCTTATGGGTTCGGACCCTAGCAGATCCAGACTCCGATCTTCTTTACAAAGTAGCAAACGAGGGATGATGCAGGAAATCCCCGATGGCTTCGGCAGCCATCGGGGCACCCAAGAGGTTTCCCTGTAGCCGGTCGCATTTCCTTCTGCCTAGCCAGGCAGCCTGGCCGACAGTCTCGACGCCTTCCGCAGTGACCCGCATCCCCAATCCATGAGCAAGCCCAATGATGAAGCGCACGATCGTCTGGGTGTTCCGGTTCGTCTCGACATCGTTGATGAAGTGCTTGTCGATCTTGATCGTATCGAAAGGAAAGTTCTGCAGGTAGCTCAGGGACGAATATCGGGTACCGAAGTCGTCGAGCGCGATCCGGATACCCAGGACCTCGAGTGTGTTGAGCGTGTCAAGATTGTTGGTCGTGCGCTCAAGCAAGACGGTTTCCGTTATCTCGAGTTCCAACCGATCGGCCGCGAGTCCGACCTTGTCAAGGATTCCCGCTACGCGATCGGTGAACCCACCGAGTAGGAACTGGGCTGGGGAAAGATTGACCGCAACAATGAAGTGCGAGGGCCACGTTGTCGCCTGGCGGCAGGCGGTTTCCAGCACCCACTCTCCGATTTCTCCCATCAGGCCGTCAGCTTCGGCCATGGGAATGAAGAGCTTCGGCGGAACGACTCCAGCATAGGGATGATGCCACCGCAGCAAAGCTTCGAAGCCGACGATCCCTTCCGGCAGCTCGACGAGCGGCTGGTATTCGATGAAGAGCTGCTCTTCCTGGAGCGCGACACGTAAGCTGCGCCTCAGCATCTCGCGCTGCTCCAGCATGATGAGCATCGAGCGGTTGAATGTCCGCGCACGGCCGCGTCCATCGTTCTTCGCAGCGTAGAGAGCGATGTCGGCCGCCTTCATCAATTGCTCGCCGTCGTTTCCGTCATTTGGCGCAACGGCGATTCCGACGCTTGCGCCTACAAAGACATCGATCCCGTCGATGGTGAACGGCTCCTTGAACGCATGGACCAGCGATTCGGCCAGCCGCTCTGCTTCAGCAGGCTGATCGTCATGGCATTGGATGATGGCAAATTCATCGCCCGCGAGCCTGTAGGCGGTCTCCCCATTGCGGAGCACCGCCTGAATTCGTTCCGCCGTCATCTTGAGCACGATATCGCCGGCGCCGTGACCAAGGGTGTCGTTGACCGGCTTGAAGTCGTCGAGATCGATCTGCATCAGTGCAAGCTTGTGCCCGCCACGCAACGGAAGATTTGCCGCAAGATCGCTGCTGAACTGGCGGCGGTTGGGCAATCCCGTCAAAGCGTCGTGTCTGGCCTGATAGAGAAGCAGAGCCCGATCTGTATCTCCGATCGACGCTTGCGAGAGCGCGACCTCATTTCGCGTCTCGATGACGCCGAGTCCCCGCTCTGTGCTGAAAAGGAGAAGATTGCGGTCCTCATCGGACGCGCCAGGTTCAATCGCAATATTGCGCGGGAGGCCGCCAGCAAGCACGGCTTCGACAAACGGCTTGCGATCGGAAACCAGCAGCTCTGGATAGACCTGCCAAAGGGTCGCATCTCCCGCGCCTACGATTCTGTAGGCCTGGGCAACCTTTGCAGAGCATTTTACGAGTCTTAGGCTATTCCCATAATAGGAAACAAATTCACTAGTCACCTGGAACTGAAGTAAGCCTCATTATATATTGCTTCTGTTGGAACGGCAGGAGGGTTAGTGATGGTT